>NZ_JABUEK010000002.1:0-1206920 GCF_019836205.1 Rhodococcus sp. BP-160
CACAGAGTTTCGGTGGCCATAGCGGAGGGGAAACGCCCGGACCCATTCCGAACCCGGAAGCTAAGCCCTCCAGCGCCGATGGTACTGCACCCGACAGGGTGTGGGAGAGTAGGACACCGCCGAACAACCCTTCCCAGAAAGCCCCCCGACCACCGGTCGGGGGGCTTTCTGCATTCACGGGTATCGGTGTCCGGACACAGTCCGATCAAGCAGAGTCCCGTCCTACGCGCGCCGGGATAGTCTCGTATCCACCATGCCGCAGAAACCACGACGCTCGATCTCGCCTCTGGGCTCCCCGCTGCTCGGGCACACCGAGGAATCACCGCGTCGCCGGCGTATCCGGGTGCAGATTCTGCTCACCGTCTTCCTGCTGGGCGCCAACGCGATCGGCGCCGTGATCGTGGGTGCACTCATCAGCGTGGTCGTGCCGGGGCCGGACGTCGTCACGCCCCGTGAGTACTGGTGGGTGAACTTCATCCTCATCCCGTGCTACCTCGTGGTCGCGTTCCTCATCGGAGTGGGGTGGGGAACCAAGCGCACCGTCAAGGGACTGCGCTGGGCCATCGAGGACCGCGTGCCCACCCGCAAGGAACAGAAGCGCACGCTGGCGATGCCGTGGCGGCTCACCCGGTTGCAGATCGGCCTCTGGATCGGCGGGCTCGTCATCGTCACGACGGCCGACGGCATCATCGATCCCAACTCCATCCCCAAGGTCGCGTTCACCATCGCGTTCGGTGGTGCGACCGTCTGCGCGTTCAGCTACCTGCTGACGGAGTTCGCTCTGCGCCCGGCGGCGGCGCGTGCTCTCGAGGCCGGCGATCTCCGCCGTATCCGTATCGCCGGGGTGATGGGGCGCTCCATCCTCTCGTGGCTCCTCGGTACCGGCGTCCCCGTGGCGGGACTCATGGTCATCGCCATCGCCTCGTTCATCCGCGATGACACCACCGCCGACCAGTTCGCGGTCGCCATCCTCGCGCTCGGCGGCATCACGTTCCTGTTCGGCTTCGCGCTGACGCTGCTCGGCGGTCTGGCGACGACGGCGCCCATCGACAACGTGCGCTCGGCGATGGTCGAGATCGAACGCGGCAACCTCGACGCACGGGTGTCCGTCTACGACGGCACCGAGCTCGGCGAACTGCAGAGCGGCTTCAACCGCATGGCCGAGGGCCTCGCCGAGCGGGACAAGATCCGGGACCTGTTCGGTCGCCACGTCGGCATGGAGGTCGCCGAGGCCGCGCTGAAGAGCAATCCCGAGCTCGGCGGCGAGGAGCGCGACATCGCCGTTTTCTTCATCGACTTGATCGGATCCACGGAGCTGGCGGCCTCCCAGCCCCCGGCGCAGGTGGTGGATCTGTTGAACCGCTTCTTCGACGTGGTGGTCGACGAGGTGGACAAGCATCACGGTTTCGTCAACAAGTTCGAGGGCGATGCGGCGCTGGCCATCTTCGGTGCTCCCGGCGATCTCGACGATCACTGCGGGGAGGCCCTCAGCGCGGCTCGCGCCATCATGCGGCGACTCGAGAACGAGGTCCCGGACTGCCAGGCAGCCATCGGTATCGCGTCCGGGCGAGCCGTCGCGGGCAACATCGGTGCGAAGCAACGATTCGAGTACACGGTCATCGGTGATCCGGTGAACGAGGCGGCCCGGTTGTCCGAGCTCGCGAAGTCTGCCGACGGGCGTCTGGTGGCGTCGGCACGCACGGTGGAGCACGCCCACAATCAGTCGAGTGACGCGTGGTCGTTCGGCAAGAGCGTGACGTTGCGGGGGCGGTCGGAGGAGACGCAGCTCGCGACCCCTGCCTGACGGCGGCCCACACGGTCGATAGGGTGGCCCGGTGCGTCTGGTCATTGCTCGGTGTCAGGTCGACTACGTCGGTCGGTTGACGGCCCATCTGCCGTGGGCGAAGCGTCTACTGCTCGTCAAGTCCGACGGATCGGTGAGCGTCCATGCGGACGATCGGGCGTACAAGCCGCTCAACTGGATGACGCCGCCGTGCTGGCTGGTCGAGAACCCTGCAGAGGCCTTCCCTGCCGACGGCGACGTCGTGCCCGCGGACCGACAGCTGTGGGTCGTGACCAACAAGGCCGGCGAGGAACTGCGCATCACGATCGAGGACATCGAACTCGACAGCAGCCACGAGCTGGGTGTCGATCCGGGTCTGACCAAGGACGGCGTCGAGTCCCATCTGCAGGAACTGCTCGCCGAGCACGTGCACACGCTCGGTGACGGGTACACCCTGGTACGCCGGGAGTACCCGACGGCGATCGGACCCGTGGACCTTCTGTGCCGCGCCGAGGACGGTGCGACGGTCGCGGTGGAGATCAAGCGTCGAGGAGACATCGACGGTGTCGAGCAGCTGACTCGCTATCTCGAACTCCTGAACCGTGATCCACTGCTGGCTCCGGTGCGGGGCGTGTTCGCGGCCCAGCAGATCAAGCCGCAGGCGAAGACGCTCGCGGAGGATCGCGGGATTCGGTGCCTCACACTGGACTACGACTCGCTCCGCGGAATCGAATCGTCCGCGTTCACGCTCTTCTGACGCGGTCGCCTACCATCGGTCGAGTGCCGAGACGCAACAACCAACGAGCCGGCCGGTCGGGCCGACCTGGGCGACCCGCGCCGACGTTCGGTGACGCCACGGCGCGAGTGGAGCGCGGCCCGTCCTTCGACGGCGACGAGGAGTACGTCGTGCGCCCGATTCCCGGCGCTCGTGCGACCAAGACCTATCGGTGCCCCGGCTGCGACCACGAGATCATGCCCGGTGTGGCGCACGTGGTCGTCTGGCCCGCCGAGAAACTCGGCGGACCCGACGACAGGCGGCACTGGCACACGGGTTGCTGGTCCGGACGCGGTACCCGCGGGCTCACCCGCAGGTGGTCCTGACTCTCAGGACTGGGTCGAGCTCGACTGGCCGTTCGAGGAGCGCTCGGTCGACGTCTCGGCCGGTGCATCGTCGAGGAGTGACTCGTCGATCTCGAGATCGTCCGGCGCCAACGGTGCGTCGAGCAGTTCGCTCTCCCGGTTGACCGAGGCGAGCATGGCCGGCACGGAATCGAGTTGGCCGCGGATGCCGAGCAGCTGAGCGAGCACCCGGCCACGCAGGACTCGCAGTTCCTCGGCGAGCTCCTTGGCGTGAGCGATGCGGCGCTCCGACTGCTCGGTGGCGGCCTGGAGCCGACGCTTGGCCTCGGCGGTGGCATCGGCGAGCCGACGATCCGCCTCGGCCTTGGAGTCGGCTTCGAGCTCGTCGACGGCGTTCATCACCTTGGTGCGGCGATCGGCCATCGTGATCTCGAAGTCCTCCTGCACCGCGGCGCGCTTCTTCTCGGCCTCGGCGGCGAGGCGATCACGCTCGGCCTGCGCCTCCTCGACGATGCGGGCGGCGGCTGTGCGTGCCTCGGCCATGGTCTGCTCGTGCTCGGTCTCGAGTGCGGACCGTCGGTCCTTGAGCTCGGCGACCAGGCCCTCGTACTCGCCGCGCATGCGGGTGGCGTCCTGCTCGGCCACGGACACGAGTTCGGCAGCGTCGGCCTCGGCCTTGGCGCGCACCTCGGACGCCTCGTCCGAGGCGAGTCGCAGCATGCGAGAGATGCGATCGCTCATGCCCTCGGCGGTGGTCGGGGGGACCGAGAGCCGATCGATGTCCTTACGGAGATCGTCGATCTCGTCGCGGGCGTCCTCGAGCTGGACCGCGAGATCGCGGGCCTGCGCGGCCGCCGCGTCGCGATCGGTCGCGATGACGCGGAGCTCGGCATCGAACCGCTCGAAGTACCGCTGGACCTCGTCCTTGTCGTACCCCTTGCGGACCACGCTGAAGGGCAGGGAGCTGCTACCGCTGACGTTCTCTGGTGCCATGCGGACAACCTACCGTCACGCGCCCCGTTTCGGCCGTCGGGTGCTGATCACGACGGGTTCCGGGGAGGGGTCAGCTCGCGGCGGGCTCGACCAGTTCGACGAGGACGCCGCCGGCATCCTTGGGGTGCACGAAATTGATCCGGGAATCGGCGGTACCGCGGCGGGGAGCGTCGTACAGCAACCGGGCACCACGCTCGCGGAGGAACGCCGCGGTCTCCTCGACGTCGCGGACGCGGAAGGCGAGCTGCTGCAGGCCGGGACCGTTCCGGTCGAGGAACTTGGCGATGGTCGACGTCTCGTCGAGGGGAGCGAGGAGCTGGATCTGCGCGGCGCCGTCGGCGGCACCGGGAACGGAGATCATCGCCTCGACGACACCCTGGCTCTCGTTGACCTCGCGGTGGGTCACCGTCATCCCGAAGTGGTCCCGGTAGAACTCGAGGGCGACGTCCAGGTCGGCCACTGCGATCCCCACGTGGTCGATGGCCGTCACGAGGCCTGCCGTCACCGCGTCCGCGGTCGCCGTCGTGTGCTCGTCGGTGGTCGTCATACTTTGACGTTAGACCTTTTTCCCGGCAGTTCGGGCGTGGTCTGGGTCACAATCGATCGTCGGCATCTCTGGACGACCGCCAACTCTGTGTGGCCAAGGCGACGCCGCCGATGGTCGAGGACCGTTCACCGACTGCGGCAGAATGGACACATGGCCGACAACCAGCTGTCCAGCACCGCACCTGCCGCGTCCTCCACGGTCTCGCAGCCGCCGATCGTGCGGTGGTTCCGCGTCGTGGCGGTCGCGGAAGCCGTCACCTGGGTCGCGCTGCTCATCGGCATGGCCGTCAAGTACGTCCCCGACCCCAACATCGACAGTGGTGTCCGGATCCCGGGCATGCTGCACGGCGCGGTCTTCGTCCTGTACCTCGTGATCACCGTGCTGACCGCCCTCGCGTTGCGGTGGAGCAAGGGCGTCACGGTGCTCGCACTCCTCGCGAGCATCCCGCCCTTCGGCACCATCGTCTTCGAGGTGTGGGCGTCGAGGACCGGACGTCTGGTTCGATCGGCCGGAGCCGCATCGCCGCGGGCCGCGGCGGAGTGACAAAATAACCTCGTGACTCGACCCGGATCTCGCCCACCAGTACGTCCGTCGGCCGCGGCAGCCGCCGCCATGTCCGGCGCGGTCGACCTCTCGGCGCTCAAGGCCAAGGCGCAGGCCGCGTCCGCGCCGCCGTCTCCCACCGCCGCCAACGGTCTCGCGGTCTCCGTCACGGTGACGGAGGTGGACTTCGAGGCCGAGGTGTTGGTGCGCTCGAGCCAGGTCCCCGTGATCGTCAATCTGCTGTCGCCGCGCTCCCCGCAGTCGCTGCAGCTGACGCAGTCCCTCGAGGCCCTCGCGGTCGAGGGTGACGGCGCCTGGGTGCTCGCCAACGTCGACGTCGACGTCAATCCGCGCATCGCGCAGGCCTTCGGCGTGCAGGCCGTTCCCACGCTGGTCGCCGTCGCAGCAGGCCAGCCCCTCGCGGATCTGCAGGGCCTGCAGCCCGAGGAGAGCCTGCGTGAGTGGTTGGCGGCCATCGCCCGCGCCGTCGAGGGGAAGCTGACCGGTGTCCCGAACGCCGACGAACCGGCCCCCGAGCCCGAGGACCCGCGCTTCGACGCAGCCGAGGCCGCGCTCGCCGAGGGTGACCTCGCGGGTGCCGAGGCGGCCTTCCAGGAGATCGTCGACGCCGAGCCGGCCAACAAGCAGGCATTGAACGGCGTGCGTCAGGTCCGATTCCTGGCACGCGTCCAGGGGCTGCCGGACGACATCGTCGAGCAGGCCGACGCGGCGCCGGACGACGTCGATCTCGGTCTCCAGGCGGCCGACGCGTTGCTGTATCAGCAGCGGACCGAGGACTCGTTCGCTCGTGTCGTGGAGCTGGTCCGGCGCACGCGTGAGGACGATCGCGCCCGTGCTCGCGCCCGGTTGCTGGAGTTGTTCGAGCTCTTCGACCCGGCGGATCCGCTGGTGGTCACCGCTCGACGCAAGCTGGCGTCCGCCCTCTACTAGGAGTAGCGGCCGTCGCACGCCTCCCGGCCACCCAGCACGCCCCAGCGGAACGCGTCGACGCGCGCGAAGCCGCTGGGGACCGTGCGACCGTCCACGTCACTCGCGGCGAGCCCGTCCGACAACAGACCCGACACCGCCTCGTCGAGGTCGCCCGGTGACAGTGTCACCGTCGACCTCTGCGCCGCGTCCGTGTCGGAGGGACTCAGTGCTGCGGTGACCACTCCCGACAGGCACGCCGACCGGAGCGCGGCTCGGGCGTCCGTCAGGCCCTGGCCGGCCTCGTTCTGCACGGCCAGCACGTACCGGGAGACGAAGAGGACATAGGCGCCGTAGTCACCGGTGACGTCGAGCGGCACGATGTCGTCCTCGCTCACCTCGGTGGGACGTCCGCGATCGGCCAGCGCGTCGACCGAGATACCGATCGTGTTGGTGGAGGGGCAGTAGGAGACCGGTTCGGTGGTGAGCGCGTCCGCGCACCCGGTGTCGGCGCCGGAGTAGTCGACCGTCGGGGGATCCGTGGTGGGCATCACCTGTTCGAACGTCGCGGCGAACTGCTCGAGCGAGTCCTGCGTGACGGGGAGCTCGCCGGTGTCGAGAGGGCTGTCGAACTGTTGGGGAAGGGTCGAGCGCCGCGACTCGACTTCCTTCTCGTCGATGCGCGTGCAGGCCCCGGCGCCGTCGGTGAAGCCGATCTGGGCGGCGGTGACCCGTTCGAACGCGGAGCCGTGCACTGAGTCGGGATCACCGGGGTCGACGTCGCGGACGGCCACGGTGGCCGCGAGGACGTCGTTCAACCCGTCCGAGGTGTCGAGCGTGAAGTGGGTCGAGTCGCCCTCGGCGACATGGCGCATGAAGGCGCCCGCGAAGCAGTCTGCCTGTTGCTCGGCGACGATGGTCGGGTCGTCGTCCCCGACGAGGCCGGACTGCGTCTGCACGGCGTGGCCGTACTCGTGGGCGAGCACCATGACCACCGACATGGGTCCGAAGGCGTCGATCATGGCCGGCATGAGCAGACCACGGTCCCAGCCGATGCTGTCGTCGAGTGAGCAGTATCCGGCGTTGGCGAGTCCGTCCGTCGGTTCGCTGCAGAAGAGCGGACCCTCGCCGGCGTCGGCGGTGGCGTCCCAGGACACCAGCGACCGGACGGGCTGGAAGGATCCGCGGAACAGCGTCGAGTACGTGGTGCGCCAGAACTTCTGGATGTCGTCCACGGCATCCGTCGCGAGCAGGTCGACGTCCGTTCCGGCTGCGCCGTCGACGTCGAGCTGGGCATGGGAGACACCGGGTCTCGGGCCGGACGGGCCGTCCGTGACGGGGAGACCGGCGACGGTGAAGGGGTCGTCGTAGATGGAGACGGGGGAGCCCGTCACCACCGCGCCACACGAGGTGAGCGCAGTGGTGACGGCGAGTGCGAGGAGGCTCGCGGACCAGCCGAACCGGACGCGAGCCCCGCGCATCATCTCTCCAGTCTGAGCCAGATCGCTCCGTAGGGCGGAAGGGCGACCCGAGCGGATGCCGGACGACCGTGCCACGAGTGCTCGGTCGCGGTGACCTCACCGAGGTTGCCCACTCCCGAACCGCCGTAGACCTCCGCGTCGGTGTTGAGGATCTCGACCCATCGGCCCGGCTCGGGTAATCCAACACGATAGTCGCCGTGCGGGGAACCGGAGAAGTTCAACAGGCAGGCCGTGACGGAGCCGTCGTCGCCGAAGCGCAGGAAGCTCAGCACGTTGTTCGCGGTGTCGTTGGCGTCGATCCACGAGAAGCCACTGGGCGAGCCGTCCTGTGTCCAGAACTCCGGGCCTGCGACGTAGGTGCGGTTGAGGTCGCCGACCAGTTGCTGCACACCGCGGTGCAGCGAGCCGCTTCCCTCCTCGCCGATCTCCCACCAGTCGAGACCGCGCTCGTCGGACCACTCGGCGGTCTGGCCGAACTCCTGGCCCATGAACAGCAGTTGCTTGCCGGGATGCGCCCACATGTAGGCGAGCATGCCGCGCAGACCCGCGGCCTTCGCCCAGTCGTCACCCGGCATGCGGGACCAGAGCGTGCCCTTCCCGTGCACGACCTCGTCGTGGCTGATGGGCAGCACGAAGTTCTCGCTCCAGGCGTAGACCAGGGAGAACGTGACCTCGTGGTGGTGGTACGCGCGGTGGATCGGATCGCGCCCGATGTACCCGAGCGTGTCGTGCATCCAGCCCATGTTCCACTTCATGGAGAAGCCGAGGCCGCCCACGCTGGTGGGACGCGTGACGCCGGGCCACGAGGTCGACTCCTCGGCCACGGTGACGACGCCGCGGTGCAGCTTGTGCACGGTCGCGTTCATCTCCTGCAGGAACGCCACGGCCTCGAGATTCTCGCGACCGCCGTAGATGTTGGGGCTCCACCCACCCTCGGGGCGCGAGTAGTCCAGGTAGAGCATCGACGCGACCGCGTCGACGCGGAGCCCGTCGATGTGGAACTCCTCGATCCAGTACAGCGCGTTGGCGACGAGGAAGTTGCGCACCTCGGTACGACCGAAGTCGAAGACGTAGGTGCCCCAGTCCAACTGCTCGCCGCGCTGCGGGTCGCCGTGTTCGTAGAGCGGGGAGCCGTCGAACCGCGCGAGGGCCCAGTCGTCCTTGGGGAAGTGCGCCGGGACCCAGTCGACGATGACGCCGATGCCGTCACGGTGCAGGAGGTCGACGAAGGCGCGGAAGTCGTCGGGGGTGCCGAAGCGCGACGTCGGTGCGTAGTACGAGGTGACCTGGTATCCCCACGATCCACCGAAGGGGTGTTCGGCGACGGGCAGCAGCTCGACGTGGGTGAAGCCGGTCTCGCGGACGTGAGCCGAGAGCTGTTCCGCCAGTTCGCGATAGTTCAGTCCGGGGCGCCAGGAGGCGAGATGCACCTCGTACACGCTCATCGGCGCCCGGTGCGGTTCCAGCTCGGCGCGGGCGGTGATCCAGTCACCGTCCGACCACTCGTACGACGACTGGTTCACGACCGACGCCGTCGACGGCGGGACCTCGGTGGCGAAGGCCATCGGGTCGGCCTTGTCCTTCACCGAGCCGTCCTTGCCGTGCACCCGGAACTTGTACAGCGTGCCGGCGCCGATGTCGGGGACGAACAGCTCCCACACACCGGTGGTGCCGAGCACGCGCATCGGCCAGGTCTGTCCGCCCCAGCCGTCGAACTCGCCGACGACGGTGACGCCGACGGCGCCCGGGGCCCACACCGCGAACGAGGTGCCGTTCACAGGTCCGTCGGGCGTGGTGTAGCTCTGCAGATGCGCTCCGAGGATGTCCCAGAGTCGTTCGTGGCGCCCTTCTCCGAAGAGATGGAGATCGAGCTCGCCGAGGGTCGGCAGGAAGCGGTAGCCGTCGGCGACGGTCACCTGGTGACCGCCCGGGTACTCGACGCGGAGCCGGTAGTCCGCGAGGTCCTCCACCGGCACCAGGGCCGAGAACACGCCGTGCGCGACGTGTGTGAGCTCGTGGTCCTTCCCGCCGATGACCGCGGTGACGCTGAGAGCGTTGGGACGCAACGCCCGGATGGCGGTGCCGCCCGGCACGGGGTGCGCGCCGAGAACGGAGTGGGGGTCGTGGTGCTGCCCGCGGGCGAGCAGCGAGAGGTCGTGATCACCGGGAGCGGCGAGGGTGTCCGTGCTCGCGCCGGGGGTGGTGCGTTCCGTCATGAGATCTCCTTCCGGAAGGCGAGTTCGGTGCGGGCGGGGAACGGGACGGGCGGCAGCGCCAGGATGTGGGCGACCGACCGCCACGGCTCGAGCTTGACGTAGTTGGCCTGGCCCCACTGGAACTGCTGACCGCTCACCTCGTCGGTGACCGTCAGGTGCTCCTGCCAGTCGCGGCCGATCTGCGGCATGTCGAGCCAGACGGTGCCTTCCTCGGCGCCGAACGGGTTCAGGTTGATCACGACCAGCACCGCGTCACCGGTCACCGCGTCGAACTTCGAGTAGGCGATGATCGCGTCGTTGTCGACGTGGTGGAAGTGGATGTTGCGCAACTGCTGCAACGCCGGGTGCGCCTTGCGGACGGCGTTGAGCATGGTCAACCACGGCTCGAGCGATTCGCCGCGAGCCCGTGCGCCCTCGAAGTCGCGGGGGCGCAACTCGAATTTCTCCGTGTCGAGGTACTCCTCGCTGCCCTCGCGCACCGGAACGTGTTCGTAGAGTTCGTATCCCGAGTACACGCCCCACGTGGGGGACAGGGTGGCGGCGAGAGCGGCACGCAGCGCGAACATGCCGGGGCCGCCCTTCTGCAGGCTCTCGTGGAGGATGTCCGGCGTGTTGACGAACAGGTTGGGTCGACCCAGATCGGCCTTGGCGGCGATCTCCTGTCCGAACTCCGTGAGCTCCCACTTGGCCGTGCGCCACGTGAAGTACGTGTAGGACTGCGTGAAACCGCGTCGCGCGAGACCGTAGAGCCGCGCGGGACGCGTGAACGCCTCGGCGAGGAAGAGCACGTCGGGGTGCGTCTTCTTGACCTCGGCGATGAGCCACTCCCAGAAGTCCGGTGGCTTGGTGTGCGGATTGTCGACCCGGAAGATCTTGACTCCCTGGCTGATCCAGAACTTGACGACGCGCAGCACCTCCGCGTAGATGCCCTTGCGATCGTTGTCGAAGTTGACCGGGTAGATGTCCTGGTACTTCTTGGGCGGGTTCTCCGCGTAGGCGATGGTGCCGTCGGGGAGCACGGTGAACCAGTCGGGATGTGCGGCGGCCCAGGGGTGGTCCGGGGCGCACTGCAGGGCGAGGTCCAGGGCGATCTCGAGGCCGAGCTTGCGCGCGGCCGTGACGAGTGCGCGGAACTCCTTGACCGTCCCCAGCTCGGGATGCACCGCGTCGTGGCCGCCCTCGGACGAGCCGATGGCCCACGGCGAGCCCACGTCGGTGGGTCCCGGAGTCAGAGTGTTGTTGCGGCCCTTGCGATTCACCTTGCCGATCGGATGGATCGGCGGGAAGTAGACGACGTCGAAGCCCATGGCCGCCACGCGGGGGAGCGCGCCGATGGTGGTCTCGAACGTGCCGTGGCGAGGAGTGCTGTCCTCGTTCCAGCCGCCCGTGGAGCGGGGGAAGAGCTCGTACCACGATCCGACGAGTGCCTCGCGGCGGTCGACCCAGACGTTGATCGCCTCGCCGCGCGTCACCAGCTCGCGCAGCGGCGTCTCGTGCAGGATCTCGCGCACCTCGGGCGTGAACGCCGGTGCGACGCGTGACGGCAGCGGTGCGTCGCTCCGCAGCGCCGTCACGACGTTCTCGAGCAGTGGCTTCTCCGAGCGACCGACGTTCTTCGCGGCGCGTTCGAACAGGCGTGCGCCGGTCTCGAGATCGTTGGCCAGTTCGGCCGGCCCCTGGCCCACGCCGCGTTTCGCCTCGACCGCATGCATCCAGGTGGCGATCGGATCACCCCAGCCCTCGATGCGGGCGATCCAGAAGCCTTCGGCGTCGGGAGTGAACACACCGTGGAAGATGTCCGGCTGCTCGCCGGGGACCATCGGGATGTGGACCGACTTGCCCTGGCCGGGCCCGCGAACCGCCAACGTCGCGTTGACGGCGTCGTGCCCCTCGCGCCACACCGCGGCCGTGATCGGGAATGTCTCTCCCACAACGGCCTTGGCGGGATACTTACCGGACGATGTGTTGGGTAGTACGTCGTCGATGCCGATACGGCCTGTCACCGAAGCCCCTTTTCTGCTGGTTGTCGCAGTTCTGTCGATGTCGGGTTGTCGGGCTGAGCTCGAAGTCAACCGTAGACGAGATGCCCCGGTCTTTCTCGAAACCGACCGAGAGCACCGACGCGACCTGCGGACGAGGCACGCGGCAGTCTCGGACGCCACCGGGAGAAGTACCCGAACGGCTCCTCGGCAAACGCGGAACCACGGTGCGCGGCGGTCGCCCGCAGTAGTCTTCGGAATCGTGAAAGCACTCCGCAGATTCACCGTCCGCGCGCAGCTCCCGGCCCGACTCTCCGGACTCGCCGAACTGTCCGTCAACCTGCGATGGTCGTGGCATCCGCCGACCCTGGAGCTGTTCGAGAGCATCGATCCGGACCTGTGGGTCAGTGGTGACCGCGATCCGGTGCGCATCCTCGGCGAGGTGCGCTCGTCCCGCCTCGAGGACCTGGCGAACGACGACGCGTTCGTCCAGCGCGTGGATGATCTCGTCGCCGATCTGCACCTCTACCTGGCGCAACCCCGATGGTTCCAGCAGCAGGTCGACTCCGGTGCGGATCTGCCGGTGGGCATCGCGTACTTCTCGATGGAGTTCGGCGTCTCCGAGGTGCTGCCCAACTACTCCGGTGGTCTCGGCATCCTCGCCGGCGATCACCTCAAGGCCGCGTCCGATCTGGGGTTGCCCCTCATCGGCGTGGGCCTGCTGTACCGCTCCGGGTACTTCCGCCAGTCGCTGACGGCCGACGGCTGGCAGGCCGAGCGGTATCCGTCCCTCGACCCGCAGGGTCTGCCGCTGCGACTGCTCACCGACGAGTCCGATTCCCCGGTGCTCGTCCACGTCGCGATGCCGGGCGACCGCGTGCTGCGCGCGCGTATCTGGATCGCCCAGGTCGGACGCATCCCGCTGCTGCTGCTGGACTCCGACATCGCCGACAACGATCCCGAGCTGCGCGGCGTGACCGATCGTCTCTACGGCGGCGATCAGGACCACCGGGTGAAGCAGGAGATCCTGGCCGGGGTCGGCGGCGTCCGCGCCGTGCGTGCCTACACCGAGTACCACTCGCTTCCCGCGCCCAGCGTCTTCCACATGAACGAGGGCCACGCCGGCTTCCTCGGTCTCGAGCGCATCCGTGAACTGCACGCGGGCGGGCTGGACTTCGATTCCGCGCTCGCCGCGGTGCGAGCGTCCACCGTCTTCACGACGCACACTCCCGTGCCCGCCGGTATCGACCGCTTCCCCGCGGATCTCGTTCGCCTCTACTTCGGAGACGGCACGGCGGAGTCGTCGCTGCTGCCCGGCATCGAGATGGAACGCATCCTCGAACTCGGCCGCGAGAGCGACCCCGCGGTGTTCAACATGGCCCACATGGGGCTGCGGTCGGCGCAGCGCGCGAACGGAGTCTCCAAGCTCCACGGCATCGTCAGTCGCGGCATGTTCGACGAACTCTGGCCCGGATTCGACGCGTCCGACGTCCCCATCGGCTCGGTCACCAACGGCGTGCACGCACCGACGTGGGCGTCGCAGCGGTGGCTCGACCTCGCGGCGCGCACGGTGGGAACCCGCACGATGGAGGAGGCGCAGGGCTGGGAGCATCTGGCCGAGGTCTCCGCATCGGACCTGTGGGAGACGCGTTCGGCGCTGCGGTCCGATCTGGTCGCGGAAGTGCGCCGCCGCGTGCGCCACTCGGCCCTCGAGCGCGGGTCCACCGACGCCGAACTCGCGTGGACGGACGACGTGTTCGACCCGTCGGTGCTCACGGTCGGATTCGCGCGCCGTGTCCCCACCTACAAGCGACTGACGTTGATGCTGCGGCAACCGGAGCGCCTGCGCGCCATGCTGCTCGATCCGGTCCGCCCGGTACAGCTGGTGGTGGCCGGCAAGTCGCACCCCGCGGACGACGGTGGCAAGGCGCTGATCCAGCAGATCGTGCGATTCGCCGATCAGCACGACGTTCGGCACCGCATCGTCTTCCTGCCCGACTACGACATGTCGATGGCCCGCTACCTCTACTGGGGATGCGACGTCTGGCTCAACAACCCGTTGCGGCCGCTCGAGGCGTGCGGCACCTCGGGCATGAAGTCCGCTCTCAACGGTGGACTGAACCTCTCCATCCGGGACGGATGGTGGGACGAGATGTACGACGGGGAGAACGGCTGGGCCATCCCCACCGCCGACGGCGTCGTCGACGAGAACCGCCGCGACGATCTCGAGGCCGCGGCGCTGTACGAGTTGCTCGAGAAGTCGGTGCTCCCCAAGTTCTACGACCGGGGCGACGACGGGTTGCCGGCGCGCTGGGTCGAGATGGTGCGGCACACCCTCACGGTCACGGGCCCGAAGGTGTTGGCGTCCAGGATGGTTCGCGACTACACACAGCAGTACTACGGTCCCGCCACCCGGGCGGGTGCGGCGGCGATCTCCGACGACTACGCCGGTGCGAAGGCCATGGCCGACTATCGGCGCCGCGTCGATGCGGCGTGGCCCGCGGTCACGGTGACCGACGTCGAGGCGGACGGGCTGCCGGACACCCCGGTGCTGGGTTCGACACTCACCCTGTCCGCGACGGTGGGGCTCGGCGGACTCGGCCCGTCGGACGTGTCCGTGCAGGCCGTGTTCGGCCACGTCGATCAGGACGAGCAGCTCGGCGACGTCGTGACGGTCCCGATGCTGCACCAGGGATCGGCCGCGGGCGGCGAGCGGTTTCTCGCCGACACGACGCTGCCGCTCTCCGGGTCGGTCGGATACACGGTGCGGGTCCTGCCGCACCATCCGCTGCTCGCGGGAGACGCCGAGCTCGGTCGGGTCGCGGGTCCGTCCCCGATGTAGGTCCCTCCAGGTTCAGGTCTGGGTGGCGGTGAGGCGCGTCAGCGCCTTGCGCACGATCTCCGGGTCCGTCGTCTCCCAGAACGGTGGGAGCGACGCCCGGAGGTAGCCGCCGTATCGCGCCGTGGCCAGTCGGGAGTCGAGCACGGCGACGACGCCCTTGTCGTCGACGCTGCGGAGCAGTCGGCCGACACCCTGGGCCAGCAGTAGCGCCGCGTGGTTCGCGGCGACGGCGAGGAACCCGTTGCCTCCGCGCGACTCGACGGCGCGCTGCCGCGCCACCAGCAGCGGATCGTCGGGTCGCGGGAACGGTATGCGGTCGACGATCACGAGTGTCAGTGACCGACCGGGGACGTCGACGCCCTGCCACAGGGAGAGCGTGCCGAACAGTGACGTGGCCTCGTCCTGCGCGAAGCGCTCGACCAGGGCGCCGGTGGCGTCGTCGCCCTGGCACAGCACGGGGGTGTCCAGCCGTTCGCGCATCTCGGCCGCCGCGGCCTTCGCCGCCCGCATCGACGAGAACAGTCCCAGAGTGCGGCCACCCGCGGCGCGCACGAGCCCCGCTATCTCGTCGAGCTGACTCGGCGACGTACCGTCGCGCCCCGGTGCGGTGAGGTGCTTGGCGATGTAGAGGATGCCGGCCCTGCCGTGGTCGAACGGCGATCCCACGTCGAGCGAGTTCCACCGGAACGTGTCCGCGTCGGACGGTGCCTCGGTGCCGGTCGCGAGGGCCGCGTCGACGCGGGTGGGGTTGGCGGCCGGCAGACCCCAGTTGACGGCGAGACCGTCGAACGAGCCGCCCACGGTGAGCGTCGCGGAGGTGAGGACCACGGTCGACTCCGCGAACAGCCGGGTCCGGAGCAGTCCGCCGACGGACAGCGGTGCCACCCGGACCACCCGCTTCACGACGCCGCGGAACTCGTCGACGGCCAACCACACCACGTCCCGCCGCTTCGCGGGATCGCTCTCCTCGTACGTCTCGAGAATGCGCACCGCGGTGTCGTGCACGTCGTCGATGGCGGCGAGAGCCGCGGTCCGCGCGGCCGCCGCGTCGGGGTCCGCGGCGGCGCCGCCCTGCTTGGCCGGCCCGATGGCCGTGCGCACGGCCCACGCGGCGTCGCGGATGCTCGCGATCGTCTGGGACGCGCCGGGGGGCAACTCCTCCCAGCGTCCGCCCTCGAGTTCGTCGAGCAACGCGGCGAAACCCTCTGCAGCGCCGGCCAGTCGGTCGAGGATCTCGTCCTCCACGAGCTTCCCGCAGCGACGCATGGCGGCGCCGACCGCGGTCGCGGACATCTCCGCCGTCGCCGCGGACGTCACCCGGTCCACGAGCTCGTGCGCCTCGTCCACCACGACGACGTCGTGTTCGGGCAGCACCGAGATGCCGGTGATGGCGTCGATGGCGAGCATCGCGTGATTGGTGACCACGACGTCGGCGCGCGCCGCGTCCACCCGGGCGAGCTCGGCGAAGCAGTCCTCGCCGTAGGGGCAGCGCGACTTCCCCAGACACTCGCGGGAGGTCACGCTCATCTGCCGCCAGGCCTGATCGGACACGCCGGGGTTCAGCTCGTCGCGGTCACCGGTCTCGGTGTCCGAGGACCACTCGGTGATGCGCTTGACCTCACGGCCGAGCCGCGACACGGCGAAGGCGTCGAACAGCTCCTCCTCCGGGGCGTCGGACGGTGCGCCGTGCAGTTTGTTGAGGCACAGGTAGTTGCCGCGGCCCTTGAGGATCGCGAATGTCGGTTCGTGCGCGAGGGCCGTGGTGAGAGCCTTCGACAGACGCGGCAGGTCGCGGTCGACCAGCTGACGCTGCAGCGCGATGGTCGCCGTGGACACGACGACGGTCTTCCCCGACGTCACCGCGTGCCGCAGCGACGGAACCAGGTAGGCGAGCGACTTGCCGGTGCCGGTGCCCGCCTGCACCGCGAGGTGCTCGCCGGTGTCGATGCTGTGCGCGACGGCCGAGGCCATGGTGAGCTGGGCCGTGCGCTCGGTGCCGCCGAGCGCCGTCACCGCGGTGCTGAGCAGACTCGGAACGGTGGGTAACTCGGACTTCGACTTCGGCGGCACCGTGCGAGGTTACGCCGGTGTGCCGACGCGTCGGGCTCTCGGTCAGCGGTCGGCGTGTACACCCTCGTCGGCGAGTTCGGCGAGAACTGCCGGCACCGTCGTGGGGCTCACCGCGGCGCAGTAGTCCAGCAGCACCGTCGTCTCGAAGCCGGCGCGCGCGGCGTCGCGGGCCGTGGCGCGGACGCAGTGATCGGTGGCCAGGCCGACGACGTGGACGGCGTCGATGTTCCGAGCGCGGAGCCACTCCGCGAGGCCTGTGCCGGACTCGTCGGCACCCTCGAAACCGGAGTAGGCCGCGTCGTACTCGCCCTTCGAGAAGACTGCCTCGATCGGGGTGAGGTCGAGATCGGGGTGGAAGTCGCAGCCGGGTGTGCCGACAACGCAGTGCCGCGGCCAGCTGTCGACGTAGTCCGGGGTCTCGGAGAAGTGGGCGCCGGGGTCGACGTGGTGATCACGTGTCGCGACGACGGCGTCGTAGCTCGCGCCGGCGACGAGCGTGCTGACGGCGGCGGCGACTCGCGCCCCGCCTTCGACGGCCAGCGAGCCGCCCTCACAGAAATCGTTCTGGACGTCGACGACGACGAGTGCGGTGGCCACGGTCAGGAGAATACCGTCGGCACGGCCGGATCTCCCTGGGACAGACCGAGTCCCTCCCAGGGCAGTGATCGCAGGCCCTCCGCGACCAGCGTGCGTGCGTCCTCGACCGTGGCGGTGTGCACGATCTCGCCGCCGCGCACCATGGGTACGGACAGCTCCCGCACCGTGTACGGATCGGTCGCGGGCAACGGCGCGCCGGCCTTCGTCACCAGCTCCTCGACGACGGTGCCCGTGCTGCGGGCCAGGCGGACGGCGCGCTTGCGTCCACCGCGCGACTCCTTGTGCGAACTGCGCTTGGCCACGGGGATGCCGTCGACCTCGACCAGTTTGTAGACCATGCCGGCGGTCGGTGCGCCCGATCCCGTGACGACGGACGTGCCGACGCCGTAGGTGTCCACGGGCTCGGCCCGCAGCGAGGCGATGGCGTACTCGTCCAGATCGCCCGAGACGACGATGCGGGTGCGCGTGGCGCCGAGGTCGTCGAGCTGCCGACGGACCTGCCGCGCCAGGACACCGAGATCGCCCGAGTCGATGCGCACGCCGCCGAGCTCGGGCCCGGCCACCTCGATGGCCGTCGCGACGCCGGCGGTGATGTCGTAGGTGTCCACCAACAGCGTGGTGCCCACACCGAGGGCGGCGATCTGCGAGCGGAACGCCGCGGCCTCGTCCGGCCCGTCGACGCCCGTGTGCAGCAGCGTGAAGGCGTGCGCACTGGTTCCGGCGCCCGGAATGCCGTGGCGGCGGACCGCTTCGAGGTTGGACGTGGCCGCGAAACCGCAGATGTACGCGACGCGCGACGAGGCCACCGCCGCTTCCTCGTGGGCGCGTCGAGAACCCATCTCGATGAGCGGCCGGCCGTCGGACGCGGAGACCATGCGGGTGGCCGCGGCGGCGATGGCGCTGTCGTGGTTGTAGATCGACAGTGCGAGCGTCTCGAGGATCACGCACTCGGCGAAGGTGCCGCGCACGGACAGAACGGGGGAGCCGGGGAAGAACAATTCGCCCTCGCGGTAACCGTCGATGTCTCCGCCGAACCGGTAGCTCCGGAGCCAGTCGAGGGTGTCCGCCTCGAGGAACGACAACGACGCGAGTTCGTCCTCACCGAAGCGGAAGTCGCGGAGAGCGTCGAGGAAGCGGCCCGTGCCCGCGACGACGCCGTACCGCCGCCCGTCGGGAAGCCGCCGGGCGAACACCTCGAAGGTGCAGGCGCGATGCGCCGAACCGTCGCGGAGGGCGGCCGACAGCATGGTCAGCTCGTACTGATCGGTGAACAGCGCAGTGGAGGTCACCACTGCACCCTAGAGCGGTCACCGTGTCACGGGGCGACCGATGTACGCCGTATCCTGGGCGGCATGGCTTCGGATCTCACCGCGACACTTCCGCAGGCCACGCCCGACGAGGCTGTGGAGGTGTCCGAGGACACCGCGACGGACACACCCTGGGTCACCATCGTCTGGGACGACCCGGTCAACCTGATGCACTACGTCACCTACGTCTTCCAGAAGCTGTTCGGCTACAGCAAGGACAAGGCGACGGAGCTGATGATGCAGGTGCACTCGGAAGGCAAGGCGGTCGTCTCGAGCGGGCCCCGCGACAAGATGGAGATCGACGTGCAGAAGCTGCACGCGGCGGGCCTGTGGGCCACCATGCAGCACGACGTCTGACTCTCGAACACTCGTCTCACCCACTCTGGAAGGACCGTCGTCGTGCGCATGTGGACCCGGAAGAACGCGCTGGGCGGCGTCAAGTTCAAGTCGGAGATGGACGGCCGCGAGGTGGCCGTCCTGCGGTCGCTCGTCGAGTCGGTGGTGGGGCTGCTGGAGCGACGGGGCGACGAGGCGCCGACCGACGACCTGGCCGAGCTCACCGGCATGCGATCCGGCAACACCTCCGCTCCCGAGGACCCCACGCTCGCGCGGTTGCTTCCCGATTTCCACCGGCCCGAGGGCGCAGACACGGCCGAGTCCGACGCGCTCGCCGAGCAGGCCGACCTCAACGGCGCCCTCCGCAGCCTGTACGAGCCGGACATCATCGACATCAAGCGCGCCGCAGGCGCGACCATCCTGTCGACGCTGCCGAACGGCGGCGGCAAGATCGTTCTCACCCGCGAGCAGGCCGACTCCTGGCTGACCGGGCTGAACGACGTCCGGCTGGCCCTCGGCACCACCCTCGGCATCGATGCGGACACCCCCGACCAACTCGAGGAGGACGATCCGCGAGCACCGCACCTGGACGTCTACCACTGGCTCACCTGGATGCAGGACTCGCTGGTCCAGGTACTCATGCCGTGATGCGCGACCTGCTGTCGGACGTCGCCGGACTGACCGTCGGACACCACCACGTGCTGGATCCCGAGGTCACGCTGTCCGACGAGCACCACGACGGCGTCGGACGCGCGACCGGCTGCACCGTCGTCATGACGGACGCGCCGGTCACCGCGGCCGTCGATGTCCGCGGCGGCGGGCCGGGTACCCGCGAGACCGACCTGCTGGATCCGTCCCACGCCGTGCAGCAGATCGACGCGGTGCTGCTGACAGGCGGTTCCGCCTACGGTCTCGCGGCGGCGGACGGAGTCATGCGCCACCTCGAGGAGCATCGGCGCGGCGTGCGGATGGGCCGAGACGACCGTGTCGTCCCGATCGTGCCGGGCGCCGTGATCTTCGATCTACCGATGGGGGACTGGTCCGTGCGACCGGACGCGGAGTTCGGACGAGCAGCTGCGGCAGCCGCGTCCGCCGACTTCGCGCTCGGATGCGTCGGCGCGGGGACGGGCGCGCGCGCCGGGCTCCTGAAAGGCGGCGTCGGCAGCGCGTCGACACGGATCGAGACCGGCGCCGCGGCGGGTCTGGTGGTCAGCGCGTTGATGGTCGTCAATCCCGTCGGATCGGTCTTCGACCCCGCGACGGGTGTCCTGTGGAGTGCGGCGTCCGTCCCGGAGGTGGGCCTGCGAACCCCGAGTGCGGACGACGTGCGGGCGGCCGCCGAGCTCGCGCCGAAGGACACCTCCCTCAACACGACCATCGGCGTCGTCGCCACGGACGCGCAGCTCACCGAGTCGGAGTGCCGGCGGGTGGCCGTCGCCGCACACGACGGGCTCGCACGCGCGATCCGACCGGCCCACTCGCCGCTGGACGGCGACACGATCTTCGCCATCGCGACGGGACGGGCGGCCGCCCGCCCCGCCGAGGTGGACATGCCGATGATGATGCCCGATCTGGCCGTGCTCGACGGAGTGTGCGCGGCGGTCGCCCCGGTGGTCGAGCGCGCCATCGCGCGGGCGATCCTCGCCGCGAAGGCGGTGGCCGGGGTTCCCGCCTATCGGGACGTGTTCCCGAGTTCCGGCGCGTGAGCCCGACCCGCACTCTCGAGTATCGTCGAAACCGGACATCACCTCTCGCCTCACGATCGGGAACGCCATGACCCTCGGAACCTCCGGCGCGCAGCCGGCCACGCAGCCGCGACGCTCGCGCTGGGCGAGCGCCGCCATGGTGATCGGTGGCTTCGTCGCCGTTCTGTACGTCATCGAGGCGGTGGACGTGGCGTCCGGTCTCGCCCTCGACCGGCACGGCATCGGCCCCCGATCGGTCGACGGTCTCCAGGGCGTCGCCTTCGCCCCTCTGCTCCACCACGGGTGGGACCACCTGTTCGCCAACACCGTTCCGCTGCTGGTGTTGGGATTCGTGCTGATGCTCTCGGGCATCGCGCGCGGTCTGGCCGTCACCGCGGTGGTGTGGATCGTGGGTGGGCTGGGCACCTGGCTGACGGGCGAGACCGCGTCCCTGCACGTCGGCGCCTCGATCATCGTGTTCGGGTGGTTGTCCTACCTCATCGTGCGCGGCGTCTTCGCCCGCGATCTCGGGCAGTTGCTCGTCGGGGTCCTGGTGCTGCTCGTCTACGGCAGCGCGTTGTGGGGGGTGCTCCCGACGCAGGAGGACGTGTCGTGGCAGGGCCACCTGTTCGGCGCACTCGCGGGAGTACTGGCGGCCTGGATGTTCGCCGGTGCCGCACGTCGGCAACGCGCCGCGCGCACGCTCCCGCCGTCGCCCACCCTGCACCGGTGACAGGAGCCGTGCGCACCCTTCGGACATCTCACGACACGGTGTGTCGCCGAACTCTCTCGGACCTCTCACCGCGCGTGGCAGCATGACACCCATGCGTCTCACGGTTCTGGGTTGTTCGGGCAGTGTCTCGGGTCCGGACTCGCCGGCATCGGGATATCTCATCGAGGCGCCCGACACCGCTCCGCTCGTCATGGACTTCGGGCCCGGTGTTCTCGGTGCCCTGCAGAAGTACGTGAACCCCGCCGACGTGCACGTGCTGCTGTCGCACCTGCACGCCGATCACTGCCTCGACGTCCCCGGACTGCTGGTCTGGCGCCGGTACGGCCCCACTGCGGTGGAGGGCCGTGCCGTGGTCCTCGGGCCGTCGGACATGGCGTTCCGTCTGGGCGTGGCGTCCGCGGAGAGCGGTGGCCGGATCGACGACATGTCGGACACCCTCGATCTGCGGTACCTCCGAGACGGTTCCGTGGTGACGTTCGGTGCGCTGACCATCGAGCCGCGACGCGTGTACCACCCGCCGGAGTCCTACGGCATGCGCATCACCACCGAGAGTGGAACCGTCCTGGCCTACACCGGGGACACCGGAATGTGCGACGCGGTGGTCGAACTGTCGACCGGGGCCGACGTGCTCCTGGCCGAGGCGTCGTGGACACACGCCGCGGATCGCCCTCAGGGCGTACACCTCTCGGGTACCGAGGCCGGCCGGCTGGCGGCCATGGCGGAGGTCTCGGAACTGCTGCTCACCCACATCCCGCCGTGGACGTCACGCGAGGACGTCGTCGCGGAGGCGAAGGCCGAGTTCGGTGGTCCGGTGCACGCCGTCTCACCCGGCTACGTCGTCGAGGTCTGACCGCTCGCACGTCCCTCGGGGCGCGGCAGTCCGTCCCCGGGCCGTGTCGGCGACCCGACTAGGGTGGCAGGCGTGTCCACACGTGAAGACGGCAGAGCAGACGACGAACTCCGCACCATCACCATCACCCGCGGTTTCACCTCGCACCCGGCAGGATCGGTGCTGGTCGAGTTCGGCAACACCCGGGTGATGTGCACCGCCAGCGTGGAGGAGGGGGTGCCGCGGTGGCGCAAGGGATCCGGGCTCGGCTGGCTCACCGCCGAGTACGCCATGCTTCCCGGCGCGACGCACACCCGCAACAGCCGCGAATCGGTGAAGGGCAAGGTCAGCGGACGCACGTCCGAGATCAGCCGACTCATCGGGCGCTCGCTGCGGGCCTGCATCGATCTCGCCGCTCTCGGTGAGAACACCATCGCCCTCGACTGCGACGTGCTGCAGGCCGACGGCGGGACGCGCACCGCGGCGATCACGGGTGCCTTCGTGGCACTGTCCGATGCAGTCACCTATCTCGCGGCTCACGGCAAGCTCGCCGATCCGCAGCCCATCTCCTGCGCCATCGCTGCCGTGTCGGTCGGCGTGGTGGACGGCCGCGTCCGGTTGGACCTGCCGTACGAGGAGGACTCCCGCGCCGAGGTGGACATGAACGTCGTGGCCACCGACACCGGAACACTCGTCGAGATCCAGGGCACCGGCGAGGGCGCGACCTTCCCGCGGTCCACCCTCGACGCCATGCTCGACAATGCCCTCGCCGGCTGCGAGCGCATCTTCGCGATCCAGAAGGAGGCTCTCGCGGCCCCTTACCCCGGTGAGCTGCCCGGTGCCTGACGTACGGCTCCTCGTCGCCAGCCGCAACGCGAAGAAGCTCGCCGAACTGCGGCGGGTGCTCGATGCCGCGCAGGTCGGCGGCGTGGAACTGGTGGGGCTCGACGAGGTCGCCGAGTACCCGGAGACTCCCGAGGCCGGGGCGACCTTCGAGGAGAACGCTCTGATCAAGGCTCGGGACGGCGCTGCCGCGACCGGAATGCCGTGTGTGGCAGATGATTCGGGGATCGCGATCGACGCGCTGAACGGTATGCCCGGAGTGCTGTCGGCGCGATGGTCGGGGCAGCACGGCCAGGACGAGGCGAACACCGCGCTGGTGTTGGCGCAACTGGCCGACGTACCGGACGAGCGGCGCGGTGCGGCGTTCGTCTCCGCCTGTGCGCTGGTGCTGCCGGACGGACGTGAGCACGTGGTCCGCGGCGAGTGGCGGGGGAGTGTGTCGAGAACCCGTGCCGGAAGCGGTGGATTCGGTTACGACCCGATCTTCGTTCCGGACGGTGCCGGGCAGTCCGCTGCCGAGATGACGCCCGCGGAGAAGGACGCGTCGTCCCATCGCGGCGTCGCGCTGCGCCGGTTGCTCCCCGAGATCACCGCGCTCACGCAGTAGGTCGGACGGCGAAGTCCCGCTTCACCTGCTGGGTGCGGCGGTGCTCGATGACGAACGACAGGAACGGCACGGTGCCGGCGAGGAGCGTGCCGATGGTGCGGCCGACGGGCCAGCGCACCTTCACGGCGAGGTCGAGCGTGACGATCAGGTATGCGAAGTAGACCCAGCCGTGCACGATCGCGATCCACCCGGGCAGGTTCTCGACGCCGAAGACGTACTTGGCCACCATCTCCGCGGTCAGCACCAGCAGCCATACGCCGGTGGCGTAGGCGAGAACGCGATAGCGCAGAAGCGCGGGCTCGATCCGCCGGTCGGTCGGCCGACCCCCGGTGCTTCGAGCGGCGGGACGAGGTTCTGCGGTGCTCACGAAGTGCTCCTGTCGTTCTCGCGGCCGGCGTCCAACTCCGCGAGATAGCTGTTGTACTCCCGCAGTTGACGAGTCTCCTCGTCGTCGGCAGTGTCGTCGGGCAGGCGGGTCGTCCGAGCTGTCGGGCGCTGCGGGAGGAGATCGGTGGGGATCTCGGTGATCACCGTGGACTCCACCGGTTCGTCCACGGTGTCCTCGAGTTGGACGAACCGTCGGTAGGCGAACACGACGAAGGCGGCGAAAAGGGGCCACTGGAAGGCGTAGCCGAGATTCTGACCCGTGCCGGACGACGATTCGAATCGTTCCCACTGCCAGTACCCGAGCGCCAGGCATCCGCAGGCGGCGACGATGACCAGCACGATGAGTGCTGGGCGGCGCGTCCTGGGGGTGGTGTCCCGGCTCTGATCCACACCACGACGGTACCGGACCGCGCACGGTCAACGACACCGCGTCGTAGGG
Source organism: Rhodococcus sp. BP-160 (assembly GCF_019836205.1). Classification (NCBI taxonomy): domain Bacteria; kingdom Bacillati; phylum Actinomycetota; class Actinomycetes; order Mycobacteriales; family Nocardiaceae; genus Rhodococcus; species Rhodococcus sp. BP-160. The sequence continues at coordinate 24,225 of NZ_JABUEK010000002.1, forward strand.
GTCGTGGTGGGACTCACCTGCTGGTGCGCGAGGGGGGACTTGAACCCCCACGTCCGTCGGACACCACATCCTAAGTGTGGCGCGTCTGCCATTCCGCCACTCGCGCGTGCAGGTGAGTCTAGACGACCTCGGCCGGCACCTCGCGGGTCCGCGGCCTGCGGACGAGCGAACGCTGGTAGCGCCACACCGCGTGCCGCAGCGTCGCGCGGTCGGTGTCGAGGTCACCTGCGACCGCGTCCAGGACGGCACTCCGGTCCTCGACTCCGTCGACGGTCACGGCGAGTGTCACGCGCAGGAAGTCGTCGACCCCGGCGTCGCTCAGCGGTGACGCCACGCCGAGGGCGCCGAGAAAGCACTCCCATGACAGCTCGCCGACACCTGCGACGGAGACGAACGCGTCGTGTTGCGTCTCGGACCCGTCCACGTCCGTCGCCCCGGTCACCCCGACTGCGAGCAGTGCGGCGGCGACGGCCCGCGCGGCGTCGGCCTTGGTCGAGTGATTCCCCGGAACCCGCTGCCGGTTGTCCACGACGTCGGCATCGAGCGTGGTGAGAGCGCGGAGATCGTCCACCGCGCCGCCGCGCGAGTGCCGCCACGCGGCGATCACCCGGCGCACTCCCGTGGTGGGACCGCCGTACGTCGCTCTCGACGAGAACACGGCGTCGAGGAGAGCGGCCTCGACGTCCCCGGCCCACCCCGGAAACCAGAACGGCCAGGTCTCCCGTGGAATCACCGCGTCGACGGCGGTAGCGGTGGCAGTCTGCGTCGAACGGTCGATGATCGCTGCGATGGTGTCGGTCATGTGAGTCCCCCCGGTCTCGGTGCACGACGTGTGCGATCAGGAAGGTAGACGGACGGTCCGACAGGAACCGCCCGTCCGCTGGTATAACGAATTGGTAACGATGAACACGAGGAATCCCTCAGGTTCCTCGCCCGCGAAAACCGCCCTGGTCTGCAGCGATCGACCCTACTTTCGGGTCAGTTGAGCCGCCGTTTCTGGCCACGATCACGACGTACCCGCGGGTAGCACTAGGACGTCAAACAGAACGTGAGGAATTCCTCATGATTCCGTGTCATCCTTGAGCCCACGAGATGCGAGTGGTCCGTCGATGACGACTGCCCACCGTCTCGGGCTCCCGGAGTCTCGTGTCGCCGGTGGCCCAGCAACGTCGAACAACTCAGCCACGTCGAACGAGCCCAGCGTCAGAAGTACCCAGCACCTCGCGATCCGAGGTAGGAGAGGACACGCACGCGTGACCATCAACGAGAGCACTCCCCCCAACCGCCAGCGCTCCACCGATCGGGCGGAGTCGCTCGCGGAGCGGTTCGTCGCGGGCGAGCCCTACGCGTTCGCCTTCGGTGGCCAGGGTGCGCCCTGGTTGCCCACCCTCGACGAGCTGACCCGGGACTGTGCACTCGAGCCGCAGATCACCGATCTCGTCAACACCGCGGCCGACATCCTCGCGCCCGTGGCGCAGGAGCTCCTGGTCGTGCGGCCCCTCGGCTTCGATCCCATCGCCTGGATGCTGGAGCAGGAGCTCGCCGACGATCCGTCGGCCGGTCCGTCCACCGCAGCCCTCGCCTCCGCGGCCGTCTCCGTCCCCGGCGTCCTCCTCACCCAGATGGCCGCACTGCGCGCGCTGTCGGTGCAGGGACTGGACTGGACCGCCACTCCGCCCTCCGCCGTCATCGGCCACTCGCAGGGTGTCCTCGCCGAGGCGGCTGTCGCCGATCTCGGACGCAGTGACGCCGAACTGCTGGCCGTCGCGCAGCTCATCGGTGCCGCAGCCGGTCTCGTCGGCCGCCGCCGTGCCCTCATCGGCTCGGGCGAGCGGGCTCCCATGATCGCCGTCTCCGCCGTCGACCCCGTCCGTCTGCAGGCCATCGTCGACGAGGTCGCGGGCGACGACGCCACGACGTCCGCCGTCGTCGCCATCCGCAACGGTCGCCGCCGCGTCGTCCTCAGCGGTCCGTACACCAAGCTCGTCCGCGTGCAGCAGCGCTGCGAGGAGATCTCGGCCACCGAGACCCGCGAGCGTGAGGCCAAGAAGCGTGGCGGCGCGATCTTCGCTCCCGTCTTCGAACCCCTCGACATCGAGGTCGGCTTCCACCACCCGCAGATGGGTGAGGCCGTCGACGTCGTCGGCCAGTGGGCCGAGCGCTGTGGCGTCGACGTCTCTCGTGCCCGCGCACTCGCGCAGGCCATCCTGGTCGATCCGGTCGACTGGGTCGCCGCGACCGAGTCCGTGGTCACCGCCGGCGCCTCGTGGATCCTCGACCTCGGTCCCGGTGACGCCCTCACCCGCCTGACCGCATCGAACATCAGTGGCCACGGCGTGGGCGTCGTCGCCGCGTCGACCCGCACCGGGCACCGCAACCTCCTCACTCCCGGCGCCGCACCCGAGGTGGACCGGCCGTGGAGCGACTTCGCCCCGTCCGTGGTCACCCTCCCGAACGGATACACCGCCGTCGAGACGTCCTTCACCAAGCTGACGGGTCGGTCGCCGATCCTGCTCGCGGGCATGACCCCGACCACCGTCGACCCGAAGATCGTCGCCGCCGCGACCAACGCCGGCCACTGGGCCGAGCTCGCCGGTGGCGGACAGGTCACCGAGGAGATCTTCGCCGGCCACGTCGCCGAGCTGCAGGAGCTCCTCGAGCCGGGCCGGTCCGTGCAGTTCAACTCGCTCTTCCTCGACCCCTACCTGTGGAAGCTGCAGCTCGGCGGCAAGCGCCTCGTGCAGAAGGCCCGCACGGCGGGTGCGCCGTTCGACGGCGTCGTCGTCACCGCGGGCATCCCCGAGCTCGACGAGGCCGTCGCGCTCATCGAGGAGCTGACCGAGGTCGGCATCAGCCACGTCTGCTTCAAGCCGGGCACGGTGGCGCAGATCCGCGCGGTGATCCGCATCGCCAACGAGGTTCCGGACTATCCGGTCATCGTCCACATCGAAGGTGGCCGCGCCGGTGGCCACCATTCGTGGGAGGACCTCGACGACCTGCTGGTAGCCACCTACGCGGAGCTGCGGTCGCACGACAACATCGTCATCTGCGTCGGCGGCGGCATCGGAACTCCCGAGCGCGCAGCCGACTACCTCACCGGACGCTGGTCGGAGGCCGCCGGCTTCCCGGCCATGCCGCTCGACGGCATCCTCGTCGGCACCGCCGCGATGGCCACGCTCGAGGCGACAACGTCCCCCGAGGTCAAGCAGCTCCTCGTCGACACCCCCGGAACGCCCGACTGGGTCGGTGCCGGCACCGCGATCGGCGGCATGGCCTCCGGCCGCAGCCAGCTCGGCGCGGACATCCACGAGATCGACAACGCCGCCTCGCGGACCGGTCGTCTGCTCGACGAGGTCGCCGGCGACGACGAGGCCGTGGCCGCCCGCCGCGACGAAATCATCGCCGCTCTCGACGCCACCGCGAAGCCGTACTTCGGGGACGTCGCGTCCATGACGTACCTGCGCTGGCTCGAGCGTTACCTCGAGCTCGCCGTCGGGCACGACATCGACACCGACACTCCGTGGCTCGACGTCACGTGGCGCGTCCGCTTCCGCGACATGCTCCAGCGCGCCGAGGCCCGCCTGCACCCCGTCGACCGTGGCCCCGTTCCCACCCTCTTCGCCGAGGACGACATCCTCGATCGCCCCGCCGATGCCCTGCGGGCACTCGTCGCGGCCTACCCCGATGCCTCGACGGTCGAGCTGCACCCGGCCGACGTGCCGTTCTTCATCTCGCTGTGCCGCATCCCCGGCAAGCCGGTCAACTTCGTTCCCGTCGTGGACAAGGACGTTCGCCGCTGGTGGCGCAGTGACTCGCTGTGGCAGGCCCACGACGCGCGGTACTCGGCAGACCAGGTCTGCGTCATCCCCGGCACCGTGGCCGTCGCCGGCATCGACCGGCTGAACGAGCCGGTCGGCGATCTGCTGAACCGCTTCGAGAAGGCCACCGCGGATCGCCTGCTCGGCTCCGGCGCGGACTCCGTCGCCGTCGCCACCCGCCGTCATCCCGACATCGCGGGCGGTCTCGTGGGCATGGTGCTCGCCGCTCCGGACATCACCTGGGCATCGCGCCTCGCGCCCAACCCCGTTCGTCGACTCGGTGCACTGTCCGAGTGGGACGTCGTGTCCGACGAGGCCGCCACCCACGCCCGTACCGGCGCCACGCTGACCGTCGCCGGCTCGGACCAGGTGCTCCTCTCGGTCCCGCTCTCGCCCGGCAAGAGCGTCGACATCCGCATCACCGTCCCCGCCTCGGCGGTCGACGGCGGAGCGCCGCTCGTCACCGACGCGGACGCCGAGTCGTCGATGTCCGCACTGCTCGGAGTCGCTGCGGGACAGGAACTCCCGACGGTCAAGGGCGGCGCTGCTCGCCTCAACATCGCCTGGTCGCCCGACCTCGTCGCCGACCATGCGGGTGTCACCGGCTCCGGCCTCCCCGCGGACTACGGCGTCGGCCACTCGGCCGTGCCCGACGTCCTCGTCGGAGCGTGCTGGCCCGCCGTGTTCGCCGTGCTCGGCTCGGCGCGTACCGCCGACGCCGGCTCCGTCATCGAGGGCATGCTCGACCTGGTGCACCTCGACCACCGCATCGATCTCATGGGCACGCTCCCGGACCACCACAGCATCCTGGTGGTGAAGGCGCAGTCGGGCGAGGTCATCGACACCGATCTCGGCCGCGTGGTCGAGGTCTCCGTCGAGATCGGCGCCATGCTGGGCGAGGGCCTCGACGCTCCCGTCGTCGCCACCCTCGTCGAGCGGTTCGCCATCCGTGGCCGCACCGGCACCGGCACGCTGTCGGATCCGCCGCGCGCCGGCGGGTCGGTCACCGACGCGCTGGTCGAGACCCCGCGCCGCCGTCGCCGCGACACCACCATCACGGCTCCGCGTCACATGGGTGCGTTCGCTCAGGTCTCCGGCGACCACAACCCGATCCACACCTCGGACGCCGCAGCACGTCTCGCCGGTCTCGGCGATCCCATCGTGCACGGCATGTGGCTCTCGGCCGCCGCGCAGCAGGTGGTCACCGCCGTCGATCCGGCCGCGACGACTCCGCCGCGTCGCCTCACGGCGTGGACCACGCGCTTCCTCGGCATGGTGCGTCCCGGCGCCTCGATCGACGTCCGCGTCGATCGCGTCGGCTACGAGGCCGGTTCCGAGATCGTCGAGGTCTCCTGCAAGGTCGACGGCGACATGGTCATGATGGCCACCGGCCGCATCGCCGCACCGAAGACGGTCTACGCGTTCCCGGGCCAGGGCATACAGCAGCCGGGTATGGGACTCGACGCACGGGCTCGCTCGAAGGCCGCCCGTGAGATCTGGGAGCGTGCGGACAAGCACACCCGCGCTGCCCTCGGCTTCTCCATTCTCGCTGTCGTGCGGGACAATCCGACCGAGCTGCGGGCCAGGGGAGTGACCCACCGTCATCCCGACGGCGTCCTGCACCTGACCCAGTTCACCCAGGTCGCGATGGCCGTGCTCGGTGTCGCCCAGGTGGCCGAGCTCCGCGAGTCCGGCGCGTTCGTCGAGGACTCGTTCCTCGCCGGCCACTCCGTCGGTGAGTACAACGCTCTCGCCGCCGTCGCCGGGGTCCTGCCGCTCGAGGCCGTCCTCGAAGTGGTCTTCCAGCGCGGCTCCGCCATGCACCAGCTGGTCCCGCGTGATGCGAAGGGCCGCAGCCAGTACCGCATGGCCGCCATCCGTCCGTCCCAGGTCGGCCTCGCCGACGACGACGTCATCGGATTCGTCGAGTCCATCGGTGCGCGCACCGGCGAGTTCCTGCAGGTGGTCAACCTCAACCTGCGCGGCTCCCAGTACGCCATCGCCGGCACCGTCGCGGGTCTCGACGAGCTCGAGCGCGAGATCGACCGTCGCCGTGCCGAGTTCGGCGGCAAGCGGGCCTTCATCCTGGTCCCCGGCATCGACGTCCCGTTCCACTCCACCGTTCTGCGCGGCGGTGTGGACGACTTCCGGGCTCGTCTCCTCGAGCTGCTCCCGGAGACGATCGACCCGTCGATCCTCGTCGGCCGCTACATCCCCAACCTGGTTCCGCGTCTGTTCACGCTCGATCGTGACTTCGTGCAGGAGATCGCCGACCTGGTGCCGTCCGAGCCGCTGGCCGACGTCCTGGGTCGGTGGGACGACTGGGCCGCCCGCCCGGCCGATCTGTGCCGCGTGATCCTGACCGAGCTGCTGGCATGGCAGTTCGCCAGCCCGGTCCGGTGGATCGAGACGCAGGACCTGCTGTTCGCCGACGAGTCGGACGGCGGACTGGGCATCGAGCGTTTCGTCGAGGTGGGTCTGGGATCCGTTCCCACGGTGGCCAACCTGGCGACCAACACGCTCAAGCTTCCCGGTCGCATCGGCCACCCCGTCGAGGTGCTCAACATCGAGCGCGACGCGGCCGTCGTCTTCTCCACGGACACCGATCCGGAGATGGTGGACGAGCCCGAGTCCGAGACTCCCGCTGCCGATCCGGCGGCTGCCCCTGCAGCCGTCGCCGCCCCGGTCGCGGCTCCCGCGGCCCCGGCCGGTGGACCGCGTCCCGACGACATCGCGTTCACGGCGTCGGACGCCACGACCGTGCTGATCGCCCTGTGGACCAAGCTCCGCATCGATCAGATCGGCCCCGCCGACACCATCGAGGCACTGTGCGACGGCGTCTCGTCCCGGCGTAACCAGCTGCTCGTCGATCTCGGTTCCGAGCTGTCGCTCGGCGCGATCGACGGCGCGGCCGACGCCGACATGGGTGCCCTCGCCGGCACCGTCAACAAGCTGGCACGTACCTACCGTCCGTTCGGGCCGGTGCTCAGCGACTCGGTGAACGATCACCTGCGCAAGGTGTTCGGACCGTCGGGACGTCGTCCCGGCTCCATCGCGGAGCGCGTCGCCAAGGTGTGGCAGCTCGGTGACGGGTGGGCCCACCACGTCACCGCCGAGGTCGCTCTCGGCACCAGGGACGGCGCATCGATCCGCGGCGGCGACCTCGGTGGTCTCGCGGACGGTGCCGTCGCCGACGGTGCCGCGGTCGACGCGGTCATCGACGCAGCCGTGACTGCGGTCGGTCAGCGACGCGGCATCCAGGTGTCCATGCCCTCCAGTGGAGGCAGCGGCGGCGGTGGCACCGTCGACGCGGCCGCCCTGGGTGAGTTCACCGAGAACATCACCGGGCGCAGCGGAGTGCTGGCCTCGGCGGCCCGACTGGTCCTCGAACAGCTCGGATTCGCCGAGAACCTCACCCTGCCCGAGGCGGACGCGAGCGAGGCCGAGCTGGTCGACCTGGTGTCCACCGAGCTCGGCACCGACTGGCCGCGTCTGGTCGCTCCGTCGTTCGACGCCCGCAAGGCGGTGCTGATCGACGACCGCTGGGCCAGTGCGCGTGAGGATCTCGCCCGACTGTGGCTGGGGGACGAGAAGGCTCAGGCACTCGCTGTCGACACCTTCGCCGGAACCGGCAGGGCTGTCGCGTCCCAGGCGAGCTGGTGGCAGCAGAAGGCTGACGCCCAGGGGCGCGGCGACCTGGCGGCCACCTACGGCGCCATCGCGTCGGCTGCGGCGCAGTCGACCGAGGCGTCCACCCGCTGGACCGGGCAGGTCGCGGTCGTCACCGGCGCCAGCAAGAACTCGATCGCCGCTGCGGTGACCGGGGAACTGCTCGCCGGCGGTGCGACCGTGTTCCTCACCACCTCGCGTCTCGACGAGAGCCGAGTCGGGTTCTACCGTGAGCTCTACCGCACGAATGCCACTGCGGGAGCAGCCCTCTGGGTGGTCCCGGCGAACATGGCCTCGTACGCCGACGTCGATGCCCTGATCGAGTGGATCGGCAGCGACCAGATCGATTCGGCCGGTGGCGCGAAGAAGCTGGTCAAGCCCGCCGTCACCCCGACGATGCTGTTCCCCTTCGCGGCACCGCGGGTCGCCGGCGAGCTGTCCGACGCCGGTTCCCGCGCCGAGATGGAGATGCGCGTCCTGCTCTGGTCGGTCGAGCGTCTCATCGGTGGTTTGTCGAAGATCGGTCACGACCGCGACGTCGACACCCGTCTGCACGTGACACTTCCCGGTTCGCCGAACCGCGGACTGTTCGGTGGCGACGGTGCCTACGGCGAGTCCAAGGCAGCGCTCGACGCCGTGATGAACCGCTGGAAGGCGGAGCGCACCTGGGCCGAGCGAGTCACGTTGGTGCACGCCCGTATCGGTTGGGTCCGCGGCACCGGCCTCATGGGTCACAACGACCCGGTGGCCAACGCTGCCGAGGCGGCCGGTGTGCGCACCTGGTCCACGGCGGAGATGGCCGAGCAGCTGCTCGCCACCTGCGACGAGGAGTCCCGGACCGCCGCCGCGCAGGCACCGCTCGAGGTCGATCTCACCGGCGGCCTCGCCGAGGCGGGCCTCGATCTGGCCGCACTCGCCAAGCAGGCGGCCGACGAGGCCGTCGCGGACGACGCCGTCGCCGAGGCACTCGCCACCGTCGACGCGCTTCCCGCGCCGCCGCGGCTCGACGAGCAGCCCGCAGCACCCGCGTGGACCGCTCTGGACATCGAGCCGTCCGAGATGGTCGTCATCGTCGGTACGGGCGAGCTCGGGCCGTACGGCAGCGCACGCACCCGCTTCGAGATGGAGGTCGACGAGAAGCTCTCGGCGGCAGGCGTTCTCGAACTCGCGTGGAACACCGGTCTGGTGGTCTGGGAGAACGATCCCAAGCCGGGGTGGTACGACGCCGAGTCGGGCGATCTGGTGCCCGAGGCGGAGATCGCCGACCGGTACCACGACACGGTCGTCGAACGCTGCGGTATCCGGCAGTACGAGGACGACGGCGCGATGGTGAACAACACCGCGCCGCTGCTCACCTCGGTGTTCCTGGACAACGATCTGACGTTCGTCGTCGGCAGCGAGGCGGAGGCACGCGCCTTCGTCGGTGCCGATCCCGAGCGGACGGTCGTGAACCAGAACGCGGAGGGTGACTGGCAGGTCACGCGCAAGGCGGGCACCGAGATCCGCGTACCGCGTCAGATGAAGCTGACGCGCACGGTCGGTGGTCAGATCCCCACGGGATTCGACGCCACCAAGTGGGGCATCTCGCCGGACATGGCGAGCTCCATCGACCGGGTCGCGCTGTGGAACATCGTCTGCACGGTCGACGCGTTCATCACCAGCGGCTTCACCCCGTCCGAGCTCATGCGCTGGACGCACCCCTCGCTGGTCGCCAATACGCAGGGCACCGGTATGGGCGGCATGGAGTCGATGCGCTCGCTGTACATCGACACCCTTCTGGGTGACGCTCGTGCGAACGACATCCTGCAGGAAGCGCTGCCGAACGTCGTTGCGGCGCACGTGGTGCAGTCGTACGTCGGGTCCTACGGCGCGATGATCCACCCGGTCGCGGCCTGCGCCACGGCGGCGGTCTCGGTCGAGGAGGGCGTGGACAAGATCCGGCTCGGCAAGGCGACGTTCGTCGTGGCCGGCGGGTTCGACGACCTCAGCACCGAGGGCATCATCGGCTTCGGCGACATGTCGGCGACGGCGGAGGCCTCGGCGATGCACGCCAAGGGCATCTCGGATCGCCGGTTCTCCCGAGCCAACGACCGTCGACGCGGCGGCTTCGTCGAGTCGCACGGCGGCGGAACGATTCTGCTGGCTCGCGGTGACCTCGCTCTGGAGATGGGCCTGCCCGTCCTCGGTGTCGTCGGATGGGCGCAGTCCTTCGGTGACGGCGTGCACACGTCGATCCCGGCTCCCGGTCTCGGCGCCCTCGGCGCTGCCCGCGGCGGTCAGGACTCGGCGATGGCGTTGTCGCTCAGCGCACTCGGCGTCTCTGCGGACGACATCGCGATCGTCTCCAAGCACGACACGTCGACCAACGCGAACGATCCCAACGAAGCGGAGATGCACACGCGTCTGGCCCGAGCACTGGGCCGCACGGAGGGCAACCCCCTCTTCGTGGTCTCGCAGAAGTCGCTGACCGGACACAGCAAGGGCGGCGCTGCCGCCTTCCAGCTGATCGGTCTCTGCCAGGTGCTGGCCGAGGGCGTCGTGCCGCCGAACCGCAGTCTCGACTGCGTCGACGACACGATGACCGAGTTCGAGAACCTGGTCTGGGTACGCGAACCGCTGCGCTTCGGGGAGCGGCTGCCGTTCAAGGCCGGTCTGCTGACCAGCCTCGGCTTCGGCCATGTGTCCGGCATCATCGCCGTGGTGCACCCGCAGGCGTTCCTCGAGGCGGTTCCGGCCGCGCAGCGCGAGGAGTACACGGCGAAGTCGCAGGCACGTGTGGTGGCCGGCAAGCGGCGGCTGATGGAGGCGATGTGCGGCGGATCCTCGCTGTACGAGCGTCCGGAGGATCGCCGACTGGGCCACGACGGCACGTCGAGCGATGCGAAGCACGAGCTCGAGATCGATCTGCTGCTGAGCGAAGATTCTCGCCTCGGCGCGGACGACGTCTACCGTACGGTGGCCGAGTGAGCATCCTGGGAGTCGGTCTGGATCTGGTGTCGGTCTCGGAGTTCGCCGAGCAGATGGAGAAGGTCGGGACCACCATGGTCCGCGACAGCTTCACTGCCGGCGAGCGCCGCCACGCCGCCACGCGCAGTGCGGACCCCGCGCGGCACTACGCCGCGCGGTGGGCCGCCAAGGAAGCGGTGCTGAAAGCTTGGGCCGCATCACGTTTCGCTCGTGCGCCCCAGATCGGCGACAACCCGTACCCGCTGATCGAGGTCGTCAACGACGCGTGGGGACGTCCGTCGATCAAGCTGCACGGCATGGCCGCGGAGTTCCTGCCGACGGTCAAGATCCACCTGTCGCTGACCCACGACGGCGACATGGCGGGAGCGGTGGCGATCCTCGAGGAGTGATCGTCAGACGAATGACGGAGAAGAGGAGAGCCGACGCGATCAGCGTCGGCTCTCCTTTTCTGCCACCAACAGGTAGGCGCCCATCAGGCGCTTCAGCTCGGCGACGGCGTCGGCGTGACTCTGACCGTCTTGCACCGAGAAGTTGAGCATGGAGTAGACGACGTGCACGAGCACCTCGGCCATGAGGTTGCGGCGGGCACGTGGGGTGCGGGGTGTGAGCGGTGCGAGCACCCGCTCCACCTGGGCGGCGAACGCCTTCTCGTGGATCATGCCGGTGGCGCGTGTGGCCGGGGTGGACTGCATCGCCAACCACACCTCGCGTCGGGACGGATCCGACGTCCACAGGCTGGAGAGATGGTCCAGGAAGTCGTCGAGGAAGCGTAGCCAGTCGAGTGACGGAACCTCGCCGTCGAAGTCGGCGAACTCCTGGCGCACGCCTGCGAGATCCTGGCGACCCAGTTCGCACACGATGACGTACTTGTTGGCGAAGAACTGGTACAGCGTGCCGATGGGCAGCCCGGCGCGGGCCGCGACCTCCTCGCACGTGAACGACTCGAACCCCACGTCGGTCAACAGTTCGCGCGACGCCGTCAACAACGCGTCGAACTTCCGTTTGCTGCGCTCCTGGGTGGGGCGGCGGCGGGGGAGCAGCTCGACGGGCTCGTTCTCGTCCGCGTTCTCGCTGGTGTCGGCCCCGTCGCGGACATCGGTCTCGTCGTGAAGGCCCTGTTCGTGCGCTGTCTCCTCGGTGATCGGGGTGCTGCGCCCCGGTGCTCCGTCGGTCGACTCCACGTCACCAACAGTATCGGTCGACCCACCGTTCTCGAACAGTGAGCTACCGTTCGGCCGCATTCAATATGAACTTACGGTATGTTTAGAGACTGTTACAAGACGCATAGTTCACTGACGGAGCAAGTAGTCGATCGTTCAGGCCGGTCTCGGGGGAGTCACGACGGCTGTGTCGGCTTCCGGTTCGTCTTCGAGAAGAGGAGGCACATCATGAACGACACCCCCCGCAACAGCAGCGCACCCGAGACCCGTGGTGACACCACCGTGGTCTCCGCCGTTCTGCTGTATCACCTGGACGGGTCCACGGTGACGGCGTCCCTGCTGTCTCCCATCGACGGGTCGGACCTCGGCGTCGCCGAGTCGATCGACCTCGAGGACTTCTCGCCCGAGCAGATCGGGCTGACGGTGCCGATGCTGTGGGACCTGGTGGACGTCGCCGACGCCTGTGTCATGTCCGTCGTGACCTCGGGCGCTGCCGCTGACATCGACGTGGCTCCGCCCATCCTCGAACTCGCGTTCGGTGTTCCCGTCTTCGACTCTCCCACCCCGGTCGTCGCGGACACGCCCGCCGCCGGCGCGACACTCGACGACGACGCCACTCCTCCTGCCGACGATGTCGCGCCCTGGCAGCGGACCACACCCTCCGCTGTCGCCGCCGCCGCAGCGGCAGCCCGCCCACCTCTGCGCCCGACGCGTCCCGTCCCGGCCAAGCCGGTACGCCGGTCTGCGACCGGTGCGGGGAAGTCCGGCGTCGTGAAGTCGGGCGCGTCCGCGTCGCCGATCTCGAAGTCCGCAGCGGCACGTGCCGGTGTGGCAGGTGCCGCCGCCGCGGCTGCTCGACCCCGAGTCGCGTCCGCCGACGAGGTCACGCCCGTCGACGAGGTCATTCCTCCCACGACGTCGTCCGACACCGACACCGACACCGAGGTGTTCCCCGCCGTCGTGGCACCTGCTGTCGTCGATCCGATCGACGATGCTCGGACCGAGGCCATCCCGGTGGTGACGGCCGCGTCCGTCGCTCCCACCGGTCGCCGCTCGCGCCGTTTCGTCGGGTTCGCCGGCGCTGCTGCAGCAGCAGCGCTGGTCGCGGCGGGCATCGGTACCGCTGCCGTGATGACCGGTGGATCGGACAGCGTGCCCCAGAACACCGCCGCTGAGCAGCAGGCCCCGAACGGTGGCTCCGCGTCCCCGGTGGCAGATGCTCCCGCAGCCGCGGCACCGGTGGTTCCCGCTGCTCCGGCCGCGTCGCCGGCCCCCGCTGCTCCGGCAGCGCCGGTTCCGACAGAGGACGCCGCAGCAGACGCCGCGGCCTCCGACTGGACCGCGCCGTCGGCAGCACCCTGGTCGCCGACCGCCGCTGCGCCGGCGCCCACGCCGTGGACCACCACGCCGCCACAGCAGCAGTCGTCCTCGCCCAGTGCGGTACCCGCTCCGCAGTTCACCGTCCCGGTGCCCGAGCAGGATCCGAACAAGTCCCCGCAGCAGCTGCAGGACGAGGCGTGGGCGAAGCACTGGCAGCAGACCGGGCAGTGGCTGAACCAGGAGTTCCCGCAGTAGGTCGACGCGTCGAGGTGCCAGACTGTTTTCCATGACCTCTGGTACCGATGCGCAGTTGTCCGAGCTCCGAGACCGCGTGCGTGCGAGCATGCCGCGAGTGCGCGCCGAACTGGCAGACCTCGTTGCCTTTCGCTCCATCGCCGATCCCGAGCAAGCGCCGCCGTCCGAGTGCCGCTCCGCCGCGGAGTGGGTGCGGGACGCGTTCCGCGACGCCGGCGTGAAAGACACGGAGTTGCACGAGACGTCCGATGGATCGGCGGCCGTCATCGGTCGGCGCCGCGCCGCGGACGGTGCTCCGACGGTGCTGCTGTACTCGCACTACGACGTCCAGCCTGCGGGCGACGAGTCTCTCTGGAAGAGCGCGCCTTTCGAGTTGACCGATCGGGACGGTCGCTGGTTCGGCCGCGGTTCGGCCGATTGCAAGGGCAACGTGCTGATGCACCTCGCGGCGCTCCGTGCGCTCGGCTCCGACTCCGAGGTGGGCATTGTGGTGGTGTGCGAGGGCTCAGAGGAGACCGGGACCGGTGGCCTCGAGGACCTGGTGCACGATCGTCCCGAACTGTTCGCGGCCGATGTGATCGTCATCGGCGACACGGGCAACATCGCCGTCGGAACGCCGACGCTGACGACCTCGCTGCGCGGCATGGCGATCGTGCGGGTCGACGTCGAGACACTCCGCGGCGCAGTGCATTCCGGCATGTACGGCGGTCCTGCGCCCGACGCACTGGTGGCCCTCGTGGCGATGCTCGCCACGCTGCACGACGTCAACGGCGACACCACCATCGACGGGGTGGACGGTTCCGGCGTGTGGGACGGTGCCGAGTATCCGGTCGAGCGTTTCCGGACGGATGCGGGCGTGCTGGACGGTGTGGAGCTCACCGGGAGCGGGTCCATCGCGGACCATCTCTGGGCCCGGCCGTCCGTCACCGTCATGGGCATCGACTGCCCACCCGTGGTGGGAAGCGCCGCCGCCGTGGTGCCTCGCGCGTCCGCGCGCATCGGACTGCGCGTACCGCCCGGCATGGACGCCGAGAAGACGCGTGATCTGCTCATCACTCACCTGACGAATGCGGCGCCGTGGTCCGCGCGGGTGACGGTCACGCCGGATGCCGTCGGATCACCCTTCGCCGCCCGTACGGACGGCCCCGCGTACGGCACGCTGATGACCGCGCTGAGCGACGCCTACGGCGAGCCCGTGCAGTTCGCCGGGCAGGGCGGTTCCATTCCGCTGTGCACCGCGCTGCAGCGCGCGGTTCCGGACGCGGAGATCGTCCTCATGGGCGTCGAGGAGCCGCTGTCGACCATTCACGCACCGAACGAGAGCGTCGACCCCAGCGAGATCGAGACCATCGCGGTGGCCGAAGCAGCGTTCCTGAGCCGCCTGCCCGAGCAGTGGCGGCTCAGAGCTTCAGATCGCGAATGAGCTTGGCGACGTGGCCGGTGGCCTTCACGTTGTACTGAGCCACCTCGACCTTGCCGTCGGCGTCGATGACGAACGTCGAGCGGATGACGCCCGTGACGGTCTTGCCGTACATCGACTTCTCGCCGAATGCGCCCCACGCCTGCAGGGTCGACTTCTCCGGATCGGAGAGCAGCGGGAACGTGAGGCTCTCGTCGTCGCGGAACTTCGCCAGCTTGGCCGGCTTGTCCGGCGACACCCCGATCACCTCGAGGCCCGCATCGTTGAGCTGCGCCAGGCTGTCGCGGAAGTCGCACGCCTGCTTCGTGCACCCCGGCGTCGCCGCGGCGGGGTAGAAGTAGACGACCACGCGTCGGCCGGCGTAGTCCGCCAGCGACACGGTGTTGCCGTCGGCGTCGGGAAGGGACAGGGCGGGAGCAGCGTCGCCTGCGGACAGTCTCGAGGTCGTGGTCACGATGCCAAACTTAGCCGACTCGTCCGAGCCGGGCAGGCGCGCCGGGCGTCGTGCTCTAGGCTTTGAGGCGACCGCAGAAGTTCTGCATCTTCGTCCAGCCGGGAGGGCTTTCGTGGCACGCAACACCGACAACATCGAGCGCGACATCGAGGCCGCACGCGACCAGCTCGCGTCGACCCTGGACGAGCTCAGCGTGCGCGCCAACCCGAAGCGGCTGGTCGAGAACACCAAGCGCAGCGTCGTGGGCACCCTCAACGAGCCCGCCGTGAAGTTCTCGCTCATCGGCGTCGGCGCCGTCGTCGCCATCCTGGTGATCCGCAAGATCGTCAGCTGAGCATCCGCGCAGGTCAGTGAATCGATTTCACTCCCTGCGCGCCAGGTGTTAATGTCTTTCACGCACCGAGGAGCGCGAGCCGCTCCGACCATGCGCCTATAGCTCAGTTGGTAGAGCAAGTGACTCTTAATCACTGGGTCCGGGGTTCGAGTCCCTGTGGGCGCACAAATAGGGCCCCTGATCAGCGGTTATGCTGTTCAGGGGCCCTTCTGGTGTCGGTGCCACTCACTACTTATTCATGACTTTCAACTCGAAGCTCACTGATTCCGTCTCTCCGGAGGCATGCTTGTGTTGCGTTGTTACTGGTCAACGAATTGCAGGGCAGAGCGTCGCAAGTCAGTTCTGTATCGGTTCCAATAGACGGCGTGACTAAGAGTCGTGTAGCCATCGACGTCCACCGCAGTCCGCATGGAAAGTGTTTTTTCGAGGACCGAGTGCGGGTTTCTCCATTGCACGGTGGGGGTGCACCAGGTGATGAGGTGTCCTGTTCGTGTCGGTTGCGGTCACCGTCCGTCGAAGGCGTCGGCGGGGTCGGTCGGATCGGTGAGCGCGTCGATGATGTCGAGGAACTCGAACACCGACCCGGGCCACCCGTGCGTGAGGATCAGCGGCAGGGCGCCGGGGTGCGAGGATCGGACGTGGACGAAGTGGATGCGTGTGCCGTCGATGCTGGTGGTGAACTGCGGGAACGCGTTCAGGCGCGCTTCACGGGCCCGCCAGTCGTAGTCCGTTCGCCACCGTCCGGCGAGATGCTTCACGTAGTGCACCGGCACACCGGTGTTCCAGGAGTCACCGGGAAGCGGCGCCGGCCACCGCGTCTACTCCAACCGACTGTGGAGGAGGTCGATCTCATCCTGGGGAACGTGGAGTACGAACGGTTCGATGCTCATGCCTGCGAGCCTGGCAGCGATCGAGGACAGTCGCAGTCCGCAACCGCCGGCGGCGCGCCTTGATCCGGCATTACCTGTTGATCTCCGCGTGGTTGCGCCTCGAAGCGCGAACCACATGGTGTCGGACTCTCTCGTACGATCGCCGCTGCCGTCGGCTCGCCATCACCCGGTGCCGTCACCGAATGTGGTACGGGGTGTCGCTGATGCCGAGCCCGCGTCCCTCCAGCACTGCTCTCAGCGTCAGGAGGAAGTTCTCGCTGGTCGCTGCCGACGCCCATGGCCAGTGATTGTCGAACCGGTACATCGAGCACTCGGTGCGGACCGCTCGCCACGGGTCCTGATGGGCGGAGCTCACCTCGTCCCAGATCGCCAGCATCCCCGCCAATTCGGTGTCGATGACCCGAGGTGGAGCCCCGCGGTGGGTCTCCGCCGACCGCATGCGTCGGTAGAACTCCTCGATCATCTCGCGCTGACCTTCCGTATCCTCCGCGAACCATCCCGACGTCGACCGCGTAGAACAACGCCGCGACGAGGCACCACGGCGGGCACATCACCGGGTGCAGGCACGAGCACCGGGATGAACACCCGTTCTACGCGCCGTGACGACGTCGTGCTGTGTTTCCGCCGTCTACGCGCGCCTGGTGCCCGCTTCGCCGCCCGCAATGCGCGGACCAGTACCGTGGTCGGACGTCTGATCGACCCTTTCGGGCGTCACCAGGCGACTGTCGGAACGATCGGTGAGGAGCGTGACCTCGAGTGGCAGAGGATCCGGATGTGGCGCAGGCGCGGGTGTTCCTGGCAGCGCTGACCGAGGAGATATCAGCCGTGGCCGCACTGCTCGACGACGCTCGCCGGCTTTCCGCCGAAGCCCGGGCGCGAGGCAACACTGCCCTCGCCCTGTGGCACGAGCAGCAGCTCAAGGTTCACAAGCGGACGCTGCGGGAACTGACCCGCCAGTCGGAGAACCTACGCACCCGGTTCCCGCTGACCGTGGAGTGACCATTACCTGTGCGAACAATATGGTCGAATCATTGACTCAGTGGTGACAGGGGTCGACTCTGAGCAGATGACAACCACCAACGAAACGGAGCATCTCGCAGCGGTGCAGGATCGGCTCACCGCCGCCCTGCCCGGGGTGAGCCGACACGACATCGAACAGGCCGTGGCGGCGGAGTACGCCCGCTTCGAGGGGCGTGCGGTGCGGGATTTCGTTCCGTTGTTCGTTGAGCGCAATGCTCGTCAGGCGCTTCGCTCCGCTGTGCACTGACACCGCCTGCACGCAGCAGTGCACGACCGCTCAGAACGTGAGCGGTCGTGCACTGTGGTGTCTTCAGGACCTGGCGCCCTGGTGTCGGGTGGGTCGGGTCCGCAGGGTGCGGGTCAGCTGAAGAAGCTGAGTCCGTCGAGGAAGTCGCCGGCGCCGCCGAAGATGTCGGGCAGGGCGCCGAGGAAGTCGACGAAGCTGGCGAGGTCGGTGATCATGGGAGCTCCCCTGGTGGTCGAGTGGTCGAGGCAGGAATGCCGTTCATCGGTACCGATCACCGGTGAACGAACGGTGACCTGTGAACGACCGCGACGTCCTCGCGTCCGTGAACGGTTCGCGTAGATCGGGTCGGTCACCAGCAGGTGCGCCCAGTACGAGGCGCGTGCTCTCCGAGGTTTGCCCATGGGGCGTTCGAGATGCTTCGACGCTGTCTCAGGAGATGAACGTCCTCGTCAGCGGACTCGCGGAGAGCATTGCCCGATCGCGACATCTGAGCAGCACTTTTCTGCACGCTCCGCGTCAACCGCCGTAGAACTTTTCCAGAAGCGGGCCGAGCACGGCAGGATCGGCCACGTGACCCTCGACCTCGAGGGTGGCCCGGCGAGCATCGGGCAAGGCGGCAGCAGCAGCGTCCGCAGCTGCACCGAAGAAGTCGACGGGAAGGCCACCCATATGTGGGTCGACCACAGCGCCCGTGGTCAGAAGCACCGGTTGCCGCACCGTCGAGAGCCGGTCCGCAGGCACCGGGCCGTCACCCAGGCATGCGGCGTCGTAGCGCAGCGTCGACGCCAGCGCCTGCAACGCAGGCCACATGGGCGATGCTTCGGCGCCGGAGATGTCGTGCACGGAGGATCCGGCGAGCCGCATGAACAGTCGAAGCGCCTCCTCGCGGTCGCCGGCCTCGAGAGCGGCGTCGAGGTCGGCCCGGTACGACTGCCACGCGGAGATCGATGCATCGTCGACCTGGTAGGGCACCTCGTGGACGGCGATACGATCGACCGGAAGTCCCGAAGCGGCCGCCTCGAACGCGAGCGCACCTCCGCTCGACGCTCCGAACAGGTGCGCCCGCCCTCCCGCGGCGTCGATCACCGCCGCGAGGTCCTCGACTTCCCGCTCCACGGCGTACGAACGGCCGTCACTGCTGTCGCCGCGGCCCCGGCGTCGGTAGTTGACGACCGCGAAGCTGCCGGTGAGGTACTCGCCCAACGGGACGTTCTCAGTGCCGTCGTCCAAGGCGCCTCCGATGAGCACCAACATCGCTCCGTCATCGCTGAGGTGGTCGTAACCGATCGCGGTGCCATCGGGGGAGTAGGCATGCGGCATTTCGAGGTCCTCCAGGTCGTTGACTACGGGTCGAACTGTGTGCGTGGATGATCAGCTGGTCTGAGCCGCCAACCAGCGGGCTAACCGCCGAAGTCATCGGTGCCGGACGGTGTAGTGCGCGATGATCACACCCGTCGTCGTGGTGATCGAACGGACCAATTCGAGGTCGGCCCGGTCCGCCGACCCGAACAATCGCGTGCCCGATCCCAGCACGATGGGGTGGACTTGTAACACGTACTCGTCGATCAAACCCCGCGCGTGCAGGCTGCGCACCAGCTCACCGCTGCCCATGATCGTCAACGGGATGCCAATCTGCGCTCGCAGAGCTGGTACCGCATCCGCGGCGTCGCCGGCGACCAGTTCGGAGTTCGGATACGCAAGCGTCGTGCCGCTCGACCGAGACGCCACGTACTTCGGCGACTGCACCAACACCTCTGTGAACGGATTCGGCTCGGGCAGCGTCGTCCAGAAACCGAGCATGTCCTCATAGGTCCGTCGGCCGAACAGGAGCGCACCCTCTTCGCCCATCCCCTCCGCCGCGAACGTCATCGACACCTCGTCCTGATAGCCCTGCCCCCAGCCGCCGTGGACGAACCCGCCGCGTGTGTCCTCGTCGGGGCGGCCGAGGCCTTGCATCACGCCGTCGGCGGTGATGCTCTGAAAGACAGTGATCTTGGACATCGCTGGAGCCCTTCGCGTGGTGTTGGGATCGTCACTCACTGTGACCCGGCGGCACGCCGATAGTCATCGCCAATCCCCACATGCTCGTCACCCGCGCCACGGGTCCCGGCCAACTCCACCACTCGGCGTCGAAAGTACGTGCCGAGAATTTAGTGTCCTTCAGGCGTACTGGCCTGTGAACGCAATGGGTTCGATGACGTCGACCAAGACGTTTCCGGGTGCGACGACGATGACGTGTCGCTGCCCGAACTCTTCGGAGCGAAGGGGACGGGCCACGGGCACACCAGCGTCGGACAGCTCCCGATGCAGGGCATCGACATCGTCGACTTCGATGTTGACCAGGATGCCCGTGGCGGGGGCGCGATAGCCGTCAGGGATGGTCTCGTGCAACGCGTCCAGGACGGCCAGCTCGTGGTCGCCGCGTCGCAGGGAGATGTACCAGTCTGCGTCGAAGGTGGTTTCGAAGCCGAAGTGGTCGACGAAGAAAGCTGCGGTGGCGGCGACCGACCGGCTCATCAGGACCGGGTACACGCTGGTGATCATGGGGATCCTTACATACGTAGTGTTTGTATCGACGAGTGAATAATACAAACACTGTGTCGGTAATGGAAGGGGTGTGCCGTGGGACGGTCGACCAAGGAGCAGAGCGTCGAGACCGCTCGGCAGCTGCGTCAGATCGCCGCGAAGCTCTTCGCGCAGTATGGATACGCCGACGTCGGCATGGAGCAGGTCGCCGTTGCTGCAGGCGTGAGCAGAGGCGCGATCTACCACCACTGGAACGGCAAGCGAGCTCTCTTCGCCGACGTGGTGGCTCACGCGCAGGAGATCGTCGGCGCGGCCGTGGCCGCCTCCTCCGAGGGCGACGGATGGGATGCACTCGAGGCGGGGTGCGCGGCGTTCCTGGCCGCCGCGATCGCTCCGGAGGTCCGCCGCATTCTGCTCGTCGACGGCCCTGCCGTTCTCGGCTGGCAGGAGTGGCGTCGATCCGACACCGAATACGCGGGCAGAAAGCTGGCCGAAGGATTGCGGGCACTTCCGGATCTCGCCGTGGACGCCGACGCGGCTACAGCTCTGCTCAGCGGAGCGATGAACGACGGTGCCCTGTGGATCGCCGAAGGAGGCGACCCCGACGCGGTGCTCACGGCACTGACGGTCATGCTCCGAGGCCTAAGGACCCCGACTTCGATTGCCGGGTCATGAACACCGGATGATCAATGTCCGATGGAATGCGGGTGCAACACCCGACGTGTACTTGTTCGCGCACGTGAGGCGGTGTGGGCGGCGCCATTCGGGGATCGAGAGGGCGAGAACGGTGCTCTTGCCAGCGTGGCGGGCCGTCTCCATACTGGCGGCCACGGAGAGCACCGCTCTCCAGGACTGGGGAGCCTCATGACCACACCCGCGACACCTCTGCTGCTCGTGACGACCGGCATCCTGTTCGCTCTCTATCCGATTCTGCGCCCGTACTCGGTCGAAGTCGGGGAGGCCGGCGCGGAGGCCTTCGCATCGCCTCTGTGGATCGTTGCCCATCTCGCTGCGATGTTCGGATTCATCACCCTGGCGTTGTTCGTGCGTCAAGTGCGCACGGGCACGCTCGCCGACACCACTACTCTTGTCGGTGTCGCGCTGATTCTTCCGTACTACGGTGCCGAGACGTTCGCGCTGCACGTGGTCGGACGAGACGCCGTCGATACCGGCCGCACGGGTCTCCTCGATCTGGCCGACCCCATCCGTTACGGAGTCATCCAGGCCACCATGTTCGGTGCGGGCCTGATACTGATCGCGGTGGCGGCCGTGGTCCTCGCCGTTCACACGGGCGGAGTCCCTGCGGCTGTGTTCGCGGCGGGCTTCGTGCTGTTCTTGCCGCAGTTCTTCGCGCCGCCCTGGGTTCGCATCGCCCACGGCGTGCTGATACTCGTCGGCGCCGTGATGCTCGCGCGACGCATCTCGTCCGGCGCCGATCTCACCCCCGCCGAAGCCGCGCCGCACTCTCGAGCAGATGGCCTCAGCGACGCCGTGTAATCGTCCCCGCCATGACTATCGAGCCGTCATGTCTGCCCGACGGATGAATGAGGCCAGTCGTCCAAATCCTGATCACACCGATGACATTCGCCCCGCCGGAGGTCTATCCGAAGAGTCGAAAGTGAGACAACGGGAACTGGTCGAACTCGAAGCGGTCACATCCCCCTCAACGGGCTCGACCTGCACTACGAGGTTCTGGACACGCCGTCACCCGCTGCCTACGGGTCGATCGCACCCCAGCGGGGCACCGCTCCGCTTCTGCGGCCGACGTGCTGGCACCGATCACACGAAGGTGGCGGCGAAGGTCAAGGACACCACGAACAGTGCCGCGCCTCCCAGGGCTGCGCCGATCATCGCGTCGCGCCCGTTCGTCGCGATCCCGTCCTCGTCGCGACCCACGCCGATCCAACCGCAGATGACCGCGAGGACGCCGACAGGGACCGCGACCCAGTCCCCGATGAACGGAACAAACCCGCAGACCAGAGCAACGACGCCGGCGACGACCGCGGTGTTGCCGGCGCCGTTGCGGTACACCGGTTCACCGGGCGAGGGCTCAGTCATCGGTCGGTCTCGCCACTGGGCACCATCACATTCAGGGAAGACAACGCCGTACGGTTTCGGGCTGAATCGATCGCACAGTACAGGCGAATGCGGGCGGTGAAAACGAACAAGTGGACACGTACGAGCAAACTCACGGACACGGTCGTCGACTCCGATGCGGCGGTCCGTGGGCGACGAATCCGGCGTCGTGCCTCACGTTTCGGCGGTGCCGCAGCGCGTGTTCTGTCCACTGACGGTCCTGTGCAGATCAGGGCGTGTACCGGTGTCGCGGAGAAGGCGGGGCGAACACCGCCGTCATGAGTTCCTGCGCAGCACCCATGGCTCGTGTCCGAGCCGTGTCCGACTGTCACAGCTGTCCGCACCGCCGGTGGTCGGTCGGCACCGTCCACACCGGCGAGGCGAGTGGGCCGTGCCGCTATTGACTCGGCTCCGTCGGCGTTCGTAAGGTCGGAACATGGGAAGACTGGTCGTGTCGGTTCTGACATCGCTGGATGGATACTACGAAGGGCCCGGTGGCGACCTGGGCTCGCTGCCGTTCGAGGACGCGTTCAACGACCACAACCTGACACTCCTGCGCGACGCGTCCACCGTCGTGTACGGCAGCACCTGGTTCGAGAACAACTGGCGCTCGTGGTCGGCGGTGGCCGCCGATCCGTCCAGCAATGACCGCGACCGCGAGACCGCGACTCTGGTCACCACACTGGACTCGGTGATCGTCAGCGATTCCCTCACCATCGACCGCGACGATCCGTGGGCTCCCACATCGCGCGTCGTCTCGCGTTCCGAGGCACCTGACCTCATCAGGCATCTGAAACAGCACGTCGATGGCGACCTGGTGATGTTCGGAAGTGCCACGACGTGGAATCCGTTTCTGTCACTCGGCCTCGTCGACGAGTTGATCGTGCTGATCGGAGCCGGACTTACCGGCGCAGGCACCAAGCTGTTTACCGGTGATGCCGCCGCACTCGAACTGACGAGCGCGCGCGTACTGAAGGATTCACAACTGGTCGAAGTCAGATACCGCCCGCACCATCGATGACTTCTCGTCCTTCCGATGCGCATTCGACGCTGCGGTGCCGCCACTCGAAGACAGGATCATTCGAGACGTGCTGCGGCTCAGCGGAGTGCGTTCACGGCGATTCTCGCGACATCGCCGATCGCTCGATCTATAAGCGGGAGGTGCAGGTCGGAGCGAGCGGCCCTGGTGAACACGGACACGGCTATGGGCGGCTCGTCTGAGAAGGCGATCACCGCGACCTCGTTGCGAACTGCTCCGATCGTGCCGGTCTTTCCGGCGATCGTGACGTCTGCATGGGGGAACCCGGATCGTATTCGGTGTTGCCACACCTGTTGAGAGAGAATTCTCGTCATTGTCTCGGTCATCAGAATAGATGCGGCCCGCCCTTCCCAGATCGCTGACAGGAGGCTGTTCATGTCCGCTGCGCTGGTGGCGGTGGTGTAGGCCGGGTCGTACGCCGAGGTCTCATGAACTGTGTTGTTGCTGGCGAGCAGACCGACCGCCTCGGTGAGGCTGAGTGCGCCGGTGTCGTGAACGAGTTGTTGTTGCAGTGTGGCGGTGCCGCCGAGTATCCGCGTGTTCGTCAGCTCGAAGTCCGCGATGACCTGCTCGATGCTCTCCATCCCCACCGCTGCCAGGAGAAGATCCGCGGCGGCATTGTCGGAGACGGTGATCATCGAACGGGTCAGGTCCAGCCACGACAGGGTGACCGGGTCGCTGAACGTGCTCAGCCCAGTGGGTCCGGGTGTGCAATCCGCTGGGACGACACGCACCTGCGTGTGTGGTTGGAGGTGGCCGGCATCGAATGCCCGCGCTGCGGCCACGAGGACCACGATCTTGTACACCGACGCTGCCACGACGGGTTGGTGTCCGTTCACGTCCACCGTCGGCCCCTGCCCATCAATCCGCCTGGCGTGCAACCAACCTCGGCATCCGGCGTCGTGGAACGTCTCGACGATGCGTTGGTGCGCGGCGATCACTTCCTGCCCCGGAGCAATTCTCGGTCGACGGCGTAGACGATGTCGCTCAGATCGACACCGGGTACGGTCACGAGCCGCAGTCGCAGGGCGGCTTCGTTGGACAGCATCCTCGTGTGCACCGTGCCGGTGTGCACCGGAGCAGTCGGGGTGGCGAAACCGAAACACGAGCCGGTGGCCGCGGCGGTCGCAACGTCCCGGTGGGTTGCCGCGACACCGGTCTCCGGATCGAGCCCGCGGCGCCGAAGGCTGTCGACGAGTAGATCGAAGGTGGGTGGGTTGTGTTCTCGCGGAACGGAAACCAGGCGCAGGCCGTCGAGCATCTTCGGGCGCGGTGACGGCGACGTCGCGGCAGGGTGGCCGGCCGGCAGAACCACCGACCGGGGAACGGTGATGACCGGACCGGTGTCCAACCCGTCGGTGTCGGCGGGGAACTGCACGACCGCCAGGTGGAGCGCACCGCGGCGCAACTCCGAGAGAAGGTGCGCCGTGCCGGCGACCATGGGGATCACGGAATGATCGGGTGGAGGCGACAACGCCTTCTGCACCCCGAAGGTGCACCTCGCGAGCAGCTCGTCGTCGAGCTGGGGGACACATCCCCACCTCAACCCCGCCAGCGATCCCCGGCGGCGATGGGCATCGCCGATGAACCGTGCGGCGTCGTCGACGATGACCCGAGCGCGCGGCAGCAGGCTCGAGCCGTCAACCGTCAGCACGGTCCCCTCGCGTGTTCGCTCGAACAACTTCAGACCGAGGTGTTCCTCGAGGCGGCGCACCCCCTGCGACACGGGCGGTTGCGTCACCCCCAGCGACTGAGCCGCCCGACCGAAATGTCGGTGCTCGGCAACGGCGACGAAGTAACGAAGGTGAACGATCAAGTCCATGACGACAAGTCAACACGCGCTCGGCCGAACCGGGCCGATCCGACACACCACCGAGTCGATCGCGACACAGACCCTGATGAGCTGCGGTTATCGCCGATCGGAATCACCCGGCATCGGCTGGCGACTTGGCCCACAGGCGACGCCACGTGCTTCGGTTCGAGCCATGAATCTTCCCCTCACTCGTCGACAGGCACTTCTCGGATCCCTCGCGGTGGGGACAACAGCTCTCATGGGCTGCGGACGCACCGACTCACCATCGACGCCGACTTTCTCGCAGACAGCACCCCCGCCCGTGGACCTGAGTTCCTATATCGAGGCGCTCGAGAAACGTCACGGCGCACGCATCGGGGTGTGGGCGTCCGACCTGGAAACAGGCACATCAGCGGCGTACCGGTCCGAGGAGGCGTTCGCGATGTGCTCGACGTTCAAGCCGTACGCCGTCGCGGCGGCGCTCCGACTCGCGTCCAGCGGGCGACTGGATCTCGAGCAGGCTTTCCCCGTCGCCGCCGCGGACATCGTCGTCAACTCACCGGTTCTCAGCACCATGATCGGAAGCTCGATCACTCTGTCGCGGGCCTGCGAAGCAGCGCTCACCGACAGCGACAACACCGCCGGGAACATCGTGCTCCGAGCGATCGGCGGCCCCACGGCCGTCACGTCCTTCGCCCGCAGCATCGGTGATGACCGCACCACCCTCGACAGGTGGGAACCAGAGTTGAACGAAGCCGTACCCGGCGACCTCCGTGACACGACGTCACCGCAGGCGTTGGCCACCGGATACACCGCCATACTCGTCGGAGATGCGCTGGAGAGCACGCAACGCGACCGCCTGACCAGTTGGATGCGCGCCACCCGAACATCAGACAAGCGATTCCGGGCAGCACTGCCGCAGGGCTGGACCAGCGCGGACAAGACCGGGGCCGGCAACTACGGGTCCACCAACGACGCCGGACTGGTGCTCGGGCCACGAGATCAGCAGATTCTCCTGGCGGTCATGACGCGTTCGGGTGACGATCGACAGGACGCGGCACCGTTCAACGACGCCATCGCCGACACCGTCCGAACGGTCATGAACGCATTCGGCCACGCATGACCGCCTGGTCGGCGTTCGCCGCACACAGAGCGGTGATCGCCGGATGATCATCGCGGTGCTGATGGTCCTCGCGCTCCTGGTCGGCACAGTTCTCGTGCTGATCGCGGTGGCGACCGAGGAAATCGTGGCGCACGTACGACCGTCGTTACGGAAATCGTCGAGCGTGCGACTGCTTCTCGGGATCGCGTTGGCAGTGGTGATCCCGACATCGATCGCGTTGCCTGCTCTGGTGGACAACCCACGCCTGTGGACGTACTTCCTGCCCGCATTGTGCGCGGGGGTGTGCCCGTTCGTGCCGTGGTGGGTCGCGGCCCGCTGACGCGACTCAACGGGGACCTGTCGCCGCCTGCGTTCGGCCGGTTCAGTCCGCCGGCGCCTCTCTCGCATGCCTCGACGAGTGCTGAGCCTCGCCCCGGGCTGCGGATACCGCCGCGTCTTCGTCACCTCTGTCCACCGCATCGGAACAGCTATCGGCCCATCGTCACCGTCGACTCGGCAGCGATGACGATCGCCAGGACTACGAAGACACTGCCGGCGATGTAGTGCAGGGCGGTGGCGCCGCGGGGAGCGTGGCTGAACCGCGCCTGAAGACCCGCCGCCATCACGCCGATGCCGCCGTACAGGACGACCTCGCTCGAGATGTTCACCGCGCTGAGCATTGTGAACTGCGCGAGAGTGTTCCGGGCTTCACCGACGAACCCGGGGAGTACCGCGAGGAAGAACAGCATGATCTTCGGGTTGGTCACTGTGACCAGTACACCGCGCGTGTACCACCGGCCGACAGTGACGGCGCTGGGCTCTGGGGCGTCCCGCGCGCGGCGCACCGTGGTCACGCCCAACGACAACAGATACCCCGCACCGAACAGCGTGACGGCGTCGAGCAGATGTGGGTGGTCGCGGGCGAGCGTTCCCACCCCCAGGACGACGGCAGTTGCGTACAGCGCCATTCCGGTTCCGATTCCCAGGATCGCGCGGACAGCCGCCCGACGACCACCTTCGAGACCCACCGCGATCATGTACGCCATGTCCGGGCCCGGTGGCAGGAGAAACAGCACGATCACTGCCATGTACCCGGGGAGGACCGCGACGTCGACCGTCATACCGCCCCGGCCCCGGTACCGATGCCGACGAGCGTGGGCCGACGACCACGCCGAGGACCGGCACCGCAGCGACCGCTGCCGGCGGGCGCCCCATCGGCATCAAGACTGGCGCGGCGCCGCGCACTGTCGGTCTCGGTCGACCTCATGGATCGATCGTGCGCCGTCGCGGACCGCGCTGACAGTGGCGATAATGACTACATGCGCTCGGAAACTGCCAGCCCGGTTGTTCGATCGAGGCACGTCGCCGTCCTGGCGTACGACGGACTGTCGATGTTCGAGTTCGCGGTAGCAGTCGAGATCTTCGGGCCCCATGAAGTGCCGCAGCTCGGAGGAGACTGGTACGCGATGTCGGTGTGCGGCGACACCGCCCACGTGAGAATGGACAACGGTCTCTCGATG
This sequence comes from Rhodococcus sp. BP-160, assembly GCF_019836205.1. Lineage (NCBI taxonomy): Bacteria > Bacillati > Actinomycetota > Actinomycetes > Mycobacteriales > Nocardiaceae > Rhodococcus > Rhodococcus sp. BP-160. The sequence continues at coordinate 51,834 of NZ_JABUEK010000002.1, forward strand.
CAGGTTCCGCGCCGACTCCAAGCCGTCTCCCGAGCCGGTACCGTCATCGTCCCACCGTGCGCCGACGCATCGACGGTGCCGGAAAGCGTGCTGTCCGCCCTTCGGCAGGCACACCAGCGCGGTGCCCGGATTGTCTCGCTGTGCACCGGAGCCTTCGTGCTCGCCCGCGCCGGACTGCTCGACGGTCGCCGAGCCGTCACCCACTGGGCAGACTGCGACGCTTTCGCCGAGGCGTATCCGGCGGTCACCGTCGATCCGTCCGTGTTGTACGTCGACGAGGGCGACATCCTGACCTCGGCGGGCAGCGCCGCGAGCATCGACCTGTGCCTGCACATCGTGCGACTCGATCACGGAGCGGACATGGCCGGTCGACTCGCACGGTCACTGGTGGTGCAACCGCACCGCCGCGGTGGACAAGCCCAGTTCATCGAGACACCGATGCCCGTGACCGGCCATTTCGACCCGCTGACGACCACGATGACATGGATGCTCGAACACCTCGATGAGCCGATGACCGTCGCGAGCCTCGCCCGCCGAGCCCACACGAGCCCGCGCAGCTTCATGCGGCACTTCGCCGCCACCACCGGATCCACACCACATCAATGGCTGCAACGCCAACGCGTCCACCTGGCCCAACGACTACTCGAGACCAGCGACGCGAGCGTCGAGGTCGTGGCCCGGAAGTGCGGACTGGGGACCGCTACCAACCTGCGCAAACACTTCCGACGTCATCTCGGAACAAGCCCGAGCCTGTACCGAGACACGTTCTCGCGGAGCGGTGATCGACCCGGAACGCCGGCATGACGACCATGCAGTCCTTGCCGTGCTGGACGCGGGGACCGCGCCGTCGACCGAGCCCTGTACGCGGCGAAGTCGTACGGCCGGAACCAGACCGCGTACGCCACCACGGCACCGGTCTCCTGATTCACGACCAAGAGTCCCTGACCTCTTGCCGCACCGCGCCGCGTGCACCAGGGAGCATCACCGAGGCCGACCGTGTCGGACCCCGGCGGCACGATGAGGTTCATGCGCATTCGCACCCTCGCCGGACCGCCCCTGCCGCACGAGCTCGCCGTCGACACCGTGCGCGCGATCGTGCTGTCGGACAACACCGCTGGCCACTGTGGTCGCGCGTCCACCGCGTCGCCGCGTCTGCAGAACAGCGCTACAGCCGACACGGAACCGACCGGATCCACCTGAACCGCCGACCTTGTCCGGGCGAGGTCCGCTGTCTCGGCGAGCAGGCGGCGTACGGTGACCGTCATGGCGACACCCGTTGACCGGCACAGCGACTCGGCACCCGGTGTGCCCAGTGCGGCGGTCGACGACGCGGTGCGGGTGCTGCACGACCGCCTCGACGTGCTGCTCGACCGGTTGACCGATTCGGTGATGGGCGCGCCCACACCGGGTTCGGCGTCCTGGCGGACCCGATTCGGTGCCCCGGGTGCGCTCACCAGTGCCGTCCGGGCGGACGACCGCACCGCGGTCCGCGCGATGATCGCCGCCCGCGCCGGCGTCGTCGATCCCGCTGCGCCCGCTCCGGGGCACCACCGCGGCACCTCGGGGGCGGTGTCACCGCGCCGGCGGCGGCCGCGACCGGATCCGGCGCAACTGTCGATGTTCTGATTCACCCCGATCCGGTTGCCGAGTCCCGGGGCGAACAGGCGCACGAGTTCTGTCGATGTGTTCTCGCCGCTGTGAGCCCCCGGCGCCGGGGGAAGAGGGTGTCGGGCAGTGGCGATAACGTCGTCGGTCATGGCGACAGGTGCTGATGTGCCGGGCAGGTACCGGTACGAGTGGGCGCTGTTCGCGGACTGGTGCGCCGCCGCCGATCTGGCCGCATTGCCGGCGTCACCACTCACGGTGGCGGTGTTCCTGGCCGAGAATCCCGCCGGGAACGTTGCCCAGCGTCGGCGGGTGGCGGTCGTCAACCGCGTTCACACCGTTGCCGGGTACCCCGCGCCGGGAACGGTGACGGCGATCCGTCTGCAGCTCGATCGGGCCCGCACAGGCCGGGCAGCGGTGCTGCGGGGACGGTTGGCACCGATCATCGCCGCGCTCCCGGTGGCGGGGTGGCCGACCGGGATGTTCGGGCGCCGCGACGCGGTGATCCTCGCTCTGTACGCGGCGGGGTTGCGTGCGGTCGACATCAGCCGCCTCGACCGGCGGGACATCGCCATCGTCGGGGACGGTGTGCGCATCGGTGGTCGCCACCAGCTGCACCTACACCCCGACGTCGACGGCGCCGGTGCTGCGGTCATCGACTACACGGCGGTGTGGCGGCGGTGGGAGCAGGTGCTGCGAGTGGTGCAGGAGCACCCGTCGACGCGGGTGCTCGAGCAGCACCTACGGGCAGGCGCGCTTCCCGACCCCGACGACGATATGCCGCGTGTGTCGGGGCCGGTGGTGGTGCCGATCGACCGATGGGGCGCGGTCCCGCTCCCGCCGACGGTGATGACACCGGCGGCGATCACATCCGTGATGACCAACCACCTGGCGGGAACACCCGCACGACACCGACCCCTTCCCACACGCCCCGGACCGGCAAGGTCGTCGGCAAAGCCGTCGGTGGTGCCCTGCGATGACAACACGGGACTGTCCGACACCTATGCCGCCGGTGTCGCGGCCCGATCGGCGGCGCACACCGCCCTCGCCGACGTGGGGGACGTCCTCGACAAGGTGGAGGACCGCGCGGAGGAACTGCTGCGCCGCACCCTCGCCCTGCTCGACGATCTCTGACTGGCGTTGTCGCCGGGACGTCGACGACACGTCGGTGATAGCTCAGCTAGCCGAGCTGCCTGGGTACCCGGGTGCGGCGAGGAGTCGGTTCAATGCCAGAAACGAACGTTTCTGGCGCAAGTGCGCAGTCGACTTCTGCTGTCAGTCTCAAAAGGCGACCGCACCCTCTGCTGGCGATTTGTGGATCAGTGCACGTGTCTTCTGACATTCTGACATCAGAAGTGCGCTGCATGGCCGCACGTTTGGCTCTCGGTGACAGGGGAGGCTTGTGGTGGATCCCGACAAGCTCGACGTCGTGGAGGCCGGTGTGCTGACGGCGTCGGGGGAGCGGTGGTCCCGTTGACAATGCGACGGCCGGCGAGACTCATCTCAGTCGGGCAAGTGTGTTGAACAGTTCGGCGGTGATGGCCCGCGGCGTCTACCGGGCAACATCCCACCTCGACGGCGACAAGTCGTGGTCGCAGTTCGTGGAGAAGGCACTGATGCATGAAGCGGAGGCCCGCGAGCACTCCCACAACGGAGGGCAGCGGTACGACGACTCCGACGCGCAATTGTCTGCTGGTCGGCCGCTCTCCGACATCCGCTGTCGGCGGGGACGTAGCCGAGCAGTGCGGGGATCGCGGCGAGCAGCTCAGTTCCACCCTGGTGATGAAGAACATTATCGACAATCGACCCCTCCCGATGTGAGTCCGACGCGGGTCGCCGACGCGCGCATACACATCGACGCCCCCGGCCGTGGGATCTGCCGGGGGCGTCGGTGCGTGGGCGGGTGACTTACTGGACGCCTGCTGATCGTGCTGCGTCGGTGAGGGTCCGGGCTGCGATCTGCAATCCTTCGAGGGGCCCGTAGGCGGTGTCCTCGTGTTCGATGTTGACGGCCATGTTGGGGTCGACCTTGTACAGGGCTTCGAGGAAGCGTGTCCAGAAGGCGGTGTCGTGCCCGTTGCCGACGGCGACGAAGTCCCACGCCGAGTCCTCGGGCCACTTGTTGACCACGTGCTTGCCGCCGAGGCCCACCGGGTTCTGATCTTCGGGGATGCGGGTGAAGCGATCGTCGAGGACGCCGTAGATCTCGCAGTTCGGGTTGATGCGCGTGTCCTTCGCAGCGGCGTGGAACACCAACGGCCCCAGCCATTCGACAGCCTTGACCGGGTCGATGCCCTGCCAGAACAAGTGCGAGGGATCCATCTCCGCGCCGACGTTGGTGGCGCCGACCTTGTCGACGAGTCGCTTCATGGTCGGCGGGTTGAAGACGAGGTTCTGCGGGTGCATCTCGATGGCGACCTTGACTCCGTGCTCGCGTGCGAGGGCATCGATCTCCTTCCAGAACGGCACCGCGACCTCGTCCCACTGGTAGTCCTGCGAGTCGAGGTAACCCGAGTCCCAGGTGTTGACGTGCCATGCGGGCCAGGCGCCGCCGGCATGCGCCGCGGGGAGGCCGGACATGGTGACGACGCGATCGATACCGAGGAGCCCGGCGACACGGATGGACTTGCGGAGATCCTCGGCGTCCTCCGGTCCCACCTCCGGATCGGGGTGCAGGGGGTTGCCGTTGCAGTTCAGGCCGGCGATCGAGACGCCTGTTCCCTCGAAGGTTGCGAGATAGTCGGCGGGACTGACGGTTCCGGCGAGGAGGTCGTCGACGGGGATGTGCACCGGCGGGAGGAACCCGCCGGAGTTGATCTCGATGCCCTCGAGGCCGAGGGAGGCGACGGTCTTCAGCGCCTCCGGGAGTGGCTTGTCGTGCAGGATCGCGTTGTAGACGCCGAGCTTCATGGCTGGTCCTTAGTGTGTGGTGGTCGAGTGGTCAGATCTTGACGGCGATGCCGTTGTTCGCCGCAGATTCGGTGATGGCGGCTACGAGTTGCAGTCCGCGAAGGCCGTGGGCGAAGTCGGGAAGCGGCGGCAGGCCGTCGATTCCGGCGACCTGGTCGAGGAAGGCGCGGGCCTGGTAGGCGAAGAACTCGGCCTTGCCGTGACCGACGCCGCCGGCGTCCATCGGGAGTCCGCCACGGATGTAGGGGTGCTGCGGCCCGATGATGACCTGGCGGCGGCCGTTGACGGTGTCGTCGATGTCGGTGGTGGAGATGTGGAATTCGGCAGCGCGCTCGAGCGCCCAGGACGCGGATCCCTTTGTGCCGAAGACGTCGAAGGACAGTCCGTCCGGGTTGGCATGGGAAACGCGTGAGGCGGAGAACGTCCCGACGAACCCGCCCGCGAACGCCACGGTGAAGGTGGCGACGTCCTCGTTCTCCACGGGGGCCATCTCACCGGTGGTCTCGGCCTTGGTGTGTCCGTAGGTGACGCCGACGGGTACGGGCCGCTCGGTGATGACGGTAGCGAACTGGGCTCCGCGTACTTCGGTGATGGGCCCGGCGACGTATTCGGCGAGATCGATGAGGTGGCTGCCCACATCGGCGAGTGCACCCGTGCCGGGGCCGCCGCGGTAGCGCCAGGTCATGGGACCGGTGGGGTCGAGGGAGTAGTCGGCGCGGTACCGGCCGTCGAAGTGCACGATGTCGCCGAGTCGACCGGCTGCGAGTTCGTCGGCGATGGCCTGGACGGCGGGGGAGCGGCGGTAGGTGTACCCCACGGAGGCGATACCGGACGATGCCGAGGCTGCGGCGACCATCGACTCGGCGTCGGCGAGGGATCCGGCGAGGGGCTTCTCGCAGAGCACGTTCTTTCCGGCGGCAAGCAGGCCCTCGACGATCTCGCGGTGCAGGTGATTGGCGACGACGACGCTGACGACGTCGATGTCGTCGGCGGCAGCGATCGACTGCCAGTCGTACTCGGCCCGCTCGTAGCCGTAGCGCTTGGCGGTGTCGTCGGCGACCGCGGCGTTGGTGTCGGCGACGGCGACGAGGCGGACGTCGGGTCGGTCGGTGCCGAAGAGGGTGGAGGCCATGCGGTATCCGGCGGCGTGGGCGCGGCCGGCCATACCGCCGCCGATGACGGCGACGCCGATCGAGTCGTGGGTCATGAGAACTGCTCTCTCGAGATTCGTGGTCGTGGGAACTTGCCCGGTTTATTGAACCGGTCTAGTTGCACTACTATGAGACACGGGTCACGCGGTGTCAAGGACGTCGGGGCAGACCCGTCATCGATGACGAGAGGCACCCGTGGCAGACAATTCGACCTCGCAGTCAGGTGCGCGTTCCGGCGCGCGCAGCACCACGATGCAGGACGTCGCCGACCGGGCGGGGGTGTCGAAAGCGCTCGTGAGCATGATCTTTCGCGGTGTCCAGGGCCCGAGCGCATCGACGCGCGAGCGGGTGATGGAAGTCGCTGCGGAGCTGGACTACCGGCCCAACCGCAGTGCGGCGCTGCTGTCGCTGCGCCGCACACACCTACTCGGCGTCACGACCGACATCCGCAACACTTTCCATGCGGAGATGGTCGAACACCTCGTCGAGCAGGCAGACGGGCACGGGTACGAGGTCGTGCTCGGCGCCGTTACGCCCACGCACGGCGAGGAGAGCGTCATTCGCACCCTTCTCGACTTCCGGTGCGAAGCAGTGATTCTGCTGGGACCCGAGTCTGCGGCGGCATCGCTCGTGGAATGGAACAGCAGGGTTCCCCTGGTCGTGGTGGGTCGGCGGATGCCGGGATCGGCTCTCGATGTGGTGCGCGCCGGTGACCACCGGGGTATGAGCTCGGTCGTCGACCACCTGGTGGAGTTGGGGCACCGCCACATCACGCATCTCTCCGGCGGCGCCAATCCGATCGCCGGAGACCGCCGTGCCGGCTACGTGCGCGCGATGCACCGTCACGGACTCGACGATTTCGTGGAAATCCTCGACGGCGACTTCACCGAGGCGTCGGGCGTCCGAGCAGCGGCAGAGTTGATCTCCATGAAGACCAGGCCCACCGCCGTCGTGGCGCCCAACGACCGCAGTGCTGTCGGGCTTCTCGACGCGTTGCAGCGTGCCGGGATCGATGTGCCGGGCGAGATGTCGGTAACGGGATACGACGACAGCATGCTGGCCCAGATGGCGCACGTGGATCTGACGTCGGTGAGTCAGGAACCCCGCGAGCAGGCGCTCAAGGCCGTCGATGCTGCCGTTGACCGGCTCGACCGCGGCCGCACCGAGGCGCGGTCGGTCGTCTTGCGGCCCCGCCTCATCACGCGATCCACCTCGGGTCCCGCCCCGCGCTGAGTCGCCCGTCCCGCCCATTTTCTTGACAGCACGTGTGGCGTGGGTCATAGTTCCGACTAGACCGGTCAAATAGACCCATCTACTCCCGTGAAAGTAGGACTCCTCGTGATCTCGACACGTCGCGCTGCGGTCGCAGTGGCACTCGCTGCCGCCACCACACTCACCGCGTGCAGCAGCACCGGTGGCGCTCCCGAATCGACCGACGGCGGCGGCGCGAACGCCGGCGTCGCCAACACCCCGCGCGCCACGATCGCGATGATCACGCACGCGCCTCCCGGGGACACGTTCTGGGACCTGATCCGACGCGGCGCGGAAGCTGCGGCCGCGAAGGACAACATCGACCTGCAGTACAACGGCGAGGTCGAGGCACCCAACCAGGCGAACCTCGTGCAAAATGCGCTCGACTCCAGCGTCGACGCCATGGCGGTCACGCTCGCGAAACCCGATGCCATGCAGCCGAACGTCGAGAGCGCCATCGCCGCCGGTGTCCCGGTCGTCGCCTTCAACTCCGGCTACGACAATTGGAAGGACATGGGCGTCCAGGGATACTTCGGCCAGGACGAGCGCACCTCCGGCATTGCCGCCGGTGAGCGACTGAAGACCGACGGCGCCACCAACGCCATCTGTGTGATCCAGGAGCAGGGCGCCGTGCAGCTCGAGGCGCGGTGTGCAGGTGCCGCAGAGGGTTTCGGCGGCAAGATCGAGAACCTCAACGTCAACGGGCAGGATCTCCCGTCCGTCCAGGCCACCATCCAGGCCAAACTGCAGCAGGACCCGAGCATCGACGCCATTCTCACCCTGGGCGCACCGATCGCACTGACGGCCATCGAGTCGGTCAGTGCCAGCGGTAGCGACGCCGAGATCGCCACCTTCGACACCAATGCAGCACTCGTGGACGCCGTCAAGTCCGGAGACGTGGCCTGGGCCATCGACCAGCAGCCCTACCTGCAGGGCTACCTGGCGGTGGACTCGCTCTGGCTGTACCTGAACAACAAGAACACCATCGGCGGGGGACAGGCTGTGTTGACCGGACCGTCGTTCATCGACGAGACCAATATCGACGCCATTGCCGACCTCGCCGCCGGCGGCACCCGCTAGGACTCGGACGTCCGCGCCGGCACTGTCATTCTGTCCCCCGGCGCGGACCGTTCCTGTCGAAACGACGGACTCATGCCACACCACCGCATCGAGCTCGACACGTCGAGCCCTGTTCCGATCTATCACCAGATGGCACAACAAATTCGATCGATGATCGACTCGGGGGCACTCGACGACGGCGACGCGCTCGAGAGCGCCCGCTCACTGTCGCGGCGGCTGCGCGTCTCCCGCGACACCGTCATCCACGCTCAGCGCGTGCTCGTCCGAGACGGCTACGCAGTGCGAGTCGAGTCCGGGGGGCTCGTCGCCAGAACCCCGACCTCGATACCGCAGTGTGTTCTCGCATCCTGAAAACTTGTGTGCGACAGCATGTTCACGCCCGGCCCGCCTTCGATCAATACAGGACCCTTCATGAAGATCGCGCTCGATCCGACGCCGTTTCATCATTCGCATTCGCTGCTCGAGCTGCCCGCCGTGGTGGCCGATCTGGGGTACGAGTGGTTGCAGCTCACCCCGCACGTGGACATGATCCCCTTCTTCAACCATCCCAAGGCCGACGACGGATTGGTCGCGAAGTTCCGCAAGGCCTGCTCGGACGCCGGCGTCCGCGTCGCCTCGGTGTTGCCGGTGCTGCGGTGGTCCGGTCCCGACGAGGACGCCCGCGAGGCGGCCGTGCGGTACTGGAAGCGGGCCATCCAGATCACCGTCGACCTCGGGGTGTCGACGATGAACACCGAGTTCTCGGGGCGACCGGAGAAGCCGGAGGAGTCCGAGCGGGCGTTCTACCGGTCGATGGAGGAACTGGTCCCCATCATCGAGCGCGAGGGGCTCGACGTCCTGATCGATCCGCATCCGGACGATTTCGTCGAGGACGGGCTCGCTGCGATCCGCACCATCCGCGGGATCAACTCCCCGAACATCGGGATGGTGATCGTGGCGTGCCACCAGTTCCACATGGGTGGTGACCTGCCGGCGATCATGGCCGCCGCCGGGGACATGGTGCGTCTGGTGCACGTGGCGGACACGATGGATCATCACCGTTCGCACGGGTTGCGGTACATCACCAATCCGCCCGGCAACGCGGTGCGGGTGCACCAGCATCTGAAGATCGGGGACGGGGACGTCGACTGGGACCAGTCCTTCGGCGGCCTCGGCTCACTCGGGTTCTACGACAAGGACACCGTCATGGTGTCGAGTGTGTTCGCCGAGAACGAGAACGCCCACGACGTCTCCCGCTACCAACTCGAGACGATGAACAAGTACGTCGAGAAGTACTCCTGACCCGCACCGGCTGGGGGCAGGCGAAATGTCGCCGCCCTCAGCCGAGAGTTATGGCTCGACCCGAGGATGCCGATTCGCGTGCCGCTGTGAGAATCGCGATGGTGTCCAACGCCTCGGTTGCCGGGACCGGTTGCGTCCCCTCACCTTTCACCGCAGCAGCGAAGGTCGAGTAGTAGTCCTGGTACGCACCTTGCAGTGACGGAATTGCCTCCACGCCGGCAGAGGTGCGCAGGGTGCCCCACCTTTCGGGTGCCTCGTACCCCCAGTTCGCAGTGTCGTCAGCCGGGCGGCGCCCCGCGAACAGCGCCTGCGCCTGCACGTCGGTTCCGTCGCTGACGTAACTGCCCTCGGAGCCGAACACTCGCAGGCGCCGGGCATCGAGGTGGTTGACCTTGCTCGACGACACGGTGGAGAAGACACCGCTCCGATGGCTGATGTCGATGACGAATGACGCATCGGTGCGGCCTTCAGGACGATCGACGTGATCGAGGTGCGCGTACACACGCTCCGCCGGACCGAACAACCACACCATCTGATCGACGACATGAGCGCCCATGTCTCGCAACAGTCCTCCGTCCGGACCGGCCTCCAACGTGTCCGCGCCATCCAAGTCGAAGTGCGACTCCGCTCGCCACACCCGACCTACCCGAGGCAGCACCGATCGGAGCGTTCGGATATCGGCGTCGAAACGACGGTTTTGATAAACGCCCAAGAGCACAGCCGCATTCTCTGCTGCGGCGATCAACTCTTGGGCGCCGTCCAGATCGGGTGCAAACGGTTTGTCGGCGACGACATGTAGTCCGTGAGAAATTGCCTCCATCACCAGAGATCGTCGGGTAGCAGGCGGTGTGGTGATCGTGACGGCGTCGACATGGCCGACCATCTCTCGTAAAGATGGAAAGACCGGGACGTCGGGAAAATCCTGGTGCGCTTCGCTGATCCGCTGCGGTGACCGCGCCACGATTCCGGCCAGTTCGATTCCGCGGGCCGCCGTGATGAACGGTGCGTGGAAATACCGGCCGCCGAGGCCGAATCCGACGAGGCCAAGTTTCACAGTCATGGACAAATTGTATAGACAACAGAACAAGGTTGGGGCTGTTGGTTTGCTTAGGCGCCGGAGGAACACCCGTCACTGCAAGGAGGGCATTCGTTCCGTCGACACTGCCCACTGCCGTGTCGATCGCTCTCACGAACAGGCAGGCCGGCCTCGAGGCATGGATTGACAGATCGCAGGTGAGCATTTGCGCGGTCGGGCGCAGCATTGTCACTGCGGATGGGCGGCGAACCGCTCTTCTCGTGAGCTGTTCGATCTCTTCCCCGAGGTGACTTGCTGGTTTGAGTGCTGACTCGACACTCATCAGGCCACTCATCACTTATTCATGACTTTCGTTCTGGTCTCACCAGGATCGTGGTGGTCCCGTCTGGTCATGTGACTCTTAATCTTTGCTGGTCAGATGGACTTTCGTGGTCCCACTCGGCTTCCTGGGTTTCGCCGGGCATACTCACTGGGTCCGGGGTTCGAGTCCCTGTGGGCGCACCACAAAGGGCCCCTGATCAGCAGTTAGCTGGTCAGGGGCTCTTCTGGTTTCGGTGCCACTCACTACTTATTCATGACTGCAACTCGAAACTCGAGGTTTCGGGTCTTCTCGGCCATATCGAACGACGCATTGTGCCCGCTCAGGCGGCTGCAAAGTTGTCTGTACCGGGTCCGATAGACCTGCGGTGCAGGCTGCTCGCGCCCACTGCGACGCCTGGGGTGCCACCGTCCGCTACAGAGAGTTCGGACGGCGACATCGTCCCCCGGGCGGAGTGGGGGTTGCTGTGCATCGTGGGAGCGCCCCTGCCGTACATCTACACCGTCGAACTCCGATCTCCGACTCGAACGGGGGCGACGAGCTCATCACCGCACTGTGGACCACCACCGAATGTTGCACGCCGATTAGGGTGGGCACGTCGGCGTCCCCGAATACGCCAGCGACGAGGCGGACCGGTTCTTCACCCGGCACCTGAGACAAGGCCGGCCCTACCGGTCGAGGGATCGGCGACTGTGAATCGAATATTTTCCGGGCGGGGCATAATGCAATCTCGCGTCAGAGCCCGCCGTCCGAACTTGGACGGCGGGCGAAGATCCACGGAATCTACGTCGGCTGGAAATCGAGGTCGAACACGCCCGAGCATTCACGCAGAACCGGCCGTAGGTCCGCTAGCTCGTCATGATCAAGCCCACGGTCGGAGATCGGCCACCAGCGGTGCGACCTCCGTTCCCAGTAGCTCGATGCCGCGGAGCAGATCACTGTGAGCCAAGCGGGGATTGGTCATCTGCAGGGACAGCCGATCCACACCGCCGAGCTGTTCGCCCACTCGCGCGATCTTGTCGGCCACCGTCTGCGGGTCACCCATGAAAAAGGCACCGTTAGGTCCGGACGTGGCATCGAACTGCGCTCGGGTCGGTCGCGCGAATCCTCGCTCCCGCGAGATCTTCGTGAACATCTCGTTCCACCCGGGGTAGATGGTGTCCGCCGCCGCCTGCGTGCTCTCCGCGACGAACCCGAACACGTGCAGGCCCACCTTCAATTTCTCCGGCGCATGACCTGCCTGCGCACCCGCGCGGCGGTACAGATCGACGAGCGGCGCGAACTGGCGCGGCTCACCGCCGATGATCGCGATCATCAGCGGCAACCCCAACAGACCTGCGCGAGCGAATGATTCGGGACTGCCACCGACACCCACCCAGATCGGCAGAGAATCCTGCATCGGACGCGGATAGATGCTCTGCCGCGTCAGCGCCGGCCGGTGCTTGCCCGACCACGTCACCTCGACGTTGTCCCGGATCTGCAGCAGCAGCTCGAGCTTCTCGATGAACAGCGAGTCGTAGTCGGCCAGGTCCAGACCGAACAGGGGGAACGACTCGGTGAACGAGCCGCGGCCCACGACCAGATCCGTCCGCCCCTTCGAGATCAAATCCAGGGTGGCGAATTCCTGGAAAACTCGCACCGGATCGTCCGCGCTGAGTACCTTGACCGCACTGCCCAGCCGGATTCGTTCCGTGCGAGCTGCCGCGGCCGCCAGGATGATCGACGGAGCGGAATCGTAGTACTCGCTGCGGTGGTGCTCGCCGATCCCGAACGAGTAGAGACCCACCCGGTCGGCGAGGGTGATCTCCTCGAGCAGATGCTCCATCCGCTCGGCAGCGCCGATCACGCGGCCGTCGGTCGGGTCGGTTACGGAGGACACGAAGCTGTCCACACCTACATGCATTGCTGAACCTCTCGGTCGGGGCCACGACGTCGACCCTGGTTTAGTTTACAAGTCAACCATCTCGACCGAGAAACTGTTCCCAGGGCTACCCACCTCTCCGCGCCCCTGATCGGCACGGCTGCTGATCAGGGGCCCTTTTGTGGTGCGCCCACAGGGACTTGAACCCCGGACCTTTAGTGACACTCGACGGCTATGCCGCCCCGCAACCTGGCACCCGGGGCGGCAACTGGGACAAGAACACAACCCAGCTCGGTGAGCACCGCCTCGCGCAGCACAGCCGGACACAGCTACCTCTACCGAGCCGGGAGAAACACTCCATGACCGAGCCTCTCAGCTTCGAGGTCGTGGTATCGAGACGGCGGCGATACGCCGCAGCGACGGATGGACCGTGTACAGCCCTTCTCGGGCTGAGCGCGCTGATCGGTCGGTTCCCCGAGCAACGCCACAGCGAAGGACAAGTGTTCTACGCCTGCTGCGCCAGTTGGTGTTCACCTTCCACGCAGCCGCTGCACCGCTGAAAGGTCAGGTCAGATCAGGCGGTGGCGTGGTGGGACGGCCGGCAGCAGTGTCGCGAAGCCACTGCGGTACCTCTCGTCCGCTTCGCTCGCGGATGGCGATGGAGGCGCGGGCAGCGGCAGCAGCCACCCTGGGCCGCTCGGCCGGTCGGTCACTGCGTTCCTCGGTGGCGGTCATCGGGGGTCCTCCTGCTGCTCGCTCTGGCTGTCAGTGTCCTCGGTTTCGGTCGGCGGCACCAGCGCCCGCCGTGCCGCTGCACGGTCGGTGACAGCGACCAGAACGTCTTCCTCGGTCCTGGTGGTCAGCGCCGAGTCGGTGACCGTGGCGTAGATGTCCCGGCCGAGTTCGGCCTCGTCGCCGTTGTCACTGGTGTGCGTTCGAGGCACCATGTGATGCGTTGCCAGGCCTGGGCGCGCTTGTCTGCGACAGTGCGTTGTCGGACGGTGAGAGGAACGCCGACGACGGCGAGGACCAATAGACGAGATGTGGTACGTCGTCTCCATACACGTCGCTGGGGTCCGGTCGTACCCGAGGGTGTCGGCGTGGTCATGGTGGCGTCCTGTATTCACTCGGCCGCGGCCCGAACGACCTTGCTCGCAGTGCGTTTGGGTGGTCTTGCTGTTCCGTCTGTGGGCGATCGCCTTGATGATCGGAGCTGAGCTGCGAGTGATCGGCACACCGGGATGCCGGACGGCGGTTCGCCGTCCAGGGTCTGTTGTATTCGCGAGGAAAGTAGGGTTCGCGCCGCGGCTCCGTCGTGGCTCACTGCGCTGCACTCGATCGTGTCATGGTGCTCGCCACAGGGAGTCTCGATCGATGCTGTCGGGTGAGCAGTGGCCGGCGAGTGCCATGACGAGGTCGAATTCGGCAACGATATTGGCGACGACGTCGGCGGCACCGGCGGCACCGGCCAGAGCGAGTCCGTACATGTGCGGTCTGCCGATGCACACGGCGTCGGCGCCCAGGGCGAGTGCCTTGAACACATCCGACCCTGATCGGATTCCGGAGTCGAACAACACCCTCACGCGTCCGTCGACTGCGTCGACGACCCCCGGCAAAGCGTCAGCGGCTCCGATCGCTCCCTCGATCTGTCGTCCCCCGCGGTTGGACACCATGATTCCGGCGACGCCGAGATCGACGGCGCGTCGGGCGTCGTCGGGATGCAGAACGCCTTTCAAGACGATCGGCAGGGACGTGCGGTCCTGCAGTCCGGCGATATCGTTCCAGTTCAGGCTTTCTCGCGAGTAGATGTCGGTGAACGTCGTCACCGCGGTGCGCGGCTCGGGCGACAGGAGATTGGCCACGGTGCTGCCCGGTGCGTTCCGTGCGATCGAGAACAGGGTGGACAGCGCGGACAGTGCACTCGACGGGCCCGTGATGGGGAGATTCGGCTTTTCGGCGCCGGCCGCCAGGCGCTCCGCGACGATCGAACGGAACCGAGCATCCGAGGTGTATTGGCTGATGCCGATGCCACGTGAAACGGTAGCGACCCAAGGTTGAGGTCCTGTGGTCGCCATCCCAGCAGTGTCGTGTCGAGGGTCACCGTGATCGCACTGGCACCGGAGCGCTCGGCCCGCGTGAGCAGGGAATCGACCAGGTCGTCGTCGGTCGACCAGTAGAGCTGGAACCACCGCGGGGACCCGGGCGCGATCCGGTCCATGCCGGCAGCGACCTCCTCCATCGCGACGGACCCCTGGTTGGAGAAGATGTAGGGAAGTCCCAGTGTGGCGGCGGCTTGGCCGATCAACAGATCTGCCTGTCGATGCACTGCGCCCCCGGCTCCGACCGGAGCGAACAACACGGGTGCCGGAAGCGTGAGGCCGAGGAGTTCGCTTTCGGTGGTTCTCGCAGACACGTCCCGAAGGACCCGAGGCACGATGTTCCACCGGTCGAGAGCGCGGCGGTTGTTGTCCATCGTGGTGCCGGAGCCGGCCCCACCCGCAATGTAGGCACGCGCTCGGTCGGACATCTTCGTGAGTGCACGCCGTTCCAATCCCGGGAAATCCGTGGGAACAGTCGGTGTTCGTCCGGCCACCCCCGCTGTGTAGATGTGGTTTTGGCGTTCGCGTCCGGTGGAGAGTGGCATGTGCGGATCCGTTCCCGAGTCGTGGCCCACTTGGTCGGCATTGCCGTCGACCGATCGATGGTGCGTCGGCATGGCGGGGACGGTACACGAGCTCGGATTAGCGAAGAATGCGCAGCTCAAGGGTGTGCAGCGGCACAAATTCGGTGAGGTCTCCGTGTGCGCGGTTGCCCTTGCGTCCTCGTCCGCTCGTCGTTCACCTACAAGGTTGTGCGCCGTCTCGTCATGAAAGCCGTTGCCCGTGCGACCGGGGTAACTGACAGCAATGATTCCCGACTGCTATTGCGGTCTCATCGGAACCGTGATGGTCCCACATGGTCATGTGACTCTTGATCCACGCTACTGAGGTGGGATTCATGGTCCCACTGGATTACCGAGTTCGGCCGGGGACAGTCACTGGGTCCGGGGTTCGAGTCCCTTCTGGTTCAGATGCTACTCACTACTATTTTCCGAGACCGTGGACCACAGGTCTGACGGCGAGGTGCCGATGTGACGTCGACACGGCGTGCCTGTCCGGTGATGAGTTCGGCAGCGCACCCGAGTCGACACGGCATGACTACACACACGCTCGCCGTTTCCGGCGCCACCATCACCTACGACGTCCATGGTCCACTGACCTCGGATACACCCCTGTTGCTCATCGGTTCACCGATGGATGCGAGTGGGTTCACTACGCTCCGTACGCATTTCATCGATCGACCGGTCGTGACCTACGACCCACGCAACACCGGCCGCAGCGTCTGTGGCGAACCCACGGCTGCGGTCACGCCGTGGCAGCACGCCGCCGATCTGGATGCGTTGATCACAGCGCTGGGGTCCGGACCTGTCGACGTGTTCGCGTCGAGCGGCGGCGCGGTCAACGCCCTCGTCTGCGTCGAACGCCGGCCGGGCGCGATCCGAACTCTCGTCGCCCACGAGCCACCCGCCGGTGGTGCACTCGCTGACCACAACCACATCTCGGCTGCCTGCACGCACATGGTGGAGTCCTACGACGCGGCGGGGACGGGGCCGGCGATGGCCGAGTTCATCCGCCTGGTGATGCACCGCGGTCCTGTCGACGAGGCGTACCTCGCAGGGCCGGCGCCGGACCCGGCGCAGTTCGGACTCCCGACCGAGGACGACGGTTCTCGTACCGATCCGCTGATGTCGAACATGCGTGGACTGGGCGTCGATTACGTGCCCGACGTGGAGCGTCTGACGGCAGCGTCGACTCGCATCGTCATCGCGGTAGGCGAAGAGTCCGGTGGGCCTGAGGACGGCGAGATGGCCGGTCGTGCAGCGTATGCGGTGGCCCGTCTGTTGGGCCAGGACGCTGTCGTCTTCCCCGGCGGACATCAGGGGTTTCTCGGTGGTGAGTACGGTCAGACGGGCCGGCCCATCGAGTTTGCCGCAGCGCTCCGGACGTGGTTGGACTGTGTTGGATGAGGCGTGCCGGAGTCTGGGTGCGGCAGCAACGGTAGCTGCAGCACAACTCAGATTCTCCTCGGGCGGACTTTGTCAGGCCGCAGGATGCAGCACGACGGCACCGCACCTTGACCGCATTGGCTGTTCTGCGAAATGGGGAGGGGCGTCGGAGTGCTGGATGGCGCCCGCCGGCTCGCCCCCGGAGCTCGGGCGCGAGGCAACAATGCTCTCGACGTGGCACAAGCAACAGGCTGAGGCTCACAAGCGGAAAGCACGGGAAGTGACCCGGCAGTCGGAGAACCTGCGCACGGGGTTCGCTCTGATCGCCGAGTGATAGTTACTGGTGCGAATAATATCGTCGGAATCTTTACTCATTCGCGACACGAGGTCGTTTATGAGCAGATGACAACCACCCACGAATCGGAGCACCTCACAGCGGTGGCGGCGCAGTACCGGCTCATCGCCCCGCGTGATCGCGGCCACTACGCTTTCCACCATGAAGAGCTCCAGAGAGCACGACGAGCCCGCCCGGCAGCCCTCCGAGCCGGAACGCCTTGCCGCCGACGAGCTGCATGGGACCTCGCGGATCCAGATCTTCGATGGTGGGCTCGAGAAATTCGAGAAACTCGCCCGAGAGTGCGTCGACATCGTCCGCGACCTCGACACCGGCACGTTGGAGTACTGCTTCTATCTGAACGCCGAGGGCACAGAGGCGTTCGTGCATGAGCGCTATCGTGACTCGGCAGCCGGCTTGGAGCACATGCGCAACATCGGCCGAATGATGGAGCCCCTCTCAGAGGTATGCGTCATGACCGGCGAGGTGTGCGGCGAGCCGAACGCAGAGCTTCGAGAGGCACTTACCAGTGCCGGGGTGACGATCTACAGCCCGTTGACTTCGAGTCTCCGCGTCATTCCCTGAAACGCCACGTGTGTCTTACTGCCTCCCCGGGGGGAAGCATGAAGCTGCGCGCGCACCTCCGTCGCCCCTCGCCCGACCTCCGCGCGTTCAGTCTTCGGAAGGTCTGCTCGCAGCGGACGGTGCGGGTTCCGTGTACTCGTCGTGACGGCGCATCCAGAACGCGTGCGGCGCCTGCGGCCACCCTTCGGGAACGTCCTCGCCCTCGATCTGGCCGCCGTAGGGCGTGAGCGACAGGAGGCTGTTGACGCTTCCGATATCGCCGACGACGGTTCCGTTCTGCAGGAAGTACGTGCGGTACACGCTGTCGCCGACACGGAGGAAGACGTTGAGCGCGAACCACTCCGTCGCCCCGAAGTCGCTCGTGAAGGAGGGCGTCCTGATCGTGTACCAGGGCACGTCGTCCCACCCCATCCGCGCCTTGTATGCCGCGAGCTGCGGCTGCTCCGCGGGTGACGTCATGGCGAAGGTGACGTCGTGGGCGTGGAGGAGTCCGAGGTCCCCGACCCCGTCGGCCCACGAGGAGCAGCCCGCGCATCCGGCATCGGGCCAGCCCGCGACACCCTCCTCGAAGAAGAAGCGGTACAGGATCAGCTGGCTGCGCCCCTCGAACAGATCCACCAGCCGGACCACGCCCTCCGGCCCCTCGAACAGATACTCGTCCTCGACGAGGACCATCGGCATCCGCTTGCGCGCCGCCGCGGTCTCCTCGAGGACGGCGGCCAGACGCTCCTCCTGCGACCTGAGGGCCGCGACGGAGGACTCCCACTCGGAGGCGGAGACGACGGCAGGCTTAGCGATGCTCATACCCGCATCGTAGGCACTCCCGACATCCGCGATCCAGCATGAATCTGCGTCGAGGCAGCCTCGTCGAGGCCGCCAGTGCCCCGCCCATCCTCCCTGATGAAGCGTCGTACATGCCGCCGATGCCGGCACCGCACTGCGGACGGTTCTCCCTCACTGCTGATCGAACGACCCTGTGTTCGAGAACGACTCGATTCACTCGTCCTGTCGAACGGTGGCCGAGCTCGTGTCGTGTGGAGGGAGGCGATGCTGTGGTGAGGGTACTCGGGAGGCGTGATTCCGTGGCACGCACCGGTCGGAGTCCTTCATAGGGGTGGTGAGTGGAAGAACCACTGCTGACCTTCCGGATCGCGGGCGCCCCATTCCCGCACCCCGTACGGCTGGTCGATCGGCTCCTCGATGACCTCGGCACCCGCGGCGGTGCAGCGCCGGTGATGTTCGTCGACGTCGTCGACCACGATGACTGTCATGCCTGTGGCGGCCCCCAGTCGCGCCGGAGGCTGATAGCCCTCACCACAGGGGTGCAGCCAGATGACGTGGTGACCGGCGCGCACCTCCGCGTGCACCACGGCGCCGTCGTCGTCGACGTGCAGTGGGCCGGCCGACAGGCCCAAGACGTGCACCAGATGATCGTGGGCAGCGGCCAGGTCGTCATAGACCAGCATCGACGTCGTTTCGCGGATCGGTGTCTCGAGCATGGTCATCTCCTCGATCGTGGAGAACAATTGTTCGGTGGAAAGACCCTCCACTGCCTGGAGGGCCGTGGCGATGTCGCTGAGCCGCGTGACCAGTCGAGTCGCGACCGACGCAGTACGTCGAACATCGACGAGGTGGTTGGCGACGGCTTGTTCGAGCTGCCATTGCGACTGGGAGAGCAGGTCGGCTATGTGGTCCAACGGGAAACCCAGGCGCCGCAACACGCGGATCCGATACAGCCGTTCAGCATCGGTAGCGCTGTAGAGCCTGTGTCCTGACGTGGAACGCTGGGAGGGGGTCAGCAACCCGATCTGGTCGTAGTGGTGCAACGCACGCACCGACAGTCCGGTCCGCTGCGCCAAGGCGCCCACCTTCCACACCTCGCCCGAGCCCTCTTGGATTGCATTCTCGCTCACACCAATGACGCTAGAACCTCACGCCGCGTCAGGAGCAACTCCTCCGAGTCGGACGCTCCGCAAAACCCGACCGTCACATATATAAGTCAGCACTGATACAGTTCGCCTGTGCACGCGTTCGACGTCCTCGGCGACCCGGTTCGTCGGCGCATCCTGGAACTGCTCGTCGATGGTGAGCGCACGTCGGGCGCGATCACGGACGTGATCAGAGCCGAGTTCGCGCTGTCGCAACCGGCCGTCTCCCAGCACCTTCGTGTCCTTCGCGAGCACGGCTTCTCGTCGGTCCGGGCAGAGGGGACTCGTCGGTACTACACCGTGGAGTCCGCGCCGCTGCTGGAGGTCGACGCGTGGTTGAGTCCGTTCCGTCGATTCTGGGATCAACGACTCGACGCACTGGAGACCGAGCTCGCGCGTGGTCGCCGCGCCGCTGGCAGACACCACTCACCGCTGGCCCAGAAAGGTTCTGGGTCGACAAGAATGACCGACCGTGAGGAGTAGGACGATGAAAGATGTACTCGATGAACTCGCCGCCGCCCGCCGGACGATGGGCACGGCCACACTTCCTGCCGGTGGGGCCTACACGGTGGAGTTGACGCGTCGCTACGACGCGGATCCAGACGACGTGTGGGACGCCATCACGAATCCGGAACGCCTGAGTCGTTGGATGAAACCGGTCACGGGTGACCTGCGTCCGGGGGGCGTGTTCGAGCTGGACGGCGGCGAGCACGGCGACATTATCCGATGCGAGCCACCGCGCATACTGCGGGTGTCCTGGATGTTCGGCCCCGGCGCCGACGAGTGGCCTGGTACGAGTGAGGTCGAGGTGCGCCTGGCGCCTGATTCGTTAGGGGGCACCGAGTTCGAACTCGTCCATTCCATCGCTGTCGGGGAGCCGATGTTTCCCACCTACGGCCCGGGTGCCGGCGGCGTCGGTTGGGACCTGCATCTCCTCGCCCTCGCCTCGATTCTCGACGGCGCAGTTCTCGACCATCAGAATTTCGCGGCATCACCCGCCGGTGCCGACTTCACCCGCCGAAGCGCCGCCGCCTGGGGTGAGGCCCACCTCGCCGGTGGCGGCGACCCCGACCACGTCGCGGCTGCGGTCGAGGCCACCATCGACTTCTACCTGACCACCCGGTATTCCGAGTGAGGTAGAGATGGTATCGACGCAGACGGAGCCACAGTCGCAGTGAACACCCACGCATGAGGGGTGAGAGGCCCACTGTCTGTGGCCCGTCCTGGCCTCGTTCTTCCACGGTTCACCGATGACGCCGGAGCACGTCGCTGCGGTGTGATGAGTTTCCGGGCGCTGATCGGTCACAACCTGGACGCTGACCGATGCAAAGGAATGAGCATGCAGATCACGGATACCCTGGCCGTCCTGTTCGTCGACGATCACGACGCCGCCATCGACTGGTACACGAAACTGTTCGGCCGCACGTTCGATCGACGGCCGATGGACCCCGACGCCGAATGGGACCTCGGCGACGGACGCGGAGTTCAGGTCTACCTCGACCAGGCACGGGCCGGCGGTCATGATGTCGTCCTCGGCGTGCCCGACCTCGACAGCACGCTGTCGGAGCTCCGCTCTCGCGGAATCGACGCCGAAAAGTTCACGGTCCCTTCAGGGCAGTTCGAGCTCGCCATGCTCACCGACCCCGCCGGCAACACCGTGATCCTGTCCCGGTCATTGGTCGATACGATGTCCGGGACCGAGCGGTACATCTCGCACCGCA
This sequence comes from Rhodococcus sp. BP-160, assembly GCF_019836205.1. Lineage (NCBI taxonomy): Bacteria > Bacillati > Actinomycetota > Actinomycetes > Mycobacteriales > Nocardiaceae > Rhodococcus > Rhodococcus sp. BP-160. The sequence goes on from NZ_JABUEK010000002.1 coordinate 72,941, forward strand.
CGATGGCTGCGTCACCGTCGGACATCTTCGCGTTTCTGACCGACCCCGACAAACACCAACACACCGAGCCGACCGACTGGGTCCGCGGCGCCGTCGACTCTGCCCGAATCGTGGGTCCTGGACAATCATTCGCGATCAACATGTATCTCGACGAAGCGGGCGGCGAGTACGTGATGCACAACGTCGTCACCGCGTTCGAGCGAGACCGCCACATCGCGTGGCTTCCGTGTACGCAGAACACCTCCGGCGGCCTCGACGCAGGGGGATGGTGGTGGCGTTACGACCTGGCACCGCACGACGAAGGAACGCGGGTGACCCTCACGTACGACTGGGCGGATACCCCCGCGACGATACGAGAGCAGATCGGCGGCCTCCCGGCGGTTCCGCCGACCTTCCTCGACGAATCGCTGGCGTCGCTGGACGCCGCAGTCCGGAGCGGCCGGTGACGCCCCCGCTGAGTCTCCTGGATCCGCTCCTCGGCCGGTGGCGAAGCTCAGGCGTCGTGCTGGATCGACACGGGAAACCTGACGGCGAGATAGCGGGTACGGACACGTACTCCATACTGCCGGGCGGGCAATGGATCACCCACGACGTCGATGTCGTCGTGGGCGCGCAGCACGCACTCGTTCACGAAGTCATCGGAGGATCGCACCCCGACGGGGGATGGCTCATGTACGCCTTCGACGATTCCGCCGAACCCGGGCTCACGCGGCTGTCGATGCACGACTCCGAACTGCTCCTTCTGGAGGGGTACGGCATTCGTAGCTGGTTCCACATCAGAGCCGGCCCCGAGCACATGACGGCTCGTTGGGAACGGTCCGACGGCAGCAGCTGGACGACGTGGATGGCGATGCGATTCGACACACTCGGTGAAACGGAGACGTGACGACGGTGACTGGATCGGCCGAGCTACCGGTGAACGGGTGACAAGGCAGCGATCGACGGCGCGAGCGTCGCCGAGATGAACGGTGAATGATCACTGGTCAGCCGATCTCGATGTCGAGGTGCGCCCTGATTGCCGTGTGTGCACGTCAGACGCTCGCGGCGAGGTCGATCGCAGCATCGTGAGGACGCCGAAGGGAGACAGTCGCTCTTGCGGTCATCATCGCCTCTGTTCATACTGGCGGCTACCGAGAGCACCGCTCTCCATGACCGAGGAGCCCGATGCGTTCACGCCCGACACTCCTGCTGCTCGTGACCACAGGACTCCTGTTCGCTCTCTACGCGACCCTGCGCCCGTACTCCACCGAGGTCGGCAGCGAAGGCGCCCGAGCCTTCGCATCGCCACTGTGGGTAGCGGCTCACGTCGCTGCGATGCTCGGTTTCACGTGTCTGGTGTTCGTCGCGCGCCAGGCGCACGCGGGTGCACTCGTCGACACGACCGTCATCCTCGGTGTCGCCTTGGTGCTGCCCTATTACGGCGCCGAGACGTTCGCGCTGTACGCGGTGGGGCAAGACGCCCTCGACCTAGGCCACACGGATCTCCTCGAACTCGCCGACCCCATCCGCTACGGCGTGGTCCAGGTGAGTATGTTCGGCGTCGGCCTGATGCTGATCGCGGCCGGAGTCGTGATGCTGGCAGTGCGCACCGGGGGCGTCGGCGCCACAGTGTTCGCGGCGGGTTTCGTCCTGTTCCTACCGCAGTTCTTCGCTCCGCCGTGGATTCGCATCGCTCACGGCCTGCTGATTCTGGTCGGCGCCGTACTGCTGGCCCGCCGTATCGCCACCGGCACTGACGCCGGCGCGTCGAGTGGCGACCCGCAGTCGGCCGCTGATGACGTCAGCGCTGCCAGGTAGCACGGCTCACGTGACCCGCCCCAGAATGTAGCTCGGTGCGGCGGTGCAGGCGAGGTCGCACGCCATAGATCTCGGCGTCGCCGCATCGTTCGGATGCGGCGATACTTCGGGCGATCACCGCACGATCGGTTCCCCGTCGTCGATGAGGAACTTCGCCGATCGCACCGTCCGCGTGGACAGGCTCGGACGCGAGAATGAATGAGCAGAGTGATCGTTACTGCTGCGAACAATATCGTCGAAACCTTGACTCGGTCCTGACACGAGGTCGATTCTGAGTAGATGACAACCACCAACGAATCGGAGCATCTCGCGGCGGTGCAGGACCGGCTCACCGCCGCCCTGCCCGGGGTGAGCCGACACGACATCGAACAGACCGTGGCGGCCGAGTATGCCCGCTTCGAGGGACGCTCGGTGCGCGACTTCGTGCCGCTGTTCGTCGAGCGCAACGCACGAGAGGCACTGCGCTCCGTCGCACCGCACTGACACCACCTGTCGCACAGCAATACACGGCCGCCCAGAACGCGGGCGACCGTGCACGGTGCGGCCATTCACCGATCGGATCGCGCTTGCTGCGGCGCGGATCAGATCGGCCCGGGGTGTGTCAGCTGAAGAAGCTGAGTCCGTCGAGGAAGTCGCCGCTGCCGCCGAAGATGTCGGACAGGGCGCCGAGGAAGTCGACGAAGCTTGCGAGGTCGGTGATCATGGGAGCTCCCGTGGTCGTGTGGTGGTGGCAGGAATGCCTGTTCATTGGTACCGAGCATTGGTGAACGAACGGTGGATCATCGGTTGTCCCAATGGGTTGCCGCCGTGAACGGTTCCGATCAGACCGGGGTGATCACCAGCAGCTGAGCCCAGTACGCGGCGGTGTGCTCACCGAGGTAGGGGAGCAGGGTGTCGAAGAGGATGTAGGACATCGGGGGACTCCTCGGGTCGGGTCGTGGTGGGGCTGCGCCGAGTGAGGGGTGCCCGCTCCGCGGGTAGTCGGAGTGGCGGTGCGGTGAACAGCGGGTGTCGACTCGGCTCACCGCCGGGTGGGACGGCTCGTCGGCCGCGATGATGGTGCGATGAGCACGAGTCAGGCCGAGGGCCTTCGCGGGATGATCGAGTTCGCGCGTCGGTGGTTGCCCTACGGCGGCGGTCCTGACGAGGAGATCCTCGTGACGTTCGGTGTCCCCGGGTATCAGTTCCACGAGCGGCTCGCTCGTGTCCTCGACAGCGGCGACCCGACGGTGGCGCAGGCGTTGTCGGCGCCCGAGATCGCGGCGCTGCGCCTGCAGTGCCGTACCCGCTCGCTGCATCGTCACAACGTCCCCGCCTGGCAGTGACCCACTGGTCCTCGAAACGCCTCGTCAGCTGCCGCTGAGTCGTCCTCGGCGAGACTCACCGCGACTGCGCGAGGTGGGATGCTTCCGGCCATGACCGGTCGACATGTGGGACTCGCGTTGTTTCTGGTGGTGACGGTTGCTCTCGCGTCCTACGGCGTCCTGACCACTCCTGAGCCGAGGTCGGTCGCCGAGATCGGTTCGGCCGATCACTTCGTCTGCGCGTTGCCACAGGACGTCGGCGGCTATCTGGCGGCCCCGCCGCCGCAGCAGAGCTTCGCTCCCCGTCCGGCGCGGGGCACGGTGCCCGAGGGGTTCGAGCCGGTGGCAGCCGTGGTGTGCGACATCGGTATCGGAGACCACGTCGAGGCCGACGGGACCGTGACCTATGTCGAACGCCGCTACGCCGGGGACTTCGGCAGCGCTGTGCGGGAGCTGAACGGGCCGCCCACGCGTCGCTCGATCTTCGACGCCGAATGTCTGGCGTCCGTGCTCGCTGCGGCGCCGGTCGACATGTGGCTCGTCGACGTGGACGGCCGCGCCGTACAACCGTCGTACCCGCGTGGTGACTGCGGCCTGGACAATACCCTGGGACTCGCCAAGATTCTCGAGCTCCCGGAGGTAGAGGCCACCGAACACCGCGTCCGCCTCGATGCTGCCGGGATCACCTACTTCTACTCGTGCTCGCCGATCGTCTCGACACCGGTGCCGGGGTCTCGGTCGCTACTCGACCTGACGTTGACACCGTCCGGGTTCTGCCGCTTCGACACCGCCGGACCCGATCTGATGTTCACCGGGGCGGATCGGTACGAATCCGAGCCGTACCTCGACTGGAACGCCGCCCTCATCGACGTCGAGCCCGCCGGTCCCTGCGGTGAACGCGCGACGTCGCTGGCGACCACCTCGACGCAGTCCACGATCGGGGACGAGTTGGTCATGATCGACGTCCATATCGAACTCGACGGGTGCCGGCGCATCCTGGGCGACGGCTTCACTCCGTTGTCGGCGCCCGCCTCTGTCGTCGACTCGATCGTCAGCGCAGCGTCGTGACCTGACGTCTGTCGGCCACGTCGGGTCGAGCCCTGACGGCCGTGGTTTCCGTTGATCGCCGTTCACAGAGCAGAACGTGGTTGGGGCGCACGTTTCACCACTCGACGCCTGCATGGTTGCGCGTCGACCACGACCGTGGCATCGGATCACGCCAGTCCGGCCAGCAAAGCTCTCAGTCGAAGATCCGCCGACGGACATTGGTGTCCGCGAGGTCCACGAGTTCGTCGGCCCGGCCGGACAGGATCGTCCGAATGCCGTACAGCGTGAACCCCTTTGCCTGCTCGAGGGTGATCTTGGGGGGAATGGAGAGCTCCTGTGCCGCGGTGACGACGTCGATGACGGCGGGGCCGTCGTACGCGAACGCGTCGGTCAGAGCCGCCTCCAGATCCTGCGGCTTCTCCACTCGTCGGCCGAACATCCCCAGAGCCTGTGCCACAGCAGCGAAGTCGGGGTTCTTCAGGTCGGTGCCGTAGTTGACGATGCCGGCAGCCTTCATCTCGAGTTCGACGAAGTTCAACGACGAATTGTCGAAGATGATGACCTTGACCGGCAGACCGCTCTGCATCAACGTGATCAGCTCACCGAAGCCCATCGTCAATCCGCCGTCGCCGGCGAAGGCCACCACCTGCCTTCCCGGCTGAGCGGTCTGCGCACCGATCGCCAACGGGAGAGCGCAGGCCATCGACCCGTGATTGAACGACCCGAGCAGCCGGCGCTTGCCGTTCATCGTCAGGTATCGGGCGGCCCACACGACAGGCGACCCCACGTCGACGGTGAAGACGGCATCGTCGTCGGCCAGCTCGTTCGCCATGCGCGCCAGATACTCCGGCCGGATGGGTGTGCGGTGCCGGTCGTCCACGGCGAACGAATCGAGATTCTTGCGTGTCTTGCGGTAGTGCTTGACCGATGTGTCCAGATGCTTGCTGTCCGTCTTCGCGTGGATACGGGGGAGCAGAGCGTCCACGGTATCGGCGACGGTACCCACCAACCCGAGGTCCAGGGTCGCTCTGCGGCCCAGGTTCTGGCCACGGATGTCCACCTGGATGATCTTCGCGTCGTCGGGATAGAAGTTGCGGTACGGAAAGTCGGTGCCCAGCATGAGAAGAACGTCGGCATGCGAGATCGCGCGGTACCCCGAGGCGAAGCCGAGCAGCCCCGTCATCCCCACGTCGTAGGGATTGTCGTATTCGACGTGCTCCTTGCCGCGCAGTGCGTGCACGACAGGAGCCTGCAGCGCGCCGGCGATCTCGAGCAATTGTCGATGCGCACCCGCCACACCGGCGCCGGCCAGAATGGTGATGTTGTCGGACGAGTTCAAGATCGACGCCGCCTCGTCGAGCGAGGCATCGTCGGGACGCACGTGGGACGTGGTCGCGCGGATGGCCGGGGTGGCCTTTCTCTGTTCGGCATGCGCCAGCAGCACTTCGCCCGGGACGACGACCACTGCGACACCGCGTTCTTCGATCGCCGCCCGCATCGCCATCGCGAACACGTGTTCCGCCATCTCCGGGTCACTGACCAGCTCGCAGTAGACACTGCATTCCTGAAAGAGGTTCTGGGGGTGAGTTTCCTGGAAGTACTGCGATCCGATCTCGCTGCGCGGGATGTGCGCCGCGATCGCGAGCACGGGGACACGGCTGCGGTGCGCGTCGAACAGCCCGTTGATCAGGTGGAGATTGCCGGGACCACAACTGCCGGCGCACACCGCGAGTTCGCCGGTGATCGCCGCGTCACCGGCTGCGGCGAAGGCGGCAGTCTCCTCGTTGCGGACGTGCTGCCACGTCATGCCGTCGTTCCGGCGGATCGCGTCGGTGAAGCCGTTCAACGAATCGCCCGGAAGACCGTAGACGTGGGTCACGCCGCTCTCGGTCAGGGTCTGCACGAAATGGTCTGCCACGGTCGCCATGGCGAACAGTATGCGCCGGATCCGCACCGGAAGCGTCGTGGAACGAGTGACCGATCGTCCTGGCTCGGACACTCGTGGAGATCGGTGAGGACCGGCGAAAGCGCTGTGGGCGAATACTGCAGCAGGTGCCCGGGCGAGCTCTGGGGACAGCCGGGCCTATGTCGTCCCGGGGAGCGTCAGAATGGATCCATGCAGAGAAAGACGACGAGCGGAAGGCGGTGAGCAGCATGACGAACGACGCGCCGACCGATCGTGGGCCCGTGTTCGACGGTGTCCGCATCGGTAGGCCTGCGACGTGCGCGTTGATCGACGCCGGGTATCGCACGGTGCTCGACCTTCCGGCGGACCTCGCGGTGTTGTCCGCGCTGCACGGAGTGGGGCCGTCGGCGATCAGGCGGCTGGCCGAGGTGCGCGACGATCGGCGTTGACGGGAACGATCCCTTCCACCTCCAAGGTATAGCGCACGGTGGGGCTTGCGGCAAGCCCCCGCGGTCGGCGCAGAATGGCTCGCTCGATGCCATGACCTGCACGTTTCCCCGATCGGAGCCGACCTGTGGACACCGTGTTCGCCCTGCCCCCGCACCGCCGAGCCAAGGCCGACCCCGCCTCGATCGCGGCGGATGATCGACATCTCGCCAGAATCGACGCGGCCCTGCGTCGGTCCCTCGCGGATCTCGAACGACGCCTCGCCCGGACTCGCGTCGCCCCCGGCCGATCCGGCCAGGACGCGATGGAACGCGACTTGGAGACACACCGACTCACCGCCGAGATTCGCGTAGTGCGTCGTGTCGGGCGGGACATGTGTCTCGGGCGACTCGTGCCGGCGGACGGAACGGCCCCGGTGTACGTCGGGCGGCGCGGACTTCTCGACGAGGCCGGTCATCCTCTGCTCGTCGACTGGCGCTCACCAGCAGCAGCACCGTTCTTCGCCGCGACCCCGGCACGTCCGATGGGTGTTGCCTGGCGTCGTCGCTACCGGTGGACCGGAGGACGAGTGAGCGATTACTGGGACGAGGTGTTCACCGCCGAGATCCCCCACGGCGCCGTGGCATTGGACGATCGGTCGGCCTTCGTCGCCGATCTCGGGGCGGCGCGGTCGTCCCGCATGCGCGACGTGCTGGGCACCATCGCAGCGGACCAGGATGCGACCGTCCGCGCCCCGTCCAGAGGAGTGCGTGTGGTGGACGGCGGCCCCGGAACGGGAAAGAGCGTGGTCGCACTGCACCGTGCGGCCTACCTTCTGTACGCGGATCCGCAGGTCGGGCACCACCGCGGCGGGGTCCTGGTGATCGGACCGCACGAGCCCTACCTGTCGTACGTCGCCGACGTGCTTCCTGATCTCGGCGAGGACAGCGTCCGGGTGTGCCTGCTCGACGAGATGGTTCCCGAGGGCCGGAATGCAGTCGCAGAGAGCTCGCCACGCGCCGCCGCGGTGAAAGGCTCCGCGTCGATGACGGAGATGATCGATCGCGCGATCCGCTTCTACGAGAAACCGCCCGCGAACGACATGGTCGTCGAGACCGAGTGGGGTGCAGTGCTGCTCCGGGCAACCGACTGGGCGGAAGCCTTCGCGGCACCCGACGCGGAGACTCCGCACAACGATGCGAGAGAGGAGATCTGGGCGGCGCTGAGCGACATCGTCGTCGACCGCCTCGCCGGCGACGTGTCGGACGCCGAGCTGACGTCGTCGCTGCGGGAGATCGACGAGCTTCGCGACTGCGTCGAGTCGTCGTGGACGGTGATCGATGCTCCCGATCTCGTCGCCGACCTCTGGGCCGTGCCGGCATACCTACGCCAGTGCGCGCCCTGGTTGGACGAGGACGACAGGGCCGCGGTCCGCAGAGACCTCGGTGCTCCCTGGACGACAGCGGATCTCCCTCTTCTGGACGTCGCTCGTCGCCGCCTCGGAGACCCACGGGCGACGACGATGCGCGTGCGCCGTGCCCGGACGATCGCCTCCGAGCGTGCGCGCCGACGCGCGGTGGTCGACGATCTCGTCGAGTCCGACGATTCGGAGCTTCGCGTCATGTCGATGCTCCGCGGCGACGACCTGCAGAACGTGCTGGACGAGACCGAGTTCTCGACGGGCGAACCGGATCGGCTTGCTGGTCCGTTCTCCCACATCGTCGTCGACGAGGCCCAGGAACTGACGGATGCGCAGTGGCAAATGGTCCGTGCCCGCTGCCCGTCGGGCAGTCTCACGGTGGTGGGTGACCGGGCGCAGGCCCACAGCGGTTTCCCGGAATCCTGGGAGGCGCGGCTGGCGCGTGTCGGATTCACCGACGTGGCGGTGTCCACGCTCGACGTCAACTACCGCACACCGGCCGAGATCATGGCCGCGGCCGAACCGGTCATCAGAGCGGTCCTCCCCGACGCGAACGTGCCTCGTTCGGTCCGCAGCACCGGGGTGGGCGTTCGCCAGGCCGGAGTGGACGACCTGGACGCGATTCTCGACGAGTGGGCCGCGGCCGGTGAGGGCGTGGCATGCGTCATCGGTGTGCCGGCTCGGCCGGACACCGAGCGGATCCGTTCTCTGAGCGCTTGGTCGGTCAAGGGGCTCGAGTTCGATCTCGTCGTCCTCGTCGAGGGGCCGGGTGTGGACAGCGCCGTCGACCGATACGTGGCGATGACGCGGGCGACCCGGCAACTCGTGGTGCTGAGCTGATCGACTGGTGCGGGTGGGATGGTTCCGAGACGGCATTCCTGGTGTCCCTCGTCGGTCGAGACCTCGTCTGTCTCAGGGTGGGGTCGGGGTGTTCCCGGATGTTCGGGCGAGCGGAACGTTCCTAGTGTCGATCGTGTGCAGACACCCTCGGGAACGACACGCATGAGAATGCCTGCGGCGGTGGCCTTTCTCCTCGCTGCGGCAGCCGGGCTGCTGCATGCGGCCGCGAGCGCGTACTGGGCGGTGGGTGGTCGATGGCAGCTCGCCTCGGTGGGGCACTGGGCGGTGACCCTGGCCGACGACCGACCGGTGGTGAGCGGTCTCGCGCTCGGTGTCGTCGCTGTCGTGAAGGCCGGCGCTGCTGTCCTCCCGTGGGTGAATGAGCGGGTCCGAGGCCACGGTCATCGGCATGTCCGCATGTGCGGGTGGTGCGCGGGCGGTGTGCTTTCCGTGTGGGGCGCAGTGTCGACGGTGTCCGCGGCAGGGGTGCTCGCCGGCGTCATCGTGCCCGACGGCGGGTACGACCGGACCGCGATGATCGGGCATGCCGTGGTCTGGGATCCGCTGTTCACGGTCTGGGGCGCAGCGCTGCTGACCGGGTTGTGGTCCACCACGCACCGGGCCACAGCGCTGACGGGAGTACGACGATGACCGCGGCACGACGAGTGGTTGCTGTGTTTCTGGGCGCCCTGACACTGCTCGCACTGTCGATCTGCCCAGCAGCCGGTCGAGGGCACGACGAGGAGTCGTTGCAGGGCCTCGTCACTCGGTGGGCCTCGGAGATCGGTGCACGGGCATGGCCGCACGGATCGTCGACAGCGACGGTGCACGGTCTGCGGCATTCGTGGGAGTCGACGGGGACGGTCACGACATCGACGGGTCGGCCCCTTTCGTCTGGGGGTCGGTGTCGAAGCAGTTCGCGGCAGCGACAGCGAGGGGCCTCGAGCGCGAGGGCGTTCTCGACGCCACCAGCCCTGTCGTCGAGGTGGTCCCGCAGGCTCGCCGAGTGCTCTCCGACCCCGCAGTGACCGTCGACGACCTCGTTCATCACACCAGCGGGCTGCCGCACGACCTCACCGTCACCGACGAGTGGACCCGAAGGGGTTCCGCGACAGACGCCGTCACCGCCCTCGACGCGCCGAAGGGGGCCGGTCCTCGTGGTGAGTTCCGGTACTCGAGTCTGAACTACCTGCTCCTGCAGGCTGTGATCGAGCAGGCGGGAGGGTCCTCCTACGCGGACGCCGTGCGCCGCGTCGTACTCGATCCCGCCGGCAGTGACGCCATCACCGACCCGCAGTTGTTCGTCGACAGTGTTCCGCGGGGACACGTTCCGTTCTTCGGTTCCACCCGCCCGGTCGACGTCGGTGTCGATTCGGCGGGGTTGGGATACGGCTACCTCGCCGGCTCCATCGATGACCTGGGACGCTATGCGTCGTGGCGACTGCGGGAACGTCACGACGGCGAAGCCCGGTATCGCGAGGTGCCGACGGCTCAGGGTTCGACCTACGGTGACGGCCTGTTCCACGAGAGGATCGATGGCCACGATGTCTGGTGGCATGCGGGTGCGGTGCCCGGCTACTACACCTACGTCTCTCTGATTCCATCCCTGGACACAGCAATCGTGTTGGCGGCGAACCGATACGGTGAGATCGAGGCCGATCGACTCGCGGCCGTCGGCCGGAACCTGACGACGTCGGTGACGGGTGGACGGACGAGCGAGCTTCCCGAGTCCTCGGCGTCCACCGTGCTCGGAGCGCTCGCTGCGATCATCGCGACGCTGGTGGTCGGCATCGGCGTCCACACGGTCCGCATCGTCTCGGGCAGGACATCCCAGCGGACCATAAGAGTCGCCGTCGTGCGCGGGGTCGTGGCGGTCGGGGTAGGGACAGCGGCCGCTGTCGCCATCCTGTTCGGACTGTCTGCGACGACCGGCGCGGGGTTGTCGGTGGCAGGCAGGTGGGCCCCGGACGTGGCTCTGCTGGTGTGGATGTTGCTCGTGGCGATCGCTGCGGCCGCCGTGGTCGACGTGTTCGGGCAGGTCGTGGGGTGCCGTCGTGTCCGTGGGGCGCAGTGAGGTCAGGCATCGGGAGTGTCGCTGGTGTGCACTCGCCGACGCCCTGTCCGGCGTTCACACGAGGTCGCGGCGGCGCAGAGCCCACGATGCGGTGGCCAGAAGTGCTGTGGCCACGATGACGAGGATGAACGCGGCGGTGAGTGGAACCGGCGCGCCGACGTCGGCGGGAAGATGCGTGTGCGGTGCTGTGTCGCGCAACCACTGGGGAGCGCCGATGAGGGTACCGAGCGGCCCCAGCAGCAGGTCGAGGACGACTGCCGCCCACCCGACCGCGATCCACCGGCTTCCGAATCCGTATGCGGCGTAGGCGATCGCGGCGACGGCAAGGGTTGCCGGCAGCTGCGACACCGCTCCGACGAGCACGTCGACGACACCGGGGCCGTCTCCGCCGACGGCAGCAGCCCCGGTGACGAGCCCGACACCTGCCAGAAGCAACACGAGGGTTGCCGTGACTGTCGCCGTGGCGGCAGCGGCGAGCAGACGAGACACAGGGGAGACGGCGGTAGCGAGGAGTATTTCCGCGCGACCCGTCCGGTCGTCCTCGCGCAGGTGCCCGACCACGGACACCGCGGCAGCCGACGCGGCGATCGCCACGATGCCGAGGACGGTGTCGATCAACGCGCCGACGAGGTCCGATGACGCGGCCGCGGAACCGCCTCCGATGTCTCGGAGTACGTCACCTGTCGCCCCGGACGCACCCACGAGATCGTCGGTGGAGTCGGTGAGCAGCCCGACGAGGAGACAGTAGGCGAAGGCACCGGACGTCCACGGCACCAGCGAGGTTCCCATGGTCCGGACGGTGACTCCGAGAATCGAGATCGGCCACCGTGCGACCGGCGGGCCCGGTCGTGGCTGCACCAGGCCTGCACCCAGATCACGCCTGCGCACGACCGCTGCCGCAACTCCGAGGCCGACCGCACACAGGGCCACGCACGCGAGGAACGGCGATACGGCGCGGTCGCCGAGTGGGTCCACGCGTTCGGCCCACCCCAGAGGTGACAGCCACGTCATCCAGGCGAATCCGCCCACGGCGTCACCGATCCCTCGGACGAGGTACGCGGTGAGAAGCACGACCGCCGACGTGGCGATGGCCGTTCGCGACGTCGTCACGACCTGGTCGACGACCGCGGCGACACCTGTCGCGGCGAGTCCGGCGCCGACGAACTGGAGAGCGAGAAAAATCGCGGCCGGCGCGGGCACTCCGGCCAGTGCGGCCGCCGCACCGGTCGACACGCCGGTCGCGACCGCAGCCCCCATGGCGGTGATCGCCGCAGCCGCCAGAGGTGCCGCTGCGCCGATGGCGCCCGCCCGCACGAGCTCCATCCGCCCCGTGGCCTCCGGGCCGCGAGGGTGTCGCGTCACCGTTGCGGCGACGATGATCGCGACGACGAGAAGCGCGAAGGCGCCCACCCGCCAGACGGCGATCTGGGCGGTGCCCGAGGTGTCGCGAAGCGGGCCGAGAAGGATCCGGAAGACCGGGTTCGCTGCCGAGCCGTCGGCCAGTGCGGCGCGCGACGTCGCATCCGGGTACAGAGGCGCGAGCGACGCCGCGGTCAGCAGGTACAGGACCGGCACCACCAGGACGCCGACCGGGGTCGTGAATCGTTCGGTGCGCAGGGCGAGACGAAGCAGGTACGTGGTTCCGGTGAGCCGGCCCGGTGGGCGGTCGCCGGGGCGATCAGCAGTGTCGCGCCGGTCGGAGAGCGTGGTCATGAACGATCACCGTCGGAGTCGTAGTACCGCAGGAACAAGTCCTCCAGAGACGGTGGCGCCACCGTCAGATCCACGACGCCGAGAGCGCCGAGAGCGGCGACCGCAATGGGCATGTCCGCACGGGTCACGGAGAAGGTGACGCGCCGTCGACCGGTCTCGGCGGACCCGACGACGTCGAGGTCGCTCACGCCGGGGGTTCTCGCCAACGACCCCGGGTCTCCCGTCACCTCCGCTGTCACGTGCACGGTGGTGACATGGCGGAGGTCGGCCAGCGTGCCGCTCTCCACCGTCCGCCCGGCGCGGATGATCGTGACTGTGTCGCAGAGTTTCTCGACCTCGGACAGGATGTGGCTGGACAACAGCACCGATGTTCCCTGGTCGGCGATCTCCCGAACGCACTCGGCGAACACGTTCTCCATGACGGGATCCAGGCCGGACGTGGGTTCGTCGAGGACGACCAGGTCGGCGTGCCCCGCGAACGCAGCGATCAACACGATTTTCTGACGGTTCCCCTTCGAGTAGGTCGAGACACGTCTGGTGGGGTCGAGGTCGAAGCGCTCGATCAGGGACTCGCGTGCCTGGGCGTCCACGCGAGCGCCGCGCATTCCGAGCAGCAGGTCGATCGTCTCTCCTCCGGTCAGGCGTGGTCACAACGCGACGTCGCCGGGTACGTAGGCCAGACGCCGATGGACACTCACGGCATCACGCACCGGGTCTGCGCCGAGCAGTCGGACAGTGCCGGCGTCGCGGTGCACCAATCCGAGAAGAATGCGGATCGTCGTGGACTTGCCCGCGCCGTTCGGGCCGAGGAACCCCGCGATCGAACCTTCGGACACCGTCAAGTCCAGCCCGTCGAGCGCCCGGTGTCGGCCGAATCGTTTGACCAGTCCGGCTATCTCGATCGCATTGCCGGCATCGTTCATGATCGGCTGTCTCCTGTTCCGTCGAGCGGAGAACCCGCGGCGTGGGCAGCGAGGACGGCGTCGAGGGCCGAATTGTCGGTGAGTAGTCCGTGGGTGGCGTACTCGGCGGCGGGCACCATCGTGCGGTCGCTGTAGGCGCGGAGGATGGCGGCACCGTCGCTCGGGTCTGGTGGAGGATTCATCGCCATGTCGATCGTCAGCGTCCCCAGCGCCATCGTGACGAGATAACGGGCGCGCGCTGCCTCGTCGACAGAGGCGCGGACGGTTCCGGCCGCCACCGCAGCCCGCATCGAACTTTCCACGTCATCCACCAGTCGATCGACGAACGTCCGGGCAGAATCCCCACCTTCGGCCATCAGACGAGTGACGTACACCAGTAGCGGTCCGTGTTCGGCCATGGACTGCAGCGTCTCGTTCACCGCATCCCCCACTGCGCCACCGGACGAGTCGCTCCCATCTGCTCCCAGGATTCGGCCGGTGCGATTCCGGGTCGAGTCGAGCACGTGCGCGTCGCACTCGGCACGCAATCCCGCCTTGTTCGTGAAGTGGTGGATGACCAGCCCCGGACTCACTCCCGCTCGGACCGCAATCGTGCGAATGGGTGCACCGAAGCCGTCGCTCACGAACACGTCGATCGCGGCGTCGCGGATACGTGCTCGTGCTGTGAGATCGCGATCGGTGGCGGTTGAACGCATGTTCAGGATGCTAAACGTATGTTCAGGCCGCGTCAAGGGCTCTGTTCCGCCCGATCCCGCCCACGCCACCGCGCCCGAAGTCGTCTCGATTCGGAGCCAACGGCATTCGGTCCGCCGATGTTTCCCGCGCGACGATCGACGTAGCCTTCTGCGGAGCACTCGAGCACGGCGGCCCCATTCGTCCGATGAGGGCCGGCTGCCGGACTCGTCGATTCATCCACGGCTGGGGGGCCTGCATGACCACGTTCGAGACGACGCGTGCGATACGAGCGAGCGACCGAAGGTTGCCGCATCCGCCGAGGCGCCTGCGTGTGCTGGGAGACGTACTCGATCTTCACGTGACGGAGTCCAGCCAGTGGGGCATGCGCGACGCGCAGAAATACGGCTCGATCTTCGAACGCAACGTCGTCGGCACTCGGGTCACCTACGTGTCCGGGCCCACGGAGGTGGCTGCGGTCAACGACGAGAAGACGTGGGCCAAGTTCCTCGGTGTGCCGCTGCGGAACCTGCGTTCCGTCGCGGGGGACGGTCTGTTCACCGCCCACAACTCGGAGCCGTCGTGGGCTGCGGCGCACGCCATCCTGGCGCCGGCGTTCACGCAGTCGTCGATGCGCGGCTACCACGATGCGATGGTCGCGAAGACCACTCGGCTACTAGCGTATTGGGACGGACTCGGTGCTGACGCCTGGGTCGATGTTCCCGCGGACACCAACAAACTTGCTCTCGAGATCATCGGTGACGTCGCCTTCGGGCACGACTTCGCGTCGTTCGACACCTCCGAGCCCCACGAGCTGATTGCGCGCACCTCGCGCGCGCTGCGTTACATCAACCGCGCGGCCTACTCGCATCCGTTGGTGGAGGCCATCGTGTTCCGCCGTCAGCGCGACCAGCACGAGGCCGACGTGGTGGCTGTTCGCCGGATCGTCGACGACATCGTCGCAGCACGGCGCGGCAGTCGAGACGGTGGGAGCGACCTGCTCGGTCTCATGCTCGACACGGTCGATCCTGCGACAGGACAGGGACTCTCGGACGAGAACATTCGCAACCAGATCCTGACGTTCCTCGTGGCGGGGCAGGAGACGTCGGCCGGTGTGATGGCCTTCGCGCTCCACTTCCTGTCGTTGCATCCTCAGGTCGCGGAACGAGTGCGGGCGGAGGTGGAGCTGATTCGACCCGAGGGCGAGCTTCGTTTCGAGGACGTGGGCAAGCTGCGGTATCTGCGCCGCGTCGTCGACGAGACTCTGCGGTTGTGGCCAGTGGCGCCCGGCTACTTCCGCAAGGCGCGGCAGGACACGCGGGTGGGACAGCATCCATTCGAGAAGGGGGAGTGGGTCTTCGTCGTCCTGCTGCAACTTCATCGTGACGCCGGGTGGGGTAACGATCCCGAGGCGTTCGACCCCGACCGGTTCGAACGGTCGCGGGTGCCGGCGAATCTTGCCGACCTGTACAAGCCGTTCGGCACCGGAATGCGGGCGTGCATCGGTCGTCAGTTCGCGTATCACGAAATAGTGGTCGCTCTGGCGATGATTGTTCAGCAGCGGACCCTGGTTCCTGAGCCCGGCTACGTTCTGCGGGTGGAGGAGACCATCACGCTGAAACCGCGGGACTTACGCCTGCAGGTCGGCCGTCACGCACCATTCTGACGATCTCTGCTGGATTGAGGAGGACGCTGTGTAGGGCAGCTGACGGGTTGGCGTCGTGTTCCGCGCGGGGAGCCAACCGTCAACGGTATTCCCAGACCAGGCGAGCGCCCTCGATGAAGGGTTGGTACTTCGACCACAGTGTGACGCGCATGTCGAAGGTGGTGTTGCGTTCGAGGGAGAACGCCAGTTGCTCGAGCATGGCGCTGAGTGATCTCCACAGCGGAGGCTTCCAGGGTGCGTCCGCGTCGGGGTGGATGTTGACGCACCCGTGCAGGGGGCCTGTCCGAGTGTCGACGAACAGCGTGTCGGCGTTCGACTTGGCGAAAGCCACGAACCCGGGCAGCATCATCGGCGCTGGTGATCCCGCCGGCTTTGCCGTCTCTTCGTCCATGTCGATGGGCTCCCCGAATGCCGGGTTGGCGTTGAAGTCGATCCACAGTCGATGATCGTTCAGTAACCTGTTCAGGCTCAGGAGCTCGAAGCCGGGTGGCATCAGAGCGATACCGCGTTGCTCTGGAGTCGGCTCGGCGTGGTGGTAGAGATTCCGCACCTCGTCGGTCCACGGGCACGTCGCCTTCTCTGCCGCCGCGATGTCCGCGTCTGTCGCGCCGCGAAAACTGACGCCGATATTCGCTTCGAGAATGGCCGACACCCGGGCCCACTGTCTGTCGACTGAGCTCGGAGCGGGCGTTGTCAGCAATCTGGCGATATCGCTGGCATCGGCAGAGGTCAGAATGGTGGCAATCTCTGCGGCGTCGAGGTCCTCGTGGGCCATCGCCCAAGTCTCCCACGACCTGATTCTTCATCGCCGGATCGTGGCGAAGGCCGCTGGTTGGCGCACAGTGTCGGTCGGCGCTTGTCGCACGTGTCGAGTGCCTGGATCTGTAGGGGTTTGTACGCTGTCGCTCGCGGTGAGTCCGTGCAAGCGTGGAACAGATGCAGACCATCACGCACCGCAGCCCGGCCCACGGCAGGCGTACCGCATCAGTGCATCCAGCTGTCTTGCCGCGACGAGACCGCCGGTGATGGGCGCGCTGCGTACCCGCCGCGACCCGGTTGCGGAACTGGTCTTACTCGCGATCGGTGCGGCGCTGTTCGCGGTGGCCCGCGTGCTCGATCTGGACGGCCTGTTCATCGGGTCGATCTTCCTGTGCGCCTTCGCTGGACTGGCTGCGTTGTTCTCCAGCAGGTTGGCCCAGCAGAGCTTGGGGACGAAGATTGCCGCGACCGTCAATCGGGCTCGCAGTGACTGCGTTCGGCGCCGTGTGGATGATCACGCACGCTTCCTCGACCGAAATCTTCTCGCCCGCAATGCTTCTGTACCCCGGTGGTGGTCTGGCACTGTCGGGGCTCGTCAATTGCGTTACTCATCGCGCAGCGACGCGCAGATGATGCGAGAGGCAGGTCCCCAGTTCGGCTGCGCCGGTAGGAGACCCTGCGCGTCACCCGGGCGGTCACGTCACCGGAGTGTCTCTGCGGAGAGGTGAAGGTGTCGTGCATCGGGGACGTCAGGTCGGACGCGAGGGCGTCGGCCATCGCCACCACTACCGGAGCGGCCAGACATGAGAGCCAGGGTACGGCGGAACCGCCTCTCGTTTGTGCAAGAGCAGCGGGAGCGGTACTGAACGACCTACGCTTGCATATGTGGCACGTAACAGGGGAGTTTTCGATCCCGCGGACCCCGGGCCTGTCGACGAACAGCGGCAGCGGTTCGACTGGGCCATGCTGCAGAACGGCTGCGGCTAGGTGTGGAGCGGTGAGCCGAGTGCCTGTGCCCGTTGCGCGCCTGGCATCGACCGGTGACGCGGGTGTCCGGCCATGACGACCGTCTTCATGCTCGACGACGAGGAATGGTGGCCGGACGACCCGACACCTGGCGCGCTGCGTTCGCCCACGACCTATTGGGCGAGTGCATCGGAGATCGGACTACCGCGGGAAGTGGTGTCCGAGGTCGCCGCCTCCATTGTCACCGTTCGAGTCGAGAGGGGTGTAGAGCGTGTCGCGCACCTCGGAGACGGATTCACGACGATCCTGGGCGCCGGACACGCACCAGGCGGTGAGGCGGTTCTGACGGGTGCTCTCGTGTGGGATCGATACTTGTGGACGGACTTTCGAACACCGACGACCGGACGTGTCCGTGTCCTGAACTTCGTGGGATACGTGGTGCAGCAGGTGACACGGCATCCGACTGTGCACGCTGGATGGAGTGTTCCCGAGCTGTACGGGCCGCTCGAGTACCGCCCTGCGGGAAGCATCGAGAGCGGCGTTTCAGTCAAGTGGAGAGTCTGGCAGGTCGAGGTGACGCCGTGAGGAATTTGGCCGTCGTGTCTCGTGACGACGGCGCACGTGCAGACTCCTACATCGGCTCGTGACCACATGCTGATCGATGGCACTTTCGAGTACTGAGAGGACCGATGTGGGAACGTACCGTGTCGAAACTTACCTTTACGGCGATATCGAGGTGACGAGGTCCGACGATGAGACCATCGCCGTGTACACGGACGAGCCGCAGACCACCGCGTCGATTCGACGCACAGGCGAGAGAACGCGCGACACACCTATCGGAACGCGGAGCGAATCGGCCCTGGAAGCATTCGTCGACGGCCGCGAAGTCGTGATGATCCCCGGGTCCGGGCGACTCCTGAAGAAGTCCTACCGTGTCCGGATCGAGTTCGATCGACGAGTGCTCACCCTCGCTGCCACGACCGTGAACGACAGCAGGTTTCTCGACGGCTCCACGGACACTGGTCGAAACGCGTTCGGCGACCTGACACTGGCGCACGACAGTATCGAGATTGCCTGGGCAGTCCCGTTCCAATTCATGAGCCAGACCATCGAACCGCCTGTCCCGTCGCGCGAGGACGTGCTGGTGGCAGTCTGCGCCGCGGCAGCGTTCGGCACCGGCGGGCTGTCCCTCAGTACGATTGCGATGGGCTTCATCGAAGCTGTGCTCCCGTGACGTCCCGAGGAAAGGGTCCCGCCGCGATCAGGCTGATCGCGATCCCGCTGAGAATCAGTACGCCGAAGTTGTCGATCGGGATCACCGGGTCACTCGATGTGTACTGGGCGCGTTCGTAGAAATAGCTCTGACCGAACTGGTACACCGACAACACCGCCAGGACAACCGCGGCCCGCCTGTTGCGCCACCTCGACGCGAAGAGCACCGCCGCGACAACAGCTTCGCACGCAGCCATGACGGCCAACGCTGTCCACAACGACGTCTCGAAGATTCCCAGCCCCGTCCACGTCAGAACGGTGGCGACGACAAGCCCTGCAATCAGGTACATCTTCATTGTTGTCCTCCAATTTCTTCCCCCGGCGTAGTCGCCTCGCGTCACCCGAGAAAGGTGTGTGCTGCCGGCGTAACGCTCGCAGGTGATCGCAGCCGAGGACAGAGTAGGAACCCCCATCCCTGCGCACAGATCTGGTGAGTCACCTGCCTCATGGAGGGGCTGGCAGCACAGCACTCTCACCACGCTTCGGTCGAGAGGCGGTCAGTCGGTCGGGTGTGCGGTAGGCGGCGGCATGGCGTCAGCATTCTCGAGGTCGAAACTGGCGGATTCGAGGCTCAGCCGGCGAATCTCGAGTAGCACTCGCTCGATGACGACGGTACCCACGATCATGGTTTCGACAGCGGACGCACGGTCTTCCTTCGCTCTGGCGTAGGCCACTTCGCCTCTGGCTGCGGCCTCGGCATGGTCAGCCGCAGCGTCGAAATCGGTCAGCGACACCGGGAACCCGAAGCGGCGCATCGTGGTGATCAGTTCTGCCAGTCGGTGATGCGCAGGCGCAACTGGATCGAAATGCCAGTGTCGCTCGGTCAACCATGCCGTGACCTCGTCGTGCGCGGCAGTCAGGTCAGGGTCTGCGCCGTGTGGGTCAAGACCGTCGTCCAGGCCGTGCATCACGGCACCGAAGGTGTCGTGCAGTGTCACCGTGTCGTCGTCGACGGCGGCCAAGGTGGCGCGGACGCGTGCGAGGGGGAGTTCGCCGATCTCGGTCATCGAGCGGATGAGTCTGAGCCGGCGCACGTGTGGCTCTCCGTAGTCCGCCTGATTGGTCGCCGTTCTGACGCCGCTCTGGAGAAGCCCTTCGCGTAGGTAGTACTTGATCGACGAGATGGGCACGCCTGAACGCGTACTGAGCTCGGAAACCTTCATGATGGGAGCCTTGACATCACGATCAGAGACTAGCACTATCCATTATAGATACTGAAGGTGTCCATAATGATCGAGTCGCGATGCTCACCTGGCGCCGGTTCTCGGTGGGGCGCCCCATCTGAGCACCCGACCATCGAGTTCGCGGTTCGCATGCGCGGCGACTCGCTACCGCCCTTGGAGGATTGCATGGTTGCACTGCCCTGGCTCGCAGGCCCACAGGACAGGAACGAACTCGACGACTCTGTCGTCATGGCGTCGAGATTCGAACTCGCGTCCCCTCGCCATGTTCCGCAATTCCTGGTCGCATCGCTGCGCATACATAGTCAGGTGCGCCGATCGGACGGGGCGATCGGTGTCGCCCTGATCGCACGGCCACTACGCCGAGAGTTCTACACGCTGAGCGCCTGGCGCGACCGCGACGCGATCGATGCGATGGTGTCCACCGAACCGCACCGCTCGATGATGAAGGCTTTCCGGAAACACACTGCGGATGCGGAGTTCACGTTCGGGACAACCTCGTCCTCGATTCGTCCGAGCTGGACGGACGCTCACAGCAGGCTCGGCAGAAGACGTGGTCGTCGGTGACAGGCGGTCCGTCGCACGGTCGTGTCCCACCCAGTCGAGGGTTCGTTCGGACGATCTCGTGTACGTCGCCATCCTGCATCGAACTGGGTATCTTGCGGGGGTGACGGTGCGGGGCATGGTGTTCTTCGATATCGACGGCACGTTGGTCCCTTCGAAGTCGAGTGGCAGTTTCCTGGCAGCGCGACTGGGACACCAGAAGGTGCTCGACAACGCCGAGCTGCGCTATGCCGCCGGCGAATTGACGAATGAACAGGTCAGTGTCATCGATGCCGAGGGCTGGCGCGGCATCGATGCCGACACTGTGGACCGCTGGCTCGAGGAGTTGCCGCTGATCAGTGGAATCGACGAGGTGACGGCGTGGTGCCGCAGTCGTCTGATAGAGCCGGTTCTCGCGTCGCTGGCGTGGCAGCCGGTCAGTGACTCGATCGCGACACGTTTCGGCTTCACGCCCAACGGTGGTCCTCGCGTGGGGATGTCGGGATCGACGTTCGACGGCACTGTGGCCGAGCACTTCGACGAGTACGACAAGCGGGACCGAGCGGTTGCCCTCGCGGCAGAACAGGGCGTGCCGCTGCGTCACTGTTGTGCCATCGGCGACAGCAGATCAGACATCCCGCTGTTCGAGGTGCTCCCGACATCACTTGCGCTCAATGCCGGTGTCGCCGCCAGGCAGGCCGCGACCTTCTCGATCGTCACCGAGGATCTGACGGACGTGCTGCCCTGGCTGGAGGAGTGGGAATGCGGGTTCGACTGACTCTGCGCCGTCCCGCATCTCACCGTGGGAACCCGTTCGGCTCACCGGGCGACAGGCGTACTCGAGGGTGGTCCGAGTTCTCGCCGTGCGGGTGCGATCGCTGAAATCGAGATCTCTCGGGTGGTCGTGGACGACTACCCGTCGGGTCGACTACGAGCGGACCTCGTTCCTCGCCCGGGCATACCGCGACGGTGTCACGCCGAACTCGTGGGCGAAGGCAGCGATGAACCCGCTGCTGGTGCTGTAACCCGGCTGCTGCCGTGTCGGCGAGGTGTGTCCCCGCTCGAGAAGGTCGGCCGCAACGATCATTCGAGCGCGTGTCCGCCAGCATCCGTAGGTCAGTCCCGTATCGGCGGCGAATGCTCGCAGGATCGTTTTCTTTCTGACTACGGCACCAACAGGAGCTTTCAGCGCTACACGAAAACGATCAACGCTTTCGCCGCGGCCCTGGACAATGCCACCGTGTCGGAAGGACAGTAGAGCCGGAGTGCCCGGACGCACCGATGCGTCACGTACGGCGTTCGCTCTGTCCGAACACACGTCGACGAACGACGGCGCCGGCGACACTACACACCGCAGCGCAGACAAGGCCGCTCGCGACGGCGACGCCCGGTGCGAGGGAGGTCAATCCCGCAACGAGTGACACCCATGCGAGGACCACTGCGCCGGTCTCCAGGCGCGCCGCCAGGACTGGCCCTGTTCTCCGTCTGTGCGCCGACACCGCCTTCAGGTACAACCCGTAGGCGGCATAGACCGTGGTGTACGCACCGATGCAGAACGCGAACACACCCATCGCGAACCACCCGGGGACAACGTCGTAGGGAGCGTCGCCGAGGGCGGACATTGCGGCGACCGAGATGGGCACCACCAATGCCGTTCCGATGTACAGGAGGACGGCGAGGCCCAGCACCGAATCCTTGGGCGACGACGTCCACGACATCGCACCACTGTAACCAACTGATCGGTCTAGATCGTGCTCGCCGCTGCCGCGCACGGGCGGGTCACGGCGTGTCCGTGCGAGACCTGACCGAGAGAATCGCTGCGACCAGGGCTCCGACCAGCAGGAGGAGCACCACGTCGTCGCTGCGATCGGCCGCCGACGTGCCTCCCCACGTCGCCACGCGCACGATCACCGCGAGCAGGTAGAGGCCGATCGCGGCGGTGCGTGGATTTCCCATGACGGCACCGTATGCCTGTATCGACGCCGCATCAACGCCGAAGGCGAATGAGTGGCAGCGCACGAATGGTCTATCGCTCGACAATGACAGGTCCGGTGCGCTGCCCCTCTGGAGAACTTTCGGCCGAATGTGCCGATCCTGCTGCGGGTATCGGCACCGACTCTTGCGCTGCGTCGCGGGACGTGTCATTCTCGGACGCATGACAACCGGAAAGGCGGACACCGCCACCCTCGCGTGAGCGCCGCAGCAACACCCTTCGCGGTCAGGGCAAGAACCGCATCGTCATCGATTCATCAGATGGCATCCGTACCCACGTTGCGGGACACGTGGCTCGCGCTGGGTGTGTCCACTCTGCCGTCCGACAGGCCGACCGCCGAGGCCGCCGTAGCGGATCTGTACAGGCATGCAGGGTTCCGTTGTCCCGAGTTCGTGTGGGTACCGTCCCCACCGGCTGGCGCCGAACTGATTGTCTCCGAACAGTTGTCGGGTACGAACTCCCTGACGTCCGGTGCTGCCGCTCGAATCGCGTCGACCGTCTCACGGTCACGCGAACGCATGGACAACCGCACGGGCGGGGTGTCGCGACGATGGCCTTCCGACAGTCGCTCCCTCTGGGCTGCACGCACGCAGCCACTGGCGGAGTCCGCGCGGCAGGGGATCGCGCCCGACGAGTTGCTGCGAATCGCGGTGTGGGATTCGTTGCGCACGAGCTTGTTCGATGGAGTGGCGGCCGCTGTGCGGTCACTCGTTCAGCGACCGACGGGAAGCGTGGCGTGGTACGGGCAGCAGGAAGCGCACCGGCTCGCGTACTACGACATCCATCGCACACTGGGCATCTCTGCCTTCCGCGGTACGGATCACGCCATCCTCGATACTCAGACAGCCCTCGCGGGGGCGACCGGCTGGTGGTGGGCATTCGACAGTGTCTGCGTCATGTCCGAGCGACCTGGAATTCTTCAGACCGAACCTCTTCCGGGAGCGGTGCACAACGAACGGCGACTGCACGGACAGAACGAGCCCGCAGTCCAGTTCGCCGACGGACGATCCGTTCATGTCGATCACGGGACCATCGTTCCCGAGTGGGTGATCACCGAACCCACCGTCGAGCGCATCGCACGCGAACGGAACATCGAGGTACGACGGTGCGCCATAGAGCGCATCGGGTGGGACGTCTACATCGACGAGGCCGGACTCGAACTCGTCGACCGGACGGACGATCCGGGAAATGCCGGCGCCCAGCTGTCGCTCTACGCCACGCCGACCAGCTGGGTGGACGACGGCCGAATTCTGCTCGTGGTCAACGGTTCTGTCGAGCGGGACGGTCGGCGGCGACGCTACGGGTTGCCGGTTCCGAACGGTATGACGGCCGCACTCGACGCCGCCGGATGGACCTACGGCATCACCGGCGACGACTACTCCCGTCTCGTGCGCCGCACGTGACCACATCCCGCCGACCCGAGGTGACTTCGATGACCACGACCATGACTCTGTCCACACTCACGGCCCTGACCGGCCTCGACGTCTTCGACTATCTCGATCGAGACGTGTCGATACCCGTCGTCGACGGGCTTCAAGCTCAGGGCGACCTGATCGTCGTGCCGCGTCCGATGATCCTCCACGTACAGGCATTTCGGGGCACGCGGTCCGACGACGTGCCCCTCACCGGCGTCGAACTGCTTCGCAGCGCTGCCGGCGGCAACCCTCACAGTCTCGTCTGCGAGAAAGGCCACTGCATGTGGTCCACTCCGGTGTTCGATCCGAACGGCCTTGCGTTGGGCATCCTCGACACCGAGGTCACGGCGTACTTGATTCATCCCGAACACGGTGCGACAGGAATTGCGCCGGGCTCCTACGTCATCAGCAGGCAACGCGAGCGTGGAGTGGGTCGACACTTCCGATCAGCGCGGTTGGTCGCGGATTGACGCACGCGACCAGCCAGGGGCGCGGCTGACACCGCGCCCCTGGTGACGACAGGATCAGTCGGTGACGGCCACGAACTCGTTCGGAGTGACGTCGAGTTCGCTGCTGACGGTGACGTCACCGGTGGTCAGATCCACGGCGTGGATGCTGTCGGTGTCCGGTTCGGTGACGTAGGCGGTGTCGCCGGTGATGGAGATGCCGGGGTGTGCGTCCTGGTACTCGCTGGGGCCTTCCCACTCACCGATGACAGGGTAGGAAGCGGTGAACTCGCGCGTCTCGGGATCGAAGACGTGCAGGGCGCCGTCGGTTCCGATGATGTAGGCCTTGTCGTCGGGTCCACGGGAGACCCCGCGCCAGGTGTACTCGGCACCGTCGGGCATCTGGACGACGTCCAGCGTCTTCGCCACGGTGTCGATGACGGTGACCGCCTGCAGCAGTGAGCCTTCCGCGTCTGCGTCGTTCTTGTAGTCGCCGACGACCAAGGGGCTGGTCTCGCTGACGTACGCGTTGCCCGTACGCCCGTAGGGCTGGTCCGGAGCGTCGAGCTTGGTGATCTCGCCCTTGTCGTAGACCAGGACACCGTTCTCGCAGCCGAATACGACGATCTCGTTCTGTGCCGTTCCCTCGCCGTGGACGCCGGGGCACTGATCGTTGCGCGCGATGACCGCACCGGCGGCATCGCGCACCTCGATACCGGTGCGTCCGTTGGCATTACCGACGGTGGTGAGGAACGTGCCGTCCTCGAGAACGACCGAGACTCCGTGATGCGCCTCCACACCGGGAATGCTCTCCACCTCGGGGAGACCGTCGCTCGACTCCAGTGCTGCCGTGTCGAAGATCGTGGTGTCGCTGGTACCGTCGGCGTACAAGATTGTCTTGCCGCCGTGCCGGACGACATGGCCCGCCTTCTCCGCCTCGAAGACCGTGTCCGTGAGCTGTGGTGCGTCCGTGGTGCCCGCGGCGGTGTCGAGTACTTGGAAGCCCTTGCTCGTGGTCACCATGACGTTGCGCCCGTCGCCGGCGAGGTTGAGGCGTGTGTAGTCCTCGGAGTCGAAGTCCGCGACGGTCTCAAGGGTGGCGGCGTCCAGCACCTGTACGCCGCCGTCGTAGGAGACCGCGACACGAGGGCCGGCCTGCATCGCTGCGGTGGTGCTCGTGGTGGAGTCGGCGGCGGTCGTGGTTCCGGAGGAGCACGCCGCGAGAGTGACGACCGCGCCGAGCGCGAGCACAGTGGAGCCTGCCCGCCGGAAGTGATTAAGACGCATATGAATCCTTTTCTGTGTGGGAACGATACCGATCAGGGGGAGAGGCCGGCGGCGATGCGTTCGGTGTTGACGCGCATCATCGTCAGATAGTCGGGGGCGCCGCCGTCGGGACCGGTGAGCGACTCGGTGAACAACTGCACGACGTCCACGCTGATGTCGGCTTCACTGGCGAGTGCCTGAACGAGTCGGTCGGGCGAGGACGATTCTGCGAAGACGGTGCGGACACCGGTGGAGTCGACGGCATCGACGAGATCGGACAGGTCGGACGCCGACGGTGCGGCGAGGGTGGTGCCGCCGGGAATGACCGCCCCGACGACCTCGAAGTCGAAACGGTCAGCGAGGTAACCGAAGACATGGTGGTTGGTGACGAGCGCACGCCGTTCGTCGGGGATCGCGGCGAACGAGGCGGACATCTCCTCGTCGAGACTCTGCAGCTGTCCGCGGTACTCGGCCGCTCGTGTCGACATGGTGGCCGGATCCACTCCGTCGAGATCGCCGAGCACCGGTTCCAAGGCATCGACGACGGCGATCATGCGGGCAGGATCGGTCCAGAAGTGGGAGTCCGGGCTGCCCGCCGCGTCGCCCTCCCGGTAGTCGAGCACGTCGATGACGTCCCCGGCGACGAACGTCGGAACCTTCTCTGCGGCTGCGGCGTCGAGATGCTGCTGTAGTCCCTCCTCCAATCCCAGCCCGTTCGAGA
The DNA here is from genome assembly GCF_019836205.1 of Rhodococcus sp. BP-160. Taxonomy (NCBI): domain Bacteria; kingdom Bacillati; phylum Actinomycetota; class Actinomycetes; order Mycobacteriales; family Nocardiaceae; genus Rhodococcus; species Rhodococcus sp. BP-160. The sequence continues at coordinate 99,291 of NZ_JABUEK010000002.1, forward strand.
CGACGAGGTCCGCCGAGCGCAGACGCGCGCCCTCCTGCGCGGAGATCTCGAACGAGTGTGGGTCGGCGTTCGGCTTCATCAGCGTCACGACCTCTGCCTCGTCGCCGACGAGTTCCTCGACGACGTCGCCGAGGATGTTCGTGGAGACCATGACCACCGGACGGTCGTCGGCTGTCGCCGAACATCCAGCGAGAAGGGCCACCACAGCCACTGCCGCCGCGGCCAGGAGACTGCCCGTCGGGTGTCCTCGCATCATCAGCGTCCCGTCTCGGCCGTGAAGGCCGGTTCGGACGCGGTCTCGAACGTGCGGGAGACGCGGGCGTCGTCGGCGTAGTCGATCTCGTACAGCTTCCGTTCGGTGGGCGCGCTGAGGTAGGCGCGCTGCTGGTCGGCGATCAGAGTGGGTGTCTCACCGGCGGCCTGTGATGCGGCGACGAGCGCGCCCGTCTCGGCAACGACCGAACCGTCGGCTCCGTCCAGCACGAACACGCGGCCGTCGGCCGAGAGGCCGAGAAGATGGTCGTCGCTGTCGTCGACCGCCGACACATGCGTCAAGCGAGTGGGAGCGGGAAGGAGCGTCCACGATCTCTGGCGGGTGTCGAGTAACCAGATGCCCTGATCGCCGGCGAGGCCGGCGACGGTGGGGCGGCCCTCGCGATTGTCGAACGACGTTGCGGGAGGGGCGGACACGTCAGTCGGGTACGGGATCTTTTCCACTGTGAGTTCGTCTCCGGTGGCGGACGCGAGCAGCGCGCCGTCGGAGCAGCCGATCACGGTGCCGACACGCGTGGTGATGGTGCCGGCGGCGTCGGGGCACGACTCGACGAGACCGGTGCGCTTTCCGTCCGAGGTGTGTCCGACGACTGTCCGTGAGGGGCCGACCCCGTCGGTGACGAGGGCGAACAATCCGACGGGCACGACCATGCCGTCTCCCGGCGGGTTCTGCAGCCGGAACGACTCGGAGATCTCGCCCTTCGACAACGCCGCGGTGTCGAGCAGGACGGCGTCGCCGGAGTCGGGGAAGTAGAGCCCGGTTCCGCCCGAGGTGGATTGATTCGACGTGGCCACGGTCGCGTCGCCGGCGCCCTCGACGGTGCCGAGAAGCCGGGGTTCGGCGCGGTAGTAGTGGAAGTGGTCGACGTGGTCCCAGGTCCAGACGCCACTGTCCACGATCTCGATTCCCGCGTCCGTCCCGGCGAACAGGTAGCGTCCGTCGGTGCTCATCGCCTCGGGTGCACCGATGGTGCCGAGGTCGGACACCGATTCGTCCAGTAGGTCCAGGTGCGAGATCGAGCCGGTGGGATCGATGGTCGTGAGGCCGAGTCGTGGCTCGGCGAGTTCCGCGGCGTCGGCGATCGCTCCGTGGCCTTCGGCGGGTACCTCGTCGGCGGGGATCGTCGGAGCCTGCTCGGTGGAGCACGCGGTCAGGCCGACGACGAGGGCGAGAGCGGTGGTCGTGATGTGTTGTCGCACAGTGTCCTTTCGGGTGAATCGGGTCGGCCGGTGTCAGACGGAGAGCGCCGGCGCTGATGTCGTGCGTCCGATCGACGCGGTCGCCGCCCTTGCCGCCACCGACAGGCCCGACAGCGCGATCGCCGTCGCGGCGACCGTGGCGCCGGCCGCCGTGGCCGCGTGCCACGAGATGAGCAGACCGACGAACACCGACAGCACACCGATCGAGGCGGCCGCCACCATTCGAGTCGGTATCCGAGTGGTCCACTGCCCGGCGGCGACGGCAGGTGCGAGCAGGAGTCCGACGACCAGAAGCGAGCCGACAGCCTGGTAGGAGGCCACGACAGCAAGCGTCACCAGGGCGACCAGAGCAGCCTGTGCCGCGCGGGGAGCAAGGCCCAGTACCGACGCGATGCGGGGATCCAGCGCGAGCGCCACCAACGAGCGGTGGAAGCCCGCGGCCACCGTCATGCCGACCACCACAGCGACGGCCAGGAGTGCGATGTCCACGGACGTGATGGCCAGGATGTCTCCGAACAGGATGGACGTGGCATCGGTGGCGAAGCTTCCCGAATGGGAGATGATGATGACTCCCAGTGCCAGCATCGAGACGAACAGCATGCCGATGCTCGTGTCGTAGGAGAGGGATCCGCGACGCTGGAGCGCAGCGATGCCGAGGCTCATCACGACCGCGCTGAGCGCGCCGCCCACCAGCGCGGGCGCCCCCAGGACCGTCGCCAGGGCGACCCCGGGCAACATCCCGTGCGCGAGGGCTTCTCCCAGAAAAGCCATGCCGCGGATGACGACCCACGTACCGACGACCCCGCACAGCACCGCCACGAGTGCGCCCCCGACGAGGGCGCGTTGCACGAAGGCGAGCGAGAAGGGCTCGATGAGCGCCTGAAATGTCACGCTTGGGATCGTAACGATAGTGATAATGGTTTCCAAAATCGTTAAGGTGAGTCCATGAGCCAGATCGACACGACCCGACTCGCTGCTCGGCTGCGCAGTGCCCGCGTGGAGTTCGACGGACACGTGGCCATCGACGGGGTCGACCTCGATGTCGTCGCGAAAGAGGTGACGGCGATCGCAGGTCCGAACGGTGCCGGCAAATCCACACTGCTGGAGATGATCGCGGGAACGCGTGCGCTGACGTCCGGCACCCGAGTCGCGACGCGGGCACTAGGATTCGTTCCACAGCGCGCGGCGGTCCCGGACCGACTGCCGGTGACGGTGCGGGACGTCGCGACAGTCGGCGTTTGGGGCGGGACGCGGGCGTGGCGCCGTCTCGATGCCGAGTCTCGCCGTGTCGTCGACGACGCGCTCGATCGCCTCGGTATCAGCGAGCTCGCAGACATGCCCTTCTCCGCGTTGTCAGGCGGTCAGAGACAGCGGGCGTTGCTCGCGCAGGGCCTCGCGCGTCGCGCTGATCTTCTGCTTCTCGACGAACCCACGACGGGTCTGGACGCGACGAGCGGGGATCGCATTCGGGACGTCATGAGGGCTGAAGCCCGGCGCGGCGTGGCAGTCGCCTGCGTGTCTCACGATCCGCTCGTGATCGACATGGCCGATCGGGTCGTGAAGCTCGAGGCGGGGCGGGTGGTCCGCTGATGGGCGTTCGAGTGTCACCGATCGCTACGACTCAGGAGGGGCTCTGCTGCTTGTGGTTCCGACGGTCGACACGTGCTGCAACCCCCGCTGCGACGACGGCCGCGCACATCGCCACCACGACCGCGAGTACCGAGCGGGAACCCACGGTCCCGGGGTCGAGAACGAGAATCCGGTCGGCACTACCCGTCCATCCGAACTCGTACGGACGGTCCGGAGGAGCGGACAGTGTGACGACGGCGAGCATGGTCGGGATCAGCAGGCCCACGGAAGTGATCGTCGGATCGGACGGTCGGGACGACAGTAGCGAATAGACGATGGCAGCAGGCAGGACCACGGCATACCCGACGGTGGACACGGGGCCGTACGGGAACAGAGCCGACGCGCAGACGAGCGCGAGGATGCAGCAGCCCACCGGAGTGGAGGGTGCCCACCGCGCTGCGAGGGCGCCGACGGTGAAGCCGGCGATCGCGAGGAGAACGAGCCACCACGCGTTCCACACCATTCCTCCGACGAAGGTGCAGGCCACGGCAAGCCCTGCGCACAAGAATGCACCGCTGTCCGCGGAACCGATGGCTGCCCCGACGATCACGACGACCGTCGCTGCCGCGGCCACTGTCCACTGACCGACGGACGCACTGTAGTCACCGAGGAGCGCGTACACGACCCACAGCAGACCGACCGCAGCGGCCATGCGCCAGTGCACAGTTCGGGGACCACGGGTCACGACGTGCGGCATCGAGATCGTGCTCGCGAGTAGCACTGCGGTCACCACGAGCACCGGGATCGGCACGACCGGCTCGGGGAAGAATGCGTCGCCCGGCAGACTCACCGACCATCGGAAGTGGTCCGGATACTGCTGCGCAACGAGTGGGGAGAAGCGGTAGGCCGATGCGGCTCCGAGAGCCAGAGCGACGAATGCGGTGCGACTGGTGTGGGCCAGTGTCACCGCCGTGACGAGGATCAGTCCGGATCCGACACCGGCCACAGTCACGGACCACGCCGTGGAGATGTCGACCACCGCCGGCGTTGCCAGGACGGCGGTTCCCGCCGCGCCGACACCGGTGATCAAGCCCCGCCGCGAGTGAGTGAACGCCACACGGACAGCCGTCAGTACCACCACGACTGCGACGACGCCGGCCCATGCGGGAGTGAGGAACACGGAGCTGACAGGAGAATCGCGCTCTGCCGACATCAGATCGGTGGGCGGGGTGGACATCACCGCGAGACACGCTGTGAAGGCGCCCGTTCCGGCGGCGGCGCTCGCCCGAGGGTCGTATTGTCGCCACTGCACGGCGACCAAACTACCGCGGTGACACACGGAGGCAGCGATGAGTACCGACCACGAGCAGCCGGACGACCCACGCGCCCACTGGCGCGTTCTGCCGCAGACGGTGTCACCGACCGACGACGGAGTGCAGACACAGACGACGGCCGCTGCCGCCGGCCGACTCAGTCCCGGCGACCCACCACCGGGTTGAGCTCGGAGTCCGCGAGTCCGCCCGGCTCGATGCCGGGGAGGAACTCGCGCCACGTACCGCTGATCAGGGTCGGCGATTCCACGACACGGGTGCCGTCGGCGAAGTAGGTGGTGGCGAGTGCTCGACGCGGCTGCGTCGTCCGGTTCGGGCCCGCAGTGTGGAAGCACAGCGCGGAATGGAACGACACGTCTCCCACTGCGAACGGCTCCGCTTCCACCGCGACGTCGCGCTGGAGGAAGCGTTGGGTGACGGCCTCGTCGTACGACGTGCCGACCTTGTCGAACTCCAGATCGGCGACCTCGTCCAACACGTCCCGGCCGCGGGCGAAGGACAGCGGACCCATCCGGCCCGGGATGGCCGACATCGGCATCCACGCGGTGACGGCGTCGGTGGTCTGCAGGGGGAAGTGTTCGGCGTCGTGATGCCACGGCGTGCGCCCGCAGCCGGGCTCTTTGGACAGCGCATTGTCGTGGTACAGGCGAACTCCGGGCACGTCGAGCAGTGCCGCAGCCAGACCGCCGATGCGGGGCGAGAGCGCCACGGTGCGCATCAGATCGTCGTGGAGCCACATCTGCTCGAGCGCGGTGAATCGCCCGGCGACGTCGTCACCGTGCTCCGCGCGCAGCAACTCCTCGAGTCGCTCGGCGAGGCGGCGCACCACCGCCGGCGACAGCACTGCGGGCAGTCGCACGAAAGCCTGCCGTGCGAAGGCCTCGACGGAAGCGGGATCGAGGACGTAGGGCTCGGCCAGCTCGCGCTCGATCTGCTCGTCCGTGGCGGCTTCGACATCGGGCAGGCCGGGACCGTCCACCAGTTCGGCGGGCGCCGCATCGTTCGCGGCCAGGGTGACGTACCAGTCCCACCAGTCCTGATCGTCGCCTGCCCAGTCCTGATCGATACCGCCGTCCCGGTTCTGTTCGGGCAGGCGATCATTGGTGGTCGAGTCGTTCAGAGCCACAGCAGCGCCGCCTCGTGCGAGAAGGTGTAGGAACCGGACGCGTCGCGGCAGGAGGCCAGGTACTCGCCCAGCACCGGAGCGGCTTCCATCTCCTCCAGCGACACCGAGTCGTCGAACGCGCAGCGCTGGAGAAAACCTTCGGCGATGCCACGGTCGGAGGTACCGGTCGTGTAGGTGACGCGCTGGTCGCGTACGTCCGCGCCGGCTCGTGTCAGTGCGTCGCGCACCTGTTCGGCGGTCGTGTACGGCGTCGCCTCGCGCACCCCGGCGCGGAAGGCGTCGTAGAACGCGAGGTAGTGCGAGGCAGCCGTGGCCTGTGCGATCAGGCCCAGGCCTCCGGGAGCCAGTGCGGCCACGAATCGTTCTGCCGCAGCGTCCAATTCGTCCGGCGGCAGTGCGTAGAGAGCGTGGGTGGCCCAGACGACGTCGTAGCCGGCGTGATCCGCGGGGAGGTCCTGCAGGGTCATCACCAGGTCGTGCCGGGCCGCGAACGGCGCGCCGAGCGCGCCGCGTGCCTCGGCGACGGAGAACGCGGACGGGTCGAGAAGGTCGTAGGCCAGCTCGGGAACCGCCGACAGGTCTGTGTAGCGGCGCAGCGCGGTGGGGAACTTTCCGCTGCCGCACGCCACGTCGAGCAGCGACCAGCCCTCGTGCGCGCGGTCGCCGAGGAGCGTCGGCCAGTCGGCGGCCAACGCCAGCTGCCGGTAGTCCTCGGTCGCGAGAGCGTAGAACGCCTCCATGCCCGTGCGACCGGCTTCGCTCCAGTGCTCGAGGCTGCGCTCTGCTGTGTCTCCGCTGCTCATGTCACTCCTCCTGAAAGGAGCCGACCGCAACACACCGGATGAGGCGTCGTGATTGACTCGTATCTGATGTCCAACATAGCTGCGCCTCCGCCCACCGAGCTCGCCGCAGTGCTTCTCGACGGTGTGCGCGCCGTGCGGCGGGGAGCTCCGGCCCTGGCCGGCCTCGAACCCGACTCCTACGCCCGCCTGCATTCCGCTTTCGAACTGCTCTCCGATCAGCGCGATCTGATCGCCGAGCACCTTGCCGGCAGGCTGGGTACCAGGGGGGACGGACCGATCTCGGTGCTGTCCGTGGGATGCGGTGACGGCGTGCTGGACGTCCGTCTCGCCGCCGGTCTGGTGTTGGCGGTGCCAGGGCGCCCCGTGCGGTACGTCGGAATCGATCCGTGGATCGGCAGTGTCGAGCGCTTCACCGCCACGATGGCCGCGCTGGGTGCCGACGAGCTGAGTGCCGACGGCCACGTGGCGTCCTTCGGTGACTCCCCGGTGGACGACGAGACCTTCGACGTCGTGATGTTCGTGCACTCGATGTACTACGTCGCCGATGTCGGGGCGACCCTGCGCGCTGCTCTCGCGCTGCTACGTCCCGGCGGCGAACTGTGGGTGGCCGTCGCACCGTCGGCCGAGCTGAACGCGCTGGTGGGAGTTCTCGCACCTCCGCTCGAGGGTCATCGACAGTGGTTCAGCGGTGACGTCGGAGACGCCTTCGTCGACGCCGGGATCGTCGTCGACGACGTGGCCACTCTGCACGCGCTGGTCGATCTGGCGTCCGCGAGCGACGAGGTGCTCGACTTCGCGGTGCAGGCCAGGCTGACCCCCGATCTACAGGGCCCGGTGCGGGCCTACCTCGACGCGGTGTCGGTCCCCGGCGCGGACGGAGGCCTTCGAGTGCCGCATCCGGTGGACGTGTTCACCGCGTCCCGTCACTGACCCCGTCCCGCAGTGCGTCGTCGATCGTCTCGCCCACGGCAGCCGCGCCCACGGCGGTCATGATCGTGCCGGCATGATCGAGGCCGTCCAGTGCTCTGACGGACGTCAGCTCGAGAGCGTCGATGTCCTGCGGCGAGTACATCGGCGGAGACCCTGCCCCGACGCTCCACTGCGCGTGCAGGAATCGGATCGGCACCGTCAGGTCGCGGAACCGCGAGTCACCGAAGAAGACGTCCGTGGCGTCCGCGACGACCGCATCGGTCGACAGCCGGATCGCACCGTCGGCCAGATCATGAGCGGCGTACTCCCGGAGGAGCGGATCGTCACGGTCCAGCAGCGGTGACGACGTCGACACCAGGAAGTCGAGGTAGTCGTCGAGGTCGTCCCATCGCTGCCGCGTTCGCGCGATCCTGTCCTCGAACACGGCCGCGACGGTGTCTCGGGTGAGACCGGCAGGCGGTTCCACCGGCACGCCTCCGTCGACGAGAACGAGACTCTTCGCTCTGGACGGGAACCGCGCTGCGAATTCCACTGCGGCGAATGCACCCATCGACATGCCGCACACGTGCACGGAGTCGAGTCCCAGGGCCTCGAGAACGGCGTCCAGATCGTCCGCGTGACGGGCGAGCGACGACGCGCCCGTGACGTCGACGCTGTCACCGCGGCCGCGGAGGTCCGGCGCGACGAGCGTCAGGTGTGGCGCCTCCGCGTGCAGCCAGTTCCACAGCATGCGCTGGCTGGACACCCCGTGGATCACGAGGATCGGATCGGAGCTGCCCGTGAGTGTCTCGACGGTGATGTGTCCGCCCGACGCCGGTACTCGTTCGACGGTCATGGTGCAGACACTAGGAGGTCGGACCTCGTGATGACGGTGGAAGTACGTGCGCTGCACGTTTCGCTGTCCGATTCGGGTCACGGTTGTACCGTCGCAGAGTCACGAGGCCACGAGGGACGCACCTCGACGGCCACACACCGTCGCAGAAGGGGCCTCATGCCCGACACGTCACCGCGCAGGCACCACGAGATCGTCATCGTCGGCGGAGGCTTCTCCGGCCTGGGTACCGCTATCGCGCTTCGCAAGGCCGGTTTCGACGATCTTCTCATCGTCGACGACGGTGACGGTCCCGGCGGCACGTGGCAGTGGAACACCTATCCGGGCGTGGCGGTCGACATCCCGTCCTTCAGCTACCAGTTCTCGTTTGCTCAGCGATCCAGCTGGTCGCGCAGCTACGCCCCCGGCCGCGAGTTGCGTGCCTAAGCCGAGCAGATCGTCGACGAGTACGGCCTGGCGCCTCATCTGCAGTTCGGCACGCGCGTACACGGGGCCTCGTTCGATGCGCCGTCCGCGACGTGGTCGATCTCGACCAGCGCCGGCGACGTGACGGCACGCTGGTTGATCCACGCGGGCGGGCCGCTGAGCCAGCCCAAGCTCCCCGACATCGAGGGCATCGACACCTTCGAGGGCGCGACGATGCACACCAGCCGGTGGAACCACGAGGTCTCGCTGGCCGGTAAGCGGGTCGGCATCATCGGTACCGGCGCGACGGCGGTGCAGGTGGTCCCGGAGATCGCACCGGAGGTGGACCATCTGACGGTGTTTCAACGCACGCCCATCTGGTGCCTGCCGAAGCCGGACTTCCCGCTCGGCCGAATGGGACGCGCGAGTCTCGAGACAGTCCCCGGAGTCCGGCAGATCGCCCGCCTGGCGAGCCAGGCGTTCGTCGAGGCGACGTTCCCGGTGCTGGCGCACTTTCACAAGTGGGTTCCCGCCACCGCGGCTCTCCAGGTCGCCGCGCGTCGGTACATCGCCGCACAGGTACACGATCCGGCCACACGGGACGCCCTGACTCCGACCTACGCGCTCGGGTGCAAACGGCCGAGTTTCCACAACTCGTATCTCTCGACCTTCAACCGGGACAACGTCTCTCTGCAGACGACGTCCATCGAGGCGATCACGCCCGGCGGCATCCGCACGAGCGACGGCGTGCAGCACGAGCTCGACGTGTTGGTCCTCGCCACCGGATTCAAGGTCACCGACAGGGACGCACTGCCGACGTATCCGCTCACCTCCGCCGACGGCACCGATCTGGCGGAGCACTGGGACGCCGAGAGGTTCCACACCTATCAGGGCGTCGCGACGGCGGGCTTTCCGAACTTCTTCACCGTCTTCGGCCCCTACGGATACAACGGCGCCTCGTTCTTCACCCTGGTCGAGAACAGTGCCGCGCACATCGTGCGTGTCCTGACCGAGGCTCGTCGACGCCGGGCCACCTTCGCCGAGGTGACCTCGGCGGCGCAGGAGCAGTACATGAGCGCGATACTGGCACGTCGGTCGTGGCAGGTCTTCACCGATCCGACGTGTGCCGGCGCCAACAGCTACTACTTCACCGCGAACGGGGACGTGCCGTTCCGGGCGTCGACCACTCCCGAGGCGGCATGGCGCAGCCGCCGATTCCCCCTGGCCGACTACGCCTTCGGTGGACGGGCGGGCTGATCGCCGCCGAGGTCGAACTCAGCTCGCGCGCAGAGCCGCGACGACCGGCGCGAACATGGTGGTCTTGATCGCGCCGAGGGTGCCGCGGTCCTTGCCGGCAATGGGCGTGATCCGCTCGATCGCGGCACCGACGACCTCGTCGTCGGGGGCGATGGCGTCGACGAGTCTCGCGGCCAGTGCGTCGGCGCCGCCGTAACGGTGCCCCGTGGTCATCGCGACGACGGCGTCCTGCGGTGACAGCTTCGCCTGGATCAGCGCCGCCATGCCCGGGGTGAAAGGAATGTCGATGTCGACCTCGGGGAAGCAGTAGTAACCGCGATCGGCTCGCATGGTGCGGAAGTCGTGCGCCAGAGCGAACATCGCGCCGGCGCCGAAGGCATGGCCGTTGACGGCGGCGACGGTGGGGAGCGGGAACGTCAGGATGCGGGCGAACAGAGCGTGCACGCGGCCGACGTACCAGTCGGCGCGCTCGCCGTTGGCCATGAGCCAGTCGAGGTCGAGTCCGTTGGAGTAGAACTTTCCGGTGCCGACGGTGACGAGTCCGCGGGCGTCGGCTTCGACCTTGTCGAGCTGGGCGCCGACGGTGTCGAGCCAGTCCGGGGAGAAGCGATTCTCGTCGTCCCCGAGGGTGAGGACGGCGATGCCGTCGCGGAGGTCGAGGGTGGCGGTCATGAGGAGGCCTTTCGTCTGGGCGGGGCGTGATCCGTGGTCGGTGGGGGCAGGGCGAGAATGCCGCGGACAGCGGCGGCGAGTCGTTCCCGGGCGGCGATGTCGGGTGATGTGGTGCCGCGCAGCAACAGTGCTGTCGGGAGCCCGACGACGCAGTCCTTGACGACGGCGACGCTCTCACGATCGGCGCGGTTCCACAGGGCTCGGGAGAGTTGGACGAGCAGTGCGGCCAGTGTCTCGTCGAGGGTGCGCAGGTCTGCGGCGACCTCGTCGGGCAGGTCGTCGGTGCCCAACAGCTCTCGCCGCGAGACCGTCATGAGAAACCGTGCTGCGACGGGTGATTCGGCAAGGAAGGCAGCCGGTGCGTCTGCGGCTGCCACGACGGCCCGGACGGCGGAGTCACGTCCGGGCCGGTGCTCGAGTGCCGTGGTCACCGCATCGTTCTGCAGAGTGAGCATCCGACGTGCGTCACGGACCCACACTCGTCCGAGGAGGCCCGCTCGTGACCCGAACGCGTGATAGATGGCGCCGTTGGAGATCGAGGTGCGCTCCGACATCGCGCGGATCGTGACGGCGGAGGCGCCGGAGTCGACCGCCAGCGACTCGGCGGCGTCCATCAGCGCGTCGAGGTCGTGGAGGCGGGGGCGAGGCACCACCGAACCATACCAGAGCATGTGCTCTGTTACGGCACGGTGGTCGCCGGCGGGCTGCCTCAGGCGGGTGGTCGGTAGCCCGGGGGATTGGGCTCGTCGACCCAGATGTCCACTGCGAGGTCGCCTCCCGGCGTGCAGTCGTATGCCGACAGGTCGGTCACGCCCGACTCCAGCAGGACGTCCTCGCACAGCAGAGTCTGTCCCGTGTAGTCGCGGGCCGGTCTGCTCAGCACCGCGTACGCCGCGTCCGCGTAGATCTCGGGCTTCCGTGCCTCGCTCATCGCCTTGTCGCCGCCGAGCAGGTTCTGCACCGCGGCGGTCGCGATGAACGTGCGAGGCCACAGCGTGTTCGATGCGATGCCGATCTCCCGCATCTCCTCCGCGATTCCCAGGGCGCACAACGTCATCCCGAACTTGGCCATCATGTAGGGGGTCGGCACGAGCCACCGTTGTTCGAGGCGCAAGGGCGGTGAGAGCGTGAGGACGTGCGGGTTGTCGCGGCCCTTCATGTGGGGCAGGCACGCCTGCGACACGGCGTACGTCCCGCGCACCTGGATGCCGTTCATCAGATCGAACTGTTTGAGAGCAACCTCGTCGATGGATCCGAGGTTGATCGCCGAGGCGTTGTTGATGCAGATGTCGATGCCACCGAACTGCTCCACGGCGGCGCCGACGGCGGCCTGCACCGCCTCGCCGTCACGAACGTCTCCGACGATGGGCAGCGCCTGCCCGCCCGCCTCCTCGATCTCCGCGGCCGCGGTGTACACGGTCCCGTCGAGCTTGGGGTGGGGTTCGGCAGTCTTGGCCAGCAGCGCGATGGTGGCGCCGTCCGCTGCGAGGCGCTTCGCGATGGCCAGCCCGATGCCGCGGCTGGCCCCGGAGATGAACACGGTCTTACCCGAGAAAGTCATGAGGCATCCGTCCTTCGTCGATGTCGCGGTGAACGGTGAGTACCGCGGACTCCTCGGACCGTAGCAGAGCGGATGCTCGGTTACTCGAACCCCGATCAGCGTCCCGACACGCGCGGGACCCGTAGGCTGGGGGTGATCACAGTCGCTCCGTAGTCGAGCGGCGGCGGACCAACCCCGGAAGTCCGTCGGAGAGGGTGGCGTGCAGCGCATCGTCGATCCCGAATCCCGCGCGGTCGAGGCCGTCCTGGCGGACGTGTGGGGAGCGCGATCGGTGTATCAGCCGATCGTCGACCTGGACTCCGAGGTGGTGGTCGGTTACGAGGCGTTGGCTCGGTGGCCCGCGGTACCCGGTGTGGATGTCGGACGGGTGTTCGACGAGGCGGCGGATCGAGGTGTGGTGCGTGAGCTCGACTGGGCATGCCGACTGGCCGCACTCTCCGGTGCCGCGGAGGCCGGTCTGAGTACCGAGTACAGCGTCTTCATCAACGTCGAACCGCACAACGGGCCCGTCATACCCGACTTCGCACGGAGAATGCTCGACAGCTTCGACCGGCCGATCAACGTCGTGATCGAACTGACCGAGAGGTCGCTGCTGTCCGATCCCGCCACGTTGCTGGCGGTGGTCGACGCTGCTCGACGACTCGGGTGCTCGGTGGCCCTCGACGACGTCGGGGCCAACGAGGCCACGGTCACCATGCTGGAGTTCGTGGCACCGGACATCATCAAGCTGGACTGCACGCTGGTGCAGTCCGATCCGAGTCCGGCACAAGCGCGTGTCATCGCTGCGGTGCGTGCGCACGCCGAGTTCACCGGCGCGACGATTCTCGCCGAGGGTGTGGAGAACGAGGAGCATCTGGCCCGTGCCAGAGCGCTCGGTGCCACCCTGGGGCAGGGCTGGTTGTTCGGCCGACCCGCGGCGTTGCCGTCCGACACGTCGCGACGCCGCGACGTTCTCGACCGGACGCCGTCGGTGGTGTCACGCAGACGGTCGTCGGCCGGTTCCGCAGTGCCGGAGGTGCCGTCCGACCTGTTCGGGGAGATCCCACCCCTGGTGGGGCGAAAAGCGTTCGTGCTGAGCATGGCTCGTGAGATCGAGGACCACGCCCGCGGCGCTGTGGACCCACTCATCGTGCTCTCGGCATTCCAACGTGCCCGGTGGTTCGCGCCGAACGTGGTCGACCGGTACGCCGATCTCGCGGCCCTGCACCCGTTCATCGCCGCGCTGGGGGTGGGCCTGCCGGACGAGCCGGCCCCCGGAGTGCGCGGTGCCGCACTGGATGCAACAGAACGATTCTCGGGCGAGTGGACGGTGACGGCGGTGGGCCGGCACTACTTCGCGGCGCTGATAGCTCGCGACCTCGGCGATGTCGACGTTCCCGACGCCGATCGGCGATTCGAGTTCATCCTCACGCACGACCGTCGTCTGGTCGTGTCGGCGGCACGGTCGCTGATGAGGCGCGTGCTGCCGTCTCGCGGATGATCCTCACGCGTCCTCGACGTGACCTTCCGCGTCGGAGACCCCCGGCAGCACATCGGCGAATCGAACGAGGAATTCGCTGATCGCGTCCACGGTGTCGGCGTCGTAGTCCCCGAGTGCAGTGTCGAGCGCCGCCGAGGACCGTCGAAGAAAGGGGTCGATCCGCTCGTGGGCGGCCTCGGTGGCCCGCAGCGTCACCGATCTGCGGTCTCTGCTCTCGCGGTTGCGGGAAACGAACCCCCTCTCTTCCAGCCGGTTGATCAACGCCGTGGTGGCACCGGAGGTGAGGCCCACCCGCCGCGACAGCGCCGCGGGAGTCAGCGGGCTGCCTTCGCGTTCGGCCCAGATCACCTCTCCCAGTGCGGTTCCGTCCGTGGTCGGCAGGTCCATCCAGCGGGCGAGGAGATGCGCCGATTCCTGGTACCTCACCGCGTACAGCCGGAGGGCCTGGAGAACGCGCGTCTGGGGTGAGGTCATCGGTGGGTGGTCTTTCCCGCGTGGGCGATGTCAGGCACGGAGACGAGGGTATTCCGCGAGGCGGGGAACATGCTTCTCGCTCGTCAGGAGGGTCGACTGGAACAGTCTGCGCACCGGCGCCGAAGCCGCCACGCGGTGGCCGACGCGGAGTGCCCGCACTCCCGTGGGAGACATCGGATGCAGCAGCTTCGCGCCGCCGCGGGGGAGTCCTTGCGCGCTGTCGGCGTAGCCACGCATGAGCTCCTCGTAGCGAGCGAAGGCGAGGTCCGGTCGATCGGGGTGCGCGGCCAACTCGCCGGTGAGGATGTGCGCTCCGACCAGGGAGAGTGTGGTGCCCATTCCGGTCGGACCCGAGCCCCACGCGGCATCCCCGACGAGCGCCACCCTGCCCTTGCTCCAGGTGGAGACGAGTACCTGTTCCATGCGCTGGGTGTAGAACTCGTCCGGACGGGCCGCGAACCCCGCCACGATGCGGTCCGTCTGCCATCCGGCACCGCGGAACCGTTCACGCAGAATCTCCACTTGGGTTGCCACGGGCAGTTTCTCGAAGCCGAACGGCTCGGACCGGAAGGACATGCTCGCTCTGATGGTGCCCTCGTTGTCCGGCCTGACGGACGCGACGCGTCCGCGGGTCGCCGTGTACCAGTCCCACGTGTTCACGTCCTCGGGACGCCGATCGAGGGTGCCGTAGGTGATGCTCACACCGAAGTCGCGCAGCTCGGTCTCGGCTCCGAACATCAGGCGCCGTGTGCGAGAACTGCGTCCTTCGGCGACGAGCACCAGGTCGAAGCGCTCGGTGGATCCGCTGTCGAAGGTCACGTCGACACCGGAGGCATCCTGCTCGACGGCGGAGATGAAGTCACCGAAGCGGCGTTCGACACTGTCGGGGACCGCGTCGACGAGGATCTGCGCCAGTCGGCCCCGCAGGATCTCGATCTCCGCGGTGGGGCCGTCGCGACCCTCCTCGCGAGGGAAGACTGCGGAGGGTTCTCCGCGCTCGTCGACGAAGCGGGTGCCTTCTTCCCCGGTGAGGTGCTCCATGATCGAGTGATCGACACCCATGCGTCGGACGATCTCTCGGCCGAGGCCGCGAATGTCGATGTTCTGTCCCGTCTCACGCGGCGACGCCGACCGTTCGAGAAGGGTGACGTCGAAACCGGTGCGTGCAAGCCCCCATGCGAGGGTCGGGCCGGCAACACTCGCGCCGGTGACGAGGACGCGGACGGGGTGCTGCTGTGAGGCGGTCACGGTCGAGCCTTTCGATGGGGGGTCGAGGCCGACCCGCCACCACTATAACTTCACTGTGAAGTAACTTCACCATGAAGAGTCCTTTGCGGCCTCGTCTCGGTCAGTCGGCGACGCGTCGACGGCTGCGTTCCACTCCGTCGACGATGGTCGCTGTCAGTTCGTCGTACGCCTCCCGAGTGTCCAAGTTTCCCGCAGCTGCTTCTGCCGAGAGTGCCTCCGCTGCACCGAGAACGGCGGTCATGGTCGACGCCGGAAGCGCTCCCTCGGCGAACGGTTCGAGGAATGATCGACACCGATCCGAGTAGGCGGCGTCCGACCGGCGCTTGTAGTCGGCCAACTCGGGTGCGCCTTCCAGGGCCGCGGCGACGCCCGCCAGTTCGCGCCCGTGGGTGACCACGCAGTCGACGTGCGCCGTGGCGATGGCGCGCGCTCGCTCGGCAAGTGAGTGCTCGACCGCGTCGAGCGCCTGCTCCAGTGCGAATGTCTGCGTCGCGTCGTACGCCTCGAACAAGGCCACCAGCAAGGCTGCGCGTGAGGGAAAGTGACTGTACACAACAGGTTTGGTGATACCGGCCGCGTGCGCGAGTCGACCCAGCGTCAGCGCGTCGGCGCCTTCCTCGCGCACGATCGTCCAGGCGAGGGTCACCAGTTGCCCGTGGCGATCCTCTCTCGTCATTCGCACCCGTGCCATCGACACCGCCTTGTCTCTTATGTACCGTAGGTAACCTACCACCGGTAACCTACTGATGGTACATCCCGACCGAGAGGATCATCATGACCGCGCTCGTCGTCGTCGCCCACCCCGACACCACGTCCTTCACCCAGCGTCTCGCTCGCTCCGTCGCCGATCGACTCACCGAGGACGCCGTGTCCACCGCTGTCGCCGACCTTCATGCCGAGGGCTTCGATCCACGGTTCTCGCTCGAGGACCGCGCCGGATATCCGGCGGGTGGGACTCCTCCTGCGGATGTGCTCGCCGAGCAGCGTCGCCTGGACGGTGTCGACGACCTGGTTCTGGTCTTTCCGGTCTACTGGTGGTCGATGCCCGCGCTCCTCAAGGGGTGGGTCGATCGCGTCTTCACCGACGGGTGGGCATTCGACACCGGAGTCACGCCGACCGGACGCAGGCTCGACCACCTGACCGTGCATCTGGCCATGGTCGCGGGGGAGGACGCCGAGGGATTCGCTAAGCGCGGCTACGACACCGCCCTGTCCACCCAGATCATCACCGGCATTCTCGGATACACCGGCGCGCGAACCGGGCACACGGGAATCGTCCACGACGCGGAGACGCGCTCACGTGACTCCCTCGCCCGGGAAGCGCGGGCGATCGTGGACGGCGTGGCGGCCCGGGTCCGTTCCTCGGCGGCGGAGGCTTCCGGTGCGCGGGCGTGAACTCGGTGGCTAGGCCACCGTGAAGCGAACCGTGTTGCCCGCGGGGTCGAGCAGGGTGGTGTTGAGTGGAGCGTCCGTGGTGAGGGTCAGTCCCGCTCTGCCGGAACCGATGTCGATCGCAATCTGCTCGGTCCACTTCCTGCCCGCGGGTGGGACCGTGCCGATGGCGGCCGACTCGAGATGGACCATCCAGGTCCCGCCTGTCGGCTTCGCGCCGCTGTAGGGATCCACGCGAGGTGCGTCGGTGTTGTTCATGTTCACGTAGACGGCCAGTGGGCACGCGTCGGTGACGAACGTCCTCCAGGTCAGAGTGACTACAGCGATGCCGGGCCTGTCGTGGGGTGTGTACACGTCGCCACCCACCTCGCCGGCGCACGGCAACGACATTCCCCGGCCCAGTGAGATGTTGTACGGGAAGGGTGTGAACTCCTGGTGGTGGGCCGATGCGAGGCCGGGTGATGTCGCGAGTACGCCGACGACTGCGGAACCTGTGACGGCCAGACGTCTGAACCACGAGGAAGACACGAGTGGCACGATACGGGACGAAAGGGACCAGGGTGGTGGGTGAGCGCGAGTCCGGTCGGCGTTGCGGTGTCGTTGACGCATCGTGACCGTTCACACATGCTCGGGCCCGAGCTGGCACCACAATGCTGTCGGCCACCTCGCTACGGTGAGGCGTGCATTACCAATCCTTTACCAAAGTCTTCGCAGTTGCCGGTGCCGTCGCGGTGCTGACCGCCTGCAGTGCGGACGTCTCGGCCGACGACGCCACGGGCCGCACGGTCGACACCAGCCTGGGGGCCATCGTCGTCCCCGACGAGATCCGGTCGGTCGTGGTCATCGACGGGCGTCGGGATCTGGACATCGCCCTGTCCTTCGGCCTCCCTGTCGTCGGCATGCCCGTCGAGTCCGAGGCTCCGCCGGAGATCCCGGGGCCGTTGACGGCACCGACCCGAGACCTGCTGTCGCGGGGAGTCGCGGAGCTGTTCCCGCGCAACAGCATCGACATCGAAGCCGTGGCCGCAGCGGATCCCGACCTCATCATCGCGCGTGACGAGGTGGTCGAGGAGATCTACGACCAGTTGAGCGCCGTCGCGCCTGTGCTCCCCGTGGGGTCGACCGATTCCGGGGTGTCCTGGCAGGACGACGTGACCAGGGTCGGTGCGGCACTGGGTCGCGAGGACACGGCCGCCACACTGCTCGACGAGTACTCGGACCGCGTCGACGCGCTTCGACAGCAACTCGCAGGACCTCTCGGTGACACGACGGTGTTGTCGATCGCCACCGGAGACGGCGGTGGCATCTCGATCAACAGGGAGCGAATCACCTCGCTGGTGCTGGAGGACGTCGGAGCTCGATTCGGACAGGCCTGGCAATCGGCTCGTCCCGAGGCCGACTTCGCAGCGGAGAACATCCCTGTCGCAGCGGATTCGGACGTTCTTCTCGCGGCCATCACGTCGAGTGACGATCTACGAGCACTGGAGTCGAATCGACTCTGGGCCGATCTGCCGGCTGTGCGGGACGGGCGGGTGGTGCGAACGGACAAGTTCACCAACGACGGTGGGCCGATCACAGCGCAGTGGTCACTCGACCTCGTCGAACAGATGTACGGGTCGGCCGGCTGAGCGGTCACCGGCGCGGACGTGCTCGGCACAGGCGTCGTCGACCAGCTGCACGGGTCGCAGCGCACCACACCCCCTCCAGCCGGCTGAAGGGGGTGTGGACGACGTGGAACCCGTGCGGCGTCCCTCATGTCGAGCGACACTGCCGACTAGAAGCCCTACAGCGTCTCTCGCTGGAGGTCTTTCGCATCAGCGGCAGGCGCGTCTACCTCTGCCACGAGTCTCGCAGCAATTCGTCGGGGGTCGTCGGCGGGCAACGAGGCGATGAGGGTGCGGACGGGATGCGAGGACGGTCCTGTCACCAGGTACTTCTGGCCCGGCCGTATCCGCTCCGCCTGCTCGATCATGTCGTCGGTCACGACGGTGTTCGGGGTGGTGTCGTGGAGTGCGTCGCGCACGATGCGTCGTGGGTCGTACTGCCGTAGGTCGAGCGACTCCCACTCCGAACGGTGAAGCGGCACGCCCATTTCCCGCTCCGCCGTGGCGCGCGTCGTCTCGACGAACTGCTTCAGCGTTCGAATCGCGCGGGTGAGGTGGTGTGCGTAGCCGGGCAGCCGGCTCGGTCCGAGGACGAGGCCGGCGATGACGGCGACGAAGAACAGCTTCTCGAGAGTCAGTCCGAACATGGGGTTCTCCCGATCGTGGTGGGGTTCGAGGTGAGTGCCCGCCGGTCGTGCACGGTGGTGATGGCCACGGCGGCTCCGAAGAGCGCCGACATCGGCAGTGCGACGAGAAACATCGACAGCACGTCGGCCGCCGGCGTGACGAGCGCGCTGAAGAGGGCGATGACGACGACGATGATCCGCCAACTGCTGCGTAGACGGTGGGCGGACAGGACTCCGAGGCAGTTGAGCATCACCAGCAGTACGGGCAGGACGAACGCGACTCCGGTGGCGAGGACGATCCTCATGACGAAGTCCACGTAGTAGGAGGCGTCGAGGATGGTGCTGTCATCCTCGGAGGAGAAGCTCGCGAGGACGGTGACCATGCGGGGGAAGATGAGGAAGCCGAAGGCGCACCCGGCGGCGAACAGTGGCACCGCCGCCGCGGTGAAGCCGAGAACGTACTTCTTCTCCCGAGCCGTGAGGCCGGGGGTGAGGTAGGCGAACAGTTCTCGCAGCCAGACCGGGCTCGACAGGATGATTCCCGAGAAGAGGCCGATCCTCATCTGCAGGTCGAAGGCCCCGGTGACGGTGTCGTAGTTCAGGCTGGCCTGACGAGACTGCGCGAGTTCCTCCACCGGTGTGCGCAGGACGTCGAGGATCTGGTCGGAGAGTACGAAGCCGAGAATCACTCCGACGACAAGCGACACCGCCGCGCGGGTCGCGCGGCGGCGTGCCTCGCTGACATGCCCGGCGAGGGGCATAGTGCCTCGCGCGGCGGTGGTCGTGGTCATGAGGCGTGTCGGTACGGCACCGGGACGCCGTCCGCGGCGGTCGTGGTCGAGTCGACGGCGTCGACGCGTCCCGTCGACGGCGTGGGGGTGTCGTCGCGGACCTCGTCCTTGAGGATGCGCATGGACTGCCCGACGCCTTTGGCGAGGGAGGGGAGCTTGGTCGAGCCGAAGACGAGAAGCAGGATGGCGAGGACGATGAGTGCGTGCCAGCCGGTCAGGTTGTGCAACATGATGATTCCTTCTGTGTGAGTGGTCAGTTGGACGGTGCGGCGGGAGGGGTCCCGCCGCCCATGGGAGGTTGTCCGCCGCCGCCGGGCCCGCCCCCGGCGGGTGCTGCGCCGGCGGCGGGTTCGGTGGTGGTGTCGACGGCGACGGCCAGTGATCCGACGTAGCCGGAGGTGGGGTCGCCGGTGAAGGTGCCCATCTCGAGGTCGTGGCCGTCGCCGAACACGTTGTCGTTGTCGAGACTGCCGATCTGGGTGAGGTTCTCAGTCGACCCGGCGTAGGTGTCCAGCTGGTAGACGGCGTCGAGCATGTCCTGGGGGAAAGCGACCTGGGAGGTGGCTATCGCGTTGTCGGCGGTGGTGGCGGAGGCGACGTCCGGGTAGACCTCGAAGTGGATGTGCGTCCAGCGGCCGGAGTAGCAGGCCGGGACGATGGTCGTGAAGGTCACGACGCCGGCGGCATCGGCGACCTGGACGCCGCGCAGATAGGTTTCGTCCTCGATGCCGTCGGAGTACATCGAGTACTTGCCGGCTGCGTCGCAGTGCCACAGGTAGACGGCGGCGCCGGTGAAGGGGTTGTTGTCGTTCGCGAGGTCGGTGACGGTGAAGGTCATCGACAACGGAACTCCGGCGGCGACGGTGCCGCCGTCCAGGCTCGAGGTGACGTCGGCGCGGACGATTCCCGATTCCTCGAGGACGTTGACGCCGTTGCTTCCGTCGGCCGGGTAGGGGCCGTTGGTCTCGTCGGGGATCTCGTTCGTGGCGACTGCGGCGGCGACAGCGGTGGTGGTCGTGGTGCTCGCGGTGTCGGACGACCCCGAGCACGCGGCCAGGGCCAGTGCTCCGGCTCCGGCGCCGACGACGCTGAGGACTCGGCGGCGGGTGACGAGAGTGGCGATGTCGAAACCGACTCCCTGATCGACGACGTCCTCGTCGGGCCGGGGGAGTGGGCGCCCGGCGTAGGTGGGCCCGTCGGGTGTGGGCGTGGGTTCGGGAACGGCGCTCATTGCTGTAGCTCCTCGGTTGTCGCGGTGTGCGTTTCGGTGTGGAGTCGATACTTCGTGAGGTTCCGGGGAGCGGCCTGCACGCCAGCTGTGAGGCACCCGGGAGCGTGTGTGGTCCGGCCACCACTTGACCTTCACCTCGGGGCAGGGCTGATTCTCGACGCATGACCACCACAGATGCTCCCGACGTCGTTCTCCGCTACCTCGATGCCGCCGACCGCGACGACAGCGACTCACTCACGTCATGCTTTGCTCCGGACGGAACTGTGACGGACGAAGGCCACACCTACCGGGGCCGCGACGAGATCCGCGCGTGGCGTGAGACCGTGGCCGGCCGCTACACCTACACCACGACGGTGACGGGGTCCGAGCTCGTCGATGCGAGGAATCATCGAGTCTCGGTTCGTATCGCCGGGAACTTCCCCGGTGGGGTGGCCGACCTCGTCTACCGATTCGAGCTCGCCGACGGCGTGATCTCACGGTTGACCATCGGTGGATGAGAGACTGGGTCCGTGGCGGCGCGGGTGACCATCGGCGAGTTCTCGACGATGACGAGACTGACGCGAAAAGCGTTGCGGCTCTATCACGATGCTGGCCTCCTGGAACCGGTCGACGTCGATCCGTCGAGCGGGTACCGCTATTACGACGTCTCCCAGGTCGCGAGTGCACAAGTGATCAAGCGACTGCGCGACCTCGACATGCCGCTTCCTGATGTGCGGTCCTACGTCACCGCCGAGAACGACAGTGTTCGGCGCAGTGTGCTCACGCAGCACCTCGATCGCCTGGAGTCGGAATTGCGGCGGACGCACGACGCGGTGTCATCTCTCCGCGCACTGGTGAACGAGTCGACGACGTCGCCGTCGATCGAGATGCGGACCGACCCCCCGATCGTCGCCGTGGCCGTCAGCGGCACCGTGACGCTGTCCGGCGTCGCGGACTGGTGGAATACCGCGCACCACACCCTGATCGAGCGCCTGAGTAGTGCTGGGATCGAGGCTGTCGGGCCGCTCGGGGCCGACTTCGACAAGGAACTGTTCGCGGACGAGACGGGCTCCGCATCATTGTGGTACCCCGTCGACGCGACGCGCGCGGCTCGGTGCGCTCTCGACGTGGTGACGGTTGCCGGAGGCCACTTCGCCGTGGCGCTGCACGACGGTCCGGACGCCCGGATCGACGAGACGTACTCTGCGCTCGGCACCCATGCCGCAGAACACGGCATCGGACGAGAAGGACCCGTGCGTGAGCGCTATCCGCGAGGCGTCGTCTTCGAGGGTGAACTGGTGACGGAGATCGGCTGGCCGGTCCGGGACCCCACCGCGCTGTGACCGCGACCGTCAAGGTCCGGTTGCGCGCGTTGCGTGATGACGATTGTGAGTGGTGGTGATGACCACGCTCGGAACGTAGAGGGCGAGGACGTGTGGCCGACATTCACGGCGGACACCTGGAAATCGGTCCAGATGCGCAGCGCCGCAGCGACGACGAAGACGAGTGCTGCCGCGATCACGAGGTCACCCGACCCTCGACGGCCGAATTGTGGCGGCGTGTGATGACGACGTGGGGAAGAAAGTAGCCGATCGTCAGCACTGCCGCGCTCAGCGCGATGGGTCCCGCGAAGGAATGTGGCCACAACGCCGGTCCGAGGTAGAAGCTGCCGAGCATCAGCGCGAAGACGCCGAGCCCGCGAAGCAGGCGAATTCTCGTCGTGATCCGAGTCGCGGTGTTCTCATGTGTGAGCGACAGAACGACTCGCGGGTTCTCCCGAGCCGTGACCTTGGCACCCACTGCAGCCAGAGCGCTGCCGATGACGACGAGCGCGACGGCCGGGATCACGGTCATCTGCTTCTCCTCACGTGGCGGATCTCCTCAGCGTACCGATCGGTTCGTACGGCGGCTCCTCATGGCCCGTCTGTGGGCGGACGCCGCGCGGCGTCCACCGACAGGTGCTCGCACCATCACACACGGCATCAGGTTCGCGCGGCGGGTACGAGTCTCGGAACCAGTCGCACGTAGACCACCATGCCGAGCAGCTCGACCAGTGTCTGTGTCACCACCACGACGGCAGCGAGGTCGAGTGCCGGCGGAAGGGCGAGGGCAAGGGGGAGAACGACGAGAGAGTTACGAGTCGCACCCGAGAAGACGAGTGCCCGTGTCGACGGCACGTCCTGACCGAACACCCGACCCACGCCGATGCCGGCCGGTGCCATGACCACGAGAAACGCGACGAAGACGAGGGCCGCGACGATGAGTCGGTCGAACTCGCCTCGGACCGAATCGATCTGCGACGCGACGACCACCGCGAGCGTCGCCATCATGAGGGGCACCATCGCGGCGGCCATCACGTCCATCAGCTGCAGGCCGACCCGATGCCGTCGGGCGAGTGCTTGCGTCAGTGCGGCCACCGTCAGAGGGACGACGATGAGCAGGACGAAGGCCTCCACGAACGGTGCCACGTCGATGACGGCCACCGTCTCGGATCCGGCGAACACCCACAGCCAGAGGGGAAGCAAGGCGACCTGCAGCAGCATCAGCAAGGGAGCGGCAGCGAGAAGCCGCGTCGACGCGGCACCCGCGAGCCCACTGAACACGATGACATAGTCGATACACGGAGCCAGCAGGACGAGCACGATGCCCACGAGTACCGCCCTCTCGTCCGCGACGACCCGCGTGAGGGCGAGGACGACCACCGGGACCACCACGAAGTTGAGGACCGCGACGGCTGCGAGGAAGCGGTCATCGCGGAGGGATCGACCGATCTCCGCGAACGGGACTGCCAGGAACGTCGCGTAGAGCAGGGCGACGAGTACCGGATCGATGGCGTGTTCGAAGGTCGGGGCTCTCTGCGGGAAGGTCAGCCCCACAATGGCTCCGACGGTCAGTGCCGCGAGATACAAGCCGATTTGGTGTCTGTCCCACCACTGTGCGGCGGGGTTGTTCGCCCAGTCGGTCATGCGACGACACTAAGCGAGGGAACCACTGTTCAGAAATCGATGAATTCAGAATAAACGGTCGCGAACTCGGTTCTGCCACGGCGGTGGCCGATTCGAAGCAGACCCTTCTGTGCACGTACCTGTCGGCCGTCGTCCTCATCGGGCTGGCGCTGCATGCGACTCTCGGATGGTCGTGGGCCGATCCCGTTGCTGCTCTTGTCATCTCGGTTCTTGCGGTGCGTGAGGGCAGAAATGCATGGAGGGGCGACGTCTGCTGCGAGTCACCGCGGTCGGGGTGTGGCGCAGCCACCAGCAGATGACCGCCACCACCCCCTCGAGGTCGACGCAGTCCACCATCCTTCCGGCCCGATCGGACCTTCCGGTCAGGCCGGGAGGTGCGCCCGATCGCGTGAGGTGAAGTGGCGGCGGTACTCCGACGGCGTGGTCGAGAAGGAGGCGGCGAAGCGTTGACGAAACGTCACCGGGCTACCGAATCCGCACGCGGACGCCACGGCGTCGATGGACCAGTCCGTCGTCTCGAGCAGCCGCCGGCTCTCGTCGAGCCGACGTTCGAGAACCCACCGCGCGGGCGTCGCGCCCGTCGAGCGCGCGAAGTGACGAACGAAGCTGCGGCGGCTCATGCGCGCATGATCGGCCAGGCGGTCGATCGACAACTCCTCGTCGAGATGGCCGAGGATCCACTCCTGGACATCGGCGATAGTCGTGTCGGCGGCAGGTTCGCTGAGAGGCCGTTCGATGTACTGCGCCTGCCCACCCTCGCGGTGCGGTGCGATCACCAGCTGCCGCGCGACCCGAGTGGCGGCGGCGGCGCCCAGATGTTTTCGGACGAGGTGCAGACACGCGTCGATCGAGGAGACGGTTCCTGCCGAGGTGACGACGTCGCCGTGATCGATGTAGAGAACGGAGGGGTCCACGGTGCTGCCGTCGCTGCGCTCCGCGAGGTCGGCGAGTGCAGCCCAGTGCGTCACGACGGAGCGTCCTTCCAGGAGGCCCGAATCGGCCACGGCGAAGGCGCCCAGACACAGGCCGACGATCACGGCGCCGCGCGAGTGTGCCTCGCGGACAGCGTGTCCGACGGTGTCGCCGAGACGCGGGAGCGACGTGTGCCAGGACGGCACGATCACGATGTCGGCCGTGGTGGTGACATCTGGACCCACCACGTCACCGAGCACGTATCCCTCGGAGGTCCTGATGCTGCCGGGCGAGTCCGACCACAGCGTCGTTTCCCAGTCGGATGCCAGACCCAGCCGCTGCACCTCGCCGAACACCATGAGCGGGGCGGCGAGGTGGAACATGGTGACGTCGTCGAACGCGTAGATCGCGATACGCACGGGTGACTCCTCCGATACAGAACTCGAGTTGGCTCGAATTCATCGTAAGCGTGCATACGTGCCACTGTTCTGCGACCGAAGGCGGGAGAACACTGAGGTGGTGGGTCGGCCCGGTCGGGCAGACCACGTCACACACCGTCAGGAAAGAGGAGACATGACACCACGCCGGGCACTGATCGTCGTCGATGTGCAGCAGGAGTACTTCTCGGGGCCCCTCGAGATCGCCTACCCGCCTCGCGCCGAGTCGCTCGCCAACATCGTGTCGGCCATCGAGACGGCCGTCGACGCAGGAATTCCCGTCCTCGCGGTACAACACAGCATGCCCGAGGGCGCACCGGTCTTCGCCCCGGGCACCGACGGCTACGCCCTGCACCAGGACATCGAGTCGGCGCTGCCTGCGGGCGTCACACGCGTGCAGAAGCAGTACGGCAGCGTCTTCGCGGGAACGGACGTGGCCGAGCAGCTTCGGGCCCGAGACGTCGACACGATCACGATCGTCGGCTTCATGACAAACAACTGTGACCTCGCGACTGCCGTCGAGGCCGAAGGTCTCGGCTTCGCGGCAGAGATCCTGTCGGACGCGTCCGGTGCGATCGACCTCTCCAACGCGGCGGGAACCGCGTCCGCGAAGGTCGTGCACACGACGCTCATGACGCTGCTGCACTCGAACTTCGCGGCGGTGGCCACGACGACCGCGTGGTCCGACGCGGTGCGCGCAGAGACGCCGCTCGACAAGAGCAATCTCGTCGAGTCCGCGATGACCGGCCGTGACGCCGTGCGAGTCTGATCACCGACCACCTTCCTCGAGTCGGGAGCAGACATGACGCAGTTGTCGAGAGTGCAGAACTTCACCGTGTCCCGCGACGGGGTGGCCGCCGGCGTCGAGCAGAGCCTCGAGAACCCGTTCGGCCTGGACCATCGTGAGCTCATGTCGTGGTATCTCGGCACCGCGAGCATGCCGGGACGCCCCGGATCCGGCGGTACGCGCGGCCTCGACGACTACTTCGCTCGGGATTTCGCCAACAACATCGGTGCCGAAATCATGGGGCGCAACAAGTTCGGCCCACAACGCGGACCGTGGGCCGATCACGAATGGCAGGGATGGTGGGGTGACGAGCCGCCGTTCCACACGCCGGTCTTCGTGATGACGCATCATGTGCGGCCGTCCCTCACCCTGTCCGACACCACGTTCCATTTCGTCGATGCCGCCCCGTCCGATGTCCTGACGCAGGCGAAGGCTGCGGCGAACGGTCGAGACGTCCGGATCGGTGGCGGTGTCACCACGGTCCGGGAGTTCCTCGACGCCGACCTCCTCGACACGCTGCACGTCGCGGTCGCACCCGTCGATCTCGGACCGGGCCTGGCGCTGTGGGAGTCCCCGGACGATCTGAACGATCGCTTCGAGCACGAGGTCGTTCCCAGCGCGAGCGGTGTCGTGCACCATCTGTTCTGGAGGCGCCATCAGACGTAAGGTTCCCGCCGACCCGGGATAACTTACAACTGTGTCGCTTCCTTCTCGTGCCGTGATCCGGCTCATCGGATCGCCGCGGGTGGAGAGCGACGCGGGCGTCGTCGACGTCCGGGCCTTCGGCGGACCTCGGTGTGCGACGGTGTTCTCGTATCTGGCGATGAATCACGGACGCGGTGTGGTGTACGGCGAGCTCGCCTCGGTGATCTGGTCGACCGATCGACCCACCACCTGGTCGTCGGCCGTTCGGAGCGTCCTGTCCAAGGTCCGCGAGCTGCTGGCGACGAGTGCAGCGCTGGCGGGCACCACCGTGTCCAGTCGATCAGGAGCGGTGACACTGACGCTCGGCCCCACGGTGATCGTGGATCTGGACCTGGCGCGTCGGCACCTGGATCCCGATCACCACTCGGCGGATGCGCGTGCCGATCGCGCCGGTGAGTTGCTCGGCCTGCTCGACGCTCCACCTCTGGACGGCCTGCACGGAACCTGGGCCGACGAGGTTCGCACCGTGTTCGGCCGCATCCGTCTTCGTGCACTGGAGGTGGACGCCGCCGCCTCGCTCGAACTCGGTCGCCACGAGCACGCGCTGGCCCGGGCGCAGGAGCTGCTCGACTCGGACCCTTTCTGCGAGGCCGCCTACCGGGTCGCCATGCGTGCGCACGACGCCCTGGGAAACCGCGCTCGCGCCCTCGGTGTCGCCGAGCGGTGCCGCACCGTGCTGGCCACCGAACTCGGCGTGGAGATGTCCGCGGAGACCCAGCGAGTGTTCGTCGAGTTGCTCCGAGATCCCGACGCGATCGAGGTGACGACACCGTCGTCGTCGCAGATGGTCGTCGTCCCGGCTCGACGAGCGGAGGTGGACCGCGTCGGGGCCACTCCTCCGGGCGATTCGCCCTTGCTCGTGGGACGTACCAGGGAACTCGACGTCATCGCGTCGGCCGTCGAGGCGGCCGCGGGTGGGGCCGGTCAGCTCGTCGTCGTCTCCGGCGACGCCGGCGTCGGCAAGTCGACGGTGGTGACCGCGGCGCTGAACCGTGCCGACTCCGCCGGCGCCGACGTGCTCTACGGGCGGTGCAGCATGGACACGGTCGTCCCGTTCGAACCGTTCATCGACGCACTCGGGCGCGAGAACGACCGGAACGACGATGCTCCCGCCGCCTCCGCCGTCCGCGAGATGCTGACGACCGGGTGGGTCGACACGGATCGGTGGTCGGCCGAGGGACCCGACGCGGATCATCGCGCGATGCTCTCGTCGGCGATGGAACGGTGGTTGACCGGTCCCACCCGTCGTCGGGTGACGGTGTTCGCGATCGACGATCTGCAGTGGGCGTCGCAGGCCACGCTCTCCGTGCTGCGATTCCTCGTACACGCGGCGGCCCGCCATCGCCTCTGTGTGGTCGTGACGATGCGCGGAGCGCAGCTCGACGGTCCTGCGGCGGACCTGCGGTCGGCCCTGCCGCCGTCCTCGGTGCACACGGTGTCGATCCCGGCCCTCACAGTCGAGGACGTGCAGGACTGGACGCGCCGGTGCGGCAGCACCTTGGACCCGATCTGGTTGCACGGCTGGACATCCGGATCACCGATCTTCCTCGAGGCCGTGTTCGACGCGCATCGGCGCGAGCCGGACGGACCGTCACCGGCGTCCCTGGCGGACGCCGTGCTGTGGGTCCTTCACCGCCTGACTCCGACCGCGCGGGAGATCGTGACGCTGTGTGCCGTCGCAGGAGTCAGCGCCACGCGCGTCGTCGTGCGCACCGCGCTCGCCACCCTCGACGACCGTTCCTTCGCTCGGGCGCTCGACGAACTGGCCGCCGCCGGTCTGGTGATCGAGGGACGAGCGCAGGACGTCCTGCACCTACGCCACGCGCTGATCGTCGACGTCGTCGACGCCACGCTGTCCGGGGCCGATCGCGCGGCGGCGCATTCTGCCGTCGCGGCCGCACTCATCGGCTCGGGGGCCACGTCCACCGTCGACGAGCTCGCCAGGACCGCAGGTCACCTCGAACGCGCGCTCGACGCCGACCGGTCGGCGGCAGCGGAGTATCTACGTCGTGCGGGCGAGAGGTCCTACGCCGTCGCGGCGTACGAGGACGCCGCCGAGTTCTTTCAGAGGGCGTCTGAGCGCAGCGTTCCCGGGGGCGACACCCGCGCACGATGCGAACTGTTCATCCGGCAGGGGCGTTCGCAGCGGCGTGCACTGGACCGCGGCTACGGCGCGACCCTGCTGGACGCCGCCGAGATGGCGCGCCGACTGGGCGATCTCGATCTGCTGCTGGACGCGCTCACCGCGGACGTCATCGACGGCATCGCCCTGTTCCAGCTCTACGAACCCGACCCGAGGCGGACGGAGCACCTGCGGACAGGGCTCGATGCTCTCGAGAGGGCGGGTCGCGGTGCTTCCGGCGCTGCCTCCGAGCTCCTGACCCAGATGGTGGAGGAACTGGCATGGACCTCGACCGGATGGTCGGGTCGTGCTGCAGACCTCGCGCGCGCGGCCGACATGGCGCGCGGTGCAGGAGACGACGACGCCCTCGCCCACGCTCTGCGCGCCGTTCTCACCGGCCTGCGGCTGCCTCGCTTCCGGCAGCAGCGGGCCGAGGCGCTCGCCGAGCTGGTGCGACTGGTGGACCTCGGACCGGGGCACCTCGATCCGTCGCTCGCCGTCACCATGGCGCGGGCGCACATCGAGTCCGGTGAGCCGCGCGAGGCCGCCGCGGCTCTCGACGCCGTGTCGGCCACGCGGCTCGCGCTGGACGAGGAGGCCCTCTGGACGGTGCAGTGCATGCGGGTCGGACTTCTCGTCGCGACGGGTGAGTTGCGCCGTGCCGCAGAGGTTCTCGAGGACGACGTTCGCCGCCCGCCGCCGGCGCCGATGGGGCGGCACACGTGGGGCCGGGAGATGAATGCCGTCTTCCTGCTCGGGATGTTCCGAGACGGGCTCGGTGAGTTCGCGGCGATGAAGCGGGACATGGAGCCACTCTTCGAGGCTCTCCCCGCCTATCGAGCAGCCTTCGCGTTGTCCGCCGTGGACAGCGGCGACACGGACGGCGCCCGATCCCTCGTGCAGTGGTTCGAGAACGGCAGACTGGCGGCGCTCTCCGTCGACACCTTGTGGCTCATCACTGTCGTCCTGGCGGCGCGCGCGGCTGCGGCGACGGCATCCACCGCGGTGTGCGAGGACGCGCTCGCACTGCTGGCTCCCTACGCCGATCACACCGTCCTGCTGACTCCCGGTGTCCTCGGAATCGTTCACCACCATCTCGCCGACCTCTGCGCGGCACTCGGACGGTGGGACGACGCGCACGCTCACGTCCGGCGTGCCCGCGCCGCGCACGCCGCTCGCGGCTATCGGATGTGGGAGGCCGAGAGTGTGCTCCTCGCCGCTCGCATCGCGGTGTCCCGCGGCGAGCCCGTCGACGCGGTCGACGTTCGTGCGGCCCGGTCGACGGCGCGAGAGTGCGAGGCGGCGGCGTTGCTCGACCGTTTCGAGGAGATTCCGCTCGGCCCGGGCACTCCCGACCGACGGCCCCGACAGCCCAGAGGACCACGTCGGACTTGATAGCGTGTCGCTGATCGGGCAGTCGCGCGGCGCAGTGCCGTCGTCACCTCAGGAGCAGCAGTGGCGCATCGTTACCGGGTCAGAGAGATCGCGCAACAAGCGGAGTTGAGCGAGGCCACGGTCGACCGTGTGCTCAACGATCGCCCCGGTGTCCGCCCGTCGACACGGGAGATGGTGGCGCGGGCGATCGCCGATCTCGACGGCCAACGAGAACAACTGCGGTTCAGTGGACGCAAATACATGCTCGATGTCGTCATGTCTGCGCCCGATCGTTTCTCGAAGACCTTCAAGCGTGCGGTCGAGGCCGAACTGCCGAGTCTCGAACCCGCCACGGTGCGCGCACGGTTTCATCTGCAGGAGAGCGCCACCGCCGAGGCGGTGGTCGCGCGGCTGAACAGGCTGTCGGGCAGCGGATCTCAGGGCGTCATTCTGAAGGCGCCTGCCGTACCGGACGTCGCCGCCGCGGTCGATCGCCTCGTGGCCGCCGGGATTCCCGTGGTGACCTACGTGACCGACATTCCGGGGAGCCGACGGTCCGGGTACGTGGGAATGGACAATCGTGCAGCGGGGGAGACGGCCGCCTATCTGATCACCACGATGATGGCCGATCACCCGGGTGACGTCCTGATCACGTTGAGCAGCAACGCGTTCCACGGCGAGGAGGAGCGGGAGATGGGCTTTCGCACCGCGCTGCGACGACTACCCGGACCTGTGCGGACGGTCGTCGAGATCGCGGAGAACGACGGGCTCGACGATCGCGTGGAGTCGCTGGTTCTCGACGCCCTCGATCGTCACCCCACCATCTCCGCCGTCTACTCGTGTGGCGGCGGGAACTCGGCCATCGTGCGGGCCTTCCGGACGCTGGATCGACCCTGCCGGGTGTTCGTCGCGCACGACCTCGATGCGGACAACCGGGACCTGCTGTATCGCCGACAGATCAGCGCGGTTCTCGAGCACGACATGCGCGCGGACGCTCAGCGTGCGTGTCGGATGGTGCTGCACGCGCGCGATGCCTCGACCGCGGTCCGCGGATCCTCGTCACCCATCCGCATCGTCACCCCGTTCAACATGCCCTGACCGCTCGGGCGGGTCCCGTCTCGAGGGGAAACTGAGGGTTCGAAGCCTTGTCTCGAGGTGTCCGCGCCCGGCAGGCTCGACCATGACGACAACGGCCATCGGGACCGAGGAGCAGGTATGACCAGCAACATCAGCAGCCACTCGCACCGCGCGGATCGCCTCCGCGCGGCCGACTGCGACATCGAGGAGTTCCGGGCACTGGTGTCCGAGAGCACCCAGCTCGCCGACCACCCCCACGCGTCCGACGTGGTGCAGAACGTGCTCGTGTACGACGGACCGGAGCTCGCGCGGCGGGCGACCGACGACCAGGTGCGCGCCGACATCCAGGACGAACTGGCGAATGCACTCCTGAACGGCCCCGGCATCGTGGTGTTCCGCGGTGCCTTCACGGCCGACCACGCGGTCGCGGAGACCACCCGCACGTACCGGGACGTCATTCGTGGCCAGCGCGAGAGCGGTGTGAGCAACGGTGACCACTTCGCGAAGCCGGGAGCGAACGATCGCATCTGGTCGGCCCTGCAGAAGTTGGCGGTCGCCGAGCCCGAGCAGTTCGCTCGGTACTACGCCAACGACCTCCTGGCGCTGGTGGCGGAGGCGTGGCTCGGGCCGATGTATCAGGTCACGTCCGCCATCAACGTCGTCAATCCCGGTGGCGCCGCCCAGAATCCGCATCGTGACTACCACCTCGGGTTCATGTCGACCGACACGGCCGCGGCGTTCCGGGCGCACATCCACCGCCTGTCACCGGCGCTGACACTGCAGGGAGCGGTGGCGCACTGCGACATGCCGATCGAGAGCGGCCCGACGATGTATCTGCCGCACTCACAGAAGTTCGAGGCCGGCTACATCGCCTTCAAGCTCCCCGAGTTCCGGGAGTACTTCGCCGACAACCACGTTCAGCTTCCGCTTCGGGAGGGCGACGCCGTGTTCTTCAATCCGGCGCTGTTCCACGCGGCAGGGCACAACACCTCGACCGACATCTTCAGGATGGCGAA
The DNA here is from genome assembly GCF_019836205.1 of Rhodococcus sp. BP-160. Lineage (NCBI taxonomy): Bacteria > Bacillati > Actinomycetota > Actinomycetes > Mycobacteriales > Nocardiaceae > Rhodococcus > Rhodococcus sp. BP-160. The sequence continues at coordinate 131,471 of NZ_JABUEK010000002.1, forward strand.
CCTGCTGCAGATCTCCTCGCCGTTCGGCCGCGCGCTCGACAGCGTCGACCGGCAGACGATCGTGTCCGCCCTGTATCCGACGCTGGTGGACTGGGCGGCGGAGGGTCGTGAGCGGGACGTCGCCAACGTGATCGCGGCGTCGGCCGAGGGCTACGCGTTCCCGTCGAACCTCGACCTCGACCAGCCGATCAGCGGTCTGGCGGGGGAGACGCACGCCGAACTGGTGCGGCGCGCGCTGGCGAGCGGGCTCGACGCCGCCGAGTTCGACGCCGCCGCGGCGGATCTGTTCGCCCGCCACCGGGCGTGACTCACACCTCGGTCGCGGTCCCGCAGATTCCGCACACCTCGAGCACGCGCCGCTTCCAGCGTGCGACGGGGATGAAGAAGACGCTGAGCTGCGTGTACTGCCGCATCCGCTCCCACTGGGTGGTGTTGTGGCAGCGGGGGCACGTCCGAGTGCTGCCGGCGCCGAGCGAGGACCGTTTCGTGCCGTATCCGAAGAGGAAGAACATCGGACCAGCCTAGAGGCCACCGAACTCCCATGTGTGCGCACGTGCGCACACATGGGTATGGTCGTCGGCATGGCCGTTCTGCAGGTTCGATCCGAGTCCGTTCTCGCGGTCCCGGCGTTTCGCAGGCTCTTCACCGCGCAGGTGGTGGCACTGGTCGGCACCGGTCTGCTCACCGTGGCGCTGGGACTTCTTGCCTACGACATCGCCGGTAGTTCCGCCGGCGCTGTCCTCGGTACGGCGCTGGCCGTCAAGATGGTCGCCTACGTCGGGGTGGCTCCGGTCATGTCCGTGCTCACCGGCCGTCTGCCACGCACGACCGTGCTGGTGTCCGCGGACGTCGTACGGATCGTGATCGCGGTACTGCTGCCGTTCGTGACGCAGGTGTGGCAGGTGTACGTGCTCGTGTTCGTCCTGCAGGCGGCCTCGGCCACCTTCACGCCGACCTTCCAGGCCGTCGTTCCCGCGGTGATCTCCCGCGACGATCAGTACACCCGCGCGCTCTCGCTGTCCCGGCTCGCCTACGACCTCGAGTCGCTGGTGAGTCCGATGCTCGCCGCGGCGCTGCTCACCGTCGTGTCGTATCACTCGCTGTTCGTCGGCACAGCAGTAGGTTTCGCGCTGTCGGCCGTCCTCGTGGTGAACACCCGAATTCCGGACAGAGAGCCCCGGTCCGCTCCGGACGGGTCTCGGTCGTTCGGTGACCGACTCGTGGCCGGAGTGCGCCGCTTCGGCACTCGTCCGGCGCTCCGGGGGCTGCTCGCACTGAACCTCGTCGTCGCGGCCGGAACGGCGTTGGTGATCGTCAACAGCGTCGTCTACGTGCGCGACATCGTGGGTGGGCCGGCCAGCGCCCTGGCCGTGGCCCTCGGGGTCTTCGGCGGCGGGTCGATGGTGGTGGCGTTCGCAGTTCCCCGCATTCTCACAGTCGTCGACGACCGTCGGCTGATGCTCGCCGGTGGTGTGGTCGTCTCTCTCGGGACGACGGGTGCTGTCGCGCTCGCCGCCCTCCGTCCGAGCGGTGCCGCGGGCTGGGCGTCACTCGCCGTCGTCTGGGCCGTGGTGGGCGCCGGAACGTCGATGATCTCCACCCCGTCTGCGCGCGTGATCACCCGAGACTCCGACGACGGTGACCGGGACGAGCTCTTCACGGCGCAGTTCTCGCTGTCTCATGCGTGCTTCCTGCTCACCTATCCGGTCGCGGGCTGGGTGGGCGCCGAGGTGAGTCAGGTCGTCGCCGCGTCGATCATCGCCGTCCTCGCTACACTTGCCGCGCTGGGTGCCGGTCGGCTCTGGACTCCGGCATCGACGGTGGGCGCGCCACCGACCGAGTAGACGGAAGCGGCGATCATGACGGCATCGGACGAGAAGCGGGCTCACGCGAGTCTCGACCACGCCGACCGCCCGGACCGCGCGCGTCTCGAGGCCGCCGGCGACACGTTCCGCATGCTGTCCGATCCCACTCGGCTGCACCTGCTCTGGACGCTGAGCCACGGACCCGCCGACGTCACGGCACTCACGGAGGAGACCGGCGCGTCCCGCACAGCGGTGAGTCAGCATCTGGCGAAGCTGCGCTTCGTCGGCATGGTCGAGACCGAACGCAGCGGCCGCAACGTCATCTACCGACTCGCCGACGGCCACCTGGCCCGGCTGGTACGAGAGGGTCTCAACTTCGCCGATCACACCGTGACCGGCGAGCCTCCACATCACTGATCGGGTCTAGATCCACCCGTGGCGCCGGGCGATCGCGCATGCCTCATGGCGATTGGCGGCGCCGAGTTTGGCCGCGGCAGCCGAGAGATAGTTGCGTGCCGTCCCCGGTGAGAGATGTGCGCGCTGGGCGATCTCGGCGATCGTGGCTCCGTCCGCGGCGAATTCGAGCACGTCCGACTCGCGCGGTGTCAGCGGCGAATCGCCCGCGCCGATGGCCTCGGCCGCCAGACTCGGATCGACGTAGCGTCCGCCGCTCACCACCGTGCGCACCACCTCGGCGAGGGTCGCCGCGGACGTGGTCTTCGGGAGGAATCCGCCGACGCCGGCAGAGAGCGCCTTCTTGAGGTATCCGGGCCGACCGTGGCTGGTGACGATGATCGACCGGCAGTCGGGAAGCAGCGCGGCGATGCGTTGGGCCGTCTCGATACCGTCGATCCCGCCGAGCTGCAGGTCCAGCACCGCGACGTCGGGGGTGGTCCGCGCGGCCTCGGTCACCGCCGCCTCGCCCGAGTCCGCATGTCCCACGACCTCGATGTCGTCCTCCAGATCGAGCATCGTGCCCAGGGCCACCCGGATGAGGTTCTCGTCGTCTGCCAGCAGTACCCGGATCATGATGTGCCCTTCGTGGGGGATGTCGTCGTCGGTGCGAATTCGACAGCGAGGGTGAAGGTGTCGGCTCCGGCCTCGACGGTGAGGGAACCTCCTACCGCAACCAGACGCTCACGGAGACCGGCGAGACCGGTGCCGTCGCCCGCACGTTCCGGCGACGTCGGCCGGTCGTTGACGATGCGGAGCCGGTCGTCACCGAACTCGATACGGCAGTAGGTGGCACGCGAGTGGCGCAGGATGTTCGTGACGCCTTCCCGCACCACCCACGCGGCCTGTTCGGCTACTGCGCCGGGGATGTCGGCGACCGTCCCCGTCAGCTCGGTCCGGATACCGGCGGCGGACAACAGGGACTGGGCGCCGCGGAGTTCCGCCGCGACGTCGACGGAACGGTAGCCGCGCACCAGCTCCCGAGCGTCGGTCATCGACTCCCGGGCGAGCACACGTACCTCGTCCATCTGCGCGGCAGCTCGGTCGTCTCCTCGCCGAGCCAGCGCGGCGGCGAGCTCGCTCTTGACCGCGATGGCGGACAGCGCGCGACCGACGACGTCGTGCAGGTCCCGGGAGAAGCGCAGTCGTTCCTCGGCGACCGACAGGGCGGCGGCGGCGTCGCGGGTGGTGGCCAGCTCGGTGACGATGCGCAGCAACCACATCGACAGGCGCACCGTGGTGGCCATGGCGACGATGCAGAAGGCCAGGAGTGTGATCTCGAGGGCGGTCGAGCCCGATGCGGCGGCGACCACCGGGGCGACCACCGCGGCGCCGAGAGACCAGCGCAGGTCCACCAGTGCCGCGATCGGTGTCGTCACCAGGATGGCCACCCACAGGAGGTTCGGTGCAGCGCCCACCACGACGAGCACGGCGGCCGCTGCGATCTGTACGCACAACGGTGCCCGGACGTCCGCACTCGAAGCGCCACCGAGTGCGGGAATACGGTGCAGGACAACGAGTACAGACACCACGCACACCAGCGCGGCGGCGGTGGAGATCGCGTCACCCGCCTGCGCCGAGGCCGCCATCGAGGCCACCGCGACCGCGACGACGATCAACTGGAAGGACTGCCGGGTGTAGGTGCGGACCTTCTCGACGTCGCTGCTGCCCCGCCAGCCGAGTGTCGGGTCGAGATGATCGCGCAGTCTCATGGTCTCCAGCCTTGCAGATCGGACGGTCGGTGGCGGGACGTCAGGAGCGCGGTTCCCAGCGGAAGTGGGTCCGGGCGATCAGGACGCTGCCCGCGATCCAGGCGAGCATGACGAGAGCCGGCTGACCAGCCTCCGCGAACGTCGACGCGAAGCCCACCGAGTCGGCGCCACCGGCGGCATCACCCACCGAGGTGGTGCCGAACCACCCGAGGTTCAGGAGATCGCTGACCGCGGCCATCGGTGTCAGAGCCACCACGTCGGCGAGGGACTCGGGTACCACGTCGCGCAGTAGTGACGATCCGAGCATCGCCAGCAGGATGACGGGCAGGCTGGTGATCTGTGCTGCTTCCGCGTTGCGGGTGAAGGCGGACGTGATGAGGGCCAGTGCGGCGAAGAGCGCCGCACCACCGACCAGTGCCGCCGCGATGAGCAGGACGTTGACGGGAGTGCCGCCGCCGAGGACCACCACGACCACGCCGACGATCACTCCGAGGAGGAGGGTCAGGAGGAACGACGGCACCGCGGGTCCGAGAAGGATCTGTGCGTCCGTGCTCTCCCCGGTGCGGAGACGTTTGAGCACCAACTCGTCTCGACGCGTCGCGTAGACCGACAGGAGGTTGTAGTAGACCAGGAACACCAGCAGGAACAGGGCGAAGATCTCCAGCGCGGCCGACACGCCGGCGTCGGTGAGCCCACCGTCTCGACCCGCGACGACCAGAAGGACGATCGGCAGGACGAGGGGCATGACCAGAGCGTTGAAGAGAAGGACGCGGTTGCGTCCGAGGAGCGTGAATTCCGCTCGGGACAGTGCGGTCATCGTACTCATGCCGTGATCACCTCGGGGTCGTCGAATGTGTCTGCGATGGAGAGGAACACGGTCTCGAGAGACGCGGCTCGCGCGTCGAGACCGTGCAGGGTGACGCCGCTGTCGCGGGCCCACACGAGCAACTCGGTCAGCGTCTCCTGTACCGAGTTCGTCGTGATCGACACCGTGTCGCCCTTCCGGTCGACGTCGGCTCCCGGGAGTTGCGGCAGTGCGGTCCGCGGGTCCTTCAGCTCGATGCGCGCCGGGTGACCGGCGACCACGTCGTCGACCGTTCCGCTGCGAACGACGCTGCCGCGGTGCATGATCGCCAACCGATCGCACAGCGATTCCGCCTCGTCGAGATAGTGCGTGGTGAGCATGATGGTCACCCCGGAGTTCTTGAGCTCCTGAATGAGCTGCCACGTGTTGCGCCGACTCTCGGGATCGAGTCCGGTGGTCGGTTCGTCCAGGAACAGGACTCGCGGTCGGCTGATGATCGCGCAGGCGAGATCGAGACGACGCTGCTCGCCGCCCGACAGGAACTTCACTCGGGTGTCCGCACGGGCTTCGAGATCGACGCGCGCCAGGACGTCGTCGACAGGCAGTGGATCGCTGCACGTGCCGGCCCACATCCGCAGGCTCTCGGCCGCGGTCAGGTCCTGCGGTAGTCCACCCTTCTGCAGCATGATGCCCAGGGCGGGCCGGACCTTTCTCCGATCCGCGACGGGGTCGAGTCCCAGGATGCGGACCGTGCCCTCGCTGGGACGCGACAGACCCTGGACGACTTCCAGAGTCGACGTCTTGCCGGCGCCGTTGGTGCCGAGCAGTCCGAACAGTTCGCCCTCCGCGATGTCGAGGTCGAGGTTGCGGACCGCGTCGTACGCTGTCTTGCCGGAGCCGTAGCGGCGGGTCATTCCCGACACCTCGATGACGGTCATGACGCTCGCCCCCAGTGCCGACGCCCGACGGCGACGCGGACGGCGAGGAACGCGGCGACGACGGCAGCCGCTGCCACGGTCGGCACCGAGACTCCGACGATCGCGATCAGCACCGCGATGAGGGCCACCGAGATGACGGCCACCACCAGTTCGCGGGCCGGGGTCGGCGCGGGTCCGATCTCCATGAGGTCGGTGAAGAGGTTTCCTTCGTCTGGTTGCTTCATGAGAACAATTCTTCGGATCGTGCGGCAGGACCGGCAGTGCCAGGACGCATCGGTCGAGATGACACCGTCACGGTCGAGCGATGACAAACGTCATGAACCGGACGGCCGAGTAGCGTGTCGACCATGAACGGATGGTTCGTCGTCGCGCTGCTCGGGGTGCTCGGTCTGGCGGCGATCGTTCTCGGCGGCGCCGACGACTCACCGGGACTCCAGTTTCTCGGTCTGATCCTCGTCGTCAGCGCGGTCGTGACGGCGGTTCGCCGTCGCCGTATCTCCTGATCGCACCCTCCCCTCGATTCTCGTCGCGAGTTCATGGTGGCACTTGTTGAACGTGTTCAACTTCGCTACGGTCGTTGTTGAACACGTTCAAGACGGGAGTCCGACAATGGTGCGAGACACGGCGACGCGGGAGCGGTTGGTGGAGGTGGCGCTTCGACTCTTCCGGGAGGACGGGTTCCAGGCGACCACGATGCGGCGCATCGCGACCGAGGCGGGCGTCTCGCTGGGCAATGCCTACTACTACTTCGCCGGCAAGGACGAGTTGGTCCACGAGCTGTATCTCGTCGTCCAACGCGAGCATCGGACGCGCGCGATACCCCTGCTCCGTGACGGCGCCTCGCTGGCGGACAACCTCTCGGCGGTGCTGCACGCCGGTCTCGACGTGATGCACCCTTACCGAAGCTTCGGCGGCTCGTTCCTCCAGTCGGCGCTTCCCCTGCAGTCGACCTCCAGTCCCTTCTCGCCCGAATCGTCCGCCGCGCGAGACATGGCCGTGGACCTCATGCGACTGACTCTGCAGAAGTCCAAGCAGCGCGGACCGGCATCGCTGGAGAGTCGTCTCCCCACGTTGCTGTGGGTCGCGTACCTGGGTGTGACCCTGCACTGGGTCACGGACGGATCCGACGACCAACGCCGCACCCGCGCGCTCGTCGACGGTCTCGTTCCCGTCGTCACGAAGACGATCAGCCTGTCCCGACTGCCGGTCGCGCGAGGACTGCTCGGCGACATCGTCGGGCTGGTGGACACCATGACATCCGAGAAGGGAAGCGGGCGATGACGAGAGACGTACGGACCGTCGTGATCTGTGGAGCGACGGGATACATCGGGCAGTACCTCGCGAGGGCGTATCGGGACCGGGGAATCGACGTGAGATCCGTGGGCCGCGGCGCCGTCAACGACGCGTCGTGGTCGGACCGTGACCGGTTGACCCGTGTCCTCGACGGAGCCGACATGGTGATCAATCTGGCGGGCCGTTCGGTGAGCTGCCGCTACACCAAGAGTACCGCCGACGTCATCTTCTCCTCGCGGGTGGAGACGACGGCCGCACTGGGCCAGGCCCTCTCGCGTGTGGACCGCGCTCCGGACCTGTGGTTCAACGCCAGCACCGGAACCATCTACCGCGATGCTCGTGACCGGCCGATGACGGAGCGGGACGGGGACGTGGGGACGGGTTTCTCCGTCGAGGTGGCCCGCGCGTGGGAGCGCGAACTGTTCGACGCGCCCACCGGCGTCCGCAAGATCGCTCTGCGCATGGCGATCGTCCTGGGTGCCGGTGGCGGCGCCGTCAACCCCCTCATCGATCTGGCGCGGCTCGGACTCGGCGGCCGGATGGGTGACGGCACACAGATGTTCAGCTGGATCCACGTCGCGGACGTGCTCCGGTCCATCGACCATCTGTACGCGCGCGAGGACATCGCGGGACCGGTGAACCTCGCGACACCGTTCGCCGTGGACAACGCCACCATGATGCGCGAGGTCCGACGTCACCTGGGACGGTCACGAGGTGTCGCGACCCCCGCATGGTTGCTGCACGCCGGCGCCGCTGTCATCCGCACCGAACCGGAACTGGTCCTGAAGAGTCGGTGGGTGGATCCCGAGGTGTTGCGGCGCAGTGATTTCGAGTTCGAGTATCCGCGCCTCGGTCCGGCGTTGGAGCAGATCGCTCGCCACACGTCCCGCGGTCTGCTGCCGGTCACCCTGGGCTGACGCGACGTCGTACGCGCCGTTTCCGCCGACGGTCCGCGGGTAGCCGACACCGACGCGATCCGTGCGACGAAGGAGCAGCGATGACGACCGTGACGGACCTACTGGCCACCCATCCCCTCGATGGTGATCGTGCACTGGTGGCGGCCTGTGTGGAGGCGTGTCTCGACTGTTCGACGGCGTGCACCGTCTGTGCCGACGCCTGCCTCGCCGAGGATTCCGTCGCGCGACTCAGGTCGTGCATTCGACTCGATCAGGACTGCGCCGACCTGTGTGCCGCGACCGCCCGGATCATCACGCGGAGCGGTGCCCGGTCCGAGACGGCACGCGCCGCGCTGATCGCCTGTGCGTCCGCGTGCGACGACTGTGCCGACGAGTGCGCCCGGCATGCGGGGATGCACGAGCACTGCGCCGCGTGTGCGGACGCATGTCGGCGATGCGCGCGGGCGTGCCGCGACCTGCTGGCCGCGCCGGGCACACCGATGTGAGGACGGCGTCCGCCGCACTCGCACGTACGGCGGGTGCGGCGGACGCGGTGTCGATCGAGTCACCGTCGATCAGCTCACTGCAAGAACAGTTTTGAGCCAGCCCTCCTCCCGACGGTCGAAACTTTCGTAGGCATCGACGGCCGTGACCGGTGTCTCGGTCTGCGTGATGAAGTTCAACGGATCGAACGACCCGCTCGCGACACGGTCGAGCAGCATCGGCACGTAGCGGCGGTGGTTGCAGTTCCCGGCCTGCACGGTGAGGTTGCGATTCAGGACGGTGCCGATGGGAAAGCCGTCGAAGGTGGGGGGATACACACCGAGGATGCCGATGGTGCCGGCCTTGGCCACGGCCTGGACGGCCCACCGCAGCGCCTGGCTGGGACCGTCACCCGGCCTCCACAGGTCGCCGTTCGGCGCAGCATCCGGTGCAGCTTGCTGCACTTCGCTCGCGAACGTCTCGCGCTGCTGTCCGGCCTCATCCGCGGCGGGACCGCTCGACGGTGTCTGCGCATCGACACCGACGGCGTCGATCACCCGGTCGGCGCCGATCCCTCCGGTGAGATCGAGAACGGCCTCGACGGGATCCTCTGCGTTGAAGTCGATCGTCTCGGCATTCTGTCGCCGGGCCGCCTCGAGTCGGGAGGCGATGCCGTCGACGACCATCACTCGTCCCGCGCCCTGTTGCTTCGCCGATGCCGCTGCGAACTGTCCCACCACGCCGGCGCCGAACACCACCACGGTGTCGCCGTCACGCACCTTGGCGAGTTCGGCACCGAACCACGCCGTCGGATAGATGTCCGAGACCAGGATGGCCTGATCGTCGCTCACTCCGTCCGGTACCCGCACCAGCGTGTTCGGCGCCCAGGGGACGCGCACCCGCTCCGCCTGGAGACCGTCGATCGAGCCCGTGGCCTCCGGACCGCCGAAGAAGCTCGTCCCCGCGAGCGGACCGCCGGGGTTCGCGTTGTCGCACTGCGCGGTGTAGCCGGCCCGGCAGTAGGAGCACCACCCGCACGACATCGTGGAACAGACCACTACGCGGTCTCCCACGGAGAAGCCGCGGACCGCCGAGCCCAGCTCTTCCACCACGCCGACGGCTTCGTGCCCCAGGACGGTGCCCGGTTTCATTCCTGGCATCGTTCCGCGCACCATGTGCAGATCGGTGCCGCAGATCGCGCTCGCGGTGACGCGCACGATCGCGTCGGTCGGATTCTGCAGGACCGGATCGTCGACGTCGTCGAGTCGGATGTCGCCGGTTCCGTGCCACACCACTGCCTTCATACGTGTCCTCTCGTCGTGCGTGTCGGCGCGTCAGCTGCCGCTGGTCGAGCTCGTCAGCTGGGCGAGGAACTCGTGGCACCGGTGTGCGCGCTGCGTGTCCTCGGCCATGACGTTCTCGAAGAACTCGGCGATGTCGTCGCGACCCGCGTTGCGTGCATCGCGGACGTACTGTCCGTAGTCGTGTCCGGCCTTGAGGGCGTGGTACTGCACCGACACGAGGTCGAACGTCACGTCGTCGAATCCGGTCTGTCCTGCAGGCATCGTCGTCTCCTTCATCCGTTTCGGTCACCTCCGGTGTTCGGTGACGCGGTCGGGCACGGGTACCGCGGTCGGACCGACCGAAACTCCCTGATCGAGGATCTGACGGCGTGTTTCGACGCGACGATCGCGGGAACACGGGCGCCGCAGCACCACCGTCGGGTGGGGCTCGGTTGTCCGGTGACCCGTGGAGGAACTCAGTGTCCGATCTTCAGCCGTTCTACGACGACGTCCAAGCTCACTACGACCTCTCGGACGAGTTCTTCAGGCTCTTCCTCGATCCGACGCAGACCTACAGCTGTGCGTACTTCGAGCGCGAGGACATGACACTCGAGGAAGCGCAGCTCGCGAAGATCGACCTGTCGCTGTCCAAGTGCGACCTCCGTCCGGGCATGCGTCTGCTCGACGTCGGCTGCGGGTGGGGCGCGACGCTTCGGCGAGCGGTGGAGAAGTACGACGTGAACGTCGTCGGTCTGACCCTGAGCAGGAACCAGTACGAGCACGTGTCGGCGATGCTGAACGGGCTCGACACGGGACGCACCACCGAGGTGCGGCTGCAGGGGTGGGAGGAGTTCGACGAGCCGGTCGATCGCATCGTCAGCATCGGCGCCTTCGAGCACTTCACCTCCCCCCGCTACGACGACTTCTTCGCCCGCGCCTACTCGATCCTGCCCGGGGACGGCCGGATGATGCTGCACACCATCGTGCAACTCGGCCGCGACATGTTCCGGCAGAAGTCGCGCGTGACGCGGGCGGACATGGACTTCGCCGACTTCATCGGCCGCGAGATCTTTCCCGGCGGCGAGCTCCCGATCCCGCAGGTGGTGATCGAGAAGGGCGAGCGAGCCGGCTTCCGCGTGGAGAAGGTCCAGTCGCTGCAACAGCACTACGCTCGAACGCTCGATCTGTGGTCGGCCGCGCTGGAGGCGAGGAAGGACGAAGCCGTCGCCATCGCCGACGAGGCGATGTACCAGACCTACATGCGGTACCTGCCCGGCTGCGCCGACTTCTTCCGGCGGGAACTGATCGACGTCCGCCAGTTCACGATGGTGAAGTAGACGCCGTCGCCTGGTCGGGGGCGTCGATCTCCGCGATCACGACGCCGATGTCGTCGGCGCTGTAGGGAAGTCCGAGGACATCCGTCAGAGCGGCAGCTGCCCGGCTCGCGACGAGATCGCCGGCCTCCTGGAGATCCGTGCCGTAGGCGGCGATCACCGTCACCAGACCGCCCGTGCACCGGTGACCCTCGGTGTAGAGCGAGATGTCGGCGGGCTCTGTGCCCGCCACCTCGGCGACGGCGCTGCGGACGGCGATACGGACGACGACGTCACTGACCCGAAGGGTGTCCGCGTCGACGTCCACTCCCTCGACGACGCCCTCGTCGGGGTAGCGGGCGTCGAGGGGCCACGTCCGGACCCCGGCGGCTCGCACGCGTGAGAGGGCGGCGGCGCTGATGTCCACCCACCCGTGCACGGGCGCGTCGCGCAGCACGCTCGCGGCTCGGCGGAGCGTCGAATCCGTCTGCGGCGGTGTCGAATCAGGCTGACCCGACGTCATCTCCACGTCTCCAATCGTGTCTCGAGTGTGGCGCGTGCACGCGTGAGGTGGCCGCGGACGGCACCGGGGGAGAGGGCCATGACCGTGCCGATCTCGGTGTGCTTCATGCCCTCGACCTCACGGAGCAACCAGCAGGCCCGCTGGCGATACGGTAGCTCAGCGAGGGCATCGTCCAACGCGGACAGGAAGTCGGCGTCGGACACGGTGCGCGACGGGTCGTCCCTCGGGTCCTGGCTCGGCCTCTCGAACACCCAGTCCTCGACGGGCGCGATGCTGCGGCGCCGCCGATGATCCGTCACCTTGTGGGAAACGACGCTGAACAACCAGGTGCGCAGCGACGAGTCGGAACGGAAGTGGCGCAGTCCGCGCCAGGCGTCGACCAACGCGTCCTGGACGATGTCCTCGGCAGCGCCTCGGTCGGACAGGAGGTGGGTCGCGTAGCGCAGCATGTCCGGTCCGAGTCGGCGCACGATCTCCTCGAACGCGCGTCGGTCGCCCATGCCCGCGGCGGCGGCGAGGGCGCGATCGCCGAGCTCGCGGTGGTCGGCGGCGAACGTCGGACGAGTGGACGTGTCGCGGTCCGCCGACGGTGCTGCGATGGACGGGAGGCTGACATCACCGGCCACGTCGGGACTACCGGGATCGGGCGCGATCGACGGACGACTGAGCACTGTTCCCCCCCGAACCGCCGTCGGAGTGACCCACCCCGAAGATTGATGAAGCAACTAATTTCCCCGATGTGACTGTTCCCGCGCAGGATCACACGCAAACCGATGTGATGCGCATCACTTGATTTCCGACGTGCGTTTTCGTGGTGAGGACCCGACTCAATGACTGTGACGAGCCGTCACAGTCCAGAGAGAGGACCTGAAGTGAACGCCCCGCAGACTGCGACAGGAAACGCCGTGAGGACGTCCGTCGCATCGACCGTCGACCACAGTGACGACCGAACCGACCGCAGAGATCGCGGCCGCACAGTCGTCGCGGACGCCGTGGTCGCCACCGTCGCCGGCATCGCCGCACGAGAGGTACCGGGCCTCCACGCCCTGGAACCGGCCGGTTCTCGTGCGCTCGACGTACTCCGGTCCGCAGTGGGCGTCGACGGGGCGAGGCACACACAGGGGGTGTCGGTCGAGGTGGACGACCGCACCGCAGTCGTCTCGCTCGATCTGGTGGCGGACTACGGAATATCCATCGCCGACGTCGCAGCGGACGTCCGCCGCAACGTCTCCAGCGCGGTGACGGCACTGACCGGACTCACCTGCAGCCGCGTCGACGTCGTCGTGCACGACGTGCAGGTCGGTGGCCACCGCACGGCCGCCTGACCACAGTCTCGTCCGACCACACACACCGACTCGCACTCCGCGGGCCGGTCGAAGAGAGGAACCATGATGACCACGATCGAGAAACGCACCGACGAGGTGCGCGCATGAGCGCCCGTCGGAGCCTGTCCAGCCGACTCTTCGAGGGCCTGGGCCGCGTGACGTGGGGCTACGCCAAGCGCAAGATCGACGAGCGCCGCACCCGACGAGGAGGACGACGATGACCAAGTTCACCGTCTACATCGCCGAGGCCATCGGCACCGCCGTTCTCGTGATCGGAGGTGTGGGCACCGCCGTCCTGGCGGGCGACGACGTCGGCACCACCGGAATCGCGCTCGCCTTCGGCCTGACACTGCTCGCGATGGTGTTCGTGCTCGGACCCGTGTCCGGTTGCCACATCAACCCGGCGGTCACGCTCGCGTTCCTCGTCACGGGCCGCATGACGGCCGCCCGCGCCGCCGGATACGCCGCCGCACAGGTGATCGGCGGATTCGTCGGCGCCCTGGTGGTCTACGCCATGGCGACGGGTCGACCCGGATACGACCGGACGGTCGACGGTCTCGGCGCCAACGGATACGGCGACGCCTCGGCAGGAAACTACTCGCTTCTCGCCGTCGCGATCGTGGAGATCGTGGCAACGGCAGTTCTCGTGCTGGTCGTACTCGGCGTGACAGGGCCGCATTCCGTTGCGGCAGCCGGGGTTCCGATCGGACTGACGCTCGCGTTCGTGCATCTGCTCGCCATCGGGGTCGACTCGACGTCGGTCAACCCGGCGCGCTCCATCGGGCCTGCGCTGATCGCCGGCGGAAGCGCACTCTCGCAACTGTGGGTGTTCCTGGTCTTCCCGTTGATCGGTGGTGTGGTCGGTGCACTCGCCTACAAGGCCGTGCGGCCCGCCGAGGCGGTCGCCGCGCACTGACTCTCGTGTGCGACGAGCCCGTTGCTCGTCGGGTGCACCCGGGGCATGATGCGACGGTCGGTCGTGGGGGCCGTCGCACATGGGGGTGGGTCATGAACACGGTTCGTCGTACGCCAGGTCTGCGCGCCACAGCGCGCGTAGCCATCTGGAACGTCGAGGCGACGCGCTCCACGTCGATCACCCGCGCAGCGCCGCCGCTCGGCGTGCTCGCGGAGAGATCGCCCACGTGCACGACGCGCAGGGGTCGATGCACGTGGTCGCCGATCCGCGGGACGTCGCCGAGATCGTCTCGCGTGGCTGGGGAGAGCGGCATCCGCTGGCCGGGCGTTCCCTCGTGGGACTGCCGGACAGCTATCTCTACCTCTACGCACCTCGGAACGAGGCAGAGCAGCAGCAGCTGCGGCGCATCGTGGACCGAGCGATCGTCTCTGCTGGAACGTGATCGGTTCGCGGGGTCACGGGCCGTGCGGTGTCCAGACTTCGACGACACCGGCGCTCGTCGGCGGCACTCGCACCTAGTCTGAGCGCCATGAGATTCGACGAGTATCGGGCCCACGACGCGACCGGGCTCGCCCAGCTGGTCGCGTCCGGCGACGTGACGGCCGCGGAGTTGGTCGAGGTCGCGATCATGCGAGCGCGCGAGGTGGATCCCACCCTGAACGCCCTCGTGCAGTGGCAGGAGGATGCCGCGCGAGTGCGGGCCGCGGGCGCCTTGTCCGGTCCGATGGCGGGAGTGCCGTTCCTGCTCAAGGATCTCTTCCAGGCTCAGGCCGGGATCGTCGAGACGTCGGGGTCACGCTCGGGGGCGTCGTCCAGGCCCCGGGTCACGGACACCGTGGTGCAACGGTGGCTCGACGCCGGGGTCGTCGTCCTGGGACGCACGGCCGTACCCGAATTCGGCGCCAAGGGAGTCACCGAGCCGCAGGCGCACGGTGCGACCCGCAACCCGTGGGATCCCGCCCGCACACCCGGTGGCTCCTCCGGTGGTTCGGCCGCCGCGGTGGCGTCGGGCATCGTGCCCGTCGCCGGCGCCAGTGACGGCGGCGGCTCCATCCGCATCCCCGCGGCGTACTGCGGCCTGTTCGGACTCAAGCCTGGCCGGGCAGTCGTCCCTGCCGGGCCCCGCGCCGGGGAGATGCTCTTCGGGAGCGCCGTCACCGGTGTGCTCACCCGCTCCGTGCGCGACTCGGCCGCGTTCCTCGACATCGTGCGCGGCTCGGACGACGACGCTCCCTTCGAGTTCGCGGCCCCGTCGACGTCTTATGTGGAGGCACTCGGCCGGCCGGGTCCTCGGCTCCGGATCGGGGTCGCGACGCGATCGGCGCTGAACGACGCACCCCACCCGGACGTCCTCGCCGCGCTCGACCGCGCCCGCGACCTGCTCGTCGAACTGGGCCACACCGTCGAGGAGGTCGCCTCGCCGTTCGACGAGGAGCAGCTGGCCCGAGACTTCCTCGTGCCGTGGTTCGTCCACCTCGCCGCCGAGGTGTCGTCCGCGTCGGCCACGGCGCGGCCCACCACAACGCAGTTCGAACTCGACACGCTGGTCCTCGCCGAGATCGGGCGCGCCACGAGAGCGGTGGATCACGGTGCGGCACTGGCACGCTGGCAGGACCACGTCCGCGCCATCGCTGCATTCCACCGCCGCTTCGATCTGCTCATGACACCCACGACGGCGGGTCCCGCGCCGCTGATCGGCGCTTTCGACACCCCGTTCGTCGAGAGGGTGGGCGCCCGGCTCGCGCTCGCGCTGCGACTCGGACCGATTCTCGGACGGCTCGGCGCGGTGCAGGACGCGGTGATGCGCAGCCTGTCCGCTGTCCCGTACACGCAATCGGCCAATCTGACCGGGCGGCCGGCGATGAGTGTTCCGCTCTCGGCGACAGTCGACGGTCTGCCCGTCGGCGTGCACTTCCTGGCGCCACCGGGTGGGGAGACTCGGCTGCTGGTGCTCGCCGCGGAGCTCGAGGTGGCGCGGCCGTGGTTCGACAGGATCCCCGCGGACGTGGTCAGTGAGCGAGTCGGATGACGCCGTCGACGATCTCCACCTGCGCGGTGGTGAGCGGTACGGCGCGTCCGACGGCGGCCACCACTGCGGAGTAGGGCGGGAAACCGAAGATCACTCCCTTGGGCCCGGACACCATGGACCCGTCGGTCACGTCGAATTCCGCCCTGTGCCAGGGGCACTGGAGGCAGCCGTTCTCGGTCACCCGCCCGCGCCCGAGCTTGGCGAGTTGGTGTCGGCACGTGTTCCCGACGGCGAACGGTGTCCCGTCGGGCCGGATGCCGACCGCGAGCACCCCGTGGTCGTCGGTGCGCACCTCGGCCACGCCGCTCTCGTCCAGATCGGCGACACGCACGAGGTCTCGCCCGCGTGCCCGGATCGGCTGATCGTGGAGCACGGGTGGGAGCACGCTGCGCGGTCGCGGGGCGGGGGCGGGGGCGCGGTCGTCGGCCATGGGCGAGGGTTACCCGGACGGCGGCCGACTACGCGTCGTCGGTACCGGGCCTCGGGACGTCGGTCTCCCAACGCGCGCGGCGTTCGTCGTCGGACTGTTCCCACCACGGCGTGCCGCGCTCGCCGAGAGCGACCTTGGCGGCCTGTACACCGGCGCGGGACTCCGTGGCGCCGCCGGTCCGGCGGACGTCGCGTCGCCACGCCATCAGGATCGACCGCAGTTCGGCGCTGCGCTCCTCGGGAATGTCGGGATCGGTGGCGCGCCACTTCCGCCCGTCGATCACGATGTGGTGGCCGTCCTCGGTGTACTCTAGGCCGTCCGTCATGACACCGATGCTAGCGACGACTCCGGGATGTCCCGTCGGGTTCCGGCCCGGGGACGCATCGTGACGACAGTGATGGCCACGAAGGTCAGCGCCAGACCGATCGCGGTGAGGGCGGTGAACGGCTCGCCGAAGAGCAGGGCGCCCCACACGGTGGTGACGGGCGGTACGAGGAACATCAGAGCGTTCACCCTCGTCACCCCCACCCGGTCGAGCAGATACCAGTACAGCCCGTACCCGCCGAACGTCGCGAACACCACCAGTCCCGCCGTCGCCGCCCAGAAGTCGAGTGTCGTCGGCGGTAACGCGGTGCCCGTCGCGACCGCGCCGGCGGTGAAGACGACGGCCGATGTGGCGCAGTGGATTCCGAGGGCGCTGAAGGGTGCCGGTCGCTGGGCGCGACGGTCGACGAAGGTCGCGGCGACCAGAGACATCATTCCCACCAGCGGAACGAGGTAGGCCCACGCCGGGGTGGTCGCGGTGGTCGCCGTGGCGTCCGCAACGGTGGCGAGCGCGACGCCGAGAGCACCGATCAGGAGCCCGATCCATTGTCGGCCCGAGGCCGCCGCGCCCAGCAGGGGGCCCGCCAGCGCTGCCGCGACGAGTGGCTGCACTCCGTCGACGAGGGCCGTGGTGCCGGTAGAGACCCCGAGGCCGATGGCCCAGTACACGGTGAGGAGGTAGCCGGACTGCGACAGAAAGCCCACGATCACCTGCCGCCGCAGGTCCGGGCCTCGAACTCGGCGAGACCCGAGGAGCCACGTCGGTGCGAGCAGCAGGGCGAGGGGGAGGAACCGCCACATCAGGACGGTGGTGACGGCAGCGTCCTCACCGCTGATCTTCGCGCCGATGAAACCGGACGACCAGCAGAGTACGAACGCCGCGCCCGCCAGTACCGACCCGACGGCAGTGCGTCGATCCACAGGTATACCGATCTGTCTACTCATGACAGCAGACTACACAGATCGGTATAGTTCGAAACATGACATCCGAGGTCGCCTGGACGCCGAAGGCGCGTGCCGTGCTGGCCGCGGCCGACGAGCTGTTCTACGAGCAGGGCATTCACGCGGTCGGCGTCGACACGATCGCGGCGCGAGCCGGCGTCACGAAGAAGACGTTGTACGACCGTTTCGAGTCCAAGGAACGGCTCGTCGTGGAGTACCTGCGGGAACGTGACCGTCAGTGGCGCGAGTTCCTCGCCGTCCGGCTGGGTGCCGTCTCCGCCGACGAGGCCGGCGATCGGATCGATGCGGTGCTCGTCGCCTCGGCCGAGTGGACGGCGCAGCGAAGTGGCAAGGGATGCAGCATGGTCAACGCGCACGCGGAGATCAGCGACCCCGCCCACCCGGCCTATCCGGTGATCATCGGGCAGAAGCGCTGGATGGCCGATCTGTTCGTCGACATCCTCGCGGCCGCAGGAGTGCCCGATCCGGTGGGCACGGCCGACCTGCTGATGCTCGTGCACGAGGGCGCGCTGGTGTGCGCGGGAATGGGAGTGGTCGAGCGGCCCTTCGACCGTGCGCGTGCTGCCGCGCGTCTACTCCTCGAGCCCACCGGCCGGTGACCACCCGAGCGCCGGCCCGAGCGTCGTCGCCATGTCGGTGAGAATCTGCACGTAGTCGTCGTGGTCGAAGCTGAAAGGCAGAGCGAACGCCACCTCGTCGATCTCCCGGAAGGCTGCGCGCGCCTGCAACTGCTCCACGAGCTGCTCGGTGGTGCCCACCAGATCGGGAGCGAACAGCAGGCGGGCCGGGCCGACCGGTGACAGGGTGCGGCCCAGACGGGCATCGGCGTACTCCTGGTAGCGGGCACGCTGGCTCGGTGTGGCCGAGTCGGTCGGAATCACCACCAAGCCCTGCGAGACCCGAGCACCGTTCCCCGCCGAGTGTGCCGAGCGGAACGCCTCGATGTGGGAGAGCTGGATGCGGTCGAAGTCGTCGTCCTCCTCGGCCTTCACGACGCTGCTCGTCAGGAAGTTCATACCGTTCGCGCCGGCCCAGCGAGCCGACCCGAGCGACGCGCCGCCGTACCACATCCGGGACGCGAGACCGGGCGAATGAGGCTGTGCGCGTGAGGAATGCACCTCGATGCCGTCCATCCCCTCGAAGTCCGTCAGACGATCGCCTCGGATCGCGGCGAGGAGCCGCTCGACCCTGGCGTAGCTGAAGTCCTCCCGATCGGCGGTGTCGGGGTACAGCGCATCCCTGAGCCGGTCGAAGTTCATCGGCGGGCCCACGCTGACCCCGGGATTCAGGCGCCCGCCGGACAGGATGTCGACGGTGGCGAGGTCCTCGGCCAGCCGCACCGGGTTCTCCCACCCCAGCGGAGTCACGGCGGTGCCGAACTCGATTCGCGAGGTCCGCTGCGATGCGGCGGCCAGCACGGCGACGGGGGAGGAGATGCCGTACTGCAGGTGGCGATGCCGCAACCAGGCGCTGTCGAAGCCGAGACGTTCGCCCAGTTCGATGATCGCGAGCGTCGACTCGTGCCCGGCCGCGGGGTCGTCCCCGTCGAACAGTCCGATCGTGAGAAAACCCATCCTGCGCAGCGGTCTCGGGTGCATGGGTCCATGATCCCCCCGTGAGCCTTTCGCGCATCCCCGAGTACGCAAACCGCGCACGGGGGCGAAGCCCTATGATCACGCGATGACCGATCACGATCATGTTGCCGCTCGCCGAGAGATCACGTCCGCCCTACTGGCGGCCTTCGAACGTCGTCACGAGGTGCTCGACGTCATCGTCGAGGCCGAGACCCGGCCCGACGCCGTGGAGGCGATCGCCACCCTGCTCGGCACGTCACGGTTGGGCGGCGAGGCCGTCATGGGCATGTCGTTCGCCAGCCTCACCAAGGACGCCCGCCGGAGCAACGCCGCCGAGCTCGAGGACTTGGACAGCCGCCTGAACTTCACGTTGGCCGAGCGTCCCGCCAGCGCGGGAGAGACCCTGGTGCTGGAAGCGTTCTCGGACGACGACCGCGACCTGTTCGCCGCCCGCCTCGCGGACGTCGGTTCCGCGGGTGACGGATCCGGCGGAGCAGCCGGTGATCTGGACACCGAGCTGGCGGCGGCACGGGACCGCCTCGACTCCGAGCAGGCCGCGTGGTTCGTCGCACGCGAGGGCGCGGAGAAGGTGGGCATCGTCTTCGGCGAGCTCGCCGGTGGCGACATCGACCTCCGGGTGTGGATCCACCCCGGACACCGGAAGAAGGGCTACGGCACTGCGGCGCTGCGGAAGTCGCGCGCCGAGATGGCGGCGGTGTTCCCGGGGGTGCCCATGATCGTGCGCACCCCCGGGGTCCAGCCGTCCTGACACTTCTCGTGAGAGGCGATCAGGCCCGGTACTTCTCGACGTACCGGGTCATCGTCTCGAGCTGGTAGCGGGAGACGTCGTGGGCGTTCTCGTTCTCGGCGAAAACACTCGACACCATGACGGTGTCGTTGTCGTAGAACCCGAGTGAGCCCAGGCCGCCGAAGAACTGGTCCCAGTCGACGTCCCCGTCGCCGATCTTCAGATGCTGGTGCACCCGCACCGCGTTGCCGGGCGGATTGGTGATGTACCGCAACCCGTGCGAGCGGTGATGATCCATCGTGTCCGCCACGTGCACAAGACGCACCATGTCCCCGGCGGCGGCCATGATCGCCGGCAGGTCACCACCCATGTGGAACTGGTGGCACGCCACGATCACCATGCCGATGTTCGGGGAGTTGATCCCGCGGATGGTGCGGATCGCGGCGAGCCCGTCCTCGACGAAATCGTCCGGATGCGGATCGATCAGGACGTCGAGCCCCTCGCGCTCGATGATGGGGACCAGTTCCTCCATCGACCGGTAGAACGCCCGCTCGGACTCCTCCGGCTTCTCCGGTCGACCGGAGAACTCCGTGTTCATCGTCGACACCCCGAGGTCGACGGTGATCTGGATGGCCCGCTTCCAGTAGCGCACGGCCGCCTCGCGGGCGTCCTCGTCGGGACCGGACCACCGCAGCACGGGCAACACCGACGCGATCCCGACGCCGGCGTCCGAGCACGCCTTGCGGAACTTCGCGACCAACCCGTCATCGGCCTTGGGATGGCCGAAGAACGGGATCATGTCCACGTGCGGCGTCAGCTGCAACCACTCGTACCCCAGATCGGCCACCACGGCGGGCAGCTCGAGCAGCGAATGCGAATGATGAAACGGCGTCGGATCGAGCGCGATCTTCATCTCAGGCTCCGACGATGGACGAGCGCTGCACCATCTCGACGGCGACCGGGGCACCGGACTCGAGCGCCTTCACGCCGGCCTCGCACACCGCGGCTGCAGCGTATCCGTCCCACGCTCCGGGGCCGTCGACGTAGTTGCCCGTCTCGGCGCCGGCCTTCACCGCGTCGACCCAGCGCTGGATCTCGGTGTCGTAGGCCTGGCCGAAGCGCTGCACGAAGCCGGGAGTGATGGTGCCGCCCCAGGTTCCGGGAGCGGACTTGCGGACGAGGCCGACGTCGAGACCGATCATCGCGCTGCCGTGCTCGGCCACGACCTCGGTGCGCACCTCGTAGGCGACGCCGGTGGTGACGAACACCTCGGCGTCGACGTGTCGACCGGACTCCGTGGTGAAGATGGCGATCTGCGGATCCCGCAGGCCCTGCGGTGCCGACGGATTGGCCGACGGGCTGATGATCTGCACCGACGTGATCTCCTCGTCGAGGAGGAAGCGCGTGACGTCCACCTCGTGCACCAGCGAGTCGCGCACGATCATCGCGCTGTCGAAGTGCGGCGGCACGGCGGGGTTGCGGTGTGCGCAGTGCACCACCAGCGGACGGCCGAGCTCGCCGGAATCGATGAGTGCCTTGAGCTGGTCGTACTCGGTGTCGAAGCGGCGCATGAATCCGACCTGGATGAGCTTCTTGCCCAGCGCGGCCTCAGCTTCCACGACGGCGAGGGACGTGGCCACATCGGTGGTCAGCGGCTTCTCGCACATGACGGGCTTGCCGTGCTCGAGACACGCGAGAAGCTGCTTCTCGTGGGTCGGGCCGGGAGTGGCCAGGACGACGGCGTCGACCTCGGGGTCGGCGATCGCGTCGAGGGGATCCTCGACGACGCGGCAGCCGGGGATGGTCGCGGCGAGTTCGTGGGCCTTCGCGCTGACGTAGTCGTTGATCACGGCGACGCGGGCGCCGGTGATCTTCGAGGTGATGCGGGCGACGTGATCGGCACCCATCATGCCGACACCCAGGACCGCGATGCGGAGTTCGGTGGTCATCGTGTCAATCCGTTTCTGTAGGTGCGAAAGTGTGGTCAGGCGAACGTGACGGCGGGAATGCCGCAGGAGCCCAGGTACTTCCGGGTGCGCTGCGCGATCGGCAGGGGAGCGTCGACGGCGCACGGGTACATGTCCTGCTCGACGATCGCGAAGATGTCCGCGGTGAGCTTGCCGTCGTCCGCGAGGCGCTCGATGGTCTTCAGGAGCGGGGGCATGTCCGGGATGCCGAGCGGCGGTTCCGTCATGGCGCCGAGTTTGACGGCCTCGCCGAACGGCAGATCCTCCGCTGCGACCCTGGCGCGGACCTCCTCGTTCACCTGCTTGAGGTGGAGGTACCCGATGCGCTCGGGCGCCCGCTCGATGATCGCGATGTTGTCACCGCCGCAGTAGCTGATGTGGCCGGTGTCGAGGCACAGGTTCACGAACTCGCTCGAGGTGCCGTCGAGGAAGCGGTACACGTTCTCCTCGGTGTCGACGTGGCTGTCGGCGTGCGGGTGGTACTGCGCCTTGACGCCGTACTGCTCGAACATGCGCTTGCCGAGCTCGTTCATGCCCTCGGTCTTCTTGCGCCACTGGTCCGCCGTGAGGTCGCGGTCCTCGAGCACCGCGCCGGTGGAGGGGTCACGCCACATCTCGGGGATGACGACGACGTGCTTGCCGCCGGCGGCGGCGGTCAGCTTGGCGACGTCCTCGATCTGAGTCCACACCGCGTCCCACGCGTCGTCCTGGTGCAGGTGTTCGAACACCGTGCCCGCCGACAGCTTGAGACCCCGAGAGCCCAACTCCGACAGCAGCTTCTGCGGATCAGTGGGCAGGTAGCCGTACGGGCCCAGTTCGATCCACTCGTAGCCCGACGCCGACACCTCGTCGAGGAAGCGGCCGTACGGGGTCTGCTGAGGATCCTCGGGGAACCACACTCCCCAGGAGTCGGGGGCGGATCCGACGCGAATCGTGCTCATGTCTCGGGGGTTCCTCTCGAAGAATGTCCGGCGCTCGTGCTGTGGCACTAACGCGCTTAAGTAACGCGCTTAAGCTACTATGAGGTGGATCACGCTTCCGTGTCAAGCCCCGTCCCAGAGGAGTGCCGGTGTCCACGCCGCCCCGCAGCCGCAAGACGACGATGAGTGACGTCGCCGCTCTGGCGGGAGTGTCCCGGACCCTGGTGTCGTTCGTCCTCAGTGGCAAACCGGGTGCGAGTGACGACACTCGCGACCGTGTCCTCGCCGCTGCGCGCGAACTCGACTATCGACCCGACAACGCTGCGCGACTCCTCGCGCGCGGGCGGAGCAGGACGTTGGGGGTCGTGATCGACGTGCGACAGCCGTTCCAGGCCGATCTCGTGACCCACATCTATCCCGTGGCCGAGGCGGCCGGGTACGAGGTGTTGCTGTCCGCGAGTGCGCCCGGCCGGGACGAGACGAAGGCGATCGAGGCGCTGCTCAGCCATCGCTGCGAAGGCGTGATCCTGCTCGGTCCGTCGTCCTCACCCGAGTACGTCGCGCATCTCGAGGAGCGGGCCGTGGTGGTCATGATCGGACGGGCCCTGCCCGCCACCGACTTCGACATCGTGCGCAGCGCCGACGACCACGGAGTGCGTCAGGCGGTCGACCACCTCGTCGGTCTCGGGCACGTGGACATCCACCACGTCGACGGTGGTACCGACTCCGGTGCGACCGAGCGTCGCGCCGCCTTCCGTGCCGCGATGGACGAGCGCGGTCTTCCCGCCGTGGTGTGGCCGGGTGCGCACACCGAGGAGGCGGGCAGTGCCGCCGGAACGCGCATGGTCGCCGAGCGGCGGGTGCCCACCGCGGTGATGGCCGGCAACGATCTGTGCGCGGTGGGACTGATGGACGCGTTCCACCGCGCCGGAATCGCTGTGCCCGATGATGTCTCGGTAGTGGGATACGACGACAGCGAGCTGGCGCACCTCTCGCGCATCGATCTCACGACCGTCCGGCAGGACGCCGAGGGTCTGGCCGCGACGGCGGTGCGGTTCGCCATCGCCCGCCTCGAGGACGAGAGCCTCGCGCCCGCCGAGCTGGTGGTCGAGCCGTCACTCGTCGTGCGCGGGAGTACCGGGCCCGTGCGCACGGTCGCGCGTCAGACGGCCCGGCGCACCTGACGCAGTTCGCGGGCGGTCGACCCGCCCCGGGTTTCGACTCGAGCAGGTCGCAACTCCGCAGCGGTACCCTCGTTTCGACGCGGCCCTCCTCGGTCACCCTCTCGGGATGCAGACGTTCCTCCCCGACCCCGGCTTCGCCCGCAGCGCACAGCTGCTCGACGACAAGCGGCTCGGGAAGCAACGCGTCGAGACCTTCCAGATCCTGCGCGCCCTGGTATGGCCCTCCTACGGGTGGAAGAACCACCCGGCGGTGGTGATGTGGCGGGGATTCACCCCGGCGCTCGTGGCCTACGGGATCGCGACCTGCCGGGAGTGGGCGGCCCGCGGGCGGGCGGAGGCCCTGGAGGCACGGCTCCTCGACTACAGCGACGGGCGTGCGTGGACGTACGACGAGTTGCGCGACGACGGCCGACTGCCGCCCTGGCTCGGTGACGACTCGGTGCATGCGAGCCATCGTCGCGCCCTGGCCGCGAAGGCGCCGCAGGCGTACCCGGCCGACTGGGCGGGGGAGATCGGGTACGTCTGGCCCGGATCCCTCTTCCCGCGCTGGCCCCTGACGGTCGGCGACACCACGCCCAGTGCCGTGGTGTCCTCGATGATCGAGATGGGCGCGCCCGCAGAGCTGTTCGACCCGGGTACGGAGGAGTGGTCCGCCCTGCGGGCCCTGCACCGTGGCCGATCCGCGCAGGTGCGGACGACGAACCCCCGTCTGCTGACGGTCGCTGCAGCGCTGGTGCGGCCGGGCCGCACGGCTCTCCTGCTGGACACCGACCCGCTCGCTCCCGACCTCCCGCTGCCCGAACCGTCCGCCGAGCCGGGCGGCACGGTGTCGGCGTCCGTCGCGCGCGAGCCGACCCCCGAGGACGTCGAGGCGATGCGGGCCGAGGGCCGCGATCCCGGGCGTCTGCGCGTGTTCCGCCGTGGCGCGACCGTGCGCGATGCCGGGGAGTACGCGCTGGTGGTCACGTCCGGTGCCGCGGTGCCGGGCGAGCTCGCGGCTGTTCCGTCGCTCCGTCTGACGACGTGAGGACTAGCGCCCTCGCCACGCGGACCAGAGTTCGGAGTACCGGCCGCCGGCCTCCACCAGGTCCCGGTGCGGCCCCTGCTCGACGATGCGGCCGTGCTCGAGCACCACGACGCTGTCGGCGCTCGCCGCCTGGGTGAGGCGGTGGGCGACGACGATCGTCGTCCGTCCGCGAGTGGCGGCCCGGGCGGCCTCCTCGAGGTCGCGCGCGCCGGCGCTGCCGGCCTCGGCGGTGGCTTCGTCGAGGACGGCGACCGCCGGATCGGCCAGGACGATACGGGCCAATGCGATCTGTTGCGCGCGAGACGGAGTCAGCTCGACGCCGCCCTCGCCGACCACCGTGTCGAGACCGTCCTCGAGGGTGCTCACCCACGAGTGCGCGCCGACCGTCCGCAGCGCGTGTTCGACCGTCTCCCGATCCGCGTCCGGTGCCGCGAGCCGCAGATCGTCGATGAGCGGTCCGGCGAACACGTGCACCTCCTGGCTGACGATCGCGACGTGCCGGCGCAGTCGATCGGAGCCGATGTCGTCGAGCGACACCCCGCCCACCCGGACCGATCCGGAGTCCGCTCGCATCGAGCCCGCCACGAGCGCGGCGATGGTGGACTTGCCGGCGCCGGTCGAGCCGACCAGCGCCACCGTCGTGCCGTCGTCGATCCGCAGATCGATCCCGTGCAGGACGTCGTCGACCCCGTCGTAGGAGTGGCGGAGGTTCGTCACGACGACGGTGCCGTCGGCGGGCTCCGCCTCGGTCCCGGGGGAGCGGTCGTCGGGCAGATCGATGACGCCCACCAGTCGTGCGAGGGAGGCCCCGGCCGACTGGATGTCGTCGAACGAGTACAGCAGCATGCCGATCGGGTTGAAGAGCCGGTGGAACAGCAGTGCCGCCGCGGTGGTCTGACCGACGGTGACGGCGTCCTCGCGCACCAGCAGGAAGCCGACGGTGAGGATGACCGAGAGGCCGACGCACTCCGCCCGGTTGCTGCGCGAGCCGAACCGGGTGAAGAGACGGAAGACGGTGACGGCGATGTCGCGAGCCTTGCCGGACGATGCGTCGATGCGCGCGAGGTGCTCACCCTCCATGCCGTACGCCCGCACGGTGCGGGCCCCCTGCATGCTGCTGACCAGAGACTGGGCGCGCTCCGCCATCGCGACGCGCTCGGCGGCGTACATCGGGGCGGACCGCGGCAGATACCAGTGCAGGGCCATCACGTACATCGGGATCGCGACCATGCCCGCGAGTCCCAGACGCCAGTCGAGCCCGAGCATCGTGATCAGACTGAGCAGGACCAGCAGCACGGCCGCGAGGATGTTCGGCACCACTTCGCCGAGCGATTTCGCCATCACCGCGATGTCGTCCCCGACGCGGGAGAGCAGGTCTCCCTTGCCGACTCGCTCCAGTGTGCTCACCGGGAGGTGGAGTGCGCGACCGAGGACGCGCTCGCGCAGCGAGGCCAACATCTTCTCGCCGAGCAGACTGACGGTGTAGGCGCCGATCCCGGTGAAGACACCGCCCGCGACCGCCGCGGCGCCGATGACCGTCACGACACCGACGATCGTGGACGTCGGTGCGCCCTCGGTCACCCGATCGACGAGCATGCCGAAGACGTACACGGGAATCAGCGCCATCGCCGCCGCGACCACGCCGATGGCGACGGTGAGCGCGACCGATCCCCGCCGCGCACGGAGTTCGCCGCGAAGGAACGCCCAGCATCGCCGTCCACTCGCGATGGGCAGCAGTGCGGTCGGTTCGGTCATCGCAGAACCGCCTCTCGGTAGCGCTCGTCCGTCTCCGCCAACCCGTGGTGGGTGCCGACGGTCGCGACGCGCCCCTCGTCGAGCACGACGACGCGGTCGGTGACCGCGAGGAGCGCGGGGCTGGTGGTGATGAGCACCGTCGTCTGGGTGCGGGCGTCGCCGTCGTGACGCAGTCCCGCGATGCCGGTGGCGATGGCGTGTTCGGTCACCGCGTCGACGGCGGTGGTCGGATCGTGGAGGACGAGTACCGGTGGCTGCGCCGCGAGTGCGCGGGCGAGGGCGACTCGTTGGCGTTGCCCACCGGACAGGCTGGCACCGCGGTCGGTCACCGGATGGTCGAGACCGCCGTCGTGCATGGCGACGATGTCGGTGACGGCGGAGGCGGTCACCGCGGCGTCGAGGTCGCTCCCGCGGTCCAGGGCGATGTTGGACCGCACCGTGCCGGCGAACAGATCCGACGTATGCGGTTCCACCAGCACGGTGCGGCGGACCTCGGGGAGCGCGAGCTCGGTCACGTCGACGCCGCCGACCGTCAGCCGTCCGGTGACGTCGTCGGGCGACACCTGCCCGGAGAGGACGGCGGCCAATGCATCGGCGTCCTGCGGCCGGTAGGCGACGACGCCGACGATCTCGCCGCGCCCTAGATGCAGGTCGAGATGCGTCAACGTCCCGTAGGACAGGTCGTCGAGTCCGACGGACGAGGTGTCGGGGGACCGCGTACCGGTGGAGGTGACCACCGGGTCGGCGCCGAGAACCAATGCCAACCGGTCCGCTGATCCGCGGATGACCGCGAGGAAGCCGGGAAGTCGGGAGAGCGAACTCAGCGGCTCGATGAGGAACTGCGCCAGTCCGACGACAGTGATCAACTCGGCGACGGAGATTCGGCCCTCGAGAGCGAGGAACCCGGCCG
This sequence comes from Rhodococcus sp. BP-160, assembly GCF_019836205.1. Taxonomy (NCBI): domain Bacteria; kingdom Bacillati; phylum Actinomycetota; class Actinomycetes; order Mycobacteriales; family Nocardiaceae; genus Rhodococcus; species Rhodococcus sp. BP-160. The sequence goes on from NZ_JABUEK010000002.1 coordinate 159,047, forward strand.
TGCCGGCCACGGCGGCGGACAGCAGCGCGCCCACCGTTGCCGAGACACCGAGATACACGCTGTTGCCACGGGCCAGACGCATCGTCGCGGCCAGTGCACGTCGGCTCGACTGTACGAACCGCCGGGACGCGACGTCCTCGGCGCCGATACCGCGGAGGGGCCGTACGCCGCTGACGAGATCGGTGGCGAGACCTGAGACGCGGGCCACCTCCGCCTGCTGATCGGTCGCGGCGCGGGTGAGGAACGGCGCACACAACTGCAGGAGAAGGAGAAGGACAGGCGTGCCGATGACGACGGCCAGCCCGAGCGGCACATCGATGACGAGAAGTGCCACCGCCGTGACGACGAGGGCGGTGACCGCGGCGGCGACCCGGGCGATGGCGTCGAGCGCCCACGAGGTCTTCTCGGCGTCCGAGGTGCTGACCGTCAACAACTCGCCGGGGCCGAGATCGACCTGGACGCCGCGCGGGTCGAGCACGCGTCCCGCGACCTCCACGCGTAGCAGGTGTGCTTCCCGCTCGATCGCGACGACGATGATGCGGGCGCCGATGCGGTACGCGTAGGAGAGGACGACGAACAGACCCGCCAGCCCCAGCAACGAGACGATCATCGCGGTGACGTCGCCGGTCTCGACCGCGCGGCCGATGATGAGACCGATGGCGACCGGCACCATCGTCTCGCAGAACTGGTGCACACAGAACAGGGCCGACGAACCGACGAGTCGCACACGGTGGCGCCGGGTGGTGCGGCGCAGGATGGCCCCGCCGGTCGACGGAGGTGCGTCATGCATTAGCCGACCCTAACCCACGTGGCCGACCGGTCGGGACGACGCGTACGCGTCAGTCGTGCTCGGGATTCCTGGTGCGACGGGCGGCGTCGCGCTGCTGCTGAGCGCGTTCCCGGCACCGACGCAGGAACTCCTCGTCGGACTCGGAGTTCGTCGCGACCGCGCGGCCGGGACGGACGTCGTACTCGGCGAAACGGGTCGCGCTCGGTCGGCGTCCCGCGTCGGGACCGCCCCAGATGCCGCCGCCGACGGGCCGGCCCGCCACGAGCCAGGCCACGGACCCGGCGAGAGGAAGGAACACGACGAGCAGGAGCCAGACCGTCTTCGGGAGGTGACGGATGCCACCCTCGTCGGCCGTGATGACGTCGATGAGGCAGAAGATCCAGAGCACGGCGACGATCAGGCCGAGATAGGGCACGGGCGCGTCCTCACGTAGAGCGGTTCACGTCCCGATTCGCGAACCGCATGGTCTGTTGACGCGCTCACCCTAGCGCCCGACGTCGCCCTCGTCACTCCGTACGAGCCGTCGCGGGGGTAGGTGGTTCCGAATGCCCTCTGTGAGCGCCCACCGACCGGGTTTCCCCCGGCGGTTCGACGGGCATGCACGGATGTATCGACGAAAGGACAAGTCGTGGTCGCGCAGAACGAGAACGAGCAGCCGCAGGATTTCGCACGCACCACGCGTGCGCACGCCGGTGAGGCCATCACCGACAGCCGCGCATGGCCGGGCTACTTCCTGATGGCGCTGGGCTTCGTCGCGCTCGGACTGGGCCTGACCGCAGCGGGCGGCGGCTTCGAGGGATGGGTGCTGGTCGCCGGCATCGCCTGCCCGGTTCTCCTGCTCGCCGGCCTCGCCGTGGTCCTGCTCGAGCGCAAGCGCGTCAAGGCGGCCGAGGGCAAGTCCCTCACCGATCCCGGTGGTCACTGACCACGATCACGTGACGGGTTCCGATGCGTCGGAACCCGTCGTCACCGTGCCGAGAACTCGCACGCAGTACTTCCGTGCGTGGTCCGAGCTGCACGGCGGGTACGACGTGCACTCGTCGGCACTGGTGCACGGCTGGCTGACCATCACGTACGTTCTGGCCCGTCCGCTCGCTCGGGCGCGCGTCGCCCCCACCGCGGTCACCGCTGTGGGGGTTCTGTTCGCTGTCCTCGCTCTCGCCGTCGCGGGTTCCGGTCCGTGGGGCGCCGGCGCGGCGGCACTGCTTCTCGTCCTGTCGGCGCTGGTGGACAGCCTCGACGGCGCCGTCGCACTGCTCCGCGGTCGATCGACGGCATTCGGCTACGTTGCCGACTCGGTGGCCGATCGACTCTCGGACATGCTCGTCTTCGCGGTTCTCCTCGTGCTGGGAGCGCCCGCACCCCTGGTGGTCGCGGTCGCGCTGCTCACCCTGTTGCACGAGACGGCGCGGGCACGCGCGGTGTCCGCGGGGATGGCGTCGATCGGAGTCGTGACGGTGTGGGAGCGCCCGTCCCGCGTGATCGCCGTCGTGGTGACTCTCCTGGGAGCCTCGGTGGTGGACACCGGTCCGCTGTTCGGCACCATCGGCGCCGCCGTGTCCCTGATCCTCGCCGTCGTCGGCTTCAGTCAGATCAGCGTGTCGATCCATCACGCTCTGAGTGCGCTTCCCGCTCCGCGACCCGGTCGCACTCGCGAGTGAACACCCAGCCGATCAGCACGATGATGTGCAGCAGGAACAGCCACAGCACCGTGGCGACGGCCGCTCCGACGGGTTCGAGGCCGCCGAACGGGCCCGACCAGTCGATGGGTATCGCGAGGAACAGCACGTAGCCCTGCAGGAATCCCGAGACGAAGGACGCGGTGGTCAGGGCACCGATCGCGACGGCCGTACGTGAGAGGGTGGTCGGCGCGACCACCCGGTACGTCCATCCGATGGGTACGGCGAGCACCAGCCAGACGGTGACGAATCCGAGCCAGACGCGGAACGCTCCCGCGCCGATGCCGCCGTTCACCGAGGCGAGTGCGTTGCCCACCACGAGAACGGGGATGGTGAGCAGCGGCGTGACGATCAGGACCGGGAGCGCCGACGCGCGACCGCGCCAGCCGACGAACGATTCGCGCACGGGCTCGTAGACGAGCAGGGCCCGTCGCATGCCCTCGCCGTAGAAGGTGGCGGGCAGGATCGCGACCAGGCCGCCCAGCCACCCGAGGTGGGTCCCGGCGTCGAACAGGGTCCGCACCGCACCCGGGGCGCCCGCTGCGCCCGGCAGCAGTCCGGCGATGGCGTCTCCGTACCCGACGACGGTCTCCTCACCCAGCAGCAGCGTGGTGAGGCGCAGACCCAACAGCAACATCGGCACGACGGCGATGCCGCCGTAGAACGTGATGCCCGCCGCCACCAGGGCCGTGTCGCGCGCCGCCAGCCGACGTCGCATTCCCGCCGCGACGGCCGTTCGTTCACGCACGATGCGTCGAGTCGTGCGGACGCCCGTCATGGGGCATGTCTACCCGGTGGCCCGTGCGCTCAACCTGCACCGTTTCGTCCGGGCGGTGCGCGGGTAAGAACGCTGGGACCCGCACGACTTCCGTGGGTGACTTCCGGTCCCTCCACGAGCTGGACCTACGACAGAGAACTGGTGCCATCAGTGACACGACAGCCTTCCACCCCCTACCCCGCGGGTGTCAGTCTTCGACCCGACGGGAGCGCGAACGTCGCGGTCTACACCGAGACGGCCGAGTCGGTGACCGTCGTCACGTACGACGAGAACGGTACCGAACTGTCGTCGACGACACTGCCCGAGTACACCGGCCACGTGTTCCACGGCATCGTCGAGAACATGTCCGTCGGAACGCGATACGGATTCCGGGTCGACGGCCCGTGGGATCCGGCCGCCGGGTTGCGCCACAACGCCGCCAAGCTCCTCCTCGACCCCTACGCGAAAGCCGTTGCGGGGTCCGTGGAATGGGACGAAGCGGTGTTCTCCCACCATCACGACGAGCCCGAGACCCGCAACGACGCCGATTCCGCGCCCTTCATGCCGCGGTCCGTGGTCGTCGACGACTCGTTCGACTGGGGAGACGACGCCGCGCCGCGAATCCCGTTGTCCGAGTCCGTCGTCTACGAGGTGCACGTCAAGGGCTTCACCCAGCTCGACGAGAACGTGGACGAGGCCGTCCGCGGGACCTACGCGGGTCTCGCGCATCCGTCCGCCATCGAGCACCTGACACGGCTGGGCATCACCGCCGTCGAACTGCTGCCCACGCATCAGTTCGTCCAGGACTCGCACCTGCTCGAGGAGGGTCGCCGGAACTACTGGGGATACAACTCGATCGGCTTCCTCGCGCCGCACAACGAGTACAGCAGTGCGGGCGACACGGGTGGGCAGGTCACCGAGTTCAAGTCGATGGTCAAGGCGCTGCACGCGGCCGGCCTCGAGGTGATCCTCGACGTGGTCTACAACCACACCGCCGAGGGCAATCACCTCGGACCCACCCTGTCCCTCAAGGGAATCGACAACGCGTCCTACTACCGGCTGGTCCCCGAGGACCACAGCTCGTACTACGACACGACGGGAACGGGCAACAGCCTGAACGTCGGCCATCCCGCCGCACTCGCCCTCATCATGGACTCGTTGCGCTACTGGGTCACCGAGATGCACGTCGACGGCTTCCGCTTCGACCTCGCGAGCACCCTGACCCGTCAGGACGAGGACCTCGACCGACACAGCGCGTTCCTCGACATGGTGCATCAGGATCCGGTGCTCGCCCCGGTGAAGCTGATCGCCGAGCCGTGGGACACCGCCGGCTATCAGGTCGGCGGCTTCCCGGCGCGGTGGTCGGAGTGGAACGGTAAGTTCCGCGACGACGTCCGCGACTTCTGGCGCGGCGAGGAGGGTAGCCTTCCCGCTCTGGCGCAACGTATCTCGGGTAGCCCCGACGTCTACGAGAACGATCGCCGGCCCACCCTCGCGAGTGTCAACTTCATCACCGCGCACGACGGCTTCACTCTCGCCGACCTCACGATGTACGACGAGAAGCACAACGAGGAGAACGGCGAGGACAGCCAGGACGGCGAGTCCGACAACCGGTCGTGGGGATGCGGCGCGGAGGGGCCGACGGACGATGCGGACGTCAACGCGCTGCGCGATCGCCAGCGCCGCAACTTCCTCGGCACGCTGCTTCTCTCGGCCGGCGTTCCGATGCTTCTGGGAGGCGACGAACTCGCGCGCTCGCAGGGCGGAAACAACAACGCCTACTGCCAGGACAACGAGATCTCGTGGTTCGACTGGGCGGTCGCCGACGACGCACTCGTCGAGTTCACCACGGCGCTGATCACACTCCGCCGCGAGCATCCGGCGCTGCGTCCGGTGTGGTTCCGCCACGGCGAGGACGACACCACCACCGACACGAGCGGCGGTCGACCCGACACGATCGACTTCCAGCGCGCGGACGGCGTCGCGATGGGTGACGACGACTGGACCACCGGATCGAACAAGTCGATCGCCGTGCTGTTCAAGTCGTCGGCCGAGGACACCGTGTTCCTGTGGCTGATGAACGCCTCCGACACCCCGGTCGAGTTCACCCTGCCCGACGAGACGTGGTCACTCACGATCTCGAGCGACCCCGAGCAGCAGGTGGGCGAGGACCCGACGTCACTGCTGGTACGAGACAGGTCGTTCACGCTGCTGCAGGCTCAGTAGCCGGTCGCGGCACGGCAGATCCGACGCGGGCCCCGATCACCGATGTGGTGATCGGGGCCCGCCGTCGTCCACACCCAGCATCGCGGTGATCACCGCGGCGAGCCGACGCTCGTCGACGTGCCGTGACAGGTCGTTCACCACGGTGAACGCTGCTTCGACGAGAACCGACGACTGTGCCCGCGAGCGTCCCGGCATCGTCGACGCGAGGAGGTGCACCCACTCTCCGCGCTCCTGGCGAGCCATCACGGTGAGTTCGCGTGCCGTCGCCGGACCGGTCGAGAGGCCGTGGCGCCGGAGTACCCGCAGTGCCGGCGCCCGCGTCGCGAGGGCCACGCGCCGCCGCGCCAGCCCGGCCAGCGCCTGGTGCGGCGTGTCCGACCGGGCGAGCACACGCGCCGTCTCGTCTGCCGCCCGGCGCGCGGCGCCGAGGCACACCTCGTCCAGCACCACGGTCTTGCCGCCGAACCAGCGGTAGGTGCTCGACGCCGCGATGCCCACCGAGGAGGCGATGGCCGCCATCGTCACGTTGGCGGGCTCGCTCTCGTCGAACAGCGCCGCGGCCGAGCGCAGGAGTGCGTCCCGTCGCCCGACGGGCGGGACGCCGTGCGGGAGTTCCGGATCGTCGACGGCGTCCGGCAGGTCCGCCGAGAGGACCGCGGCGCACGCGGAGTCGAGAACCTCGAGCACCGCGGCGGCGGGGACGGCGAGGCGGTGCGTCCCGATGCTGGAGAGGGTGGACAGCACCGCCCGAGTCGTGACGTCGGAGTCGCGAGAGGGCCGAAGGATCGGATCGGCACGACGTGCTGCCGCGGTGACGGCATCGAGAACCGTGGTCACCGAACCGATGTCGGGGTCGTGCAGATGCGGGCGGTCGCGGCGCAGCGTGCCGAGCGAGCGGCGCACGGTGAGGGCGCCGAGAGCGAGCGCGTGGTGATCGGCGGGAGCGCCCTCCCGAGCGATGCGCCGTTCGAGGCGTTCGACCGCGGTCAGATGCAGCGTGCGGAGCAGGTCGTACTTCGAGTCGAACCACCGATACACCGACGGCCCCGAGACGCCCGCGGCCGCCGCGACGTCGTCGATGCCGACGGCCGCGTAGCCGCGGGCGCCGAACAGATCCGCTGCCGCGTCGAGCAGTCGCCGCGGCCGGGGCGACCCACCGGTCACCGCGGTGTGGGCGCGCCGGGAGCCGCGGCGTGCAGTGCCACCTCGCCGGCCTTGACGACGAAGTGGACGCGACGGCCGGGCACGAGGTCGAGTTCGGTGGCCGCCGCGACGGTGACGTCGGCGTGCAGCGCGGGCAGACCCGCGGCCGCGGTGGACGTGATGCGGACCGACGATCCGGTGGACTCCACGTGGCCGATCTGCACGGGCAGCACGTTGCGGGGGCTGCCCCGCGGTGGGTCGACGAAGACGGAGACGGCGGTGGGGTGCAGCAGGGCCACCGCCGATGAGCCCGCGTCGAGAGGATCCGGGGCGCGGCCCTGCACGGCGACACCCGACGCGGTCGTGAGCGTGTCCGGAGCGGTGATGGTGCCCTCGATCGAGTTCACTCCGACGAGGGCGGCCGCGAACCGGGTACGCGGAGCCGTCAGAACGTCGCGGACGGTGCCGTGTTCGACCACTCGTCCGGCGTCGACGACGGCCACCTCACCGGCGAGCGTCAGGGCGTCGACCCGGTCGTGGGTCACCAGCAGGGTGGTACGCGAGGTCTCGGCGAGCACCTCGCGGAGCACGCGGCGCATGGCCGGTGCGGACTCGGCGTCGAGCGCCGCGAACGGCTCGTCGAGCAGGAGCACGTCGGGGTCCGCCGCGAGTGCGCGGGCGAGGGCGACGCGTTGGGCCTGTCCGCCGGACAGTGCGCGCGGCCGCCGATCGGCGAGGTCTGCCGCGTCGACGGCCTCGAGCCATCGGCGCGCGAGTCGCTCGGACTCGGCTCGTCCGGCACCTCGTGAGCGGGGCGCGAAGGCGACGTTCGCCAGCGCGGACAGGTGTGGGAACAGCAGCGCGTCCTGGGCGAGGAGAGCCACCCGTCGGCGATGCGGCGGGACGTCGATGCGCTGCGCGCTGTCGGTGAGGGTGCGCGCTCCGATGCGGACCACGCCGTCGTCGGGCCGGACGAGTCCGGCCACCATCGACAGCAGCGTCGACTTCCCGGCACCGTTGGGCCCGAGGATCGCCACCACACCGCCCGACGGCACCGTGAGCGTGAGGTCGGCGCCGCGTGCTCGGTGACGGACGTCGAGGACGACCGAAGTGTCGGTGGGTGTCACAGCACGCCTGCCGGACGCCGACTGCGAGTGAGGATCACGATGACGATCGCGACGACGATAAGGACCAGCGAGAGGGCCACCGCCGCATCGGGATCCGTCTCGCGCTGGAGGTAGATCTCGAGCGGGAGGGTGCGGGTGACGCCCTGGAGCGACCCGGCGAACGTGAGGGTGGCGCCGAACTCGCCGAGCGCGCGGGCGAAGGAGAGCACCGCACCCGACGCCAGCCCGGGCAGGACCAGGGGAAGGGTGACCCGCAGCAGGACGGTGCCGGGTGAGGCTCCGAGGGTCGCGGCGACGACCTCGTACCGCGTGCCCGCCGTGCGCAGTGCGCCCTCGAGACTGATCACGAGGAAGGGGAGGGCGACGAACGTCTGCGCGAGGACCACCGCGGTGGTGGTGAAGGCGATGTCGATGCCCCACGCCCGCAGGTGTTCACCCAGCAGTCCCTGCCTGCCGAACGCGTAGAGCAGGGCGAGCCCACCCACCACCGGGGGCAGGACGAGGGGGAGCAGGACGAGTGCGCGCACGACGGCGACGATCCGCCCGGTCGACCGCGCGAGGACCAGGGCCATCGGCACCCCCAGCAGGATGCAGAGGACAGTGCTGGCGGCCGCCGTGCGCAGGCTGAGCAGCAGCGCGGCCCGGGACGATTCCGAGGTGACGAGCGGAACGAAGCGAGCCACGTCGACCGAGAGCAGCATCGCCACGAGAGGGAGCACGACGAGCGCCGTGCCGAGGCTGGCCGGCACGAGGATCCAGGCGGGCGGACGCACCGCGTCGCGGTGGCCGCGCGTCCCGCCCGCGAGGACGGAGATCACGGTGTCTCGACGATGACGGTGGTCGCCTTGACCACCGCGACGGCGACGCTGCCGGGTTCCAGTCCGAGTGTCCGCACCGATTCTGCGCTCATCAGCGACGTCACGGTGAACGCGCCGCACTGCATCTGTACCTCGGCCATCACCGTGTCGACGACCACCGAGGTGACGAGTCCGGCCAGACGGTTGCGCGCGGAGCTGACCGTGCCGCTCGGATCCGGCGGTGCGGCGGCGCGGGCCCGAGCGTGCGCCGCGAGCGAGGCGCCGTTCACGACGGTGCGTCCGGCCGAGTCCTTCGACGTCCCGACGACACCACTCTCGATCCACCGGCGGACGGTGTCGTCGCTGACACCGACCAGGGCGGCGGCGTCTCGGACACGCAGATCACTCATCGGGTCGCACGCCGGAACGAGACGGGGCGCGGCGCAGATGCGGACGACGTGGGACCGAGGGCGCGCATCCACGTGATGCTAGCGGCCGGGAACAGACTCGGGGGTGTCGGCGTTGCACAGCTCGACGGAGTCGGATCCATGCCCCGGGTACCACCCCTTTCGCCGCTACGAGCGGCCTTCTGCCGAGAGGCGCACGGCCGACTCCGTCCTCGACGCCGCCGAGTTCACGCTCGGCGGCATCGTGCTGTCCGGGGTCGCTTGTGACGCACACCAACAGCACCCGCGATCATCGAAACGGGACGCCCGGTCCGCATTCCCGCTGGCAGAGGCTCCGGACCGCTGGTGAGGAGCCGGGTCGATGCTCGATCGGTACTCGACCGTGACCGTGTTCCCCAGCTCCGGAGTGGTGAGAAATCCCAGGTGGATGGCATCATGTGCGTGATAGCTGATGGTTCGGGCGCAGGTGAGTGGAGTCGAGAGAATGACGATGTCGTGGGGTAGGACCCGTCGTGGGCGCTCGACTCTGGTGGCCGCGATGACGGTGCTCGCACTCTCCGCGGCCGGGTGCACGGCGGGGTCGGGTCAGACACCGACGGCGGCTCCCGCGCCGATCGACTCCAACCCGCTGTCGGAGCTCATGAAGCCGAAGGTGTCGTTGCCGGCGCCCGACGCGTCCGTCGGATTCTCCCCGAGTGCTCCGGTCGCGGTGACCGTGGCGGACGGCACCCTGTCCGAGGTGACGCTCACCGACGACGCCGGCACCCCTGTCCCCGGAGCACTGTCCGAGGATCGGTCGTCCTGGACGAACAGCGAGGTGCTCGACTACAACGGCACCTACACGCTGCGTACGCGGGCCTACGGTCTGGGCGGTGAGGCGTCGTCCGTCTCGTCCTTCACCACCAGTTCGCCGGACAACGTCACCAAGCCGTACCTGCTGCCGTCCGAGAACGAGATCGTGGGCATCGGCCAACCGGTCGCCGTGCAGTTCGACGAGCCGATCCCCGACAAGATCGCCGCGCAGAACGCGATCACCGTCGTGACGGACCCGCCGGTCGAGGGTGCCTTCTACTGGGTCAACCAGAAAGAGGTGCGGTGGCGCCCGCAGAACTACTGGGCTCCCGGCACCCGCGTCACCGTGACGGTGGACGTCTTCGGTCGCGACCTCGGCGAGGGACTCTTCGGCCAGGAGAACGCGTCGTCGTCCTTCTCGATCGGTGACGCCGTCATCGCCACCGCGGACGACGCCACCAAGCAGGTGACGTTCTCCGTCAACGGAGTCGACGTCAAGACCATGCCGACGTCGATGGGCAAGGACAGCTCGCCCACCGACAACGGGGTCTACATCATCGGTGACAAGTTCGCGTCCATGGTTATGGACTCGTCGACCTACGGCGTCGCCGTGGACTCCGCGCAGGGCTACCGCACTCCGGTCGACTGGGCGACGCGAATGTCCTACAGCGGCATCTTCTTCCACTCGGCGCCGTGGTCCGTCGGATCGCAGGGCTATTCGAACGTCAGCCACGGTTGCCTGAACCTGAGCCCGTCGAACGCGAAGTGGGTCTACGACAACACCAAGCGTGGTGACATCACCGTCGTGAAGAACACCGTGGGTGGAACGCTGTCGGGTACCGACGGACTGGGCGACTGGAACATCCCGTGGGACGAGTGGAAAGCCGGCAACGCCCAGTCCGTCTGAGCCGCTAGACCTTCAGGCCCAGAGCGGTGAGGTAACCGACCGGGTCCACGGCCTCGCCGCCGCGTCGCACCTCGAAGTGCAGGTGCGGGCCGTTGGAGTCGCCGGTACTGCCGACCGCGCCGATGGCCTGACCGGGAGCGATGGTGTCACCCACGGCGACATCGATGCGACTCTGGTGTCCGTAGAGGACCTCCGTGTCGCCCTTCTGGATCTTCACCAGGTTGCCGTACCCGTCGCCCGCGTCACCGGCCTGCGTGACGGTGCCGCCGGTGACCGCGTAGATCGTGGTGCCCTGCGCGGCTCCGAGGTCGATGCCCTCGTGGTTCTGCCGTCCGCCGCCGGTCGGGTTGTTGCGCCCGCCGTAACCGGACGTGACCTCGAAGGTGCCGGGCGTCAAGGGGAGTCGTGATCCGCCGACGCCCAGCGGGGCCGCCTGGAAGGGCGACGTGGCGTCCGGCGCGGCGTCGGGAGTCACCGGGGTGAGGGTGATGTCGCCGAGAACGAGCCCCGCGACCTCCTGCACCAGCACGCCCGTCGCGTCGAAGACGGCGGCGAGGATCGCCGCCTGCTGCTTGGCGCTCAGCGGAACACCGGGAATCTGGAACGCGGGCAGAGCGGGGAGCGGCGGAAGCGCGGGTGCTGCTGCGGCCGTGGGTGTCCCGGCGAAGAGCAGAGCTCCGGTGGCCGCGACGCCCACCATGGCGGCGGATCCCCAGCGACCACGGCGGCGCACCGGTGACGGCGATGCGTCCACGGTGTCCTGTGATGCGGTGTTCGAGTGTGATGTTCGGTGCACGAGCTACCTCCGTATGCGCCCACGGGCGTCGCCATTCGGTCGGCGCCGACCCGGGGGAGGAGTCCCGTCGCTGCTGCGCTGTCCACGGCGGTACGGCCGTCGACGTCCCTCTGTCCCGTACCGGTCTCACCGACCGGTACCGGACGAGCAGTCGCCCACGGCGCACCGCTCGGCGAAGTCGAATGCCCTTCCCTTGGCATTCACGTCCGTCGAGCGAACAACACGAGTAACACACGGCGCACCTTCCCCAAGAGCGCCACGGGTCACTCTACGGGACAGCAGTATCGCTCGGTAACACGAATGCTCAATTACACCAACGTAATTCGGTTGTGCCGGCCTACCTGCGAAAACACATACGTGTAATTCGGCGGTGGGGCCGTCCCCGTGCGGAGATCGGACCGTGTCCGGACTGGTACCTTGCGTTCGGGGGCGGGTTACTGCCGCGTGTGGCGCGACTGTGGGGGATGTTCTGTATGCGACGACAACGGGCGATGGCGGCTGCGCTGGCACTGGCACTGGTGGGGGGAGTGAGCCTGGTGCTCGCGCCCGTGGCGGCGGCCGAACCGTGTGGAGGACTGCCCGGTACCGGGATCGACGGAACAGGTTTTCCCGGTCAGCCACCTGCGGGACGGCAGGGTCCGGTGCCCGCCTACAACGGGCCGTCGACGTCCACCGTGGGGTGGGTGACCGGTCAGGAGAGTGTGAACCGGACGTTCGATCGTTTCGGAATCTCGGGGACCGATCTCGGCATCAGTTGGGACAACGGAGCCGGTCAGACCCTCATGGCGTTCGGCGACACCTTCGGGAACTGCGCGGTCCCGGGCGGGCAGTGGCGGCACAATGTTCTGTTGCGCAGCAACGACACCGACCTGTCGGACGGCATCACGTTCGCCGACGGTGTGCCCGGTGACGTGAACTCCGGTGCGGTGGTGGCCGGGAACGATCCGCGATTCGCCACCCAACTGCTCTCGGCTCTCGGGCTCTCACCTCTCGAGTACACGATCGTTCCCACGTCGGCGATCGCCGTGAACGGCGTGCAGTATCTGCACTTCATGTCGGTCCGCGAGTGGAGCGGCTCGGTGTGGTCGACGAACTACGCGGGAATCGCGACGTCGCGCGACAACGGGCAGACGTGGTTCCCCGAGCCCGGCACGATCCGGTTCAACAGCGGCGTGACCGTCCCCGGTACGGAGCAGTTGGACGCCCGCTTCCAGCAGGCGGCGTTCGTCCGCGGCCAGGACGGGTTCGTGTACCACTACGGGACACCGAACGGCCGTCTCGGTGCGGCCTACCTGGCCCGCGTCGCACCCGACGCGATGCTGGACCTCACCCGGTACGAGTACTGGAACGGTGGGTCCTGGTCCTCCGACCTGGCCGCCGCCGCTCCTGTGGTCGGCCAGCCGGTCGGGGAGATGTCCGTCGCGTGGAATGCGTATCTCGATCGCTACATCATGCTGTACGGCAACGACGTCGAGGGCCGCATCATGGCGCGGACCGCGTCGGCGCCCGAGGGGCCGTGGAGCGCTCCCACCGCGCTGGTGGTGAACAACGACATCGGCAACTACCCGGGCGGTGGCCTCTACGCGCCCTACATCCACCCGAGGTCGGCCGGTGACTCGCTGTACTTCACGGCGTCGCAGTACTCGTCCTACAACGTCATCCTCATGCGGACAGACCTCGACTCGCTGCCCCGCTGAGCCCCACGCACGACGAAGGCCCCCGACTCGCGAGTCGGGGGCCTTCGTGTTCGGGGTGGACGACGGGACTCGAACCCGCGACAGCCAGGATCACAACCTGGTGCTCTACCAACTGAACTACGCCCACCATTGCTGCACACCCTGCGGCGATGCAGCGCGTTCGATACTAGCGTGACCGATACGCGGGAAGCCAATCGGTTCCCTGTGTCACGCGTCGCCACCGGTCAGCGTCGTCACGACAGCGCCGATCTCCTCGGTGGTCGGTCCCGGAGCCGCCACGAAGGCCGTCTGCCGGTAGTACTTGAGCTCCCGGATCGACTCCTCGATGTCCGCGAGTGCCCGGTGCGCGAGGCCCTTGGGAGGCTGACCGAAGTAGATGCGTGGGTACCACCGGCGGCACAACTCCTTGATGGAGCTGACGTCGATCATCCGGTAGTGCAGGTAGTCGTTCAGTTCCGGCATGTCCCGCGCGATGAAGCCGCGGTCGGTGCCGATCGAGTTGCCGGCGAGCGGCGCGGTGCCGGCGGGAACGTGCTGCCGGATGTACTCGAGCACCTTCTCCTGCGCCTGCTCCATCGTGACCGTCGACGCACGGACCTCCTCGGTGAGCCCCGACTTGGCGTGCATCTCGGTGACCACGTCCGGCATCGAGGCCAGTGCGTCGTCGTCGCAGTGGATCACGATGTCCACGCCGTCGCCGAGAACGTTGAGGTCGCTGTCGGTGACCAGGGCCGCGATCTCGATGAGCTTGTCCGAGCCCAGCTCGAGGCCCGTCATCTCGCAGTCGATCCAGACCAGTTTGTCGTTCACGCACATCCTCGGTATCCGTCGTGTCCATCGGTACCGCTGCCACAGTAGACCCGCACGTGTCGGTACCGGCGATAGAGTTCAGCCCGTACCGCCGGCGACACGAGAACGGGAGCACGAGTGACGATGACGCAACCGACGGAGGGTGGCCGCGCGGCCGCGATCGCAGCGGGGTACGCCACGGAAGGTCCCGCCATCGAACTCGGCAGTGTGGTGCTGGACGGCGTCGCGGATCCGACCGCACGGGTCCGGTTACCGCTGAAAATGGTGAACCGTCACGGCCTCGTGGCCGGCGCCACGGGAACCGGCAAGACGAAGACCGTGCAGGTGATCGCCGAACAGCTCTCCGCGGCCGGTGTTCCGGTGGTGCTGGCCGACGTCAAGGGCGACCTCTCGGGACTGTCCGCTCCGGGCGCGGACTCGGACGGCCTGCGCGGCCGGGCCGGCGAGACCGGCGCGGACGGGTGGGCGCCCACGGGATTCCCGGTCGAGTTCCTCTCCCTCGGTACCGAGGGTGGCGCGGTGCCGGTACGCGCGACCATCACGGCGTTCGGCCCGATCCTGCTCAGCAAGGTGTTGCAGCTCAACGCGACTCAGGAGTCGACCCTCGGACTGATCTTCCACTGGGCGGACACGCAGGGGCTCGCGCTGCTCGACCTGAAGGATCTGCGTGCCGTCATCACGCACCTCACGAGCGACGAGGGCAAGGCCGACCTGAAGGGCATCGGCGGCGTCTCGTCGTCCACCGCCGGTGTCATCCTGCGGGCACTGGTGAACCTGGAGGCCGACGGCGGCGACACGTTCTTCGGTGAGCCGGAGATGCGGACGGAGGACCTGATCCGCACCGCACCGGACGGACGCGGCATCGTCACCCTCTTCGAACTCGGCGCTCTCGCAGCGCGTCCCGTCATGTTCTCCACGTTCCTGATGTGGGTGCTGGCCGATCTCTTCCAGACCCTGCCGGAGGAGGGGGACCTCGACGCACCGAAGCTGGTGTTCGTGTTCGACGAGGCACATCTGCTCTTCGCCGACGCGTCGAAGGCCTTCCTCCAGCAGGTCGAGCAGACCGTGAAACTGATCCGCTCCAAGGGTGTCGGCATCTTCTTCTGCACGCAGCTGCCGTCGGACGTTCCCGGGCCGGTGCTCTCCCAGCTCGGCGCGCGGGTGCAGCACGCGCTGCGCGCCTTCACCCCGGACGACCAGAAGGCGCTGACCAAGACGGTACGGACCTATCCCAAGAGTGCGGACTACGACCTGGAGGAGGCACTCACCACCCTCGGGACCGGCGAGGCGATCGTCACGGTGCTGTCCGAGCGGGGCGCGCCGACTCCCGTGGCCTGGACCAGGATTCGTCCGCCGCAGTCGCTGATGGACACCATCGGAACGGACGCGATCACGGCCGCCGCGACCGCCAGTCCGTTGTACGCGACGTACGGCACCACCGTCGACGGCGAGTCCGCGTACGAGTTGCTGAACGCACGGATGGCCCCCGAACCGACGCCGCAGCAGCCGGAGTTCCCGCCGCTGCCGCAGACCTACGACCTGCCGCCGCTGCCCGCGCCGGAGCCGGAAGGGCCGTCGGCCGCAGAACGCATCATGGCCAACCCCGCCGTGAAGAGCTTCCTGCGGTCGGCAGCCAGTGCGGCCGGTCGCGAGATCTCACGGAGCATCTTCGGGACCGGACGCCGCCGTCGGAGGTAGAAGGTCAGGAACCGCCGAGCTTCTTGTAGAAGCTGCCGATGATCGGAGCGCTGATCGAGCGCGGACTGTACTGGCCCGCAACGGACATGCCCTTGCTGAGGATTCCGGGAACGATGCGCATCTTGTTCTTCGCGAGCCCGTCGAGAGACAGCCGTGCCGTGTACGCGCTGTCGATCCACAGGAAGTCCGGCACCAGCTTGTCGACGATGGAGGCGTCCGCGGGATCGGGCGTCTCGGTGCGGACCGGGCCGGGTGCGAGGAGCGTGCAGTGCACGCCGGTGCCGGCGAGCTCCGATCGCAACGACTCGGAGAACGTGTTCACGAACGCCTTGGTGGCGGCGTAGGTCGCATTGTTGGGGATGGCCATGTTGCCCGCGGCCGAGCCGGTGACGAGGATGCCGCCGGCGCCGCGCTCGATCATGCCGGGCAGGACCGCCAGCGTGAGATCGTGCACCGCAACAGCATTGAGCTGCACCTGGGCGCGCTCGTAGGCGGGATCCAGCGCCGACACCGGACCGAAGGTGGCAATGCCGGCGTTGTTGCAGAGCACCGAGATGTCGCGGCCGGCCAGTTCGTCCGCCAGGGTCTGGCGTTGAACGGGATCAGACAGATCGTTCACGCGGACCTCGACGGTGACGCCGTGCTCGGCGGTCAGCTTCGCCGCCAGCGCCTCGAGCAACTCGCCTCGACGGGCGACGACGATCAGCGAATGACCACGGGCGGCGAGTTCGGTGGCGAGTGCTTCTCCGATGCCGGACGACGCTCCGGTGACGACGGCACGGGACTCTGCGGTGGGTGCGGGGAGGCTCACGGTCACCGAGGCTAGCGTGACGCTGCGGAGCACGCGACGTCAGAGGGCGGCCGCGAGGCGGGTCCCTTGTTCGATCGCCCGCTTCGCGTCCACCTCCGCCGCCACGTCGGCGCCGCCGATGACGTCGACTACTGTTCCCGCAGCTGTGAGATCGTCCAGAAGATCGCGCACCGACTCCTGACCGGCGCACACGACGATCGTGTCGACCTCCAGTGCGCGTGTCCGTCCGTCGACGGTGATGTGAAGTCCGTCGTCGTCGATCCGGTCGTACCGCACCCCCGACAACTGCGTCACGTTCCTGCTTCGCAGGGCAGCGCGATGCACCCAGCCGCTGGTCTTGCCGAGTCGCGTCCCGATCCGTCCCGCCGTCCGCTGCAGCAGGTACACCTCGCGAGCCGCGGGGGGAGCGACGGCGGTGGCCACGGCACCCGCGGCCGCCGGATCGTCGGTGACTCCCCATTCCCGACGCCACTCCGCGGTGTCCAGAGTCGAGGAGTGTTCCGTGGTGAGGAACTCGCAGACGTCGACACCGATGCCGCCGGCCCCGATGACGGCCACGCGCCTGCCGACGTCGCGGTGGCCGAGCACCGCCTCGGCGTACGTGACGACGCTGGGGTGATCGATGCCGGGAATGGACGGGATGCGCGGCACCACACCCGTGGCCAGGACGACGCGATCGAAGTGCACGAGGTCCGCGGCGCCGGCCGTCGTGCCGAGCCGAACGTCGACCGTCGCTGCGGCGAGTGCGTGGGTGAAGTAGCGGACCGTCTCGGCGAACTCCTCCTTGCCGGGGATGCGCTGCGCGATCGCGAACTGGCCGCCGATCTCGTCGCGCGCCTCGAAGAGGGTGACGCGATGACCACGCTGCCCCAGTGCGACCGCGGTGGCGAGTCCCGCCGGGCCGGCGCCGACGACGGCGACCGTTCTCGCGGAGCGAGTCGGGGACAGCACGAGTTCGGTCTCCCGCCCGGCCCGCGGATTGAGCAGGCAGGACGCCTTGCGGTGGACGAAGACGTGGTCGAGACAGGCCTGGTTGCAGGCGATGCACGTGTTGATCTCGTCCCGTCGGCCGTTCCTCGCCTTGAGCAGCCAGTCGGGATCCGCCAGCATCGGGCGGGCCAGCGACACCAGGTGCGCGCTGCCGTCGGCGAGCAGGCGTTCGGCGACCTCCGGCATGTTGATCCGGTTCGCCGCCGCCACCGGCACCGTCACCACCTCGGTGAGGCGGCGGGTGAAGTCGATGAACGCGGCCCTCGGTACGGACGTCACGATGGTGGGCACGCGCGACTCGTGCCAGCCGAAGTCGGAGTCGAACAGATCGATCCCGGCTCCTTCGAGTTCGGTGGCGAGTGCCACGATCTCCTCCCACGTCTGACCGTTCTCGACCAGATCGGCCAGCGAGATCCGGAACGAGAGCAGGAAGTCCGGTCCGACCGCTGCTCTGATGCGACGCACGATCTCCACCGGAAGGCGGCGCCGGTTCTCGGCGGACCCGCCCCATCGATCGGTGCGACGGTTCGTCCTCGGTGCGAGGAACTGGTTGAGGAAGTAGCCCTCGCCGCCCATGATCTCGACGCCGTCGTAGCCTGCGCGCTGCGCCAGGCGCGCGCACCGGACGTAGTGGCTGATCTGCCGTTCCACGCCCCGATCGGTGAGGCCGCGGGCGCGGAACGGGGTGATCGGCGACTTTCCACCCGACGCACTCACCGAGAGCGGATGGTAGGAGTAGCGGCCCGCGTGCAGGATCTGCAGCACGATCCGACCACCCTCGCGGTGCACGGCATCGGTCACGCGTCGGTGGCGACGGGCCTCGAGACGGTTGGTCAACTTGGCCGCGAACGGCAGCAGCCAGCCGGTGCGATTGGGGGAGTAGCCCCCGGTGACGACGAGTCCCACACCACCTCGGGCGCGCTCGGCGAAGTACGCGGCGAGCTTCTCGACGTCCTTCGCCCGATCCTCGAGTCCAGTGTGGATCGAACCCATCATCACCCGGTTGGGCAACGTCGTACGACCGACCGTGATCGGCGACAGCAGAACAGGGAAGTCGGTCATCTCGGCACCCTATGCTGCGAGACATGGTGGTCGTGGGCGCGCCCGGTGTCGTGACGAAGAAGCAGGTGCTGGCGTGGGGTTTCTGGGACTGGGGCGGCGCCGCCTTCCAGGCCGTGATCCTCACGTTCGTGTTCTCGGTGTACCTGACCGACTCGGTGGGTGCCGATCTGCCCGGCGGAGTGTCCGCCACGTCGTGGTTGGGGTGGTCGCTCGGCATCGCCGGAGTTCTGGTCGCGGTCCTGGCTCCCGTCTCCGGTCAGCGCAGCGATGCCAGAGGTCGCCGCAAACGGCTCCTCTTCGTACTGTCGACCGCGACCGTCGTGTGCATGGCGGCACTGTTCTTCGTGAAGGACGACTACCACTACCTGTGGCTGGGCCTGATCCTGCTGTCCGTCGCCTCGGTGCTCTTCGAGGTGGCGCAGGTGCCCTACACCGCGATGCTGCGTCAGGTCTCGACGCCCGACAATCTGGGTCGGGTGTCCGGATTCGGCTGGGCGATGGGCTATTTCGGCGGCATCGTCCTGCTGCTTATGTGCTACTTCGGGTTCATCGCCGGCGACGGCGACGAGCGGGGCCTGCTGGGCATCACCACCGAGGACGGCCTCAACATCCGGCTCGTGGCGCTGCTCGCGGCGGTGTGGTTCCTCGTGTTCTCGCTTCCCGTGCTCTTCGCGGTTCCCGAACTCCCCGTCACCGACCCCGAGGCGGCGGCCGCGCGAGCCGGCTACCTCGAGTCGTACCGCGTGCTGTGGCGCGATGTGTCCGAGCTGTGGCGCACCGACCGCCGCACCGTGTGGTTCCTCGTCGCGAGCGCTCTGTTCCGTGACGGTCTGGCCGGGGTCTTCACCTTCGGAGCGGTGTTGGCCGTCACCGTGTACGGCATCTCCAGTGCCGACGTGCTGCTCTTCGGGGTCGCCGCCAACGTCGTCGCCGCACTCGGCGCCGTCGTCGCGGGGCGTGTCGACGACGTGCTGGGGCCCAAGCTCGTCATCGTCGTCTCGCTCGTGTCGATGATCGTCGCCGGGCTGGTCCTGCTCGCCGTCTCGGGTCCCCTGATGTTCTGGATCTTCGGACTGATCCTGTGCCTGTTCGTCGGACCCGCACAGTCGGCGTCGCGCACCTTCCTGACCCGCATAGTCCCGCCCGGCCGGGAAGGCCAGATGTTCGGCCTCTACGCCACGACGGGACGCGCGGTCTCGTTCCTCGCTCCGAGCCTCTTCGGACTCTTCGTCTTCCTCTTCGACGCGGATCGGGCCGGCATCATCGGCATCGTGCTGGTGCTGGCGGCCGGGCTACTGGCCCTTCTCCGCGTCGCGGCACCCGAGGGTGATCGGGGGAGGGACGCGGCGGCGTGAAGGTCGACCACAAGAAGGAGATCGCGACGTACAGCGCTCGACTCGGGGTGTTCGACGTGGTCGAGGTGCCGCCCCTGCAGTACCTCACGATCGACGGGGACGGTGATCCGAACACGACCGCCTGGACCGACGCGGTGTCGTCTCTGTATCCGCTCGCGTACGGCCTGAAGTTCCTCGGCAAGCGTGAACTCGGCAGAGACCACGTGGTGATGCCGCTCGAAGCGCTGTGGTGGGCGGACGACTGGGCGTCGTTCACCCGCGAGCGGGACCCGTCGCGATGGCGATGGACCGCGATGATCATGACCCCCGACTGGATCACGGCCGAGCATCTGGAGGCCGTCCGCGAACAGAAGGCGGGCCCGCGGACAGGCGACGTGCGCCTGATACGTCTCGACGAGGGGCTGTGCGTGCAGACGCTGCACGTCGGGTCCTACGAGGACGAGGCGCCGGTGCTCGCGCACATGCACGACGTCGTCGTCCCGGCGCACTCGCTCCGAATGACAGGACGTCATCACGAGATCTATCTCGGCGACCCACGGCGTGTGGTGGCCGACAAGCTGAGAACGATTCTGCGACAACCGGTCACGCGCTAACGCGCGAGGATCTCGTCCGCCAGACGGTCCGGATCGTCCTCGGGCACCCAGTGGCTGACACTCAACTCGACGAACTCGTACGGGCCGGTGACGTGCTGGGCGCAACGCTCGGCGGCGGCGCGGCCGACCGCCGTGTCCTGGTTACCCCACACGTAGGTGGTCGGCACCTCGACGGACGGGAGATCCGCGAAGTCGCGCGTCATGGCGCGGTACCACTCCAGCGCGGCGGTGAGCGTGTCACGTCGGCCGACCACCGGAAGATGCTGCGCGACGATCGTCGGATCGGCGGCACCGGAGAACATGGCGATCAACCGGCGGGCGTCGTCCTCGAGCAGCAGATCCTCCGCCTTGCCGGGCTGACGGAAGAGAGTCATGTACTCGCTGCGCTTCTTCTGGTCCTCGTCTTCGCGGATCGCCCACCCGAAGGCGGCCGGGTGCGGGACGGACACTGCGGTGAGGGTGCGCACGCGATCCGGATGCAGCGCCGCGACGTACCAGGCGACGATCGACCCCCAGTCGTGCCCGACGAGATCGACTGCCGCGAAGCCCAGTTCGTCGAGCATTCCGATGACGTCGGCGACCAGCAGATCGATGCGGTAAGCGTCGGTACCGATCGGACGGGCACCGGGGGAGTACCCGCGCTGGTTCGGCACGACGACGTCGCGGCCCGCGTCCGCCATGCGGATCGCCACGTCGCGCCAACTCGCGGACGTCTCGGGAAAACCGTGCAGGAGAAGGGCCGGGCGGTCGCCGGGGGTTCCGTAGCGGTCCGCGTCGAAGGTCAGGTCACCGACTGAGATCTGCATGGGGAAAGGCTATCGGGTCCTCACGCTCCGAGGGCGGCTGCCGACGTCCGTGCGCCGCGGACGTTCCGAGGCTGCCACTGGCCCATTCCCAGCATGATCACGCGCAGCTGGGACAGCGCGCGTTCGACGATGTCGCGTTCGGCCGCGCCGGCGGGCGTCACCTCGACCAGGTCCACCACCGTCGCCAGCATCGTGTTGACGATGAGGTCGGCGACCATCTCGAGATCATCGCCGGGCCACGACGACAGGGCGGAGATCCGGGACAGGTCCTGAGTGAGCTCGTGCACGATCATTCGCAGTTCGGTCTCGATCGCGCGCCGGACCTCCACCACCCCGCCGGACCGCTCGCGGATGAGGAAGCGGAACTGGACGTCGTGTTCGCGGATCTCGCCCACCAGCAGTTCGAGCGACTCGCGCGCGTTGTCCGCGGACGGGTGACGACGGACGTCGCGCAGGATCTTGCGAAGGACGCGCATGCTGTCCTCGACGACCGCGACTCCGAGGTCCTCCATCGACGCGAAGTGGCGGTAGAAGGCTGTCGGTACGATTCCTGCCGCGCGCGTGACCTCCCGCAGGCTCACGCTGGAGAAACTGCGGTCCGCGATGGCGTCCAGCGTTCCGTCCACGAGTGCCCGCCGGGTGCGTTCCTTGCGTTCGGCCCTGCTGGCCGTCGTGGAACCTACGGAATTCTCGGACATTCCTCGACATTAACCGACATCGGTGTATGGGTGTGCACTTCCGCCGCGCGAGAGCCTGGCGGGTCACTGCTGCTCACGGTACGTGTCCGTCGTCACATTGGCCTTGAAAGTTGCCGGTACGGGCTGTCACACTCGGTTCCAGTGAACGAGTGTGCACTGGAGAAGTGATCCGGTCACCGGCCCGTCATTCGAGGAGGACGACTTGAGCATCGCCACCACACCCACAGCGCGCGGCCGTCGCAGTTCGCTGCTGTCCAGGTTGCGGCCCCGGTTGCTCGAGACGCTGACGACGCCGCACGCGGTCGATCGGTACCTCGAACTCGTCGACCCCATGATGACTGTCGACGACATGCGCGCCGAGGTGGTGGCCGTCCGTCACCAGACTGCCGACACCGTCACGCTGACGCTGCGCCCCACGTGGCAGTGGAAGGGGTTCTCCGCCGGCCACTTCGTGCAGATCGGTGTCGTGGTCGACGGCGTCCGGCACACGCGTTGCTACTCCCCGGCAGGTACCGCCGGAACCGACGACGACACGATCGAGCTCACCGTCAAGGCTCAGCCCGACGGCATCGTGTCCAATTACCTGGTCGCCTCGGCGAAGCCCGGTCTCGTGGTCAATCTCGCGCCGGCCACGGGCACCTTCGAGCTCCCGAGCCCGCGGCCGGACCACGTTCTGCTGATCAGTGGTGGAAGCGGCATCACCCCGGTGATGTCGATGCTGCGCACGCTGGTGCACGAGGGGTACACCGGACGCGTGGCGTTCCTGCACTACGCCTACACGGAGAACGACGTCTGCTACCGCGCCGAACTCGACCGCATCGCGGCCGAGAACGACAATGTGGACGTTCTGTACGCGTACACCGATCAGCAGAACGGTGGTCATCTGCACGGATTCTTCGACACCGAGCATCTGAACGTCGCAGCACCCTGGCACGCCTCGGCGCAGACGTTCCTGTGCGGGCCGCCCGGGTTGATGAAGGGTGTCAGGTCGGTGTTCGACGAACTCGGACTCTCCGAGTCGTTGTTCTCGGAGGAGTTCGTCACCGCAGTTCCGGTCGTCGACGGGGATGCCTCGGGAACCGTGTCGTTCTCGGGTTCGTCCGTCGAGGCGGAGAACGACGGCGCCACCCTCCTGGAGCAGGCCGAGAATGCCGGGCTGACACCGGAATTCGGCTGCAGGATGGGAATCTGCTTCACCTGCACGGCAATCAAGAAGTCGGGATGCACCCGCAACGTCAAGACCGGTGAGCTCGACTCCGATCCGGACAACGAAATCCAGCTCTGCATCTCCGTCCCCGTGGGCGACGTCGACATCGACGTCTGACCCATCCACATACTCGAAGAGGAGGTCACCATGTTCGGACTCTCACTGTCCTTTCTCCCGTTCATCGGTTCCAGCTCGGCGCCCGACACCGCGACGTCCGGCGTCGACGTGATGGACGAGCCGGGAACCGACGGACCTGTCGTCCTGAGCTACGAAGCCGTGGAGGAACTCGGACGCAAGCTCGACGACCTGCGCGCCCGCACCGTCGCGGATCTGGGTCAGGAGGACCGCGACTACATCTTCAAGATCATCAAGGCGCAGCGCGGACTCGAGGTCGCCGGTCGCGGACTGATGTACTTCGGCTTCTTCCCGCCGGCCTGGATCGCCGCCGTCAGCGCCCTGAGCCTGTCGAAGATCCTCGACAACATGGAGATCGGTCACAACGTCATGCACGGCCAGTACGACTGGATGCGTGAGCCGGGCCTGAACTCCAAGGTCTTCGAGTGGGACAACACCTGCCCCGGTGACCAGTGGCGCCACTCGCACAACTACATGCACCACACGTACACCAACATCCTCGACATGGACCGCGACATCGGTTACGGCATCCTGCGGATGGACAGCGCGCAGAAGTGGAACCCGTACTACCTGGGCAACCCGATCTACGCGTTCCTGCTCATGACCTTCTTCGAGTGGGGCGTCATGATGCACGACCTGGAGGCCGAGAACGTCATCCAGGGCAAGCGCAAGTGGCACGACGTCAAGCCCCTGCTCGAGGGCTGGTGGAAGAAGGCCGGACGACAGGTCCTCAAGGACTACATCGTCTTCCCCGCGCTGACCGGGCCGATGTTCGTCCCGACGCTGGTGGGCAACTTCACCGCCAACATCGTCCGCAACGTGTGGGCATACTCGATCATCTTCTGCGGCCACTTCCCGACGGGCGTGCAGACGTTCACCGTCGAGGAGACCGCGCAGGAGACCCGCGGCCAGTGGTACGTGCGTCAGATGCTCGGCTCCGCGAACATCGAGGGTGGGGACCTGTTCCACATCATGTCCGGCAACCTCTCGCACCAGATCGAGCACCACCTCTTCCCCGACCTGCCCGCGCACCGCTACCCGCAGATCGCACCCGAGGTCAAGGCGCTCTGTGAGGAGTACGGCCTTCCGTACAACACTGGTGGCTTCTTCCATCAGATCGGTACTGTGTGGGGCAAGATCTTCCGACTCGCCCTTCCCGACCGGTTCACCGGTGTGGACAAGGTGACCGGTGTGATCATCGAGCGCGAAAAAGCTGCAGCCTGAGAGGTAGTGCCATGGTCGGCAAGTTCGAACGCAACAAGGACACCGTGCAGGAACTGACCGAGTCCGCGGCGACCCACGTCGGACGCATCGCGGTCATCATCGCCACGGCAGTCCGCGACGTCACCCGCGAGATCGGTGACCTCGTCACCGACGGCATCGAGATGAGGGAAGCGTCGCGCCGGGCACAGTCCGACACGCGCACCTTCGAGGTGATCGAGGGGGACTTCGAGGAGTCGTCCAGGCGGTCGAACGGTCGCTGACCCTCACGACGGCGCCGCACCCATGACGGGTGCGGCGCCGTTGTCGTGTGGGGGTGCCGGCTCGGTCGTTGCCGTTGCGCTCCGCGGTTGCCAAGCGGCCGGTGCGCGGTTGCCGGGCGCAGCGCGCGGTGGAGCGCGCAGGGTGTGGAGTGCGCGGAGCGACGGGCGGTGCGCGCGGCGGTGGGTTCCGTCAGGAACAGTCGCCCGGTTCGCCGAGCTTCACCACCGACAACACCGCTTCCCCCTCGGTGACCAGTGCGCCCGGCTCCGGGCTTTGTGCCACCACCGACCAGTTCGCGTCGAGGACCTGATTCCTGCCGGCGCCGGTCGCATCGTCGCTTCTGGAGTAGAAGACCCCGGCGGCTTGGATCAGATCTTGAGCGTCCTGCAAGTTCATGCAGACCACCGCCGGCATGGATGCCGGCGCTGCCACAGGTGCGGGAGCTGGAGCAGACGTGACCACTGCGGGAGGTTCCGCCACCGCTGAAGTAGTGGCCGGTACGCGTGACGCTGTCGCCTCAACGGTGACCGTCTCTGTCGATGTTTCGACCGTGGTGGTGGTTCCGGAGTCGCTTTCGCTGCCGCACGCCGTGATCATCAGTGCCGAAATCGCCGTGAACGCAAGCACTGCCGCGTGACGACGCCTCGAAGGCCGTCTCGTCCTGTCCAGTGTCATCGCGTCGGCTCGCAGCCGACACCGTCGTTGTCGCGATCGAGCCCGGCGCGGTAGCCGGGCTGACCGCGCAGCACGGGTGCTGCGCCACGTGCTCGAGCATCGTCGCAATTCTCGTAGTAGACGCCGCTCGGCTGAGGTGCTGCCTGCGGACGGGGTTGCGGTGCCGGGGTACCGCAGTTCGCCGACCACAAGCCTGCACCGACCTGGCGAGCGCCGTTCTCGGCATCTCGAATTTCCGCGGAGCGCGACACCTCTCCGCTCGCCCTTGCGGCGCCGGCGCGGGTGGCTTCCACGTTGTGATTCCACCCGTCCACGCGAACTATGTAGGCGGGAAGCTCTCCAGAGGCGTCGGCACCGCCGAGTGACGGATCGACGATCACGGCGACGAGCTGCCGCTCGAGTGCGGATCGCGTGAAGTCCCGCGACTGGGGTCCGTAGCATTCGTTCAGCTCGGGAGCGTCAGCTCCTGCGATTCGCACGGTGATCGCACCGCGGGTCACGTCGACGACGCGAACAGAGTCGCCGTCGACGACCTCGGTCACGAATGCGGACGGAAGGGTCGGAGCAGGATCGGCCGACGCGGGCGCGGCTACTGCAAGGGCGACGACGACGGCGCCGCAGGACACCACGCCGACACCGGCAATAAAGCGCTTCATTGAGGGACCTCGGTCTAAGGGGGTGTTTAAGAACGGCTGATAGTAACCAGACCGCGGGGTTCGAGAGGATGCTTTCGCGAGGTTTGCGACTTTGCCGGGCGCAGCGCGCGGTGGAGCGCGCAGGGTGTGGAGTGCGCGGAGCGACGGGCGGTGCGCGCGGGGAGCACCCGAAGCGGGGCGCACCCGACAAGCACCCGAGCAGCGCCCAGCTTGGGTGCGCACGGGAGCGGGGTCGGTCAGACTAAGCCGATGAAGGTGACGGACGAGGAGCGGCGCCACCTGCTGGTGCGCCGTCATGCGGTCGGCGCGGGTATGACGCTGACGCCGGCGGAGGTGACGACGCGACTGGTTGCCCTGCACGCGACGGATCCGGCCACTGTGTCTCTGCAGGTGCTGGCGCGGTCGACCACGGCGACGCTCGATGCCATGCGCGACGCGATGTACACCGATCACAGCCTGGTGCGGGTGATGGCGATGCGGCGCACGTTGTTCGTCATCGACAGGACGTTCATGCCGATCGTGCAGGCCGGCGCGAGCGCGGGAGTGGCGCGGACTCTGCGAACTCGCCTCGTCAAACAACTGTCGACCATGCCGACGGATCCGGTGATCGACGACGTGCCGACGTGGCTGGACCGGGTGGAGCGCGATGTCGATGCGGCGCTCGCGGCAGCGGGAACCGCCACGGGAGCCGAATTGTCCACGGCTGTACCGCAGTTGCGTACCGCGTTCCTCCCGACGACGGACAAGGCATACGACGTCCGGCGTTACGTGACGTCGCAGGTGCTGACCCTGTTGTCGGCCGAAGGTCGGATAGTTCGGGTGGAACCTCGGGGTTCGTGGACTTCTCGCCACCACACGTGGGCGCCCGTCGCCTATTGGTGGCCCGACGGCGTACCGGATATGGACGAAGCGGAGGCGCGTGTCGAATTGGCACGCGCGTGGCTCGAGTCGTTCGGTCCGGCGACCATGGACGATCTGCAGTGGTGGACGGGCTGGAACAAGGGTCACACCACGAAGGCGGTGGCGGCGCTGGACACGGTGGAAGTCGAGCTCTCCTCAGGACCGGGAATCATGCTCCGCGACAGCGATATCGACGGAATGCACGGTGGGGTCGCGCTGCTGCCGGCTCTCGACGCGACGCCGATGGGCTGGAAGGACCGCCGCTGGTTCCTGCCGGACGAGTACCGACCGGACCTGTTCGACACCTTCGGCAATGTCGGCCCCACCGTGTGGTCGAACGGCCGGGTGGTCGGCGGCTGGGCCGTACGCGGCGCCGGTGAGGTGGTGTTCCGGTTGTTCGAGAAGGCCGACGAGGAGCAGGTCGCGGCGGAAGCTGCACGTCTCGAGGCCCATCTCGACGGCGCGTCCATCACCCCGACCTTTCCGACTCCGCTCGAGAAGGCGCTGCGGACAGGATCAGGGAACTAGGCCTGCACGCCGGGCGGCGTGCGCGGCTTCGTGTCTGGTCGACGCGTCGAGCTTGGCCATGATCGACTTCATGTAGCTCTTGACTGTGGACACGGTGAGGCCGAGCTCCTCGGCGATGGCGATGTTCGACCGGCCCAGCGCCACCAGCGACAACACGTCCCGTTCGCGGGCCGTCACGTGCGGAGCGGACGGTATCGGTGCGGCGGGTTCCAGGAAGGCGCGCATCGAGTCGAGCACGGACGTGAGCTCGGGTGCGTCCGACCGTGCCGCGACCGCCCGCAGCCGCGTGTACGTCTGACGGACGTCCTCGCGCAGCCGGTCGGCATCGCGCCGCGCCTCGTCGACGGCGAGGTCCTGGCCCAGAACCCCCGCTTCGAGGGTCAGCACGTCGAGCACGCGATCCCCGATGTGGCCGGCCGTGTGCATCGCGCCGTAGAGCACGCCGACGGCTGTCCGCCCGACGACGACTGGGGCGGCGATCATGGCGCGCAGGCCCTCGGCGGAGATGATGGCGTCGTATCGGTGGCTGATCTTCGGAGTCCGCATGTAGTCGTCGAGCGCGACGGTGCGATTGACCTGCAACACCTTGCCGCCGAGACCGTGACCTGCCTCGAGTTCGACACCGTCGAGCGCCCCGACGGACTGCCCGGCGAAATGGCGCAGCGTCAATCGCCGTCCCGCGGTCATGACTCCGCCGAAAGCGAGCGTGACGCCCGAACCGACGCGCAACCGGTCCACGGCGGCGTCGAAATGTGTGTCGATCATGTTCTCCGTCTTCCTACCCTCTTCGGAGGGTATCGGGCCGCGAGTGTTCCGCGCCACACTCTCACCATGACGACCTTGACCGACGATGTCGCACGCCTGCTGGCGACCTACGGATCCGCCGACGCCGACCTCGCCGCCCTGCTGTGCGACGACCACGACCCGGCGGCGATCGCGTTCACCTTCATCGAAGGCGATCTCACGGCGCGCGACCTCACCTACGGCGAGCTGCACGAGCTGTCGGCGCGATTCGCGACGGGCCTCGCCGAGATGGGCGTCGGCCGGGGTGACCGCGTGGGAGTGTTGATGAGCAAGCGGCTCGAACTGGTCGTCGCCCTGCTCGGGCTCTGGCGACTCGGCGCGGTGCACGTCCCGCTGTTCACCGCCTTCGCTACTCCGGCGATCGCGATGCGCGTCGAGGCCGCGCAGGCGCGCGTCGTCATCACCGAGACCGACCAGCGCGAGAAGCTCGACTCGATCGAGGGCATCACGGTGATCGAGACGGGGGAGGGCTTCGACGCTCTGGTTCGTGAGCACGAGCCGATGGTGGCCTCAGTGGCCGTGGGCGGCGACGGTGTGATGATCCAACTCTTCACCAGCGGCACGACGGGAAAGCCGAAGGGCGTGCCGGTGCCCGTGTCGGCGCTGGCGTCGTTCGTCGCCTACATGACCTACGGCCTCGACGTGTCCGAGGACGACGTCTTCTGGAACGCCGCCGACCCCGGCTGGGCCTACGGGCTCTACTACGCCATTCTCGGCCCGATGGCGATGGGCCGTCGCAGTCTGATGCTGCATGCCGGCTTCACCCCCGCGCTCACGGTCGCGGTGATGCAGAAGTTCGAGGTCACCAACTTCGCGGCGGCGCCGACGGTGTACCGGAGCCTGAGCAAGGACCCGTCGGTCGGTGGCATCACGTTGCGACGGGCGTCGTCGGCGGGGGAGCCGCTGACGCCGGACGTTCTGGTGTGGTCGGAGTCGGCGCTCGGCGTGCCGGTGCGTGATCACTATGGTCAGACCGAGCACGGGATGGTCATCGTCAACGCCTGGCACGACGCGGTGCGTGAGCCGCTGATCCCGGGTTCGATGGGAAAGCCGTTGCCGGGCTTCACCGCCGGAGTCGTCGAGGATCAGATCGGCTTCGAGGTGGCGGGCAGCCCGCTGATGTGGTTCACCGGATACGTCGACGCTCCCGACAAGACTGCCGAACGGTTCACCGACGACGGGTCCTGGTACCTGACGGGCGATGCCGGACGCATCGAGAACGGCTCCTACTTCTTCTCCGCGCGTAACGACGACGTCATCATCATGGCCGGCTACCGGATCGGGCCCTTCGACGTCGAAAGCGTTCTCGTGGAACACCCGTCGGTCATGGATGTGGCGGTGGTGGGCCAACCCGACGACATCCGCGGAGAGGTGATCGAGGCGTACGTCGTTCTGGCGGAGGGCGTCTCGGGTACCGCCGAGTTGGAGTCCGAGCTGCAGCAGCTGGTGAAGTCCAACTTCGCCGCGCACGCCTACCCGCGCACGGTGCACTTCGTCGACGCACTGCCCAAGACGCCCAGCGGCAAGGTGCAGCGCTTCCTGCTGCGCCGGAGCCGTCAGCCGGGCAGCAGCGCCCGGAACTCGGGGCAGTAGGCGCCGATCGCGGTACCGACGATGGC
This sequence comes from Rhodococcus sp. BP-160, assembly GCF_019836205.1. NCBI lineage: Bacteria > Bacillati > Actinomycetota > Actinomycetes > Mycobacteriales > Nocardiaceae > Rhodococcus > Rhodococcus sp. BP-160. The sequence goes on from NZ_JABUEK010000002.1 coordinate 188,997, forward strand.
GCCCGCGGCGCTCTCGTCCCATTTGCCGCGGCTGCCCGTCGTGACGGCGTCCACCTCGGCGATCACCGGCTGCCCCTGCTGCAGTTCGGCGCAGATGCCGCGCCCGAGAATCTTCATCGTCTCCGGGTCGGTGTACTCGATGGCGCCACTGTCCAACCCTGCGATGAAGAGGTCGTCCGCGGCGACGGCGTCGGGCCCCGTCGGCACGGAGGGACCGGCCACCGACGGCGTGCTGGGCGCCTCGGACGTCGAGGTCGCCGGAGCCGGGTCGTCGGCCGGGGGTGTCGCCGGGTCACCGCCGCACCCCGCCACGCTCAGAGTCGCGAGGAGGAGAAGGGTAGCGGCGCGGCGGGTCACCGGTGCGACGTTACCGCTCTCGTGGTGATCCAATGACCGCGTGAAGCGCACCCACGACCGCCGCCGCGATGCCCACGTGGCGCTGGGTCTCGCCGCTGTGGCGGGCTTCGTCGACGCCGTCGGCTTCCTCGCTCTCGGCGGCTTCTTCGTCTCTTTCATGACGGGCAACACCACTCGGGCGGCCGTCGAACTCACTGCGGGACATCTCGGTGCGGCGTCCGTCGGGCTCGTGGTGATCGTGTCGTTCGTGGGCGGGGTCGTCACCGGGTCGCTCGTCGGCGACCTTGCCGGCCGGCGACGTAAGACGGTCGTCCTCCTGCTCGTCGCGGTACTGCTGGCGGCGGCCGGCGTCGTGCACCTCGGCGGCGGCGCGACCCTGGTGTCCGCTCTGATCGTGGCGGCAGCGATGGGCGCCGAGAACGCGGTGTTCGAGCGGGACGGCGGCATCAGCCTCACGTACATGACCGGGACGCTCGTGACCATGGCACGCACGATCGCCGCTCGGATCCAGGGGCGCAGCTCGGAATCCTGGGTCCGCCCGTTGTTGATGTGGGCTGCGCTCGCGGGCGGAGCGATTCTCGGCGCCGCGGCCTTCGCGATCGTCGGACTCGGCGCACCCGTGGTGGCGCTGATCGCGGTGCTCGTGGCTGCCGTCGTCGTCTTCTCGATGGGCGAATGAGCGCCGTGGTGCCCCCGGCAGGATTCGAACCTGCGACCAAGGGATTAGAAGGCCCTTGCTCTATCCCCTGAGCTACGGAGGCGTGCATCAGTGTCCGATGCGCCGTCGAGTGTAGCGAGGCGCTGCGCCCTGCCCGGGCCGGAGGTGCGGCTTAGACTTCTCGCTCCGAGGGAAGGCAGCAGGCGTGCAGGACGTGATGGACCAGGTGCTCGCGGCGTGGCGCGCGGGGGAGTCCGTGGGCGTGGGCACCGTGGTGCGCACGTTCCGATCGGCACCGCGTCCGCCGGGTGCGTCGATGGCTGTGCTCGCGGACGGCAGAGTCGTCGGGTCGGTGTCCGGTGGCTGCGTCGAGGGCGCGGTGTACGAGGCCGCGCAGAACGGTGAGGCGGGTCTGCATCGCTACGGAGTCAGCGACGACGATGCGTTCGCGGTGGGTCTGACCTGCGGAGGCATCCTCGACGTCTTCGTCGAGACCGTGTCCCGATCCTCCTTTCCGGAGCTCGGTGCGGTGGCGTCGGCGATCGCGGAGCACCGGCCGGTCGCGGTGGCCACTGTCATCGAGCACCCCGATGCTGCGCGGGTCGGTTCTCGCCTGGTCGTCGACCCGGTGGCGGCGTCCGGCACGCTCGGGTCGCCCCGCGCGAATGCCGCGGTGATCGACGACGCCCGTGGCCTTCTCGAAGCGGGCCGCACCGACGTCCTGCACTACGGCCCCGACGGTCAGCGGCGCGGCGAGGGAATGACGGTGTTCGTGAACTTCTTCACGCCCCGTGCTCGCATGATCGTGTTCGGTGCGATCGACTTCGCGTCGGCGGTGGCGCGTCAGGGTGCGCTGCTCGGCTATCGCGTGACCGTCTGCGATGCGCGGCCGGTGTTCACGACAACCGAGCGATTCCCGACGGCCGACGAGGTGGTCGTCGAGTGGCCGCACCGCTACCTCGAGCGACTGCAGGCCGAGGGTGAGATCGACGAGCGCACCGTGATCTGCGTACTGACCCACGACCCCAAGTTCGACGTGCCGCTGCTCGAGGTGGCGTTGCGGCTGCCCCGCGTCGGCTACGTGGGTGCGATGGGGTCGCGGCGAACCCACGACGATCGGGTCGCGAGACTGCGCGAGGTGGGAATCGGCGACGACGAGCTCGCGCGACTGTCGTCCCCGATCGGGCTCGACCTCGGCGCCCGGACACCGGAGGAGACGGCGGTGTCGATCGCGGCGGAGATCGTCGCGAGGCGGTGGGGCGGGAACGGACGGCCGCTGGGGGAGCGCGAGGGACGCATTCACCATTGACGCCCCTCGCGAGTACGTCCGAACTGCTGCTGCAGCACGGAGGATCACGACGTTTCCGGCGTACTCGCCGGAGGGGGTGACGTGTGAGTTGCGCGTCTACTACGTCCCGTAGGTGCTGCGATTCCGGTCACCTCCTACCCTGGAGGTATGGCAACGACTGAGGCACCGCGTTCCGCGACCGCGGAACCGGACGGTGGGGCGCGACGAGCCGGATCGGCAGGCGTGTTCGCGAGTGCCGGACTGATCGCCGCGGTGGTGGCCGGCCTGATCGTCGCGCTGTCCGCATCGCAGGCGTTGGTCCTGCTCGGCATCCCGGATCCGGGTCCGGTGACGACGTACGGTCTGCCCGCTGTGCGCGCGCTCGGGGAGGTCGCGGCCGTCATCGCCGTGGGCTCTCTGCTGCTCGCAGCCTTCCTCGTGCCGCCGCAGAGATCGGGCGTCCTCGACATCGACGGCTATCGCGCGCTGCGCACCGCGTCGTCGGCGGCAATCGTGTGGGCGGCCTGCGCGATCGTGCTGGTGCCGCTGACCCTCTCGGACACGTCCGGTCAGCCGGTGTCCGAGGCGCTGCGTCCCGAGAACCTGTGGTCGGGCCTGTCGCAGATCGAGTTGGCCCGCGCGTGGCAGTGGACCGCGATCATCGCGATCGTGCTCGCACTCGGGACACGTGCCGTGCTGCGGTGGTCGTGGACGCCGATCCTGCTGGTGGTCGCGCTCGGCTCGCTCATGCCTCTCGCACTGTCGGGGCACTCGTCGTCCGGTGGATCGCACGACGTCGCCACCAACAGCCTCATCCTGCATCTTCTCGCCGCGTCGCTCTGGGCGGGCGGACTGTTCGCCGTCCTGGCGCACGCCCGTCGCGCCGGCGCGCACACCGATGTCGCGGCGCGCCGCTTCTCCGCGGTCGCCACGGTGGCGTTCGTGGTCATGGGTGTCAGTGGAGTGGTCAACGCCTTCGTCCGCGTCGAGCCCGCAGATCTGTTCGACACCACCTACGGCCGACTCGTACTCGCCAAGGTCGTTGCCCTGGTCGTCCTCGGCGTGTTCGGCTACACCCAGCGTCGACGCGCCCTGCCCGCGCTCGCCGCGGACCCGGCGTCGCGCGCGAATCTCGTGCGTTTCGCCGGTGCCGAGGTACTGGTCTTCGCGGCCACGATCGGGCTCGCGGTCGGACTCTCCCGGACACCGCCCCCGCTGGGGAGCGCTCGGGAGCTGACGCTCACCGAGGCGGAGTTGGGGTACGACCTCACCGCGCCCCCGAGCCTCGAGCGTTTCCTCTTCGACTGGCGGTTCGACCTGATCTTCGGCACCGCCGCCGTCGTCATGGCCGTCGTCTACCTCCTCGGCGTTCGTCGACTGCGGGCCCGTGGCGACGCATGGCCGGTGGGTCGCACGATCGCCTGGGTCCTGGGCTGCGCGACGCTGCTGTTCGCGACGTCATCGGGTGTCTACCGCTACTCGATGGCGATGTTCAGCGTGCACATGGGCTCGCACATGGTGCTGTCGATGCTCACCCCGGTGCTGCTCGCGCTCGGCGGCGGCGTGACCCTGGCCCTACGGGTGCTGCCGGCGGCCGGCCGGGACGGTGTGCCGGGACCGCGCGAGTGGATCCTCGAGGCCCTGCACAGCCCGGTGTCCCGGTTCCTCACCCAGCCCCTGGTCGCGGCCGTCATCTTCGTGGGTGGCTTCTACGCGCTCTACCTCGGCGGCATCTACGGCGCGACCGTCGACTCGCACGGCGCCCACCTGCTGATGAACGCGCACTTCCTGCTGAGCGGCTACCTGTTCTACTGGGTCGTCATCGGCGTCGATCCGGCACCGCGTCGACTGTCGCCCGTGACCAAGCTGGCGATGGTGTTCGGATCGCTGCCGTTCCATGCCTTCTTCGGTATCGCGCTGATGAGCACCGAGACGGTGATGGGCCAGACCTTCTTCCGCGGCCTGTCGCTGCCGTGGAACTCCGACCTCCTGGCGGATCAGCGACTCGGCGGCGGCATCGCGTGGGCGACGGGCGAGATCCCGCTGATCCTCGTCATGCTGGCGTTGCTGGTGCAGTGGTCCAACACGGACCGGAAGGAAGCAGTCCGCACGGACCGGGCGGCCGATCGCGACGACGGCGCGGACCTCGCGGCGCACAACGCGATGTTCGCGGAGCTGGCGCGCCGCGAGCGTGAGCGCAGTTAGAAGACCAGACCGCGCAGGGCGAGGAAGCGGAGCCCGCCGACGAGGGCGGTGACTCCGACCAGGATCAGGGCCGACAACGCGGCGCCGGCGGTCGGCAGTGCGACGTCGAGCGCTGTCAGCGCTGCGGTGCTGGCGCCCAGACCGATGAGTGCCAGTCCGCCGCCCTCCCACTGCGCGGTGAACCAGCCCACCCGATCGGCAGCGTGGAACGTGAGACGGCGGTGCAGTTCGTTGGCGAGAACGGTCGACGCCACTGCTCCGACGGCATTGGCCACGATGGAACCCTCGCTGTGCATCGCGACGAACACGGCGACGTAGAGGACGTTGCTGAGCCCGCCGACCAGTGCGAAGCGGACCAACTGGGGGAACGCTCCGTCACTGCGCAGCGCCACCAGCATCGGATGCCCGCGGTGCGAGGGAAGCACGGGGGAGACCACGTTGTCGATCACGACGCCCTCCCGTGCAACCTGCTCTTGACGCTGACGATCTCGTCCGGTGTCAGCGCTCGACCCGGCAGGGGCACCGACCGGTCCGGCACCGCCGCGAGGGAATCGATCACCAGGGCGAAATAGCGTCGCCAGTTGTCCTCGTCCACCTCGTCTGCAACCTCGGCGCCGGCCACGATCATCCGCACAAGGGTGAAGAGGTCGCCGGGCTGCACGTCCGGGCGGAGCTTCCCGGCTTTCTGGGCGCGCTGGATGAGAGTGTTGATGGTCGGTTCGAGCTTGGACCGGACTGCCGCGATGCGGTCGAGGCCGTCGTCGCACCCGAGGACGACGTGACCGAGACCACGGTCCGCGGCCATGTGTCGACACATGAATTCGAAGAAATCGACCATCGCAGCCCAGGGATCGTCGGCCTCCGCGGCCACCTCTGCGCGGCTGAGCACGTCGACCAGACGCTGCTCGAGGATGCCGTCGATGAGTTCCTGCTTGTTGGCGAACCGCCGGTACACGGTGCCCACACCCACCCCGGCGCGCGCAGCGACATCGTCGAGCGTGATCTCAAGACCCTTGCGTGCCAACAACTCTCGCGCACAGTCGATGATCTTGAGCTTGTTCCGCTCGGCGTCCGCTCGAAGCGGCTTCGCCGCTGTGGTGGGTTTCACAGTCCGTTTCGTCCTGGTTCGTCGGTTAACCGGAGGGCATACCTCCGCATCGCTGCTATCGTCTTGCTATCCGGAGCGTACGCCTCCGTATAGCTCCATTTCACGCCGTACCGAAGCGAGGATCAATGTCTTCCACCACATCCGACGTCGGAAACGTCCAACCGACGATTCGGTCGAGCGCGCACGACGCGCCCGACCGCACTCGCTGGCTCATCCTGGGCGTACTCGGCCTGGCCCAGCTGATGGTCGTGCTCGACGCGACCGTCGTGAACATCGCGCTTCCCGCCGCACAGCTCGATCTCGGCTTCGGCAACGCGGACCGCTCGTGGGTGGTCACCTCCTACGCTCTGGCATTCGGCAGCCTCCTGCTGCTCGGTGGTCGACTCAGTGACCTCTTCGGTCGCCGCACCACGTTCCTCGTGGGACTCGTCGGCTTCGCGGTGATGTCCGCCGTCGGCGGCGCAGCCGTCAACTTCGGCATGCTGGTCGCGGCCCGTGCGGGACAGGGTGTCTTCGGCGCCCTGCTCGCTCCCGCAGCGCTGTCCCTGCTGACCACGACGTTCACGGATCCGAAGGAACGTGCGAAGGCGTTCGGCATCTTCGGCGCGGTCGCCGGTGCCGGCGGCGCCATCGGCCTGCTTCTCGGCGGTGTGCTCACGGAGTGGGCGAACTGGCGCTGGAGCCTGTACGTCAACTTGATCTTCGCGGGAATCGCGTTCGTCGGCGGCTTCCTCCTGCTGGCCAAGCACCGCGCCACCGAGCGTCCGGTACTCGACATCCCCGGCACCCTCACCGTGTCCGCGGCGCTGTTCTCCATCGTCTACGGATTCGCGCACGCCGAGTCCGACGGATGGAGCAACGCGGTGACCATCGGTTTCCTCGCGGTCGGTGTGGTCCTGCTCGGTGTCTTCGTCTACCTGCAGACGCGGGCGACGCATCCGCTTCTCCCGCTGCGCATCGTGCTCGACCGCACCCGCGGCGGCGCGTACCTCGCGGTGTTCGTCATCGGTGCCGGCATGTTCGCCGTGTTCCTGTTCCTCACGTACTACCTGCAGAGCACGCTCGGCTACACGCCCATCACCACCGGGTTCGCGTTCCTGCCGATGATCGCGACCCTCGTGGTCACGGCCACCGTCGCGACGTCGGTCATCCTGCCGCGCTTCGGGCCTCGCGTTCTCATGTCCGCCGGCATGCTGATCGCGTCGGCTGGCATGGCCCTGCTGACCCAGATCTCGATCGACAGTTCCTACGCCGCGCACATCCTGCCGAGCCTGCTCGTCATGGGCGTGGGCATGGGCGCCACGATGGCCCCGGCCATGCAGGGCGCCGTGTCCGGAGTCTCGCCGGACGACGCCGGCGTCGCCTCCGCGACCGTCAACACGATGCAGCAGATCGGCGGATCCATCGGTACGGCGCTGCTCAGCACCATCGCGGCGACGGCAGCGACGAACTACGCGACCGACAACCAGGCGGCCGTGGCTCAGGCCGCGGATCCGCAGGCCGCCGCGACGCTGCTCCGGATGAACGCGGAGATCGCCAGCTACACCACGACGTTCTGGTGGGCGTCGGGCATCTTCCTCGCCGGCTCGGTGATGGCAGCGCTGCTCGTCCGCTCGGGCAAGCTGCCCGACGGACCCGAGGGTGCCACCGTCGTCGCTCACTGACGTACACAGTCACCGGATCCGGTGCAGAGAACCGTGTCAGACGCGGTTCTCTGCACCGGATTCGTCGTGGATGCGGGTGAGCAGGTCGGTGAGGGTCGCTCGGTCGTCCGCGCTCAGGCCGGCGAACATCGCCTCGGACGCGCTGCGCTGCGCCTGTGCGATGGTGTCCGCGAGTGCCCGCCCCTCGTCGGTGAGGTCGAGGAGAACCGCGCGACGATCGGTGGCATCGGCGTGCCGTGCGACGTAGCCGGCCGACTCCAGCGCGTCGACGACATCGGTTGCCGATCGGGGTGCGATGCGCAACCGTTCCGCCAGATCTCCGGGCCGAAGTGGTCCCGCCGCGCCGGACAGCACGCGCAGTGCCCGTCCGTGTGAGGGCGAGAGTCCGAAAGGTTCGAGTGCGGCCATGTGGCGGCGCCGCATCGACCTGGCCACCATCATGACCAGATCGGCCGGGTCCTTCTCGTGGGAATGCACGGGACGATACTAGCGTTGCAGCGGTCGACCTCATAATGAGGTAACCTCAGTTCTACCCGATCAGGGAGGTCATATGCGTTCCTCCACCACACCGGCAAGGCCGGTGCAGTCCCCCGTGACATCTGCGGACCACCAGCCCGCACCGCTCGGGCGCGTCGTCGCCCTCTTCCGCCCCTATCGCGGCCGGGTCGCCGCGGTGAGCGCGGTCATCACCCTCAGCGCCGTCGTGGCACTGGGATCGCCGCTGCTCCTGCGCGACATGCTTGATCACGCCATCCCGAACGCCGACGTCACGCTGGTGACGATCCTCGCGGCCGGCATGATCGCGATCGCCGTCGTCACCAGCTGTCTCGGCGTCGCCCAGACCTGGATGTCCAACAGCATCGGGCAGGCCCTGATGCATCAGCTCCGCGTGCAGGTCTACTCGCACCTGCAGCGTCAGTCTCTCGGCTTCTTCGCGCGCACCCGCACCGGCGAGGTGCAGTCGCGCATCGCCAACGACATCGGCGGCATGCAGTCCGTCGTCACCAACACGGCCACGTCGATCGCTCAGAACGCGACCACGGTCATGGCCACCGTCGTCGCGCTCTTCCTGCTCGACTGGAAACTGGCCCTCTTCTCGCTCGCCATCCTGCCGGTGTTCGTCCGCATCGCTCGGCGGGTCGGCGACGAGCGTCGCCGTATCTCCACCGTGCGGCAACGCCTGCTCAGCGATCTGTCCGTCCAGGTGGAGGAGTCGCTCTCGGTGAGCGGCATCCTGCTGGGCAAGACGACCGGCGCGTCGTCGGTCCTCACGAATCGGTTCACCGAACGCTCGTCCGAGGTGGCCGACGTCGAACTCCGCTCGATGATGGCGGGCAAGTGGCGCATGGCGACCATGTCGATCAGCTTCGCCGCGATGCCGGCCCTGGTCTACTGGTTCGCCGGCATCACCATCGGCAACGGCAGCGCGTTGACGGTGGGAACGCTGGTCGCGTTCACCACCCTCCAGACACAGCTGTTCCGCCCCACGATGATGCTGCTCAACACCGGCGTCGAGGTGCAGAGTTCCCTGGCTCTGTTCGGCCGGGTCTTCGAGTACCTCGATCTCCCGGTGGACATCGACGAACCCGCCGTACCGACGCCGATCGATCCGACGGCCCGACGCGGTGAGGTGCGCTTCCGCCACGTGGGCTTCGACTATCCGGGTGCGGCACATCCGACGCTCACGGACATCGACCTCACGGTCCCCGCCGGGAGCACCCTGGCGATCGTGGGAGCGACCGGCGCCGGCAAGACGACACTCGGGTATCTGACGGCGCGGCTCTACGATCCGACGTCCGGGTCGGTCGAGGTCGACGGTGTCGATCTCCGCGATCTCTCGCTCGCCGACGTGTCCGCGACGGTCGGGGTGGTGTCGCAGGAGACCTATCTCTTCCACGACACGATCCGCGAGAACCTCCGCTTCGCGCGGCCCGACGCCACCGACGCGGACATCGAGAATGCCGCTCGCACAGCGCAGATCCACGATTTCATCGCCTCGCTCGACGACGGCTACGACACGATGGTGGGGGAGCGTGGCTACCGGTTCTCCGGCGGCGAGAAGCAGCGCCTCGCCATCGCGCGCACCGTTCTGCGCAACCCGCCCGTCCTCGTTCTGGACGAGGCCACCAGCGCTCTGGACACCACCACCGAACGTGCTCTGGCCGACGCGATCGACCAGCTCGAGCAGGACCGCACCACCATCGTGGTGGCCCACCGACTCTCCACCGTGCGGTCGGCCGATCGCATCGTGGTGCTCGATCACGGGCACATCGTCGAATCGGGATCCCACGACGAACTCGTCGCCCGCGGCGGTGCCTACGCCGCACTGCTGGCGGCGTCCGGCGACTCGCTGGTCACTGCCTGACCACTCCTCCTGTCAACCCCCGCGGCGCTCCTGTGGACGGCCGTCCACAGGTGCTCGCGGGCCCTTCTGTCCGCGGTGCGAGCGGCGCAGAGTCGGGGGCGCGGTCGGTACCGGATCGACCGCGAGAGGGGGGAACGATGTACGAGTCGTATCTGACCGTGGTGGGCACCGTCATCACCGATCCGATCAAGCGCACCACGCCGTCCGGCGACGAGGTGCTCAGCTTCCGCGTGGCCAGCAATTCGCGCCGCATGGACCGCGAGAGTGGGGAGTGGCAGGACGGGGACACGCTCTACGCCTCGGTCAGCTGCTGGCGACGTCTGGTGTCGGGGGTCGGAGCGTCGCTGATGAAGGGCGATTCGGTCATCGTCTTCGGGCAGGCGCACACCAACGAGTACACGACCAAGGAGGGCGTGGGCCGAGCCGATCTCGAGATCCGAGCCACCGCGGTGGGACCCGATCTCGCTCGGTGCCACGTCAGGGTGGACCGGCCGCGTCAGGCGGCCGAGCGGCAGGAGTCCGGCGAGACCGTCGCCGAGGCCGCGGTGGACACGGCCGAGCCCGAGCCGGTGCCGGTGGGCTGACCGCGAACGGTTTCACGGGCACCGGTCGGTCCCGGTAGACTTCCGCGTCGAGCACATCTCCCAGTTGTCGGCCCCGTCGTCGGCATCTCAGCCGGCGCGATCCGCCCGGCACACACGCTGGTGAGCACATCGAGAGGAACTCGTGGCGGAATTCATCTACACCATGAAGAAGGTGCGCAAGGCGCACGGCGACAAGGTCATTCTGGACGACGTGACGATGAGCTTCCTGCCGGGAGCGAAGATCGGCGTCGTCGGCCCCAACGGCGCCGGCAAGTCTTCGATCCTCAAGATCATGGCCGGGATCGACCAGCCCGGAAACGGTGAGGCGTTCCTCGCGCAGGGCGCCACCGTCGGCATCCTCATGCAGGAGCCCGAGCTCGACGAGAACAAGACGGTTCGCGAGAACGTCGAGGACGGTCTCGGCGAGACGATGGTCCAACTCAAGCGGTACAACGAGATCGCCGAGCTGATGGCCACCGACTACTCCGACGAGCTGATGGAGGAGATGGGCGAGCTGCAGGAGAAGCTCGACCACGCCGACGCGTGGGAGATCGACTCGCAGCTCGAGCAGGCCATGGACGCACTGCGCTGCCCGCCGCCGGACGAGGGTGTGACCCACCTGTCCGGTGGTGAGAAGCGTCGTGTGGCGTTGTGCAAGCTGCTGCTGAGCAAGCCGGACCTGCTGCTGCTCGACGAGCCCACCAACCACCTCGACGCCGAGTCGGTTCTCTGGCTCGAGCAGCATCTGGCCGCGTACCAGGGTGCCATCCTGGCCGTGACCCACGACCGGTACTTCCTCGATCACGTCGCGCAGTGGATCTGCGAGGTCGACCGTGGTCGCCTCTACCCCTACGAGGGCAACTACTCCACCTACCTGGAGAAGAAGGCCGAGCGTCTCGAGGTCCAGGGCAAGAAGGACCAGAAGCTGCAGAAGCGCCTCAAGGACGAACTCGCCTGGGTCCGCTCCGGCGCCAAGGCTCGCCAGGCCAAGAACAAGGCACGTCTCGATCGCTACGACGAGATGGCGGCCGAGGCCGACAAGATGCGCAAGCTCGACTTCGACGAGATCCAGATCCCCAACCCGCCGCGCCTCGGCGACGTCGTGGTCGAAGTCAAGAGCCTCGACAAAGGCTTCGACGGCCGCGTGCTGATCAAGGACCTGTCGTTCACGCTTCCGCGAAACGGCATCGTCGGTGTCATCGGCCCCAACGGCGTCGGAAAGACCACGCTCTTCAAGACCATCGTCGGTCTCGAGGAGCCGGACGGCGGCGAGGTCAAGATCGGTCAGACGGTCAAGCTGAGCTACGTCGACCAGAACCGATCCGGCATCGATCCCGCCAAGACCGTGTGGGAAACCGTGTCCGACGGCCTGGACTTCATCACCATCGGTACGCAGGAGTTCCCGTCGCGGGCGTACATCAGCTCCTTCGGGTTCAAGGGTCACGATCAGCAGAAGGCGGCCGGAGTCCTGTCCGGTGGCGAGCGCAACCGCCTCAACCTGGCGATGACGCTCAAGCAGGGCGGCAACCTTATCCTGCTCGACGAGCCCACCAACGACCTGGACGTCGAGACGCTCGGTTCGCTGGAGAACGCCCTCGAGGAGTTCCCCGGCTGCGCCGTCGTGATCTCGCACGACCGGTGGTTCCTCGACCGGACGTGCACGCACATCCTGGCGTGGGAAGGTGGATTCGGCGACAACGAGGCCGCTTGGTACTGGTACGAGGGCAACTTCGAGGGCTACGAGGCCAACAAGGTCGAGCGCCTCGGTCCCGACGCCGCTCGCCCGCACCGCGTGACGCACCGGAAGCTCACGCGCGACTGAAATGTACTGGTAAGTAACCTATTTTCATCGCACGCCACGTCACCGCGGTGTTCGGCTCCCGGCCTCTCGAGGCTAGGGTCGGGAGCCGAACCCCACGGACAACGTCGCCCCGACCGGTGGATCCGCCGCTCGTGGTGATCGAAAGGCGACAGCGATGACTTCAGCGGGAGAGCACTCCGAGGCGGCAACGGCGCCGAACTCGGTGCTCGATCGGGCGGACGACCTCCGCGCGGTGTACTTCGGGCACGTCGATCTGGACGTGTTGCGGACCACCACGGGAGCCGACCCGACCGCGGTGGTGCACCGACATCTCGAGCTCGCCGAGCGTCGTGATCCCGGCGTCGCCTCTCTCGCCCTGCACCGCGGACCCGACAGCACCGTCGGCGTGGCCCTGCAGATCGTCACCGACGACATGCCGATGCTGGTCGAGTCGGTCACCGCCTGGCTCACCGGAGCCGGCATCGCGGTCGTCGAGGTGGTGCACCCGATCCTGCGCGTCGTGCGCGACGAGTCCGGCACGCTCCTCTCCATCCGAGGCGGAGCCACCCCGTCCGACGTCGAGACCGGCGATCTCGCGGACGGCAGCATCCTCGAATCGTGGATCCACGTGGCTCTGCACCCCGCGGCGAGCGAGGAGGCCTTCGCCTCGCTCGAGAGCTCGCTGGCCGACGTGCTCGCCGACGTCCGTCGCGTTGTCGACGACACCGAGGCCATGCAGCGTCGCCAGCTGGAACTGGCCGATCGTCTGGAACGACCACGCCGCGGAGACGCGGACGGAACCGAGTCCGTCACCCCCGAGGCGCGGCACGACGCCGCCCGCCTGCTGCGGTGGTTGTCCGAGGGCAACTTCCGCGTGCTCGGCAGCCGCCGGTACACCGCGACGGAGGCGGGTCTCGAACCCGTCGCCGAGTCCGCGCTGGGCATCCTGCGATCCGACGATCCGGGCGCCGTCGCGGGCTTCGACCTGCCGATCGACCGAGTGGTCGCTCGCGAGGACCTTCTCGTGCTCACCCGCGCATCGAGCTCCACGTCGGTGCACCGCGCCGTGCACCCCTACTTCGTCGGTGTCCACGATCTGGACGACGAGGGAAACACGGTGGGAGAGCACCGGTTCACGGGGCTCTTCACCATCTCCGCACTGCACGGCAACGTCCTCGACATCCCGGTCGTGGGTGACCGCGTGCGCACCGTCATCGAGCGCGCCGGGCACACCCTGTCGTCGTACTCCGGCCAGGCCATGCTCGAGTCGATCCAGTCCTTCCCGCGCACCGAACTCTTCTCGGCGGACAGCAGGTCGCTCTTCGACACCATCTCGGCCGTGGAGCGCAGTGCCCTGCGCCGCGAGGTGCTGCTCTTCCTGCGCCGCGACGGGTACGGCCGGTTCGTGTCGGCGCTGGTCTACCTTCCGCGCGACTCCTACACCACCCGCCTGCGTCTCGAGACCCGCAGGATCCTGCTGCACGAGCTCGGCGGTACCGACGTCGAGTACGAGGCACGCGTCTCGGACAGCCCACTCGCGTTGGTGCACTTCACTGTTCGCTTCGACGGACAGAGCGCGGACGCCGTCGACGTCACGGACGCCAACCGCGACCGCATCCGGGCCCTGATCACCGACGCCACCCGCACGTGGGACGACGCTCTGCGTGAGGCGGCCGCGGCCGACCCGTCGGTGTCGCCCGACAACGCGGCGCGCTATGCCGTCGCCTTCCCCGAGGCCTACAAGCAGGACTTCGACGCGGACCGGGCGCTCGTCGACATCGCTCGACTCGACGCGCTCGTCGGCGACGACATCGACATGTGCCTGTACCGCCCGCGCGACGCCGAGGCGGGTCACTGGCGTTTCTCCCTCTACGTGACCGGCAGCGAGGTCTCGCTGAGCCAGGTGCTGCCCGTCCTGCAGAGCCTCGGTGTGGAGGTGGTCGACGAGCGGCCGTACGCCGTGGTGCGCAAGGACGGAACGCGCTGCTGGATCTACGATTTCGGCCTGTCCGCGGAGCCCGAGGTCATCGAGGGCGCCGAGAACCAGACGAGTGTGGTCAGCCGACGATTCACCGACGCGTTCGCTGCCGTGTGGAACGGCCACGCGGAGGCCGACCGCTTCAACGAACTGGTTCTGCGGGCCGGTCTCGAGTGGCGCCGCGCGGTGGTGCTGCGGGCGTACGCGAAGTACCTGCGCCAGGCCGCTTTCCCTTTCAGCCAGACCGGCATCGAGGGTGTTCTCCTCGCCAACCCGGTGACGGCTCGACTGATCGTCGACCTGTTCGACGCGCAGTTCGATCCCGCCTCGGCGTCCGAGGAGCGTGCCGACGAGATCGCGTCGGAGCTCGCCGAACTGATCGATCAGGTGGTCAGCCTCGACGCCGACAGGGTGCTGCGTGCCCTGTTCACCCTCGTGCGAGCGACGCTGCGCACCAACCACTTCGTCGTCGACGAGCAGGGTCGCGAGCGCGATTTCCTGTCCCTGAAGTTCGACCCTCGCGGCATCGACGTGCTGCCCAAGCCGCGCCCGCGTTTCGAGATCTTCGTGTACTCGCCGCGCGTCGAGGGCGTGCACCTGCGCTTCGGCATGGTCGCGCGCGGTGGTCTCCGCTGGTCCGATCGGCGCGAGGACTTCCGCACCGAGGTGCTCGGACTGGCCAAGGCGCAGGCCGTCAAGAACGCGGTCATCGTGCCGGTGGGGGCGAAGGGCGGCTTCGTCGTCAAGCAGCCGCCGTCTCCGACCGGCGATGCTGCGACCGACCGCTCCGCGACCACCGCCGAGGGGAGAGCCTGCTACCGCATGTTCATCGCGGGGCTGCTGGACGTCACCGACAACCTCGACCGCGCCACCCGCGCCGCGATCCCACCGCAGCGCGTGGTGCGACGTGACGACGACGACTCGTACCTCGTGGTGGCGGCGGACAAGGGCACTGCCACGTTCTCCGATCTCGCGAACGAGGTGTCCGCCGAGTACGGCTTCTGGCTCGGTGACGCCTTCGCCTCGGGCGGGTCGGTGGGGTACGACCACAAGGCGATGGGCATCACCGCCAAGGGTGCCTGGGAGAGCGTGAAGCGTCACTTCCGCGAGTACGGCATCGACACGCAGTCCGACGAGATCACCGTGGTCGGTATCGGTGACATGAGTGGCGACGTGTTCGGCAACGGGATGCTGCTCAGTGAACATCTCCGCATCGTCGCCGCGTTCGACCACCGGCACATCTTCCTGGATCCCGCACCCGACGCGGCCGCCTCCTTCGCGGAGCGACGGCGACTGCTCGAACTGCCGCGCTCGTCGTGGGCGGATTACGACACCTCCCTGATCAGCAGGGGTGGCGGAGTACACGAACGCACCGTGAAGTCGGTACCGGTCAGCGCCGAGGTGCGCGCGGCTCTCGGACTGGCGGACGACGTCACCGCCCTGTCACCGCCCGAACTGATGCGCGCCATCCTCACGGCGCCGGTGGACCTGCTGTGGAACGGCGGCATCGGCACCTACGTGAAGTCGCGCACCGAGAGCGATGCCGACGTGGGAGACAAGGCCAACGACCCGGTGCGCGTGAACGGCGCGGACCTGCGGGCGCGCGTGGTCGGAGAGGGCGGCAACCTCGGGGTGACCGCGCTCGGCCGCATCGAGTACAGCGCCGCGGGCGGCAAGATCAACACCGACGCCGTGGACAACTCCGCCGGCGTCGACTGCTCCGATCACGAGGTCAACATCAAGATCCTGCTCGATTCCACCGTGACGTCGGGTGACCTGGCCGCGGAGGACCGGGAGTCCCTGCTGGCCTCCATGACGGACGAGGTGGGCGCCCTCGTTCTCGAGGACAACGTCGCGCAGAACGAGCTGCTGGGTGTCTCACGGGCACACGCCCCCGAACTGCTGGGCGTCCACGCTCGACTGATCGCCGACCTGGTGGCGTCGGGCCGGGTGGACAGGTCGCTCGACGCGCTGCCGACGAAGTCGGAGATCTCGCGGCGCCTGCAGAACGGCCTGGGTCTCACCTCGCCCGAGCTGTCGACTCTCATGGCTCACGTGAAGTTGGCGCTGCAGGAAGACCTGCTGGCATCGGATCTGCCGGACAACGACGTGTTCGCCCCGCTCATGACGGACTACTTCCCGACGCCGTTGCGCGAACGTTTCGCCGGTGCCATCAAGGCGCATCCGCTGCGCCGGGAGATCGTGGCCACGCGGGTGGCGAACGAGACGGTCGACCACGGCGGCATCACCTACGCCTTCCGCCTCGCGGAGGACTCGGGAGTCGGGAGCACGGACGCGGCGCGAGCGTTCGCGGCGACGAGCGAGATCTTCGGTCTGCACGACATCTGGGCCGCGATCGCCGCGGCCGACATGCCCACGGACGCGTCCGACGAACTGGTGCTCGAGTCTCGTCGCCTCCTCGACCGAGGATCCCGCTGGCTGTTGTCGAACCGGCCGCAGCCCATCGCTGTCGGTGCCGAGATCACGAGGTTCGCGCGCAAGGTGCGGATCCTGGAATCGCAGCTCCCGACCTGGCTGAAGGGTCGGCAGGCACGCAGCGGACTCGACCGTGCCACGTCCGCCATCGAGAAGGGCGCGCCGGAAGAGCTCGCGCACAGAGTGTTCCGGCTCCTCGACGTGTTCTGCCTGCTCGACGTCATCGAGACGGCGGACATCGCGAACGAGGACGACGAGGTGATGGCGAGCCTCTACTACGCCCTCAGCGAGCACCTCGGCATCGACTGGCTGCTGTCTGCGGTGTCCACGCTCGAACGCGGCGACCGCTGGCACTCCCTGGCGCGGTTGGCGTTGCGGGACGACCTGTACTCGTCGCTGCGTGCCCTCACGCTCGACGTGACGGGCGGCGGCGAACCGGGGGAGACGGCGGACGAGATGATCGCCGACTGGGAGTCCACCAATGCCTCCCGGCTCGCTCGTGCCCGAGCGGCCCTGACGGAGATCGGCGAGTCCGGAACGCTGGATCTGGCGACGCTCTCGGTGGCGGCGCGGCAGATCCGCAGCATGGTGCGAGGAGCGGGTGCGCGGACCGACGTCTCGCGTTGACCACGCCCGGGGGACGGACGTGCCCGGCCCGGCGCCGCGCCGGGCCGGATAGGTTGGGGGCGTGACAGACGACGAGCTCATCGGCTTCCATTGCCCCGTCGAGGTGCGCTGGTCGGACATGGACGTGTACCAGCACATCAACCACGCACGCATGGTGACGCTGCTGGAGGAGGCCCGCATCCCGTGGCTCATGGCCGACGGTGTCCCCACCGCGACCCTGCGGAACAGTGCGGTGATCGCCGACCTGCACGTGCGCTACCGCGGCCAGTTGCGCCACGAGGACACGCCTCTCGACGTGTTCATGTGGGTGGAGCAGTTGCGGGCCGTCGACTTCACGGCGGGATACGAGGTGCGCCCGCACGGCGCACCGATGAGTACTCCGCCGGCCATCGTGGCGTCGACGCAGATCGCTGCCTTCGACATCGACACCCAGCGCCTGCGCCGGCTGTCCGGCGACGAGCGCGAGTACCTGCAGCGCTGGCAGCGGCCGTGACGGGTGCACTGGCCGAGCGGTCGGTGACCGTCCCGGACGCGCGGGACCGGGACGATCTGTCGACCTTTCTGACCCACGCCGCGCGACTCGACCCGGGCGCGGTGGTGCGCCTCCGGCGCCGCGGTGACAGTCACGTGGTCGCGTGGATCGAGACCGGATTCGACGTCCTCGCCGCCCGCGTGATCCGCGCCCGGGTGCTGCCGTCGGACGTCACCGTGGCCGCGGACGGGCTCCTCTCGGCGATGCGATCCGCCGGACCTGCACCGTTCGATCCCGGCTTCGGCATGGACTCCGCCTGGCGCGGCCCGGTGCCGCCGGACGTCGGGTGGACCCATGTGGACGACGTCCCCGGTCCGGTGTTCGTGGAGCTGGCCGAGCGTGGTGTCGCCCTGGCCCGCGAACACGGAACCGATCACGGCCCGCCCGTGTCGCTGCTCGATCAGGACGTGGTGACCGTCGAGGCCGACGGCGAGGCGGTGCCCGTGTCGATGCGCATGATCTTCGCGCTCAACGCCATGAAGTTCGTGCCCACGGTGTCCGACTCGTTGCGGAGTGCGGACGACGCGCGCGTCCGGGTGCGAATCGCTCGGTCGTGGATCCGGCTCGACGCCCGCTACGGATCGGTGTTCCGCAGCCGGGGCGCCACGATCCCGCTCATGGTGTCCTGACCGACCCGCACCGCGACTCGTTCAGACGAGCCAGGCCGCCGCGTCGGCCGGAAGCAGCTCGTCCTGCAGCGGTGCGCTGGCGAGCAGCAGCGCTCCCGGCGGCAGGGTGATGGGCTCGGACGTGGTGTTCAGAGCGCAGATGACGCCGCCGCGGCGCCGGAACGCCAGACACCCGGGAGGGCTCCCGTACCACTCGACTCCGGGCTCGCTGAACTCCGGCCGCGCGGCCCGCAGGCTCAACGCCGTCCGATAGAGGCTCAGCATGGAGTCCACGTCCTCGAGTTGGCTCTCCACGGTCAGCGGGGCCCACTCGGCGGGAATCGGCAACCAGGTCTCCCGCGCCGTCGAGAATCCGAACGGCGGCTCGGTGCCCTCCCACGGCAGCGGGACGCGGCACGCGTCTCGTCCGCGTTCCTGGCCGCCGGATCGGAACCAGGCGGGATCCTGCAGAGCGGAGTCGGGGAGGTCCGCGTTGGGCAGCCCGAGCTCGGAGCCGTTGTAGACGAACACGACACCGGGGAGCGCCAGCAGGACCAGGGCCATCGCGCGTGCGCGCTGCAGACCCTGCTCACCTCCGCCGTACCGGGTGACCTCGCGGTCGACGTCGTGGTTGGACAGGGTCCACGTCGGCGTGCCGCCGACACGGTCGACCGCGTCGAGCGAGTTGTCGACGGCATCCCTGATGGCCGAGGCGTCGAACGCGGACTCGGCCAGCCGGAAGTTGAAGCCCAGGGTGAGCTCGTCGGGACGGATGTAGCGACTGAAGCGTTCGTTGTCCTGGACCCACACCTCGCCGACCGTCATCGCGCCGTCGTGCTCGTCCACGACCCGGCGGATGGCGCGGTGGATCTCGTGCACCCCGTCGTCGTCGAAACGGGGGTCCCCGTCCTCGTTGCGCATCAGCTCGTTCACGGACAGATCCATGTCCGGGAGATCCGCCGGCTTGGCCATGCCGTGGGCCACGTCGATGCGGAACCCGTCGACACCGCGGTCGAGCCAGAACCGGATCGTCGCCTCCAGATCGGCGAGCACCTCGGGTTCGGTCCAGTTCAGATCCGGCTGCTCGGGCGCGAAGATGTGGAGGTACCACTGACCGGGTGTGCCGTCCGACTCGGTGACGCGGTGCCACGCGGGACCGCCGAAGATGCTGGGCCAATTGTTCGGCGGCTCGGAGCCGTCGCCCTTGCCGTCCCGGAACACGTAGCGGGCCCGCTCCGGGCTCCCGGGCGCCGCGGCCAGAGCGGCCTGGAACCATTCGTGCTGATCGCTGGTGTGGTTCGGGACCAGGTCCATCGTGACCTTCATGCCCCGCGCGTGCGCCTCCGTCACCACGGCGTCCATCGTCTCGAGAGATCCGAACAGCGGATCGATGTCGCGTGGATCGGACACGTCGTATCCGTGGTCGACCATCGGTGACCGCATCACCGGGCTGAGCCAGAGTGCATCGACGCCGAGCAGTTCCAGGTATCCGAGCTTGTCCCGGATGCCACCCAGATCACCGATCCCGTCGCCGTCGGAGTCCGCGAACGAGCGGGGGTAGATCTGGTAGAAGACGGCGTCGGACCACCAGGGGGCCGGGGCGGACGGGCCGTCGGCGGGGGACGGGCCGGCGGACGCGTCGATCGGAGTGCTCACAGGCGCAATAGTGCCAAAGGCCGAGCCGCGAGGGGCGGTGCGCCCGTCACCACGACCCCTCCGGCCTGCCCGGCCTCTCGTGACGACCGGCCTCCGGCCTGCCCGGCTCCCACGAGAATCACCACGCGTCCGCCGTTCATGCCATGGGGAGGTCAAGAAAATCGGAACGATCGGCGTGAAAACTACCCAAAGTTTGTTTGGTGGGGTATTTTCAGGCGGAACTTCAAGCGACGGTAAAGGAACCTCCATGACGACTCCTGTTTTCGAAGCCGTGAGTCTCGACTCCGTCGAGCTCCTGCCGGCTCCGATCGATCCTTCGTGGATCCTCGAGGGTGCTCCCGTCGCGCGCAGCGGTCAGTGGTCCTGCAGCCCGGACACCACCACGTCGTCGTGGGTCTGGGACTGCACCGCCGGCACCTTCAACTGGTACTTCGAGCAGGACGAGACCATCCACGTCATCGAGGGCGAGGTCGTCGTCCAGTCCGCGGGCAACGAGCCCCGCGTGCTCCGCGCCGGGGATGCCGCTCTGTTCTACGCCGGCACTTGGGCCGAGTGGCACGTGCCGCACTACGTGCGCAAGCACGCCATCCTGCGCCCCCACATCCCGCGTCCCCTGTGGTTCGCGATGCGTGTCGCCCGCAAGCTGCGGGGCAAGGGCCGCTCCGGCGCCCTCGGCTGAGCGCGCAGCACTACAGCGGCGAGTTCACCATCGAGTTCGCCGCCATCTCGATGTAGTCGACGAACTGCTGTCGATGCACATCGTCCATCGTGTCAGAGTCGATCGACGCCAGGGCCGTGTGCATCGCGCGCAGCCAGGCGTCGCGTTCGAACGGCCCGATGACGAACGGCGAGTGCCGCATCCGCAGACGCGGGTGGCCGCGCTCGTCCGAGTAGGTACGCGGACCACCCCAGTACTGCTCGAGGAACATGCGCATCCGGCGCTCCGCCGGGCCCAGGTCCTCCTCCGGGTACAGCCGCCGCAGAATCTCGTCCCGCTCGACCTCGGCGTAGAAGCGCGCGGTCAGGGTGCGAAACGTCTCCGCACCGCCGACCGCGTCGTAGAAGGTCTGTGCCGGCTCGGTCATGGCTCCATTGTTCTCCACGATCACGTGCTCATGCTCGGGGCGGGTCCGAAGGGCCGCCCGTTGGGGTAGGGCGCCGCGATGCCGGACTCGTCGAAGGCGTCGAGGATCTGACGATGCAACTGGCGCTGCACGGCCCACTGTCGGCCGGGTCGAACCTTGATGGTCAGGCGCAGCGTCACCGTGTCCGACGTGACGGCGTCGACGCCGAGCATCTGCGGGGCCTCGAGAATGTCCTCCTGGAACTCGCCACGCTCGATGGACTCGCGCGCCGTGCGCTCGGCCACCTCGCACGCGACGTCGATGTCGGCGGAATGACTGACGGGGAGGTCCAACACCGCGACGGCGTGACCCTGGCTCATGTTGCCGACACGCAGCACCTCGCCGTTGCGGACGTACCAGAGCGTCCCGGAGATGTCGCGGACCGTGGTGACCCGCAGGCCCACGGTCTCGACCGTGCCCGATGCCTCGCCGAGATCGACGATGTCGCCGACTCCGTACTGGTCCTCGAGCAGCATGAAGATGCCGGAGAGGAAGTCGCGGACGAGGTTCTGCGCGCCGAAACCGAGCGCGACACCCACGATGCCTGCGGACGCGATGAAGGGGGCGACGTTCACACCGACGATGGAGAGCGCGGAGAGCACGAACCAGACCAGGATGCCGACGGAGACCGCCGACTTGAGCACCGAACCGATGGTGCGGGCGCGCTGGTTGCGGCGCTCGTTCAGGATGGTGGTGGTGACGCCGGCGGGGGCACGTTCGCGCAGCGGCCTCAGCAGGGGCGGTTTACCCGCAGCGCTGCGACCCGCGCCGGGTGAGCGGCTGGTGAACCGGTCGATCATGCGGTGCAGGACGTAACGCAGAACCACGGCGAGCAGGGCGTACCCCAGAACCTGGAGCGGGCGTTGGATCAGCCAGTCGCGACCGGTGTCGGAGAGCGAGAGGGCGAGGACGTCGTTCGGGTCGAAGGAATACACCCGAAAAGTCTACGGATCTCCTCGGCGCACGCCACCTGTCACCACCCGTCTCGGCACCCACCCCGCCACCCGTGCGGGGGGACACCCGGAGTTCACCGCGTGGCCGTCGGCCGGACCTCGAATGAGCGTGCGAACGGCACCGATTCGTGATGCACTGTGGTTGGTCTTCACGTGCGGGCGGTGGCTGTCGCAAACCAGTGGTAGTCGCGCCGCGCGCAGTGGTCACTGGAGGTGGCATGAAGAAGAGCGGGACTGTCGCGAAGGTTCGGGCCGGGCATCGACAACTGTCGCCCACCGACGCCGTGCAGGGCGGCGCGTCGGGGGCGCGACCCCAGTCCGAACACCCTGTCGTCTTCGGCGGCGCGTCGTTGCACGCCGTCACCGATCACTCCGATCCGGCCGACGTCGACGGGCACCTCGATCACGAGGACGCCGTCCCCGCCTGGGTGAAGCGGCGCGTACTCCTCCTGAACGCCACGTTCGAACCACTCACCGCGCTGCCCATGCGGCGTGCCGTCGTCCTGCTGGTCTGCGAGAAGGCCGTCGTGGTGCACGACGACGACGACGGTCCCGTCGTCCACTCGGCGGACATCGCTCTGCAGGTGCCGTCGGTCATCCGCCTCCGCTCGTACGTGCGGGTGCCCTACCGGGCGCGCATCCCGATGACGCGGGCGGCTCTGATGCATCGGGACCGTTTCCGGTGCGCGTACTGCGGTTCCAAGGCCGAGACCATCGACCACGTGGTGCCGCGCAGTCGCGGCGGCGGTCACTCCTGGGAGAATTGCGTCGCGTGCTGCGCTTCCTGCAATCACCGCAAGGCGGACAAGATGCTCAGCGAGCTGGGGTGGACCCTGCGCGCCGCGCTGGTCCCGCCGAAGGGTCCGCACTGGCGACTGCTCGCGAGCATCAAGGAACTCGATCCCACCTGGCTGCCGTACCTGGGTGAGGGCGCGGCCTGACACCCGTCCACTAAGGTGATGGGCGTGAGCATCCTCGAAACCGCGCTGATCTTCGGACTGATTCCGTTGGCACTGTTCCTCGCGCTCTTCGTGTTCGCGAAGATCACGTCGACCGATCCCGCGCCGCGTCCCGCCCCCTACCGACTCGGGCAGCAGTGGGACCACGCCCCGGTGCTGTGGTCGGCCACGGACGAGGTGACGCCGTACTCGCAGCACGCTGCGCATTCGACACACGCCGAACTCACCGCGGGTTCGGCTTCGCTGGTAGGAGGCCGGGCAAGTGGCAAGTGGTGAACTCTCGACCCGTCGGATCGACGAGGAGAACCTTCCCGTCGGCCATGTGGTGACCGCGAGCGGTCGAGTCTCCGGTGTGCACCAGGTGGGCACCGTCAACCCCGACCTGTCCCCGTTCGCGACCGACGAGCTGATCCAGCTCGACGAGTCGCTCATCGAGGCCACCCGCCGTACGGGCATCCGCTTCAACGTGCTGGTCGGTGACCTCGGCCCCGACACCGCCGCGGGTGCGGACGCCGCTCTCGCGGGAACGCCCGAGGCCGAGTACTCGGTGCTCATCGCCGTCTCACCGAACCAGCGCGCCATCGAGGTTCGTTCCGGTCGAGGCGTCGCCCATCTCGTCGACGACCGCATCGCGCAGCTCGGTATCACCGCGGCCACGGGATCCTTCCGTGACGGCGACCTGATCGACGGCCTCGTCGCCGCCGTGCGCGTCATGAGCGCGGCTATCACCGGCCCGTCCGCCTGACACGGCGCCACCCCGGCACAGAGACAAGGGCCCATCATCCGCGAGGATGATGGGCCCTTGTCCGTGCGCGAGTCAGGTGCGGTCAGGCACCGTCCGCCGCTCGGGCGGCGAGTGACCGCACCACGGACGCGCGACCCTCGACGACGAGGCGCGCGAGGGCCGGCGGGTGGTCGCCCGCGAGGAACTCGTCCGCCGCCGCCACCGACTGCTCAGTGATGGACCAGGTCGGGTACAGACCGACGACGACGGTCTGCGCGACCTCGCTGGAACGACGTGCCCAGACATCGGAGATGGCGTCGAAGTAGCGGGAGACGAACGGCTCCAACAACTCTCCCTGGCCCGCACCGGGAAACGCGCCGATGATGGCACGTGCGGTGATGTTGGGTAGGGAGTCGTTGTCGATGACCGTGGTCCACGCCTCCTCCTTGACCGAGGCCTGCGGGCGGGCAGCTCGCGCCGCCGCCGCGTTGCGGGCACCGGCCGCGGTGTTGTCCTTCTCTGCCTCGGCGTCGATCACGGGTGTGTCGGACCCCGTGTCGATCGCGCCGCTGCGAGCCAGAGCGGTGACGAACCGCCAGCGCAGATCGGTGTCGACGGTGAGGCCGCCCAGATCCTGGCCGTCCACGTCTCCGTCGAGCAGCGCCTGCAGCGCTGTCGTGTGGCGCTCGGCCAGCACGGACGAGGCCAGCGCGTTGACGTAGGCCAGCTGATGATCCGACCCACCGTCGGCCGCGCGCGCCAGCTCGAGGAGACGGTCGGCGAACTCGGGCCATCCCGTGGACTGCGCCCACCCCGGCTCGGCATAGCTGCCGAGCGCGGTCTGCGCCTGCAGCAGGAGCCGCTGCACGACTCCGACCTCGGTCTCGGAGGTGATGCCGCGCTGCACCAGTGCGACGAAGTCGCGTGCCTTCAGATCGGCCTGCCGGGTCATCTCCCACGCCGCCGACCACGCCAGGGTGCGGGGGAGCGACTCGGTGATGTCGCCGATGCGCGCGATGAGCGTCTCGAGCGAGGTCGGATCCAGCTGCAGCGAGCAGTACGTCAGGTCGTCGTCGTTGACGAGCACCAACCGACCGGCGGGCGTGCCCACCAGCGCGGGAACCTCGGTGCGCTCCTGCGGCTCGACGTCGAGCTCGACCCGCTGGGTGCGAGTGAGCGCGCCGGAGTCGTCACCGTCGTAGATGCCGACGGCGATGCGGTGCACGCGGCGCTCACCCTTGCCGGGTGCCGCGGCCCCCTGCACGACGGAGAAGGACGAGTAGTTGCCGTCGTCGTCGATCTCGAATTCCGGTGTCAGGGTGTTCAGGCCGGTGGTGCGCAGCCACTGATCACCCCAGTCCGACAGGTCGCGACCGGACGAGGCCTCGAGAGCCGACAGCAGATCCGAGAAGGTCGCGTTGCCGAAGGCGTGGTCGCGGAAGTAGCTGCGCAGGCCCGCGAGGAAGTCCTCGAGCCCGACGTAGGCGACGAGCTGCTTGAGGACGCTGGCGCCCTTGGCATAGGTGATGCCGTCGAAGTTGACCTCGACTGCGGCGAGATCGGGAATGTCCGCGGCGATGGGGTGCGTCGACGGCAACTGGTCCTGGCGGTAGGCCCAGCTCTTCTCGACGTTCGCGAACGTGGTCCACGCGCTGGTGTACTCGGTGGCCTCCGACTGGCAGAGCACCGACGCGAACGTGGCGAAGGACTCGTTGAGCCACAGGTCGTCCCACCACCGCATGGTCACGAGATCGCCGAACCACATGTGGGCCATCTCGTGCAGCACGGTCTCGGCGCGGCGCTCGTAGGAGTAGCGCGTCACCTTGGACCGGAAGACGTAGTCCTCCAGGAAGGTCACCGCGCCGGCGTTCTCCATGGCGCCCGCGTTGAACTCGGGCACGAACAGCTGGTCGTACTTGCCGAAGGCGTACGGGACACCGAAGTTACGGTGGTAGAACTCGAAGCCCTGCTTGGTCTCGGTGAAGAGGCGATCGGCGTCCATGTACTCCGACAGCGATGCGCGGCAGTAGATTCCGAGCGGAATGGTGCCGTGGTCGTCCGAGTAGGAATCGGTCCACTGCGCGTACGGGCCGGCGATGAGCGCGACGAGGTAGGTGCTCATCACAGGAGTCGTCTCGAACACGTGCGTCGTGGCACCGGACGCCTCGGAGGTCTCCGCGGCAGCCGCGTTGGAGATGACGGCCCAGTCCTTCGGTGCCGTCACCGTCACGTCGAAGGTCGCTTTGAGATCCGGCTGGTCGAAGCACGCGAACATGCGCTTGGCGTCCGCGGTCTCGAACTGGCTGTACAGGTAGACGGAGCCGTCCGACGGATCGACGAAGCGGTGCAGGCCCTCACCGGTATGGGAGTAGACGCATTCCGCGACCACGGTGAGCTCGTTGTGCTCCGCGAGGTCGGTGAGCGCGATGCCCGTCGACTCGTCGTAGGAGGAGACGTCGACGTCGGTTCCGTTGAGCGTCGCGGAGCTCACCGAGGCGGCGACGATGTCGACGACACTGGAGGCTCCGGCAGTCGCGTCGAAGGTGACGGTGGTGGTCGAGGAGAAGGTCTTCTCGCCCGGGCCACCGGCTCCGTCCGTCAGGTCGAGAGTGATGGAGTAGTGCGTGACCGTGAGCAGCGAGGACCGTTCCTCTGCCTGGTCCCTGGTCAAATTGGGGGCAACCACGTGCACCCTTTCTGTCGATTTCTTCTGCCACCGCCGAACTGCGGTCGCGGCTGTGTCCATCCCATCATGACGCCGGTCGCCGCGGGCGGGTAGAACAGGTGTGCAGAGTTCGTGTCACCGGCCCACTGTGCGGGACGCTCCGCAGACCAGCCGAACACCGAGCACTACCCGACGACGAAAGGACCGACGTGAGCGATAGCAAGGACGTGGCAGATTTCTGGTTCGACCCGCTCTGCCCGTGGTGCTGGATCACCTCGCGCTGGATTCTCGAGGTGGCGAAGGTTCGCGACATCGAGACGAACTTCCACGTCATGAGCCTGGCGGTCCTCAACGAGGGACGCGATCTTCCCGACGAGTACCAGGACATGATGAAGAAGGCGTGGGGTCCCGTCCGCGTCGCGATCGCGGCCGCGCAGGAGAAGGGCGACGAGATCCTCGCGCCGCTCTACACCGAGATGGGGACGCGAATCCACAACGAGGGCAACAAGGACTTCCCGGACGTGATCCAGAAGTCGCTCGCTGCACTGGACCTCCCGGCCTCGTTGGCCGAGGCCGCCGCGAGCAGTGAGTTCGACGACGCGCTGCGCAAGAGCCACCACGCGGGAATGGACAAGGTGGGCAAGGACGTCGGCACGCCGACCATCCACGTCAACGGTGTCGCCTTCTTCGGTCCCGTGCTGTCGAGGATCCCGCGCGGCGAGGAGGCCGGCAAGCTGTGGGACGCGTCGGTGATCTTCGCGTCGTACCCGCACTTCTTCGAGCTCAAGCGTTCTCGCAACGAGGACCCGCAGTTCGACTGAGTCGACCGCGCACCCCGTCGGTGATTCCGGCGGGGTGCGTCAGACCACGATGAGGTCGGGACGGCCGCGGCGATCGCGAGTGCCGTCCCCGAACTCCAGTGCCTCGCCACCGAGCCAGCGACGCGCGGACCAGGCGGCCGCCACCGCGTCGAGCACGTCGTCCATCGCGGGCCCGTCCTCGATCGCACTCGTGGCCTCCAGCAGCGCCGGCACGTCCACCACCACCGAGAGTGCTTGCAGCCGTTGCGCGATGCCGCGGGCTCGTTTCTTCGACGTGAAGCGGGTGGCGGGGGCGAGTGCCCGGAACGACGATTCCGGGTGCACCTCGATCACCCGCGCGATGTCGGGGTCGGCCGCGTCCCAGGCCCGGATGTGGTCGGTGAGGTACCAGGACTGCTTGCTGATGGCCTTGCCCGTGCGGGCGCGGGCGATCACGCAGGCGTCCTCCCAGGAGGCCGCCCACACCGCGTCGCGTACCGGCGTGGGGAAGAGCGACGATCGCGCCGGGCCCAGGAACGTCCGAACCTGGAGTTCGCTCGCCCGCACTCCGGCGTCGGGAACGGTCAGCGGCATGTCGACCCCGACGGCCGCGCAGTCCCGGGTGGTGTCCAGGACGGCCGCGACGGTGTCGACCAGGGTCAACGACACTCGTCCCTCGTGGAGGCGAGCCACCACCCACCGGCCCGCGGCGCCATCCACCCCGGCGACGGGGCCCCACCCGCACGGTGGCGTCGGGGCGGAGGGGGGCACCTGTCAAACTCTAGCCATGCGCGTATACCTGGGTGCCGATCACGCCGGCTTCGAGTTCAAGAATCAGATCATCGACCACCTGCGGGAATCGGGACACGAGCCGATCGACTGCGGTGCGTTCACGTACGACGCGGTGGACGACTACCCGGCGTTCTGCATCGAGGCGGCTCGCCGCACGGTCGCTGACCCGGAGAGCCTCGGACTGGTGCTCGGTGGCTCCGGCAACGGTGAGCAGATCGCGGCCAACAAGGTCCCTGGCGCGCGGTGCGCTCTCGCCTGGAGCGTCGAGACGGCCCAGCTCGCGCGTCAGCACAACAAGGCGCAGCTGATCGGCATCGGCGGCCGCATGCACACGCTGCCCGAGGCGCTCGCGATCGTGGACGCGTTCCTCGAGACCCCGTGGTCGGGCGAGGAGCGCCACCAGCGCCGCATCGACATCCTGTCCGAGTACGAGCGCACCGGCGACGCGCCGGCCGTTCCCGGTGCACCCTCGGCCGACGGCGGCTCCGAATAAGAGGGTCCGCACCACAGCCCGAGTAGTCAGGTACCACCCATGCCCGAGGGGCACACTCTCCATCGTCTGGCGCGACTGCACCAGAAGCGTTTCGGCGGCCAGGTCATCGAGGTGTCCAGTCCGCAGGGACGTTTCGTCGACGGTGCCGAGTGGGTCTCCGGGCATGTCCTGAAGCGCGCCGACGCCTGGGGCAAGCATCTGCTCCACCGGTACGACAACGGGGCGATCGTCCACGTCCACCTCGGGCTGTACGGAAAGTTCGGCGAGCAGTCCGTTCCCATGAAGGAGCCCGTCGGCCAGGTGCGGATGCGCATGGTGGGGGAGGAGTACGGCACCGATCTGCGCGGCCCCACCCGCTGCGAGATCTTCGACGACACTCAGGTCGACGCGCTGGTGGCGCGCCTGGGTCCCGATCCGCTGCGCAAGGAGTCCGACCCGGAGAAGGCGTTCCACCGGATCCACAAGTCGGCCATGGCGGTCGGCGCGTTGCTGATGGAGCAGGACGTCATCGCCGGCATCGGCAACGTCTACCGGGCCGAGCTGCTGTTCCGGCACCGCGTGAGCCCGTTCCGCACGGGCAAGCACCTCGACCACGAGGAGTGGGACGAGATGTGGACGGATCTCGTCGAGCTGATGAAGGTGGGCGTGCGACGCGGGCGCATCATCACGCTGGACAAGGAACACGACTCGGGCACCGGGTCGCGAGGACCGGGACGCCCGCGTTCCTACGTCTACAAGAGGAACGGCCAGCCGTGCCTGATCTGCGGCACGACGATTCTCACCGCGGACATGAAGGGCCGCAACCTCTTCTGGTGCCCGACGTGTCAGGCGACGTGAGGTCGGTCGAGCACTGATCCGTCCGCACGAGTTCCGGGGGGCGCGCACCCGGTTCCGCTGACTGGACGGGGTGCACGGCACCGGGGGGTGTGCGGACCGGCGCCCGTGGAGGTCAGAAACCTCCGAAGTCGCCGCCGCCCCCGAAGTCGCCGCCGCCCCCGAAGTCGCCACCACCGCCGAAGTCGCCACCACCGAGGTCGCCCCCGGCATCGCCGCCCATGTCGCCGCCACCGTCACCCGTGTCGCCGCCCATGTCGCCGCCGTCACTCATGTCGGTCCCGTCGCCCTCACCGCTGGCGAAGTTGTCCGCCCCGTAGCCCACGCCGGCCATCCCGGAGAACATCGCGGAGAACAGGAACATAGATCCCATGCCCCACGCGCCGGCCACGAGGGCGGGCTTCCACCACGGCTCGGAGTACCAGCCCGCAGGGACGGGGCGACCCGCCACACGTCCGCCGGGGTAGTAGTTCGGCGTCTTCTCGGACGGTCCGGGGCTCGCGGTCACGGCCCGACCCTCGTAGTCGACGGTGCGTTCCTCGGTGACCTCGCCCGCGGACTTCTGTCCTTCGATGGTGGGGACCTCGGGGCCGGGGTCCATGCCCATCGCCAGCCGGGCAGCGCGGATGTAGTAGAGCCCTTCCAGCGCAGTCTGTTTGGCCAGACGCGCCTGGGTGGGGGACTGCGCCTGATCGATCTGTGAGCCCGCGGCCGTGTAGCGCTCGGACGCGTCGGCCAGAGCCTGCTTGGAGGCAGTGTCCGAGCCGACCAGGTTGTACACCTGGCCGCCGAGGCGCTCGATGGCCTGACGCGCGTCGGCCTTGGCGTCGTCGAGCGACTCGAGACTCCGTCGGCCGGACCTGCGCTGGGACACGACGACGACGCCGACGACCAGAGCCACGACGACGATGATCAGGAGCAGAGGTTCCATGGTCCCAGTGTACGGAGAGTCCGGTTCCGGTCGCGGATCACGACGCGGGGCGCAGCGACTCCCGGCCGTTGCTCCACGCGTCCATGAGATGGTCCGCCAGGACGTTCTCGACATGGTCGATGGCGCGCATCCCGAAGACGACGTCCGCCTCGAGTTCCGGTTCGCGCGCGATGAGGTCGCCCACCACGTCGTGTCGCATGACCTGCTCGTGCACCGCGTCCGCCTCGACGTGCTCGGCGTAGAACGCGACACACTCGGCCGGGAACTCCAACCGCTGCAACGCTTTCACCAGCCGCTGCGATCCGGGTGAGGAGGTGATCTCGGTCGCGGCGAGGTGTCCGACGGCGGCACCCCGCAGCGATCGGTGCAGACCGAACATCGACATCAGGTTGACCGGTGCGAGGGTCGGTGCACCCACCCGGTCGAGGTAACCGAGGTAGGTCGCGTCGAGTCCCGCCGCTGCCAGGAGGTCGCGAAAGAGGTTCTGGTGCATCCGGCTTCCGCGCCCGCCGCCGAATTCGTCGAACTCAACGGCGACGTAGGAGGCCTTGGCCTGACCCTGCAGCCGCGGGATCGTCCACGCGTGGGGGTCGGCCTCCTTGAGGTGGTACAGCGACCGGTGCGCGAGGTACTCCCGCATCTGCTCGGCGGTGCCGGTGTCTCGGAGGTGGAAGGACGGGCCGGACCCGTCGACGTGCTCCGTCGACAACAGGTCCATCTCGTCGGCCGCCGAGCCGCCCACCGTCACGTGCGCACGGACGTCGGCGAGGAAGGCGCTCTCCATCTCGGCACGCAGACGCAGGAGGTCGGGATTCCACTCCCAGGCGTCGTCCACACCGGGGAGCCCGCGGTAGTGCAGTTCGTAACAGAGGTACAACGCGAGATGAAGGTCGTCGCCGTAGGGATCGGCGTCCGTGACGGGGACGACGACGCTGCCCGCGTCCGACGGGGACTGCACGAGTGCGGACAGGACGGCGGAGGACAGCGGCCCACGCGCCGTCGGCAGCGCGGCTGCGGTAGCCGGGGTCGAGGAGGTCGGGGTGTCGTTCAGCATCGCGGTCACCTCGTCCGACTACCCGTTTCGACCGTGTCCGAACATGCGCGGCGGTCGCTGGGGTCCGAAGACGGGCAGCGGACCCGATCCGGGTTCGGTCGGTACGGGCGTGGTGCGGCGGAGCAACAGGGTGGCCGCGTCGAGCACCAGTTCGCGGTCGTACGTCAGGCGGTAGTCGAACACCGGGTCCGACTCGGTCGATCCGTCGCCGTCCGTTTCGGCTCCGATGACGGCGGCGGTGAAGTGCGGGCTCACGACGATCACCGACAGTTCCCGCAACAGCGGGTCCGCGGCGGGCAGCCTCATGGTGTGCAGGCCGGGCACCGGCGGTGTGGTCGCGGCGCCGCCTCGTCCGAACAGGGCGACGAGCGTCCCGGACGCGGCGAGGTGCGCGGCCTGATGCATCTGCTCGGCGGACACCTCGAACGAGTGCGGAACCGTGGCCAGCACGATGGTCGACGGTCCGGTGGCCGCCGCGTGGAGCGCGAACTGGTCGATGATCGTGGAGAGCAGGGACAGACGCCCGCGGCGGATGCCACCGGTGGCCGCGGCGAGTGCGAAGGGCGTCGGCGCGGACGGCATGCGGTGGGTGAGCCCGACGGCGAAGGGGGAGTCCGACGGCAGGTCGGCGGCGGTCGGGCCGGCGTGTGGCTCACGGCGCGGCAACGGAGCGGGCGTGCCGAAGAGCCAGCCCTGGCCGAGAGCAGCGCCCATCTCACGCGCGAGATGCAGGTGTTCCTCGGTCTCGATGCCCTCGGCGAGGACCACCGCGCCCGTGCGGTCGGACTCCGCCGAGACCGCCGCGAGCACCCGCGCGGTGTCCGCCGTCGCCCGCTGCTGGGTGAACGTCATGTCCAGCTTGATGATGTCGGGCCGCAGGAACGGCAGGAGGGCCAGGCTCGCCGTCTCGGCTCCCACGTCGTCCACCGCCACGAGCCACCGTCGGTCGCGCACTCGTTCCACTGCCTCGAGCAGCGATGCGGGGTCGGCGAGCAGGTCACGTTCGGTGATCTCCACGACCACCGACAGTCGCGACGCCTCGGCGAGCAGAGCGGCCACCCCCGCGGGAGGCGCGAGGTTCATCGCGCTGGGTTCCATGTTGACGAACAACTGCAACCCGGTCGGCAGATTGGCCTCCAGCGCCCCCCGGAGCGCACTGACTCGGCACATCCAGTCCAGCTGACCGACGGTCCCGTGCGCACGCGCCGACTCGAACAGTGCGGCGGGTGACTCCCAGGGTGTGCCGACGGGGCCGCGGGCGAGGGCCTCGTAGCCGACCAGCGCGCGCGTCGAGAGGTCGACGACGGGTTGGTAAAGGGAGTGGACCGTCAGGCCTGCGGGGATCTCTTCCACGCCCGGTCCTCTCGTCGGCGGACCGAGTCCGCGTGCCTGCAGCATCTGAAACAGTAGGCCGATCACCCCTCGCGAGGGCGAGGACGGATCAGACGGGCGACGGCACGACGGTGACAGGGACGTCCACCGAGTGCATCACGGCTCGGCTGGTCGATCCCAGCAGAAGCGAGGTGAATCCACCCCGCCCGCGGCGACCCACGACGACGAGGTCCGCCTCGGCCGATCTGGCCACGAGTTCCCGCACCGGCCGGTCCTGGACCACCACGCGCTCCACCTCGACGTCGGGGTAGTCCTGCGACCACCCGGCCATCGTCTCCGCGAGGACGGCCTCCTCGTCCTCGGCAGACCGACCGCGGCCGCCGGGAACGTCGATGTCGCTCCACGCGTGCACGGCGATCAGCGATGCCCCACGTGACGAGGCGATCTCGAACGCCCAGCGGACGGCGGGCACGCTGTTGTCCGTGCCGTCGACGCCGACGACGACGGCGTGTCCCGTGCCCTCGTTCGGCGGCGTGTCCAGAGGCACCACGGTGACGGCGCACGAGGCGTGTGTCGCCACCGCCGTGCTCACCGACGCGGAGAGTCCTCCGGTGAACTCGCCGAGCCCCCGCGTCCCCACGACGATCATCGCGGCGTCCGTCGATCGTTCGACCAGTACTCCGGCGGGGGTGCCATGGTGGGTCTCGGTGGAGACCGACACGTCGGCCGCCACGGCCCGCGCCGCGTCCACTCCGTCGGCGAGAATGCGGTCGAGTGCACTCGCTGCAGTGTCGTCGACGTCCGCGAAGGCCGGCGCGGACACCGCCGTGACCAGCACGAGGGGCAGGTCGCGAGCGGTGCAGAGCCGCGTGGCCCATCGCACGGCCGCGAGCGCTGCGGACGATCCGTCGACTCCGACGACGACGGGGTGGGACACGGGCATGCAGGCCTCCAGCGGTTCGAACGGACGGTGCCGAGATGACGACAGTGTTCCCGACGCGAGGCGATGTCATGCCCGGAACAGGCAGTTGAGTCTGCAACGGCGTTATTTCGATGTGCTGTGAACGTTATCGGATCGTGATGCTCTGCACGCAGCCTCGTCACTCTGGCGGGCGAATCTAAGGCAGACGCCGAGGAACGAGATCGACGCACACGAACCGGGAGACACAGCAATGACCGCACACGGACTCGACACCCACTTCTCTTTCGACGCTGCCGATCTCACCGTCCTCGAATACGAACGCGGCGACGTCGCCGTGGTGTCGGTCGGCGGCGAGATCGACATGAGCACCACGCCCGAACTCCGCGAGGTCCTGGCACGCGTGGCCGCTCGCGGCCACGAGGACGTGGTTCTCGACCTGTCGGACGTCACCTTCCTGGGCAGCGCCGGCGCCGTCCTTCTCCTCGGCGCGGCGTCCTCGCTGTCGGTCCGTCCGATGGTGCTGGTGGCCACCGACCCCGCAGTGCGGCGCCCGCTCGAGCTCCTCGGCGTCTGCTCGCCGATCACCGTGTGCGGAAGCATCTTCGAGGCAGTGTCGCTGGTCACCTCGGCGCGCGACGGCGCCGGAGTCCTGTCCGACGCCGGCTGACCCCCGAACACACGAGAGCCCCCCGATTCGGTGAATCGGGGGGCTCTCGTGTTCGTGGAGCGGGCGACGGGAATCGAACCCGCGTAATCAGTTTGGAAGACTGAGGCTCTACCATTGAGCTACGCCCGCATGCCTGCGGCGGTGCTGGGATCGCCAGCTCCTGCCGCCTGCGTTGAGGAACTGTACCGAACGTCGCGCGCGATCGAGAAATCGGCCCGCCGTCGGCGCCTCCGCGGTACCGCCGTAGGATCGTCGGCGCACGTCGCTGTGGCCTTGCCGGTGCGAATCGCCACGATCGAGGGTGACGGCGTGCACGAGGAACGGGATGTGGCGCAGCTTGGTAGCGCATCCGCTTTGGGAGCGGAGGGTCGCAGGTTCGAATCCTGTCATCCCGACAGACGTCGGTCGCCGCGATCGAATGGTCCAGATCCACCTTCCCACCGGAACCACCCCGCACCACCACAGTCCGACACCGAGTCACTGCAGTCGAGCAGATGAAGGAGCACGTTCGTGAAGAGCACTGTCGAGCAGCTGAGCCCGACGCGAGTCCGTATCAACGTCGAGGTGCCCTTCGAGGAGCTGAAGCCTGATTTCGACCGCGCCTACAAGACGCTCGCGCAGCAGATCCGCCTGCCCGGGTTCCGGCCCGGCAAGGCGCCCGCGAAGCTTCTCGAGGCACGCGTCGGCCGCGCGAACGTCCTGAACCAGGTGGTCAACGACGCGTTGCCCGCCAAGTACAACGACGCGCTCAGCTCGACCGAGCTGAAGCCCCTCGGCCAGCCGGACATCGAGATCACCAAGCTCGAGGACGGCGAGGAGATCGTCTTCACCGCCGAGGTCGACGTGCGTCCCGAGATCACGCTGCCCGACTTCTCGAGCGTCACCGTCACCGTCGACCCGGTCGAGATCACCGACGAGGCCGTCGACGAGCAGCTGCTCTCGCTGCGTCAGCGTTTCGGCACCCTCACCGGTGTCGAGCGCGCTGCGCAGACCGGCGACTTCGTCTCCATCGACCTGTCGGCCACGGTCGACGGCGAGGACGTCGCGGAGGCCTCGACCGAGGGCCTGTCCCACGAGGTCGGCTCCGGCCAGCTCATCGAGGGTCTCGACGACGCGATCGTCGGCCTGTCCGTGGGTGACTCCAAGGAGTTCCCGACGACGCTGCTCGCCGGTGAGCACGCCGGCCGGGAAGCGCAGGTCACCGTCACGGTGAAGTCGGTGAAGGAGCGCGAGCTGCCCGAGCCCGACGACGAGTTCGCCCAGCTGGCGAGCCAGTTCGACACGTTCGACGAGCTGATGGCCGATCTGCGCGAGCGCGTGGCCCGCGTCAAGAAGGTCGAGCAGGCCGGACAGATCCGCGACAAGGTGCTCGAGGCTCTGCTCGAGTCCGTCGAGGTCCCGGTTCCCGAGGCCTTCGTCAAGGCCGAGGTCGATTCCGCGCTGCACGACGCGATCCATCCGCTCGACCACGACGAGGACAAGCTCGCGCAGCAGCTCGAGGCCGCAGGCTCCTCGCGCGAGGAGTTCGACACGAACGCGCGTGAGAGTGCCGAGAAGTCCGTGCGCACCCAGCTGTTGCTCGACACCATCGCCGACGCCGAGTCGGTCCAGGTCGGACAGGAAGAGCTGACCCAGAACATCGTCTTCCAGGCACAGCGGTACGGCATCGCACCGGAGGAGTTCATCCAGCAGGTGCAGCAGGCCAACCAGCTGCCCGCACTGTT
Source organism: Rhodococcus sp. BP-160 (assembly GCF_019836205.1). NCBI lineage: Bacteria > Bacillati > Actinomycetota > Actinomycetes > Mycobacteriales > Nocardiaceae > Rhodococcus > Rhodococcus sp. BP-160. The sequence goes on from NZ_JABUEK010000002.1 coordinate 224,838, forward strand.
CGCCGACATCCGACGCAGCAAGGCACTCGCCGCGATCGTCGATCGCGTCTCCGTGACCGACACCGCCGGTGCGAGCGTCGACACCAAGGAGCTCTTCGGAGATCCCAAGGACGAGGCCACCGACGAGACCGAGTCGGCGGAGATCGAGTCGTCCACGGACGAGTCGGCTGCGGACGATTCGTCTGCGGGCGAACAGCAGAAGTAACGCTCACAGCGAACGACGGCGGTTCCGGGACTCCGGGGCCGCCGTCCTTCGTTAGTGTCGGTGACAGAGAACGTGAGCGTTCCGTCCACAGGGAACGTTCGCGCTCACAGCGAGAAACTCGTTCAGGCGAGACCACATCGAGCACGAGAAGGCAGGTACCGTGACCACCACGAACCCGGCGACCAACACCGACCAGGCAGGGCCGTCCCGTCAGGCAGGGTCGATCGTGACCGCTCCGGCCATGACGTCCGCGACCGCCGGACTCAACCTCAGCGACTCCGTCTACGAGCGTCTGCTCCGTGAGCGCATCATCTTCCTCGGCACGCAGGTCGACGACGACATCGCGAACAAGCTGTGCGCCCAGATCCTCCTGCTCTCGGCAGAGGACCCCACTCGCGACATCGCGCTCTACATCAACTCGCCCGGCGGTTCCGTCTCGGCCGGCATGGCGATCTACGACACGATGAACTTCGCCGAGTGCGACGTCGCGACCTACGCGATGGGCCTGGCGGCGTCGATGGGCCAGTTCCTGCTCACCGCCGGGACCAAGGGCAAGCGCTACGCCCTGCCGCACGCCCGCATCATGATGCACCAGCCGTCCGCCGGAATCGGCGGCAGCGCGGCGGACATCGCCATCATGGCCGAGCAGTTCGCCCTCACCAAGCGCGAGATGGCCGAACTGATCGCACAGCACACCGGGCAGTCGTTCGAGCAGGTCACCGAGGACTCCGACCGCGACCGGTGGTTCACGGCGCAGCAGGCCCTCGAGTACGGCATGGTCGATCACGTCATCACACGCGCCGAGCAGGCCGGCGGCACCAGCGGAGCCGACAACTGATCGGACCGGACAGCGCAGCGCGCGACGCGCTCGCTCCTGTCGGTCGTCCGATCTCTTCACCCACACCCTTGGAGTACTGATGTCCCAGCTCTTCGATCCCCGTTCTCTCCCCGGCTCCAGCTCGCCCGCCGGGCCCGATTCCCGCTACATCCTCCCGTCCTTCGTCGAGCACTCGAGCTACGGCGTCAAGGAGTCGAACCCGTACAACAAGCTCTTCGAGGAGCGCATCATCTTCCTCGGCGTGCAGGTCGACGACGCCTCGGCGAACGACATCATGGCGCAGTTGCTCGTGCTCGAGGGTCTCGATCCCGACCGCGACATCACGATGTACATCAACTCGCCCGGTGGCTCGTTCACGTCGCTGATGGCGATCTACGACACGATGCAGTACGTGCGCGCCGATGTCGCGACCGTCTGCCTCGGTCAGGCCGCGTCGGCCGCCGCCGTGCTGCTCGCAGCGGGTGCCCCCGGCAAGCGTGCGGCACTGCCGAACGCTCGCGTCCTCATCCACCAGCCGTCCACCGGCGGTGTGCAGGGCCAGGTGTCGGACCTCGAGATCCAGGCTCGGGAGATCGAGCGCATGCGTCGTCTGATGGAGACCACCCTCGGTCGCCACACCGGCAAGGACGCCGACGTCATTCGCAAGGACACCGATCGCGACAAGATCCTCACGGCTGAGGAGGCCAAGGACTACGGGATCATCGACACCGTCTTCGAATACCGCAAGCTCTCCGCACGCAAGTGACGCCGGCCGGCCGGAGGCCGCTCCCGACACGCCCGGACGACGGGTCGTCGACGGGTGGCTCCGGCCGGTTCCGAGCCCCCGGACTGCATCGATTCACCCACGTCCGAGGGGGTGCGACGCCGCTCCGACATGCCTGCTCGGGTTGCGTCAGAAGTCGACCTCCGACCGCGAAGGCGGGTACGGTCGCACGCAGAGATTCTCTTTCACTAGTGAGGACTAACGCTCATGGCACGCATCGGTGACGGTGGTGATCTGCTCAAGTGCTCTTTCTGCGGAAAGAGCCAGAAGCAGGTCAAGAAGCTCATTGCCGGACCAGGTGTCTACATCTGTGACGAGTGCATCGATCTGTGCAACGAGATCATCGAGGAAGAACTGGCCGAGTCGAGCGAGGTCAAGCTCGACGAGTTGCCCAAGCCCGCGGAGATCCGCGACTTCCTGGAGAACTACGTCATCGGTCAGGACACGGCGAAGCGTCGTCTCGCCGTCGCGGTCTACAACCACTACAAGCGCATCCAGGCCGGCGACAAGGCCCGTGACGCCCGTGGTGAGACCGTGGAACTGGCCAAGTCCAACATCCTGATGCTCGGCCCCACCGGTTGCGGCAAGACCTACCTCGCGCAGACGCTGGCGAAGATGCTGAACGTCCCGTTCGCCATCGCCGACGCCACCGCGTTGACCGAGGCGGGGTACGTCGGTGAGGACGTCGAGAACATCCTCCTCAAGCTGATCCAGGCCGCGGACTACGACGTCAAGCGCGCCGAGACCGGCATCATCTACATCGACGAGGTCGACAAGATCGCTCGCAAGAGCGAGAACCCGTCGATCACGCGCGACGTCTCCGGCGAGGGTGTGCAGCAGGCCCTGCTCAAGATCCTCGAGGGCACGCAGGCCAGTGTCCCTCCGCAGGGTGGACGCAAGCACCCGCACCAGGAGTTCATCCAGATCGACACGACCAACGTGCTCTTCATCGTCGCCGGTGCGTTCGCCGGGCTCGAGAAGATCGTGTCGGACCGCATCGGCAAGCGCGGCCTCGGCTTCGGCGCCGAGGTCCACTCCAAGGCCGAGATCGACACGCAGGACCACTTCGCCGAGGTCATGCCCGAGGATCTGATCAAGTTCGGTCTGATTCCCGAGTTCATCGGTCGCCTGCCGGTCGTCGCGTCGGTCACGCATCTCGACAAGGAGTCCCTCGTGACCATCCTGTCGGAGCCGAAGAACGCTCTGGTGAAGCAGTACACGCGCCTGTTCGACATGGACGGTGTCGAATTGGAGTTCACCCCGGACGCGCTGGACGCGATGGCCGAGCAGGCCATCCATCGCGGCACGGGCGCTCGTGGACTGCGCGCGATCATGGAGGAAGTGCTCAACCCGGTCATGTTCGACATCCCCAGTCGTGACGACGTGGCGAAGGTGGTCGTGACGGCGGAGACCGTGAACGACAACGTGCTCCCCACCATCGTGCCGCGCAAGCCGGACCGGCCGGAACGGCGCGAGAAGAGCGCCTGACCCCCTCAGCTCGATCGAGAGCCCCGACGACCGATGGTCGCCGGGGTTCTCGTGCGTCGGGGCTCTGGAGCGTCGGGGCTCCGGAACGTCGGGGGTAGGGTCGCCGCCATGCGCGTCGCGATCACGTACTGCACCCAGTGTCAGTGGCTCCTGCGAGCCGGATGGATGGCGCAGGAACTGCTGCAGACTTTCGGATCCGACCTCACCGAGGTGGCGCTGATTCCCGGCACCGGCGGAGTCTTCCGCGTCGTGGTGGGGGAGTCCGTGGTGTGGGATCGCAAGGAGCGCGGCGGTTTTCCCGAAATCACCGTCCTGAAGCAACTCGTTCGAGACGAGGTCGACCCGGAGCGCGACCTCGGGCACGCGGACCGTCCCTAGACGCGCTCGAACACCGCCGCGAGTCCCTGGCCGCCGCCGATGCACATCGTCTCGAGGCCGTACCGCACGTCTCGTCGCACCATCTCGTGAGCGAGGGTGGTCAGGATGCGTGCGCCGGTCGCGCCGACCGGGTGGCCGAGGGAGATGCCCGAGCCGTGCGGGTTGAGCCGAGGGTCGGCGGGGTCCATCGACCATTCGGTCAGCACCGACAACACCTGGGCGGCGAACGCCTCGTTCAGTTCGATTACGTCCATGTCGTCGAGGGTGAGGCCGAGCCGGCCGAGAACGGCGGCCGTCGCCGGGACCGGGCCGATGCCCATCGTCGCCGGCGCGACACCGGCCACCGCCCATCCGGCGAGTCGGACCAGGGGTGTCAGCCCCAGCGCTGCGGCCCTGTCCGCCGTGGTGACGAGGCAGAGCGCGGCGCCGTCGTTCTGGCCGCTGGCGTTGCCGGCGGTGACCGTCGATTCCGGATCGATCGTTCCGCGGATCGGGCGGAGCCGGGACAGCGACTCGAGGGTGGTGTCGGCTCGGGGGTGCTCGTCGTCGGTGACGACGATGGGATCGCCCCTGCGCCGAGGCACTGTGACGGGCACGATCTCCTCGGCGAAGACGCCGCTCCGTTGCGCCACGACGGCGCGCTGGTGGGACTGCACCGCGAAGGCGTCCTGGTCGGCGCGGGGCACACCGTACTGCTCGCGGAGGTTCTCGGCCGTCTCGATCATCCCACCGGGCACGGGAAAGTGTGTGCCGCCGGCCGTGATCCGGGCCCGTGCGAGCCTGTCCTGGAGGGGCACGGAGTCGGCGCCGACGCCCCACCGCACACCGTCGGTGTAGAACTCGGTGGAGCTCATCGACTCCACGCCGCCCGCGAGCACGACGTCGCTCACGCCCGTGGAGACCTGCATGCAGGCGTCGAGAACGGCCTGCAGCCCGGACCCGCAGCGGCGGTCGACCTGGCGGCCGGGGACGCCGATGCCGAGCCCCGCATCGAGTGCGGCGACGCGTCCGATCGCCGGTGCCTCGCCGTTCGGTGCGCCCTGCCCGAGGATCACGTCATCGATGTCGGCGCCGGACAGCCCGGTGCGCGAGAGGATCTCGATGATCACGGCAGACGCGAGGTCCGCTGCGGGAACGGTCTTCAGGGCCCCGCCGAAGCGGCCCACGGGGGTGCGCAGCGGAGCGCAGATGACGGCGTCGAGCATGGCGTGGTCTCGTCTCGTGTGTCGGTGGTCGGGTGGGGGGAGAGGTCAGGAGGTGCGGGCTGCGTCCGACCGCGACGCGACGCGGGCGAGATCGGCGTCGATGGCGGCCGCGGTGCTCAGCAGCGCCGGCACGACGGTGGTTCTCAACTCGTCGAGCGAGTAGCGCGCCGCGGGCGTGCTGATGTTGACCGCGGCGGTGACGGCGCCGCCGTGCCCGTGCAGCGGCGCGGCGATCGAGCGGAGTCCGATCTCGAGTTCCTGGTCGACGATGCAGAAGCCCTGTGTCCGAACGAGATCGAGTTCGGCGCGCAGGCTCGACTCCGTCGTCACCGTCCGTCCCGTGAGGTCGCGGAGGTCGGTGCGCGCGAGAAGGTCCGCGAGAGCGTTCTCGTCGACACCGGCCCACAGGACTCTGCCCATCGAGGTGGCGTAGGCGGGGAAACGGGTGCCGATGGTGATGGACACGGTCATGATGCGGCTCACCGGGACCCGGGCGACGTAGACGACGTCGAGGTCGTCCAGGACGGACACCGACGAGGACTCGTGCACGCGCGCGGTCAATGCCTCGAGATGCGGTCCGGCGATCTCGGGGAGCGAGAGCGACGAGAGGTACGAGTAGCCGAGATCGAGGACCCTCGGAGTCGGCGCGAAGGTGGTGCCGTCGGTGCGGACGTACCCGAGTTCGACCAGGGTGAGCAGGAAGCGACGGGCCGTGGCGCGGGTGAGATCGGTGGCTCGGGCGACCTCGGACAGCGTGCGACGGGGATGGTCCGCGTCGAAGGCCCGGATCACCGCGAGTCCGCGGGCGAGGGACTGCACGTGATCCGCGGCGGCAGCGCGGGTCTGCGGCGGTGCGGGCTCGGTCATGGGGTCCACTCCTCGTCGGCTCGGATGCGCGTGTCTCATTGAAGCACAGTGTTCGCATCGCGGACTTCTGTTCACTTGTCGAACGGTGCGTTAGGGTCACGGTCATGATGAACAAGGTGGTGGCCTCGGCCGCCGAGGCGGTGGCCGACATCCCGAGCGGATCGTCGATCGCGGTGGGCGGATTCGGTCTGGTCGGTGTGCCGGAGCTTTTGATCGCTGCACTGCTCGATCAGGGTGCGACCGATCTCGAGACCATCAGCAACAACTGCGGGACCGACGGCTTCGGGTTGGGAATCCTGTTGGAGCAGGGCCGGATCCGCAGGACCGTCAGCTCGTACGTCGGGTCGAACAAGGAGTTCGCCCGCCAGTACCTCGGCGGTGAACTCGAAGTGGAGCTGACACCGCAGGGCACGCTCGCCGAGCGGCTGCGAGCGGGCGGCGCCGGAGTCCCGGCCTTCTTCACCCCCGCGGGGGTGGGGACCCAGGTCGCCGAGGGCGGGCTGCCACAGCGGTACGACGGCGCCGGCGGGGTCGCTCTCGCCTCGGCCCCGAAGGAGACGCGCGAGTTCGACGGTGTCACCCATGTCCTCGAGCGCGGGATCGCCGCCGACTTCGCACTGGTGCACGCCTGGAAGGGTGATCGGTACGGCAATCTCGTCTACCGGGCCAGCGCCCGCAACTTCAATCCACCGGCAGCGGAGTCGGGGCGCATCACCATCGCCCAGGTGGAGCATCTGGTCGAGCCGGGGGAGCTGACGCCCGAGGACGTGCACACGCCCGGAATCCACGTTCAGCGCGTCGTCGTCGTCGGGCCCGTGACGGTCGGGATCGAGCGCAGGACGGTGCGGTCATGACCCCGACTCCGCGCACACGGGACGAGATGGCGGCACGGGTGGCCGCCGAACTCGAGGACGGGCAGTACGTGAACCTGGGCATCGGTATGCCCACGTTGATCCCGGCCCACATTCCCCCCGACAGGACCGTGATCCTGCACTCGGAGAACGGAGTTCTGGGCGTGGGCCCGTACCCCACCGAGGACGAACTCGATCCCGAGCTGATCAATGCCGGCAAGGAGACCGTCACCGTGCTCCCGGGGGCCTCGTTCTTCGACTCGGCACAGTCCTTCGGCATGATCCGCGGCGGCGCCGTGGACGTCGCCGTCCTCGGCGCGATGCAGGTGGACAGCCGCGGTGATCTCGCCAACTGGATGATCCCCGGCCACATGGTCAAGGGGATGGGCGGCGCGATGGACCTGGTCCACGGAGCGCGACGCGTCATCGTGATGATGGAACACGTCTCCCGCAGCGGGGAGCCCAAGATCGTCGACAGGTGCACGCTCCCGCTCACCGGTCGCGGCTGCGTGCACCGCATCATCACCGATCTGGCGGTCCTCGACGTCACGGCGGACGGGCTCGAACTGATCGAGACCGCACCCGGCGTGGGGGTCGACGACGTCCTCGCGGCGACGGGCGCCGAGGTCCGCGTCCGGACGTAGCGTTACCGTTTCCTTCTCATGGTCGACTCACTCACCGACGGACTGAAGGTCCGCCACCTGACGATGATGGGCCTCGGCTCCGCGATCGGCGCCGGGCTGTTCCTGGGCACGGGCGCCGGCATCGCCGCCGCGGGACCCGCCGTCCTCCTGTCCTACGCCATCGCCGGCTTCCTCGTGATCCTCGTCATGCGCATGCTCGGCGAGATGGCCGCCGCCTCGCCGTCGTCGGGATCGTTCTCGACCTACGCCGAGATGGCGTTCGGCCGCACCGCCGGCTTCGTCACCGGCTGGCTGTACTGGTTCACCCTCGTCATGGTCATGGGCGCCGAGATGACCGGCGCCGCAGCCTTCATGGGTGCATGGTTCGGCGTGGATCCGTGGATCCCCGCCCTCGTGGCCATGGTCGTCTTCGCCGCGATCAACCTCGCGAAGGTGTCGAACTTCGGCGAGTTCGAGTTCTGGTTCGCCGCCATCAAGGTCACCGTCATCATCGGGTTCCTCGTCGTCGGGACGTTGCTGGTGTTCGGCCTGCTCCCCGGTTCGGCCCCTGTCGGCGCCGCCAACTTCACCGGTCTCGGTGGGTTCGCGCCCAATGGCGTCTCGGGCATCGCCGCGGGGCTGCTGGTCGTGGCGTTCGCCTTCGGCGGCATCGAGATCGTGACCATCGCGGCGGCCGAGTCGAAGGACCCGGCCCTGTCGGTGGGGCGCGCGGTGCGCAGCGTCGTGTGGCGCATCAGCGTCTTCTACCTCGGGTCGATCCTGGTGATCACGTTGCTGCTGCCGTGGAACCGCCTCGACGAGGCGCAGTCGGCCGCGGAGAGCCCGTTCACGCTGGTGCTGCAGCAGGCGAACCTCTCCGGGGTGGTCGGCTTCATGGAGGCCGTCATCGTGCTGTCACTGCTCAGTGCCTTCAACGCGCAGATCTACGCGACCAGCCGGATGATGTACTCGCTGGCGTTGCGGGAAGGCCGGAGGGGGCCGTTGGCGCGGGTGGATGCGTCGGGGGTCCCGCGCGCCGCGCTGCTCGTCTCGGTGTTCTTCGGCTTCGTGGCCGTGCTGCTGAACTATCTCGACCTCGACGGTCTGCTGACGTTCCTGCTCAACGCCGTGGGCGCGTCCCTGTTGGCGATCTGGGCGATGACGGTGGCATCGCAGCTACGACTACGACGCCGTCTGGAGGCGGCAGGTCCACTGCCCGTTCGCATGTGGGCGTTCCCGTACCTCAGCTGGATGGCGCTCGCGCTCCTCGTGGGCCTGACCGTGCTCATGCTGACGGACGCGTCGTCCCGTCGTCAGGTACTCGCCACCCTCGCGGTGGTCGTGCTGTTGACCGTCGTCGGTCTGGTCACCGGGCGTCGTCGGGCGGCGGCTCGCTGATCACACGGTGGGCGTGGGTGTAGACGTTCATACCGTCTCCGCGGAGGAAGCCGACGACAGTCAGGCCGGACTCGTCAGCGAGGTCGACGGCGAGCGACGACGGCGCGGACACCGCGGCGAGGATCGGGATCCCGGCCATGACGGCCTTCTGCGCGAGCTCGAAGGATGCGCGTCCGCTGACCATGAGCACCGTTCCCGTGAGGGGAACCCGTCCTTCGAGCACCGCCCACCCGATCACCTTGTCCACGGCGTTGTGTCGGCCTACGTCCTCCCGCACCGCGAGAAGCGTGCCGTCCGTGTCGAAGAGCGCGGCCGCGTGCAGCCCGCCCGTGGACGCGAAGATGCGCTGGTGCTCGCGGAGGGTGTCCGGGAGCGTGGTCAGGACGGTCGTCGTGACTGTCGCGCCGTCGGCTCCGGGGGAGTGGCGGGTCTTGAGCCGCACCGCATCGAGTGACGCCTTGCCGCAGACGCCGCAGGACGACGTCGTGTAGAAGTTCCGTTCGACCCCGGGGTCGGGTGGTGGGACGTGCGGTGCCAGAGCGAGATCGAGCACGTTGTAGGTGTTGAGCCCCTCGTCGTCGACACCGTCGCAGTACCGTGCGGCCAGAATGTCGTCGCGGCCGCCGATGACGCCCTCGGTGGCGAGGAACCCGTGCGCGAGTTCGACGTCGTGTCCGGGCGTACGCATGGTGACGGCCAACGCCTTGCCGCCGACGCGTAACTCCAACGGTTCCTCGGCGACCACGGTGTCGGGCCGTGACGAGCGGTGCGGTCCGCGGATGCGGACGACCGGTCGGCGGACGGTGGCGCGGCCCATCAGTGGTGGCTCTCGTGCGACGTGCTCATCACTCCATAGTGGACCCGCGTCGGCCCGGCGCGCGGACGGACCCGTGTCCGAGGCGGCGGTGCATAAGTTAGCCTTGCCTACACCAGGGGGGCTGGGTCCCCGCCGTCCATCGAAGGGACCACCTCACCATGGCCATGTCGGCCGGCGTCTCACGTCGTTCTTTCCTCCTCGGTGCCACCGGCGCGATCGTCGCGGTGGCCGCTGCGTGCAGCAGTTCGGACTCCGGCGGATCGCAGGACTCCGGCGCGACCGTGTCCACGAAGTACGGCGAGGTCAGCGTGCCGTCGGATCCGCAGCGCGTCGTCAGCGTCGGGTACAACGACCAGGACACCCTGCTCGCGCTGGGTGTCGTTCCGGTCGGAGTGTTCGACTGGTACGGCGACTACCCGTCCGCGACCTGGCCCTGGGCGCAGTCTGCGCTGGGGGGCGCCGCACCGGCGATCGTCGGGACCGCGTCCGAGGGCATCGACGTGGAGAAGGTGGCGTCGGCAGGCCCCGATCTCATCGTTGGTACCTATGCCGGTATCACGCAGTCGGAGTTCGACTCGCTGTCCCAGCTCGCCCCGACCGTCACCCAGCCGACCGGTTTCGTCGACTACGGCATTCCGTGGCGCGACCAGACCGCACTGCTCGGCCAGGCGCTCGGTCGGGCTGATCAGGCGAGCACGCTGATCACCGATCTCGAGCGCGAGTTCGCCGACACGGCTGCCGCCAACCCGTCGTTCGCCGGCAAGACGGTGCTGCTCGGAGCGCTGCAGGGGCCCGGACAGTTCGGTGTCTACGGCGCGCAGGACCCGAAGGTGCGCTTCCTCAACGAACTGGGCTTCGTGAATCCGCCGGTCGTCGACCAGGTGGGCGAGCGCAACTTCGCCACCGTGAGCACCGAGCAGTTGTCTCTCGCCGACGTCGACGTGCTCGTCTGGTACGCCGGTGGCGGCTTCGGTGACAAGCTTCGTGCCGAGCTGGCGGCCACTCCCGTCTACCAGCAGCTGTCCGCCGTCCAGGAGAATCGCGTGATCATTCTCGAGGACGAGGCGGCCGAGGCCATGGCGTGGAGCACCGTGCTCAGCCTGCCGTTCGCGTTGCAGGAGATCCCCGGTCGGCTGGCACCCCTCGTGCGCTGACACGCCCGGTTGCGGATCGGCCGGCGGTACTGTCGGCGGCGTGACCGTGCTGATCATCGGCGACGCCGACCGTCCGGACTCGGCCGGTGAGAGCCCGGGCCGATTCGCGGTGCGAGGTCCGGAGTCGGACGCGTGGTTCGACGCCGAGACGGACCGTGCGGTGGTCGGCTGGCGCTGTGTGCTGATCGGTTCCGCAGCCGATGTCGCGGTCTACCGTGAGCGGGCGCTGCGGGCGGGCGCAGAACCCGACGAGATCTCCGTCGTCGTCACGCAGGACGGCAGTGTCGACGTCTACTGCCCGGTGTGCGGAACGGTCGGACCGGCACCGCCCTGTGGGTCCTGCGGTGCGAATCTCGTGGTGACCGACCATGTCTCGAGCCGTCTCGCTGCTCGCCTCGGCGTTCCGGACGCCGCGTCGTGACACTGCGGGTGGTCCACTCGACCGCGGTCACTCCGGACGGTGCGGTGCGGCGCATCGACCTCGCGCCGCTGCGCTCGGGGGACGCGCTGCCGTCGTTCGTGCCCGGAAGCCACGTGGTGGTGCGCTGCGGCGACGACGCGTCCGCCCCGTACAACGCCTATTCCCTGATCGGGCCGCCGCACGCCCCGTCCCTCTACTCGTGCGCGGTACTCGCCGTCGGCGCCGGGTCGCGATGGCTGCAGAGCCGGCGCCCGGGTGACCTCGTCGAGGTCGACACTCCGCGCAGCACCTTCGCTCCGGTTCTCCGTGCGCGGAGGCACCTGCTGGTGGCCGGCGGGATCGGCATCACGCCGATCCTGTCCCTGGCGCGGTGGCTCGGGTCGACCGCCGAGGTGCACTACGTCCACCGGCCGGAACGCGGCGCGTTCGCCGAGGACGTGGCCACGTCGTGCGATGCGCGGATCAGCACCACCCGCGAGGACTTCACGAGCGGACTGGCGGACGCGCTCACCCGGCAGCCACTGGGAACTCACCTGTTCGTCTGCGGGCCACCCTCTCTCGTCGAAGGGACGCTGACTGCCGCGCGTGCGGTGGGCTGGCCGGAGAGCCGTCTGCACACCGAGGCGTTCATCCGCCCCGATACTCCTCGCCGGTCGTTCGTGCTCGAACTCGCGCGCAGCGGTCGCACCCTGCCGGTGTCGGCCGACGAGTCGGTGCTGGACGTCCTCGACACTGCCGCCGTGTCCGTCGACCGGCAGTGTCGTCACGGTGTCTGCGGTCGGTGTCGGACGCCCGTGCTCGCGGGCGCCGTCGATCATCGCGACCTGTTCCTGTCCGACGACGAACGCACACGGTCGGATTCGATGATGGTCTGCGTGTCCCGCGCCGCGGGGGACCGTCTGGTGGTGGACCTGTGACCGACCTACGGGCCTTCCCGTTCCCCTTCGACGGTGACACGTACCGGTACAGCACGAATCTCGAACCGGCGCGCACGGCTCATCGGACCGCCGCGGGCGGCTGGGGTGAGCACGTCGTCGAACCGGGCACCGACTATCGGGGCGCGCTGGCCGAACGCGCCCGCATCCTCGCACGGGACCCCCGGCGAGCGGTGTCGTTGCCGCACATGGCGCCGGCCGGGTGGGACGCGCTCGAGACGGTGCTGACCGAACTGCACCGCAGCATGCCCGACGAGACGACGCTCGATCTCGACGACGGGCGTGTCCGTTTCTCGAACAGATTGTCCGGCACCAGCATCGACGTCGCCAGAGGTGACCCGAGCGTCGACCCACTGCTGCTGGCGGCGGGGGAGACCCCGGACGATCTCGTCCTGCTCGACACCCGCAGGGGCGAGCTGTTCGCCGACGCGGGCGTGGTGACGTTCGCGTCGGGGTGGTCCGTGAACTTCGCTCTGGGTGCGAGCTTCGAGGACATCCACGGTCCCGTCCCGCGTGTGCGGGAGGAAGGGGTCGTGGCGCGGGCGCGCGCGTTCCTCCTCGGGCTGGGTGCGGGAGCGATCGTGCGGCGCACCAACTGGTCGCTCGGGGTCGATCATCGGCTCGACGCCTCTCTGGAGACGCGCGGGGAGTGGGCACCCGCGCGACGGCACCTCGAGACCGCGTCCGTCGACGAGGTCGGCCGGCGCCTCTGCCTGCGGGTCGAGGTGCAGCACCTGACGCGCCTCGCTCCGTCCGGTGCGATCCTCTTCCTCATCCGCACCCATCAGGCCTCGCTCGACGAACTCGCCGCGGTGCCCGGCTGGGCGGAGCGCGTCGTCGCGGTCACCGCGGAGCTGCCGCGTGACATGGCCGACTACAAGGGGCTGACCGCGCTGCGACCGGCGATCGACCGCTGGTGGCGGAGCAGACGTCGCGCGGTGCTCGGGTGATCGCCTAGGTTCGGGGGCATGACCGACGCGAGCGCTTTCCGGACTCCCGACGCCTACCTCGACCTTCCCCGCATCGCGGGGCTCGCACTGTCCGTCGACGGAGCGTCGCTCGTCACCACGATGTCCGAGCTGAATGCCGCACGGACGAAGTACGTCTCGAGTCTGTGGTCCATCGCGACGGACGGCACGTCGGCGCCGCGCCGGCTCACCCGGTCCGCCACAGGTGACTCCGCACCGACCTTCGCCGCGAACGGCGACCTGCTCTTCGTGCGAGCGGCGTCCGGTGACGACGACGCACCGTCCGCGGTGTGGGCGCTGTCCTCGCGGGGCGGAGAGGCCCGCAGAGTCGCGCACCGCGGCGGAGGGGTCGGGGGAGTCGTGGCCGCGACCGACGCGCCGGTGTTCGCTGTCTCCGGTGAGGTTCTGGGCGACGTCGACCGTGACGAGACGCTGCGCGCGCTGCGGAAGGACAAGGCCGTCTCCGCGATCCTGCACAGCGGATATCCGATGCGGCACTGGGACAGCGACCTCGGTCCGGCGTCCACGCACGTCTTCGTGGGGAACCTCGGCGACACTGAGGACACCGACGTCGCACTGCGGACGGTGACGCCGCGACCCGGCGGTTCGGCGGGCGGCGGCGCGTACCGCGACACCTCCGTCGCGGTGGCTCCCGACGGCTCGTGGCTGGTGGCCACACGCAGGGTCGCGGGAGCCGATGCCACCACACGGCACGTGCTCGTCCGGATCGACACCTCGGACGGTGCCGACGCCGTGCTGGTCGACGACCCGGTGGCCGACGTCGGAGCCCCTGCCGTCTCGCCGGACGGAACGCGCGTCGCCTTTGTGCGCGAGACGCATCCGGAACCGGATGCGGCGCCGCGGACCACGCTGCACGTCCTCGACCTGACGACCGGGCTGCCGGAGCAGTGGGCGGCCGGGTGGGACCGGTGGCCGTCGTCGCCGGTGTGGTCCGCCGACGGGCGCAGCATCCTGGTGACGGCGGACGACGACGGCCGGGCACCGATCTTCGTCGTGACGCGCGACGCGGCCCGCCGCCTGACGCAGGACGACCACGCCTACACCGACCTGCGCCCGGCTCCGGACGGTGATGTCGTCCACGCGCTGCGCTCGTCGTATCTCGTTCCGCCGCATCCGGTCCGGATCACGCTCGTCGACGGTGCGGTGACCGAGCTGCGATCACCGGCCGCCACGCCGGCACTGCCGGGCACCCTCGAGGACGTCGAGACCACCGCCGAGGACGGTGTGCGGGTGCGCGCCTGGTTGGCTCTCCCCACGGGCACGTCCGCCGACTGGCCCGCGCCGCTGGTGCTGTGGGCGCACGGCGGACCGCTCGGATCGTGGAACGCCTGGTCGTGGCGCTGGAATCCGTGGATGCTGGTGGCCCAGGGATTCGCCGTCCTGCTCCCCGATCCGGCACTGTCCACCGGGTACGGGCAGGCGTTCGTGCAGCGCGGCTGGGGCCGATGGGGGACGGAGCCCTACACGGACCTGATGGCCGTCACCGACGCCGTCGAGCAACGCGAGGACATCGACTCCACGCGCACGGCGATGATGGGCGGCTCGTTCGGCGGCTACATGGCCAACTGGGTCGCAGGTCACACCGACCGCTTCCGGGCGATCGTCTCGCACGCCGGTCTGTGGGCGCTGGACCAGTTCGGTCCCACCACCGACGAGGCGTCGTACTGGGCGCACGAGATGACGCCGGAGATGGCGTTCGAGAACTCACCGCACCTGGCCGTCGCGGACATCGTCACCCCGATGCTGGTGATCCACGGCGACAAGGACTATCGCGTGCCCGTGGGCGAAGCGCTGCGGTTGTGGTGGGAGCTGTTGTCCGAGTCCGGTTCTCCCGCCGACGAGAACGGGGAGACCGTGCACCGGTTCCTGTACTTCCCCGACGAGAACCACTGGATCCTCTCGCCGCAGCACACCGCTGTCTGGTACGGCGCCGTGCACGCCTTCCTGGCCGAGCACGTACTCGGACAATCCACTCCGATGCCCGAGATCCTCGCGGCGCGACCGGGCCGGACCGTCGATCCCGACGCGCACTAGAATCACCCGGTGACCAGATCGACGACAGCGCCCGACGAGAACCCTGCCGACCGCCTGCCCAAGGCCTGGAATCCCGGTGACGTGGAAGCAGGCCTCTACCAGGGATGGGTCGACTCCGGGTACTTCGTCGCCGATCCGGACAGCGCGAAGCCGGGGTACTCGATCGTGCTCCCGCCGCCCAACGTCACCGGCAGCCTGCACATGGGCCATGCCCTCGATCACACACTGATGGACGTCCTGTCCCGTCGCAAGCGGATGCAGGGCTACGAGGTGCTGTGGCTTCCCGGCATGGACCACGCGGGCATCGCCACGCAGTCGCTCGTGGAGAAGCAACTCGTCGCCGAGGGAACGTCCAAGGACGAACTGGGCCGGGACGCCTTCATCGAGAAGGTGTGGGAGTGGAAGCGTGAGTCCGGCGGCACCATCGGCGAGCAGATGCGCCGGATCGGTGACGGCGTCGACTGGAGCCGCGAGCGGTTCACGATGGACGAGGGCCTCTCGCGTGCCGTCCAGACCATGTTCAAGCTGCTCCATGATCGTGGCCTGATCTACCGCGCCGAGCGCCTCGTCAACTGGTCGCCGGTGCTGAAGACGGCGATCTCCGACATCGAGGTCAAGTACGAGGACGTCGAGGGCGAACTGGTCTCGCTGCGCTACGGGTCGTTGAACGACGACGAACCGCACGTGGTGGTCGCCACCACTCGTGTCGAGACGATGCTCGGCGACACCGCTGTCGCCGTTCACCCCGACGACGAGCGCTACCGGGACCTCGTGGGAACGACGCTTCCGCACCCGTTCCTCGACCGCGAGATCCCGGTCGTCGCCGACGACTACGTCGACCCCGAGTTCGGCACCGGCGCCGTGAAGATCACGCCGGCACACGACCCCAACGACTTCGAGATGGGTCTCCGGCACAGCTTGCCGATGCCGTCGATCATGGACACGTCGGGCCGGATCGCCGACACCGGAACGCAGTTCGACGGTATGGACCGCTTCGAGGCTCGTGTCGCCGTGCGCGAGGCACTCGCGGAGCAGGGCCGCGTCGTCGCCGAGAAGCGTCCGTACGTCCACAGTGTCGGCCATTCCGAGCGCAGCGGCGAGCCCATCGAGCCGCGACTCTCCCTCCAGTGGTGGGTGAACGTCACCACGTTGGCGGCCTCCGCCGGCGACGCCGTGCGCGACGGGCGCACCGTGGTGCACCCGAAGAGTCAGGAACCGCGGTGGTTCGCCTGGGTGGACGACATGCACGACTGGTGCATCTCGCGCCAGCTGTGGTGGGGGCACCGCATCCCCATCTGGTACGGACCCGACGGTGAGACGGTCTGCCTGGGCCCCGACGAGACGCCGCCCGAGGGCTGGGTGCAGGACCCGGACGTGTTGGACACGTGGTTCTCGTCCGGCCTGTGGCCCTTCTCGACGATGGGCTGGCCCGACCGCACTCCCGACCTCGAGAAGTTCTATCCCACCAGCGTTCTCGTCACGGGTTACGACATCCTGTTCTTCTGGGTCGCCCGCATGATGATGTTCGGCACCACCGTCGGCGACGAGCTGCCCGGTCCGGTGCCGTTCCGCGACGTGTTCCTGCACGGGCTGGTGCGTGACGAGTTCGGCCGCAAGATGTCGAAGTCGAAGGGCAACGGCATCGACCCTCTCGACTGGGTCGACCGATTCGGTGCGGATGCACTGCGTTTCACGCTGGCGCGCGGCGCGCATCCCGGCGGTGACCTCTCGGTGGGCGAGGACAACGCGCAGAGTTCGCGCAACTTCGCCACCAAGCTGTTCAACGCCACCAAGTTCGCGTTGATGAACGGCGCTGTGGTGCGGGATCTCCCGGCCCGCGAGACGCTCACGGACGCCGACCGCTGGATCCTCGACCGGCTGGCGACGGTACGCGCCGAGGTGGACGACGCGCTGGACCGCTACGAGTTCGGCAAGGCGTGCGAGGCGCTGTACCACTTCGCCTGGGACGAGGTCTGCGACTGGTACCTCGAACTGGCCAAGGTGCAGTTCTCGTCGGAGAGCGCGGCGGAACCCACTCGTATCGTCCTCGGTGTCGTGCTCGACTCCATTCTCCGCCTGCTGCATCCGGTCGTCCCGTTCGTCACCGAGACGCTCTGGAAGGCGCTCACGGGCGGCGAGAGCATCGTGGTCGCACCGTGGCCGAAGGAGACCGGGGTCGGAGCCGATCCCGTCGCGTTGCAACGCGTGTCCGACATGCAGAAGCTCATCACCGAGGTGCGCCGCTTCCGCAGCGACCAGGGCGTGAAGCCGAAGCAGAAGGTCCCGGCGCGGCTGCTCGGGGTCGAGGAGGCGGACCTCACGGCACAGATCCCCGCGACCCGTGCGCTCGCCTTCCTGACGGAGCCGGAGGAGGACTTCGCCGAGACGGCGTCCATCGAGGTTCGACTCTCGCTCGGTACCGTCGTCGTCTCCGTCGACACGTCCGGCACCGTCGACGTGGCGGCCGAGCGCAAGCGCGCCGAGAAGGATCTCGCGGCCGCGGAGAAGGAACTCGCCGCCACCACGGCCAAGCTGGGCAACGAGGCCTTCATCGGCAAGGCCCCCGAGGCGGTCGTGGACAAGATCCGCGCACGGCAGCAGATCGCCCGCGAGGACGTCGAGCGCATCACCGCACGTCTGCGTGAGATGGGGCCGGCGTGAGCTATCCGGGAAACTCCGGGCCGGAGGGGGTGACGGGACCCTCCCCGGTCGATCTCGCCGAGTTCACGCTGGTGGAGTCCGAACTGGACCAGCGCTGGGGCGAGACGACCATCGAGCCGTCGCTCACGCGCATCAGTGCGCTGATGGACCTGCTCGGGTCCCCGCAGGCGAGCTACCCGTCCATCCACGTCGCGGGCACCAACGGCAAGACGTCGGTCACCCGGATGATCGAGTCGCTGCTGCGGGCGTTCCACCGGCGCACCGGTCGCACCACCAGCCCCCACCTGCAGTTGGCCACCGAGCGGATCGCGGTCGACGGGGTGCCGCTGACCCCTCGCCAGTACGTCGACACGTACCGCGACATCCTGCCGTACGTCGAGATGATCGACGCGCAGTCGGAGGCCGCGGGCGGGCCCAGAATGAGCAAGTTCGAGGTGGTGACCGCGATGGCGTTCGCGGCGTTCGCGGAGGCCCCGGTCGACGTCGCCGTCGTCGAGGTGGGTCTCGGCGGGCGGTGGGACGCCACCAACGTGGTGGACGCGCAGGTCTCCGTCATCACCCCGATCGGTATCGACCACATCGAGTACCTCGGTACCGATCTGGCCGGTATCGCCGAGGAGAAGGCCGGCATCATCAAGAAGGCCCCCGAACGGCTCGATCCGGTCGACACGGTGGCGGTTCTCGACGAGCAGCAACCCGAGGTCACCGACGTCCTGTTGCGGCGTGCCGTGGAGATGGACGCGGCGGTGGCCCGCGCCGGGTCCGAGTTCGTGGTCCTGGCCCGTCGCGTCGCGGTCGGCGGTCAGCAGCTCGAGCTCCGCGGCCTCGGCGGCGTGTACGACGACATCTTCCTTCCGCTCCACGGTGAACACCAGGCGCGCAACGCCTCGCTGGCCCTCGCGGCGGTCGAGGCGTTCTTCGGCGCGGGTGCCGACCACGGACTCGACGTCGAGACGGTGCGCGAGGGTTTCGCCTCGGTGGTGAACCCGGGCCGACTCGAGCGGGTGCGCAACGCACCGACGGTCTTCGTCGACGCCGCGCACAACCCGCACGGCGCCGCCGCACTCGCCGCGACGCTGACGGCCGAGTTCGACTTCCGCAAGCTCGTCGGCGTCGTGTCCGTGATGAAGGACAAGGACGTCGACGGCATTCTGCAGGCACTCGAACCCGTACTCGACGAGATCGTCGTGACCCACAACGGCTCCCCGCGCGGGCTCGACGTCGAGGCACTCGCCGACGCCGCCGTGGCCAAGTTCGGCGACGAGCGTGTCGTCGTCGCGGAGACGCTCCCGGACGCACTCGAGATCGCGATCGGCATCGCGGAGGACGTCGCGGACGAGGGTGAGGCCGTCTCCGGTGCCGGCGTCGTCGTCACGGGATCCGTGGTGACCGCCGGTGCGGCACGCACTCTCTTCGGGAAGGACCCGGTATGACAGTCCCCGAGGCGGGCCAGGTCCCGCCGCCCGCACGCGATCCGTGGAAGGGGTTCCGCGGCGTCTGCGCCGGCACCCTCGTCCTCGAGGCGATCGTCGTCTTCCTGTCGCTCCCGGTCGTCGCGACCGTCGGCGGCGGACTCACGTGGATCAGTGGGACGTACATCATCGCGCTGGGCGTGGTCATGCTGCTCGGTGCAGGACTGCAGGGTCGGTCGTGGGCTCTGTCCTTCGATCTCGCGCTGCAGGTCCTGGTGATCCTCGGCTTCTTCGCGCACCCGTCGATCGCCGTCGTGGGCGTGCTGTTCCTCGCCGTGTGGGTGTACCTGCTGTATCTGCGCCGCGATCTCCGCAAGCGCATCGCCGAGGGCCGGTTGCCGAGCCAGCGAGAATGACGCCGGTGCTCCGGGGCCGATCGAGGGTCCTCTAGGCTCAGCGCTCGTGACCGAACGCACTCTCGTACTGATCAAGCCGGACGGCGTCGAACGTCGCTACGTCGGCGACATCCTCGGCCGTATCGAGCGCAAGGGGCTCGACCTCGTCGCCCTGAAGCTCCTGACGGTGGACCGCGAGGTGGCGGAGAAGCACTACGCCGAGCACGCCGAGCGGCCGTTCTTCCCCGACCTCATCGAGTTCATCACCTCGGGACCGCTCGTCGCGGCGGTGCTCGAGGGTCCTCGTTCCATCGAGGCCTTCCGTCAGATCGCCGGTGGCACCGACCCCGTGGCCAAGGCGACGCCCGGCACCATCCGCGCCGACCTCGCGCTGGACGGACAGAAGAACCTGGTCCACGGCTCCGACTCGCCCGAGTCCGCTGCTCGTGAGATCGCGCTCTGGTTCCCCGAGCTCGGCTGACGCTCCACCTCGAGTCCCACCCCCGACCGCCGGGCCGCACCGCGAACCCCGCATTGGCACGCGGCGGTCGGGGAGTGTGGGATACTGGCCTAGGTCGCGACGCGCACCACGCGAACGTGACCGGATGACAATCACGGACCGAAGCCCGTCATCGCGAACACGCGCAGGCATCGATGCGAGTCTCCTTCTCGCACCGCCGACGCGTCCCGCTGAAGATCAGGTGCTCGGATCGGCCATCCGCCCAGGCAGTGCGGTGACAGTCGCCGACCGTTCCGGTCGACGACCTGACGCAGTGCGAACCCGCTTTTTCGTCGGATCGTCCGATCCCGCGAACGAACCATGACTCCCGCGTGGCCGCGTGCCATTCGACGGACGACGCCCGATCGGGCACCTCGGCCGTGGATGTTCGCGCCCGGGAGCCCGAGGAGAACACGTGGCCGACACCGTGCCGCCCCAGGAGCCGCTCGATCAGGGCGCCCCCACCTTCCCCGAGCGCATCCGCGTTCACGCGCTCGCCAAGCTGCTGGGAGTGACCAGCAAGCAGGTCGTCGCCCAGCTGGCCGAGATGGGCGTGGACGTCCGCAGCGTCCAGTCCAGCGTCGTTCGTGACGACGCGCAGACCGTCGCCTCCGCACTGGGTGCTCCGGCGCTCGACGCCGCCGACGTGGCAGATCTGCCCGCTGCCGAGAGCACACCTCCCGCCGCCGAGGAGACCAGCTCGGCGTCCACGGCCGACGAGAGTCCGGCCTCTCCCACCGAGCCGGACCTCTTCACGAACATCGAGACGGCCGAGGCGACGGCCCCGTCGTCCGCCGACCCCGCCACCGCGCCGCTGTTCCTGCAGCCCGAGGTCACCGAGGCGCCGAAGGCTCCCCGGACGCGGGCACGTCGCGCTCGATCCGCGCCGAAGAAGGCGGAGGTCGACGAGACCACGACAGCGGACGCACCCGAGGCCGACGGCACTGCCGACGTGTCCACCCCTGTCGAGGTGTCCGCCCCCGCCGAGAGCACCCCTGTCGTCGAGACGGCGACCGAGTCCGACACCTCCTCGTCCGATGCCTCCGCGTCCGACGAGGGCACCGACGACGACGCGAACGAGCAGGACGGATCGTCCGGTCCTCGCCGCCGCCGCCGTGGCCGTCGTGGCCGTGGTCGCGGACGCGGTGACAACCAGAACGACGACAACCAGAACGACGATCAGAACGACGACGACGAGTCGGACGAGTCCGCCGCGGATCGCTCCGATGCGCCTGCCGCCGAGGACGCGACGGCGGAACCGGAGACCACGGACACGGACGACGCCGCGGAGGGCGACGACGCGCCGAAGCGCTCCTCGAGCCGCCGCTCGCGCAGCCGTCGTGGGTCGCGGGCGGACACGTCCGCCGACTCGGACGCGCCCGAGACCACCGATTCGACCGACGCGTCGAGCACGACCGACACCACTGCCGGCGAGACGGAACCGTCCGCGGAGGACACCGACGGTGCCTCCGGGGAGAACGACGGTGCCTCCGGGGACAACGACGACGACTCGACCGGGGACAGCGCGAGCCGTCGTCGGCGCCGCCGTCGTCGCCGCAAGAGCGGTGGCGAGAGCGCGGACTCCGAGACCACGACCGACGACGATCCGCCCAACACGGTGGTGCACGAACGCGAGCCGCGTCAGCGCGCGGCCAAGTCCAAGGACGAGGTCCAGGGCATCACCGGGTCGACCCGGCTCGAGGCGAAGCGTCAGCGTCGCCGCGACGGTCGTGACGCCGGCCGTCGCCGTCCGCCGATCCTGACCGAGTCCGAGTTCCTCGCGCGCCGCGAGTCGGTGGACCGGACGATGGTCGTGCGCGAGAAGTCGCTGGCCGGGCACCCGGACCTGACCCAGGTCGCGGTGCTCGAGGACGGCGTTCTCGTCGAACACTTCGTCACCAGCACGGCCTCGGGCTCCATCGTGGGCAACGTGTACCTCGGCCGCGTGCAGAACGTGCTACCCAGCATGGAAGCCGCGTTCATCGACATCGGCAAGGGCCGCAACGGTGTGCTGTACGCCGGCGAGGTCGACTGGGACGCCGCCGGGCTGGGCGGCAACAGCCGCAAGATCGAGCAGGCCCTCAAGCCCGGTGACCAGGTGCTCGTGCAGGTCAGCAAAGATCCCGTCGGGCACAAGGGCGCCCGGTTGACCACGCAGATCTCGCTCGCCGGCCGCTTCCTGGTCTACGTGCCCGGTGGCTCGTCCACCGGCATCAGCCGCAAGCTGCCCGACAACGAGCGCAAGCGTCTCAAGGACATCCTGCGCGACATCGTCCCGTCCGAGGCCGGGGTCATCATCCGGACCGCGTCGGAGGGCGTCAGCGCCGAGGAGCTCGAGCGCGACGTCACCCGTCTGCAGGCGCAGTGGGCCACCGTCTCGGAGCGTTCGACGGGTGCCGAGGCGTCCAAGTCGTCGGCTCCGGTCACGCTGTACGAGGAGCCCGACCTCCTGGTCAAGGTGGTCCGCGATCTCTTCAACGAGGACTTCTCCAAGCTGGTCATCGAGGGCGACCGTGCCTGGTCGACGGTGCAGAACTACATCGAGACCGTCGCCCCCGACATGCTGCCCCGCGTCGAGCGGTACACCTCGGCGTCCAAGGACGTCGATGTCTTCGGTGCCTTCCGTATCGACGAGCAGCTGGCCAAGGCGCTCGACCGCAAGGTGTGGTTGCCGTCCGGCGGCACGCTGGTGATCGACCGCACCGAGGCCATGACCGTGGTCGACGTCAACACCGGCAAGTTCACCGGTGAGGGCGGCAACCTCGAGGAGACCGTCACCCGGAACAACCTCGAGGCGGCCGAGGAGGTCGTGCGGCAGATGCGCCTGCGCGACATCGGCGGCATGATCGTCGTCGACTTCATCGACATGGTGCTCGAGTCCAACCGCGACCTGGTGCTCCGTCGCCTGACCGAGGCCCTGGGCCGCGATCGCACACGGCACCAGGTGTCCGAGGTGACGTCGCTCGGACTGGTCCAGATGACGCGCAAGCGCATGGGTACTGGTCTCATCGAGGCGTTCTCCACGACGTGCGAGCACTGCCACGGGCGTGGGCTGATCATGCATCAGTTCCCCGTCGAGCCGGCCAAGGACGAGGGTGGGCGCTCCCACTCCCGCTCCGATCGGTCGCGGTCCGACAACTCCCGTTCGGACACCACCTCCCGCTCCGACAGCCAGGCCTCCGAGGGCGGCTCGCGTCGCAAGCGCGGCGGCCGGGACCGTTCGGAGAATCGAGTCGACGAGACGACGACGGCCGAGACCACCGAGTCCGAGTCGGGAAGCGACACGGCTGTGCGTCGTGCTCATCCCGTCGCTCTGGCCATGGCGGCGCACCTGCATCCGGACGATGTCGCCGAGGTGGCGGACACCGTGTCGGATCCGATCGAGGACGCGACGGCCGCCGTGGCAGCGGTGCGCGACGCCGCCGGCCGCAACGGCCGATCGGACTCGGCCGCCGAGGTGACCGAGACGTCGGACACGCCGTCGACACCCGATTCCGCCACACCCGAACCCGCGGCGCCGGAGCCTGTCGCTCCCGAACCCATCGCCGCGACGCGTCCGCGCCGCAGTCGTCGGGTGTCCCGAGCGGCGTCCGCGCCGGCCGGGGACTCCGCCGGCACGGTCATCGTGGTGCCCTCGGCACCCGAGACGTCCACGGCAGCACCGACTTCCGACAGCGGCGACGAGGGCGGCGCTGCCGAACCCGTTGCAGTGACCGTCGGGGGCGGCGCCTCCGTGGAGCCCGTCGCACCGGTCCGGCGTCCGCGCCGTCGGGCAGCGGGTCGGCCGGCCGGACCGCCGGTGGACGACGAGGCCTGAGCTGCGGCCGAGCACCGGGCCCGGCGGTTTGACCGGGCCACGGGCTCTACCGTAATCTTGGACAGTCGCTGCCGGCGACGTGGCTCCGTCCTGTCCTCCGCGAGGTGAGCGGGCGCAGCCACCCGGACTTCGGTTCGCCGGCGCAAGAGTGTGACCAGCAGGGGCTGCGGAACCGCAGCCACGAGACCAGTCACGTCCCCGACCAGGGACGTGAGAACGCATCAAAGAAGCAAGGGGTAGCCCTCCGATGGCAACGTACGCGATCGTCAAGACCGGCGGAAAGCAGTACAAGGTCGCTGTAGGTGACCTCGTCAAGGTCGAGAAGATCGAGGGAGCGCCCGGAACGGCTGTCTCGCTTGCTCCTGTTCTCGTCGTCGACGGGTCCGAGCTGACCACCGGGGCCGACAAGCTGGCCGGCATCACCGTCACCGGTGAGGTCGTCGAGCACACCAAGGGCCCGAAGATCCGCATCCACAAGTTCAAGAACAAGACCGGGTACCACAAGCGTCAGGGACACCGGCAGAAGCTGACCGTCCTGAAGGTCACCGGCATCAAGTAAGTCCTGATACCGGTCTCCATCCGGCGTCTCTGCGTCACCACGGCTCGTTCCACCAGGGCTCGTCCATCACGGCACCGGCTCCACCAACCCCGGGAGGGTTTCTCATGGCACACAAGAAGGGCGCGTCCAGCTCACGCAACGGTCGCGATTCCAATGCTCAGCGTCTCGGCGTCAAGCGCTTCGGCGGACAGTCGGTCAGCGCGGGCGAGATCCTCGTCCGTCAGCGCGGCACCCACTTCCACCCGGGTGTGAACGTCGGCCGTGGCGGCGACGACACGCTCTTCGCCCTCTCGGCGGGTGCAGTTCTCTTCGGCACCAAGCGTGGCCGCAAGACCGTCAACATCGTCCCGGCCGCCGCGGAGGCCTGATTCTCCTGCGGCGCCCGCGAGGCCCGGCTTCGGCCGTTCGCGCGACGTCAGTGCACGTTCCCGTCAGGGGCGGTTCGGAGGGCTCGTCCTCCGTCCGCCCCTGACGGCGTTTCACCCCTCGGCGCCCTGTCGGCCGCCGATCTCTCAGCAGTTCAGCATCATCTGCCTTTCGGAAGGACCCTCCACCCATGTCGCGTTTCGTCGACCGTGTCACCCTGCACGTCAGTGCGGGAAAGGGCGGTAACGGGTGCTCTTCCGTCCACCGGGAGAAGTTCAAGCCCCTCGGTGGTCCGGACGGTGGCAACGGCGGCCGCGGCGGCGACGTGGTCCTCGTGGTGGATCCGAGCGTGCACACCCTTCTCGACTTCCACTTCCACTCTCATGCGAAGGCAGGAAACGGCACGCAGGGGGCCGGCAGCAATCGCGACGGCGCCGTCGGCGAGGACCTGATCCTGGGTGTCCCGGACGGCACCATGGTTCTCGACAGCGACGGCCGGATCCTTGCCGACCTGGTGGGCGAGGGCACGCGTTTCGACGCGGCGGCCGGCGGTCGCGGCGGCCTGGGCAACGCCGCCCTCGCATCGCGAGCACGCAAGGCGCCCGGCTTCGCGCTCCTCGGCGAGGACGGGGTCGAGCGCGACCTGGTCCTGGAGCTCAAGTCCGTGGCCGACGTCGGTCTGGTGGGCTTCCCGAGCGCCGGAAAGTCGTCTCTCGTCTCCGTGCTCTCGGCCGCCAAGCCGAAGATCGCCGACTACCCGTTCACGACACTGGTCCCGAACCTCGGCGTCGTCTCGAGCGGCGACACCACGTTCACCGTCGCCGACGTCCCCGGCCTCATCCCCGGCGCCAGCCAGGGCAAGGGGCTGGGCCTGGACTTCCTGCGTCACCTCGAGCGCTGTGCCGTGCTCGCCCACGTCGTCGACTGCGCGACCCTCGATCCGGGTCGTGATCCCGTGTCCGACGTCGACGCTCTCGAGGCCGAACTGGCCGCGTACACGCCCGCCCTGTCGAGCGACGCCGGCCTGGGCGAGTTGGCCGATCGCCCGCGCATCGTCGTGCTCAACAAGGTGGACGTTCCCGAGGCGCAGGAACTGGCCGACATGGTGCGCGAGGACTTCGAGGCCCGCGGCTGGCCCGTCTTCGCCATCTCCGCGGTGAGTCGGGAAGGTCTGCGCCCCTTGACCTTCGCCCTCGCGGAGCTGGTCGCGCAGTACCGCATCGATCATCCCAAGGCCGTCGCGCGTCGGCAGGTCATCCGGCCCGTCGCCACCGACAAGGCGGGCTTCAGCGTCATCTCCGATCCTGACGAGCCGGGCGGCTTCATCGTGCGCGGCGAGCGCCCGGAGCGGTGGGTCATGCAGACGGCCTTCGACAACGACGAGGCCGTCGGTTACCTCGCCGACCGACTCGCTCGTCTCGGTGTCGAGGCGGAACTGGTCAAGCAGGGCGCGCAGCCCGGGGCGTCCGTGACCATCGGCGACGTCAGCTTCGAGTGGGAGCCGCAGACCCCCGCCGGTGTCGACGTCACCATGACCGGCCGCGGTACCGACTCGCGCATCGACCAGGTCGAGCGCATCGGCGCGCCCGAGCGCAAGCACGCCCGCCGTGTCCGTCGAGGGCTGGAGAGCGACGAGCAGTGACCGCGACGCAGCCGCACGGGAGTACGCGGGAGATCATCGCGTCGGCGCGCAGCATCGTCGTGAAGATCGGGTCGTCGGCTCTCACCAGCATGGAGGCCGGACTCGACCTCGCCCGGCTGGACGCGTTGGCGGATGCGATCGAGGCGCGGATGCGTGCCGGGTCCGACGTCGTCGTCGTGTCGTCCGGAGCGATCGGTGCCGGTATGGCGCCGTTGGGTCTCAAGCAGCGGCCTCGTGACCTGGCGACGAAGCAGGCCGCGGCCAGTGTCGGCCAGTTGGCGCTGGCGCACGCGTGGGGCACCTCCTTCGGCCGCTACGGTCGGACCGTCGGTCAGGTGCTGTTGACGGCGGACGACATCGCCCGTCGGTCGAATCACCGCAACGCTCAGCGCACCTTCGACCGACTGCGCTCACTCGGCGCCGTGGCCGTCGTCAACGAGAACGACACCGTCGCGACGGCCGAGATCCGCTTCGGCGACAACGACCGTCTCGCAGCCCTGGTCGCGCACCTCGTCGGCGCGGACGCGTTGCTGCTGCTGTCCGACGTCGACGGCCTCTACGACGGCGACCCCCGCAAGGACCCCGACGCGACCTTCGTCCGCGAGGTCGCGAGTCCCGAGGATCTCGACGGCGTCGTCGCCGGATCGGGCGGCTCCCTCGGCACCGGCGGCATGGCGTCCAAGTTGTCCGCGGCCCGCCTGGCAGCGGACGCGGGTGTTCCCGTCCTGCTGGCGGCGGCGTCCGAGGCGGCCTCCGCCCTCAGTGGTGGACCGGTGGGGACCACGTTCACCGCGCGCCCGAACAGGTTGTCGGCCCGCCGATTCTGGGTTCGTCATGCCGCGGACACCGCCGGCGCCCTCACGCTCGACGACGGCGCCGTCACCGCGGTGATCGGCCGGCGACGCTCGTTGCTGTCGGCAGGAATCGTCTCGGTCAGTGGCTCGTTCGACGCCGGCGACGTGGTGACCCTGCACGGCGTCGACGGCACCGTGGTCGCGCGCGGAGTCGTCGCGTACGACGCGGCGGAGCTCGCCGGCATGATCGGTCGCTCGACGGGCGATCTCGCCCCCGAGGCCCGACGCCCCGTGGTGCACGCGGACGACCTCGTCCCGGGCTGAGCGACCGGTCAGGCCGGAGCCGAGGCGGCGAGCACGCGCCGGAGTGCGAGGGCCAGTAGCGCCACCGCGACACCGGCCGTAACCATCGACCACAACGCCCAGCCGAAGCCGGTCAGCTCCGCGAGAGAGCCGAACGCGACGGGTGCCAGCAGCACCCCGATCCGGGCGATCAGCGACACCACTGTGAGGGCCGTGCCCGCGGTGATGCCGGGGAGTCGTCCGGCCAACCCGAACGCAGCCGGAAAGATCGGTGCCGCACCGAATCCCGCGACGGCGAACATCACCGGGGCGATCACGGGCGAGCTCACCACGGGTGCCGCCAGGAACGCGGCCGCGATGAGCAGTGCGCCGCCCATCAACACTGCGTGGCGTCCGACACGGTCCACCACGGCGTCACCGACGAGGCGTCCGACGAACATCGCGGACGAGAAGGCCACGACGGTGAGTCCCGCCAGTCCCGGCCCGGCCCCGAGATCGGTGGAGTAGATCGCACCCCAGGACTGCGGCACGTCCTCGACCAGGGCGCACACCAACACGAGCCCTCCGAGCAACGCCAGGGCGCCGGAGAACACGCGCCGTGGCCCTCGGCCGGACGGTCGAGGGACGGTGTCGGGCACGGCGCGTCCGTCGGGAACCAGCGAGCGGTGAGCCACCAGCGCGAGCGCCAGCAGGACCCCACCGACGAGAGCGAAGTGGACGAGCACGGCGAGTCCGATCCCGGCCGCGGCGGCGCCCGTGAGGCCGCCGGTGACGGCCCCTGCGCTCCACGCCGCGTGGAATCGGTTGAGAAGCGAACGCCGCCGGTTCTTCTCGACGATCACCCCCTGCGCGTTCATCGCCACGTCCATGACGGCGTCGGCCCCGCCCAGGACGGCGAGAGCGAGTGCCAGTGCCCACCACGTCCCGGCGAGTGCCGGGAGTACGAACGCCAGGCACAGCACCGTCGCGGAGAGCAGGACGACTCGGCGACTGCCGAGCCGCCGGATACCGACGGCGGCGAGGGGAGTGGCGAGAAGGCCGCCGGTGCCGACTCCCGCGAGCGCCAGACCGAGCACCGACGCGTCGAGTTCGAGAGCATCGCGGATCGCAGGCAGGCGCGGCGCCCAGTTACCGAGCACCGCACCGTTGACGAAGAAGATCGCCGCGACGGCCCACGGGGCACCGCCGACGGTCCTGCCGTCCGTCACAGAAAGGACGCCAGGACCTCGGAGCAGCCGGCCTCGATCTTCTGGGCGGCGAACTCGTCCCCGCGGGTGCGTCCTCGGTTGACGATGAACACCGGGATGTCGTTCTTCCACGCGTGCCGGACGAAGCGCAGTCCGGACATGACGGTGAGCGAGGACCCCAGCACCACGAGCGAGCGCGCGGCGTCGACCATGTCGTAGGCGCTCCGGACGCGCGGCTTGGGCACGCTCTCACCGAAGTAGACGATGTCGGGTTTGAGGATGCCACCGCACACCTCGCAGCCGACCATGCGGAAGTGGGCGGTGCTCTCGATGATCGCGTCGGCGTCCGGGGCGATCTCGACGCCGTCGGCACCGACGACGGACTCGATGAAGCCGGGATTGGCAGCGGTCAGACGTTCGTCGAGAGCCACGCGGGAGACGAGGCGATCACAGTCGAGGCAACGGACCCGGCCGTACACACCGTGCAGGTCGATCACCGAGCGGGAGCCGGCCTTGGTGTGCAGCATGTCGACGTTCTGCGTGATGACGCCGGAGACGGTACCCACGCGCTCGAGCTCGGCGAGGGCGCGGTGCCCGGCGTTGGGACGGGTGGCGTCCATGTGGCGCCAGCCCACGTGGTTGCGAGCCCAGTAGTGACGTCTGAAATCGTCGTCGCCGATGAACTGCTGGAACGTCATCGGGTTGCGCGGCGGAGAGTCCGGGCCCCGGTAGTCGGGAATTCCCGAGTCCGTGGACATCCCGGCACCGGTCAGCGCGACGACGCGGCCGTCGGCCATCGCGTCCTGCAGAGAGAGGGCGCTGCGCGGCGACCGATCGAGAGAGCGTGGGGAAACCGAGGTCACGTCTCCAGAGTAGGTCGCCGCGTCGGCTGGGGTGGGGCGGCAGGGTGGGATGTGCACACCTGCCACAGAGCGAACACACCCCGCTGCATCCTGAAGGGTGTCGTCGCTCGCGGCAGGGTGTGTTCGGTCGGCCCGTGGCGTCAGGCAGGAACCTCGATCAACGGGTAGACGCCGTTCTCGTCGTGACGCTCGTTGCCGACGACGGGCGGGTTGAACACGCACAGCATCCGCATGCGGGTCCGCGTCTCCACCGTGTGACGCTCGTGCCCGTTCAGCAGGTACATCGACCCCGGACCCAGGTCGTACGTCTCACCGGTCTCGCGGTCGGTGAGCGTGCCCTCGCCCTCGATGAGCCAGACGGCCTCGACGTGGTTGGCGTAATGAAAGTTGTTGACGGTGTTCGGCTCGATGGTGGTCTCGTGGAACGAGAACCCGACCTTGTCACCGCCCAGGACGATCCGCTTGGACCGCCACTGGCCGTCCTCGCTCGCGATGTCGCGCTCGGTTCCGGTGATGGCCTCGGTGGTGCGAACGATCATGTGGTCCTCCTCGTGCTGTGCAGACGTGCGGAACGCGATTCGGTCAGGAGCAGACGGTCGCGGTGGCGTCGGCCAGGATGCCGAGGCCGTGATCGAGATCCTCCTCGGTGATGGTGAGCGGCGGAAGCAGCTTCACCACCTCGTCGGAGGGTCCGGACGTCTCGGCGAGCAGGCCCTTGTCGTAGGCGAGCGCGGTGACCTTCGACGCCTTCTCCGCGTCGTCGAACACGAGACCCTGGACCATGCCGCGACCGCGGGTGCTCAGACCCTCGAAGCGGGCCGAGAGATCGATGAACGCGTCCTGGATGCGCTCGCCCTTGGCCAGGATCGACGCCTCGAACGCGCCGTCGGCCCAGTAGTGGTCGAGCGCGGCCTTGCTGGTGACGAAGGCCGGGCTGTTGCCGCGGAACGTGCCGTTGTGCTCGCCGGGACCCCAGACGTCGAGTTCCGGGCGCATGAGCGTCAGTGCCATCGGCATGCCGTAGCCGCCGATCGACTTCGACAGCGTGACGATGTCCGGCACGATGCCGGCGTCCTCGAAGGAGAAGAACGGCCCGGTGCGGCCGACGCCCATCTGCACGTCGTCCACGATGAGCAGGATGTCGCGGCGCTTCAGCAGGTCTGCGAGCCCGCGCAGCCACTCGGCACGGGCGACGTTGACGCCGCCCTCACCCTGGACCGTCTCGACGATGACGGCCGCGGGGCGGTTGATGCCGCTTCCCGAGTCGTCCAGCACTCGTTCCATCCACTGGAAGTCGTCCGTGGCGCCGCCGAAGTAGTTGTCGAACGGCATCGGGGTCGCGTGGACCAGCGGGATACCGGCGCCGGCGCGCTTCATGGAGTTGCCGGTGACGGACAGAGCGCCGAGCGTCATGCCGTGGAACGCGTTCGTGAAGTTGATGACCGAGGAACGGCCGGTGACCTTTCGCGCCAATTTGAGCGCGGCTTCCACGGTGTTCGTTCCGGTGGGTCCGGGGAATTGCACCTTGTAATCCAACCCGCGGGGCTCGAGAATGCGCGTGGTGAACGACTCGAGGAATTCACGTTTCGCGACGGTGGACATGTCGAGACCGTGCGTGATGCCGTCCCGCATGATGTAGTCGACCAGTGCCTGCTTGAGCACGGGATTGTTGTGGCCGTAATTGAGCGCACCGGCTCCGGCGAAGAAGTCGAGGTAGCGGCGGCCGTTCTCGTCGGTGATCCACGAACCCTGCGCGGTGTCGAACACTGCGGGCCACTGTCGGCTGTAGCTGCGGACCTGCGACTCGCGGGCCTCGAAGATGTCGGTGGTGGTGTCGGTCGGGGTGATGCTGGTGGTCATCGAGGTCCTTCGGGTGTGGTCGTCGGAAGTGTCGGCGAGCGTGCCGTCGAACGGGCCGACCGTGTAGAGGTCCTCCGGCTCGTGGCTGTCGGGAAAGTCGTTCGCTGCGAACAGATCTCGTCGGGTGATGGTGGTGTCGCGTCGTCGCGCCAAAGATGTGAAGAGGGCGATCGACGCGTCGTTGTCGGGGCTGATGGTGGTCTCGAGGAGGCGTGCTCCGCGTGGGGTGGTGCGGTCGACGAGGCCCTGCAGCATGCGCACGGCCAGGCCGTGCCCGCGCTGGTCGGAGTCGACCGCCACCTGCCAGACGAACAGGGTGTCGTCGGCGTCGGGACGGATGTATCCGGTGACGAAGCCGACCGGACGGTCGTCGGCGTCCACTGCCACGATCGAGGTGTCGGAGAAATCGCGGCACCACAGCACGTACGAGTAACTGGAATTGACGTCCAGTACTCGGGAGTCCCTCGCGATCTCCCACAATCGCGTCCCGTCGGCCACGCGTGGTGGGCGGAACGAGAAATCGATGTCGTCGGTCGGGGCGGCTCTCTGTAACACTGGCGTCATATTGCAGACGAACGTAACAAGGCTGACCGGACATGTCAGGCGCCCTCGTCGTCAGGCACGAGAATGGCACGCCTATCGCCAGTACGTTCGCCCCTTGTGAGTGTGGTCACACGACGATGCGTTCGCCGGCGACTCGGGGGCCTGCCGCGGCCCGCGGGAGGCGCGGGAACCCTCGCAGCGGTACCGCGGAGTGGGGCTGCTGTGACCAGTGTGAACAGGGTGATCAAGACTGAATGGTCTCGACGACGGTGAAATAAATGGTCAGAGCCCGGCGAGGCACCCACCGTTCCCGTTCGGTGATGGCTAATGTCCGGCACACTATGACTCCCACGGTCAGACTTCCCCGGCCCGCCCGACTGCGAGGCGCCGCTGCACGTGTCGGTGCAGCCAGCTCGACCCCCGTCGCGATGGTGCTCGCCGTTCTGCTCCCCACCGTGGCGGCCGGAGTGTTCTGGGTCTCGCAGACCGATCGCCCCGCCACCACCGGCACCGTTTCCGTCGCCGCCACTGCGGGCGGGTCGACGACGGACCCGCTCGGGTCGAGTCGGGCCGCCCTGACCAACACGGTCCTGCCGCTGCAGATCCTGAGTGGCGGTATGGCCGAGCTGTCCGACGGCAGCGTGGAGCTGGACGACGGCGCTCACCAGATGTCCGACGGCCTGCACCAGGCCCGCGACGGCTCGGCCGAACTCGCCGACGGCATGACCCAGCTCCGAGCCGGCCTCTGGCAGCTCGGTGACGGCTCGTCGCAGGTGAGCGGAGGAGTCGATCGCGTGGTGGGTGCGCTCACCGGCGTCGGAGCCGCGCAGGGCCAGATCGAACTGATCGTGCAGCAGACTCTCGACTCGCTCGCCGCGTCCACCGATCCGGGCGCCGCCGCGTCCGCGGATCAGCTGCGGCCGGTCCTCGACCTGCTGCGCACCCAGGGACTGAACGCCGGGGTGATGACCGACCTGCAGACGCTGCGCGACGGTGCGCGCACCGTGGCGTACCAACTCGACGACCCGTCCTCGGAGTTCGTCGACGGCATGGTGCGTGCCACCGACGGATCCGCGCAGCTGCGCGACGGCCTCGTCCTGCTCGACGACGGCGGGGTACGCCTCGTCGATGGCACCACGCGCCTGGTCGGGGGAGTCGGCCCGATGGAGACCATGTTCTCCACCCTGCGCACCAACGTGGAGAAAGCGTCCACCTCGCTGCCGGCAGCAGAGCGGATCGAACCCGACCCGGCCGGCGGCGGTACCTCGTACGTGGTGCGGTCCGCCTCGGACGCGTGGCCGTACCTCGCGGCGGCGTTCGCCCTGGTCGCAGCAGCGCTCGTCGGATTCTTCGTCCCGCGCGCCCGCGCCGCGGTCCTGGGGGCGGTGGCCACCGCGTCGACGATGGTGTTGGCCCTGACGTTCGCCGACACCGGCGCGAGTCTCTCGGGCTCGATGGTCTCGACCGTCCTGATCGGAGTCTGGGTCGCCGCGGTGACTACCGCGGCCCGTGCATTGCGCACCGCACTCGGAGCCGTCCGTGCCGGAGTGGTGCTCGGGGTCCTCGGGCTCGTCCAGGTGGTGCTC
This sequence comes from Rhodococcus sp. BP-160, assembly GCF_019836205.1. Classification (NCBI taxonomy): domain Bacteria; kingdom Bacillati; phylum Actinomycetota; class Actinomycetes; order Mycobacteriales; family Nocardiaceae; genus Rhodococcus; species Rhodococcus sp. BP-160. The sequence continues at coordinate 258,291 of NZ_JABUEK010000002.1, forward strand.
GGCGGGCTGGTCCTGCGCGGGGTCGGTGGTCTGCCCGACACGGTCGGACTCTTCACCCCCCTCGGCCAACTGGTCCGGTCGTTGGAGAACGCCGCCGCGGGCGGAAGCATCGTCACCTCGCTCGTGTCGGTGATCGCCGCACTGGTCACGGTGGCTGTATCGGTGGCCGTCCTGGCCGCGCATCGCACGATCGACGACGCGGAACCGGTCGACCACGGCGCCGATGCGGCTGTCGAGAACGACGCCGACGAGGCCGACCGAACCGAGGACGACAGCGTCTCGTCCTCCGTACGCTAGGACCACCGGCCGGACGATCCCGCGGCAGGAATACCTGTCGGCGCCGGGTGGGCGGAGGAGCGTGACGTGCTGCTCGACGGAGCCAACGCACTGATCTACGGGGGCGGCGGTGTCGTCGGGAGCCGGCTGGCCGTCGCCCTGGCCCGCGACGGAGCGCGCGTGCACCTCGCGGGCCGCTCCCGGACGAAGATGCAGCACGTCGTCGACATCATCCGCGCGGACGGTGGCCACGCCGAGGCGGCCGTCATCGACGTGCTGGACGAGGTCGACGTCGACGAGTACGTGGACGTCGTCGCCGCCTGTTCCGGGAGCATCGACGTGTCGATCGACGTCATCATCCCTGGCCGGGCGTCGCGTGCGACCCCCTCCGAAGCGTCGGCGCGTCGGCTCGATCGCACCGAGGTCGCGGATCTCGAACGTCCGGTCCTGGACGCGCTGCGTGCCCACTTCATCACCGCGCGGGCGGCCGCACGGCACATGGTGTGCCAGCACTCCGGTCTCATCCTCGTTCCGCGCTGCCTGCCGACCGCAGGCGACGCGGGGCTGGACGCGTCGTCGCTGGCCTCCGTCGTCATCGATCGGCTCGCCGCGCAACTTGCCGGCGACCTGGTCGGCACCGGGGTGCGCGTCACCGCCGTCGACACCGATCCGACGTCGGCCGACGAGACGGCCCGACGGCTGGTGGCCGCGGCGTCAGACGGCGATACGTAGCGCCTCGACGAGATCCCGGTACAGGGTGTCGGTGTCGAGCAGCTCGCGGTGCGTTCCCTTCGACCGGACACGTCCGCGCTCGAGCACGAAGATGGTGTCCGCGTCGATGACCGTCGACAGGCGGTGCGCGATGGTCACCACGGCACCGTGCACCGACAGGTCGCGGATGGCGTCGTGGATGGCGGCCTCGGTGATGCCGTCCACCTGCGCGGTGGCCTCGTCCAACAGCAGGATGTCCGGTGGGCGGACGATGGCACGGGCCAACGCGATGCGCTGACGCTCGCCGCCCGAGACCGCCGAGTCGCGCAACTCGGTGGCGAGACCGGCCGGCAACAGCTCGATCTTCTCGGCCAGCCGCACGCGTTCGAGTGCCGCCCACAGCTCGGCGTCGGTCGCGTCCGGGTGGGTGAGCCGGAGATTGTCGGCAATCGTGCCCGGCAGTGTGGGTGTGGCCTGCTCGACGTAGCCGATGCGCGCGCGGATCTGACTGTGGGACAAGGCCGAGTACGGGACACCGTTCAGGGCGAGTTCGCCGTCCCGCGGTTCGAGGAAGCGCAGGATCAACGAGAACAGCGTCGTCTTGCCGGCGCCCGACGGCCCGACGACGGCGGTGTGGCCGCGCGACGGAATGCTCATGTCGATCGCGTTCACCGCGGCGCCCTCGTCGCCGTACCCGGCCGTGACCCGAGTGAGGGTGAGCGCCGAGACCTCCGCGCTCGCCGGCAGGTCCGCGACCGCGGTGGGCGCCTCCTTCTCGAGGTCCATCACCTGCACCTCACGAATACGGGCCGCGGCGGCGATGCCGCGCTGAAGCTGCGAGACGTAGAGCGTGAGCTGGGCGACCGGGCCCACCAACTGGAACGCGTAGAGCAGGAACGCGACCAGGCTGGAGACGGCCAGCGCTCCCGAGCTCACCCGATACGCGCCCACGCCGAGCACTGCGATGATGGTGAGCTGGATCCCGGAACCGGTGATGGTCCACGCCCAGGCCTCGAGACGCACTGCCCGGATACCGTAGGACGCCGAGACGCGGGCCTCCTCGATGACCAGCTCGCTCGAACGACTCTCCGCCCGACTGGCCTTGACCGTGCGAACGGCGCGCAACGCGCCCTCCAGGATTCCGCCGAGCCGACCCATCGCCTCCTGTGCATTGCGTTGAGCGCGAGCCACCTTCGGCATGAGGAACCCGGCGGCGACACCGATGAGACCGATGCCGAGCAGAGCCGTCCCGAGGAGGGGGAGGTCGAGGGTCGCCATGAGCACGATGACACCCACGATCGCGATGCTGCCGTTGACGATCTCGACCAGCGCCCAGGACGACGCCTCGCGGAGCAGCATCGTGTCGGACGTGACCCGCGTGAGCATCTCGCCCGCGGGACGAGCGGTGACCGCAGGGATGGTGGCGCCGAAGAACCGCCGCACCATCGATGATCGCGCCTCGAGCACGACGCGTTCTGCCATGGTTCCCAGGAGCAGACGTTGAGCCAGACCCACGATGATCCCCACGACGAGGAGCCCGACCAACAGGACGATGGCCGACCGCGTGGCGCCCGGGACGTCGAAGGAGTCCAGCAGTCGCTTGGTGACCAGCGGAGTGGCCAGGGACGACGCGGTGACCAGCAGACCGAGGAGCAGACCGAACCGGAACAACCGGCGATGCGGGCGGATGAAGGTCCAGAGGAGGCGGAGATTGGGGAGCCGACCTGGTGCATCGGGAGTAGCTGTCGTCACCTCGTCACACTAGTCGCGCGCCGACAGACACCCCTTCTGTCGATCCTCCGGCCTACCCGCCCGGCCTCCGGCCTACCCGACCACCCGCGGCCGGCCTCCGGCCTACCCGCGACCGATCAACGCGAACGGAAGCACCGCATCGGCCCCCGCCTGCCGGAGCGCCCGCGCCGCCACGGTGAGCGTCCACCCGGTGTCGGTGGAGAGATCGAGCAGCAGGACGGGTCCGCGATGCGCCGTCAGATCGGGTGCCTCGAAGGCGTCCACCAACGAGGCGACGCGGAACGCGGAGTTCGCGCCCGAGACGGGCCGGGCATCGGGCCGACGGTGCAGAACGCCCAGTGACTCCAGCCTGCCGACCCTCGCCAGACGCTCCCCGAGGTCGTTCAACAGCGCCGGTCGGGAGTCGCTCTCCATGACCATCAGCCCGGTGGGCCGCTCGTCCCACGTCCATTCCGCGAGGACCTTGATGCACGCGGCCTCCAGCCCGTCGGGTGCCGGACCGTCCTCGCCGTCCGTCAGCGCGCGCAGGCGTGGTCCCCACACCGGGTCGGTGAGGCGGCCGAGGATGCGGCCGGTCTCCGGGCCGTCGCTGATCTTCCCCGACAGCTCGACGCCGACCTTCTTCAGTCCTGTCGGCCACTGCTTGCGGATGGCGAGGTCCAGCCCGGGTCGATCGAGACGCCGCCGGGTCGACTCCACGTGATCGGCCGACACGTCCGCGGAGAGGTGCTGCCCGGTGCAGTTGTCGCAGCGCCCGCACCGGTCCGCCTCCGCATCCCCGGTGAGGGACGGATCGTCGAGTTGCCGGCGCAGGAACGCCATCCGGCACTCGTCGGTGCTCTGGTACTCGATCATCGCGCGCTGCTCGGACAGCCGTGCCTCGTCGAGTCGTTCGTAGCGCTCCCGGTCGTAGTGCCAGTGTTCCCCGGTACCGAGCCAACCCCCCTTGACCCGCCGGACGGCACCGTCGACGTCGAGGACCTTGAGCACCATCTCGAGCCGAGTGCGTCCGAGCTCGACGAGCGGTTCGAGAGCCTGGGTGGACTGGGCGCGCTCGGTGTCCAGCACCTCGAGCACCCGACGTACGACGTGTTCGCGAGGGAAGGCGACGGACGCGAAGTAGCTCCAGATCTCCCGGTCCTCCGGACCGGGCAGGAGGACGACGTCGGCGCGCTCGGTGGCGCGACCCGCGCGGCCCACCTGCTGGTAGTAGGAGATGGGCGACGACGGTGCACCCACGTGCACGACGAACCCCAGATCGGGTTTGTCGAAACCCATGCCCAACGCCGAGGTCGCGACGAGCGCCTTCACACGGTTCTGCAGCAGATCCTGTTCCGCCGCTTCGCGTTCCGTCGGATCGGTCTGGCCGGTGTAGGCGGCCACCTCCATTCCTCGATCGCGCAGCAGCGCCGCGAGGTCGTTGGCTCCCGCGACCGTCAGCGAGTAGACGATGCCCGAGCCGGGCAGGGTCTCGAGATGGTCGGCGAGCCAGGCTATGCGCGCCGTCGGATCGGGGATGGTGACCACGGACAGGTGCAGCGACTCGCGCTGGAGACCGCCACGCAGGACGGTGGTGTCGGCCCCGCCGACACCGAGCTGTGCCGCGACGTCCTCGACCACCCGATCGTTCGCGGTGGCCGTGGTGGCGAGAACGGGGACCCCCTCGCGCAACTCGGCGATGAGCGACCTGATGCGGCGATAGTCCGGCCGGAAGTCGTGACCCCAGTCGGAGACGCAGTGCGCCTCGTCCACCACGACGAGCCCCGCGTCCGCGGAGAGCGAGGGCAGCACCTGATCGCGGAAGTCCGGATTGTTCAGCCGCTCCGGGCTCACCAGCAGCACATCCAGTTCACCGGCCGCGACGCGTGCGTGGACGTCGTCCCACTCGGTGACGTTGCCCGAGTTGATGGTGGCGGCGGTGACCCCGGCGCGCTCGGCCGCCGCGACCTGGTTGCGCATGAGCGCGAGCAGAGGCGACACGATGACGGTCGGTCCGAGCCCCTGCTCGCGCAGCAGGCGTGCGGCGATGAAGTACACGGCCGACTTTCCCCATCCGGTGCGCTGCACGACGAGTGCGCGTCGATGATGGACGACGAGCGCCTCGATCGCCGTCCACTGGTCCTCACGGAGAACGGCATCGGGGCCGGCGAGGTCGGTCAGCAGCTCCTGTGCGCGCTCACGGGTACTCATGCGTCACGCGTCCCGGCGAGGGCCCGGTCGACCTCGGTGACGGTGGGAGCCGAGGACCCCGCGCCGTCGCGCGTGGTGGCCACGGCCCCTGCCGCACACGCGCGCCGAACCGCGGCGGCGGGGCCGTCGCGCCACGCGGCGGCGAGCGTGCCGGCGAAGACGTCGCCGGCGCCCGTGGTGTCGACGGCCTCGACGGCGGGCGAGGGATGGGCGGTGACGACGCCGTCGGCGCCGTGATGGCGGGCACCGTCGGCCCCCAGCGTGGTGACCACGTGCGGAATGCGGGCGAGTGCGTCGACCCCCAGGGCGTTCTCCTCGTCGCGGTTGACGATCGCGACGTCGACGAGACCCAGCAGATCGTCGGAGAGCGGTTGCACCGGTGACGGATTGAGGAACACGAGCGTGCCGTTGGCCCGCGCGTGTCGCGCCGCCGCGACGACCGTCGCGACGGGCGTCTCGAGTTGGCACAGCAGGACGTCGGCTTCGGCGACGGCAGCCAGTTCCTCCGCCGTGAGCTCGGTCAGGGTCTCGTTGGCACCGCCCACGACGACGATGGAGTTCTCCGCGGCGTCGTCCACCGTGATGACAGCGACGCCACTCGCGCCCTCGACCTCGCGCAGCAGCGACGCGTCGACCTCGGCCCCGACGAGGGTCTCGCGCAGTTCGAGCGCGAAGGTGTCGGAGCCGACTGCTCCAACGAAGACCACCTCGGCGCCGGCCCGAGCGGCGGCGACCGCCTGATTGGCGCCCTTGCCGCCGGGGGAGGTGCGGAACGCGCTGCCGAGGACCGTCTCACCCGGTGCGGGCAGCGTGGGGGTGCGGGCGACGAGGTCCATGTTGATGCTGCCGACGATGGTGATGCGGGGACGTGCGGTGTCAGGATCGGCCATGGTGCACGACACTAACGGGTGGTTCGGACACCCGAGCCGTCTCGACGAGCGGGCGGCCAGTCCACGAACGACTTGCTCCGCGGCGGCGCGAACGTGCGCACCTTGGACGTGCGGAGACCCTGCCGGACCAGCCCCTCGGCGACGGTGATCGCCGCGGTCACCCCGTCGACGACGGGAACGTCGACCCTGGCCCGCACGGCGGCGTCGAGACCGGACATTCCGCCGCACCCCAGGACGATCACCTCGGCTCGGTCGTCGCGCACCGCGCGCTCCGCCTCGTCGACCACGGCGCGCACCGCCGCGTCGGGATCACGGTCGAGGTCGAGCACCCCGAGGCCGCTGGCGCGGACCGACGCGCAGCGGGTGTGCAGGCCCGCGACGAGGAGTCGGTCCTCGATCAGCGGGACCGTGCGATCGAGGGTGGTCACCACCGAGTACGAACGCCCCAGAAACATCGCGGTGCTCGCCGCGGCCTCGGTGATGTCGACGACGGGAACGTCGAGCAGCTCCTGCAGGCCCTCGCGGCCGTGCTCGCCGTAGCCGGCCTGCACGACGGCGTCGAACGGTTCCGCGTACGCGCGAACGGTCTCCATGACCGCGACGGCGGCGAGGTACGACTCGTAGTTGCCCTCCACCGACTCGGCCCCGAACGCCGGCGTCAGCGCGACCACGGTGGTGCCCGGCGACGCGATCTCGCGGGCGCGCGCACCGATGGCCTCGGTCATGGATCGCGTCGTGTTGACGTTGACGACGAGGATGCGCACGGCAGCTCCGGAGTTCGACGGGAACGGGGTTCGGCGTCGCTCAGAGTAGACCCGCTCCGCAGGCCGGAAGATATATCGCGAACTCGGTTACGTTGGCAGCGCACGAGCGTGAACCGAACGAGAGGACCGGACCCACACCATGGCCGAACTGTTCTGCAACGGAGGCGCCATGCGTGGCGGCAACCTGCACCACAACGTCTCCAGTCACACCTTCCTCGGCTCGGTGCGGACGGCGCCGAACTACCGGTTCTTCGCGGTGCGCGACGAGTTCCCCGGCCTGCTGCTGACCGAGACCGGTGGCGCCTCCATCGCCGGTGAGCTGTACGACGTCCCGATGGAGAACATCCGCACCGACTTCCTGCCGGAGGAGCCCGTCGAACTCGAACTCTCGGTCATCGAGCTCGCCGACGGACGGTCGGTGATGGCCGTGGTGCTGCGACCGGGCCTGGTCGACTCGCTGTCCGCCGAGCTCACCGAGATCACGGATCTCGGTGGGTGGCGTGCCTATCGCGGGCTTCCCGATCCGGACGAGACCGTCTCTGCGGGAGCATGAGTCGTGTCCGCCACTGCTGACTTCCTCCTCTTTCCCGATCTCGCCTCGCGGGCTCTGGGCGGGTCGGTGAGCGCCGCCAACGACGAGTTGTTCGCCCAGCGCGAGAACCTCATCAAGCCGACGGCGCCGTTCTTCGATCCGTCGGAGTTCGGCCACAAGGGCAAGGTGTACGACGGCTGGGAGACCCGCCGCCGACGCGACGACGGGCACGACTGGGCTCTCGTGCGGCTGGGTGCGGCGGGCATCGTGCACGGCGTCGTCGTGGACACCGCGTTCTTCCGCGGCAACTATCCGCCGTTCGTGTCGGTCGAGGCCGCGTCCGTCGAGGGCTACCCCTCCGCCGAGGAACTGTCGACGGTGCAGTGGCACACCATCGTCGAGAAGTCGCCGGCCGACGGCGACACGGCGAATCTGTATCCCGTGACCGACACCCGTCGCTGGACCCACGTCCGGTTGTCGATCTATCCGGACGGGGGAGTGGCGCGGTTGCGGGTGCACGGCGAGGTGGTGCCCGACCCGCGGTTCCTGACCGGAACGGTCGATCTGCTGGCGGCGGAACACGGTGGGCGGCTCGTGGAGTGCTCGGACGCGTTCTACGCGTCTCCGGCCAACATCATCCTGCCCGGCCGTGCCCGGAACATGGGTGAGGGGTGGGAGAACTCGCGTCGGCGAGGCGGCGGAAACGACCACGCGACGTTCGCTCTCGCTGTCGCCGGGGTGCCGCGGCACGTGGAGGTGGACACGTCGTACTACGTCGGCAACGCCCCGGGCTGGGTGCGACTGAGCACCGTCGACGATCGGGTCGCCGACGTCGCGGATCCGTCCGCGTGGGCCGAGGTCCTGCCGCGTACGGCGGTCCAGCCCGACACGCGGCACCTGTTCCTTCTCGACGGCGCCCCTGCCGCAACACATCTGCGCCTCGACGTCTACCCGGACGGGGGTCTGTCCCGGCTGCGGTTGTTCGGCGATCCGGACGAGCGTGGCCGCGTCGACGCGCGCGCCGCCTGGTGGGACGGGCTTCCCGCCGAACACCGCGCACTCCTCGCCGAGCAGGCCCCGGCATGAGCGCGTGGGATCTCGCGTTCCGCGCGCGCCGTGCGGTCGTGACCGCGGCCGACGGTTCCCGTACCGAGACGGCGTGCACGGTGGGGGTGCGGGACGGCCGCATCGTCGCCGTCGTGGGTCACGACGATCCGGTCGATGCGGACGTCGTCGTGGACCTGGCCGACGACGAGGTACTGCTCCCGGGCCTGGTGGACACCCACGTGCACGTGAACGAGCCCGGTCGCACCGAGTGGGAGGGTTTCGCGAGTGCGACGGCCGCCGCGGCCGCCGGGGGCATCACGACCCTGATCGACATGCCGCTCAACAGTATTCCGTCGACGGTCTCCACCGACGCACTCGACGTCAAACGAGCGGTGGCCGAGCCCGAGGCTCGCATCGACGTCGGCTTCTGGGGTGGCGCCGTACCCGGCAACGTCCCGGACCTGCGCGCGATGCACGAGGCCGGTGTCTTCGGCTTCAAGTGCTTCCTGCTGCACTCGGGTGTCGACGAGTTCCCGCCTCTCTCGCCCGACGAGCTCGAGGAGGCGATGCGGGAGATCGCCTCGTTCGACGGACTGCTGATCGTGCACGCCGAGGACGCGCAGATCATCGCCGACTCCGAGAACGCCGGCGGCCGGGACTACGCCGGTTTCCTGGCGTCGCGACCGCGCGCCGCGGAGAACACGGCCATCGCCGACGTGATCGCGGCGTCGCGGCGGACGGGATGCCGCGTCCACATCCTGCACCTGTCGAGTGCCGACGCCGTGCCGCTCGTGGCGGCGGCGAAGAAGGACGGTGTGCGGATCACTGCCGAGACCTGCCCGCACTACCTGTCGTTCGCGGCGGAGGAGATCGCGGACGGGGCGACCCAGTTCAAGTGCTGCCCGCCCATCAGGGAGGCCGACAACCGGGACGCGTTGTGGCAGGCGTTGTCCGACGGCGTGATCGACACGGTGGTCACCGATCACTCGCCGTGCACCACGGAGCTCAAGCGGTTCGACATCGGCGACTTCGGTGTCGCGTGGGGCGGCATCGCCTCGCTGCAGGTGTCCTTGGCCGCCGTGTGGTCCGAGGCCCGTCGGCGTGGGCACTCTCTCGCCGACGTCGTCGGGTGGATGTCCGCGGCGACGGCGGCTCAGGTCGGACTGGAGAGCAAGGGCGCGATCGCGGTGGGCAAGGACGCCGACCTGGCGGTGTTCGCACCGGACCAGGAGTTCGTGGTGCACGCGGAGGAACTGAGGCACAGGAATCCGGTGAGTGCGTACGACGACCGCACGGTGACGGGCTGTGTGCGCTCGACCTGGCTCGCCGGACGACGCATCGATCTCGACGGTCCACCGCGGGGAGGGCTGCTGACGCGCGGCTGATTGCAGATTGTTGACAATCAGACGATCGTCCTCGACAGTGAGGGCATGACTGCAGCAGCATTCGTGCCTCGAACAGCCGACGCCTCCACCGGTGCTCCCACCGCTCGGCTGTCGCCCGCCCTGAAGCAGGCCACACCCATCGTCGTGGATCACGCGTCGGGAAGTTGGATCACCGGGACCGACGGGCGCCGCTACCTCGACTTCACCACGGGTATCGGCGTGACCAGCACCGGACACTGCCATCCGCGCGTGGTCGCGGCGGCGCGTGAGCAGGTCGGCAAGATCATCCACGCGCAGTACACGACCGTCATGCACACACCTCTGCTCGAGTTGACCGAGAAGCTCGGCACCGTCCTGCCGGTCGGCCTGGACAGCGTGTTCTACGCCAACTCGGGGTCCGAGGCCGTCGAGGCGTCGATTCGTCTGGCGCGCATGGCCACCGGCCGCCCGAACATCATCGCGTTCCACGGCGGCTTCCACGGTCGCACCGTCGCCGCGGCGACACTCACCACAGCCGGGACCAAGTTCCGGTCCGGCTTCGCTCCGATGATGGGCGGCGTCCACATCGCGCCGTTCCCGTACGCGTTCCGGTACGGCTGGGACCTCGACACCGCGGTGACCTTCGCCTTGCGCGAGCTCGACTACCTGCTGCAGACCGTGTCCGCCGTCGCCGACACCGCGGCGTTCATCATCGAGCCGGTCCTGGGCGACGGTGGTTACCTTCCCACCCCGCCGGCGTTCCTGGACGGACTCCGAGAGCGAGCCGACCGGCACGGCATCGTGCTCATCGTGGACGAGGTCCAGGCGGGAGTGGGCCGCACGGGGAAGTTCTGGGGTCACCAGTTCTCCGATTCCACCCCGGACGTTCTCATCACGGCCAAGGGTCTCGCCAGCGGCTTCCCGATCTCCGCGATCGCCGCCTCGACCGCCCTCATGAGTACCGCCCTGCCGGGATCGCAGGGCGGCACCTACGGCGGGAACGCGGTGGCCGCGGCGGCCGCCGTCGCCACGCTCGACGTGGTCGAGGACGAGGGCCTGGTGGAGAACGCCCGTCTGCGCGGGGAGCAGCTTCTCGGTGGACTGCGTGAGATCGCGGCTCGGCACGACGAGATCGGAGATGCCCGCGGGCTCGGTCTGATGGCGGCATTCGAGTTCGTCGACGACGCCGGGGACGCCGATCCGGGCGCCGCGCTCGCTCTGCAGAAGGCAGCGCTGGACCGCGATCTCCTGTTGTTGACGTGCGGTGCGCTGGGCAACGTGGTGCGCATCATCCCGCCCCTCGTGGTGACGCGGGACGAGGTCGAGCTGGGACTCGAGCGCATCGCGGAGGCGTGCGACGCGGCGCTGGGAGTTCGGTCGTGACGACGACGGTCGACCGACCCGTGCCGGTGGCCGATCGCAGCATTCTGATCGGTGGTCGATGGCGGGACGCGGTGGACGGCCGCACGTTCGACGTCGAGAACCCTGCCACCGGCGAGACCATCGCGCGCGTCGCCGACGGGGGGCCCGCCGACGCCGCTCTGGCGCTCGATGCCGCGAGCGCCGCCCAGTCTGCGTGGGCGGCGACGTCGCCGCGGGAGCGGAGCGTCGTGCTGCGCCGTGCGTTCGACCTCGTGGTCGAGCGGACGGAGGACCTCGCCGCCGTGATGACCGCCGAGATGGGCAAGCCGCTCGCCGAGGCGCGCGGCGAGGTCGCCTACGCAGCCGAGTTCCTTCGCTGGTTCTCCGAGGAGGCCGTCCGCATCGCCGGCGATCACACCCTGACCGGCGACGGGTCGACGCGCATGGTGGTCACACGAGTACCGGTGGGACCGTGTGTGCTGGTGACGCCCTGGAACTTTCCGCTGGCCATGGGTGCCCGCAAGATCGGGCCCGCTGTGGCCGCCGGATGCACCATGGTGTTCAAGCCGGCCGAACAGACACCGCTCACCTCGCTCGCTCTGGCCCGCATCTTTCAGGAGGCCGGACTGCCGGACGGCGTCCTCAACATCGTCACGACCTCGGACGCGGGTGGCGTCGTCGAACCGTGGTTGCGCAGCGGTGTGGCTCGGAAGCTGAGTTTCACGGGCTCCACCGCCGTCGGCAGGCTGTTGCTCGGCCAGGCGGCGTCCACCGTCATGCGGACGTCGATGGAACTGGGCGGGAACGCGCCCCTCGTCGTCTGTGCGGACGCCGATCTGGGGACGGCGCTCGACGGAGCCATGATCGCCAAGATGCGCAACATGGGGGAGGCCTGCACCGCCGCCAACCGGTTGTTCGTCCATCGGTCCGTCGTCGACACCTTCGCGGAGCAGCTGACCGCGCGGATGGCCGAGCTGACCGTGGGAGACGGTGCGCACGAGGGTGTCCGGGTCGGCCCGCTGATCGATGCGGAGGGCCGCGCGAAGGTGCAGCGCCTCGTCGACGACGCGGTGAGACGCGGGGCGCGAGTCCTGACCGGCGGTGCCACGCCGGAGGGGCCGGGATACTTCTACCCTCCGACGGTGCTGGTGGACGTCCCACCGGACGCCGAGATCGTGCACACCGAGATCTTCGGGCCGGTCGCCGCGATCATCACCTTCGACGACGAGGACGAGGTGGTGCGCATCGCCAACGACACCGAGTGGGGTCTCGTGGGCTACGTGTTCACTCGCGACGTCGACCGGGCCTTCGATCTGGGCGAGCGTCTCGAGGTGGGCATGGTCGGTCTCAACACCGGGCTGGTGTCCAACCCCGCGGCACCCTTCGGCGGGGTCAAGCAGTCCGGCCTGGGACGTGAGGGCGGGCGTCTCGGCATCGACGAGTTCCTCGAGGTGAAGTACTTCGCCGTGCCGCGTCGGCCGGGGCGGACGCTGTGACGGCCACTCGACGGCTGACGCCCCTCGACGCCCGCACCACGTCGATCGTCATCGCGGACCAGTTGCGCGAGCGCATCATCGACGGATCGTTCGCACCGGGGGAGCAGGTCCACGAGGCGACGGTCGCGACCGAACTCGCCGTCTCCCGCGGACCCGTTCGCGAGGCGCTGCAGCGGCTGAGTCAGGAGGGGCTGCTCGTCTCCTTCCGCAATCGCGGCGTCTTCGTCGTCGAGCTGGGTGAGTCCGACGTCGCCGAGATCTACCAGGCGCGCGCGGCCATCGAGATCGGTGCCGCGTTCACCGTTCTGCGGCGTGGTGACTCCGGACGCGTCGCGGACGCGTTGTCGCGCATCGTGGTCGAGATGCAGCCGGCCATCGACCGGGGTGACTGGCGGTCGGTGGCGGAGCGGGATCTCGCGTTCCACACCGCACTGGTCGCGGCGACGGGCAACAGCCGGATGGGCCGGATGTACGCGACGCTCGCCGCCGAGGCCCGCATCTGCATGGCCAACCTCGAGACCGCGTACCACCGGCCCGACGCGTTGATCGAGGAGCACACGCTGCTCGTCGATCTGCTGCGAGCGCAGGACTGGCCCCGGCTCGAACCTGCTCTGCGCGAACACATGGACACCGCCGTGCACGATCTGACGGCGTCGCTACGTGAGTCGGCGGAGACCGCGTAGTCACTCGCGCTGCGCCCGTGGGTGCGAGCACCTACGCTCGCTCCAGGAACCCGGATAACCTCGAAACTGTCAGGGGTACAGCATGATCGACACGATCAGTACGGCCGAACACAGCTCCCGCCTCGCTGCCGTGCGTGCCGTCATGGCCGAGCGGGGTCTCGCGGCGCTCATGATCACCGATCCGTCGAACATCTACTATCTGACGGCCTACAACGCCCTGTCGTTCTACACCCCGCAGGTGCTCTTCGTGCCGGCCGAGGGCGACATGCTGTTCTTCGCCCGCGCCATGGACGCGCACGGCGCCTCACGCACGTCGTGGCTTCCCGACGACCAGGTGTTCGGCTATCCGGAGACCCTGGTCCAACGGCCGGACACCCATCCCTTCGTCTGGGTGGCCGACACGCTGCGCGGACTGAGCCTGGTCTCGAACTTCGAGCACGGCCAGGTGGGGCTCGAGATGGACTCCTACTACTTCAGCCCGAAGGCGTTCGAAGCACTCGTGAAGTGCCTGCCGGAGTACCGGTTCGTCGATTCGCGTGAGCTGGTGAACTGGGTGCGATCGGTGAAGTCGGACACCGAGATCGAGCTGATGCGCGGGGCGGCGGCGATCTGCGAGAGCGCCATGGCGACCGCGATGGACGCGATCGCCGTCGGTGTGCGCCAGTGTGACGCCGCCGCGGCGATCTCCGCGGCGCAGGTACGCGGCACGGACGACTTCGGCGGCGACCACCCGGCCATCGTTCCGATGCTGCCCACCGGTGAGGGTGCGGACACCCCGCATCTCACCTGGACCGACCGGCCGTTCCGGGACGGGGAGTCGACCGTGGTGGAACTGACCGGGGTGTTCCGCCGCTACCACGTCCCGATGGCGCGGACGGTCTCGCTCGGGCGACCGGACCCGCGCATGGCCGGTCTCGCCGCCGCCACCGACGACGCACTCGGAGCCGTGCTCGCGGAGATGAGGCCCGGAGTGCAGACCAGTGACCTCGCGGCGACGTGGAACCGTGAACTGGGCCGGGCGGGATTTCACAAGCCTTCCCGCATCGGGTACTCGATCGGCATCGCGTACGCGCCGGACTGGGGCGAGCGCACCATCAGCCTGCGCAGCGACGACGCCACGATCCTGCAGCGCAACATGACGTTCCACGTCATCGGCGGTATGTGGCTCGACGGTTACGGATACGAGGTGTCCGAGTCCGTGGTGGTCACCGACACCGGTATCGACACCTTCACCGCCTACCCGCGATGCCTGACAGTCAAGGAGTGACGGACATGCACGCACAGACGTACGAGACGACCACGCTTCCGTGGGCGCTGCGCACCGATCACCTCGTCGGGTCGATGATCGACTCGTCGACCTCGCTGCTCGCCGCGCAGAAGCACGACATCGTGCGCTTCGCCATGGGATCGCCCGCCGCCGAGGCGGTTCCGCACGCGGCGATGGCGGAGATCGCGGGCCGGGTCCTGACCGCAGATGCCTTCGACTACGGTGCGACGGAGGGTGATCCGGCTCTGATCGAGCAGCTGGTGGCCTTCTGCGACGCCTTCGGTGAACCGACGTCTCCCGATCGGTTGGTCATCACGTCGGGTGGCATGCAGGGGCTCGATCTCGCGTGCACGCTGTTCGTCGACCCCGGCGATCTGGTGATCGTCGAGAGCCCGACGTACACGAACGGCACCGCGACCGTGCTCAGCTACGGTGGCGACATCCTCGAGGCGCCGATGGATTCCGACGGGCTGATCGTCGAGGCGCTTCCCGAGTCGGTCGCCCGCGCGGGCCGACTGCCCACGATGATCTACACCATCCCGACGTTCCAGAATCCGTCCGGGACGACCATGTCGCTGCCGCGCCGACTGGCGCTCCTGGAACTCGCCCGCGAGTGGGGCGCCGTGGTGCTCGACGACGACCCCTACGGCCACCTCCGCTTCCAGGGAGATCCGGTTCCGAGCCTGCGAGCGCTCGCTCCCGACGACCCGCTCGTGTTCTCCGTGCGCACGTTCTCGAAGCTCATCGCCCCGGGTCTGCGCGTCGGGTGGGTGGACGCGGACCCCGCCGCTCGCCGGTTGATCATCAACGCGAAGCAGGCGATGGACACGTGCACCAACGTGCCGAACCAGCGGATCGTGGCCGAGTTCCTGCGACAGGGACTGCTCACCGAGCACCTGGCGTCCCTCGCGGACATCTACCTGCCCCGCAAGATCGCGATGCAGACGAGCCTGGAGCGGCACCTCGGTGGGAGGGTGCGCACCACCGATCCCGAGGGCGGCTTCTTCCTGTGGGTCACGCTGGTGGGTGACGATGCCGCAGTGGACACGCGGCGGCTGTTCGAGATCGCACTCGCGCACGGTGTCGCCTTCATCCCGGGTCCGGCGCTGTCCGCGAACGGCCTCTTCGGCGATGCGATGCGACTGTGCTTCGCGTCCTCGACCCCCGAGCGCATCGACGTCGGGGTGCAGCGGTTGGCGGGTGCGCTGGACGCGGCCCGAGCCGAACTGTGACGGCGGCCGACCTCCAGCAGGATCGCGCGTCGACCGACGTCGCGACGGTCGAGCGGATCACGAGAGCGCTGATCGACGCCGGTCCCGACGAGTCCGCCGTGGTTGCCGAGATCTGCCGCATCGCAGAGAGTCTCGGTCTGCAGACCGTCGTCACCGACGCGTCGCCGGGGCGGCCGAACGTCGAGGTGGTCCTTCCCGGCGAGCCCGGCCCGGGCCTGCTGTTCCTCGGACACTCGGACGTGGTGCCCGCCGGGGAGGGCTGGACCGGGGACCCGTTCCGCTCGCGGGTGCACGACGGTCGGATCGTGGGACGCGGCGCCTGCGACATGAAAGGTGGTCTCGCCGCGGTACTCGCCGCGATGGGGTCACTGGCCCGGCGCGGTGTGGTCCCGGCGCGCACCGTGACACTCGCCTGCGTGGTGGACGAGGAGGACACGGGCCTGGGCATCCGGGCATGGGTGTCCGACCGTACCGACCAGACCGGCCGGCCTCCGGCCTTCACGGGATGTGTCGTGGCGGAACCCACGGCCTGCACCGTGATCGTCGGGTGCCGCGGAGCGGCGAACATCGTGCTCACCGTCACCGGTCGGAGCGCGCATGCCGGCCGGCCCGAGAACGGTCGCAGTGCCGTGGTCGCGGCGGCCCGCCTCGTGGGCGAGATCGACGGGCTGCACGCGGAACTGGCCACCGTGCCGCACCCGGTGCTCGGCGCCGCGTCGTGGAACGTCGGCCGGATCGACGGTGGGACCGGACCGTCGATCGTCGCGGGCCGCTGCCGGCTGGAGATCGATCGCCGCCTGCTGCCGGACGACGACGTGGACGCCGTCGTCGCGGACCTGCTCCGCCGGGCCGGCCTCGTCACGGATCTGGACGTCGACGCGTACGTCGAGATGGAGATGCCGGGATTCCTCACCGACGAGTCGAGCCCGCTCGTCGAGTCGGCGCTGGCGGCGCTGCGCTCCACGGGTGCGCCGAACCCGTCGACCGCGGTGTGGACGGCGTCCTGCGACGGGGGGTTCGTCGCCCGTGACCTCGGAGTGCCCACCATCGTGCTGGGTCCCGGTGATCTCGAGGCGCAGGCCCATCAGCCCGACGAGTCCGTGGACCTGCTCGAGGTCGCTCGCCTCTCCCGGGCCTACGCTCGACTGATGACGGAGCAGCGACCGTGAGCCCCTCCCGCACGAACGGCGGAGCGAGGCCGATCATCACCGTCCTGCACGACGGACTCCTTCCCGACCGGGTGCAGGAACTCGACACCTCGTACGAGGTGCGGCATGCCACCGCCGATACGTTCGGCGATGCGGTCGACGGCGCGCGGGCGGTCCTGCTGTGGGACTTCTTCTCGTCGGCGCTCCGGGACCAGTGGTCGCGCTGCTCCGCACTCGAATGGGTGCACGTCGCCGCAGCAGGGGTGGACAAGCTGTTGTTCGACGACCTCGCGGCGTCCGACGTCGTGGTGACCAACGCGCGCGGGGTGTTCGACGTGCCGATCGCCGAGTTCGTGCTCGCGTCCGTGCTCGCTCTGGCGAAGGACGTGCGCGGCACCGTCGAACTCGGCCGGCAGGCGCGATGGTTGCGCCGGGAGACCGAGAACATCGCGGGGCGTCGAGCTCTGGTGATCGGCACGGGCAGTATCGGCCGGGCCACGGCGCGCATGTTGCGTGCCGTCGGTATGGACGTCGCCGGAGTCGGGCGGACGGCTCGCACGGGTGATGCGGATTTCGGAACCGTCCACGCCAGTGCGGATCTCGCGTCGGTGGTACCCGGCGCCGACTACCTCGTTCTCATCGCACCGCTGACACCGTCGACACGGGGCATGGTCGGCCGCGACGTACTCGCGGCGGCCGATCCCGGCGTGCGCGTGATCAACGTGGGTCGTGGCGAACTGCTCGACACCGACGCGCTGGTCGACGCTCTGCGCAGCGGCCACGTCGGGGGAGCTGCCCTCGACGTGTTCGACACCGAGCCGTTGCCACCCGAGCACGTGCTGTGGACCCTCGACCACGTGCTGCTGACCGCACACATGAGCGGTGACACCGTGGGGTGGCGCGACCGGCTCTACTCCGGCTTCGCCGACAACGCAGAACTATTCGCCGCCGGCCGACCGCTCCGCAACGTCGTCGACAAGTCCCTCGGGTTCGTCGCCGGGTGACCCGGTGACCGCGGGCGTCCGGTCGTATCCCTTGCGGTCGTAGATCGCGATCACCAGAGCGCCGAGGACCAGGCCGATGACGAGCCCGAGCAGCGTCATGCCGAGTCCGTGGGCGAGACCCGAGTTCCAGCGTGAGTCGAAGTAGAGGATCGAGCGCACGGCGAGATACACCTGATGCATCGGTTCGAATTGCGCGAGCCACCCGAAGAGCGCAGGTGACGCCTGGATCGGGATGGTGGCGCCGGCGGACGGCAGTCCCAGGATCACGAAGACGACGAGGTTGAGGATCAGCCCCGGAGTGCCGAAGATCGACAGCACCGACACCGCGGTGATCCCGACGGCCGAGATCGCCAGCACTCCGAAGAGCCACAGGCCCAGCGCATTCGGGATCGGCATGCCCAGTGCGGTGGCGATCGCGACGTAGAGACCGGACACCACGAACCCGATCACCACCATCGTGAGCCATTTCGCGGCGAGCACGCGCAGGCGACTGTCGGTGGATCGGCGACGCTGCAGGAAGGTGGGGCCGAACTCGAGCGGCACGAAGCCGAGTGCGCCGTCGACGAGAGCGCTGGCGATCATCGCGCCGGTGAAGCCGGCGAGCACGAGCAGCAGGGCGTAGTAGAAGGCGGACAGCCCGAGCCCCGTGCCGTCCGGAAGTGGGTCGTATGGAGTGACGACGATGTCGACCGGCGCAGCCAGTGTGAGGGCCGCGGCCCCGGAGAGGGTGGCGCCCGCGGGGAGTGCCTCGGTCACTTGCGTCGTGAGTCGTTCTCCCAGAGTGCCGTTCGCGGAGTCGAGCGCCGTGTCGCCGATGGTGGTCATGAGGGAGGACCCGAGTGTGCCGGCACGCGGATTGGTCATGATCGTCACGATGGGTCGCTCGATGTCGCCCGCCACGACGGAGGCCTGCGTCAGGATCGACACTCTTTTGGTGAAGTCGCTCGGCACGACGATCGCGCCGTAGACGTCGCCGTTCGCGAGGAGGTTCTGCGCCTCCGCGATACCGACCTGCTTCAGATCGATCTTCTCCGCGTCGATGCCGTCCGCGATGCCCTGGCCGATCTGCTGCCCCAGGTTCGCCTGCTCACCGTTCGGCAGCACGTCGCCCTCGTCGCTGACCACCAGTGCCACCGGGAAGTGGCGGAGGTTCTCCTTGGGGTCGAGGATGCCGCCGAGGTACAGCGCCGCGAGCAGCGACATGACGACGGAGACCGCGACGACCGGCAGCACCCAGGTGGTGGGGCGCCGGAATGCGGGCGCAGCGGCTTCGGGGGACATGGCGGGCCTTCCGTCGGCAAGTTCTCGGTGACCGATACACATCTGTATCGTCTCGTTCGATACGATAGTGCATCATGGCGGCGACTTCAGGCAACGTGACCGCGAGAACAGGCAGGACCGCCACTCGCAGCAGAGCACAGACTCGCGAGCGAGTGCTGGACGGCGCCCTCGAGGTGTTCGTCGAACGGGGTTTCGGGCGATCGACCCCGGAACAGATCTGCGAGCGAGCGGGATTCACTCGCGGAGCGTTCTACTCGAACTTCTCGTCGATGGACGAGGTCTTTCTCGAACTGTGGACGCGACAGGCGTCGGGACTGATCACGCGGGTACGCGGAGTGGTCGACGCCCTGGAGTACGACGCGTCCGACGGACGGTCCTTCGAGGAGATCGTCGTGGCAGCGCTGAGCGGACTGGTCGGCGACGTGTCGTGGCACGTACTCATGGCGGAGTTCGGCGCCCACGCGGCGCGGAACCCGGGGCTGGCGGCCGTGGTGACCGGGCACCGGGCCGCGCTCCGTGACGCCCTGCGTCCCATGATCGTTCACGGTCTTGCGACCCACGGGCGCGAGGTGGCGGTGGACGACGACACCCTCGGTCGGGGTGTCGTCGCCGCCTACGAAGGAGCGATGGCCCAGGCGATGATCGAGCCGGCCAACCCGGTACCCGCGCGACTCGCCCTCGAGCTCGTGGCCGCGGTCATATGGTCGTTCTCGCGCGAGCGCTGACTCCGCACATGGTCGTTCTCGCGCGAGCGCCGACTCAGAACGCCCGCTCGTACTGCGGAGGTGTGGCCGGGGTGATGTCCGCGCCGAGCTCGCGTGCCGCACGACGGGCCCAGTAGGGGTCGCGCAGCAGTTCGCGCGCCAGGAACACGGCCACGGCCTCGCCGGACCCGATGATGTCCTCGGCCTGCTTGGGCTCGGTGATCAGTCCGACAGCGGCCGCGGGGATGCGCGTCTCGCTCTGGATGCGCCGGGCGAACGGCACCTGGTAGCCGGGTTCGACGGGGATTGACGCCTTCGCGACGTTGCCACCCGTGGAGACGTCGACGAGGTCGACACCGTGATCCTCGAGCTGCTGGGTGAGCAGAACGGTCTGGTCGGGCGTCCAGGCCTCGGAGTCGACGCCGCGCTCCTCGCCGGTCCAGTCGGTCGCGGACACGCGCACGAAGACGGGCTTGTCGGCCGGCCACACCTCGCGGATCGCGTCGACCACGCGCAGGGTCAGGCGGATACGACCCTCGAAGCTGCCGCCGTACTCGTCGGTCCGGTGGTTGCTGGCCGGGGACAGGAACTGGTGCAGCAGGTAACCGTGCGCCGCGTGCACCTCGGCCACGTCGAAACCGGCGGCCAGCGCGCGTACCGCGGCGGAGCGGAAGTCGTCGACGACCTTGTCGATGTCCGCGGTCGTCATCTCGCGCGGAGCCGGGTAGTGGCCGAACTCGACAGCGCTGGGTCCGACCGTCTCCCACGCGAGGGAGTCGTCCGCCGCCAGCGGCTTTCCGCCACGCCACGGTGCGTCGGTGGACGCCTTGCGACCTGCGTGGGCCAACTGGATCGCGGGCACACTGCCGTGCTGCCGGATCTCGGTGACCACTTCGGCCAACGCGTTCGTCTGCTGGTCGTTCCAGATGCCGAGGTCCCACGGCGTGATGCGGCCCTCCGGGCTCACCGACGCCGCCTCGGTCATCACCAGGCCGACGCCGCCGACGGCACGCGAGACGAGGTGAGTCCGGTGCCACGGTGTGACCGCGCCCGTCGAGGGTCCCTCCGCGTCCGCCGAGTACTGGCACATCGGCGACATCCACACCCGGTTGGGGAAGGTGACCTCACGCAGGGTCAAGGGCTCGAACAGCAGGCTCACAGTCATCTCCTCGTCTCGTCCTACACGCGCGCCGTCCACGACGACAGCGCTCAGGATGAACGAACAATCGGGCCGGGCGATCATTCCCGTCGGCCGGATCGTCCCGGGTGCGCTCGGGCGTACGGGCTGGTGGGAGCGTGACCTACCCTGGACGGCGTGACTGCCACCACCAGCGCCGAGGTGTCCACCCCCGATGCTCTCGAAGCGGACGTGCACGCCGCTGCTGCCCGCGCCCGGGCCGCCGCGCGCGCGCTCGCTCTGCTGACGACCGCGCGCAAGGACGACGCGCTGCACGCCGCGGCGGACGCCGTCCTGGCCTCCGCCGACGCGATCCTCGCCGCCAACAGCGAGGACCTCGCACTCGCCGAGGCGTCCGGCACCCCGCCCTCGCAGCTCGACCGACTGCGGCTGACCCCCGACCGCATCGACGGCATCGCCGCCGGACTGCGCCAGGTGGCGTCTCTGCCGGATCCCGTGGGGGAGCTCCTCGAGGGTCGGACCCTGCCCAACGGACTCGAGATCCGGCAGCTCGCGGTGCCGCTCGGCGTCGTCGGCATGATCTACGAAGCCCGGCCCAACGTCACGGTCGACGCGTTCGGGCTCACTCTGAAGTCGGGCAACGCCGTCCTCCTGCGGGGGTCGTCCTCCGCCGCGCGATCGAACGCCGCGCTGGTGGGTGTTCTGCGGGCGGCCCTGTCGGCGCTGGACCTTCCCGCCGACGCCGTCCAACTCCTGTCCAGCGAGGATCGAGCGACGGTCACGCACCTCATCCGGGCTCGCGGACTCGTCGACGTCGTCATCCCGCGCGGTGGGGCCGGCCTCATCTCGGCGGTGGTGCGCGACGCGACGGTGCCCACCATCGAGACCGGTGTCGGCAACTGCCACGTCTACGTGCACGCGTCCGCGGACCTCGACATGGCCGAGCGCATCCTGCTCAACGCGAAGACACGTCGAGTGAGCGTGTGCAACGCCGCGGAGACGGTGCTGATCGACGCCGCCGTGGCCGACGTGGCGGTGCCGCGTCTGGTGCAGGCGTTGTCGCACAACGGCGTACGTGTCCACGGCGATCTTCCCGGTCTCGTTCCGGCCACCGAGAACGACTGGGCCGACGAGTACCTGTCCGACGACATCGCCCTCGCCGTCGTCGACGACCTGGATGCCGCCGTCGCGCACATCGACAGGTACGGCACGGGACACACCGAGGCGATCGTGGCATCGGATCTCGCTGCCACACGGGCGTTCTCGGCTCGGGTGGACGCAGCGGCCGTCATGGTCAACGCCTCCACCGCGTTCACGGACGGTGAGCAGTTCGGCTTCGGAGCCGAGATCGGCATCTCCACCCAGAAGCTCCACGCCCGCGGCCCGATGGGGCTGCGGGAACTCACCTCGACCAAGTGGATCGTGCAGGGCGACGGGCACATTCGTCCGGCCTGACCCGCCTCCACCACCTCTCTGGAACAACCGAAAGGCCCGGCGTGACGCAGACGTACTCCGACATCGTTCCGTTCTTCTCCGACGTCGACGACGTGGCGACCCGCCTCGCCGCCACGGGGTACCTCGCCGACAAGGCGACCGCCACGGCGGTGTTCCTCGCCGATCGTCTGGGCAAGCCGCTGCTCATCGAGGGCCCGGCAGGCGTCGGCAAGACGGAGCTGGCTCGCGCCGTCTCGCAGGCCGCGGGAGCCGAACTGGTCCGCCTGCAGTGCTACGAGGGCGTCGACGAGGCGCGGGCACTGTACGAGTGGAACCACGCGAAGCAGATCCTGCGCATCCAGTCGAGTTCCGGCGCGGGGTGGGACGAGACACGCCACGACGTGTTCTCCGAGGAGTTCCTGCTGTCGCGGCCCCTGCTCACGGCGATCCGTCGATCGGATCCCACAGTGCTGCTGATCGACGAGACCGACAAGGCGGACATCGAGATCGAGGGCCTGCTTCTCGAGGTGCTCAGCGACTTCGCGATCACCGTGCCGGAGCTCGGCACCATCTCGGCGACCAGGCGGCCGTTCACGGTGCTGACCTCCAACGCGACACGCGAGTTGTCGGAGGCGCTGAAGCGTCGCTGCCTGTTCCTGCATCTCGACTTCCCGGACGCCGACCTGGAGCGGCGCATCCTGGCCAGCCGGGTCCCGGAGCTGCCGGAGGCGATGGCCGAGCAGATGGTGCGCATCGTGCAGGTGCTGCGGGACATGCAGTTGCAGAAGCTGCCGTCGGTCGCCGAGACCATCGACTGGGGCCGCACCCTGTTGGCTCTGGGCATGGACGAGGTGAGCGACGCGGCCGTGCGGTCGACGCTCGGCGTCATTCTCAAGCACCGCTCCGATCAGGACCGCGCCGTCGCCGAACTCCGACTCGGCTGACCCGTGACCGGGACGGTGGACATCTCCGGCATCCCCGCACACCTGGTGGGGTTCGTGGAGGCGCTGCGTCGCCGCGGTATCGACGTCGGCCCGTCGGAGACGGTAGATGCGGGCGCGGTGCTGGCCGTTCTCGACATCCTCGATCGGGAGGTGGTGCGGGAGGGTCTCGCGTGCGCGCTGGTGCGCCGACCCGGCCATCGACCCGCGTTCGACGCGCTCTTCGATCTGTGGTTCCCGGCCGCGATCGGTGCGCGGACCGCCGACGAGGAGAACACGGTCGGCCCGCCTCTCGCCGAGGACGGCACCGTCGATCTCGACGCTCTGAAACACGTGCTGGCGGAGCTGCTCGCGGACGGTTCGGCGGAGGCCATGGCGCAGGTCGAGCGCCTGGTGGGTCACATCGTCGAGACCTACGGCAAGTACAGCTCCAGCCGCGGCGAGTCGTTCTCGGAATACCAGACGCTGCGCACGGTGGAGCCGTCGACGCTGCTGGCGAAGATTCTCGACGGACTGATC
Source organism: Rhodococcus sp. BP-160 (assembly GCF_019836205.1). NCBI lineage: Bacteria > Bacillati > Actinomycetota > Actinomycetes > Mycobacteriales > Nocardiaceae > Rhodococcus > Rhodococcus sp. BP-160. Next base: position 282,026 of record NZ_JABUEK010000002.1, read on the forward strand.
GGCCGCTCCAGCGGTCCCGGTGCACCCACGACCGGCGAGTTCGAGTCCGAACTGGCCCGTCGGACGGCCGCGGTCCGCATCGCGGAGTTCCGGTCGATGATCGAGAAGGAGACCCGTCGCCGCACCGCCGAGGTGCTGGGCAAGGAACGGGTGGCGTCCTACGGCGTCCCGCGCCTGGCCGAGGACGTCGACTTCCTCCGCGCGTCCGAGTCGGAACTGGCGGCCCTCCGCAAGAACGTCGCTCCGTTGGCGCGGCTCCTGGCGAGCCGGCTGGCGGCCCGTCGACGGCGGTCGCGAGCGGGGTCGATCGACCTGCGGCGCACCCTGCGCAAGTCCTTGTCGACGGGCGGCGTCCCCATCGACCTGGTCAACCGCAAGCCCCGCACCGCGCGGCCCGAACTGGTGATCTTCTGCGACGTCTCGGGATCGGTCGCCGGCTTCAGCCAGTTCACCCTGCTGCTCGTGCACACGTTGCGCGAACAGTTCTCCCGAGTGCGTGTCTTCGCGTTCATCGACACCGCCGACGAGGTGACCCGGTTCTTCGACGCTTCGGCCGGACGCGCGTCGCTCGCCGAGTCGATGTCGCGCATGATCGCGGAGTCGGAGCTGATCACCTACGACGGCCATTCCGACTACGGCCACTCCTTCGAGACCTTCACCGCGCATCACCTCGATGCCATCGGTCCTCGGGCGTCGCTGTTGATCCTGGGCGATGCCCGCACCAACTACCGCGATCCGCGCACCGAGTCCCTCGCCCGCATGGTCACCGTCGCCCGGCACGCGCACTGGCTCAACCCCGAGCCGAAGGCGCAGTGGGGGACCGGCGACTCGGCCGCCGACGTCTATCGGCGGGTGATCTCGATGCACGAGTGCCGGTCGGCGGCGCAACTGGCCGAGGTCGTGTCGCGGCTCCTGCCCACGGGATCCTGACGTCTCTCGGTTCGGCCGAATCCTCTGTTCGGGGCAGGTCCACGTAGAGTCGTCACTCGTGCAGGAACCGACGACGCCGCCCGAGGGCCGACGCCCGCGACGTCTCGGCGTCATGGGTGGCACGTTCGACCCCATTCACCACGGGCACCTCGTGGCCGCCAGTGAGGTCGCCGACCGGTTCCAGCTCGACGAGGTCGTCTTCGTTCCCACCGGCCAGCCCTGGCAGAAGCAGGACCGGACGGTGAGCCCGGCGGAGGACCGCTACCTCATGACGGTGGTCGCCACCGCGTCCAACCCTCGCTTCTCCGTCAGCCGCGTCGACCTCGACCGGGCGAAGCCGACGTACACCGTCGACACGCTTCGCGATCTCGCCGACCAGCATCCCGGTGACCAGCTGTTCTTCATCACCGGGGCCGATGCTCTCAGCAGCATCATCGGGTGGCAGAACTGGCAGGAACTGTTCGAGCTGGCCCGCTTCGTCGGCGTGTCCCGCCCCGGGTACGAACTGGGTGCCGACCATCTGGCCGAGTACCTCGATCGGTTGCCGAAGGACGTCCTGACCCTCGTGGAGATCCCGGCTCTGGCCATCTCGTCCACGGAATGTCGACGGCGTGCCGCCGAGAACCGTCCCGTCTGGTACCTCGTGCCGGACGGCGTCGTCCAGTACATCTCGAAGCGGGACCTGTACCGACCCGCCGGGGAGGAGCGTCACGACGGCATCGCGACCGTCTCCGAGCCCGCACCCCAGCACACCGGCACTTCCGCCACCACCGCATCAGCCCTACCAGGAGAGAACACCACGTGAGCGCTACACCCGAGGCCATCAGGGTCGCCAGCATCGCCGCACTCGCGGCGGACGAGAAGCTCGCCGCCGACGTCATGGCCCTCGACGTCTCCGACCAGCTGGTCATCACCGACTGCTTCGTCATCGCGTCGGCACCCAACGAGCGCCAGGTCAACGCCATCGTCGAGAACATCGAGGAGAAGCTCCGCGAGGCGGGCAGCCAGCCCGTTCGTCGTGAGGGCACCCGCGAGGGCCGATGGGCACTGCTCGACTACGTCGACGTGGTCGTCCACGTGCTCCACAACGACGAGCGTCACTTCTACGCCCTCGAGCGTCTGTGGAAGGACTGCCCGGTCCTCGAGATCGAGGGTCTCGGAGCCACGGACACCTCGACGCAGTACGGCACCGACGATCACGGTGTCGACGACGCCCTGGACCACGGTGTCGATCGCGTCACCGAACCGGACGAGTGACGTCCGTTCGTCGGTTGGTGCTGCTCCGGCACGGTCAGACCGAGTACAACGCGGCCTCGCGCATGCAGGGTCATCTCGACACCGACCTGACCGAGCTGGGTCGCACACAGGCCGAGGTCGCCGCTCGAGCGTTGGCATTGCTGCAGCCACACCGCATCGTCTCGTCCGATCTGCGACGGGCACACGACACGGCGACCGCGCTGTCGACGGCCACGGGTGTTCCCGTCGAGCTCGACGAGCGGCTCCGCGAGACGCACCTCGGTGACTGGCAGGGGCTGACGCACCTCGACGTCGACGACGTCTCACCCGGCGTCCGCGAATCGTGGCGCGCCGACGCCGCGTTCCGTCCGCCGGGCGGCGAGTCGCGCGTGGACGTCGCCGAGCGCTCGATGCCGCTGATCCAGGAGCTGCTGAAGGACCCGGAGTGGACCACGGCGCCCGTCGTCGTGGTCGCCCACGGTGGAACCATCGCCGCGCTCACGGCCGCACTGCTCGATCTGCCGGTCGACCGGTGGCCGGTGCTCGGGGGACTGGGCAACGCCAGCTGGGTGCAGGTCGCCGGACACGGAACGGACGACGTCTCCTGGCGCCTGGACGTGTGGAATGCGACGGCCGCCGTGGCGGGTGACGTTCTCTGATGTCCGAGGCGGATCGCCCGGTCCTGCTCGTCCTCGCGGACTCGCTCGCGTACTACGGTCCCGAGGGCGGACTGCCGGCCGACCATCCCCGCATCTGGCCCACCCTCGTCGCGCGCGAACTGGGCTGGGACGTCGAGCTCGTCGGCCGCATCGGCTGGACCTGCCGCGACGCCTGGTGGGCACTCACCCAGGATCCCCGTGTGTGGGCGTCGATACCGCGTGCCGGGGCGGTGGTCCTCGCGACCGGCGGGATGGACTCGTTGCCGTCACCTCTGCCGACGGCCCTGCGGGAGCAGATCCGCTACGTCCGACCGCCCATCCTGCGGCGCGGTGTGCGCGCCGCCTACGGGTGGCTGCAGCCGCGGCTCTCACACCTGGGCCGTCCGGTGGCCCTGCCGCCGCATCTGAGTGTCGACTACCTCGAGCAGATCCGCGCCGCCCTCGCGGCAGTGCGTCCGGAGATACCCGTCATCGCGACGCTCCCGTCGGTGCATCGATGCGACGCCTACGGACGAGTGCACACCGGCCGCGAACCAGCGGTGCGCGCGACTACGGCGTGGGCGGTGGGACACGATCTCCCGCTCGTCGACCTCAAGGCGGCCGTCGAGGAGAACATCGTGTCCGGGAACGCGAATCCCGATGGTATTCACTGGGGTTGGGACGCACACGTGCGCGTGGCCGAGTCCGTCGTCGCTGCCGTGCGCGCCTCCGCCCGCATCTGATCCACAGGGTCGTGGCCGTCCACAGATGAGCCCGGCGGCGGCTCGTCTCGTCCTGGCCCGGGCCTACCGTCGCGGGCATGGCACCCGAGATCGCTGCTCCCGAGCCGGCCGACCCCGACGGCGGCCGGTCCGACGCGGTGCATCGCCGCGCGGGTCTCGTCGGCTCGCGCTTCCGGATCGATCCGGGGTCCCGCGGCGTCCGTGCCCTCGCCGTGGCCGCCGTCCTTCTCGTGGGCGCCGTGGGGGCGGTGGTGATGCGAGATTCTCCGCAGGTCACCGCGGTGCCGCCGCTTCCCACTCTGATCACCGAGTCCGAGACGCCGACGACGTCGGCACCGGAATCCGCGGGAGTCGTGGTCAGCGTGCTCGGCGCTGTGATGCGCCCGGGACTCGTCACCGTTCCCGCCGAGTCCCGCATCGCCGATGTCGTCGCGGCCGCGGGTGGGCGCCGGGACGACGCGGACCTCTTCGGGCTCAATTGGGCGGCGAAGGTGTCGGACGGTGACCAGGTGGTGGTGGGGTCGACGACGGGGTCGGTACCGCTCGCTCCGGGGCCCGTGTCCGTGGCCGGTGAGGGGTCGTCCGATGCCGGCGGGAAGGCCCCGGGTCTGGTGTCGCTGAACGAGGCGACGGAGGCAGAGCTCGATGCCCTGCCCGGTGTCGGTCCGGTGACCGCGGGCGCGATCGTTCAGTGGCGCAACGAGAACGGCGGCTTCACGTCCGTCGATCAGCTGTCCGAGGTGAGCGGTGTCGGCCCCGCTCGGCTCGAGAAGCTGACGCCCCTGGTCACGGTGTGACCGACGCACCGGCCGTGGATCTGCGGCTCGTCCCGAGTGCGGTGGGGGCGTGGGCTGCGACCGTGGTGGCCGTCGGCGCGGGGTGGCGGCCCGCGGCGGCTCTGGCCGCGGTGTGCGTGCTCGTGGCGGTCGTCGGCTGGTGGTGCCGGCGTCGGCACGGCTGGGGATCGGTGGTGATGCTCGTCGTCGTGGCGGCCTGCTGCGTCACCGCGGCGTTCGCGGCGATGTCGTCCCTGCGGATGCACGAGGTGACGACGGGCCCGGTCCGCGAGGGCGCGCTGGGCGGTGCGTACGCGACGGTCGAGGGCGTCGTCACGGACGATCCACGTCCGATCACGGGCTCGTTCGCGGATCAGGTGCTCGTGCCGATACGAGCGAGCCGAGTGACGCTGCGCGGCACCGTCGTCGATGGGTCGGCCCGGATCACCGTGTTCGCGCCCCCGGATCCGTGGCGGGCACTGGAACCGGGTGTGTCGGTGACGTTCCGGGCGCGGCTCGCGGCTCCCGATCGTGTGGGCGCGGTGGATGCCGTCGCACGTGCCACCGGGCCACCCGAGGTGGGGAGCGCGCCGGCGCTGCTCCGGTGGTCGGGCGTGGTGCGACGTGCTCTCGCGGAGGCCGCTGCCATCGCTCTGCCACGTGAGGAGGAGGGGCTGCTCCCGGGGATGGTGGTGGGGGACAGGTCGGGACTCGACGTCTCCGTCCAGGACTCGTTCACGGCGGCCGGAATGTCCCACTTGACGGCTGTCTCGGGCGCCAATTTTTCCTTCGTCATCGGGTGTGTCGTCCTCGGCTCTCGGCTGCTCTCGGCCGGCCCTCGAACCACCGCGGCGCTCGCGGGAATCGTCCTCGTCGCGTTCGTCGTGGTGGCGAGACCGTCACCCAGCGTCCTGCGTGCGGCGGTCATGGGTGTGCTGGGTCTGCTGGCGGTGATGACCGGCCGCCGTCGCCATGTGATGCCGGCCCTGTGCACCGCGGTGCTGGTGCTGCTGGCCGTCGATCCGGGACTGGCGGTGTCGTGGGGGTTCGCGCTGTCGGTGACCGCGACGGTCGCTCTCGTGCTGCTCGCCCCGGTGCTGACGGCGATGGTGAGCCCCGCCGACGCACCGCCCGGTCGCCGGCGTCCGGTGCTCGACGCCGTGGCCGTGGCGCTGGCGGCGCACCTGGTGACCGCACCGCTGGTCGCCGCCATGGCTGGAACGTTCTCCGTCTACTCGGTGGCGGCGAACGTGCTCGCCGCACCCGTCGTCGGGCCGGTCACCGTGATCGGCGCGCTGGCGGCCGTGGTGGCCGTCGTGAGCGTGGAGGCCGGGGCTGTCGTCGCCGGGGTGGCGTGGGTGCCGCTGCGGTGGTTGCTGGCCGTGGCCGCGTACACGGCGGACGCTCCCGGTGCGACGGTGCTCACTCCGACCGGGCCTCGGGGCGCCGCCGTCGTCGGGGGATGTGTCCTCGTCGCGGCGGGCGCGGCGGTGCTGGTCCGGCGTCGGTGGCTGTCGGCCCACCGTGGCACCATCGACCGGTGAGTTCGACAGCGAGCAGCACCCGTCCCGAGCCCCTGCACCTCGTCCTGGGCGACGAGGAGCTCCTCGTCGAGCGTGCGGTGTCGTCCATCGTGGCCGCGATGCGCGCGGCAACGGTGGGGGCCGGGGCCGAGGTGCCGGTCGACCGTCTGCGGGCGGGGGACACGACGGTCGCCGAGCTCGCGGAACTGCTCAGCCCCTCCCTCTTCGCCGAGGATCGCGTGGTCGTCTTCGAGGCGGCCGCGGAGGCCGGTAAGGACGCCATGACGCTGGTTCTCGACGCCGCGGCGACGCCGGTGGACGGTGTGGTCCTGATCGTTCTGCACTCGGGTGGAGGCCGGGCCAAGGCCATGGTGGGGGCGCTGCAGAAGTCCGGTGCCGTGGTCCACGAGTGCGCGAGGCTGTCCAAGGCGGCGGAGCGCGTCGACTTCGTGCGGGCCGAGTTCCGCTCCCATTCGGAGACACGCGTCGCTCCCGACGCCATCGCCGCACTCGTCGACGCGGTGGGGTCGGATCTCCGCGAACTGGCCGCCGCGTGCTCGCAACTGGTGTCGGACACGGCGGGGAAGGTCGATGTCGCGGCCGTCCGCCGCTACTACTCGGGCCGTGCGGAGGTCACGGGCTTCGACATCGCCGACAAGGCCGTGTCGGGTGACCGCGCCGGCGCCCTCGAGGCACTGCGGTGGGCGATGTTGGGCGGCACACCGCACGTGCTGCTCGCGGACGCACTGGCCGAGGCCGTTCACACGGTGGCGCGGGTCGGTTCGGCGGGCCGCGGCGATCCGTTCCGGATGGCGTCCGAACTGGGGATGCCGCCGTGGAAGATCAAGAAGGCGCAGGCGCAGGCCCGCATGTGGGATCCGCAGCGCATCGCCGAGGCACTGCAGGTGGTGGCCGCGCTCAACGCGGACGTCAAGGGCCAGGCCGCCGACGCGGACTACGCGGTGGAACGCGCCGTGAACGTGGTGGCGGGGCTGAGTTCGCGCTGACAGCGCCGCCCGGGCACACGACTACGCCCCGGGCATCGTGCTCGCCCGGGGCGTAGTGCTGACAAGCTACTGCACAGGAACTCTCGAGAAGAACTGCACAGGGACTCTCGAGAGGAGCCGCGAGGGCTCGGGAGAGATCAGAGCTTGTTGAAGGCCAGCGACAGTGCCGACTTCTTGTTGGCAGCCTGGTTCTTGTGGATGACGCCCTTGCTGGCTGCCTTGTCGAGCTTGCGGCTCGCAGTCAGCAGGATCTCCTCGGCCTTGGCCTTGTCGCCGGCTTCGGTCGCCTCACGGAAGGAGCGAATCACGGTGCGGAGCGACGACTTCACCGACTGGTTGCGCAGGCGCTGACGCTCGTTGGTAGCGATTCGCTTCACCTGGGACTTGATGTTGGCCACGCGTAGTTATCCTTCGTCTCTTCTCGGTCCGGGACGGCTGACTCCGGGGAACACTCTCGAGCCGTACGTGCAGTGCTTGTGAAAGCTGGTAACGGTGGGTGCGCACGAGCGTGCCCACGTCCGACGTACGAGACTACCAGCGTCGGTCCGGTAACCCAATTCGGTGATCTCGCTGCAGGGAGTCGGTGTGCACGTGACTCGTGAGGTTGCATGGAATTAACGTGTCCACCGTGCTCCAGGGGTACCTGTGAGGCAGCATGGCGACCATGAGTCCCCGATCAAGCGCTGCACCACAGGCGAAGAAGAGCCGTTCGCAGTCGCAGTCCTCGTCCGGGCCGAGCGTCTTCGACGGTTACCGGGACATCGGGAAGTACGGACTGGCGTTCGACGAGATGTTCGACGGCGACGGCGGGCTGCGTGGACCGTACAAGGGAATCCACAAGGCGCTCGCGCCGTCGGACGCCGCGGAACTGGACGCCCGCTCGGACGCCCTCGGCCGCGCCTTCGTCGATCAGGGCATCACGTTCGCGCTCGAGGGGCAGGAGCGCCCGTTCCCTCTCGACCAGGTGCCCCGGGTCATCGCGGCGTCCGAGTGGAACAAGCTCGAGCGCGGGATCAAGCAGCGGGTCAAGGCACTCGAGTTCTTCCTGGCGGACATCTACGGGGAGCAGGAGATCCTGCGTGACGGCGTGGTCCCGAAATCTTTGGTGACGTCGTGCGAACACTTCCACCGCGAGGCGTTCGGCATCGTGCCGCCCAATGGTGTGCGCATCCACGTCGCCGGTATCGACCTGATCCGGGACGCCGAGGGCACGTTCCGTGTCCTCGAGGACAACCTGCGCTCGCCGTCGGGGGTCTCGTACGTGATGGAGAACCGCCGCACCATGGCGCGCGTGTTCCCCGACCTGTTCGCCAGCCACCGGGTGCGTGCGGTCGGTGACTACGCCACGCACCTGCTGCGCGCCCTGCGTGCCGCTGCCGCGATCAACGAGGCGGACCCCACCGTCGTCGTCCTCACACCCGGCGTCGCGAACTCTGCGTACTTCGAGCACTCCCTCCTCGCCCGGCTGATGGGCGTCGAGCTGGTCGAGGGCCGCGACCTCTTCTGCCGCGACAACGTCGTCTACATGCGCACCACCGAGGGCGAGCGCCAGGTCGACGTGATCTACCGCCGCATCGACGACGACTACCTCGACCCCATGCAGTTCCGACCCGACTCCGTTCTCGGTGTGGCCGGACTGGTCAACGCCGCACGTGCCGGCAACGTCGTCATCTCCAGCGCCATCGGCAACGGTGTCGGCGACGACAAGCTCACCTACACGTACGTGCCGACCATCATCGAGTACTACCTCGGCGAGAAGCCGCTCCTGGCCAATGTCGACACGTACCGGTGCTGGCTGCCGGACGAGTGCGAGGAGGTGCTCGACCGTGTCGACGAACTGGTGATCAAGCCCGTCGAGGGCTCCGGCGGATACGGCATCGTGTTCGGTCCGGACGCGTCGCCCAAGGAATTGGCCACGATCAGCAAGAAGATCCGGGCCGATCCGCGCGGATGGATCGCGCAGCCGGTGGTGCAGCTGTCGACGGTGCCCACCAAGATCGGTGACCAGCTCGCACCGCGGCACGTCGATCTGCGGCCCTTCGCCGTGAACGATGGCGACGACGTGTGGGTGCTGCCCGGCGGTCTGACCCGCGTGGCGCTGCCCGAAGGCTCCCTGGTGGTCAACTCGAGCCAGGGCGGCGGCAGCAAGGACACGTGGGTGCTGGCCGGCCGCGCCACCAAGGAGGACGAGCGTGAGCTCGGCGGGGCGGAGATCGTGTCCGAACCCCCGTCGTCACCCACCGCGGAGCAGGGCCCCGAGCTCAACAGCCAGCAGATTCAACAGCAGCAGCAACAGCTGACCCACTCCCCGAAGGACGGTGCCCGCTGATGTTGGCTCGTAACGCCGAATCGCTGTACTGGATCGGCCGCTACGTCGAACGCGCCGACGACACCGCGCGCATCCTCGATGTCACGGTGCACCAGCTGCTCGAGGACGCGACCGTCGATCCCGACCACACCTCCCGAGTCTTGCTGCGGGTGTTGGGATTCGAGCTTCCCGACGAGCGCCTGGACGTGTGGTCGTTGACGGAACTCGTCGCGTTCTCCCGCGAGGGCAACGGCTCCATCGTCGACTCGTTGTCCAGTGCCCGCGAGAACGCTCGCGGCGCACGCGAGGTCACCTCGAGCGAGATGTGGGAATGCCTCAACACGACGTACAACGCACTGGGTGAACGCATCCGAGCGTCGAAGCGTCTGGGCCCCCACGAGTTCCTGGGGTTCATCGAGGAGCGCGCCGCGATGTTCGCCGGGCTCGCCGACTCGACGCTCAGCCGCGACGACGGCTACCGTTTCCTGCTGCTCGGTCGCTCCGTGGAACGCATCGACATGACCGTCCGGTTGCTGCTCGCCCGCGCAGGCGACCGACCGTCGTCGCCGGCGTGGGTCACCGTGCTGCGGTCGGCCGGTGCACACGACACGTATCTGCGCACCTACCGCGGCGCTCTCGACGCTCAACGCGTCCTGGAGTTCATGCTGCTCGATCGGCTGTTCCCGCGCTCGGTGTTCTACGCACTGAGCGAGGCCGAACACTCGCTCGACAGCCTCGACCATCACCCCGACATGCGCGTCGGATCCCGTGCCGAGGCGCAGCGACTTCTCGGCCGCGCTCGCAGTGAACTCGAGTTCCTGCAGCCGGGTGTTCTGCTGGAGGACCTGCAGGACCGTCTGATGTCGTTGCAGGAGACCTGCCGCGAGGTGGGTGAGGCGATCTCCAAGCAGTACTTCCACGCAGCGCCCTGGGTCGCCTGGACGGACGCCGGAAGCCGAACGGACGAAGCACAATTGGAGGGTGAACTGTGAGCTGGCGGATGCGCGTCGTGCACACCACGGGGTACAACTACGACGCACCGGTCACGTCCTCGTACAACGAGGCGCGACTGACGCCGCGGAGCGACACCCGGCAGAACGTCATTCTGAACCGTGTCGAGACCGATCCGGCGACGAGGTCGTACCGGTACACCGACTACTGGGGCACCGCGGTCACGGCGTTCGATCTGCACGCTCCGCACACGTCCCTCGAGGTGGCCGGGTCCTCCGTCGTCGAGACGGACGCGTTCGTCCCGCCGGAGGAGACCCTCGACTGGGAGGACCTGGCCGCAGACCCCGTGGTGGACAGGTTCAACGAGCTGCTCGGCCACAGCACCTACGTCCCTCGGAACCGTCAGCTGACGTCCGTCGCGAAGAAGTTGGCGAAGGATCTGGGGCCGTACGACGCCGTGGTGGCCGTCTGCGACTGGGTGAACCAGGAGATGTCCTACGTTCCCGGCACCACCGGGGTGCACACGTCCGCGGTGGAGGCGTGGGCCGAGAAGAAGGGCGTCTGCCAGGACTACGCACACCTCACGCTGGTGTTGCTCCGCAGTATCGGCATTCCTGCCCGCTACGTCTCGGGCTACCTGCACCCGAATGCCGAAGCGGTGGTCGGTGATTCGGTCGAGGGTCAGTCACACGCGTGGATCGAGGCGTGGACCGGATCGTGGTGGGGCTACGACCCGACCAACGGTGTGCCGGTGAACGAACAGCACGTCTCGGTGGGAATCGGACGCGACTACGCCGACGTGCCACCCCTCAAGGGAATCTTCTCCGGTGGCGGCTCCACGGAACTCGACGTCGTCGTGGAGATCACCCGGCTGGCCTGACGCCCGATCCGCCCAACAGCGAGCGCGTCAGTCTCTGACGCTCGTCCACGCAGGCGGTGAGCACCGCGGCGATGTCGTCGTCGGTGATCACCGTCGTGTGCCCGTCGGCGCCATGGTCGTCGCGTTCGATCGCGGCCACCACGGTGCGGCGCACGAGTTCTCGGACGTACGAGGCCGTTCCACCCTCGGTCGCCTCCACCAGCGGTGTGAGATCGGCTGCCACGTTCACGGCCGACAGGTAGAGCCGTGCCAACCGTTCGCGACCGCGGGTGTCGGGCAACGGGATCTCGACCGCGAGGTCGATACGGCCGGGCCTGTCCCGGACCGCTCGCTCGATGGAGTCCGGTCTGTTGGTGGTCAGGACGAACGTGACGTCCGCGTCGCCGTCCATGCCGTCCATCGCATCGAGCAAGGCGAACAGGAGCGAGTTCACACCCGTTTCCTCGCGCTCCCGGGCGATGAGATCGACGTCCTCGACGACCACGACCGACGGGGTGAGTCGACGCGCGAGCGCGGCGGCTTCCGAGATGTGCCGCATCGCGGACCCGGTCAGTACGATCACCGTGCTGGTCGGCACCAGTCCCAGCAGGTGACGGACGGTGTGGGTCTTGCCGGTTCCGGGTGGGCCGTACAGGAGTATGCCGCGACCCACGTGTTGGCCCGCTTCACGTAGTCGTGCTGCCGAGGACCCGACGGTGACGAGATGGCGAGTCATCGCCTCGAGGGTGCCGTCGGGAAGGATCAAGTCCTCGCCCGCGACGGTGGGCCTCGCCATGAACCTCACGAGGCCGTTGCCGCGTCCACCGCCCCCTCCGAGGGTCAGGACCTGCCCGCGCATGACGTCGTGGTCGGTCATGAGCGAGAGGAGGGCGTCCAGCGTGCTCGCACCGGCGTCTCGATCGCCGGACAGCACCTCGATCTGGAGTGGAGCCTGGTGGGCTGGGTCGGGAATGTGGAGCGCGACCGCCACGGGCATGCCGCCGGGAGAGTGGGTGTCGAGCAACCCGAACACCGGGACGGACATCGTCGACGCGGGACCGACGTCCACCGACCGGTACTCGACCGGTACGCCGCGACAACTGCCACCGCGACGGCAGGAACTCAGCATGGCGACGAGATCGTCGTGGTACCGCTCGTGGCCACGAACCGACGACCATCGTTGTGCCGCAGATGATGTCGACTCCTCCGGGCGGTCATCGGCATAGGCCTCGACGGCAAGGACGAGGGTCGCGGCCTGATAGGCGGGGAGTGAGCGGCGATGCGAGATCACCGCATCCGGAGGCACCGCCAGGTACGAGAAGATGTGCAGCGCAGGCTCTTCGAGCGGACCGGTGTCGAGTGCCCGGGCGCGATGGGAGAGATGGGACAGGGCTCCGCTGACGATGTCGAGGGAGTCCGGGGAATGCGTGAGGGTCACAGTGAACGCACTACCAGTGCGGATGGTTCGAAGGAATGTGACGCGGGATGTGGCGCCCGTGAGGAAGGGGAAGAGGGGGGCGGAGAATCACATCCGCACGGACACGGTAGCACCGCGGCATGGATGTGCGCCAGAGCCGGCCGGAGCTGACGACCCTCGCGGCGTCCGGGCGGAGGTGATTCACTGGAGACCATGTCGGCCACTGGATGGTTCCTCGTCGCCCTGATCGTTCTCGTCGCCGCCGTTCTCGCGTTCCGACTTCTCGGACGCGCCGCATCCGGCAGGCCCACGACCTCCGGCGAGGTCGGAACGGTCGGCCTGGATGACGGTGCTCGCGCCGAGATTCATCGACTGCTGGCCGCCGACAAGAAGATTCAGGCGATCAAGGTCTATCGGGAGCGAACTGGCGCCGGACTGCGCGACGCGAAGGTGGCGGTCGAGTCCCTCGAACGCGGTGAGTCCCTCACGCCGGGCCCGGCGCAGTGGGACGACCTCGTTCCACGCCTCACGGCACTGAAGAACGAGGGACAGGCGATCGTCGCGATCAAGTTGCTCCGCGAGCGGACCGGGTTGTCGCTGCTCGAGGCCAAGAACGCCGTCGATCGACTGTGATCCGAGTTCAGTGCCAGGAGAAGTCGGAGCGCAGGCGCTGTGCCACCAGGTCGAAACGATCACGGGGGAGGACGGCTCCCTCTCGTCGGATCCCGCCCTCGGGAACGTCGAGCACGCGGTCGAGACGGACCCAACTCGGGCGTCCCTGCGCGTCCCACGGCCCGCCGCCGAGGCCGAGCCAGTCGCGGTCGCCGTCGTGCTTGCTCTGACTCGAGAGCATGAGGCCGAGCAGAGTGGAACCGTCGCGGCCGACCACGAGCACCGGTCGATCCTTGCCCTGCGACGGATCCTCCTCGTAGGCCACCCACGTCCACACGACCTCGCCCGGATCCGCGGCGCCGTCCAGCGCGGGGGAGTACTCGATGCGCCGTGCGCGCATGGCGGTGGGAACCGAGGTCGACGTCACGGGCCGTCCCGACGATGCTCCGGTGGGTGACGTGCCACCGGCACCGGACGCGCCGATGCGTGAACCCAACGACTGCGTCACCTTGTCGAGGGCGCCGGACCGCTGCAGCTGCCGGAACAGGCGCGGGCCTTCCGCCACTGCGAGTCGTCCCAGTTTCTTGCCGATCGACGCCAGAGTTGCCATGCCGACCAGGCTACCGAGACCCGAGGACGTAGCTCACCACCCGTGAGTGAGGTTCGGCTACCCTAAGTCCGATTTCGGGAGATTCCCGATGTGAAAGAGGGTTGTCGTGAGGCGTGGAAGTGTCGGACGTGTGGGTCGCCGCACGGTGGTGGCCGTCGGACTGAGTGTCCTGGCGCTGGTGTCGGCGTGCTCGTCCGACACCGAGAGCGGATCGACCGAGGGGTCGGTGACCGTGACTCACGCCTACGGCGAGACCGTCGTGCCGGCCGATCCGCAGCGTGTGGTCTCGGTCGGACTGACCGAGCAGGACACCCTGCTGGCTCTCGGCGTCGTTCCCGTCGGTGTCACGGAGTGGTACGGAGAGCAGCCGGACGCGACGTGGCCCTGGGCTCACGATCTGCTGGGTGACGCCCGGCCCGAGGTGCTCACCCAGGACGACGGCATCCAGTTCGAGAAGGTCACCGCCCTCGAACCCGACCTCATCATCGGCACCAACGCCGGCATGACGCAGGACGACTACACCCGGTTGAGCGCCATCGCCCCGACCATCGCCCACAGCGACGTCGATTCCCCCTACTTCGAGCCGTGGGATCAACAGACCCGCACCATCGGAGCCGCGCTCGGCAAGCCCGACGAGGCGGAGGCGCTCGTCGAGAACGTCCGCACCCGGTACCGAGAGGCTGCCGAGGCCCACCCCGAGTTCGCGGGGAAGAAGGCCGTCCTCCTGCAGAACGCGATCTACGACGGCAACGCCATCGCCTATCAGGACGGTCTGAGCACGGACTTCCTCACCTCGCTCGGGTTCGAGATCCCGTCCGAGCTCGACGCCTTCGTCCAGGAGGAGGACGCCCAGGCGTACATTCCGTTGGAGAACCTCTCCGTGCTCGACACCGCCGACGTGCTGCTCTGGGCCACCGAGTCCCCGGAGGACCGCGCGACCCTCGAGGCCGACCCGGTGTACTCGTCGTTGCAGGAGGTGCGGGAGAACAGGCTCGTCTTCACCGACGCGATCACGGCCGGCGCCATCTACTTCACCTCGCCGCTGAGTCTGCCGTACCTGCTCGACTCGCTCGTACCGGCATTCGAGAGCACCCTCGCGGGTGCCGGAGCGGCCACCACCACGGCCCCCGCCTGACCCCTCCGGCCTGCCCGGGACCCCGGCCGTGGTGACGTGCAGATATTCTGTACGTCACCACGGCCGTTTCGTCAGGAGTACCCCATCACCAATTTTGCGGACACGACGTTCACGGATCCCACCAGGATCCGTAACTTCTGCATCATCGCCCACATCGACCATGGCAAGTCGACGCTGGCCGACCGCATGCTGCAGCTCACCGGTGTCATCGACGACCGGTCGATGCGCGCGCAGTACCTCGATCGCATGGACATCGAGCGTGAGCGCGGCATCACCATCAAGGCGCAGAACGTCCGCCTGCCGTGGAAGGTGGGGGACACCGAGCACGTCCTGCACCTGATCGACACCCCCGGACACGTCGACTTCACCTACGAGGTGTCGCGTGCACTCGAGGCGTGCGAGGGTGCCGTGCTCCTCGTCGACGCTGCACAGGGCATCGAGGCGCAGACGCTCGCGAACCTCTACCTGGCACTCGAGAAAGATCTGACGATCATTCCGGTGCTGAACAAGATCGACCTGCCCGCGGCCGACCCCGACCGCTACGCCGCGGAGATCGCCCACATCGTCGGCTGCGAGGCGGACGACGTGCTGCGCGTCTCGGGCAAGACCGGCATGGGCGTCGAGGCATTGCTCGACGAGGTGGTCCGTCTGGTGCCCGCGCCGGTCGGCGACGCCGACGGCCCCGCACGCGCCATGATCTTCGACTCCGTCTACGACGCGTACCGCGGCGTGGTGACGTACGTGCGCGTGGTGGACGGCAAGATCCTGCCGCGCGAGAAGGTCACCATGATGTCGACCGGTTCGACGCACGAGCTCGTCGAGGTGGGCATCGTCTCGCCGGACCCCAAGGCGACGAAGGGCCTCGGCGTCGGTGAGGTGGGCTATCTCATCACCGGCGTCAAGGACGTGCGTCAGTCGAAGGTGGGAGACACCGTCACCAGCGCCCGCAACGGCGCGACCGAAGCGCTCACCGGATACCGCGAGCCACGGCCGATGGTCTACTCGGGTCTCTACCCGGTGGACGGGTCCGATTACCCCGATCTGCGCGACGCCCTCGAGAAGTTGCAACTGAACGACGCCGCCCTCACCTACGAACCGGAGACGTCCGTCGCTCTCGGGTTCGGGTTCCGCTGCGGATTCCTCGGTCTGCTGCACATGGAGATCACCCGCGAGCGCCTCGAGCGCGAGTTCGGGCTCGACCTGATCTCGACCTCGCCCAACGTCGTGTACCGGGTGGAGATGAACGACGGCGCCGAGCACATCGTCACCAACCCGTCGTACTGGCCGGAAGGCAAGGCGCGCGCGGTGTTCGAGCCGATGGTCAAGTGCACCATCATCTCGCCGAGCGAGTTCATCGGGTCCATCATGGAGCTGTGCCAGAGCCGCCGCGGTGAGCTCGGCGGCATGGACTACCTGTCGGAGACCCGCGTCGAGCTGCGCTACACCATCCCGATGGCCGAGATCATCTTCGACTTCTTCGACATCCTCAAGTCGCGCACCCGCGGATACGCGAGCCTCGACTACGAGGAGATCGGCGAGGAGTCTGCCAACCTGGTGAAGGTGGACATCCTGCTGCAGGGAGAGGCCGTCGACGCGTTCTCGGCCATCGTGCACGCCGACGCGGCCGGTGCCTACGGCAACAAGATGACCACCCGACTCAAGGACCTGATCCCGCGCCAGCAGTACGAGATCCCGATCCAGGCGGCGATCGGGTCGAAGATCATCGCGCGCGAGAACATCCGTGCGATCCGCAAGGACGTCCTGGCGAAGTGCTACGGCGGTGACATCAGCCGTAAGCGCAAACTGCTCGAGAAGCAGAAGGCCGGCAAGAAGCGGATGAAGACCATCGGTCGTGTCGACGTGCCACAGGAGGCGTTCGTCGCCGCCCTGTCCACCGACGCGTCCGCGGACAAGAAGAAGTAGGTCCGCGGTCGCTCCCGCGGGGACACCCATGACCAGGACCCCGCCGGCCGGCACCGGGTCCCCCAGCGACGACGAGCCGCCGTCGCTGGCCGACGCGGACCTGCTCCGTACCCCGCCGGCGACGCCGCGCGGAGTGCGCACGCGCGCTGCGCTCGTCGCGGCGGCGCGGGTGGTGTTCGAGCGTGCCGGGTACCTCGACGCCCGTCTCGTGGACATCACCGCCGAGGCTCGCTGCTCGTCCGGCACGTTCTACACCTACTTCGCGAGCAAGGAAGAGATCTTCGCGGCGGTGCTCGAGGTGTCGCAGGACGACATGATGCACCCCGGTACCGAACACGTGCCGGACGACGGTGATCCGGTCGCCGTCATCGAGGCGAGCACGCGCGCGTACTTCGAGGCGTACGAACGCAACGCGAAGCTGATGGAACTGCTCGAACAGGTGGCGGCCATCGACATCCGGTTCCGGCGGCTCCGACGCAACCGTGCCGACGCGTTCGTCCGTCGCAACGCGCGCAGCATCGCCGGTCTCCAGCGACGAGGCCTGGCGGACAGCGGCGTGGATCCCGTCGTCGCATCACTCGCGTTGTCGGGCATGATCTCCCGGCTGGCGTTCACCCATTTCGTGGTGGAGCCGTCCCTCGGCGAGCCGCCGACGTGGTCGTCGGATCAGCTGGTGCACGCGGCGACGCGCCTGTGGGTCAACGCCCTCCGACTCGACTGACCGTCACGAGTGCGCATGGCCGTGGGCGGGCTGGAACTGCCCGGCCTGCGCTGCCTCCTCCGCCCGGATGACGTGCACCACGGCGTTGATCAGCGCGAGGTGGGTGAACGCCTGTGGGAAGTTGCCCAGGTGCCGACCCGTCTTCGCGTCGATCTCCTCCGCGTAGAGCTTCAGCGGGCTCGCGAACCCGAGCAGCCGTTCACACAGTCGCTTCGCGCGGTGCAATTCGCCGATCTCGACCAGTGCGGACACCAACCAGAACGAGCAGATGGTGAAGGTGCCCTCCTCGCCGGAGAGCCCGTCGTCCGTGGTGTCGACGCGGTAGCGCAGTACCAGGCCGTCCTCGGTGAGCTCGTCGGCGATGGCGAGCACCGTCGCCCGGACGCGCTCGTCGTCCGACGGCAGGAACCGCAGGAGCGGCACCAGCAGCAACGAGGCGTCGAGTGAGTCGTCGCCGTATCGCTGGGTGAAGACTCCGCGCGAGTCGACGCCGTGCTCGAGAACGTCGGCCTTGATCTCGTCGGCGATGCTTGACCATTCCTCGGCGTACGCCTTCTCGCCGTGCAGCACAGCAAGTTTCGCTCCGCGGTCGAGCGCCACCCAGCACATCACCTTGGACGACGTGAAGTGCTGCGGTTCCCCACGTACCTCCCAGATGCCCCGGTCGGGCTCGCGCCAGTGCTCGATCGCTTCCTCCACCTGACGCTTCAGCAAGGGCCACAGCGACTCCGGAACATTCTCCCGCGAGCGCACGTGCAGGTAGACGGAATCGAGCATCGTGCCCCAGATGTCGTGCTGCACCTGGTTGTAGGCACCGTTACCGATGCGCACGGGGACGGCTCCGTCGTACCCGGACAGGTGTCCGAGCTCCTCCTCCTCGAGCGTGCGTTCGCCGCCGATGCCGTACATCACCTGCAGCGGAACGGGTTCGCCGTCCGGGCCCGACGTCACGTCGGAGATGAAGGCGAAGAAGTCGTTGGCCTCGCGATCGAGGCCGAGCGTGTACAGACCCCACAGGGCGAAGGTGGAGTCGCGTACCCAGGCGTACCGGTAGTCCCAGTTCCGCTCTCCGCCCGGCGTCTCCGGCAACGACGTGGTGCTCGCGGCGAGCAGCGCGCCGGTCGGTGCGTACGTGAGACCCTTGAGGGTGAGCGCGCTGCGCTGCAGGAACCCGCGCCACGGATGGTCCGGAAAGCGGCCGATGGTGATCCACTGGCGCCAGCACTCCGCCGTCTGCCACATCTTTTCGGCTGACTCCTCGAAGGTGCGGGGAGGATCGAGCGTCGACCACGACAGCGCGACGAAGACGTTGTCGCCCTCCGTCATCCGAGTCCGGGCGCGGGCCTCTCGCCCCTCGAGGCCGATGCGCAGATTGGTGGTCAACTTGAGGGTGGGTTCGGTGCCGTCGCCCGCCGTGGCGGTGGCCGTCGCCTCCTCGTAGACGTTGCCGGTGTACTCCCACACGGCAGGCTTGCGGTGGTAGTCGAACGCGGGCTCACAACTCATCTCGAGCTCGACCGTTCCACTGACGCACTTCACGCTGCGGATGAGGCAGTGCTCGGCGTCCCAGTCGGACGGGGCCCGGCGGTGCGTGCGGGAGCGCTCGTCCGTGTTGTGCCACTTGCCCATCACCAGAGCGTCGCGGACCACCAACCATCCGGTCTCGGTCTGCCACGTGGTCTCGACGATCAGACCGCCCGGGAGATAGCGCCGCGCCGCGGGCACGTTCTGACCGTAGGGGCCGATGCGGAACTGCCCGGCACCGCGATCGAGCACCGCTCCGAAGATGCTGGGGGAGTCCGGTCGCGGAATGCACATCCACTCCACCGCACCGTTGCGAGCGATCAGACACGTGGTCTCGCAGTCCGACAGGAAGGCGTAGTCGTCGATCGGCGGAAACGTCGTGCGATGCGGCAGCCAGGTCTGGGCCGTGCCGGGAACGGTGTCGAGCGCGCCGCCCTCCTCGGCCGGCTCGGCCGCGCCGGGGCCGAAGACGGCTTCCC
Source organism: Rhodococcus sp. BP-160 (assembly GCF_019836205.1). NCBI lineage: Bacteria > Bacillati > Actinomycetota > Actinomycetes > Mycobacteriales > Nocardiaceae > Rhodococcus > Rhodococcus sp. BP-160. The sequence continues at coordinate 301,418 of NZ_JABUEK010000002.1, forward strand.
CCGCGCTGGCGACGCGGGGGACCACGGACTGTTCGTCGAACGGGCTCATCCGCCCATCATGAAGCCGTCCGGCGCCCCAGTCCACCGCGGAGAGCGAGGGACTACTGTCGTGAGGTGTGAACGCAGTGGCCACGTGGTGGGACGGAGTCGAACTCTGGATCGCCGGGTTGCCGTTCGTGCCCCAGGTCGCCGTCGTCCTGCTGGTGGTCGTGCCGGCAGCGGCACTCACCGCGTACGTCGTCGACATCGTGTTGTCTGCGCTCTTCGATGCCAGGCGGCGCTACTTCCGCCGGACGCCCGCCGACCGGGATCCCGCAGCCGTGACCACCGGCAACTCCGACCCCCGAGAGAAGTGACACCGTGCCCCGCTCCCGTGTGACCCTGGCCCTCATCGCGCTGATCGTGCTGGTGATCGTCGCGTGGCTGTTGACTCGGTAGCAGGCTCTCTCCGACTTTCTGCTAAATTCTCGGCTGTGTCCGACGCAGCCCCGCACCCGATCCGCCATGAACTGGCGCTGATCGCTGTCGGCATGCTCGCGGTCGCTGACGTCGACTGTCGCTGACCCCACACGGCGCGCCCTCACCGATTCCGGCGCGTTCCGCTCGTCAGTTCCGTCCATCACCGCTGTTCATGTCCGTGCCGCCGCGCCCTTGCGTGTGCCGCACTCCTCGAGAGGTCCACCGTGTTCCCATCACGTCGTGTCCGCCTGCTGTCCGCCGCCGCCGTCGCGGCCGCCCTCACCCTGACCGCGTGCTCCACCGGGTCCTCCGACACCGTCGGTGAGTCCGCCGCGTCCACGTCCGGTCCGTCGCTCACCCTCGTCGGGTACGCCGTGCCCAAGAACGGGTGGGATGCCATCGGCGCCGCGTTCGCCTCCACCGAGAACGGTGACAACGTCACCATCAACGCCGACTACGGCGCCTCGGGCAACCAGTCGCGCAAGGTCGCCGACGGCGCACCTGCCGACATCGTCAACTTCTCGGTCGAGCCCGACGTCACCCGACTGGTGAAGGCCGGCAAGGTCGACGAGGCCTGGAACCAGAACGCCTACGGTGGCGTGCCGTTCGGCTCCGTGGTGTCCATCGTGACGCGACCGGGCAACCCGAAGAACATTCGCACGTGGGAGGACCTGATCCGCCCCGACGTGCAGGTCATCAGCCCCAGCCCGCTCAGCTCCGGCTCGGCGAAGTGGAACTTGTTGGCGCCCTACGCCTCCGTGAGCAACGGCGGCCAGGATCGCCAGGCCGGCCTGGACTACGTCACCGAACTGGTGAAGCACTTCCCGGTGCAGCCCGACTCCGGCCGCTCCGCGTCCGAGGCGTTCCTCCAGGGCCAGGGCGACGTCCTGCTCAGCTACGAGAACGAGGCGCTGTTGCTCGAGGGGCAGGGTCAGCCGGTGGAGCACATCGTTCCGGACCAGACCTTCCGCATCGACAACCCCGTCGCCGTGATCAACTCCAGTGCGAATCTCGAGCAGGCCAACGCGTTGAACGACTACCTCTACACCGCGGAGGGCCAGAAGATCTGGGCCGACAGCGGTTTCCGTCCCGTCGACCCCGCAGTCGCCGCCGACTACACCGACAAGTTCCCGACGCCGCAGAAGCTGTACACCATCGACGACCTCGGTGGCTGGGCTGCGGTGGACAGTGACCTGTTCGGCGAGAACGGTGCCATCAACGCGATCTACAAGGCATCGAGCTGACCATGACGACAGAGGTCGCCGGTCGGCGAAAGTTCCTCCCTCGCCGGCCGGCCTCCGGCCTTCCCGCCCGTCGCCGGCCGGCCTCCGGCCTTCCCGCCCCTCGCCGGCCGGCCTCCCACCTTCCCGGGGGGTCGCTCACGCTCGGCACCGTCGTCCTGTGGCTCTCAGTCATCGTCTTGCTGCCCCTGGCGGCCGTGCTGAGTCGCTCCCTGTCCGACGGACCCGCCGAGTTCTGGGACGCGGTCACCGATCCGCGGGCGCTGGCCACCCTGCGCGTGACGGTGCAGGTCTCGGTGGTGGCGGCGCTGATCAACGTGGTGATGGGCACTGTCATCGCCTGGGTGTTGGTGCGCGACGACTTTCCGGGCAAGTCGGTCGTCAACGCACTGATCGACCTGCCGTTCGCCCTACCCACCATCGTCGCGAGCCTGGTGCTGCTGTCGCTGTACGGACCGATGAGTCCGGTGGGCATCACGTTGAACGCCACCAAGGCCGGTGTCGTGCTTGCCCTCGCCTTCGTCACACTGCCGTTCGTCGTCCGCGCGGTGCAGCCGGTCCTCATCGAGCTCGACCAGGAAGTGGAGGAAGCAGCCGCCTCGCTCGGTGCGAGCAATCTGGTGATCTTCCGGCGGGTCGTGCTGCCGGTACTGCTGCCGTCGATCCTCTCGGGTGCCGGACTGGCCTTCTCGCGGGCACTCGGCGAGTTCGGATCCGTCGTCCTCATCGGTGGCAACATTCCCGGCGAGACGCAGATCGCGTCGCAGCTCATCCGCGAGCAGATCGAGACCGATCAGCCCGTCGACGCGGCCGCGATCTCCGTGGTGCTGTTGCTCATCGCCTTCGTGGTGCTGTTCGTGCTGCGCATCTCCGGTAGCCGCCTCGCCCGGCGGGAGGAGCAGAAGTGAAGCTGTCCACCGGAACTCGACTGAGCCTCCGTACGGTCGCACTGCTCTACCTGGCCGTGCTGGTGGTGTTCCCGCTGGGTGCGATCCTGTACCGCACGTTCGAGAACGGCATCGTCTCGTTCTTCCAGCTCATCACCACGCCGGCCGCACAGTCGGCGTTGCAGTTGTCGCTGATCATAGTCGCGATCGTCGTGCCGCTGAACGTGGTGTTCGGCGTCGTCACGGCCCTGGCTCTCGCGCGCGGCAACTTCCGTGGCAAGGGTCTCGTGCAGGCGGTCGTCGATCTCCCGTTCGCCGTGTCCCCGGTCATCGTGGGTGTCGCACTCATCCTGCTGTGGGGTGCCGGCGGCTGGTTCGGCTTCCTCGCCGAGTGGGGCATCACGATCATCTTCGCGCTGCCCGGCATGGTGCTGGCCACCATCTTCGTCACGCTGCCGTTCGTGGTGCGCGAGGTGGAACCGGTGCTGCACGAGATCGGACAGGAACAGGAGGAGGCCGCGGCCACTCTGGGCGCGACGTCGTGGCAGACCTTCTGGCGCATCACACTTCCCGCCATCCGCTGGGGGCTGACGTACGGCGTCGTCCTGACGGTCGCCCGCGCGCTCGGCGAGTTCGGTGCCGTCATCATCGTCTCCACCAACCTGCCGGGTATCTCGCAGACGCTGACGCTGCTGGTGAACGCCAGGTACGAGGACTTCAACCAACCGGGCGCGTACGCCGCGTCGACACTTCTCATGGTCGTCGCCGTCATCGTGTTGCTGCTGATGACGGTTCTGGACCGCAAGCGAACCAAGGAATGAGCACCGTGACGACGACGACCACGACGACAGAGAAGCGCACGGGCGGCATCGAGATCTCCGTCCGGGGAGCGCGGAAGAACTACGGCGACTTCGCGGCCCTCGACGACGTGTCCCTCGACATCCCGTCCGGATCGTTGACGGCGCTCCTGGGGCCCAGCGGGTCGGGCAAGTCGACACTGTTGCGGTCGATCGCCGGACTCGAGGAGCTGGACTCCGGCGTGGTGGTCATCGCCGGCGACGACGTCACGACCGTCAGTCCGCAGAAGCGCGACATCGGGTTCGTCTTCCAGCACTACGCCGCGTTCAAGCACCTCACCGTGCGCAAGAACGTCGCCTTCGGGCTCGAGATCCGCAAGCGGCCCAAGGCCGAGATCGACGAGCGCGTCGATCAGCTGCTCGACATCGTCGGTCTCTCGGGATTCCAGACGCGCTTCCCGGCGCAACTGTCCGGTGGCCAGCGTCAGCGCATGGCCCTGGCCCGCGCGCTCGCCGTCGATCCGCGGGTGCTGCTGCTCGACGAGCCGTTCGGTGCCCTGGACGCCAAGGTGCGGGCCGATCTCCGCACGTGGCTCCGTCGACTGCACGACGAGGTGCACGTCACCACGGTGCTCGTCACGCACGATCAGCAGGAGGCGCTGGACGTCGCCGACCGGATCGCGGTCATGAACAAGGGCCGGATCGAACAGGTGGGCGCCCCTCGCGATCTCTACGACACCCCGGCGAACGATTTCGTCATGTCCTTCCTCGGCGAGGTGTCGCGGCTCAACGGCCAGCTGGTCCGTCCGCACGACATCCGGGTCGGCCGCACACCGGATCTCGCGAACGCGCAGCAGACCGGCACGGCCGAGAACGCGGGGGTGTTGCGGGCGACCGTCGAGCGTGTCGTGCACCTGGGCTTCGAGGTGCGGGTGGAGTTGCGCAACGGCGCCACCAACGAGCTGTTCTTCGCGCAGATCACCCGCGGCGACAACGAGGCGCTGGGGCTGCAGAGCGGGGAGACCGTGTACGTGCGTGCCACGCGCGTGCCGGTGATCCCCGGCTGACTCACGCGCGGTCGACGCACCCCGACCGGACACTCACGGTCGGGCCACGGAACGCCGGATCACCGCATCGCGTGACCATCGCCAGCACGTCGCCGGCGTGGATGTCCGACGGCAGGTCGAGCGCGGGGCACACGCAGCGCCCCGACCGGGTGCAGAGGCAACACGGAACCGGTCGGCACACCGGATGGCGCGAGGCTACGCGGACGGACACCGGGGCGACACCCGAGTCGGCACCGGTCGTGACGACGCGGAGGAGCCCTCGGTACACGTCCACCGACCGGACCCGGGTCACCGTCACCACCGCGGTGTCCGCTCGGACGGCCACGGCGTCGCCGTACTCGTCGCACAGATCGTCGAGGAACGTCTCGGCGCGCCCGTCGCTTCGGACACACAGCCTGCCCCCGTGGGTGTGAATCTCCCCGGGCCACAGCGCACGAGCATCGTCCGGAGACGACAGCGACGGCAGTAGTTCACGCAAGGTCATGACTCGACCCTGCATGCTCCACTGCCGTCGTCGGCGGTTCCTGACGTCGTCTCGACGCGGGGGCGTCTCTTCCTTACGCGTTCGATGCGCGCAGCACGGCTGCCGCGACCTCGGCCGGCGTCGCGGTGTCGTCGGCATCGACGTGGTGATCGGTGACCGGGATCCCGGCCGCAGCGATCTCGACTCGCGCGGCAGCGAGATCCTCGCCGTCCGCCGACGAGATGGGCACGATCGCGACCACTCCGGCATCCGCGAACAACCGGGCCAACCGGGCGAGTTGCACCGTCGCGGCGCGGGTTCCGGCTGCGGCGTCGATGTCGAGGACTCCGCGGACGTTGTCACCGCCGACGATGTAGGCGGTGCGACCGGAGGCGGTCAGTGCGTCCTCGAGCGCGACGGCGACGGCGGCCTTGTGCGAGGACGGGTGGCCGGTGAGCCAGATCGTCGCACCGTGCTGACCGGTACGGCGGACACGCTCGTCGCGGGTGATCGACGACGGAACCCAGGACGGGGTGTCCGAGCGGTCGAGCACCGCGCGGGACCCCTCGATGATGCCCGCGGCCACGGTGTCGTTCGTGTGCTCGTCCAGCAGGATGAACGCACCGGAGTCGCGGTTGTCCGCGTAGTCGTCGGTCACGATCACCGCACTGGTCCGCAGCGTCACCCGCGCGATGTCGTTGAGCGACAGGTTCTCCGAGCCGGGATGCTCGTCGAGCGTCTCCGGATCGAGTCGCGAGTGGATGCGCTGCACCGTCGCGCGCACCGTGGTGGTGGTGTGCTTGATCGCCAGTCGGTCGCCGACACCGAGAGGTGCCTCCGCCAGCCAGCACACGGTGGCATCGAATTCCCGTGCGAGCGTGGGCAGGTGGGCGTCGGGCTCGCCACTGACCAGGACGTCGCCGCGGGCCACGTCGATGTCGTCGGCCAGTTCGACGGAGACGCTGAGCGGAGCCACGGCGACGTCGCGGGCGTCGTCCAGCGTGTCGAGCGCCGTGACCACACTGCGCGATCCGGACGGCAGCGCGACGATCGAGTCGCCGATCTGCACGGTGCCGGCGGACAGCCGGCCGGTGTACCGACGGCGTTCGCCGTCGGTGGGGCGAGAGACCCACTGCACGGGCAACCGCAGCTCCGTGGCGACCGGTGCGGGAGCGACCAGGTCGATGCTCTCGAGGTGATCGAGCAGAGTGGGGCCCGTGTACCAGGGCATGGTCGAGGACGGCCGAACGACGTTGTCGCCCAGCTTCGCCGCGATCGGGATGACCAGGATCTCCGTGCCGAGGCGGGCACCGAGGTCGGCGAGCTCGCGCTCGACGTCACGGAAGCGGGACTCGTCGAAGTCGATGAGATCCATCTTGTTGACGGTCGCCACCAGGCGGTCGACACCCACGAGCGTCGCGATCCGGGCGTGACGACGCGTCTGCCGCAACACGCCGGCGCGGGCGTCCACGAGCAGGATGGCGACGTTCGCGTTGGAGGCTCCCGTGAACATGTTGCGCGTGTAGCGCTCGTGTCCCGGGGTGTCTGCGAGGACGTAGCTGCGACTCGGCGTGGAGAAGAAGCGGTAGGCGACATCGATGGTGATGCCCTGCTCGCGCTCGGCACGCAGACCGTCCGACAGGGCGGCGAGGTCGGCCACGCCCTCCTCGTCGGTCACGGCGTCGAGGTGATCGAGCGGAAGACTGTCCGTGTCGTGCAGCAGCCGCCCGATGAGGGTGGACTTGCCGTCGTCGACGGAGCCGGCTGTGGCGATGCGCAGCAGCTGACGCGGGGCGGTGGGAGCCGGGGACACCGGAACGTCCGACACCGGAAGCGGATTGGTGATGGTCATCAGAAGTACCCCTCGCGCTTGCGATCTTCCATCGCGGCTGTGGACGTGCGGTCGTCGGCGCGGGTCTCGCCGCGCTCGGACACGGTGGCCGCGGAGATCTCCGTGATCACCCCGGCGATGTCGGTGGCGTGCGAGCGCACGGCGCCGGTGATGGTGAGGTCGCCCACCGTGCGGTAGCGCACCATCTCGACGGCAGCGGTCTCGTGCTCGGTCGGGGAGGTGAACTCCGAGGTGGCGAGCAGGATGCCGTCGCGCTCGAACACCTCGCGCTCGTGGGCGAAGTAGATGGACGGCAGTTCGAGCTGCTCGAGCTCGATGTACCGCCAGATGTCCAGCTCGGTCCAGTTGCTCAGCGGGAACACGCGGACCTGCTCACCGCGCTTGATGCGGCCGTTGTACAGCGACCACGGCTCGGGGCGTTGGGCCCGCGGATCCCACTGGCCGAACTCGTCGCGGAAGCTCAGCACACGCTCCTTGGCGCGCGCACGCTCCTCGTCGCGCCGCGCACCACCGAAGGCGGCGTCGAACTTGTTCTCCTCCAACGCGTCCAGCAACGTCCGGGTCTGGAGACGGTTGCGTGAGCCGGAGGACCCGCCGACCTCGCGGACGCGACCGGAGTCGATCGACTCCTGGACGGACGCGACGACGAGGCGATGGCCGCCCTCCTCGAGTCGTCGGTCGCGGAACTCGATGACCTCGGGGAAGTTGTGTCCGGTGTCGACGTGCATCACCGGGAAGGGAACGGGGGAGGGGCGGAACGCCTTCTCCGCCAGGCGGAGCAGGACGATGGAGTCCTTGCCCGCCGAGAACAGCAGTACGGGTCGTTCGAGCTCGGCCACCACCTCGCGGATGATGTGCACGGACTCGGCCTCGAGTGCCCGGAGCTCGTCGACGTGGGTGACGTCCACGCTCGTGGCGGCTGTCATCGGGTTCCTTCCTCGGTCGAGTGCAGTCCGCACTCGGTCTTGGTGCTGCCGGCCCAGCGACCGCTGCGCGGGTCCGCTCCGGGAGCGGGCTTGGCCGTGCACGGTGCGCACCCGATCGACGGGTAGCCCTCGTCGACGAGCGGGTTCACGAGGATGCCGTGCTCGTCGATGTAGGACTGCATCTCGTCGTCGGACCACGCCGCGATCGGGTTGATCTTCACCAGGCCGAACGCCTCGTCGAAGGAGATCAGCGGCGAGTTGGCGCGCGTGGGTGCCTCGACGCGGCGGATGCCGGTGACCCAGGCGCTGTAGTTCGCCAGCTCACGCTTCAGCGGCACGACCTTGCGCAGTGCGCAGCAGCGTGCGGGATCGCGGGCGAAGAGATCCTTGCCCTCGAGCCTGTCCTGCTCGGCCACCGACACGGTCGTCTTCGCGTCGATGACGTTGACCCCGTAGACCGACTCGACGGCGTCACGAGTACCGATGGTCTCGGCGAAGTGGTAGCCGGTCTCCAGGAAGAGCACGTCGACACCCGGATGCACCTGCGCGGCCAGATGGACCAGCGCGCCGTCCTGCATGTTCGACGCGACGATGTAGTCGTCGCCGAAGGTGTCCTCGGTCCAGCGCATGAGCTCGTCCGCCGAGGCGCCGTCCATCTCCCGCGCACCCCGCTCGGCGATGGCGCGGAGCTCGGACTCGGTCAGGTGGCGATGGGTGGCGACGCTCATGAGACAACCTTTCGCGGGCGGACGGTCCAGGAGACAACGCGAGGGCGGGACACGCGATTCCCGTGCTCGCTCACTGCAGATCCGCGTCGTCGGCGCGTACGGCCCACTGCGCGAACCGCTCGCCCTCGTCGCGCTGCTTGACGAAGTTGCGGACGACCCGGTCGATGTAGTCGCCCAGCTCGGCGCTGGTGACCTTGTGCTGGCGCAACTTCCGGCCGAAGGCACTGTCGAAGCCGAGGCTTCCACCGAGATGGACCTGGAAGCCCTCCACCTGTCCGCCGTCACCGTCGTCCACCAGTTGACCCTTGAACCCGATGTCGGCGACCTGCGAACGAGCGCACGAGTTGGGGCAGCCGTTGATGTTCACGGTGATGGGGACGTCGAGTTGCGCGTTGACGTCGGCCAGCCGCTGCTCGAGTTCGGGGACGAGCACCTGCGAACGCTTGCGGGTCTCGGCGAAGGACAGCTTGCAGAATTCGATGCCGCTGCACGCCATCAGGTTCTTGCGCCAGATGGACGGCCGCGCCGGCAGACCCAGTGCGTCCATCTCGGCGATGAAGTCCTCGAGCTTCTCGTCGGAGATGTCCAGGACGATGAGCTTCTGGTACGGGGTGAACCGGATGCGATCCGACCCTGCCCGCGCGGCCGCGTCGGCGACCTTCGTCAGGATGGTGCCGGAGACGCGGCCCGCGATGGGGGCGAGTCCGACGGCGTTGAGGCCGTTCTTCAGCTTCTGGACCCCGACGTGGTCGACGGGCCGGGTCGGCTTCTCGGGGGCGGGGCCGTCGAGCAGCGGCCGCTTCAGGTACTCGGTCTCGAGCACTTCCCGGAACTTCTCCACGCCCCAGTCCTTGACCAGGAACTTCAGCCGCGCCTTGTTGCGCAGACGCCGGTACCCGTAGTCACGGAAGATCGAGACGACGCCTTCCCACACGTCGGCGACCTCGTGCAGCGGCACCCAGACCCCGAGCCGCTGCGCGAGCATGGGATTGGTGGACAGACCGCCGCCGACCCAGACGTCGAGGCCGGGACCGTGCTCGGGATGGTTCACCCCGATGAAGGCGATGTCGTTGACCTCGTGGACCACGTCCTGCTGGCCGGATATCGCGGTCTTGAACTTGCGGGGGAGGTTCGAGTACTCCGGCCGGCCGATGTAGCGCTCGACGATCTCGTCGATGGCGGGCGTGGGATCGAGGACCTCGTCGAGCGACTCGCCGGCGAGCGGGGAGCCCAGCACGACGCGCGGGCAGTCGCCGCACGCCTCGGTGGTCTTCAGACCGACAGACTCGATGCGCCGCCAGATCTCGGGGACGTTCTCCACCTCGATCCAGTGGTACTGCACGTTCTCCCGGTCGGACAGATCGGCGGTGTCGCGGCCGAACTCCTGCGAGATCTCACCCAGAGTGCGCAACTGCAACGCGCTGAGTGCGCCGGCATCGCAGCGGATGCGCATCATGAAGTACTTCGCTTCGAGCAGGTCGATGTTCTCGTCGCCCGTGAAGGTGCCGTCGTAGCCCTGCTCGCGCTGGGTGTAGAGCCCCCACCAGCGGAAGCGCCCGCGCAGATCGGCCTTGTCGATGCTGTCGAAACCCTGCTTGGAGTAGATGTTCTCGATCCGCGCGCGGACGTTGAGCGGGTTGTCGTCCTTCTTGCTCTGTTCGTTCGCGTTGAGCGGTTCCCGGTAGCCGAGTGCCCACTGGCCCTCGGACCTCCGCTTGGCGGGACGGGTCGACCGTGCGCGCGGCGCAGCGGTGTCGGGGGTGTTCGTCATGGGCGCTCCAAGGTCGGGCGCCGAACAGGAAGGGGTGTCTCGGAGGGCTGGTCCGCACACCTCGTCCCTGACCGGCCGGGGGGTGTGCGGGCTGGCGGGAGGGTCAGACGAGCGGCCTCAGACAGCTGCAGACGCGTGCGAGATCGACGTGGCGCCGAGCCACGAGCATGATCTCCACGACTGTCATGAGCCCTATTCTGCCACGACGCGGGTGCCTCCCCCGACCAGGGCGTCGACGAGGAGGGAGGAGGACACTGGTCCGGTGATCCCCGTTCCACTCGCTCCTCCCGCTGTCGGTGTGCTCGCACCCGAGTCGTTCGTCGATCGTCCGGCCGCGCCGTTCGGCCTCTACCTCCATGTGCCGTTCTGCGCGACGCGCTGCGGTTACTGCGACTTCAACACCTACACCGCCGGGGAGCTCGGAACGTCGGCGTCACCGCAGTCCTGGCTCGACGGGGTGCGCCGCGAGCTCGACCTCGCCGCGGCGACGTTCGCGCGGGAGTCGGGCAGCGTGCCCAGCGTCGACACCGTGTTCGTGGGCGGCGGAACGCCGTCGCTGCTCGGTGCCGACGGCCTCGCCGATCTCCTCGGTGCCGCGCGCTCGTCCTTCACGTTCTCGGCCGATGCCGAGGTGACGACGGAGTCGAATCCCGAGTCGACGTCGCCGGCCTTCTTCGACGGAATCCGCGCGGCCGGCTACACACGTGTGTCGTTGGGCATGCAGTCGGCGGCACCGCATGTGCTCGCGATCCTCGACCGCACCCACACCCCGGGACGCGCCGGGGACGCGGCACGGGAAGCGGCGGCGGCCGGGTTCGACCACGTGAACCTCGACCTCATCTACGGAACGCCGGGAGAGAGTGACGACGACCTCGACGCGTCGTTGACGGCGGTGCTCGACGCCGGTGTCGACCACGTGTCCGCGTACGCGCTCATCGTCGAGGACGGGACGGCCCTGGCGAGACGGGTGCGCCGGGGCGAGCTCCCGGCTCCGGACGACGACGTGCTGGCGTCGCGCTACGAGCGGATCGACGCGCGTCTCGGCGCGGCCGGCTTCGGGTGGTACGAGGTGTCCAACTGGGCGCGGGGCGACGGTGCGGAGTGCCGGCACAACCTGGGGTACTGGGACGGCGGTGACTGGTGGGGCATCGGTCCCGGCGCACACAGCCATGTGAACGGGACGCGGTTCTGGAACGTCAAGCATCCGGCGCGATACGCGGAGACGCTGGCGAACGGGGCGCTGCCGATCGCGGACAGCGAATCTCTCACGAGCGACGAGCAACACATGGAACGTGTCATGTTGACCGCGCGGCTGCGGGCGGGAATGGCCGCTGGTGATCTGTCGACGGACGAGGTGGCCCGCGCGGACTCGATCGCGTCCGACGGACTGCTCGTCCGTCTGGGCGATCGGTACGTCCTCACCGACCGTGGGCGGTTGCTCGCCGACGGGGTCGTGCGCGACATTCTCGAGTGAGTGCCGCTCAGGCCCCGATCGCGTCGTAATCGAACACCCGCGCGTGCAGGACGACACGGTTTCGCAGCGCAGCCCGCACCGCCCGGTGCAGGCCGTCCTCGAGGTACACGACGCCGTGGTAATGCACGGCATGGGGAAACAGGTCCCCGTAGAACGTGCTGTCCTCGGACAGCAGACGGTCGAGTTCGAGCACCTTCGTGGTGGTCACGATCTCGTCGAGGCGCAACTGACGTGGCGGAATCTTGGACCAGTCGCGGAGCGACAGACCGTGCTCCGGATACGGCTTGCCGTCGCGCACTCCCTTGAAGATCACACCGGTCACAGTAGTGACTCGGGCGAGCGGAATGGGGCACCCGCGCGTCGCCGACTAGAATCGGCTGGTCCCGCACAGCCACCGGTCCCGAGCGTAGGAGGGTTGCGATGTCGAGTACGGAGGATCGACGTTTCGAGGTCCTGCGTGCCCTGGTCGCCGACTATGTCGCGACGCAGGAGCCCATCGGATCGAAAGCACTGGTCGATCGACACAATCTGGGAGTGTCCAGCGCTACCGTGCGCAACGACATGGCCGTGCTGGAGGCCGAGGGCTACATCACGCAGCCGCACACCAGCTCGGGTCGTATCCCCACAGACAAGGGCTACCGGCAGTTCGTCGACCGCATCGCCGACGTCAAGCCGCTCTCCGCGGCGGAGCGACGGGCGATCCTGCAGTTCCTCGACACCGGCGTCGACCTGGACGACGTGCTGCGGCGCGGTGTTCGCCTGCTCGCCCAGCTGACCCGTCAGGTCGCCGTCGTGCAGTACCCGACCCTGTCCGCGTCGTCGGTCCGCCATCTCGAGGTGGTGGCCCTGACGCCGGCGCGACTGTTGCTGGTGCTCATCACCGACTCCGGCCGCGTCGATCAGCGCATCGTCGAACTCGGCGACGTCATCGACGACGAGGACCTCTCGCGTCTGCGGTCGCTGCTCGGCGGCGCGCTGGAGGGCAAGCGTCTCGCCCTGGCGTCGGCCGCGGTGGCCGAACTCGCCGAGACGGCGCCCGAGGATCTGCGCGACGCCGTGGTGCGCTCGTCGACCGTGCTGGTCGAGACGCTCGTCGAACACCCGGAGGAGCGGCTCGTGCTCGGGGGGACCGCCAACCTGACGCGCAACGCCGCCGACTTCGCCGCGCTCAGTGGGTTCCCGGGGTCGTTGCGCTCCGTGCTCGAGGCGCTGGAGGAACAGGTCGTGGTGCTCAAGCTCATCGCGGCGACCCAGGACACCGGCCGAGTGACCGTCCGGATCGGCGAGGAGACCATGGCCCCGGAGATGCGGGGCACCTCGGTGGTCTCCACCGGCTACGGCTCGGCGGGCAACGTGCTGGGCGGTATGGGTGTGCTCGGCCCCACTCGCATGGACTACCCGGGAACGATCGCGTCGGTCGCGGCTGTTGCTCGATACATCGGAGAGGTGCTGGCCGAACGATGACGGCCGGTGCACTCACCTGCCCCACCCGAACTTTTCCCGACCCACCTTCCACCAAGAGGATATGAGTACACACGTGGCACGCGACTATTACGGAACTCTGGGCGTCGACAACAAGGCGTCGGACCAGGAGATCAAGCGCGCGTATCGCAAACTCGCGCGTGAGTTCCACCCCGACGTCAACCCCGACGAGTCGGCCCAGGCCCGCTTCAAGGACATCAGCTCCGCGTACGAGGTGCTGTCCGATCCCGAGAAGCGACGCATCGTCGATCTCGGTGGCGATCCGCTCGAGAGTGGCGGCGGAGGCGGAGCAGGCGGCTTCGGCGGTGCCGGCTTCGGCGGCGGACTGGGCGACGTGTTCGAGGCGTTCTTCGGCGGCAACGGCGGCGGCACCCGCGGACCCCGCGGTCGCGTCCAGCCCGGCTCGGACTCGCTGCTGCGCACCACGCTGACGCTGGAGGAGTGCGCCACCGGCGTCACCAAGCACATCGCCGTCGAGACGGCCGTGCTGTGCGACGTGTGCACCGGTTCCGGGACCAACGGCGACTCGACGCCGGTCCGCTGTGAGACGTGCAACGGTGCCGGCGAGGTCCAGTCGGTCCAGCGGTCGTTCCTCGGACAGGTCATGACGGCGCGTCCGTGCCCCACCTGCCGCGGCGCGGGCGAGACGATCCCCGATCCCTGCCGCAAGTGTGGCGGCGACGGGCGCGTGCGTGCCCGCCGCGAACTGGCCGTGAAGGTGCCGGCCGGTGTCGGCAGCGGGATGCGCATCCGCCTCGCGGCGCAGGGCGAGGTCGGCCCCGGCGGCGGTCCCGCCGGTGACGTGTACGCCGAGGTGGTCGAGAAGTCGCACGACGTGTTCGTCCGCGACGGCGACGATCTGCACTGCACCATCCGCGTGCCGATGGCGGACGCCGCCCTGGGCACGTCCGTCAGCGTCGACGCGATTCTCGACGGTCCCACGACGATCACCGTCGACCCCGGCACGCAGCCCGGCTCGGTGCAGGTCCTGCGCGGTCACGGCATGCCCAAGCTGCGCAGCGGTGTCCGCGGCGATCTGCACGCGCACCTCGAGGTGGTCGTCCCGGCCCGCCTGGACTCCACGGAGACCAAGTTGCTGCAGCAACTGCGCACTCACCGCGAACGCGACAACGCCGAGGTGGTCACCACCGCATCGCAGCACACCGGGGGACTGTTCTCCCGTCTGCGCGACGCCTTCAGTCGCTGATCGGGCGGGGGACCACTGGTGGCGGCGACCGTCTACTTCCTCGATCCGCTGCCGTCTCCGGGGGAGTCGGGCGCGTTGGACGGGGCCGAAGGTCGGCACGCGGCCACGGTGCGCCGGACGACCGTCGGTGAGCGGCTGGTGCTGTCGGACGGCCGCGGCTCGCTCGCGGCCGTCGAGGTCACCGGCGTCGAGAAGGCCCGGCTCTCGTTCACGGTGCTCTCCGTCACCACCGCGGAGCCGCCCCGGCCCACGGTGACCGTGATCCAGGCCCTCCCGAAGTCGGAGCGCTCGGAACTGGCCGTCGAGACGGCGACCGAGGCGGGAGCGGACGCGATCGTGCCGTGGCAGTCGCTGCGCTGCGTGTCGCGATGGGACGGCCCGAAGGCCGTCAAAGGTGTCGCGAAGTGGCGGAACGCTGCCACCGCTGCCGCCAAGCAGGCGCGGCGTGCCTTCGTTCCCGACGTCGCCGACCTGCACGACACCCGGATGGTGCGCAGCCTGGTCGAGGACGTCGTCGCACGTGGGGGCATCGTGGTCGCGCTGCACGAGGCTGCCCCCGGGGCCTTCGCGGACCTCCCGTTCCGCGGCGCACCCGAGGTGGTGCTCGTCGTCGGACCCGAGGGCGGGCTCGACGACACGGAGATCGGCATGCTCGTCGGTGCCGGCGCGACGCCCGCGCTCCTGGGGCCGACTGTCCTGCGGACATCGACCGCGGCGGCCGTGGCGTTGGGCGCGCTCGGCGTCCTGACCGATCGCTGGTCCGGCGCACCGCCTGCTTGATCTGCGGCGCGGGCCGCTGGTGCACGTGCTCCGTTTTCCGCAACTCGCTCCTGTCGCGACCGGAGCAGGTTGCTGCAACCGGAGCACCTGGCGCCGCCCGGCCCGTGTGAGGGAAGGGGCAGCTACGAGGGTTGCGCGCGACATACTGGAATGCGCTTCTCGGGGGAGACGTTAAAGTGGTGAGAGGTTCCCGTCGCGGCGAACCGAGTATCGAAACCCGAGAGAAGGCCATAGCCACCACGTGAGTGACAACATCCCTTTCGTCGGCACCAGAGGTGACGATGCGCAGGACACCACTCGTGCGTCCCGCGGACAGAAGCGGCAGTCCTCACGCCCGGTTCTGACCGAGGCGCGTGTGACCGAGTCCATCGAACTCGACCCCGCCGTGATGTTCCCTCTGCTCGGGTCCGCCGACGGTAACCTCCGGGCGCTCGAGCAGGTGCTCTCCGCCGAGATCCACGTACGCGGCAACGTCGTCACGTTCGAGGGGGCACCGTCCGACATCGCCGTCGGCAAGCGGGTGCTCACCGAGCTCGCCGCCGTCGTGGTCGCCGGCGGACCGGTCACTCCGGACGCGGTGCGGCGCACCGTCGCGATGCTCAGCCGCGGCGTGAGTGAGTCTCCCGCCGAGGTCCTGAGCCTGGACATCCTGTCCCGACGCGGCAAGACCATCCGGCCCAAGACGCTGAACCAGAAGCGCTACGTCGACGCGATCGACGCCAACACCATCGTGTTCGGCGTGGGTCCCGCCGGAACGGGCAAGACCTACCTGGCCATGGCCAAGGCGGTGCAGGCTCTGCAGGCGAAGCAGGTCAGCCGCATCATCCTCACGCGCCCGGCCGTCGAGGCGGGGGAGCGACTCGGGTTCCTCCCCGGCACACTGCACGACAAGATCGATCCGTACCTGCGTCCGCTCCACGACGCGCTGCACGACATGATGGACGTCGAAGCCATCCCGAAGCTCATGCAGGCGGGCATCATCGAGGTCGCACCGCTGGCCTACATGCGTGGCCGCACCCTGAACGACGCGTTCATCATCCTCGACGAGGCGCAGAACACCACGGCCGAGCAGATGAAGATGTTCCTGACCCGCCTCGGCTTCAACTCGAAGATCGTCGTCACCGGTGACATCACCCAGGTGGATCTCCCCGGAGGATCGCGTTCGGGACTGCGTGCCGCCACCGAGATCCTGGTGGACATCGACGACATCCACTTCGCCAAGCTCGACAGCAGCGACGTGGTCCGGCACCGACTGGTCTCCGACATCGTCGACGCCTACGACCGTTTCGACGCCGCGGACGCCAAGTCCGCCAACCGCGCTGCGCGTCGCAGTGGCGGTCCCCGCGCCGCGCATCACTGATGTGGGCGTGCACGGGCACGGGGGCGTCGCCGCGCACTAGTACGGTGTTCGCATGAGCATCGAGGTCTCCAACGAATCCGGGATGGACGTCGGAGAAGAGGATCTGATCGCGGTCGCGCGCTACGCCATCGCGCAGATGGACGTGCACCCGGCAGCCGAGCTGTCCATGGTCCTCGTCGACTCCGCCACCATGGCCGATCTCCACATGCGCTGGATGGACCTGCCAGGTCCCACCGACGTGATGTCGTTCCCGATGGACGAGCTCGAGCCGGGCGGTCGCCCGGACTCACCGGACCCCGGTCCGTCGATGCTCGGAGACATCGTGCTGTGCCCGTCGTTCGCGGCGGACCAGGCCGAGAAGGCCGGGCACCCGCTCGAGCACGAACTCGCACTCCTCACCGTGCACGGTGTGCTGCACCTCCTCGGCTACGACCACGCGGAGCCGGACGAGGAGAAGGAGATGTTCGGCCTGCAGAACAGCATCCTCGAGGACTGGTACGAGAGTCTGCGCCAGGCCGAGCGCGACGCTCTGTCGGCTGCGCGGGACGCGAAACTGTTGGGCAGCACCGGCTTCGCGAATCCCCGGACCGATGCCGGTGGTGAGTCGACCCGGTGACCAGCGCTCCGGCACTGATCGTGCTCGCGGTTGTCCTCGTCCCTCTCGGTGGCCTCTTCGCTGCCATCGACTCCGCCGTCAACACCGTCTCCTCAGCACGCGTCGAGGAGATGGTGAAGGAATCTCGGGGCGGGGCGAGCGAACTGCTCCGCATCCTCGAGGACCGTCCGCGGTACGTCAATCTGATGGTGCTGCTGCGCATCCTGTGCGAGATCGGGTCCACGGTTCTGCTCGCCGGAGCGTTGCTGGACCTGCTCGCGCCGGCGCAGGCGCTGGCCATCGCCGCCGGCGTCATGGTGGTGGTCGACTACGTCGTCATCGGCGTGGGGCCCCGCACACTGGGCCGCCAGCACGCGTACTCCATCTCGCTGGGGTCGTCCTACCCGCTGCGCGCCATCGGCATCCTGCTGGGCCCGGTGAGCCGGTTGCTCATTCTCGTCGGCAATGCGATCACGCCCGGCCGCGGCTTCCGCAACGGTCCCTTCGCCTCCGAGATCGAACTGCGGGAACTGGTCGACATGGCGCAGGAGCGCGGCGTGGTCGCCGACGACGAGCGCCGCATGATCCAGTCGGTGTTCGAGCTCGGCGACACCTCCGCACGCGAGGTGATGGTGCCGCGCACCGAGATGGTGTGGATCGAGCGTGACAAGTCCGCCGGACAGGCGACCACCCTCGCCGTGCGGAGCGGGCATTCGCGGATCCCGGTGATCGGCGAGAACGTCGACGACATCCTCGGCGTCGTCTATCTCAAGGACCTCGTGCAACAGACGTACACGTCGTCCGACGGTGGCCGCAGCGTGCGTGTCGACGAGGTCATGCGTCCCGCGGTGTTCGTCCCGGACTCCAAGCCGCTGGACAGCCTGCTGGCCGAGATGCAGAGGGACCGCAAGCACATGGCCGTCCTGGTGGACGAGTACGGCGGCGTCGCCGGCCTCGTCACCATCGAGGACGTGCTCGAGGAGATCGTCGGCGAGATCGCGGACGAGTACGACACCGACGAGGTGGCCCCGATCGAGGAACTCGAGGACGGCCGCTTCCGGGTGTCGTCCCGGCTTCCTCTCGAGGACCTCGGCGAACTGTTCGACATCGAGATCGACAACGACGAGGTGGACACCGTCGGCGGCCTGCTGTCCTACGAGATCGGGCGCGTCCCGCTGCCGGGCGCCCGTGTCGAGGCACACGGGTTGATCCTGGTGGCCGAGGGCGGCTCCGATGCGCGCGGACGAGTGCGCGTGAGCACCGTGACCGCCGAGAAGCTTCCCGAACCGGACGCCGACGACGAGGACTCCGAGTCGTCGGACGAGAGAGACGAGATCGACCATGACCGAGACTGACGATTTCCACTCCGGGTTCGTGTGCTTCGTCGGACGGCCCAACACCGGCAAGTCCACTCTGACGAATGCCCTGGTGGGGGCCAAGATCGCCATCACGTCCTCCCGGCCCCAGACCACACGCCACACCATTCGGGGCATCGTGCACCGGGACCACGCGCAGCTGATCCTCGTGGACACCCCGGGCCTGCACCGGCCGAGAACCCTGCTCGGGCAGCGTCTGAACGACCTGGTGCGCGACACCTACTCGGAGGTCGACGCCATCGGTCTCTGCATCCCAGCGGACGAGAAGATCGGCCCCGGCGATCGCTGGATCCTGGAGCAGGTCCGCCACAACGCGGGCAGGACAGCGCTGGTCGGTCTGGTGACCAAGATCGACAAGGTCTCCAAGCAGCGCGTCATGGAGCAACTGATCGCCGTCTCGAACCTGCTCGGTCCCGACTGCGAGGTGGTCCCCGTGTCCGCCGCGTCCGGCGAGCAGGTGGAGGTGGTCGTCGACGTCTTCGCGAAGGTGCTGCCGCCCGGGCCCGCGTTCTACCCCGACGGTGAGCTGACGGACGAGCCGGAGGAGACCCTCATGGCCGAGTTGATCCGGGAGGCAGCGCTCGAGGGAGTGCACGACGAGCTCCCGCACTCCCTCGCCGTGGTCATCGAGGAGGTCGGGCCCCGCGAGGGGTCGGACACGATGCTGGACGTGCACGCCATTCTCTACGTCGAACGTCAGTCGCAGAAGGCGATCGTCATCGGCAAGGGTGGGGCTCGACTGCGCGACGTGGGCACCGCGGCTCGCGGTCAGATCGAGAAGCTGCTCGGTACCCGCATCTACCTCGACCTCCGCGTCAAGGTGGCCAAGGACTGGCAGCGCGATCCCAAGCAGATGGGCAAGCTGGGCTTCTGACCCCGCGCTACCGTGCCGCGATCGAATCGTCGCGACACGGTAGCCGGGTCCAGGTTCAGGAGAGGTGCTCAGGCTCCGTCTGGGTCTTGTGGTGCTCGTCGGAGCGCATGGCGTCCTGGCCGCCGTGCCCCACTCCCGGGCTGCCGGCCCTGGCCGGACTCAACGAGACGACGATCGACTTCGACGTGGGGCAGTTGCTGTCGGTCGCCGACGAGTCCAGCGGAACCAGCGGGTTGGTCTCCGGGTAGTAGGCGGCCGCGGACCCCTTGGGCGTCTGGTACTCGACGATCCGGAAGTTCTCGGCGACGCGCACCACGTCGTCGTCGTCCCACTTGGTGGTGATGTCGACGAAGTCGCCGTCCTTCATGCCGAGTTCCGCGATGTCGCCGCGGTTGACGAACACGACGCGGCGGCCGCCCTCGATTCCCCGGTACCGGTCGCTGAGTCCGTAGATCGTGGTGTTGAACTGATCATGGCTCCGGAACGTCTGCAGCAGAAGATGTTTCGGCGGCACCTGCAGAGCCTCGATGGGCGAGACGAAGAACTCGGCGAGGCCGGACTCCGTCTGGAAGGTCCGCGAGTCCCGCGGCGGGTGGGGGAGGACGAAGCCTCCGGGGCGCCGAGCGTTGACCTCGTAGCCCTCGCATCCCGGAACCACCCGCGAGATGTGCTGACGGATGGTGCGGTAGTCGTCGCGCATGCCCTTCCAGTCGAGACCGTAGCGGTCGCCGATCGTGGCCTCCGCGATCTGCGTGATGATCTCGACCTCGGACTTGACGTGCCGGCTCGGCGGATCGAGCGGACCGCGGGAGGAGTGCACCGAGCACGTCGAGTCCTCGACGCTGATCCACTGCGGCCCGCTGGCCTGGATGTCCTTCTCGGTGCGGCCCTTGGTCGGCAGGATCAGCGCCACGTCCCCGGTGACGAGGTGCGAGCGGTTGATCTTCGTCGAGATGTGCACCGTCATGTTCGTCTTGCGCATGGCATCGAAGGTGACGGTGCTGTCCGGCGTGGCCTGGGCGAAGTTGCCGCCGAGACCGAGGAAGAACTTCACCTTGCCGTCGCGCATCCCGCGGATCGAGTCGATCGTGTCGAGACCGTTCTCGCGGGGCGGATCGAAGCCGAACTCGCTCTCGAGTGCGTCGAGGAAGTGCTTCGGTACCCGCTCCCAGATGCCCATGGTGCGGTCGCCCTGAACGTTCGAGTGACCGCGCACGGGCAGCACACCCGCGTTCGGCTTGCCGATGTTGCCCTGAGCGAACGCGAGGTTGGTGATCTCCTTGACGGTGTTCACGGCGTTGCGGTGCTGCGTGATGCCCATGGCCCAGCAGAAGACGGTGGCCTTCGAGTCGCGCAGGAGCTTCGCTGCGTCTGTGATCTGGGCTCGGGAGAGACCGGTGACCGTCTCCACCTCGTCCCAGTCGACCGCCGAGACGTGCTGCTTCCACAGATCGAAGTTGTTGGTGTACTTCTCGATGAACTCGTGATCGAGGGCGTCCCACTCGACCAGCAGCTTGCCGATGGCCTGGAAGAGCGCCAGGTCGCCGTTGATGCGGATCGGCAGGTGCATGTCCTCGAGATCGGTGCCGGGTCCCACCATGCCGCGCGGGGTCTGCGGATTCTTGAAGTTGATGAGGCCGGCCTCGCGCAACGGGTTGATCGCCAGGATCTTGGCGCCGTTCTGCTTGGCCTTCTCCAGCGCGGACAGCATGCGCGGGTGGTTGGTGCCCGGGTTCTGTCCGGCCAGGATGATGAGGTCCGCGCCGTACACGTCGTCGAGCACGACGCTGGCCTTGCCGATGCCCATCGACTCCTGCAGAGCGAACGACGTGGACTCGTGACACATGTTGGAACAGTCCGGCAGGTTGTTGGTGCCGTACGCGCGAACGAAGAGCTGGTACACGAACGCGGACTCGTTCGACGCGCGGCCCGACGTGTAGAACGTGGCCTCGTCCGGGTGCAGCGAGCGCAGCTCCTCACCGATGAGGTCGAATGCCTCGTCCCACCCGATCGCCTCGTAGTGGGTGCCGCCCGACCGCTTGACCATCGGGTGCGTGATGCGTCCCTGCTGACCGAGCCAGTGCTCACTGTGCGAGTCGAGGTCGGCGATGCTGTGGCGCGCGAAGAACTCCGGGGTGGCGCGGCGCTTGTCGGCTTCCTCGGCGACGGCCTTCGCGCCGTTCTCGCAGAACTCCGCGGCGTGACGGTGACCCGGATCCGGATCGGGCCACGCGCAGCTCATGCAGTCGAAGCCCTCGGCCTGGTTCAGGTCGAGCAGGGTCCGTGCGGTCCGCACCGGGCCCATGCGCTCGAGCGAGCGCTTCATCGAGACGGCGACGGCGGTCGGACCGGCGGCATGCGTCTTCGGCTTCTCGATCGACAGGTCGGCCTCGTCGTAGTCCCGAGAGTCGTGTGTGCGTGTCATCGATCCGTCACTCCTTCATGTCGCGCGTGCCCCTCTGGTCGAGGGTAGTGCGCGGCGCCGACACGACCGGTCGGACGACGCGCTTCCACTCCTGTCTACCCGCGCCGACGATTCCGTACCCGTCGCCTAGCGTGAGGCCATGACGAGAACTCGCACCGTGTCCGATCACGTCGACGTCGCGGCATCGCCCGACGAGGTCTACGCACTGGTCAGCGATCCGACGCAGACGCATCGGTGGAGCCCCGAGAACACGGGAGCGGTGGTGGACGAGCCGCGCCGTGGAGGTACCTACGAGGGCATGACGTTCGTCGGCCGCAACAAGCGCGGCCGGGCGACGTGGAGCACGCGGTGCGTGGTGACAGCCGCCGAGCCCGCACGGCGATTCGCGTTCCGGGTGGAGGTCATCGGACCCGGCAAGCCGATCGTCCGCGCACGGAACGCGAGCTGGGAGTACACCTTCGCGCCAGTGGACGGCGGCACCCGCGTCACCGAGACGTGGACGGACGATCGGCCGTGGCCCGACGCGGTTGCCGCGCTGTTCGACAAGGTGGCCACCGGGGGCAGTTCCTTCGCGTCCTTCCAGCGCCGCAACATCGCGCGGACGCTGGCGAATCTGCAGGCCGAGCTCGGCGCTCCCTGACCTCGCCCGGTCGTCCTGCGTGGGACAATGGCACGGTGCCGGCGAGCAGAGGTGGAGTGTGAGGTCGTATCGCGATCATGCCGTCGTCCTGCGCCAGCACAAGCTCGGTGAGGCCGACCGCATCGTCACGCTCCTCACCCGCCGCCACGGACTGGTGCGCGCAGTAGCGAAGGGCGTGCGCCGCACGACGTCGAAGTTCGGCGCCCGGCTCGAGCCGTTCGCCTACATCGACGTGCAGCTGTATCCCGGTCGCAACCTCGACATCGTGACCCAGGTACAGACCGTCGAGTCGTTCGCGTCCGACATCGTCGCCGACTACGGCCGCTACACCACCGGGTGCGCCGTCCTCGAGACCTCCGAGCGACTGGCGGGTGAGGAGCATGCTCCGGCGCCTCGTCTGCATCACCTGACCGTCGGCGCGCTGCGCACCCTGGCCTCCGGGGCTCGCGACTCGGAACTGGTGCTGGACGCGTTCCTGCTGCGGGCGATGAACTTCGCCGGGTGGGCTCCGTCGCTGGACGAGTGCGCGACGTGCGCTGCGCCCGGTCCGCATCGCGCGTTCCACGTCTCTGCCGGGGGAGCGGTGTGCACCCACTGTCGCCCCGCCGGGTCCAGCACACCCTCGGTGGGTGTGCTCGACCTGATGTCGGCCCTGCAGAGCGGCGACTGGGCGGGTACCGAGGCGTCGACCGACTCGATGCGCGTGCAGGCGAGCGGTCTGGTGGCCGCGCACCTGCAGTGGCATCTCGAACGGCAACTCCGCACCCTCCCGTTCGTCGAACGCAGCGGCGGGTCCGGGACCGCCGGGTCCGCACCCGCCGGAGAAACTCCGGTCGGGCAGGATGAGACCCGTGATCCGTCGAAGTCCACGCGAGCAGCCCACCCGGCGTGAGGTCCGCGCGCCCGATCCGCACCCGTCCGGTGCCCGCGCGCCGATCCTGCAGCCGGAGCTGATTCCCCGCCACGTGGCGCTCGTCATGGACGGCAACGGACGCTGGGCGCAGGATCGCGGACTGCCCCGCACCGCCGGTCACGAGCGCGGCGAGGCCGTCCTCATGGACACGGTCTGCGGATGCATCGACATCGGCGTGCGGTGGCTGTCCGCCTACGCGTTCTCGACGGAGAACTGGCGCCGCAGCCCGGACGAGGTGAAGTTCCTCATGGGCTTCAACCGCGACGTCATCCGCCGCCGCCGCGACGAGATGCACGAGATGGGGGTGCGCGTCCGCTGGGCGGGGCGCCGACCTCGTCTGTGGCGCAGCGTCATCAACGAACTCGAGACGGCCGAAGAGCTCACGAAGGACAACACCGTCATGACGCTGACGATGTGCGTCAACTATGGCGGCCGCGCCGAGATCGTGGACGCAGCCCGCGAGATCGCCCGTCGCGCAGCAGCCGGACAGCTCGATCCCGACAAGATCTCCGAGGCGTCCTTCGCGAAGTACCTCGACGAACCGGACATGCCCGACGTGGACCTCTTCCTGCGGCCGTCCGGCGAGCAGCGCACGTCCAATTTCCTGATCTGGCAGTCCGCCTACGCGGAGATGGTGTTCCAGGAGAAGCTCTTTCCCGATTTCGATCGCCGCGACCTGTGGGCCGCGTGCGTCGAGTACGCCTCGCGTGACCGCAGATTCGGTGGTGTGAAATGACGGAGCAGGACATCGTGGCGGCCCTGCAGGACCGTGCCCGGCTGGCACTCGGACAGTTCGCGGACGTGTCCGTGGGCGACGACGGATCGCTCGGGTTCAGCTACGCGGGCGCACTCTGCTCGCTGCGTGCGGTCGCTCTGAGTCCGGGACTCGAGGTGCTCGCTCTGACGGCCGTGCTGGCCTGGGACCGTCCGTCGTCGGGAACGCTGCGGGCGCGAGTGGCGGTGCGCAACAGCGAGTCCCAGTTCGGCTCGATCTCGCTCACGACGCACGGGTCGCAGGCCGACGTCGTGATGCGCTACACGTTCCCGGCGTCGGGTCTCGACGACGAACCACTCATGACGATGCTCGTCCTGGTGCTCTCGGGTGTGGAGAAGGCGCGCGTCGGCCTGGTGCCGTGACTCATCGCGCGGCGCACTCGCTGCAGGTGCCGAAGATCTCGGCGGTGTGGCTGACGTCGCTGAAACCGTGCTTCGACGCCACCGACTTGGTCCAGCGCTCCACGGCGGCACCTTCCACCTCGACGGTGAAGCCGCAGTCGCGGCACACCAGATGGTGGTGGTGACCGTCGGAGCACCGGCGGTAGACGGACTCACCGGAATCGGTCCGCAGGACGTCGATGGTGCCGGCGTCCGCGAGGGCCTGCAGGGTGCGGTAGACGGTGGTGAGGCCGATACCGTCGCCACGCTTGCGCAGTTCGTCGTGCAGCTCCTGCGCCGACCGGAACTCGTCGACGGTCTCCAGCAGTTCGGAGATGGCGCTGCGCTGCTTGGTCGAGCGCACACCGATGGTGCGGGGAGCGGTCACGAGTGGTTCTCCTCCTGAGCGTGGGCGACGGCGTCGACGACGATGTGGGCGAGGTGGTCGTCCACCAGGCGGTACAGGACCTCGCGTCCGGCACGCTCACCGCGGACGACGCCCGCGGCCTTGAGGACACGCAGGTGCTGGCTGATGAGGGGCTGCGTCACGCCCAGCGCACCGACCAGCTCGTGCACGCACCGTTCCGACTCGCGCAGTTGCAGCACGATCGCGATGCGCACCGGAGCAGCGAGTGCACGCAGCAGGTCGCCTGCGCCGCCCAGCACGTCCTTGGACGGCAGCGGAACGGGGCTCGGAGCCGCGGGAGGGACCACCGTGTCGTCGATGCTCATGAAGGTCCTCCTGCACTGTCGGATGGTGCTTAATGGAAACAGTAACCACTTTCGACACCTACTCTGATATGCGCGGACGTGCATGTCAACTCACCGGTGCTCGAAGACCGGGACGTCGCCGGATAGTCTGATGTGTCGCGAGCAGAGGGACACCCCCTCGCTCGGCAGTACTACCGACCACCCGAGATGGAGAGCTGGCCCCGTGGCACCGAAGTCCAAGATCGATACCGTCGCCAACCTGGCCAAACGCCGGGGACTCGTCTATCAGTGTGGCGAGATCTACGGCGGAACCAAGTCGGCCTGGGATTACGGCCCCCTCGGCGTGGAGCTGAAGGACAACATCAAGAAGCAGTGGTGGCGCAACATGATCACCAGCCGCGAGGACACGGTGGGTCTCGACTCGTCCGTGATCCTGCCGCGCGAGGTGTGGGAAGCGTCCGGCCACGTCGAGACGTTCTCCGATCCGCTGGTCGAGTCGCTCCACACCCACAAGCGCTACCGCGCCGATCACCTTCTCGAAGCGTACGAGGAGAAGCACGGCCACCCGCCGGAGAACGGACTCGCCGACATCCGCGATCCCGAGACCGGCGAGCCCGGTTCCTGGACGGAGCCGCGCGCGTTCTCCGGACTGCTCAAGACGTTCCTCGGACCTGTCGACGACGAGGCAGGCCTGCACTACCTCCGCCCCGAGACGGCGCAGGGCATCTTCGTCAACTTCGCCAACGTGCTCACCACGTCGCGCAAGAAGCCGCCGTTCGGCATCGGCCAGATCGGCAAGAGCTTCCGCAACGAGATCACGCCCGGCAACTTCATCTTCCGCACCCGCGAGTTCGAGCAGATGGAGATGGAGTTCTTCGTCAAGCCCGGCGAGGACGAGCAGTGGCACCAGTACTGGATCGACTACCGCATGAAGTGGTACACCGACCTGGGCATCGACCCGGAGAACCTGCGCCTGTACGAGCACGCGCAGGAGAAGCTGTCGCACTACTCCAAGCGCACCGTGGACATCGAGTACCGCTTCGAGTTCCAGGGCAGCGCGTGGGGCGAGCTCGAGGGCGTCGCCAACCGCACCGACTTCGATCTGTCGACGCACTCGAAGCACTCGGGCACCGACCTGAGCTTCTACGACCAGGCCAACGACGAGCGTTACACGCCGTACGTCATCGAACCTGCTGCGGGACTGACGCGTTCGCTCATGGCCTTCCTCGTCGACGCGTACCACGAGGACGAGGCGCCCAATGCGAAGGGCGGCGTGGACAAGCGGACCGTGCTGCGACTCGATCGTCGTCTGGCGCCGGTCAAAGCCGCCGTGCTCCCGCTGAGCCGCAACGCCGACCTGACGCCCAAGGCCAAGGACCTCGCGGCGACTCTGCGACAGAACTGGAACGTCGAGTTCGACGACGCCGGCGCCATCGGTCGCCGCTACCGTCGCCAGGACGAGATCGGCACCCCGTTCTGCATCACGGTCGACTTCGACACGCTGGAAGACCATGCGGTCACCATCCGCGAGCGCGACAGCATGGCACAGGAGCGGATCGCCCTCGATCAGGTCGAGGGCTACCTCGCCACCCGCCTGCTGGGCTGCTGACCGCTACTTCTGCAGAGCAGCGGTCATCTGCTCCTCGGTCTCTTTCCCGACCCGCTCGAAGGCGATGCCGGCGAGCGGGTCGGCCAGTTTCGCGAGGCCGTTGAACTCGATGTTCGCGTGATAGGTGATCTCGGTGGAGGTCGGGCCGGCCTCGTTCAGCGTGATGTCGTCGGTGCTCGTCGCGGTCTTGTTCGTGCCCTTCAGGACGATGTGGCCGGGCTCGTCGACCTCGAGACGGTAGGTCAGCTCGGTCGAGATGCCGTACAGCTTCGACGTGTTGTTCCATTCCGTGCCGACGGCGACCGGTCCGGGCGTGGACTGCGTGCACTCCACGGTGCCCGGATCCCATTCGGTGGCGTTCGCGAAGTCGCGCAGGTACGCGGCCACGTCCGCCCGTGATCGGGTGACGGTGAAGGTGCGGGTGACATCGACCATGGCGTGTCGGACTCCTGAGCTCGAGGATGCGTACCGGGCAGGGATGCCCTCGTCGGACTCGGTCCAATCTGGAGCTACCTGGCGCATGCGCGCTGCTGGTACTCCACCAACTGGCGCTGCACCGACACGGGTACCGGGATGCGGGTGTAGACCGGCACACCGTCACCCACTGCGATCCACGCGGGGAACACGAAGGGCTTCCTGGCGTCCGCGATGACATGCGGTTCGCAGGACGCCGTCGACAGCGTGACCGGGACGTCGATGCTCGCTGTTCCCGACGCCAGCGTGACCGGCACCTCCTCGCTGCTCAGCGCGTAGAGGAGGCTGCCGCGAATCTCGTCGAGGCGCAACGGGTCGTCACCGCCTCGGCGATCCAGGGTGAGCACCGCCGACAGAGGCGCCGCGGGGTCCGCCGGTGGAGGGCCGGGAACCAGGGTGACCGCGACGATGTCGGCGAGTTCGGCGGCGGCACATTCTTCGGCGTGGATTCGGTTCAGGGTGTCGTTCTGCGACGCGAGCGGCACCTCGACCGCGATGTCGTCACTCGTCTCGACGACCGCTGTCGCCGGTTCCGCTCCGACATCGCACAGCGCTGTTCCGTACGGCACTGTGACGTCGATGCGGGAGCCGCGGTCGAGCGTGATCTCGCGAGGTGTCGCGTCGACCGTCTCGAAGCCGGGAGAACGCAGTGCGACCGACCGGACGGTGACCGGCTGCTCCGACGCGCCGGTGAGCGTCACCTGAAGCTGTCCGCCCACCGCGTCGTCGTCGCGGCTCCGGTAGGTGGATGCGCTCACGGGGGCGCGGACCTCCGGCGGCGACGGTGCGCAGCCGACGAGGAGTGTCAGGGCGAGGGCGCTCGCCGCGACCCGAGCGGTCACCGGCTCAGAAACGTCCGCCGGACGAGCGTCCGATGCGTCCCGAGCTGCCGGAGCCGCCGAACGAGCGCGGACCGCCGCCGAATCCGCCGTAGCCACCGCCACGACGGTTCCCGTACGAGCGGCCCCCGGAGAAGCCGCCCCGCAGCACGCTGTCGATGAGCACGCCGGTGAGGATGCCGCCCGCCGAGGACGAGCCGCCGTACCCACCGCTGTGCCGAGGGCGCTGTGTCGCCTCCCAGTCGGCGACGTCCGCCTGAGCGAGGTGCGACGCCTGCGCAGCGAGGGACAGGGCGGCCGCGGCGTGCTGCAGAGCGCGTGGCGCGTCCGTGGCACCCAGCTGCTGGGCGGCTTGGACGTGCCGTTCGGCCTCGGCGAGCCGCGTACGCGCCTGGACCTTCACCGCGCCGCTGCGGGCGCCGATGTACTCGCTCGCGGCCCGCACCTGTGCCTGCGCCGACGCGAGGTCCCGGTCCAGTCGAGCGCGGGCATGGTCGTCCTGTTCCTTGCTCTGTGTGGCGACGGCGAGTGCGGAGTCGAGTTGCGCGTCGGCTGCGACGAGGGCGTTCATACTGCCCAGCGGATCCTGCGTGCCGCGGGTCCGTGCCCGACCCAACGCCTCGGCGACGGCGGCCCGTGCCGCGGCGAGTCGGTCTCCGCCGTGCGAGGCGAGGCGGTCCGCCGATGCGATGTCGGCTTCCGCGTCGGCCATCGCCGCGTCGAGCCCGGAGCGCGCGGCCTCGATGTCGGCGTCGGCGTGCTCGACGGCGTCGAGCAGCGATCGGGCGCGCGACAGCGCACTCTCCGCGGTGCGCACCGCGGCCACCACCGGTCCCTGGTGACCCACCGGTTGCGCGGCGGCATCACGCCCCTCGTCGATGCTCGCGTCGGCGAGCTCGAGCTGTTCCTTCGCCAGGTCGACGTTGTTCGCCACCGGCGCGAGGACGGAGCTGTCGTACCGCCCCGCGAGGCTCGTCAGCGTCGCCGCCGCCGCGTCCAGCCGCGCCGTCTGCTCCACCTGCCCGCGCGTGAGCGCGTCGAGACGGGAGTCCGCGTCGATCAACAGGTTCCGGATCTCGTCGAACTCGGCGACCTTCTCGTCGAGGTGCCGGTCCGCGTCACTGCACGAGGTGATGATCGACAAGAGCATCTGGCGCCGCTCGTCGGGCGACTCGGGGATCGCGTCATCCAGACGCTGCCTCGTCTCGAACGCGGCCGCGAGCGCGCGGCGGGCGCCGTCGAGAGCCTCGACGAACGGGCGAGCCGCGGCCTGTCCCAGTTCGCCGACGGCAGTGGACAACTCGTCGGCACTGGCCCGGATCGCCTCGTCGGTCTCCACCAGCAGAGCGCGGGAACGCTCGTCCAGGACGTCGAGCGGGAGAGCGGCGAAGGCCGCGGGGTCACTGCCGTCCAACTGCTCGGCGGCCTCCAGTGCATCGGCTCGCCGCCGCCGTGCGCGCAGCCGAGTGAAGGCGAAGGCGCCCAGTACGAGGACGAGGATCACGCCGACGGCGACCCAGAGACCTGCCGATCCCGAGCCGGTGGTCGACGCCGCCTTGCCCAGGCCGGTGGCTGCCGCCGTCGCCGCGCCCGCCCAGTTCTCCTCGCGCAGCGCCGGTTCGATCGAGGCCTGCTCGAGTTCGGAGATCTCCGAGTCCGAGATGCTCGACAGCGCCTGGGGAACGTTCAGGACGTACGAGCGGGCCTGCGTCGCGACCGCCATGAGCACATCACGGTCCCCGAAGTCGCTGGTGGACGCCGTGCGCTCACCCCACGAGGTGGCAGCCTGGCCCGAGAAGTCGTCGACGAAGACCACCCAGAGCCGGAAGCCCTGCTCGTCGTAGAGGGTGTCGACGGCGGACTGCACCTCGGACACCTCACCGGCATCGAGTGCGCCGGCCTGATCGGTGACCTGCTCGGGCACTCGGAACGGTTCCTCGGCGGAGGCGGGCACGCCCACACCGACCACGGCGAGGACGAACAGGATCGCGGTGGTGGCGGCACGCAGGAGCACTCGGACCCGGGTCATGGTGGGAACCTACCGGGAGCGTGGCCGAACGGTGCGAACGAGGACGAGAGACCCGTGACAACTGTCATGCCGCGGTCGTGACGCACGAACGAGGGTTCGTCCCTCGCATCGGAGCAGTGTTCTTCTCATGACCACACCAGCGATTCACCTCGACCATCTGCGGAAGTCGTTCGCCGGGCCGGGCCACACCCGTGTCCAGGCCGTCGACGACCTGTCACTCGTCGTCCACCCGGGCGAGATCGTCGCGTTCCTCGGGCCCAACGGCGCCGGCAAGACCACCACGATCGACATGATGCTGGGCCTCGGTCGACCCGACGAGGGCTCCGTCGCCCTCTTCGGCGGATCGCCCGAGGACGCCGTCGCGACGGGCCGCGTGTCGGCGGTGATGCAGAGCGGGGGACTGCTCAAGGACATCACCGTCGAGGAGACCCTTCGCCTCATCGGCACCCTGTACTCGTCCACGCGGCCCGTCTCGGAGGTCCTGGCACGCGCAGGCATCGCGGACATCGGGGGCCGGATGGTGGGGAAGTGCTCCGGCGGTCAGCAGCAGCGGTTGCGGTTCGCGCTCGCCCTGCTCCCGGATCCCGATCTCATCGTGCTCGACGAGCCGACCACGGGCATGGACGTGGAGGGCCGACGTGAGTTCTGGGCCGCCATGCGCGAGGACACCTCGCACGGACGCACGGTCCTGTTCGCCACGCACTACCTCGACGAGGCGGACGCCTACGCCGACCGCATCGTGCTGCTGCGCGACGGGCGCATCGTGGCGGACGGCACCGCGGCCGAGATCAAGAACGTGGCGTCCGGCCGGCGGGTCTCGGCGATCCTG
The DNA here is from genome assembly GCF_019836205.1 of Rhodococcus sp. BP-160. Taxonomy (NCBI): domain Bacteria; kingdom Bacillati; phylum Actinomycetota; class Actinomycetes; order Mycobacteriales; family Nocardiaceae; genus Rhodococcus; species Rhodococcus sp. BP-160. The sequence continues at coordinate 332,381 of NZ_JABUEK010000002.1, forward strand.
CCGGGCGCGCGGGCAGCCGATCTGCTGGCCGTTCCCGGCGTCGACGACGTCGAGATCCACGGTGACCGGCTCACCGTCCACGCGACGGACTCGGATGCGGTCGCTCGATACCTGTTCGCACACACCGCAGCTCGCGAGGTGGAGATCGTTCCCCACACTCTCGAGGACGCGTTCCTGACCCTCACCACCGACACCACCGGGAGCCTCGCATGACCGCCACCGATTCGACCACCACCACCACCACCACTACCACCGTCCGGACGCTGCCGGCTCGGGGCGGATTCAACGCCGGCTTCCTCGCACTCGAGATGCGCCGGATGTTGCGGAACCGCCGCACCGTCGTCTTCGCACTCGTCGTCCCGCCGATCTTCTTCCTCATCTTCGGGCTGCAGGGTGATCTGAAGACCGAGTCGGCAGGATCGGCGAACGTCACCGGCTACGTCATGGTGAGCATGGCGCTCTACGGCGCGATGCTGGCCACCACGAGCGGCGGCGCCATGGTCTCGATCGAACGCGGACTCGGATGGAGCCGTCAGCTGCGGCTCACCCCGCTGACCCCCACCGCGTACATCGCGGTGAAGGTCGTCGTCGCCATGGCGCTCGGGCTCGTGTCCGTGGCCGTCGTCTTCGCCGTCGGTGCGGCGACAGGCGCGACTCTTCCCGCCGCGGCATGGGTGGAGTGCTTCGTGCTCGCCTGGATCACCTCGATCGTGTTCGCGGCGTTCGGCCTCTTCATGGGGTACCTGCTGCCGTCGGAGAACGTGATGCAGATTCTCGGACCCGGTCTCGCTGTGCTCGCGTTCGCCGGTGGTCTCTTCGTCCCGGCGAGTGGATGGTTCGCGACTGTGGCGAAGTTCGTCCCCACGTACGGGGTGGCCACGTTGGCGCGGTCGCCGCTCGGGGACACCTCGTGGACGTCGCTGGTGGAGGCGCTCGTCAACGTCGCGGTGTGGACGACGATCTTCGTGATCGGCGCGATGACGATGTTCCGCAAGGACACCGCCCGCGTATGACACGTCCGGACACCAGGGGGTCTAGCGTGGCGGCGGTGAGCAGGACCACCGCCGCCGCGCTCGGCCGTCGTCAGGGCCTCGTGCAGTCACTTCGGTCGCATGTCGTCATCGAGCCGCGCGAGGTGAACGTCGACGACAGCGAGGGGACGCGACTGCGCGCCGCCGTGCGCCGAGGCTGGATCTTCAGTGCGGTGTGGCTGGCCTACCTGATCTATCCGGTACGGGCGGTGTGGAGTTACGACGGGCCCGTCCACTGGCAGGTGGCCGCAGCGCTGTGTCTGCTTGCCTTCGCCGCGGTGTTCCTGGGTGGTTTCCGCGACTTCCGTGGTCGGCTGCACGCCGAGGCGCAGGTGCGAGTACCCCGACAGTGGGCTGTGGTGGTGGCGCTGATGCTGCTGCTGGTTCCGGTCGCTCCCGCAGCCGGCGACTCCGTGTTGACGGGATGCGTGTTCGTGGCGGTTCTCGCCGTCATGACCCTCCCGCCCCGATCAGGTCTCCTCGTGCTCGCTGCGAATGTCGCCGCGGTCGAGGTGCTTCCCCGTGTCGTCCCGAAGTGGACCCCGGACGATTCCGCCGGGTTCACCGTGGCGGTGGCCGCGTTCGCCGCCTGGGGAATCAGCCAACTCGTCGCTCGCAACATCCAGTTGACCGAGGCGCGCCGCCGCCTGTCCGACCTTGCCGTGGTCGAGGAGCGCGAGAGAGTCGCTCGCGACGTCCACGACATCCTCGGCCACTCGCTGACCGTCATCACCATGAAGGCCGAGCTGGCCGGGCGACTCGTCGAGGTGGATCCGGCGCGTGCCGCTGTCGAGATCGCCGACGTCGAGAGCCTCTCGCGCGCAGCGCTCGCCGACGTGCGATCGACGGTGGGCGGGCTGCGACACCTGCGACTCGACACCGAGATACGCGGAGTGCGCAGCGCCGTCGAAGCGGCAGGGATGACACTGCACATCGAGGGGTCGGTGCGTGACGTGGCGGAGGAGTTCCGTGAGCTGTTCGCCTGGGCGCTCCGGGAAGCGGTGACGAACGTGGTGCGTCACAGCGGCGGAACCGAGTGCCGGGTGCGACTCGATGCCCGCCGGATCACCGTCGCGGACAACGGCATCGGGCCGCAGGGCGAGTCCACGGGCACCGGCCTGCGGGGACTCACCGACCGCGCGGACGCCCTCGGCGCCGTCGTCCGGGTCGCGCGCGGAGGAGACGGTGGGTTCACGGTGACGGTGACGGCGCCGTGACGATCCGACTCCTGCTGGCCGACGACCAGGCCCTGGTCCGCGGCGCTCTGGCCGCCCTGTTGGGACTCGAGCACGATCTCGACGTCGTCGCGGAGGTGGGGCGCGGCGACGAGGTGGTGCCCGCAGCGCTCGAGCACCGTCCCGACGTGGCGCTGCTCGACGTCGAGATGCCCGGGGGAGACGGCATCGCGACCACCGCCCTGCTGAGGGCGGCAGTCCCCACGTGTCGCGTGCTCGTGGTCACCACCTTCGGACGGCCCGGGTACGTGCGGCGGGCCATCGACGCCGGTGCCGGCGGATTCGTGGTCAAGGACACGCCCGCTCGCCAGCTCGCCGAGGCGGTCCGGCGGGTCCACGCCGGGATGCGCGTCATCGACCCGGCACTGGCGACGGAGACGCTGACGGCCGGGAACTCGCCCCTGACACCGCGGGAGCGGGACGTCCTGTCCGCGGCTCGCTCCGGGACCACCGCCGGGTCCATCGCCGCCGCACTGCACCTCTCCGAGGGCACGGTGCGGAACCATCTCTCCGCCGCCATCGGGAAGACCGGTGCCACCACGCGCGCCGAGGCCGTGCGCATCGCGGAGGACAACGGGTGGTTGTGAGGCGCGCCGGACCGATCTCCGCGGGTGCGGCTGGCAGAATCGACGTGTGAGTACCGACTACCGCTACGACGACCCGTACGTGCCGCAGCCCGATCGTCTCGGCTTCGGCGGCACCGTCGCGCGCTGGCTCCGTCGGCTCGTGGCGGGCGTGGTCCTCGTGGGAGTGCTCCTCGTCGGTGGGACCGCCGTGCGGGTGTGGCAGGTGGCTCGGATCGACGATCACACGCCGTCGGACGCCATCGTCGTGCTCGGCGCGGCCCAGTACGACGGCGTCCCCTCGTCGGTCTTCGAGGCGCGACTAGAACAGGCGTCGGCGCTGTTCTCCAGCGGGGTCGCTCCGCTGATCGTGACGGTCGGTGGCAAGCAGGTGGGCGACAACTACACCGAGGCGGCGTCGGGTCGGAACTACCTGATGGATCAGGGTGTTCCGGGCGAGGACATCGTCGCCGTCGAGGAGGGGTCGGACACCCTGCTGAGCATCGAGGCCGTCGCGGCGGAGTTGCAGTCGCGAGGACTGACCGACATCACCCTGGTGAGCGATCCGTGGCACTCGCTGCGCACCCGCACCATGGCGCGCGACGCCGGTCTGGACGCGTGGACGTCGCCCACTCGCCAGGGCCCCGCCGTGTTCACCCGCGAGTCGCAGATCCACGGGATCGCCAGGGAGACAGCGGCTCTGCTGTGGTACCAGCTGACGCACTACTCCGCGGACTTCCAGTACACGGCCAGCCAGTGACGCAGTACGACGCGGCGGACCTCGAACGACTGGTGGCGGAGGGGCCGAAGACGGCCGCGCTGGTGCTCACCGAGACACCCGGCGATTCGCGAGGACACTTCGCCCGTGATCGCGCCCGGGTGCTGCACTCGGCCGCGTTGCGACGCCTCGCCGACAAGACTCAGGTCACCGGTCCCCGTGAGGGGGACACGCCCCGCACCCGATTGACGCACTCTCTGGAGGTCGCCCAGATCGGGCGCAGCATCGCCGACGGCATCGGGTGCGACCCCGATCTGGTGGAACTGGCCGGGCTGGCCCACGACATCGGCCACCCGCCCTACGGCCACAACGGCGAGCGAGCTCTCGACGAGGTGGCCGAGTCCTGCGGCGGGTTCGAGGGCAACGCTCAGAACCTTCGGATCCTCACGGTGCTGGAACCGAAGGTCCTCACCGAGGACGGCGCCAGCGCCGGGTTGAACCTCACTCGTGCCTCGCTCGATGCCGCGATCAAGTACCCGTGGCTGCGGCCGCGGCCGGGCGCGAAGTTCGGCGCCTACGACGACGACGCCGACACCCTCACCTGGATCCGCGAGGGCGCACCCGAGGGTCGTCAGAGCCTGGAGGCGCAGGCGATGGACTGGGCCGACGACGTCGCGTACTCGGTGCACGACGTGGAGGACGGCATCATCGCCGGGCGCATCGACCTCCGGTCGCTGGCGGACCCCAGCGAGCAGTCGGCCCTCGCCGAGATGTCGGTGAGCGAGTTCCGCGGCTTCGACCGTGACCACATGCGCGAGGCCGCTCAGCGGTTGTCGGAGATGCCGGTGGTCACCGATGCGTCCGGCTACGACGGCACTCTCGTCCGCTCGGTGGCGCTCAAGCGGATGACGAGCGAACTGGTGGGCCGATTCACCACCGCCGCCATCTCCAGCACCCGGGAGGCGGCCGACGGCAGGCCTGTGCGGCGCTACGAGGCGGATCTCTCCGTGCCGTCGCTGGTCCGAGCGGAGGTGGCGTTGCTCAAGACGATGGCGCTGCGTTACGTGATGTCCGACGCCGGGCACCGGCTCCGGCAGGACCGTCAGCGCGATCGCATCCACCGCGTCGCGGCCTGGCTGCTGTACTCGGCGCCGGCCTCGCTCGATCCGATGTTCGTTCCCGTGTGGAACGCCGCCGCGGACGACGCCCAACGCGTCCGCGTCGTGGTGGATCAGATCGCGTCCTACACGGAGTCGCGGCTCGAACGGGTGGACAAGAGCAGCCTCGGAGCGCAGGCGTCCTGGGGTTAGCGGGTCCGGGTCGGTACGGCGGGGGAGCCGTGTCGGACCCGGCACTAGACTGGGCTCGTGGCCGGCCGGATACCTGAACGCGATGTAGCCGCCATTCGCGAACGCACTCGCATCGAGGACATAGTCGGCGAGTACGTCGCACTGAAGGCTCCGCGAGGCGATTCCATGAGCGGGCTCTGCCCGTTCCACGACGAGAAGAACCCGTCGTTCCACGTCCGGCCGAATCACGGCACCTTCCACTGCTTCGGCTGTGGTGAGGGCGGCGACGTGTACACGTTCCTGCAGAAGATCGAGCACATCACGTTCGTCGAGAGCGTCGAGCAACTCGCGGATCGGCTGAGCTACTCCATCTCGTACGAGGGTGGCGGCACCTCGGTCCAGCGTGATCGTGGGACCCGGTCCCGCCTCGTCGCGGCCAATGCGGCAGCGCAGCAGTTCTACGCCGAGCAACTCGGATCACCCGAGGCGCAGGCGGCGCGGGACTACCTGACGCAGCGCAACTTCGATGCTGCCGCGGCACAGGAGTTCGGGTGCGGGTTCGCCCCGAGTGGGTGGGACACGCTCACCAAGCATCTGCTGAACAAGGGCTTCGAGTTCAAGGAACTCGAGGCGGCCGGGCTGTCCCGCGAGGGCAAGCGGGGTCCGATGGACCGGTTCCACCGTCGATTGCTGTGGCCCATCCGCAACCTGTCCGGTGACGTCATCGGCTTCGGCGCACGCAAGATCTTCGACGACGACACGATGCCGGGAAAGTATGTCAACACCCCGGAGACGTTGCTGTACAAGAAGTCTCAGGTGCTGTTCGGCCTCGATCTGGCGAAGAAGGACATCGCCAAGGGGCATCAGGCCGTCGTCGTCGAGGGCTACACCGACGTCATGGCCATGCACCTGGCGGGAGTTAAGACGGCGGTCGCCTCGTGCGGTACCGCTTTCGGTGACGAGCACCTCGCGCTCCTGCGTCGCCTGCTGATGGACGACAAGTTCTGGCGCGGCGAGATCATCTACACCTTCGACGGGGACTCCGCCGGTCAGGCCGCCGCGATGAAGGCCTTCTCGGGAGACCAGAAGCTCGCCGGCCAGACGTTCATCGCGGTGGCTCCGGACGGGATGGATCCGTGCGACCTGCGCCTCGAGAAGGGGGACGCGGCAGTACGTGATCTCGTCGCGCGTCGTACCCCGCTCTTCGAGTTCGCCATTCGCGGCGCTCTGTCCGAGTGCGATCTCGACACCGCCGAGGGGCAGGTCGAAGCCCTGCGCCGCACCGTGCCGATGGTCGCCCAGATGAAGGACCGTGCGCTCCGCGACAACTACGCGGCTCGGCTCAGCGGCTGGGTGGGCTGGATAGACGAGCGCATGGTGGTCAACCGGGTGCGCGAGGAAGCGGCCAAGATCGCGAAGGGTGGCGCTCCGGCGCCGCTCCGGCGGCCGGTGCGCAGTACCGAGACCGAGAAGGCTGCGCCGGTCGGACCGGCCCATCCGGCGCGCAACGACCCCACGCTGTGGCCGCAGCGCGAAGCCCTCAAGGCAGTCATGCAGCACCCCGGTATCGCCGGGTCCGTGTTCGATTCGCTGCCCCCCGAGACGTTCGGGCACCCGGCGTACGCCGCGGTATCCGAGGCGGTCCGCGAGGCCGGTGGAACGGCCGCGGGGCTCGGGGGCGGGGAGTGGCTCGACGCCGTCGGCAAGAAGGCGGAGCCGAAGGGATTGCGCTCCCTGGTCACGGAACTGGCAGTCGAGGCCATGCCCATCTCCGACGAGGCGACCCCGCGCTACATCTCGGGGGTGCTCGCGCGTCTGCAGGAGGTGTGGGTCGGCCGGCAGGTCGCGGAACTGAAGTCGAAGCTGCAGCGCATGTCACCCATCGAGAAGCCGGACGACTACAACGCGCTGTTCGGCGACCTCATCGCGCTCGAGCAGTACCGCCGCAGCCTGTTGGAGCAGGCCGTCGGCAGCACCACGGACGCGGAGTTCCCCGCCGTCTAGAGCTTGTCGTGCGGGATGTAGAGCTGAGTGTCGTCGACCTGCTTCATCGGCTCGAGCTTCGGCTGCGTGCTGAGGGTGTCGGCCAACTTCTGGCGTCCGGCCGACACGACCTTCTTCGTCGCGGGGCTCGACGCCACCGCCTTCGTCGCGCGGCTGATCTGTTCGTAGCGCGCACGCCCCGCCTTGGTGCCGAGCACGTATCCGGCAGCGATGCCGGCCAACATTCCCATCATGTGAGCGTGAGTCCTTTCGAGACGTCTGATTCCATCCTGCCCGACGTGACCGGGCACGGCGAACTCCCCGGGGCGGGTGCGGCGAAACGAGAAGAGCCCGTGACCGACGACGGTCACGGGCTCTGCGTGCTCCCCCATCTGGACTTGAACCAGAAACCCTTCGATTAACAGTCGAATGCTCTGCCAATTGAGCTATGGGGGAATGTTCGTGGCTCCGACAGCACCCTCTCGGATGCATCCTCGCCGAGAAGAGACTCTAACCCATGGCACCCGTCGACCACCAAATCGCCTCGTCCTGGCACCACCACACCCGGCCTGGTCAGGGTAACCTAACTCGGAACGACGACCTCGACTGCGGGAGCACCGACGATGACCGACGACACCGAGCCGACCTTCTACTGGGCCGAGGTGGTGGACCGGACGACACTGAGCCCCAACCTCGTTCGCCTCACCTTCGGCGGAGAGGACCTGCGCCGGTACCGCCCGGCCGGTGTGGCCGACGAGTGCGTCGCGCTCTACTTCCCGGCTCCCGGCGACGCTCGGCCGCCGGCCATGCAGTGTGTCGACGGGGTCTGGTGGTACCACGACGACGCCACCCGTCCCGAGGGACGCAACTACACGGTGCGACGGGTGACGGACGCCGGTGAGCTGGTGATCGACTTCGTCGCCCACGACGGCGGGGTGGCCGCGTCCTGGGCGCTGTCGGCGCGACCGGGCGACGTCGTGGTCGTCACTCCGCCGCGGCACTGGTTCGCGCCGCCGGCGGACACCGCGTGGTTCCTCCTCGCGGCGGATCTCGCCGGGCTTCCGGCGCTGGGCCGAGTGCTCGAGGAGTTGCCCGCGAACACTCGGGCCCATGCGATCGTCGAGGTTCTCGACGAGGCCGACGTGCAGACGTTCGAGTCGGCGGCCGAGGTGACAGTGCAGTGGTGCATCGGGTCCGGTAACGGGCACGGTCCCGGAGTGCTGCCGGACGCGGTGCAGGCGTGGGAGTTCCCGCCGGGCGAGGGTTACGTCTTCTTCGCGGGGGAGGCCGCGGACTCGCGTGCCGTCCGCAAGTACGTGCGCCGCGAGCAGGGTATGGGCGTCGACCGTTTCGACATCATCGGCTACTGGCGCGTGCGAGCCGAGCAGTGGCTCGCGAAGTACACGGCGGTGGAGAAGGAGGTGTCCGCCGTCTACGTGGGCGCGCTGCAGGAGGGCCGTTCGGAGTCCGAGGCGGCTCTGATCTACGACGAAGCGCTGGAGAAGGTGGGTCTCTGACGCACTCCTCGGCGCGCGAACTCCAGGAGCACCGCACCCGAAGCGACCCCCGCCACGATGTCGATCCACATCCGGTCCGACCCGGCGACGGCCAGGACGAAGCCGAGCACCCCGAGAACGGTCAGCAGCGCGCCCAGGACGTCGAACAGTCGCAGGTGCCACAGGCGCGCCAGGACGACGAAGTGCACGCCGACCACGACGGCCACCCAGGCGACCCCGGCCTCGGGCAGTCCGAGAGGCCCCGCCACGACGCGGATACCGACGAAGAGCAGCACCACCTCGGCGAGCACGATCATGGCGTAACCGCGTCCGAACGGTGTGACACCCGCGGGCACCGTGGCCACGGGATTGCGCGCGATTCCCACGAGAACGGTGATCGCGGCCGCCGCAGCGGCCACACAGAACGCGAGACGCAGGAGTGTCGGCGACGACGCCGAGTTGACCACCACGAACACGAGTCCGAACACGGCGCCGATGAGGGATCCGAGCTTCTGTGGGGGCAACCGGCGTCGGGTGGTCATGGACTCAGTGTGGACGGTCTCCGGTCCGCGCGGTCACTTTCCGCGGGGGAGGTGCGGTCCTGGAGTGGAATACATTGCCCTCCGAATCGTCTTTGGGCTCGCGTGCGATGCCGAAACGCCACATCAACGGCCCGACGAGTCGATCGAAGACCGCCGGGACCAGCGAGTAGCCCGCCGACGCGAACTTGTTGACGAGGCCGAACACCGCATCGGCGTCCCGCTCACGCTGTGGGCGCCGGACGACCGCCGCGACGGCACGGGCGATGACCTCGGGCTCCGCGACGGGGGGAGGCGGCGATCCCGCTCTCCCGACGACGGTGGCGGCCTGCTCGTAGATCGGCGTGTTCACGGCACCGGGTGCGACGGCGCTGACGTGGACGCCGGGATACTGCCGAACCTCCTGCTGGAGAACACGGGTGAGGCCGCGCAGCCCCCATTTGGACGTGACGTAGGTGCCCATCCACGGCACCGCGATACGGCCCAGCAACGAGCCGATGACCACGAGGTGGCCGTGCTCCTGGTCGCGGAACACCGTGAGCGTCGACCGTGCGACGTTCGCGGACCCGAGCAGGTCGACCGACACGGCGTGATCGAACACCTCTGCCGGGGTGTCGAGGAACGTCCCGTAGGACATCACCGCGGCGGAGTGCACGCAGACGTCGAGGCGGCCGAACTGCTCGACGACCTCGGTGACGACCTTGGTCACGTCGTCGCCGCGCACCACGTCGACCGGCTTGACGGCCACCGCGGCGGCGCCGCGTTGCAGGCATTCGTCGGCCACGGCGGCCAGACCGTCACGGCCACGGGCACACACGACGATGGACCAGCCGCGCTCGGCGTAGAGGTGGGCGGTGGCGCGACCGATACCGCTGGACGCGCCGGTGATCAGGATCGTCCCGGCGGATCGACGATCGGTGGGAGAGATGGACTGGGTCATGGATCACCTCGAGTATCGACGCGCTGCCGACGTCGGCGCGCGTCCGGAGAGTCGACGGCCGAGACCGTCGATGGTGACGCCAGTTCTCGACGCCGTCGACGCCGCGGATGTGACCGGCGGCGTCCCAGAGCAGTACCCCGAATTCGGAGTCACGAGCAGGACGAGACCGATCAACGCCGATATTTCTCGCGATACATCGCGTTGTCCGCCCGCCTCATCAGTTCGTCGAGGTCCGGGCCGACGCCGCCGGGGGCGGGGTTCCACACCGCGACCCCCGCACTGACGGAGAGCTGCGCGGCGCCGAGCCCGTCGAGGGCGGTCGCCCCGAGGTCGAGGACCTCCTGTTCGCCGACCCCTGGGAGGACGACCACGAACTCGTCGCCGCCGACGCGGGCGATCAGATCGTCGGAGCGAAAACTTCTGTGGAGAATGCCGGACAGTCGTACCAGCGCCGTGTCGCCCGCGTCGTGGCCGGCTCGGTCGTTGATCTCCTTGAGACCGTCGAGATCGAGATAGAGGACACCGACGGGCACGGCATCACGTTCGCAGTCGGCGAGCGCGGGCGAGGCGCCCCGCGCGAGACCGCGCCGGTTCAGCAGCCCCGTCAGGTCGTCTCGGTGAGACAGCGAATCGGCTCGAGCGCGTGCTCGATCCACCGACCTGTAGCGCTCCCACAGCAGACCGATGGTGCGGATCCGCACGTAGTGGATCAACCCCGCCACCAGAACGGTGCGCACGATCGCGGCCGCGAAGGTGCGCACCCCGACGTCTCCGATCCCGTTGACCGAGGCAAGGGCGATCCAGGCCAGTACGCCCCCGGTGACGACGACGACAACGTGCCATCGTCGTTGCAGCAGCGCGGCGGCGGCGACGATGGAGAGCGCGAGTCCGAAGGCGGGGAAACCGGAGTCCGCATCGGCGTTGCCCAGAACGGGACTGGCGATGATCAGGGCTGCGGCGACGAACGTCACGACGTCCGTGTGACGGTAGAACCACACGGCCCGCGGCGTGTGCAGTGCCCAGAACGTCGTGGCCGCGAGCGCGGCGACCAGCAGGTTGTAGGACTGAACCCACCAGTGGACCGCGTAGTCGGGGTCCGTCACCACCCACAGGAACACCGCTCCGTACAGAACGGTGCTCAGCACGCAGATCGCGGCGAGGCCCTGGACGACCACCACGTCCGATCGCACCGGATCGCCGTCGTGGGCGCTGTCGCGCCACTGCCGACGCGCTCGGCGTGCGGACGCCACCAGCGCGCCCGCCCCCGTGTCACTCACTCGCGCAGACCACCCTCGCTCCGGGCTCCCATGGCCCGTGTCACCACCACGCTACCGGGCGGACGAGTCCTCGCCACGTGAGAGGCGCAGGGCGCGACCACGTTCGACGTGTTCGCGATCGGTCTCCTCGTTCTTCTCCGAGACGCGCGTGTCGCGCGGTGGAAGCTGCAGATGGTCCTCGGCCTCGATGCCGGCCTGGAGTTGGCGGCCGCGTTCGAGTTCGGAATCGAGTTCCGCCCCGAACAGCAGAGCGAGGTTCGTGATCCAGAGCCACAGCAGGAAGATGATCACGCCGGCCAACGAGCCGTAGGTCTTGTTGTAGCTGCTGAAGTTCGCGACGTAGAAACCGAAGAGCACGGACGCGAGGATCCACACGACGATGGCCATGCTGGCCCCCGTGCTGATCCATCGGAACTTCGGCTGCTGCACGTTGGGTGTGGCGTAGTAGAGGATCGCGACGGCCAGGACGATCAGCGCGAGGACGACGGGCCACCGCGCGATGTTCCACACCGTCAGTGCGGTGTCGCCGGCACCGATCGCGTCACCCACGGCCGTGGCGACGGGACCGCTGACGGCCAGCATGAGTCCCGCTGCAGCGATGCAGATCAGGCCGACCAGAGTGACGACCAGCATGACCGGGCGCAGCTTCCAGATCGGTCGGCCCTCGTCCACCTCGTACATCCGATTCATGGCGCGGCCGAACGCGCCCACGTAGCCGGACGCCGACCAGAGGGCGCCGGCCAGACCGATGATCAGGGCGAGTCCGGCGGTGGGCGCCTGGACGAGCTGCTCGACCGGTCCGCGCAGTGTGTCGACGGCGGACGACGGCCCCAGGTCGGACACGATGTCGAGCACCGCGGTGACGGTGCGCTCGCCCTGCCCGAACACGCCGAGAAGGGACACGACGGCGAGAAGAGCCGGGAACAGCGACAGCACCGCGTAATACGTGAGAGCAGCGGCCAGATCGGTGCACTGGTCCTTGGAGAACTCGCGCGCGGTCTTGCGCAGGACGTAGAAGAACGACGGCTTGGTGAGATCGGTGGGTGAATCGGGCTTCCGAGGATCGTCCGGGTCCGCGTGGGCCGGGTCGTCACCCGTCGTCTGCTCTCGGGTCATGGACTGCGGACTACCCGCACTCACCCGACGCAAACCGCCGCCGGGTCACGCGGACAGCGGCGGGGTCGGGGCGTCCTCCACCTCGTGCACGCCGCGGACGAACTCGGCGAGAGCGTCCTGCGCAGTGTGTCGAGGCGCCCACTCCAGCAGGTCGCGGGCGCGACCGGAGTCCATGATGGGAAGCCGCAGCACCGCGTCGAACAGGCCGGGGTCGGTGGGAACGAGGCGTGCGGTGAACAGAGCATCGAGGGCGAGTCGCACCGCGGACGCGGGCAGAGGGATCAATCGCGCGTGGAGAATCTCCGCGAAGGTGGCCGGGGTGATGACGGGGTCCGCCGCGAGGTTGAACGCGCCCGACACCTCGCGCACCGCCGCCGCGGCGAATGCTCGTCCGACATCACGGGAGTGCACTCCCTGGAACACCAGATCCGCGATGTCAGGGAAGACCGGGACGAACGCGGGTCGCACCAGCCGGGCCGGGACGAACGGACCGCCGAACAGTCGACGCTGTTCCGTGGACGCCGACGCCTCGAAGACGAAGGCCGGCCGCATCCGGACGACCCGGAGGTCGGGATTCCGCGTCTCCACCCGGTCGAGCACACGCTCGAGATACGACTTCTCGCGCGTGTAGGCCGCGCCCTGCCAGCCGTGCGTCGGCCAGTCCTCGGTCACCCGAACGTCTTTCGATCCCGGGGAGTAGGCACCGACCGACGACGCGTGCACCAACGCGCTCACTCCGGCCGCCGCCGCGGCGTCGAAGACCCGCATCGCGCCGACGACGTTGACGTCCCAGGTCTGCACCGGATCGCGAGACGGCTGGAACTGCCACGCCAGGTGTACGACGACGTCGACTCCGTCGAACAGCGGAACCAGGTCGTCCCGTGCGATGTCCGCCTCGACGAACGTCGTCCGTGCGGGAGCCCACGCCGGACGACCGTTCGTCGGCACGGGCGAGCGCCGCGCGATCGCACGGACTGCGGAGACCGCCGGGTCGACGACCAGCGCGTCGACGACCGAGGTCCCGAGGTTTCCCGTCGCTCCGGTCACGGCCACGACGAGCCCACTGCGTTGTTCCGGCATGTCGTGGCGATACCCGTGCGTCGGGGAGCCAAACGGGTACCCCGGCTCCCGCGTCGCCGTTCAGCGCCGTGACTTGACCCGATACATCGCGTTGTCGGCGCGCCTCGTCAGGTCGTCGAGATCCGGCGCGTGTGGTCCCGGACCCCACACTGCCAGTCCGACACTGACGGACACCTCGGTGGTCATCGAGAGATCGCGGATGGACGCACCCAGATCCAGCGCCACGGTCCGGTCCGTGTCGGGGAGAACCACGACGAATTCGTCACCGCCGACGCGGGCGACGATGTCACTGCCGCGGAACGCGGTCCCCAGCATCTCGGCGAGTCGTACCAGTACGGCATCTCCGGCATCGTGCCCGAGGGTGTCGTTGACATCCTTGAGACCGTCCACGTCGAGGTAGAGAACGCTCACGGGCCGAGACTCTCGTCGGCACCGATCGAGTTCGGTCGCCGCACGTCGCTGAAGGCCGCGACGGTTCGCCAGGCCGGTCAGATCGTCGACGTGCGACAGGGAGTCGGCCCTGGCACGTTGCTCGTCGACCATCCGATACTTCTCCCACAGCAGGTCGATGGTCTTCATGCGGAAGTAGTGGATGACCGCGACGACGAGAACGGTTCGCAGCACCGACACCGCGAAGGTCTGCACGCTCACGTCGGTGCCGTGAGCCACCGCCAACGCCGTCCACGCGCACACCGCCAGCGTGGTGAACGTGACGATGTGGGCGCGACGTTGGAGTATTCCGGCGAAGGCCACGATGGCCAGAACGAGTCCGAAGGCCGGGTACGCAGACCCCGCGCTGGCATAGGCGAGGACCGGACTGCCGACGACGAGAATCGCGGCCACCAGGGTTACCGCGTCCGTGTGCCGGTAGAAGATGCCGGCACGCGGGGTGTGCAACGCACACCAGGTGACTGCGGCGGTCACCGTGACCCCGAAGGTGTAGGTCTTCGACCACCAGGAGAACGCGTAGTCGTCGGCCGTCGTCATCCAGACCAGGACAGCGCCGAACAGGAGCGTGCAGAGTGCCGTGATGGTGGCGAGTCCTTCGACGATGACGAGGTCGGAGCGCACCGGATCACCCGCGCGCGCCGTGGATCGCCACACCGTCCGTGAGTGCTGCGCACGGTCCGTCCACGAACCGGGACCGGTGATTCTCGCCATGTAGACCGTCCTCGTGACCAGCCCCCGTCACCCGCTTCCAGGTGAAATGTACTCGACCCGACCCGTTCGTGATCCCGTTCGCGCGACCAGCCGGAACCGGACGTCAGGGAGCGTCGGTGAGGTACCCGCCGCCGCGGGGGAAGTACTCCGCAGCAGGGATCGTGCGGTCGTCGTCCTCGGTGCGCACCGCGTCGATCACGAGCGCTCGGTTACGGCCGAGGTGGGCGTTCGGGCCGGAGACGATCGCCATGCCGTCACCCTCGTGGATGAAGACGCGACCGGGTGTACCGCCGTAGATGCCCTGCGACACATGCGCTTCGACGATGCGGAGCCGACGGCCACGGTGATGGGTCCACGCGTTGGGGTAGGGGTCGGACTGAGCGCGGACCAGACGGTCGATGTCCTCGGCCGGCCACGTCCAGTCGATACGGCTGTCGATGTCCGCACGCTTGTGGAAGAACGTCCGCTGCGAGAGGTCCTGCGGGGTCCACACCGCGGTGCCGCTCTCGATCGCGCCGAGCGCCTCGAGCAGTACCTCGGGAATGAGGTCGATGGTCGCCTGCACCAACTGGGTCGCTGTGTCGCGCGGGCCGATCGGAACGGACCGCTGGATGACGACGTCGCCGGTGTCGAGTTCGTCGTCCATACGGTGCGCGGTCAGGCCGGTCTCGGCCGCGCCGCTGATCAGCGACCAGATCACGGGGGAGAAACCCGTGAACCGGGGCAGCAGTGAGTCGTGCAGGTTGAGGGTGCCGTGCGGCGGCATGTCGTAGATGGACCGGGGCAGCTTGGTGCGCCAGTTGTTCGCGACGATGATGTCCGGCTTCGCCTCCTCCAGTGCGACGCGCAGCGCATCGTCCGGAGTGAGGGCGAGGTGGACCGGCACGTCGTGGGCGCGTGCCAGATCTTCCACGGAATCCGACCAGATCGACTCGTACGAGTGCTCACTGGGAGGATGGGTGACGGCCAGGACCACCTCGTGATCGGACTCGATGACCGTCCGAAGCGTCGTGTGTCCCCAGGTCTGATAGCCGAACATCGCCACTCGCATGCTGGTTAGCCTAACCTTCCCCGGCCACCTCTCGGCATCAGCCCCTGAGCATCACCGGGACGCCCTGGTAGGGCTGCAGGGTCATCGGGAAACTGCCCAGCTCGTCGACGACGGCGATGTCCTGGTCGGTGAACAGGTCCACCACCGTGGCCCCGCCGGTGAGGTGCTTCGACTGCACCGTCGCGTGGATCTCGTCGCCCGTGAAGTTCAGCACCGTCGCCGAGATGGATCCGTTGCCCAGCTGGTGCACCAGGACGAGCAGTCCCTTGTGCGACACGGACGGGACGTCGAGCTGGGTGGCCGTCGCGATGCCGTACCTCGTCCGCACATCGAGGATGCGGGACAGCTGACGCGCGAACGACGTCGAGTCCTTCATCTGCTCCGGCAACGAGCCGTAGAGACTGCGGCCGCGGGGGATCCCGGACTCCGACCGGGTGGCGTCGGGCGAGGTGTTCATGAGGTCGTGCGCCCCACGGTTGATCCAGCGGGTGTCGCCCTCGCGGATGAGATCGGCGACCTCCTCCGCCGGCACCGGGAGGATGCCGGTGAGGTCCCAGCCGGACAGCGCGAACACGCCCGGTTGCAGCGCGTTGTACATGGCCAGCATGAGATGGGCGCGCTTGACCGTCTCGATGTCGGTGTCGTCCATCCGGTCGAGGTCGCGGATGCCCAACGACGCCGTGATGACCGACGCGGTGGTGCAGGCGATCCCGTTGTTGGTGAACGTGCGGTTGTACGGCGCCCACCGGCCGGTGAGTCGTTCGCACAGTTCGGCGCGGATCTGGTCACCCAGATCGCCGCCCTTGATCACGTCGCCGCCGTACGAGAACTCGTCCTCACGGTGCAGGGTCGCGAAGTGCACCAGCTCGAAGGTCATCTCGTCGTGATTCTGCAGCGCGTGCACCAGCGAGGCGGTGTCCACACCGTGGTCCCGCGCCAGATTCATGGTGAGCCTGAGGAACTCGGTGTTCCCCATGACGAGCGCGTGGTGATAGGCGGGGCGGTTGATGAAGTCGTAGGACAGATCGGCGCCGCTGCTTCCCATCGCCTTGATGTCGTCGATGGTGAGGTTCAGCTCCTGGAAGGTGAAGCCACCCATCTTGCGCACCACACTGGAGATGAGGTGATTGGCGGCCTCCGAGAGCGGGTGGCCCTCGGACCATCCCGGACCCTCGGTCCGGCGCTCGACTCCGAGGAAACCGTTGGCGTCGAGACGCAGTGCGCCGGCGCCGAGGTCCGCGATGGAGTGGCAGGCGTCGCCGATGACGAGGCGCATACCGGCGAACGAGGGATCGAGCCAGTTGATGGAGGGCTGACCCGCCTTGAAGTAGTGCAGGTACACCCAGCGGCGCTCGACCCCGTCGACTCCGCGGATGACCGGCGTGGCACTCCAGTTGGTCTCCTTGACGCCCATCTCGTAGAAGATGACGCGCTGGAGCTGGCCGACGATGTACCCGGCACGAGCGAGATTGGCCTCGGACTCGGCATCGATGTTCACCGAGTCCTGGCCCGCCTTGACGCGGGGGAGCAGGTGCCAGTCTTGCGGCTCGATCTCCACCATGTGGTAGATGCCGGGGTAGTCGGAGACGTTCATCTCCGCCAATCGGAAATCGGCGCCCTTGCCGGTGTGTCCGGGGACGATGTCGTCGATGACGATGCCCTCGTAGGCGGACGCGACGACGCACAGCCGCCGGAACTCCTCTTCGGAGCCGAACGCCGGGTCGATCTGCATGCTGACGCGGTCGAAGTGGCCGTCGACCGACGGTGTGGCATGCCACCCGTGCAGTCCGCCGGCCTCCTTGACGGGGCCGGTGTGCACGGCCGTGATGCCGATGTCCGAGAACACCTGCCACAGAGCCTCGTCGCCGAGCGTGCCGAGAAAGCTCTGTCCTGGAGCCGCGATGAGCGAGATGGGGTACGCGGTGAACCACACGGGTGCGCGCTCGACGGCTCCGCGCGGATCCGGCGACGCGTAGGGGTTCTGCCACATGCTGCCCTTGCCGGACAACTGTTCCGCGATCAGCTTGGCATCGTGCAGCATCGACCGGTCGACGAGCCACGACACGTACTCGGGATTGGAGGCGTCGGCGTCACCCTGGGGCAGCGCGCCCGCGGTGCGGTACGCACGACGCACCGACGGCTTCAGTGGGCGAGGCCTGGCCGGGTAGAAACTCTCGTCGTACGTGATCTCGCTGGGTTCGTGCTGAACTTCCGGATCCACTGTTCCTCCGATGTGACGGGACGCGCGGACATCTTCGATGGGAAGCTCCCACAGGCGTGCCTGGTCTGCATGCCGTCCGGGGAACTACCCGAGGGTCGACGAACCGAAACGCCGACCGCACCTCAGACTACGCACGGACCGACGGAGTGTGCCGAACACGCCTCGGTGGATCGGCGGGCGTGTGATCGAATGGTGCAATGGACACGGAAGGGCGGGCCGAAGGTGGCCTGACACCCGAACGACTCGGTGAGATCGTCGGCTCGCTGGGTCGACGCATCGAGGACACGGACGAGCTCGGCGAGTTGCTGCAGCGGTCGGTGGATCTCGCGCACGACGTCATCAGGGGCGCCGACAGTTGCGGCGTGACAATCGATTACGACGGCACCACGTACACGGCGGTCTACACCGACAGCACCACCCTCGCAGTGGACGAGATGCAGTACGAGACCGGCGAGGGTCCGTGCCTCGAGGCGTCCCGTACCGACACCACGATCGTCGTCGACTGCGACAGCACCGAGCAGCGGTGGCCGGAGTTCGCGGCCGCGGCGCGCACCGAGGGTGTGCACTCGTTCCTCGCCTCGCCCATCAGGACTCTCGACGGCGTGATCGGCTCGTTCAACCTGTACGGCTCGTCCGCCGACGCCTTCGACGACATGGACGCCGACATCCTGGACAGCCTCACCACCACGGTGGGACGGGCCATCGGGGAGCATGCTCGCTACACCGACGCCACCACCACGGTGAGCGGACTGCGCGACGCCATGGCGCGACGCGCCCCCATCGAGCAGGCCAAGGGCATTCTGATGGCGATGCGCGGTCTCGACGCGGACGCCGCGTTCGACGTGCTCTCGCGTGAGGCGCAGCGCCGGAACGTGCGAGTTCGCGAGGTGGCCGCCGACTTCGTGCGCGATGCCACCAGGACCGATCCGGCCGGCTGACGGTCAGCCGGCGCGTCGCTCCAGCAGCATCGAGGTGACCTCGTTCGCGCTGGCCGGGTGGGCGAGCCAGAAGCCCTGGGCCAGATCGCAACCACTGTCCCGCAGACGGTCGAACTGGGCCTGTGACTCGACACCCTCGCCGACGACGGCGACGTCGAACGCGTGTGCCAGGGACACGATGGCGGACACGATGGCCTCGGGCTGCTTGCCCGGCATGGCCTGGATGTACGTCTGATCGATCTTGAACGCCTCGATGACGGGATACCGGCTGAGGTAGGTGACGGAGCTGTGGCCGCTGCCCAGATCGTCCAGGAGGATGGACACGCCCATCTCGTGCAGTTCGGTGAGAGCGTCCCGCACCTGCGCCGTGTCCGCGAGCCACACCGTCTCGGTGATCTCCAGGCCGAGTCGGCCCACCGGCAGACCGGAACTGGCGAGGATGCGGGCGACGCTGGCCACGAACTCGGGCTGGCGAAGCTGCAGGGCACTGACGTTGACCCGCACGCCGACGTCCGAGATGGCCTGCCACTCCGCCGCCTGCACGCACGCGGTGTGCAGAGCCCACAGGCCGAGGGTGTTGATCTGGCCCGTGCGCTCGGCGATCCGGACGAAGGTCTCCGGGCTCACCGAGCCGAGGGTGGGGTGCTGCCACCGCGCGAGTGCCTCCACGGCGGTGATGCGGCCGGTCGCGATGTCGAAGATGGGCTGGTACGCGAGCGTCAGGATCTGGCTGTCGAGAGCCGACCGGAGATCGGCCGACAGAGCCAACTGGTTGCGGCGGTGCTCTCGATCGTCGGTGTCGAACACCGCGACGTTCCCGCGACCGGTGTCCTTCGCGCGATACATCGCCACGTCGGCGCGGCGGATGAGCTCGTTGCCGGGCACGGTGTCGTCCGCCAACGCGACGCCGATGCTCGCGGTGATGCGCAGTTCGTTGCCGTCGACGACGATGGCCGCCCGCACGGCGTCCGCGTAGGCCTGCGCCACGGCGATCGACTCCTCCGGACCGGAGAGGTTCTCGCAGACCGCCACGAACTCGTCGCCGCCCAGGCGAGCCACGGTGTCGCCGGGGCGCGATGCCCGGGTGAGGCGGTTGCCGATGGACACCAGAGCCGAGTCGCCCGCCTCGTGCCCCAGCCCGTCGTTGATGGACTTGAAGTCGTCGAGGTCGATGAGCATGACGGCCGTCGTGGTGGCCTTCGCGACGCCCCGCTCGACGGCGGACTCGATGCGGTCGTACGCCAGTGCGCGATTGGGGAGCCCCGTCAGCGGGTCCCGGAGGCTGCGGTAGCGCAGTTCGCTCTCGACGCCGACACGATGCACGGCTGCGGACACGACGTCGGACACAGTGTCGAGGGCGCCGGTGTCGAGCATCGGATTGTCCGGGACCAGAATCGGCGGCCCGGCCGTCGTGATGTCGATGATCGGCACGGACGACCCGGTGGCGGAGGAGAGATAGCGCGAGTCGACCCCGAGGACGGTCAACACACCCCACGGCTGGCCGGTGCCGTCGATCGGCACGGCGACCGCGTTGTCGACACCACCCGCGACGAGGGCGGCGACGTCGAACCTGGACTCGTGCGCGTCCCCGGACCACTTGATCCGGGTGGCCGATCGGCTGGCGAACGCGGTGATCGAGGAGGGCCCGGTGGCGCACAGATCGTGCGGTGCGTCGTCCCCCGTGGCGGCGACGATCTCGAGAGTGGCGGGCAGGTCGTGCGCGCGGGTGATGACGGCGCACCGCGCCCCGTACAGCGTCACGACGGCGTCGGTGGCCGCCGACAGAAGGTCGTCGAGCCGGCCGCGCAGAGCGAGCCTGCTCAGCTCGGCGACGACCCGCTGCTCGGACGCCCGGAAGGTCGACGCGTCCAGAGCCTTCTGCAGGAGATGGTCGTCGGCATTCTGTGCAGAGGCGTCGCGATGGATCGAGACGACCAGGGACGAGTCGTCGTCGTGGCCGCGTACGGCGAATGCTGAGGTGGACACCGCGAGCCTTTCTCCTGTGAGGTGATGCACCAGTTCTGTTCGGCCGAGCCAAGTTCCGTGGAGCTGGACAGCCGAGAGGATGTCCGTGAGCGTCGTGGGGGGAGTGGGGACGACGACGGCGTCCACGGTCGGTTCGTCCGGCGGCCCGTGCTCACCGCCGTCGAGTCCGAGAGTCCTCGACGCCTCGGGATTCGCGTGGACGATCCGGCCGTCGGACGTGGACACGAGCACCACGTCGGGGGAATGGTCGAACACCGTCGCGAGACCGAGTCGCGAGGACATGAAGGCCTCCGACAGCGTCGGGCGCGGGTCTGATCCATCCTCGTCGGGCATCATCGTCGTTCCTCACGGCTCTGCCGTCGGTCCTGCCTCTCTCGTCACCGTTCGGAGTCGACGAACAGACGGGTAGCCGGGTCGATCGCTTCGAAACAAACCTAGAGTTCAAAATATAGCAGACGAACAGCCGAAACGACGGTGTGTGCGTGTCGGGACAACGGTGTCCCGGCGAGGGGGACGTCCTGGCCTGACGACCGAGGTGCGGGAAGGCGAAGGGTCCGAGTGGGGCGGGCGGGGCTCGAACCCGCGACCAATGGATTATGAGTCCACGGCTCTAACCGACTGAGCTACCGCCCCCGGCGCTGACGCGCGCTCACGATACCTGGGCAGGATTAGCGACGGCGGCCGCGGGTACGCGTGCCGCATGACCGAACCGAACGGCGACTCGCCCGTGTCCGACGAACCCTCGACCTCCTCGGAGAGGCCCTACGACTCCTCGCGCGACCCCGACGCGGACCCGTCGGAACTGGACGACGCGGCCGGAACGCAGCCCGACCAGGCGGAGGGCTGACGTTCAGCTCGGTGTGAGCGTTCCGACTCGCAGCATCTCGAGGACGACGTCGGCGGGCTGGGGGCGGGCGTAGAGGTACCCCTGCGCGCGCGAGCACCCCAGTTCCAGCAACACGGCACGGGCGTCGACGTCCTCGAGCCCCTCCGCGATGAGGTCGAGGTCGTAGGCCCGAGCGAGGGCGGTGACGGCCTCGACGATCGCGCGGTCGTCCCTACTGGTCGCGAGGTGGGTGACGAACTCGCGATCGATCTTGACGGCGTCGACCGGCAGCGTCTTGAGATGCGAGAGCGAGCTGTACCCGGTGCCGAAGTCGTCGATGGCCACGCGTACCCCGAGTGCACGGATGTCGCGCAGAGCCCGTGCGGCCAGGACGATGTCGTGGACCACCGCCACCTCGGTGATCTCGATGCACAGGTACTGCGGCTCGAGGGAGTACCGGGACAACGCCTCTCGTACGGTGTGCACGAAGTCGAGCGAGACCAATTGTGCGGGTGACACATTGACCCGCAGTGCGATGTCCAGTGTTCCCAACGTCGAGCGCCACGACGCGTACGTTCTGCACGCGGTGTGGAGCACCCACCGTCCGAGGTCGGTGGCCAGGTTGACGGCCTCGGCGATGGCAATGAACTCGACGGGCGGCAGCATGCCCCGGGTGGGATGCTGCCACCGCACCAGGGCCTCGACCGCGGTGATGCGGTCGGTCGTGAGGTCGATCTCGGGTTGGAAGTACAGGAGCAGTGACTCGCCCTCGATCGCTGCGCGCAGATGCAGCTCGATGTCGTTCTGCAACTCGTGGCGTTCGCGGATCTCGGAACTGAACAGCGAGACCTGATTGCCCCCGGCCGTTTTGGCGGCCAGCGCAGCCTGGTCGGCGTCCGCGATCACCGAATCGACCGTACCGCTGCCGGGGATGCCCAGTGCGACACCGATACTGGCGGTACGTGAGACGTACTCGCCCGCCATGTCGACCCGTGCGGTCACCACGGTGAGAATGCGGCAGGCCTCGGCGTACGCGTCGTCCTCCGTCATCGGACCGGGAAGAACGACCACGAACTCGTCGCCGCCCCACCGTGCGAGAAGAGTGTCCGCGTCCGAATGCCGCTGCAGCCGTGCACCGACCGTGCGGAGGAACGTGTCACCGGCCGAGTGCCCCAGGAAATCGTTCAGGGCCTTGAGGCGATCGAGGTCGAAGTAGAGCACCGCGAATGCGTCACCGCCCCCGGCGAGTCGAGCGGACAGCAGCTCCGAGACACCCCGCCGGTTGAGCAACCCCGTCAACGCGTCGTGCGTGGCGGCCCACCGCAGGTGCTCCTCGGCGTCGATCCGAGCCTGCAGTTGGGAGAAGAGGGTGGCGATCGCTTTCAGCGCCTCGACCTCCTCGTCGGACCACTCGCGGTCGCCCGACGCGACCAACCCCAGGGTTCCGGTCGTCGTGTCGCGGGTGACGAGCGGGACCGATGCCATCGAGATGCTCTGGTAACCGGAGGCGCTCTCGACGCGTCGGCGGTAGTCCTCCATGGCGGGATCGGGGCGGAAGAGCAGCGGCTCCTTGAGGTGCTCCGTCGCGGCGAACACGGGGTCGGCGTCTCGAAAGGTGACGGTCCCCAATGGGTCGGGATCAGGGACGTCGGTACGCGCGGGCCACTCCGCCACCATCACGGTGGCACGGCGTTGCGCGTCGTGATGCCGGAGATAGGCGGCGTCCACGTCGAAGTAGTCGACGAGATTCGAGAGGACCTTCTCGTAGCCCGCACCGACCGTGGCGGCGTTGACGCCGATCAGATGGGTCGCCACCCGGGTCACCAGCACGTCGAAGCTCGGACGGCGCTCCAACGTCGGGTCTCCTCGCGTGGCTGCGGAGCGCTGGACTGCACTCGTTCAGCCGACTGTACCGCGAAGAGTGCCGTCAGCGAGGTCGACGCCGACTTCGAACGGCGGGAATTGCGCAGTGAGACAGTCGCAATACGAGGCCGACCGGTTTGTCTCGCGGCTGACCAGCGGTATCGAGGAAGCGGTGACGCAGTGCGCGTAGTCGCTCGGCGTAACGCGGGGACAGAGCGTCGAATTCGTGCTCCTCCGAGGCGTAGAGGAACACGGGAGACACGGGATGGACTGCCAGACCGTGCAACTCGGCCGTGATCCACGCACGCTCCACTGCACCGCCGGCGACGACGTGATCGCGGCCGGTGGTTCCCGGCGCGAACACGACGAGTACCGCGGACGTGGTCGCCATCCGATCGCGCGTGTCGTCGCCCAACGCCGTGCCGGCGTCCCAGTCCGCGAGAAGACGCATCACGTCGGGTCGTCGGGCGACGTCGAGCTTGACCAGGTCGGTGGCGTCGAGGGCCAGAGTGGCGACATCGATACCGGTGTCCGGGTCGTCGTCTCCGGGCCACCGCAGTTCGGACATCATCTCGGCGTGCAGCGTGGTGGTGAGGTAGCGGAGTCGGTCCGATTCCGCCAGGATCTCGCCGATCTCGGACAGCGCCGCCCGATCCGTGATCACGACCGCTGAGCCGTCCTCCGCTGCAGCCGCCGCGCACAGGTCGCGCACGACCTCGTCGGCCAGTGCGGTCGGTGTGCCCGGGTGACGGTTCGTCGAACGCCGCATCATGGCCTCGTGGAGGGGAGCGAGGGCAGTGTCCGGCCTTCGCGCCGGTGTCAGTTCGACGCGTACGCGACCGTCCCCCTCGTCGACGACGGTAGGCACCGCCGTGAGTCCGGCTCGGGCCGCGGCGACCCGAGCGTTGAACACCGCGGCGCCCAGAGCGATTCGGCTCCCGCGGTGCGCGACATCGAGACCGGTGGTGCGCAGAGGATCGAGCGTGATCGTGACGACGTCGTCGGACGTGGTCACGATCCACGGCTGAACGTTGCCGCCGGACGGAGCGCGCCGAGCGGCCTCCACCATGGAGTCCACGACCGAGGTCGGTGTCGTGGGCGCCGTCGTGGGCGCCGGCTCGTCGATGGGGTCCCCGGCGCTCTCGGTCGTTCCGAGGGTGTCGAGCGCGCCGTCGACGTCGACACGGGTGCGACCGGACGGCATGGATTGCCCCAACACGATGCGCCGCACCACCGCTGCGACCGTCGCCCCTCCCAGAGCGACGTCGCTCCCGAGCTGCGGCCACGTCGAGATCGTGCGGTCGACTTCGACCATGGACGCGGCGAACCGCGCGGACACGTCGGATGCACCGAGGATCGACATGACGTGGGGTGCCTTGTCGCGCGTGCTGAGACCGGTGAGGGCGCCCGACGAGAGAGTGCCGACGGCGCCGTGGAAGATCGGACGATCGGGCTCGAGATCGAACCGTTCCACGTCGAGAAGTCCGCGGTCGCTGGTCTCCATGATCACCGGGATGCGATGCCGCTTGGCGGCTTCACGCAGCAGGACCTTCACGTCGAGGGAATCGCATTCCTCGACGACGATGTCGAGGCCGTCCAGGAAGTCGTCGACCGTGTCGGCGGTGATGCCGCGTGCTTCGACGCGCACGGACAGGTAAGGGTCCAGCTCGGCGATGCGCCGAGCGACGATGTCGGTCTTGCTCTCGCCCAGGTCGAGAACGGTCGACGGGATCCGGTTGAGGTTGGAGAGCTCCAACTCGTCGAAGTCGGCGACCCGCAATTCCCCGCACAGTCCCTCGAGGGCGAGGGTGTGCGCGACTGCGTGCCCCACGCTGAGACCCACGACGCCGATCTTCGCCGCGCCGAACCGGTCCTGCTCCTCGGCGGTGATCTTGTTGCGGTTGCGGTCGAGCCGGAGCCGCCGGAACCCGCAAGGCCCGAGAACGCGGACGAGCGTGCGGCGCCACGGATAGTGCACCCAGCGAGGGGATTCGTCCAGAACGTCGGCATCGGGCCGGGGGACCAGAGCGGACAGTCCCCGTGCCTGGGCGTCGAGTGTGTCGAGAACGACGGTCACACCGTCGCCGAGCAGAGACTCGACGACCGCTCGATCGTTCTCCGAGTGTGGATCGAGAACGAGTGCAGCAGAGCCTGTCAGCGCATCGGTCACGAGTCGCTCCTTCGTGTCGGGCCTATGTCGTTCCCGTGGACCAGGTGTGGACCAGTTGCGCTGCCGCGTCGTCGATCCGTCGAGCGTGATGCGCGTGAGCGGTCTCTCGGAACGTGTTCAGATCCCACCAGAGGGCCCTCGTGCTGTAGCGGTCGTCCGGATACGGCGTGGGGTCGATCGTATCGGCCACCACGGCCCCCGACTTCTGCCACATCGACACGGCATGGTCCGCAGCGGTGGAGAGTGCGAAACGCACCCCGAGCAACGAGCACGCCAGCGGCCCTGCGTGCGCGATCATGTCGACGAGACGCTTGTCCCGTGGCGCTGCACGATCCACCCAGCCCGATTTGAGCTCGATGACTCCCTCTCGCAGACGGTCGTTGACAGCGTCTCGCAAGACGTTCCGCGCCAACGGGTTCCGTTGCCACTCCAGGTCGGCGTGCGTCTGACGGGCGTGCTCGTACGGACCCTGGACGCGGATGCCGGCGAGCATGCGCCCGGACGCATCCAGGGCGCACAGGAAGATGGTCGTGTTCCGCCCGTCTCGGATGGTGTCGTACTCGAGGGCGACGGACACGTCGTGCCGCTCGTAACTGATGCGAGCACCTTCGAGGTAGCGACGCCACAGATCCGGGCGGGAGGTGGGGGAGGTGGCGACCACGGTGCACTCGAACACCGGATCGTCGTAGTACCCGAAGGCGTGTGTGGGGCGTGTGTGCGTGGTCGAGAGTGGCGGGGCCGTCATGGTCTGGCGCTCCTGTACTCGGGATGGTCGTCCACCGGGGTTCAGCGGTCGTGCCTCCGGCTCGGCGAGTCAGGCCGCGGGGGCGACCGGTGTCGACTCGACGAGCAGGTATCGACGGTCCCCGACCTGTACCCGGGAGAGTTCGAGATCCACCTCGACGGCCCCACCGTCCTTGTGGACCAGCCGGAGCCGAGCGTCGGCCGAGCCGTCGAGGGCGGCATACGCCCGCGCGGTCGCATCGGCGAGGGCCTCGGTGTCGGCAGGATGGAGCACTGCGGACGATCCGAGCAGCGCGAGCTCGCCCGAGTCGTAGCCGAGCAGGTTGCTGCACGCGGAGTTGTAGAACGCGAGAGCGCCGGAGCCGTCGTGCAGCGTCGTCGCCCGGTCGGACCGCACGACTCGGTAGTACAGGGACGAGAGGTCAGGGGCAGCCGTGACCGGGCTCGCTGACGTATTCATCGATACCAGGTCCGACATGGGACCGATAGTGGCACAGTGACTTACGGTTCTGCCACGGTGCAACTGAGGCAAAACCGGTAAATAGTCGGTTTTTATGTGTGATGTCATGAGTTGCAGGTCACTGCATTTTCGGATCAGATGTTGATCAGAATGCGCGGAAGATGCCTCGAGCTGCGAGTACGACACGCTGCATCGACCGGGTGGGGTGGTGACGGCCGTGCGGGGGCATCGGGCCGATCAGGGGATTTCAGGAGAAGTCATGGATCGGATGGAAGGTCGGACGAGTATCCGGCGGCCCCTCAACACGCTCGTGTCCGAGTTGGCGACGCGGTTGCTCGGTGCCGACTCCGCGAACGTCGTCGAGGCGTACCGGGCGCTGCTCCGAGACCTGTCCACCGATTTCGGGATGGACACGTGCTTTCTCCGGCACAACGACGAGCGCATCGACGCGTCGATTCTCGTCGCGGAGTGGCCCCCGCGGCCCGTCGTTCCCGACCCGGATCCGTTGGGCGTCGTGTACTTCGACAGAGCGGATCCCGTGTTCGCCCGGTCGCGCAGCCAGACCGAGGTCGAGATCTACAGGCCGAGCGATCAGCCCGAGAACTACCGCGACCGGGTGAAGGACGCATCAGGGGTTCCGGCGACCACGATGGTCGCGGTACCCCTGGTCGGCGACGGCCGCACCCTGGGCGTCCTGGGTTTCGTTCGATTCGCCGACCGCCAGTGGACCGCGGAGGAGCTCGAGGCCGTCACTGCGGTCGGAGCGATGCTCGCTCAGGTGCAGAGGCGCGTGGCCGCGGAGAACGAACTGCGCCACACCGCGATGATCGACGAACTGACCGGGCTGATGAACCGTCACGGGCTGACCGAGCTGCTCGACGGGCGCGCCGGCGACGGCACCGCGGTGGGCGTGCTGTTCGTGGACATCGACCGGCTGGCCGCTCTCAACGACTTCCTCGGCCATCGCATGGGTGACGAGTTCCTGCGCACCGTCGCGGACCGCATCCGCCGCCGACTGCCGGACGGGGACGTGGTGGCGAGGCTCGGCGGGGACGAGTTCGTCGTCGTCCTCGGTGGTGCGCCCACGGCCGAGGACGGTGCGGAGCGTGCGGAGATGGTCCGGTCGGTGGTCGCCGAGCCGATGGTGGTGGGGGACGACAGGGTGACCCGCACCGCGAGTATCGGCGTGGCCGTGGGAACCGCGGATCCGTCGGAGATGCTGCGCCGGGCGGATCAGGCGGCGCTGCACGTGAAGTCGTCGGGTGGCAACGGCGTCGTCCTCTACTCGGACGAGATCGCGGCGACCAACGACCTGCGGACCGACGTCGAGCTGACGCTGGGCCATGCCATCTCTCACGACCGGTTGGTGCTGCACTTCCAACCCGAGGTGGACCTGCGTTCCGGTGAGATCACCGCAGTGGAAGCTCTCGTCCGCTGGCCGCATCCGACCCGCGGCATGCTCGGGCCCGACGTGTTCGTGCCCATCGCCGACGCGGCGAACCTCGCCCCGGAACTCGGGCGCTGGGTCATCGATGCGGCGTGCCGGGCGTATGTGAGCTGGCGGGACGCCACGGGTCGCACCGACCTGGTTCTGCGCGTGAACATCTCACCGGTCCACCTCGCCGTGCGCGACTTCGCGCAGGAGGTGGCGGACGTCCTGCGGACCCACGGGATCGACCCGGCCTGCTTCTGCCTGGAGCTGTCCGAGGTCGCGGTGGTGGATTCGGTGGCGCGATCGGGCGCAGCCCTCACCTCCCTGCGCGACAGGGGGATCAGGACGGCCATCGACCACTTCGGTGTCGGCTACTCGTCACTGCTGCATCTCAAGAGGTTGCCGCTCGACGTGCTCAAGATCGACAGGCACTTCACCGACGGGCTCGGCGTGGACGGCGACGATCGTGCGCTCGTCTCGGTCATGATCGGACTTGCTCGGTCACTCCGGCTCGACGTCGTCGCCAACGGAGTCGAGACGTCCGCGGCGGCGCGCACTCTGGTCGAGCTGGGCTGCCACCGCGCGCAGGGTCACGCCATCTGTCCGCCCGTCGACGAACCCACCCTCCGCTCGCTGCTCGTCGACGGGACCCGGCTGCTCGACGTGTCCTGATCATCGGTCCCGACGAGCCGGAGCGTCACCGGGACACCGTTGAGGACGGCATTTCCCGCGACGCCCTCGACGCGGTCCGGATCGGTGAGGTCGTTGACGCTCGGTCCGCGGACGTCGCGGGCCACCGTCAGTCGCACACCGTCGCGGTCATGCCCGAAACCGTGCGGGATGCTCACGACGCCGGGCATCACCGAGTCGCTCGCCGTCACCTCGATGCGCACGGAGCCGGCGGCGGACACGACCTCGACGGTGTCCCCGTCGGCGATGCCGAGACGGTCGAGATCGGCGGGATGTGCCAGCAGACCGTGGCGCGGCTTGCCCTTCACGAGACGCGGCGCGTTGTGCATCCACGAGTTGTTGCTGCGAACGTGGCGGCGCCCGATCAGGAGCAGTTCGCCGTCCGCGGACGGCGTCGCGGCGAGTAGAGCGCTCCGCAGTCTGTCGATGTCCGGGGTGATCACGTCGTGCATCAGACCGATACGCCGATCGCGGGTGAGCAGCTTGCCCGGCAGACCGGGACGCAGCGGACCGAGGTCGGTGCCGTGCGGGTTCTTACGAAGTGTCCGCAGAGTGACCCCGCGAGCGCGCAGCAGCAGGAGTTCGACCGTTCGGGCGGGGGACAGCCGAGTGCGCACCTCACGGACCACGGCCGCGGCGTTCACCCGACCCAGGGTCCGCGCACGCGTTCCGCGGCGGCGGACGGCGGCGTAGCGCAGACTCAGATCGCGGAAGATCTCCCAGTCGTGGCGCGCGTCGGCCTCTTTCGGCAGGACGGCCGGATTGAACTTGGCGGTGTTCCGCACCGCGAACGTCGAGAAGATCAGGTCGTAGTGGTCCCGCTCGAGGGCCACCGTGGACGGCAGGATGATGTCGGCGTGGCGTGAGGTCTCGTTGACGTAGATGTCGAAGGACACCATGAAATCGAGCCCGGCGAACGCGTCGTCGAGCCGGGGGCCGCCCGGCATCGACAGCACCGGGTTGCCCGACGCCACCACCATGGCGCGGACGCGCCCGGGCCCGTCGGTGGTCATCTCGTCCACGAGGGTCGACGCCGGGAGCTCGCCACTGAACTCGGGCAGATCCCGCACCCGGCTGCGCCACTTGTCGAAATGACCGCGGCCGGTGATCTTGTTCGCGATCAGGTCGACGGCCGGATCGGTGAACAGCACGCCGCCGACCCGGTCGAGATTGCCGGTCAGGATGTTCAGGACGTGCACCGCCCACTGGCACACGGTGCCGAATTCCTGGGTGGAGACACCCATCCGGCCGTAGACCGCGGCCGATCCGGCACTCGCGAGATCGCGTGCCAGCGTGCGGATCACGTCGGCGTCGATACCGGTGAGAGGTGCCACGGCCTCGGGCGTGAACGCCGCCACCGCCTCGGTCACACCCTCGACGCCGTCGACGTACGGGGCGGGGGTAGCGGCGCCGTCGGCCAGGACGACGTGAACGAGCGCCAGCAGCAGATGAGCATCCGTGCCGGGACGGATGAAGTGGTGGGTGTCGGCGACGTCCGCCGTCTCGGTGCGCCTCGGGTCGATCACCACCATGCGCCCGCCACGTGCGCGCAGTTCCTTCACCCGCTTCCCGAAATCGGGCACCGTCATCATGGATCCGTTCGACGCCATCGGGTTGGCGCCCAGGACGAGGAAGAAGTCGGTGTTGTCGATGTCGGCGATCGGCTGACGGAGCTGATGCCCGTAGAACAACATGTTGGTCAGCTGGTGCGGCAACTGGTCCAGCGACGTGGCGGAGTACCGGTTGCGGGTGCGCAGCATCGACAGGAACGGGATGCCGTGGGTCATGGCGCCGAGACTGTGCACGTTGGGGTTGCCCGCATAGACACCCACGGCGTCGGCGCCGTGCTCGTCACGGATGGCGGACAGGCGTCGGGCCACGAGGTCCACCGCCTCGTCCCACCCGATCTCGCGCCACCCCGACTCGGTGCGCTGCAGCGGTCGGCGGACACGGTCGGGGTCGTTCAGGATGTCGACGAGCGCGGTCGCCTTGGGGCAGATGTGTCCGCGGGACAACGGATCCTTCTTGTCCCCGCGGACGGACTGCACACCCTCGTCGGTCACCGTGTACTCGAGTCCGCACATGGCCTCGCAGAGGGTGCAGGTGCCGTGGGCGGTGCGGGTGGTTCCAGCCGAGGTCATTCCACGCACGCTAGTCGCGTGTACCCGGACGCATCGAGATTCTGTGACGAGTGTGAATTACAGTCGGGCTCGTGGTCACCGGCAACGCATCCGAGATTCTGTCCTCACTCACCGACTGGCCGGTCCCGGCGGTGTCGGCGTCGGTGATCACCGACGGTCCCGACGTGGCCGCGCGGCACGGTGATCGGGACCGCGTGCAGGAACTGGCCTCGGTCACCAAGCTCCTCGTCGCCTACGCGGCGCTCGTCGCGGTGGAGGAGGGTGCCGTCGAGCTCGACGAGGCGGCGGGACCCGAAGGATCCACCGTCCGACACCTTCTCGCCCACACCTCGGGAGTCGCGTTCGACGATCGACGGCCCACCACGGCGCCGGGGACGAAGCGCATCTACTCGAGCGCCGGCTTCGAGATCCTGGCGGAGCACGTGACCGAGCGTTCCGGCATCGAGTTCGGGGAGTACCTGTCCGCCGCCGTGCTCGAACCGTTGGGTATGACCTCGACCGAGCTGCACGGGTCGGCCGGCCACGGAGCCCGCTCCAATCTCTGCGACATGGAGGCGTTCGCGGCAGAACTGCTCGCACCGACGCTCGTCTCCCGCCAGACCGTCGACGAGGCGACGAGCGTGCAGTTCGAGGGACTCGGAGGCATCCTCCCCGGGTACGGGTCGCAGCGACCCAACGACTGGGGTCTGGGCTTCGAGCTCCGTGACCACAAGTCGCCGCACTGGACGGGGGAGACGAACTCGGCGCGCACGTTCGGGCACTTCGGGCAGTCGGGAACGTTCCTCTGGGTGGACCCCGAAGCCCGCGTCTCGTGCGTCGTGCTCGCCGACCGCGCCTTCGGGGACTGGGCCAAGCCGTTGTGGACCGCGTTGGGTGACACGGTGCTCGCGGGCGTGTGACCCGCCGCGACACGCCGCCGGAACCCACCCGACACACCGAACGACTGGTGTAACAGGGGTAACTCGAGGCACACTGGTAGAAGCCGTACATCAGCAGACGCGTCAGGCCGTTGGGGAAGACGTCCCTCGTCGAAGCTGGAGGCAACGGTGAACGCACTGAACCAATTCGCGGACTCGACCACGGGTGTCGTCTACATTCACTCGTCGCCGGCCGCGCTGTGCCCGCATGTCGAATGGGCGCTGTCCGATGCGCTCGACTGCCGAGCAAATCTCAAGTGGACCGCGCAGCCCGCATTCGACGGTCAACTGCGGGCCACCACCAACTGGACCGGCCCCGTGGGCACCGGCGCCCGGTTGGCCAGCGTGCTGCGCTCATGGCAGATGCTGCGTTTCGAGGTCACCGAGGACCCCAGTGAGGGTGTCGACGGTGAACGCTTCGCGCACGTGCCCGGCCTCGGCCTGTGGCACGGCGCCACCAGTGCCAACGGCGACGTCATGGTGGGCGAGCAGCGGCTGCGGTCGATCCTCGAACAGGGACGCGGCGACGTGTACGCGCAGCTGGATCACGTTCTCGGTACCGCCTGGGACGCGGAGCTCGAACAGTTCCGTCTCGGTGGAGTCGGCGGAGAGGTCACCTGGCTCGCGAGTTAGTGGGCCTCCGGCCCCCGTGAGCCTTTTGCGCATCCAGGGATGCGCAAAAGGCTCACGGGGCGACGCCACTCAGAGCGGGATGTTCTTGTGGCGACCACGGCGCGCCGGGGCGTCCGCCAGCGCGCGGGTGAGAGTGCTGCGGGTGGCGGCCGGATCGATGATCGCGTCCACGACGCCGATGCCCACGGCCCGCTCGACACCACCGGCGATGGCCTCGTGCTCGGCCGTCAGACGGTCGTGCAGCGCCTCGCGCTCGTGATCGGGCGCCGCTGCCAGTGCCTTCTTGTGCAGGATGCCCACGGCCGCCTTGGCGCCCATGACCGCGACCTCGGACTCCGGCCAGGCGTAGACGGCCGTTGCTCCGAGAGCCCGTGAGTTCATCGCGATGTACGCGCCGCCGTAGATCTTGCGGGTCACCAGTGTCACGCGGGGCACGGTGGCCTCGGCGAACGCGTGCAGCAGCTTGGCACCGCGGCGGACCACGCCCTCCCACTCCATGCTGACGCCTGGCAGGTATCCGGGGACGTCCACGACGACGACGAGCGGGATGCCGAAGGCATCGCACAGGCGGACGAAGCGGGCGGCCTTCTCGGCGGACTCGGAGTTGAGGCACCCACCGAGGCGGATCGGGTTGTTGGCGATGACACCGACCGAGCGACCGCCGAGGCGGCCGAGCCCGGTGACGATGCTGCGCGCCCAACCACCCTGGAACTCCTCGAAGGACGACTCGCCCTCGACGTTGTCGAGGAGCTCGTGGACGACCGGGTGCACGTCGTACGCGCGGCGGTTCGACGCGGGCAGGAGTGCCTTGAGATCGGTGTCGCCGTGCTGGGCGGCGGCCAGGTCGAACTCGCCCTGCTCACTGAACATCGACACGAGCCGACGTCCCCGTGCGAGGGCGTCGAGTTCGTCGTCGGCGACGATGTGGCAGACGCCGGACTTACGGAAGTGGGTGTCGGGCCCACCGAGCGAGGCCATGTCGACCTGCTCGCCGGTGACGCTGCGCACCACGTCGGGACCGGTCACGAAGACCCGGCCCTCGGGGGCCATGATCACGACGTCGGTGAGCGCGGGGCCGTACGCGGCGCCGCCGGCGGCGAATCCGAGCACAACCGAGATCTGCGGAACGGTGCCCGACGCACGGACCATGGCCTCGAAGACCAGCCCGACGGCGTGCAGGGCCTCGACGCCCTCGGCGAGACGGGCCCCACCGGAGTGCCAGATGCCGACGATGGGCGCTCCGGAGTCCAGGGCCTCGTCGATGGCGGAGACGATGTGCTTGCAGCCGTCGACTCCCATTGCGCCGCCCATGACGGTGGCGTCGGAGCAGTAGGCGATGGTGCGGACTCCGTCGATCTCACCCGAGGCGGCCAGCACACCGGACTTGTCACGGTCGTGCAGCGGGGTGGTCGTACCGGAGTCGAAGAGCTTCTCGAGACGGGCGAGGGGGTCGCGCGGGTCACGCGACGAGGAGTGGCGGGTGTGCGGAGCGAGGACGGTCATCGTGTTCTCCCCTTCATACTGCCGCTCCCGGCAGGGGAGTGGTGGTGCGGGCGAAGATCCGGCGACCGCGGTCGCCGGACCTCCGCCCTCGTGCGCGTACGACTGTCACGCCGTGACGGCTGCGGAGCCGTCAGTGGCGTCCGAAGGCGAGCGCAACATTGTGCCCACCGAATCCGAACGAGTTGTTCAGTGCGTACTCGATCTCGCCGCGACGGGCCTCGCCCGACACGACGTCGAGGTCGATCTCCGGATCCTGGTTGTCCAGGTTCAGCGTGGGCGGAACGATCCCGTCCCGGATGCTGAGCACTGTCAGGATCGACTCCAGGGCGCCGACAGCGCCGATGGAGTGCCCGAGGGCCGACTTCGGTGCGTACACCGATGCGTGGTTGCCCACCGCAGCGTTGATCGCGGTGGCCTCGGCCGTGTCCCCGATGGGAGTGGCCGTGGCGTGGGCGTTGACGTGCGAGATGTCCTGCGCCGTCAGTCCCGCCGTCTCGATGGCCCGGCGCATCGCACGCGCCGCACCGGTTCCGGCCGGATCGGGAGCCACCAGGTGGTACCCGTCCGAGGTGATGCCGGCGCCGAGAAGGCGAGCATGGATCGTCGCGCCGCGAGCCTTGGCGTGCTCCTCGCTCTCGATCACCATGAGCGCACCGGACTCGCCGAAGACGAAGCCGTCACGATCCTTGTCGAACGGCCGCGAGGCCGCCTGCGGATCGTCGTTGCGTGTGCTCATGGCACGCATCATCGAGAAGGCCGCGATCGGCACCGCGTCGATGTGTCCCTCGACCCCACCCGTGACCATGATGTCCGCGTCGCCCATGACGATCATCCGCCATGCGTGAGCGATCGCTTCCGATCCCGACGAGCATGCCGACACCGGTGTGATGACACCGGCGCGTGCACCCAGGTCGAGCCCCACGACAGCCGACGGTCCGTTCGGCATGATCATCTGCACGGCGAGCGGGGACACCTTGCGGTACCCGCCCTCGCGCATCTTCTTGTCGGCGTCGAGCAGTGCGTCTCCGCCGCCCAGGCCGGTGCCGATCGAGACGCCGAACCGCTCCGAGTCGACCTCGGGGCTGCCGGCGTTCTTCCACACCTCCTTGCCCAGGACGTATGCCATCTGCTCGACGTAGCTCATGCGTCGTTGCTCGACGCGAGAGAGAAGAGTCGATGGATTGACGGCCAGATGGCCGCCGATGCGAACCGGAAGATCGAACTCGGTGACGAAATCGTCCTCGAGCACGTCGATGCCGCTCTCCCCGTTCAGCAGTCCCTTCCACGTCGCGTCGACGTCACCGGCGATGGAGGTGGTCACCGCCAGGCTGGTCACGACGACGTTGCGGAAGCCCCCGTTGGCTGTGCTGGGCGTGGTCACGGTCGTGCTCACTCGCCTGCGGAGTCGCTCTGGTTGTCGAGCTTCGCCTTGATGGCCTCGGCGGCCTCGGGGTTCTCGGCTTCGAGCTTCTGGATGTAGTTCACGGCGTCGCCGACGGTGCGGAGGCTGGCGAGATCCTCGTCGGGGATCTTGACGCCGTACTTGTCCTCGGTCTGCACTGCGATCTCGACCATGGAGAGGGAGTCGATGTCCAGGTCGTCGACGAACGACTTCTCGACGGTCACCTCGGACGGCTCGATGCCGGTGACCTCTTCGATGATCTCGGCGAGTCCGGCGATGAGTTCTTCCTGCGTGGCCACGGAGTGGCTCCCTTCGTGTAAGGAACTGTGCACACGACGCGACTGTGCGCCGGTGCGGATGCTGTCTCGACGAACGCTCGTTCTCGAGTCGGGCCGGCTACGTACCGGCCCCGCTCACCTCACGACGTGCGGTGAGCGATGCGCATCCCCGGCCCGGTCCGTGACGGACCGGCGGGGTTGCGCGCAGTAACCTAACCGACCGATACCGGGGCGGTGAGGCCGGAGACGTCCTCCGGAGTCTTGAGGGCGACCGTCGGGGTGCCGCGCATCTCGCGCTTGGCGATCCCGACGAGGGTGCCGGCCGGCGGGAGCTCGACGATCGAGGCGACCTCGGCCGCGCGCAGCGTCGCGGTGCACAGATCCCACCGGACGGGCCGGGTGACCTGGCCTGCGAGCTTGGCCAGTGCGTCCGCGCCGGAGGTGACCTCGCGGCCGTCGAGGTTGGAGAGCAGGCGACGCGTCGGCTCGGACGGCGTGATGGAGGCAGCTGCGGCGACCACGGCGTCCTGCGCGGGTGCCATGAAGCGCGTGTGGAACGCGCCGGCGACGGGCAGCGGGCGAATGCGCGCCTTCTCGGGCGGGTTCGCGGCGAGCTCGGCGAGGTCGGTGAGGAGACCGGCGGCCACGATCTGGCCGGCGGCGTTCCGGTTGGCGGCCTCGAGGCCGAGCTCGGTCAGACGCTCGAGGACCGCGTCCTCGTCGCCACCGAGCACGGCGGACATGCCGGTCGGAGCCAGTGCGCAGGCCTTGGCCATCTCGGCGCCGCGGATCGCGGCGAGAGCGACGGCGTCGTCGGCGGAGATGACGCCCGCGACGGCGGCTGCGGCGAGTTCACCGACGGAGTGGCCGGCGACGACCATGTTCTCCGGCAGTCCGTGCGTGCGCTCGATCTCCTCGAAGGCGAGGAGCGCAGCGGCCACGACGAGCGGCTGGGTCACGGCGGTGTCGGTGATCTCCTCCGCCGTGGCGGTGGTTCCGAGCCGCGTCAGGTCGAGGCCCGACGCCTGCGACCAGAGGGCGAGACGATCCGCGGCCCCGGGGAGTCCGAGCCACGGCACGAGCATGCCGGGTGTCTGAGAGCCCTGTCCGGGCGAAAGCACTGCAATCACGGAACTAAGAAAACACTGTGAAGGCCGTTTCAGGAGATGTTCTACGCGATGAACCTTGTCGGTCGTATTTGTCAGAACCCTACAAACGCCCTGCAGGATGGGTCGCATCGCTCCTGGCGCAAGATCCGTTACTGTATGAGATTCCCAAATGTTCCGGCTGTGACTGTTGTTATCGGTGATGGGCTTTCGTTATGGGATTGCGACAGGCGACCCACTGTTGCCGCGATTCTCAGGACGTACGCATCACGGGCATTGGTGGGATCCCGACCAGTCACCTCCCCGATTCGCTTGAGCCGATATCGCACAGTATTTGGATGAACAAACAGTGACCTGGCACACGTCTCGACCGCTCCGCCGCAATCGAGATACGCATCGAGCGTGTCCGAGAGTGCCGATCCGGCAGCCTGGAGCGGCTGGACGATGAGCTCGTTGAGCGACGTGACCGCCGCCTGATCGCCCAGCAACGCTCGTTCCGGCAGTAGTTCACCCGCGTGCACCGGCCGCGGTGCTCCCCGCCATCCGACCACCGCCTGCATCCCCGCGAACGCCTCCACGGCACTCGAGTGCGCGGCGCCGAGGGTGCGGGTCGTCGGGCCGATGACCACCGGGGTGTCGGAGAAGTTGCGCATGAGGTCGTCGAGGAAGGCGGCACTGGTCGGGTCGCCGGAGAGATGACCGGAGACCACCATGACCAGACGCGTGCCCTGCACGACGGCGAGCGCGGCGCGATGGTGGCGCTGCGCCACCGTGTGCACGGTCCCGACGACGGAGACGCCCTGATCCGGTGGAGGCGATCCGACGAGCACGGTGGCCGGCGCGGTCGCGTCCCAGTTGAGGGTCGCGGCACGCGAGAGCATGTCCGAGCCGGTGTCGCCGCGGACGACGGCGTCCACCACGAGGGCCTCGAGCCGGGTGTCCCACGCGCCACGCGACTCGGCCGCGCTCGCGTACACCGACGCGGCGGCGAATCCCAACTCGCGCCCGTAGCGCAGCACTGCTTCCGTGAGCGCGACGAGTTGCTGATCGTTGCGCGCCAGGGCCGGGAGCCACTGCTCGAAGAACTCCATGGCGACCCGCACCATGTCGACGGTCTGCCGCAGAGTCAGGCGCCGCGCCAGATCCTGCGGGATGACCTGGAACGCGTCGAGGCTGAAGCGGATGTCGCTGTCGGGGTTCTGCAACCACTCGAGGAAGTTGACGACGGCCGTCTGCACGAGCATCTGCACACTCGCGCGCTGCGACGCATCGAGGTCGCTCACGAACGGCAGCTGATCCTGCATCTGGGTCAGCGCCTCGGTGGAGAGCCTGCTGGAGAACTGCTTCACCCGTCGCAGCAGTGCATCGGGAAGCGGGACTCGTTGTTGTCTCGCGCGGATCGCGCCACCGGGTCGGTGGGCCTCCGCGGCGGCGCGGCGGAGCTCGCGGCGTTCCCGGACACGCTCCGATTCCCCCTCCGGCGAACCGTCGGGGGAATCGGGAGCGATGTCGGCCATGGCCACGAACTTACGCGGCGTGCCTGGTGCAACTGTCAGGCGACGCCCGGATCGGCCGTGGAGATCGGAGCGGCCAGGACGTCGTCGATCTGGTAGCGCTCGGCTGCCTCGACGGCCTTGTCCTTGTCCACCTCACCCGAGCGGGCGAGCGCGGACAGCACGGCGACGACGATCGACTCCGCGTCGACGTTGAAGTGCCGCCGTGCCGCGGTGCGGGTGTCGGAGAAGCCGAACCCGTCGGTGCCCAGCGTCGTGTAATGGCCGGGAACCCACTGACGGATCTGATCCGGAACAGCACGCATCCAGTCCGACGCGGCGACGAAGGGTCCCTCCGCCTCCTGCAGCTTGCTGGTGACGTACGGGACTCGCGGCTCGTCGCCGGGGTTGCGCAGGGCCTCGGTCTCGGCGTCGACACCGTCGCGGCGGAGTTCGCCCCAGCTGGTCACCGACCAGACGTCCGCGGACACGCCGTAGTCCTCGGCGAGGAGTTCCTGCGCACGCAGCCCGGACGGCATGCCCACACCGGAGACCAGGATCTGTGCCTTCGGGCCGTCGGCCTTGCCCTTCTGGAACAGATAGATGCCCTTCAGCAGACCCTCGACGTCGAGGTTCTCGGGCTCCGCCGGCTGGCGGTACGGCTCGTTGTACAGAGTGATGTAGTAGAAGATGTTCTCTCCACCGAATCCCTCCACACCCTCGGTGCCGCCGTACATCCGGCGCAGACCGTCCTTGATGATGTGCGCGATCTCGAACGAGAACGCCGGGTCGTACGCGACGGCCGCCGGGTTGGTCGCCGCGAGCAACAGCGAGTGTCCGTCGGCGTGCTGCAGGCCCTCACCGGTGAGGGTGGTGCGGCCGGCGGTGGCGCCGAGCACGAAGCCGCGGGCCATCTGGTCGGCAGCGGCCCAGAGGCCGTCGCCGGTCCGCTGGAAACCGAACATCGAGTAGAAGATGTACAGCGGGATCATCGGTTCGCCGTGAGTGGCGTACGACGTGCCGACGGCCGTGAAGGACGACGTCGAGCCGGCCTCGTTGATGCCCTCGTGCAGGATCTGGCCGGTGACGTTCTCCTTGTAGGCGAGCATCAGTTCCGAGTCGACCGAGGTGTAGAGCTGGCCGTTGCGGTTGTAGATCTTGAGCGACGGGAACCACGAGTCCATACCGAAGGTGCGGGCCTCGTCGGGGATGATCGGCACGACGCGATGGCCGATCTCCTTGTCGCGAAGAAGTTCCTTCATGACGCGGACGAGCGCCATGGTCGTCGCGACCTCCTGCTTGCCGGAGCCCTTCATGATCGACTTGTAGGTCGAGTCGGGCGGCATGGGCAGCGGCTTCGCCGACGTGCGACGCTCCGGGACGTATCCGCCCAGGGCCTTGCGGCGATCGAGCATGTACTGGATCTCGGGGGAGTCCTCGCCCGGGTGGTAGTACGGGGGCAGGTACGGATCCTTCTCGAGCTCCTCGTCGGAGATCGGGATGTGCTGGATGTCGCGGAACGCCTTCAGGTCGTCCAGCGTCAGCTTCTTCATCTGGTGGGTCGCGTTGCGGCCCTCGAAGTGCTTGCCCAGCGTGTAGCCCTTGATGGTGTGCGCCAGGATCACCGTCGGCTGGCCCTTGTGCTCCATCGCGGCGGCGTACGCGGCGTGGACCTTGCGGTAGTCGTGGCCACCGCGCTTGAGGTTCCAGATCTCGGCGTCGCTCAGATCCTTGACCAGTTCCTTGGTCCGCGGATCGCGCCCGAAGAAGTTGTCGCGGACGTAACTGCCGTCGTTGGCCTTGTACGTCTGGAAGTCACCGTCGGGCGTGGTGTTCATCAGGTTCACCAGGGCGCCGTCGCGGTCCTTGTGCAGGAGCGTGTCCCACTCGCGGCCCCATACGACCTTGATGACGTTCCAGCCGGCGCCGCGGAAGAACGACTCCAGTTCCTGGATGATCTTGCCGTTGCCGCGCACCGGGCCGTCGAGGCGCTGCAGGTTGCAGTTGACGACGAAGGTCAGGTTGTCCAGACCCTCGGTGGCCGCCACGTGAGCGAGGCCTCGCGACTCCGGCTCGTCCATCTCGCCGTCGCCGAGGAACGCCCACACGTGCTGATCGGTGGTGTCCTTGATGCCGCGGTCGGCGAGGTAGTGGTTGAAGCGCGCCTGGTAGATGGCGTTCATCGGGCCGAGGCCCATCGACACCGTCGGGAACTCCCAGAAGTCCTGCATCAGACGCGGGTGCGGGTACGACGGCAGGCCGCCACCCTGATCCGCGTGGCTGTACTCCTGGCGGAAGCCGTCCATGCGCTCGGCCGGAATGCGACCCTCGAGGAACGCGCGGGCATAGATGCCGGGGGAGGCGTGGCCCTGGATGAAGATGTGGTCACCGCCGCCCGGGTGGTCCTTGCCGCGGAAGAAGTGGTTGAAGCCCACCTCGTACAGAGCAGCGGACGAGGCGTACGTGGAGATGTGGCCACCGACGCCGACGCCGGGGCGCTGCGCGCGGTGCACCATGATCGCGGCGTTCCAGCGGATCCAGGCGCGGTAGCGGCGTTCCATGGACTCGTCGCCGGGGAACCACGGCTCGTTCTCGGTGGGGATGGTGTTGACGTAGTCGGTCGACGTCAGCGCGGGAATGGACACACGCTTCTCACCGGCACGCTCGAGCATGCGCAGCATCAGGTAGCGGGCGCGCTGCGGCCCGGAGCGCTCGAGGAGCTGGTCGAAGGATTCCATCCACTCGTCGGTCTCGTCACTGTCGATGTCCGGAAGGTACGACGCCACCCCCTCTCGGATGACGCGAACACGGCCGTCCGTGCTCGCCTTCCTGGCGACAGCGCCCATCGCGGCGTCTGCCGCGTCGGTGCGCTCTTCCTTCGTCGATTCCGACAACGTGTGTTCTCCTCGATGTGGCGGGAGCATGGTGTGCTCCCGGTCCAGTGCGAGCCGGTCCTGTGACGCCGGCCCGCTGTGCAGCTTCACGGTGATCTGGGTCAATCTCGGGTGATCGAGGTCAATCCTGCCCCATCGGACCCCGCTTGGTGCAGGTGGTTCCCGATTGGGTAAGCGTGAAATCAATGCAACGGAAAAACGCGCAGATCGCCGCGTCGGCTTGCGCCGGGGCGCCCGACCCTGTTCGCTTTGACTACTGCACACTTTGCTGTATCGCCCGGTCGGTCTCGATCGGGTTCACGACTCGAAGGAGGACACGACCGTGGTCGCCGCGGCGGACGCCCAGAACTATGCCCAGAAGCTCGGAGTCACCCGCGACATGGTCGTGCAAGAGTTGGGTTGGGACGAGGACACCGACGACGACTTGCGGGCCGACGTCGAGGAGATGATCGGCGGCGAGACCGTCGACGAGGATTCCGACGAGGTGGTCGACGTCGTGCTGCTGTGGTGGCGCGACGGGGACGGAGACCTGGTCGACGCCCTCATGGACGCCATCACCCCCCTCTCCGACGACGGTTTCGTGTGGGTCCTCACTCCCAAGACAGGCCAGTCCGGCCATGTCGAGCCCAGCGAGATCGCCGAGTCCGCACCCACCGCGGGCCTCACCCAGACCTCCACCACGAACCTCGGTGCGTGGATCGGCAGTCGGCTGGTGCAGCCCAAGGCTCAGCCCACGAAGCGCTGATGACGCTCGAGGTGGGAGTCGAGGCTCCCGACTTCACGTTGAAGGACCAGAACAACCAGCCCGTCACGCTGTCGGACTATCGCGGCACCAAGAACGTGCTGCTGATCTTCTTCCCGCTCGCGTTCACCGGCACGTGCCAGGGTGAACTCTGCCGGGTGCGCGACGAGCTGCCGAAGTTCGAGAACGACGACACCGCAGTGCTCGCCGTCTCGGTCGGTCCGCCTCCCACGCACAAGATCTGGTCCGCCGAGCAGGGATACACGTTCCCGCTCCTGTCGGACTTCTGGCCGCACGGCGCCGTGGCGCAGCAGTACGGCGTGTTCAACGAGGACCTCGGGTTCGCCAACCGCGGCACCTTCCTCATCGACACGTCCGGAGTGGTGCGGTTCGCCGAGATGATGGGTCCGGGCGAGGCCCGTGACCAGGGGGCTTGGGAGAAGGCCCTCGCCACGCTAGATTCTTGAGCGCGTTCCCCGGCTCGGTCGGGGAACGACGGGGCGTATAGCTCAGCGGTAGA
Organism: Rhodococcus sp. BP-160; assembly: GCF_019836205.1. Classification (NCBI taxonomy): domain Bacteria; kingdom Bacillati; phylum Actinomycetota; class Actinomycetes; order Mycobacteriales; family Nocardiaceae; genus Rhodococcus; species Rhodococcus sp. BP-160. The sequence continues at coordinate 374,819 of NZ_JABUEK010000002.1, forward strand.
GCTCTGGTTTTACACACCAGCGGTCGGGGGTTCGAACCCCTCTGCGCCCACATCATGGACATGCGGCCCAACTGCGAACGGTGCGACGTGGATCTGCCCCCGTCGTCCGTCGACGCCCATGTCTGCACCTACGAGTGCACCTTCTGCACCGCCTGCGTCACGCGCCTGTCGAACGTGTGCCCCAATTGCGGTGGCGGATTCGCCCCGCGTCCGGTTCGACCGGCTCGCGAATGGCGGCCGGGGTTGTCGGTGGCGCTGCGACCCGGATCGACCGTGCGAGTGCACACGCCGTACACCGAAGCGGAGCTCGACGAGTTCGTGGACCGGGTGAAGGGTGTGCCGCCGGCTGAGCGGTGAACGGGGCTGACCGCCGGGCGCAGCGCGCGGCGGACTAAGCAAGCGCGGCGCAGCGACCCGGGCAGCGTCAGAACACCTGCCGGTACAACTCCTCGATCTGCTGGGCGGTGGGGACCACCGGGTTGTTGTTCGGCGAGCCCGAGGCAAGTGCCTGCTCCGCCATCAACGGGACGAGCTTCTCCCACTTGTCCGCATCGAGACCGTGCGCGCTCGGGGATGGCACTTCGACCGTCGCGCAGAGGTTCTCGATGTAGGTGACCAGTGCTGCCGAGGCCACGTCGTCGCCGTCACCCTCATGTGCGGCGCCGAGTTGCCGCGCGCACTCCGCGTACCGCTCCGGGGCGCCGGGGATGGAGAACGCGGTGACGGCGGGCAGCAGCATCGCGTTCGACAAGCCGTGTGCGACATGGAAGTGGCCACCGATGGGTCGGCTCATGCCGTGCACCAGACACACGCTGGCGTTGGAGAACGCCATCCCGGCCTGGGTGGACGCGGCCATCATCGCGGCGCGCGCCTCGGCGTCGTCCCCGTCGGTGTACGCGCGTACGAGGAACCGTCCGATGGTGCGCATGGCGTTGAGGGCCAACGCATCGGAGATCGGGTTCGCCTTCTTGCTGACGTACGCCTCAATGGCGTGGGTCAACGCGTCGACACCGGTGTCCGCGGTGAGGCGTGGCGGCATGGACATCGTGAGTTCGGGGTCGACGACGGAGGCGATGGGGAGGAAGGACAGGCCGGGGCACAGCATCTTCTCGTCCGACTCGCTGTCGGTGATGACGGTGAACTGCGTTGCTTCCGAACCGCTTCCGGCCGTGGTCGGGATGGCGATGATGGGCAGCGCCGGTCCGGTGTACGGGCCGGGTGCCTTGTAGTCGCGCATGACGCCGCCGCCCTTGCTCAGCACCGACAGTGCCTTCGCGGTGTCCATGGGGCTCCCGCCGCCGAAGCCGATGACGGCGTCCGCGTCGTGCGCTGCGACGGCGGCGACCCCGGCGGTGAGGGAGTCGGTGGTGGGGTCGGGAACCGTCTCGGCGAACAGCGCGCCGGTCTTGCCGGCGGCCGCGATGATGCCCATGACGCGGTCTGCTGCACCCGTGCTGACCATGAACTTGTCGGTCACGAGGAGGGGGCGCTCGACTCCGAGGTCGTCGAGTACCTGGCCGAGGTCCTCGACGGCGCCGGGTCCCATACGCAGGAAGCGGGGAAAGGAAATGGATGTCGACATCGTCGTCGTGCTCCTTCTCGTGGTCGGGCGTGCGTGAAGCGGAAATGCCGATGCCGCACCGCCTCCCGAACTGCGGAGAGACGATGCGGCGCGGCGTGGACCTGACTAGTCGTTCTCGGGGAATCCGAGGTTGATGCCGCCGTGGCTCGGGTCGAGCCAGCGGGAGGTGACGGCCTTGGCGCGGGTGAAGAAGTGCACGCCCTCGGTGCCGTGGGCGTGGGTGTCGCCGAAGAGGCTGTTCTTCCAGCCACCGAAGCTGTAGTAGGCCATGGGAACCGGGATCGGCACGTTGATGCCGATCATGCCGACCTCGACCTCGTTCTGGAAGCGTCGGGCGGCGCCACCGTCGTTGGTGAAGATGGCGGTGCCGTTGCCGTAGGGGTTGTCGTTGATGAGCTGCAGCGCCTCGTCGTACGTGTCGACGCGGACCACGGAGAGCACCGGTCCGAAGATCTCGTCGGTGTAGATGCTCATCTCGGGGGTGACGTGGTCGATGAGCGTCGGTCCGAGCCAGAAGCCCTCGTCTCCGCCGTCGGCCTTCACGGTGCGGCCGTCGACGACGATGGTGGCGCCGGACTCCTCGCCCGCGTCGACGTAGGAGGCGACCTTGTCGCGGTGCGCCTTGGTCACCAGTGGGCCCATGTCTGCGCCGCGGGTGCCGTCGCCGGTCTTGAGCGGGGTGGTGCGCTCGGCGATCTTGGCGACCAGCTCGTCTGCGATGTCGCCGACCGCGACGAGGGCGGAGATGGCCATGCAGCGCTCACCGGCGGAGCCGAAGCCGGCGTTGACCATGGCGTCGGCAGCGAGGTCGAGGTCGGCATCGGGGAGCACGATGGCGTGGTTCTTGGCGCCGCCGAGGGCCTGGACGCGCTTGCCGTGCGAGGTGCCCGTGGCGTAGACGTACTGCGCGATGGGGGTGGAGCCGACGAAGCTGATGGACTTGATGTTGCGGTTCTCGAGCAGCTCGTCGACGGCCGTCTTGTCACCCTGGAGAACGTTGAAGACGCCGTCGGGTAGGCCCGCTTCCTTCCACAGCTCGGCGATCCAGATGCTCGCCGTCGGGTCCTTCTCGGACGGCTTGAGCACGACGGTGTTGCCGGCGGCGATGGCGATAGGGAAGAACCACATCGGCACCATGGCCGGGAAGTTGAACGGGCTGATGATGCCGACGGGTCCGAGCGGCTGGCGCAGGGAGAAGACGTCGACTCCGGTGGAGGCGTTCTCGGTGAAGCCGCCCTTGAGCAGATGCGGGATACCGCAGGCGAATTCGACGACTTCCTGGCCGCGGCTGATCTCGCCGAGCGCGTCGGAGAGGACCTTGCCGTGCTCGGCGGTGATGATCTCGGCGAGTTCGCCCTTCTTCGCGTTGAGCAGCTCGCGGAAGTTGAAGAGGATCGCGGTGCGCTTGGACAGCGAGGTGTCGCGCCAGGCGGGGAAGGCGGCGGTGGCCGAGTCGATGACGACGCGGGCATCCTCGACGGTGGCGAGAGCGAGCTCGCCGGTGACCTGACCGGTGGCCGGGTTGGTGACGGGGGAGGTCTTGTCGGAGGTGCCGGCGAACGGCTTGCCGTCCACCCAGTGCGTGATCGTGTTCACGGAGATTCCTTCGGTCGAGTGCTGGCCTGTGACCTGAGTCTCCCTAGCAGAATTGCGTCTGTCAAAGGCCAAAGGCGCACTCTTGCGTGCAGATCTGCACGTCGTGGGTACGCTCACGGCATGTTCTCCGCCGATCACCTCCGCTTCTTCCTGGAGGTCTCGCGCCACGGGCGCCTCAACGACGCCTCGCGAGTGCTGGGTGTCGACCACACGACGGTGGGCCGCCGCATCACCAGTCTGGAGAAGGCGGCGGGCCATCGACTCTTCGATCGCACGCCGTCGGGCTGGCGGCTGACGGAGGCGGGTCGGCGCCTCGTGGGCTACGCGGAGACAGTGGAGTCGACGCTGATCGCGGCGTTCGAGGACCAGACGACGTCCGTGGGCTCGCTGACCGGCTCCGTGCGGATCGCCGCCCCGGACGGTTTCGGTGCCTTCGTGCTCACGCCGCAGCTGACGCGGCTGCGCCGGGACCACCCCCGACTCGACGTCGAGCTGGTCACCGCCACGGAGCACGACGCGCTGAGCACCCGCGGCTTCGACGTCGCCGTGAGCCTGGAGCGGCCGTCGCCGCGATTCATGTCATCGCGGAAGCTGGCGTCGTACGAGCTCAGGCTGTACGCGTCACCGTCCTACCTCCGCGCCGCGCCCGCACTGGAGAGCCTCGACGACCTGCGTCGGCACGTCCTGATCTGGTACGTCGACGCGCTGTTGGACGTGGTGCCGCTGCGCATCCTCGACGCCATGCACCTCGACGGTCGACCGCAGTTCCAGACCAACAACATCACCGGGCACTGGCTCGCGGCCCGCCACGGGCTCGGGATCGCACCGTTGCCCAACTACATCGGCGAGCCGGACGACCAGCTGGTCTGCGTGTTGCCCGACGAGTTCGCCGTGCGCCGCGACTACTGGACCGCGATGCCTCGCGACCTCACGCGACTGGCGCGGGTGAAGGCCGTCGACGAACTACTGCGATCGATCGTCGCCGACGACGTGCACCTGCTGGCACCGGATGCGGACGATCAGTGAGCCCGTCGCGGTAGTGCGAAGACCAGGACGAACGCGAGCACGGCGAATCCGGCGCTGACTCCCATGGCGTGCGCCGCGCTGTCGGTGAACGCCGTCGCGACGGCGTCCTCACCGGGGCCCATGACGTTCAGCGAGCCGAAGAGGACGCTGCCGATGATGGCGATGCCGATCGCGCTGCCGACCCGCTGCATCGTCGAGATGACACCGCTGGCGGCGCCCGCGTCGGGCCGATCGACTGTCGCGACGATGAACTGCGCATTGGGAGCGATGAAGGCGCCGTTGCCCAGGCCTGCGATGAACAGGGGCAGCAGCAGCTTCCAGTTGGTCAGGGCCGACGCATCGGTGAACAGCAGGACCAACCAGGCCCACACGAGTCCCAGGGTGACGAGGGCCGTGCCGAGCACCAGGACGTTACGGCCGAGACGTTCGGCCAGCCTGTTGGACTGCGACGACGAGATTATGCTGCCGATCGCGAACGGGATCGACACCACGCCCGAGGCGAGCGCCGAGTTGCCGAGACCGGTCTGCCACAGGATCGAGATGGTGAAGAAGATCGACGTGAAGGCAGCGAAGTAGACGAGGGCGAGAATGACCCCGCCGGTGAACGCGGGCCGGGTGAACAGTCGCGGCGGGACAAGAGGGGTGCGGCCGGCACGCGAGTAGCGCACCTCCCACGCGCCGAACAGCCCGATGAGCACGATGCCGGCGCCGAGTGTCACATACGTCCAGGTCGGCCATCCGGTGTCCTGGCCCTCGATGAGGGGGACCAGGATCGCGACGAGACCTGCCGTGACGAGTGCGAGACCCACCCAGTCGATACCGCGGGCGGGGGCGTCGGGGGAGTCGATCTCGGAGCGGGTCGGCAAGATCTTCGCGGCCAGGATCAAGCCGATGAGTCCGAACGGCAGGTTGACCCAGAAGACCAACCGCCACCCGCTCTCGCTGCCGGCGGCCTCGATGATCAGACCGCCGATGATGGGGCCCAGTGCGGACGAGACGCCGATGACGGCGCCCATGATGGCGAAGGCCTTGCCCCGCATCTGCGGCGGGAACAGCAACTGGATGTAGGCGGTGACGGCGGGGACGAAGATGCCGCCCGCGAGTCCCTGCACGATGCGCGCCGCGACGAGCTGCAGATCGTTCTGCGCGAGTCCACACGCGAGGCTGGCCACCGTGAAGAGGGCGAGTCCGGTGAAGAACACCCACTTGTGGCCGATGCGGTCGCCCACCCGACCCGCCGGGATCAGTGCCAGGCCGAACGCGAGCGCGTATCCGGAGATGATCCAGGACAGGGTGGCCTCGGACGCGTCGAGGCTCGTGCGGATGGTGGGGAGCGCGACGTTGACGATGGTCGTGTCGAGCAGGGCGATGAACATGCCCATGAGCAGGACGATCAACGACTGCCAGGCGCGTCGGGAGACCGCGGGGGCCGCATTGTCGGCCGAGGTGGAAGTGGTGGACACCCGAGAAACCTTTCGCACAGGACAGGAACTGACGACCGTATTCGGTGAAGACGTGAGTCTCGGACCGGTCGCGGCCGCATTCTCTAGAGTTGCGTGCACCACGGACCGCGGCGCACGGGGTGCAGCGTTCCCCGCGGGACGCGCACGCAATCACCGCGGCGCCGGTGACGGAAGCGAGGGGGATCTTCGATGACACATGCGTTCACGGACGATGCGTTGGGGCGCGACGACGCGGTGGGGCTCGCGCTGCGAGTGCGCAGGCGCGAGGTCTCCGCCGCGGAACTGGCGTCGGCGACACTGTCGCGCATCGAGAAGATGGCCGAGTTGGACGCGCTGGTGGGGCCTCCACTGACGACTCCCGTTGTCGGCGACCAGGCGGGGCCGTTCGCGGGTGTGCCGACGCTGATCAAGGACAACAGCGACGTCCGAGGGCTGCCGACGGGCCAGGGCTCCGAGATCATCCGTGCTCGTCCCGCGGACCGGCACGGTCCCGTGGCCCGCGAGATGCTCTCGATGGGGTTCGGTGTGATGGCCAAGACGACGCTGCCGGAGTTCGGACTCAGCGCGTCGACCGAGTTCCCGACCCGGCCGCCCACCCGGAACCCCTGGAACACCGAGTACTCGACGGGCGCGTCCTCGGGCGGATCCGCGGCGCTGGTGGCAGCGGGGGCGGTTCCCCTCGCACACGGCAACGACGGCGGCGGCTCGATCCGGATCCCAGCGGCCTGCACGGGGCTCGTGGGCCTCAAGCCGTCGCGCGGCAGGTTCGTGCTGCCGGCGCTGGAGAAGCTTCTGCCCGTCGCGATCGTCTCCGAGGGCGTGCTGACGCGCAGTGTCCGTGACACCGCCGCGTTCTGGGCCGCGGCCGATCACGCGAGTGCACGACGCCTGCGACCGATCGGCACCGTGACGGGCCCGTCGGCGCGGCGACTGCGGGTCGGTGTGATCCGGCAGTCGCCCGCGGGCGGCCCCACCGACGTCGAGACGCTCGCCGCGCTGGACGACGCCGCCGCGCTCCTCGAGCGCCTCGGTCACACGGTGGACGAGATGACCACCGTGCCGATCGACCCACGCTTTCCCGAGGACTTCGTCGAGTACTGGTCGTTCCTCGCCTACGTTCTGCAGAAGACGACGCCGCGTCTCGAGGGCCGCACGGAACGCGACTTCGACACGCTCACCGTGGGACTCGCGGACCGCTTCCGTCGTACGCGGTACCGATTGCCGTCGGTGGTGCGTCGACTGCGCAGGGCCGGTGCCGACTACGCCTCGATGTTCGCGAGCGTCGACCTGGTGCTGTCCCCGGTGCTCGGGCACACCACGCCGCGGCTGGGGCATCTGTCGCCGCACGTGCCGTTCGACGAGTACCTCGAGAAGCTCACGTCCTACGCCGCGTTCACTCCGCTGCACAACGTGGCGGGAGCGCCGGCGATGTCGCTGCCGCTGGGGCGCTCGAGCGCCGGACTGCCGGTGGGGGTCATGTTCTCCGGTGTGCAGGGCGACGAGCGAACGCTGCTCGAGGTGGCCTTCGAGATCGAGGGCGCGGCACCGTGGCGTTCCCTCGCCGACTGACACGAGAACGTCGCCCGTTCTCCGTGTTGCGACCCCCGACGGGCCGGCTGGTGCCTAGTGTTCTGGGACAGGGGGGCGACCCGAGCCCGCTGACAGGCACGAACGTCGGAGGAACACATGTCCGCAGGGCTCGTCGACATCCTGATCCGCATCAGCTACCTGTTCCGCGGCTGGAGCTTCTAGTCAGGCGTTCGGGTTCGCCACGTTCTGCAGTCGCACCTGACCGCGGGCGATCTCCTTACCTGAGTCGGCGCTGGTGATGATCACCTGCCAGAGCTGCTGTACCCGGCCCTGTTGCAGCGGGGTGGCGACCACGTCGACCCGCCCCTCGGTCATCGACCGGAGGAAGTCCGTTCCGTTGTGGACGCCGACCGCGAACTGTCCGCGGTCCGAGACCGCCACGCTCGCACCGATACTCGCGGCCGATTCGACGGCCGAGGCGTAGACGCCGCCGTGCACGACGCCCCACGGGGTGTGATGATCGCTCGTCAGATCGATGTGTCCGCGTACCTCGGTGCCGGTGGCCGTGGTGACCTGCAGCCCGGCTGCGGCGGTGAAGACGGTGTCGGCGAAGTTCTGTAGGTCGGTCATGGGGTCTCCTGTGTAGGCGGACCCACAGTCAACCCCAACGAGCTCAGCGTCGGTCGACGTGTCCACCGAACACGATGGAGGCGTCGGCGAGTGCCACGCTCACGGTCGGCGTGCGTCCGTGCAGGTGACCCAGCGGACCGTCCGATGCGAACGTCCACGTCGTCGACAGCGCGCGGGTGGTCGCGTAGATCGTGTTGCGGGACACGACGGTGCGACCGCCGAGGTGCTGTGCGGTGGTGAGCGGAATGCGCGGCGTGCCCGGTGTGAGTCGGCGCCCGACCCGCGCGTCGAGCGCCGCGACGGGGGCACCGTCGAACGTCATCGACGCGGTGACACGCGGCCCGCTCGTCTCGCGGCGGAATTCGCCCAGATGCTTCGGTATGGACCACAGTTCGCGCCCACCGGTGCGGGACTGCGGACTGTCGACCCAGATGTGCGGGATGGTGGCCATGACGGTGACGCCGCGCCGGACGAGTACCGAGCCGATCAACTCGTCGTAGGACAGGACGCCGCCCGAGGTGTAGCGCACGAAGGCCGCGGAGACGACAGCGTGCCCGCCGACCGTCACCAGCCGGGCATCGGCGTCGGACACGGCGGACACCACGTCCTGCGGGAGCTCGTGGACGGGAACGCGGTAGACCGACACCAGCAGGGTGCCGCCGAGGTACCAGGGCTCCGGCGGATACAGCTCGCCGTCCGCGCCGGTGTGCCAGTCCTGCGTCCGCGCCGACTCCGTCATGCGCACAGGGTAGCCGAATACGTGGACGTCCGACTATCTGACCGTGACGCGGCGGATAGGATCGCAGACGATGATCACCGCACCCGCCGTCGGAATCGTGTCCGGATACCTCGCCGACCTGATGCTGGGGGATCCACGACGCCGTCATCCCGTGGCCGCCTTCGGATCTCTCGCCGCCGCCCTCGAGACGCGGACGTACCGGGACGACCGACTCGCCGGAACCGTCCACACCGCACTGCTCGTCGGTGGAGCCATCGGCGCGACGGCCGCGGCGGATCGACTCGTGCGCGATCACCCGGTTCCGCGTGCGACGCTGACGGCCGCCGCGGTCTGGGCGTGTCTCGGCGGAACGACGCTGGCCCGCACGGGTCTCGCGCTGGCCGACGCCCTGGACGCCAACGATCTTCCGGCCGCGCGGGCGATTCTGCCGTCGCTCTGCGGGCGTGATCCCGCTCTGCTGGACGACGCGGGCGCGGCGCGGGCGGCGCTCGAATCGGTGGCCGAGAACACCTCGGACGCGACGACGGGCGTGCTCTTCTGGGCCGCGGTGGCAGGGGCTCCCGGCGCCGTCGGCTACCGCGCCGTCAACACCCTCGACGCGATGATCGGCTACCACTCGCCGCGCTACGAACGGTTCGGATGGTGTGCCGCCCGGCTCGACGACGTGGTCAACCTGATCCCCGCCCGACTCACCGGACTCCTCACGGCAGCATCGGCGCCGACGGTGGGTGGGACGCCGCGGGACGCCCTGGCCGCGTGGCGCGCGAGCGCGTCCGACCATCCGAGCCCGAATGCCGGAGTGACCGAGTCGACCGCCGCGGGCGCCCTCGGAGTACGGCTCGGCGGCGAGACGGCCTACGCGCACGGTGTCGAACAGCGGCCCGTCCTGGGCCGGGGAAGCGTCCCCACGACGAACGATCTGCGGCGTGCGGTGCGCCTGTCGGCCGCGGTGCAGGCGAGCGCCGCGGCGGTGTCAGCGCTTCTTGCCGTAGCGATCGGTCAGCAGCGTCGTCGACTCGGCCGCGGGCGCCGACTTCCTTCGTAGGCCTCGCCGCGGCTTCAGCAGCGCGTCCAGTCCGTCGTCGTACTCGTCGGGAGCGGCGGTGGGCTCGAGATCGTCGCTCGGTTCGAGATCGTCACTCGACTCGGCGTTGCCACGCCGCCGTTCCTTGATCTCGGCGCGCACGAAGTACGCCAGACCCAGCGGAGCCATGATGCCGAACGCCAGCCACTGCAACCCGTAGGACAGGTAAGGCCCGGCGTCGAGCTGCGGCAGCGCGAGAACACCGAGACCGCCGGGCTGCGCGTCGGCGAGCTGCACGTACCCGTCGACCGGATCGGTGCCGGTCAACTCACCGACCTGGGCGGGCGTGATCGTGTAGACCTGCGGGACCCCGGGACCGGCGACGGCGGGCTTGTCCGGAACCGACGGTTCCGAGACGCGCAGGCGGCCCTCCAGCGTGACGGTGCCGGCCGGCGGGGGATCGAAGGTCGGGACGTCGATACCCGTGGTGGGCAGCACGTAGCCGCGGTTCACCAGGATCGTGGGCCCGGCGTCGGTGACGAACGGGGTGAGGACCTCGAAGGCCGGGGTGTCGTCGACGCTGCGCAGGCGGACCACCACATCGCTGTCGGCGTCGTACGTCCCGGTGACCACGACCCGTCGCCAGTCGTCCTCGGGGGCGACGACCTGCTCGGTCAACAGGTCGGCAGCATCGACCGGTTCCGCGTCGAAGGAGCGGCTGATCTGCTCGTTCCGCGCCGACGTGGTGGTGTTCTTGCCCAGTTGCCAGGGCGCGAGAACGGAGAAGCAGAGGTACGCGAAGAGGATGACGACAGCCGCGAGTGCCAACCACCCGGGACGGAGAAGGAACGACAGTCGGCGCACGACTACACAGCGTAGTCGTCGCGTCGCGACGGGGGTGTCAGTGCTGCGTGAGGGCCTCGAGTAGACCGGGGACGGCCGCCTCGATCTGCTCGCGCACCGTCCGGAAGTCGCCGTCGTCGCCATAGTACGGATCGGCCACCGAGTCGGAATCGGCGTCCGGGTCGAACGAGCGCAGCAGTGCCAGCCGGTCCGCGGGGACGCCGAGGCGACGGAGGTCGCGCTCGTGAGTTCGATCCAGCGCGACGACGAGGTCCGCACCCAGGATCTCGGCATCGACGGTGCGGGCGCGATGGGCCGACGGGTAGCCGTGCGACTCCAGCTCGGCAGCGGCGCGCGGGTCGGCGGCGTCGCCGACGTGCCAGTCGCCCGTGCCGGCGCTGGTGACGCGCACCCGGTCGTCCATCCCGGCATCCGCGAGGGCCTGCGTCACGATCTTCTCGGCCATCGGCGACCGACAGATGTTGCCCGTGCAGACGAAGGTCACGTGCACCGTCATGCCGCGTCCGTCGTGAGCGAGGAGAGCAGCGTGGTGAGTTCCGCCGCCGATCCGACGGACCACGAGGCCGCGTCGTGCTCGGACTCGAATCCGTATCCCCACCGGACCAGGACGACGGGGATGCCCCAGTGCCCGGCGCCGAACACGTCGTGGTCGCGGTCGCCGACCATCACCACCGACGCGGTACCGCCCTCGGCCGTGGACCGAGCCGGGCGCCCCACCTGCTCGAGTGCGCGCGCGACGACGTCCGCCTTGGACCGGCGGCTGCCGTCGTCGCTGGCGCCCGCGATGAAGCGGAAGTAGTCGGCCAGGCCGAAGTGTTCGAGAATGCGCCGTGCGAATCGTTCGTTCTTCGACGTCGCGACCGCCATCGGGACACCGGCGGCCATGAGCGCGTCCAGCACGTCGACGATGCCCTCGTACACCCGGTTCTCGGACCAGCCGCGGCTGTCGTAGTACTCCGTGTAGGCGGCGCGGGCGCGCTCGACCCTGTCCTCGTCGAGACCGAGGGACCGGAACGTGTCGATCATCGGCGGACCGATGACGTGCGCCCGGACGTCGTCGCCGGGCGGCGGGCTCCCCACCGTCGCGAGCGCGTGATCGAAACCGGCGAGGATGCCGGGTGCGGAATCGGTGAGGGTGCCGTCGAGGTCGAAGAGGACGAGGTCGACGGCTGTGGTGGACATGGGGGTCAGTATATGGAGCGCCTACAGTCACCCGAGTGACAGGCGACGCCCGTATCGATCCGCTGCTTCGCCACCACGGCGACGTGGAGGTCGAGGCGGGCATGCTCGACTTCGCGGTGAACGTTCGTGGGTCCCGGCCCCCCGAGTGGTTGCGGCGCAAACTGATCGAGGCCGTCGACCGACTCGCGGCGTATCCGTCCGAGGCCGAGGACCGGCGGGTTCGCGACCGAGTGGCGTTGCGCCACGGTCGATCTCCGGACGAGGTGCTGTTGCTCGCCGGAGCGGCCGAAGGATTCGCGATGCTGCCCCGGCTGCGCCCGCGCCTAGCCGCGGTCGTCCACCCGTCCTTCACCGAGCCGGAGTTCGCCCTGCGCAGTGCCGACGTCCCGGTGCATCGGGTCGTCCTGCCCGCGCCGTACCGGCTCGTCGACGCCGCCGTTCCGCACGACGCCGACCTGGTGGTGCTGGGCAATCCCACCAACCCGACGTCCATCGGCCATCCCCGCGCGGACGTGCTCGCACTCCGGGCGGAGGGACGCGTGCTCGTCGTGGACGAGGCATTCGCCGACACCGTGCCCGGCGAGCCCGAGTCCCTGGCGTCGCAGTCTCGTCCCGACGTGGTGGTGCTGCGCAGCCTCACCAAGTCGTTCGCCCTCGCGGGGCTGCGGTGCGGGTACGCGCTCGGAGCGCCGGACGTCCTCGCCACACTGAACCGGGGCCGACCCCACTGGCCGCTGGGCACCCTGCAGCTGGCCGCGATCGAGGCGTGCTGCGAACCCGACGCCGTCGCGTCCGTGGACGCCGACGCGCTCGTGCTCGCCCGCGAGCGGCAGTACCTCGTCGAACGGCTCCGCGTACTCGGGGTGGAGGTGACGGCACCGGCGACGGCGTCGTTCGTGCTCGTCCGCGCGGAGAACGGCGCAGCGATCCGGGCCGCGTTGCGGGACCGCGGCGTCGCGGTCCGCCGAGGCGACACCTTTCCCGGCCTCGGCCCGGATCACCTGCGGATCGCGGTGCGGGGCGCGGACTCCGTCGACCGACTCGCCGACGCGTGGGGTGACGTGGTGCGCGAGATGGGCACACCTAGGGTCGAGTGATGGCATCGACGGGAACCGCAGCGCCCACCCTGGCCGAGATCATCGACGTGCTCGACGCGGCGTACCCGCCCCGGCTCGCCGAGAGCTGGGACTCGGTCGGTCTGGTGTGCGGCGATCCCGCGAACTCCGTGACCACCGTGATGTTCGCCGTCGACGCCACGGCCGCCGTCGTGGACGAGGCGATCACCGCCGGTGCCGATCTGCTCGTGGTGCACCACCCACTGCTGCTGCGCGGTGTGGACACGGTCGGTGCCCACACGCCCAAGGGCGCGTTGGTCCATCGCCTGATCACGGCGGGGTGCGCTCTGTTCACCGCCCACACCAACGCGGACTCGGCGCAGCCCGGAGTGTCCGATGCGCTGGCGACACTGCTGGGCCTCACCGATCTGCGCCCCCTCGACGAGAAGTCGGACGGGGGCCTCGACAAGTGGGGTGTGTACGTCCCGGTGGCCGACGCCCCCGCCGTGCGGCAGGCCATGTTCGACGCGGGCGGCGGGTCGATCGGCGACTACCGCGAGTGCAGCTGGAGCGTCGTGGGCGACGGCCAGTTCCGTCCCGTCGACGACGCGCGGCCGGCGATCGGCACCGTCGGCGCCGTCGAGTCGGTCGAGGAACGGCGCGTCGAGATGGTCGCTCCGCGCTCTGCACGCGCGGCCGTTCTCACCGCGCTGCGCTCGGCGCACCCCTACGAGGAAGTGGCGTTCGACGTCGTCGAGACGGCCGGGTTGCCGACCGACTGCGGGCTGGGCCGGATCGGGACGCTGGCCGAGCCGATGTCGTTGCGCGCCTTCGCCGAACGCGTCGGCAGCCGGCTCCCGTCCACTGCCTGGGGAGTGCGTGCCGCCGGCGACCCGGACGCGACGATCCGGAGGGTGGCCGTGTGCGGTGGATCCGGGGACTCGATGCTCGGCGCCGTCACGGCAGCGGGTGTCGATGCCTACGTGACCTCCGACCTGCGACACCACGTGGCGGACGAACACCTGCGGGCCGGCGGACCCGCGCTGATCGACGTCGCGCACTGGGCGGGGGAGTTCCCGTGGTGCGCCCAGGCGCGCGACCTGCTGGACAGCGCGTTCGGTGATCGCGACGGCTGGACCACCCGGACACTGACGATCAGAACGGATCCGTGGAGCATCGGCGTCCGTCCCCCGCAGGACTAGTACCGTGACACGCGTGAACGTCGACCCGAAGATCCAGCTCTCCCTCCTCGACCTGGCCGCCATGGACACCGAACTGGCCCAGCTCGCACACCGTCGACGCACTCTTCCCGAGCAGGTCGAGCTCGACGCACTCGAACGCGAGCGGATCGACCGCAAGGACGCCGCCGTGGGCGTGCAGATCTCGCTCGACGATCTGGACCGCGACATTCGCAAGCTCGAGGGTGAGGTCGACGCCGTGCGCCGCCGCGAGGAGAAGGACCGCGCTGCGCTGGCCTCCGGGGCGGCTCCTGCGAAGCAGCTCAGCGAACTCCAGCACGAGCTGGGCAGCCTCGAGCGCCGCCGCGGCATCCTCGAGGACGAGTTGCTCGAGGTCATGGAGCAGCGCGAGGCGTCGCAGAGCGACTACGAGCACGCCGGTGCCAATCTGACACAGGTCGAGGACACGATCGTCGACGCCACCCGTCGACGCGACGACGCGCTCGCCGACGTCGAGAACGCCGAGCGCACTCGGTCGGCGCAGCGCGAGGAGCTCGCCGCGCAGCTGCCCGCCGAGGTGTCCGCGATGTACGAGAAGCAGCGTGAGAGGTCGGGCATCGGTGCCGCCCTGCTGCGTGGTCGGCGCTGCGGTGCGTGCCGGATCGAGCTGGATCGCGGCGAGATCGCGCGCATCGCCGGCACCGCGCCCGACGTGGTCGTGCGGTGCTCGGAGTGCAACGCGATCCTGGTGCGCACCAACGAGTCCGGTCTGTGAGTCCCCATCCCGACTCCGTCCTGGTGGAGGCCGACGGGGGATCGCGAGGCAACCCCGGGCCCGCCGGATACGGCGCCGTCGTGTGGGACGCGGCGCGAGCCACGGTGTTGGCCGAGCGCCGCGAACACCTGGGAGTGGTGACGAACAACGTCGCCGAGTACCGCGGACTGATCGCCGGTCTCGAGGCGGCCCGCGAACTCGGGGCCTCGCGCGTCTCGGTGCGGATGGACTCCAAGCTGGTGGTCGAGCAGATGTCCGGCCGCTGGAAGGTCAAGCACCCGGACATGATTCCGCTGCGCGCGCGAGCAGCCGCTGTCGCGGACACGTTCGACGACGTGCAGTACGCGTGGATCCCGCGTGCCGAGAACTCGCATGCCGACCGGCTGGCCAACCAGGCGATGGACGGTGAGGACGCGCTGCTCACCGGTGCGGCCGAGGTCGCGAGCGCACCGACGCCGGTGTCGGAACGGCCTGCCTGGCAGTCCGTCTCGGGTGCCGCGACCCGCACGATCCTGCTGCGGCACGGCCAGACCGCCCTGTCGGTGGATCGTCGGTACTCCGGCCGAGGCAACCCGGAGCTCACCGAGCTCGGGCGAGCGCAGGCGGCCGCTGCGGCGCAGCGTGTCGCACTGCTGGGTGGCGTCGACGTCGTCCTGAGCTCACCGCTGGGCCGGGCGTTCGACACCGCGTCGGCCGTCTCCCGCGCGATCGACGTCCCCGTCACCGTCGTCGAGGATTTGACGGAGACGGACTTCGGCGAGTGGGAGGGCCTCACCTTCCTCGAGGCCACCGAGCGCGATCCCGAGCTGCATCGGCGGTGGATGGGCGACACGTCCGTCGCGCCGCCCGGCGGCGAGAGCTTCGACGCCGTTCTCGAACGGGTGCGCCGGGTCCGCGAGCACATCGCGACCGAGTACGCGGGGAAGACCGTCGTCGTGGTCTCGCACGTGACGCCCATCAAGACGCTCCTGCAGCTCGGCCTGGACGTCGGCCCCTCGATCCTCTACCGGATGCACCTCGACCTGGCGTCCATCAGCATCGTCGACTGGTTCGACGACGACGCGGCCTCCGTACGCCTGGTGAACGACACGTCCTTCCTCTGGGCCTGACCACTACACCTGCAGGGCGAGCCACAGGGCGACGGTCGCCGCGACCACGGTGATCGGTGTGGTCGCCAGACCCACCACGGTGAACGTGCGCAGGCTCGGCGGCTCGCCCTCCGCGCGAGCCACGCGGCGCCACAACATGATCGCGAGCGACCCGACGTAGGTGAGGTTGGGCCCGAGGTTGACGCCGATCAGCATGGCGAGCAGCGCGCCCACCGGTGCAGCGCCTGTCGTCGACGTCAGTGCGGCGAGCAGCAGCAGCGTCGCGGGCAGGTTGTTGAGCACGTTGGAGGCGACCGCGGCCACCGCGGCGACGGTCAGGAGCGCGAACAGCGTGGACGACGTCGGCAGGATCTCGGTGACGGCCTCGCCGACCGGACCCCCGGCGAGTCCCGCGACCACCACCCCGAGCGCGAAGACGAACACGCAGAACCACAGATCGAGTGCACGCACGATCGCGACGGGAGTCGTCTCGGACCGGCGCAGCGCAGGAACGGCCAGCACGATCGCGGCCGCCGCGGCCACCCACACCGGTTCGAGGCCGAGCGACCCACTGATCGCGAAACCCACCAGGGCGCAGCCGATCACGACGAGGGCGAGCGTCGGCGCCGCCACGGACGGACCGTCGTCGTCCGGCGGGTTCTCCACCTCGCGCAGGTCGCCGCGGAACAACCAACGGAACGCGGCGTACTCGAGTGCGATCGCGACGAGCCACGGCGCTGCCATCAGCGCGGTGAAGTGCAGGAACGACAGACCGGTGGCCGAGAACACCAGCAGGTTGGTCAGATTCGAGACCGGCAGCAGCGTGGAGGCCGAGTTCGACAGGTGTGCCACCGCATACGACGCCGGCCGTGGCGACATCTCGGCGCGGCGGGCGGCGGCGATGACGACCGGGGTGAGCAGGACGACCGTCGCGTCGAGACTGAGCACTGCCGTGGTGAGGGACGCGGTGACGAACACGAGCATCAGGAGCCGCGTGGGGGAGGATCGCGACCGGGCGTGCAGGACGGACGCGATCCACGTGAACACACCGTGCGCGTCGGCGAGGTGAGCGAGAGCCAGGATGGCCGCGAGGAACGCCACCGTGGGGGCGAGCTCCGCCGTCTCCTCGAGTGCGTCGCTCGTCGACACGACTCCGAGCAGGATCGCCAGTGCCGCGGCCGGAACGGCGATGGTGGCCTCGGGGAGTCCGCGAGGGCGAGCGATGGCGAAGACCAGGACGGCAGCCACCAGCAGCGCGGCCACGACGGTCCGCGCGGTGGAATCGGTGATCACGCGAGGATCTTGCGCAGCGTGCGGAGGTTTCGCGTGGTCGTCGTCGACTTGTAGGACGCGCGCGCACTGGCCTTGCCGACGACGCTGGACAGGGTGTCACCGCGCACGACCTCCCAGAACAGGACGTGATGGGGCCCGAGTGTCGACCTCTCGACGGCAGGGTCGGCCGTCTCGCCGATCGCCGCGAGATCGGTGGTGGACACACCGTCCGTCGAGAAGATCACGTACGGGTGGCGTACCGCCTCGTCGGTCTCCCACGGGAAGGCGGCGACGATCTCGGCGAGCTGCTCCACGGTCACGACCACCACCCACGCCTCGTAGCCGAAGGCCTGCCGCAGGACGCCCTCCACGTCGGAGCGCACCACGGCCGGGTCCTGCGTCGTCGCGGTGAGCACCACGTTGCCCGACGCGAGAACGGTGCGCACCGCGGTGTATCCGGCGTCCTCCAGCGACGACCGCAGGGCCGCCATGGAGATACGGATGCCGCCGACGTTGATGCCGCGCAGGAGGACGACGAAGGTCATGCGCGTGACTCTAGATCCCCGGTCCGACCGTCCGTCCGCTCGGCACACCCACCCCCCGCGAGTACGTCCGAACTGTCGTGATCGGGGCTCGCCCAGCGACGGTTCGGACGTACTCGCGGGGGTCGGAGCGGGGGTGGGACGGGGGTGGCGGAGCGGCTACCATGACGGGGCGGACGAGTTGGCCGGGCGGCCGCGGCACGGAGAACTGACGACCGGCGTCGTCAAGCTTCGAGCCGAGGAAAGTCCGGACTCCACAGAGCAGGGCGGTTGCCAACAGCAACCCGAGGCGACTCGCGGGACAGTGCCACAGAGAAGAGACCGCCGACCGGTCCTCGGATCGGTCGGTCAGGGTGAAACGGTGCGGTAAGAGCGCACCAGCACCCCGGGTGACCGGGGTGGCTCGGTAAACCCCGCCCGGAGCAAGATCGAAGGTCGCACCGCCGTTCGCGGTGGTGCGTCTGCGCAGGTGTTCGAGGGCTGCTCGCCCGAGCCTGCGGGTTGATCGCTCGAGGTACCCGGCGACGGTGTGCCCAGATGGATGGTCGCCACCCGGGATTCGTCCCGGGGACAGGATCCGGCTTACACGCCGACTCGTCCGCGCACACGACCAGCACGGACCGCTGCGGTGGAGGGCGGACTAGAACATATGTTCGATGTCCTCTACAGTGAGTCTCGGCGGGCCGGCGGTAGGAAACTACGGGAAGCGTCGGCCCGCCGCCACGTATCGAGTCCTCCTGAACGACGAAAGGCCCCGTCCTCGATGAGGGCGGAGCCGTTCGTGAGCAGAGTGGATCAGATGGGGTCGACCACCAGCAGGGTGGCCCAGTACGTCGCGGCGTCATGGCCCATCAGCGGCAACAGTTGATCGAAGAGAAGGGTCGACATGTCGTACTCCTATCGGGTGCGTGGTCCGGCTCCGGTCCGGCGTGTGTACCCGGACATGCGAGAAGTGTAACGCGGCCGCTGGTCCCGCGGTGTGTGCGGTCAGCGCGTCGCCGACCGTGAATCGCGGGGCCGCAGAACGCGAAGTCTGTTCCGTCGGGGCAGATCTGGGGCACACTGTCGATCATGAGTGACGACGACGATCAGTGGTACTTCCGTATCAGCGACAAGGCTGTCGTGCAGGGCAAGGAGGCCGGTGCGATGGACCGCATGGGCCCCTACCCCGACAGGGCCACCGCCGAGCGCGCCCTCGAGATCGCCGCGGAGCGTAACAAGGCCGCGGACGACGCCGACGACACCTGGTCTTCGTGACCGCATCGGCGCGCTCGTGACCGCGTCGGTATCGAGGCGGGCCGTTGCGCCTCGGGTCGACGGTGTCGACTTCTCGGCTGTGCGCGCCGAGTTCGACCTGCCGACCGGGTACCCGCCCGACGCGGTCCCGGTGGCGGACTCTCGTCCGACGCGGCGCGACGCGACCGACCTGGAGTTCGTGACCATCGACCCGCCCGGGTCGATGGATCTGGACCAGGCTCTCGTCGTCCACCGCACCGACGCGGGTTTCCGCCTGTACTACGCCATCGCCGACGTCGGTGCGGTCGTCGCGCCGGGAAGCGTGCTGGACGAGGAGGTGCGCCGCCGTGGACAGACGCTCTACCTCCCGGACGACAGCGTGCCGCTGCACCCTCGGCAGATGTCCGAGGACGCGTCGTCCCTCCTGCCGGACCGGGTACGGCCGGCCGCGCTGTGGACCATCGACACCGACCCCGCGGGGACGGCGACGTCCTGGCACGTCGAGCCGGCGACGGTGCGCTCACGGCAACGGTTCACCTACGCCGAGGTGCAGTCGGCTGTCGACTCCGGCACCGTGCATCCGTCGCTGACGGCGCTGCAGGATCTCGGTCGGGCGCGGCGGGCCCTCGCGGTCGCGCGCGGCGCCATCGAGCTCGCGCTTCCCGAACAGGAGGTCGTCGCCGACGGTTCCGACCGCGGCGGATGGCGCCTCGAGATCGCGCCGCGCACCGAGGCCGACGCGTGGAACGCCGAGATGTCCCTGCTCACCGGAATGTGCGCCGCCGCGATCATGCTCGAGGCGAAGGTCGGCATCCTGCGCACTCTCCCGCCGCCGGGCGCGTCGGACGTCGAGGCACTGCGGGCGGTGGTGCGGGCACTGGGCCTGCAGTGGCCGACCGGTGCCTCGCCCGGCCAGGTTCTCGCCGGCCTGGACCCGGCGGCTCCCACGACTCTCGCCGTGATGACCGAGGCGACCACGCTGTTGCGCGGTGCCGCGTACGTCGCCTTCGACGGTGAGACACCCGAGGAGCCGGACCATTCCGGGATCGGTGGCCCGTACGCCCACGTCACCGCGCCGTTACGTCGGCGCGTCGACAGGTACGCCACCGAGGTGTGTCTCGCTCACTGTGCCGGAACCGCTGTCCCCGACTGGGTGCTCGCCGAGTTCGCAGAGCTGCCCGACGCGATGCGGCGCAGCGATTCGCTGGCGTCGAAGGTGGACCGTGCGTGTATCGACCTCGTCGAGGCCAGGGTGCTGGCGGACCGCGTCGGCGACACCGTCTCGGCCGTCGTGCTGCGCGGACGAACCGACAAGCGGCCCGCCGAGGTCTTCGTTCCCGAGTACACCGTCGTCGGCCGGTGTTCGGGAGACCCGGCCGAGGGCACGACCGTCACCGTGCGGGTGGGGCCGGTGGACGTCGCGACCCGGCGAGTGGAGTTCTCGGTCGGGTAGGCCGGAGGCCGGTCGTCGGTGGTCGGGTAGGCCGCTCAGGTTGTCAGCCGAGGGAGGCTGCGCGGCGCCGCAGCTTCGTCCACGCGCGGGGGAGCGGCTCCAGCGCGTCCGCGCTGTCGTGTCCCTCGTTCGCGTACAGGACACCGAAGGTGAAGGTGTCCTCGCCTCGCTCGGCCGCGGAGGCGGCTTCGGTCAGGATCGTGGCGCGCGACACCGCACTGTCCTGGACGTCGCCGAGGACGGACTGCACCTTCTTCGCTGCCTTCGCGACGTCGGCGGCCGTCGTGCGTACTGCTCCGTCCGAGAGTGCGCCCGCCGCTGCCTCGGCCGCGTAGCGCAGCTTCTTGGCGTTCTTGCGCACGTCGTGCAGAGCCTCGGCACGCTCGTCGCCGGTGAGCGCGGCCGCGTGAGCCTCGGCTCGGGCGATCGTGCGGTACTGGCCGCGGAGCACCTTCCGGAAGACCTTGTCCGCGCGGCCGTCCGACGGACCGACGGTGGGTGCTGCCAGGAGTGCATCGAGCGCGTCGAGCAGGGCGAAGTAGCGCTCGCCGCTCAACTCCCGCACGATCTCCTCGTGCGCGAGCGTGTACAGCCGTCGCTGGGTGCCGACGAGGGTCTCGACCACGGGACCGCGCACAGCGTCGGACGGCAGCGCCGAGAGCGACGCGTCGTAGCGGGCCGCCAGCACCTCTGCGTCGCGAGCGGTGCCGAGAATGTCGGCGAGCCAGGACAGTTCGCCGCGGACCGTGTCGACGGACGGTCGGTCGAGCAGGTCACGGTAGGACCGCAGCACGCTGCGCAGTCGCCGCGTGGCGACGCGCATGGCGTGCACCGCGTCGTCGTCGTTCTCCCGCACGCGCGGATCCGCCGCGAGGAGAGCGGACACGTCGGTGGCCAGGGCGGCGAGCAGCGCGGACCCGGCGGTGCCGTCGGGCGTGGCATCGCCGGTCCGGAGATCTGCCAGGCGGGATCCGAGCGCCCGTGCGAGCTTCGAGGGTGAGGAACCGGGGTCGGCGCCGTGGGAGAGCAGGTAGGTGCTCACCTTCTCCAGGGTTCGGCGGTCACCGTCGAGCAACTCCACCTCCCATTCACGCCACCGAACGGTGGTGTCGTCCAACAGGTTCCGGGCGGTGACGGTGTCGTCGCACAGCTCCGCGGCGGTCTGGTGCCGCTTCGTGGCCACGACGGTGACAATGCGGCGGGTCTCGATGCTCGCGACGGGCACGAGCGGTTTGCCTCGCACGTGCGCCGTCACACGATCGGCGACCTCGGCAGGCACGCGAGCGGTGTTGCCGCCCGCGGACAGCGGGCTCCGCAGCTCGAGACGCTCGTCGGACGAGACGGGCATCTTGATGTGCCAGCCCGCGTCGGAGCTTCCGGTCCGTCGACGCACCGTGATGCGTCGACGCGCCAGATCGAGATCCGGGGTGTCGAAGTACGTGGAGACCGGGTGTGTCAGCTCCGGCGCGGACGCGGACACGATCGACTTCGCCCCCGTGAGCTCGGGAACCGGCGTGTCCATGCCGACGTCGAACTTGGCCTCGATCTCCGTGTGCGCATCCGCACCACCTGAACTCATGGTGACATCTTTACCACCTGCAGGTGAACGGCCGGTTCGTCAGCGGCGGAAGGAGTCCGTCGCCTCGACGAGGTGATGGATGATTCCCGGTTCCGCGGCGGAGTGCCCGGCGTCGTCGACGATGTGGAGTGTCGACGACGGCCAGGATCGATGCAGATCCCAGGCGCTCGTGGCCGGGCACACCACGTCGTAACGGCCCTGCACGATGACACCGGGGATGTGGGCGATGGAGTCCATGTTCGCCAGCAACTGATTCTGTTCCAGGAACCCCTGGTGCACGAAGTAGTGATTCTCGATGCGCGAGAACGCGAGTGCGAACCGTGCCTCGGAGTTCTGCTCCACGCGTTCCGGTTTCGGGAGCAGGGTGCTGGTGGCGCCCTCCCACGTGGACCAGGCGACCGCCGCGTTCAGCGCGGTCTCCGGGTCGGACGAGTGAAGGAGTCGGTGGTAGATCTCCACGGGGTCGCCGTCGCGCTCCGCCGCCGGGATCGGGGCGAGAAACCTCTCCCACAGTTCGGGGAAGAGGTGTCCCGCTCCGCCGCGGTAGTACCAGTCGATCTCCGACTCACGCAGCAGGAAGATGCCGCGCAGCACCAGTGACGTGACGCGGTGCGGGTGCGCCTGGGCGTACGCGAGCGACAACGTCGATCCCCACGACCCGCCGAACACCGACCACGTGTCGATGCCGAGATGCTCACGTAGGACCTCCATGTCGGCGATGGAGTGTCCGGTGGTGTTGACGGAGAGATCGGCGCCGTCGGCGACGTGCGGCGTGGACCGACCGCACCCGCGCTGGTCGAACAGCACGATCCGGTAGGCCTCGGGATCGAAGTAGCGACGCTGATCGGGACCCGTGCCGCCGCCCGGTCCGCCGTGCACGAACACCACCGGAGCGCCGTCGGGGTTGCCACTGACCTCGAAGTGGAGGTGCTGCCCGTCGCCGACGTCGAGCATCCCCGAGTCGTGCGGGTCGAGTTCGGGGTAGAGGGACCGGAGCGCCGTCATCGTCACAGCCCCACGAGGCCCGACGCGAGATCGGGAATCTCGAGGATGTCGACGACCTGGCTCCGGACGTCGGAGCACGCGTCGGTCGCGGCCGTGTCGACGATCCCGCGGTTCTGGATCACCGCGGCGTTCAGTCCATAGCGTGCCGCCCACGTCTGCACCAGGATGTTCAGGCCGCCGCGGCCCACGGTCGGGCCCTGCACGCGCCAGTTCGACAGCTGTGCCTCGAGGTCGGTGCACAGCGACTGAGCCTGATCCTCGGACACCGTCGGGGTGGCCGCAGCCGCCGACGTGGTCGTCGTGGGAGCGGCCGTCGTCGACGCAGTGGTGGTGTCCGTCCCGCCTGCGCACGACGTCAGGGTCACGGTCGCTGCTGCCAGAACACCCGCCGCGGCGAGTCCATGTCGCATCATCATGGCCCCGAGTGTGCCACCCGGGTGCTTCCCCGACCGGCTCGCCCGCGTCGCTCGCCAGGGGTCGCAGTCCTAGAAGCTGTGCTCCTGCGCGGGGAAGGCCCCCGACCGCACCTCGGCGGCGTAGGTCGACGCCGCGGCGCGCAGCTGGTCGCCGACGTCGCCGAAACGCTTGACGAACTTGGCGGTGCGACCGCTGGTGAAGCCGGCCATGTCCTGCCAGACGAGAACCTGGGCGTCGCACTCCGGACCGGCACCGATGCCGACGGTGGGGATCGTCAGCTTGCGCGTCACCTGGCCGGCGAGATCGGCGGGCACCATCTCCATGACGACGGCGAAGGCGCCGGCCTCCTGGACGGCGATGGCGTCGGCCACGAGCTGCTCGGACGCGTCGCCGCGGCCCTGCACGCGAAAACCACCGAGTCCGTTGACGCTCTGCGGGGTGAAGCCGATGTGCGCCATCACGGGGATACCGGCGGCGGTGATGGCGGCGATCTGCGGGGCGACACGCTCGCCGCCCTCGAGCTTGACCGCGTTGGCCTGGCCCTCGCGCATGAAGCGGACAGCGGTCTCGACGGCCTGCTGCGGAGAGATCTCGTAGGTGCCGAACGGCAGGTCGGCGACCACGAGTGCGTTGGGGGCACCACGGACCACGCCGCGGACCAGGGGGATGAGCTCCACGATGTCGATGTGCACCGTGGTGTCGTAGCCGTAGACGACGTTGGCGGCCGAGTCGCCCACGAGCAGGACGGGGATGCCGGCCTCCTCGAAGATGCGCGCGCTCGAGTAGTCGTAGGCGGTGAGCATGCTCCAGCGGTCGCCGGAGGCCTTCATCGCCTGCAGGTGGTGGGTGCGGGTCTTGCGGCCCGTGGGTGCGGATCCGTACAGCGGGGTCTCAGCAGCAGACATCGAGCGTCCCTTTCGTCCTCGAGGCCCGCTCGGCGGGTCCCCGGGTAGAGGTGATGACGCGTTCAGTCTGCCACCGCCGGGTTCCGCGGCACGAGTGCGCTTGGTCACACACCACGCCGTGCCACCATCGAGAGGTGTCCTCCCGTCGCGTGTCCGTCCGTCTCGCCGTCTCCCTCTCGGTTCTCGCAGTGCTGGCCGCGGCGTGCGGCTCCGATGTCGGCGGCACTCCCACCGACGACGAGGGTGGGTCCGTGCCCGTCACGACGACGGAGACGCGTGCCGATCAACCGTCGACGCTGGACGCCTTTCGGGCGCAGCGTGTCACGTGGGGATCGTGCGAGGGATTCGTGACCGACGGGTCCGAGCTGGACCCGAGCCTGCAGTGCGGCCGGGTGACCGTGCCGATCGACTACGACGATCCCGCCGGGCCCACCGCCTCGCTGGCGCTGTCCCGGTCGGCGGCGACGGGGGAGAAGGTGGGCTCGATGCTCGTCAATCCGGGCGGACCCGGCGCATCGGGCCTCTCCACCGCGACCGTGGCGCGGGGTACCGCCGTCGAATCGTCCTTCGACGTCATCGGATTCGACCCTCGGGGCATCGGTGCGTCGGTGCCGGCGGTGCGCTGCGACACTCCGCGGGAGTTCGACGCCGAGCGTGCGGACAACGACGTGGACACCTCGCCCGCCGGCATCGCCGAGACCGAGAAGGAGAATCAGGACTACGCCGCGCGGTGCGCCGAGCGCAACGATCCGGTGTTGCTCGAACACCTCACGTCGGCCGACGTCGCGCGGGACATGGACGTCGTCCGGTCGGTGCTCGGCGACGATCAGCTGACGTATCTCGGATTTTCATACGGGACGCGGCTGGGCTACACCTACGCCGAACTCTTCCCCGAGAACGTGCGCGCGATGGTGCTCGACGGCGCTCTCGACCCCGCTGCGAACGCGGCCGACGAGGTGGTCGCCCAGGGCGCAGGCTTCCAGTCGGTGTTCGACGCCTTCGCGGCCGACTGCGCGGGACGGTCCGACTGTCCACTCGGTACCGACCCGGCGGGAGCCGTGGGTTCCTTCCGGGCCCTGGTCGATCCGTTGGTGGACCGGCCCGCGAGCACCGAGCTCACCGGGCCGGAGGGTGCCCGCTCGCTGAGCTACGACGACGCCGTGGCCGGCGTGCAGCAGGCGCTCTACAGCACCGAACTGTGGGCACCGTTGCGGCGCGGTCTGACTCAGCTGGAGAACGGCCAGGGCGACATCCTGCTCTCGCTCGCCGATCTCTACAACGGGCGCCTGAGTGACGGCACGTACAGCAACATCAACGACGCGTTCACGGCCGTGCGCTGCGTCGACGATCCGCGGGTGACCGACCGGGCGGAGGAGGGCGCGCTCGACGCCCGGTTCCGCGCCGCCGCGCCGTTCCTCGACGACGGCCGGGGCAACGGCACCGCGCCGCTCGAGCCGTGCGCCTTCTGGCCGGTCCCCTCGGCGGCCGACCCGGGGCCGGTCTCGATACCGGGACTCGCACCGACCGTGGTGGTCTCGACCACCGACGATCCCGCCACCCCGTACGAGGCCGGCGTCGCCCTGGCCGCGCAGCTGGGCTCGTCGCTGGTCACCTACGAGGGGAATCAGCACACCGCCTCGTTCGCCGGGATCGCCTGCATCGACGACGCCGTGTCCGCGTACCTCGTCGACCTGACGCCTCCACCAGCAGGTCTGCGCTGCTGAGTCGTGACCTCACAGTCGTCGCCACCGCGCTGTGAGGTCCAGAAAGTGCGACCGGTTTCACGATGTAACACGGATTTAATGCAACGTGCCTAGCCTGACGGTCATGGATCGCCAAAAGGAATTCGTGCTTCGCACTCTGGAGGAGCGCGACATCCGGTTCGTCCGTCTGTGGTTCACGGACGTGCTCGGCTACCTCAAGTCCGTGGCCATCGCTCCGGCCGAACTCGAAGGCGCGTTCGAGGAGGGCATCGGCTTCGACGGCTCGGCGATCGAGGGCTTCTCCCGAGTCTCCGAGGCCGACACCGTGGCCAAGCCCGACCCCACGACGTTCCAGATCCTGCCCTGGACCACCAGCAAGGGCGAGCAGCACTCCGCCCGCATGTTCTGCGACATCGCGATGCCCGACGGGTCGCCGTCCTGGGCCGACTCCCGGCACGTGCTGCGTCGACAGCTCTCCAAGGCCGCGGACCTCGGATTCAGCTGCTACGTGCATCCCGAAATCGAGTTCTTCCTGTGCAAGGAACTGCCCGACGACGGTCGGCCCCCCGTCCCCGCGGACAACGGCGGCTACTTCGACCAGGCCGTCCACGACGAGGCGCCGAACTTCCGGCGTCACGCCATCGACGCCCTCGAGTCCATGGGCATCTCGGTGGAGTTCAGCCACCACGAGGCCGCGCCCGGTCAGCAGGAGATCGACCTGCGCTACGCCGACGCCCTGTCCATGGCCGACAACGTGATGACCTTCCGCTACCTCGTCAAGGAGGTCGCGATCGACGAGGGCGTGCGTGCGACGTTCATGCCCAAGCCGTTCAGCGATCAGGCCGGCTCGGCCATGCACACGCACATGAGTCTGTTCGAGGGCGAGACCAACGCCTTCCACAACCCGGACGACCCCATGCAGTTGTCCGAGACCGGCAAGGCCTTCATCGCGGGCATCCTCGAGCACGCCAACGAGATCAGCGCGGTCACCAACCAGTGGGTCAACTCCTACAAGCGTCTGATCCACGGCGGCGAGGCCCCCACGGCGGCGTCCTGGGGTCCGTCGAATCGCTCTGCGCTGGTACGCGTTCCGATGTACACGCCGAACAAGGCGTCGTCTCGCCGCGTCGAGATCCGCAGCCCCGACTCGGCGTGCAACCCGTACCTCACCTTCGCCGTGCTGCTCGCGGCCGGACTGCGCGGTGTGGAGAAGGGGTACACGCTGCCGCCCGAGGCCGAGGAGGACGTGTGGTCGTTGACCTCCGCCGAACGCCGCGCCATGGGCTACCGGGAGCTGCCCAGCAGCCTCAACGAGGCGCTCGCCGCCATGGAGGGCTCCGAGCTGGTGGCCGAGGCGCTCGGCGAGCACGTCTTCGACTACTTCCTGCGCAACAAGCGTCGTGAGTGGGAGTCGTACCGTTCGCACGTGACGCCATTCGAGCTCAAGACCTACCTGGGTCTGTAGCGACTGCGCGATTGTCGAGTGGACGGGGCTGTCGAGTAACGTCGACACGCCATGAACATGTCGGAATGCACCACCGTCCCGAGATTCGTCGACCCGCGGTTCGTCCACCCGACGTTCGCTGACGCCGACCCGGCGGTCGACTCGTACACCGTGGTGGAGGCTCGCCCGTGATTCCGCCCAGTTCCCGTTCCACCGTGCCCAGCCCCGGACGGCTCGGTCTCGTCGAGGCGTCGGCCCCGGCGAACCTGTCGCTCCTGGGCTGGACCGACGAGGACAGCACCGAGCTGCTGTGGTCGCTGTCGCGCTCGCCCGACGCCGATCTCGCGCTGCGCACTCTCGCGCGCCTCGCCGAGGATCTCGGTGACAACTGGTCCGACCTCGACGCCCGCCTGCGCACCGACAAGAGTCTGCGCGGCCGCATGTTCGCTCTCGCCGGATCGTCCAGCGCTCTCGGTGACCACCTGGTGTCCGAGCCGGAGAAGTGGCGCCTGCTCACCACCTGCACGGAGTCGTTGCCCACGGCCGACGAGCTGCGCGACTCGATGCTCGCGAGCGTCGGTGCCGTCGCGGAGACGGGCGACGACGCCCTCGGTCAGGTGTTCCGGGCCGAGCTGACCGGACCCAAGGCCATCATCGCGCTGCGTACGGCGTACCGCGACCACCTCATGATCCTGGCCGCCGCCGATCTCGCGGCGACCGTGGAGAACGAGCCCGTCGTGCCCTACGAGGTGGTCGGTCGTCAGCTGTCCGATCTGGCGGACGCGGCGCTCACCGCGGCACTGTCGGTGGCCGTCACCGTCACGTTCCCCGACGGGCCCTGCTCGGTCCGACTCGCGGTCATCGCGATGGGCAAGTGCGGTGCGCAGGAACTGAACTACGTGAGCGACGTCGATGTCGTCTTCGTCGCCGAACCCTCCAACTCCCTCGCCACCCGCATGGCCGGCGAGATGATGCGCATCGGCTCGTCCGCCTTCTTCGAGGTCGACGCCGCACTGCGTCCCGAGGGCAAGCAGGGCGAACTGGTCCGCACTCTCGACTCGCACCTGGCGTACTACCAGCGGTGGGCGAAGACCTGGGAGTTCCAGGCGTTGCTCAAGGCGCGTGCCATGACCGGTGACGCCGAGCTGGGCCAGGCCTACGTCGACGCGGTGACGCCGATGGTGTGGGTGGCCAGTGAGCGCGAGGACTTCGTCCCCGAGGTGCAGGCGATGCGCCGCCGCGTCGAGGAGATGGTGCCGGCCGAGCTGCGCGAGCGCGAGATCAAGCTGGGGCGCGGCAGCCTGCGTGACGTCGAGTTCGCCGTCCAGCTGCTGCAACTCGTGCACGGACGAGCCGACGACTCCCTCCACGAACGCGGTACCGTCGCCGCGCTGTCCGCTCTCGCCACCGGCGGCTACATCGGGCGTGACGACGCGGCAAACCTCACCGCGTCCTACGAGTTCCTCCGCCTCATCG
The DNA here is from genome assembly GCF_019836205.1 of Rhodococcus sp. BP-160. Taxonomy (NCBI): domain Bacteria; kingdom Bacillati; phylum Actinomycetota; class Actinomycetes; order Mycobacteriales; family Nocardiaceae; genus Rhodococcus; species Rhodococcus sp. BP-160. Next base: position 403,583 of record NZ_JABUEK010000002.1, read on the forward strand.
AGCACCGGCTGCAGCTGCAGAAGCTGCAGCGCACGCACCTCCTGCCGCCGGACGACGACGACGAGGCGATGCGCTGGCTCGCCCGCGCCGCCCACATGCGTCCCGACGGCAACCACGACGCGACCGGCGTTCTGCGCCAGGAGATCCGTCGCAACGCGCAGCGGATCCGGCGGTTGCACGCTCGGCTGTTCTATCGCCCTCTGCTCGAATCGGTGGCCCGGCTGGACAGCGACTCGCTGCGCCTCAGTTCGGATTCCGCGATCCGGCAGCTCTCGGCGCTCGGCTACTCGGCTCCACAGAACGCGCTCGGACACCTGAGCGCACTCGTCGGCATGGGTGCGCGCAAGGGTCGCATCCAGTCCCTGCTGCTGCCGACGCTGCTCGAATGGCTGGGCGACACACCGGATCCCGATGCGGGCCTGCTGGCCTACCGACGGCTGTCCGAGGAGGTCGCCGAGCAGTCCTGGTTCCTGCGGCTGGTCCGCGACGAGGGCCCGGTGGCGCAGCGCCTGATGCAGGTGCTCGGGTCGTCGGAGTACCTGCGCGGTGTGTTGGTCAACGCGCCGGAGGTCATCCGGCTCTTCGCCGACGGATCGACCGGCCCCAAACTGCTCGACGTCGATCCCACCGAGACGTACGGCGCCATCCTGAAGTCCTCTGCGCGCTACGACGATCCGGTACGCGCGGTCGCGGCGGCGCGGTCCCTGCGTCGCTACGAACTGGCGCGGGTCGCCTCGGCGGACATCCTCGGACTGCTCGAGGTCCCCGAGGTGTGCCGGGCGCTGTCCTCGGTGTGGGCAGCGGTCATCAACGCCGCCCTGGACGCGGCGGTCCGTGCGTCCGTCGCCGAGCGCGGCGGCACCGCTCCCGCGTCGATCGCCATCATCGGCATGGGTCGACTCGGTGGTGGTGAACTGGGCTACGGGTCCGACGCCGACGTGTTGTTCGTGTGCGAGCCGGCCGAGGGCGCCGACGACAGCGACGCCGTCAAGTGGGCCAACGCCATCGCCGATCGTGTCCGCAAGCTCCTGGGTTCGCCGAGCCAGGACCCGCCGCTGGAGGTGGACACCGGACTGCGTCCCGAGGGGCGCAACGGGCCTGTCGTGCGCACACTCTCGGCCTACGACGCGTACTACTCGCAGTGGGCGCAGCCGTGGGAGGTGCAGGCCCTGCTCCGCGCCCACCAGGTCGCCGGCGATCAGGACCTGGGAATCCGGTTCCTGCTCATGGCCGACCGCATCCGGTACCCCGAGGGCGGAGTCTCCGAGGACGCCGTCCGCGAGATCCGGCGCATCAAGGCCCGGGTCGACGCGGAGCGACTGCCCAAGGGAGCCGACCCGAAGACGCACACCAAGCTGGGGCGCGGGGGACTGGCCGACGTCGAGTGGACCGTGCAGTTGCTGCAACTGCGTCACGCCCACCGCATTCCGGCGCTGCACAACACGTCGACCCTGGAGTGCCTCGACGCGATCGGCGCCGCGGAGCTCATGAGCCCGGGCGACGTCGACCTCCTGCGCCAGGCGTGGCTCACGGCCACGAAGGCCCGTAACGCGCTGGTCCTGGTGCGCGGCAAGCCGACCGATCAGTTGCCGGCTCCCGGCAAGGTGCTGTCGGCCGTCGCGCAGGTGGCCGGCTGGCCCAGTGGCGACGCGGGGGAGTTCCTCGACAACTACCTGCGCGTCACCCGTCGGGCCAAGGCCGTGGTGGAACGCGCGTTCGGTTCCTGACCCGTACCGGTTCTGCACAGAGAACGACCCCGCTCGGCCGACTGTGCCAGGCGGGGTCGTCTTCTGTGCAGTATGTGTACCTCGGTGTCAGTCGGCCCCGGCGGTGACGAAACCCTGCTGCACCATCCAGTCACGCGCCACCTCGGCGGGTTCCCGGCCGTCGACGTCGACCTGCTTGTTCAGCTCGGTGATGGCGTCGATGGTGAGCGCCGCGGACACCGGCGCGGTGATCTCCGCGATCTCCGGGTAGCGGTCGGCGATCTCCTGACGCAGGTTCACCGTCGCGTTGTAGCGCGGGAAGAACAGCTTGTCGTCCTCGACGACCACCAGGTCGAGGCCCTTGATGCGGCCGTCGGTGGTGAACACCTCGCCGAACTTGCACTGCGAGCCGTCCGCCGTCGCCTGGTAGATGATGCCCGTCTGCAGGATCTGGCGGTTCACCGCGTTCGCGTCGAAGCCGTACGCCGCCGCCATGCCGGGGAAACCGTCCTGGCGGGAGTTGAACTCGGTCTCCACGCACACCGCCGCGGCGGCGGGATCACGCTGCACCAGGGCGGCGTAGTCGGACAGCGTCTTCACGCCGGTCTCCTGCGCCGTCTGCTGGTTCATCGCGAGTGCGTACGTGTTGTCCATCGGCGCCGGGTTGACCCAGACGATGCCGTTCGCCTTGTCCGCGTCGCGCACCGCGTCGTACTGCTCTGTCGCGTCGGGAATGGGAGTCTCGTTGCCGAGGTAGTTGATCCAGCCGGTGCCGGTGTACTCGTAGGTGACGTCGACCTGGCCGCTGATCATGGCCTGCCGCGTGCTGTTGGATCCCGAGATGTTGGTCAGGTCGCGGACGTTCGCCCCCGCCGCCTCGAGCGCGAACTCCAGGATGTAGCCGAGGATGATCTGCTCGGTGAAGTCCTTGGAACCGACGGTGAGCTCGGCACCTTCGAGACCCGGCTGCGCCGTGATGCTTCCGGGTTCGACGGCCAGGGGCACCGCGCTGCCGGACTGCAGCCCGCAGCTGGTGAGGGCGAGGGTGGAGACCGCGCACAGTGCGATCAGGGTACGGCGCATCAGCGCAGTCCTTTCGGTCCGAGGAAGGCCTCGGCGAGAGCGCCCAACCAGTCGACGAGCAACGCCAGCGCCACCGCGAGCACGGCGCCCACGACGAGGATGAGCGGCTGATTGAGCTTGTACCCGGTGTCGATGAGCACGCCGAGGCCGCCGGCGCCGACGAGGAAGCTCAGCGTGGCGGTACCGACCGCCAGCACGAGAGAGGTGCGCAGGCCGGCGAGGATGTACGGCACCGCGAGTGGGAACTCGATGCGCCACAGGATGCCGGAGCCCGACATGCCCTGTCCGCGTGCGGCATCGATGTAACTGGCGTCCACCTGCTGGAACCCCAGCATGGTGTTCCGCAGCACCGGGAGCAGCGAGTAGAACGCGATGGGCAGGACACCGACCCAGAACCCGGTGCTGCCGGTCGCGAGGAACAACAGGACGAGCAGGCCGACGGCAGGCGCTGCTTGACCGATGTTCGCGATACCGATGAAGACGGGAGCGAGTCGTCGATAGCCGTTGCGAGTGAGGATGATTCCGAGGGGCACCGCGATCAGCACGACGAGTGCCGTCACGACGAACGTGATCAGGACGTGCTCGAGAACGCGCTGGGAGATCGTGGCGACGTTGATCGTCGCCGCCTGCGTCGCCGTGAGATCACGCGTGAGGGCGTAGACCAGCGTGACCACCACGAGGACGAGAACCAGTGCGGGCTGGACGACCAGACGGATCCGTTCGGCTCGCCGCGCTGCCCTGGCCGCGGACTTCGCATCGCCCTCTGCGTCGGCGGGATCGTCGACGACGGACGCCTCGACCGACGCCGTCACGACGACGCGCCGGAGACGGACGCCGCGCCCGCGTCGACCACGTCGTCGTGGTCGTGCGCGTGCTGCGAACGGATGGTCTTGATGGTGTCGATCAGTGCCTCGATGGTGACGGTGCCGACGTACTCGCCGCGCTTGCCCGTCACGGTCGCCGTCGCGTTGCCCTCGGCGAGCAGGGCCTCGAGCGCGTCCTGCAGCGTGGACTGGATCGACACGAGCTCACCGATCGGCACACCGACGTCGCGGAGGCTGCCCACGCCGGCGAGGTGACGACGGTCGGTCCACCGGATGGGCCGCTTGCGGGAGTCGAGGATGAGACCCCACGCCTCCGGATCGGTGCCGAGCGCCCGGTTCATCGTCTCGACGGGCTCGTCCTCACCGAAGGCGGGAACATCGCTGAGCTCGATGTCGCGCACACGCATGAGGGTGAGCTGCTTGAGAGCCGCACCGGCGCCGACGAAGCCGGCCACCGTCTCGTCGGCGGGATTGGCCAGCACGGCCTCGGGGGTGTCGTACTGCAGGATGCGGGACTGGTTGCCCAGGACGGCGATCCGGTCGCCCAGCTTGACGGCCTCGTCGAAGTCGTGTGTCACGAAGACGATCGTCTTGCCCAGCTCGGCCTGCAGGCGCATCAGCTCGTCCTGCAGGAGGCCGCGGGTGATGGGGTCGACGGCACCGAACGGCTCGTCCATCAACAGCACCGGGGGGTCGGCCGCCAGAGCGCGGGCCACACCCACGCGCTGCTGCTGCCCACCGGAGAGCTGGCGCGGGTAGCGCTCGCGGTACTGGCCCGGATCGAGTCCGACCAGATCGAGCATCTCGTCGGTGCGGTCGGAGATCTTCTTCTTGTTCCACCCGATGAGCCCGGGGACCATGCCGACGTTCTGCGCGATCGTCATGTGCGGGAACAGGCCGGCCTGCTGGATCGAGTAGCCGATGGTGCGTCGCAGCTCGTTCGGATCGATGGACAGCGCGTCCTTGCCGCCGATCGTGATCCGGCCGGACGTGGGCTCGATGAGGCGGTTGATCATCCGCATCGTCGTCGTCTTGCCGCAGCCCGACGGTCCCACCAACACGACGACCTCACCCGCGGGGATGGTGAGCGACACGTGGTCGACCGCGGCGGCCTTCTGGTTGGGGTAGGACTTCGTCACGTCCTCGAGGACGATCTCTGCTCCGGTGGTGGTGCGAGTCGTGTCAGTCACGGATACCCCTCGAGGTGGTGAGTTTGCCGATCAGGACGTAGATCCCGTCGAGGATCAGCGCCAGGATGACGATCAGGACGGTGCCGGTGAGGGCCTGGGGAACTGCGGTGGGGCTGCCGACGCGGGCGAGGCCGGAGAACAGGAGATTGCCGAGGCCGGGGCCCTTGGCGTACGCGGCGATGGCGAGAATGCCCATCGCCATCTGAGTGCTGACGCGCATCCCGGTGAGAATCGACGGCCAGGCGAGAGGAATCTCGATGCGACGCAACACGGTGGCTCGGCTCATGCCGATACCGCGTGCCGCATCGCTGACCGCCGGATTCACCGCGTCGAGTCCGACCACCGTGTTCCGGATGATCGGCAGCAACGAGTACAGCACCAGCGCGGTGACGGTCGGCTTGACGCCGAGACCGAGAATGGGAATCAGCAGTCCCAGCAGCGCGAACGACGGGATGGTGAGCACCGTGCTCGCGAGAGCGGTGGCGACGGCGGAGCCGGCGGGACTGCGGTAGACGAGAACTCCGATGGCGACACCCAGGATGGTCGCGATGACGACACACTGGACGACGGCGGAGACGTGAAGATAGGAATCGATCGCGAGCTGCCTTCGGCGGCCGACGATGAAGTCCCACAGAGCATCCATCAGGTGCAGATCCTTCGCTCGGCAACAGGAGAGACGCGACTGTGGTGGTGCCACGACGTCCGGCGGCCGGGTGGATCGTCACCCGGAACACAGCGGACACCCGTGTCTACCCCGAAAGTTCGGAGTTCAATCCAGCTTTCGGTCGAGTCGTGTCCGCATCGTTCCCGAATCGTCCCGGAAACGACGCGAGCCCGCGCCGGACAGGGTCCGGAGCGGGCTCGACGTGGTGGAGCGTGACTCAGCAGTCGTAGTACAGCTGGAACTCGTACGGATGCGGACGGAGGTTCACCGGCGCGATCTCGTTCTCACGCTTGAGCGAGATCCAGGTCTCGATCAGGTCGGTGGTGAAGACGCCACCGGCGGTGAGGTACTCGTGGTCGGCCTCGAGGCGGTCGATCACGGCAGGCAGCGAGGTGGGTGCCTGCGGGATGTTCTTCGCTTCCTCGGGCGGGAGCTCGTAGAGGTCCTTGTCGACGGGAGCGAGCGGCTCGATCTTGTTCTTGATGCCGTCCAGGCCGGCCATCATCTGCGCGGCGAACGACAGGTACGGGTTACCGGACGCGTCGGGCGCGCGGAACTCGAGACGCTTGGCCTTCGGGTTGTTGCCCGTGGTGGGGATACGGACGGCGGCCGAGCGGTTACGGCCCGAGTACACCAGGTTGATGGGGGCCTCATAGCCCGGCACCAGGCGGTGGTACGAGTTGATCGTCGGATTCGTGAACGCCAGCAGCGACGGCGCGTGGTGCAGGATGCCGCCGATGTAGTGACGAGCGAGATCCGACAGACCCGCGTAGCCCTTCTCGTCGTAGAAGAGCGGCTTGCCGTCCTTCCAGAGCGACTGGTGGACGTGCATGCCCGAGCCGTTGTCACCGAAGAGCGGCTTCGGCATGAAGGTCGCGGACTTGCCGTGCTGCCAGCAGGTGTTCTTGACGATGTACTTGAACAGCTGCAGGTCGTCGGCTGCACGCAGCATGGTGTTGAACTTGTAGTTGATCTCCTGCTGGCCGCCGGTGCCGACCTCGTGGTGGCCGCGCTCGAGCTCGAAGCCCGCGTTCTGCAGGTTGGTGGAGATGGCGTCGCGGATGTCGACGTAGTGGTCGTACGGCGCGACGGGGAAGTAGCCGCCCTTCGGGCGGACCTTGTAGCCGAGGTTGGGGGACCCGTCGGCCTCGGTCTCGGCGCCGGTGTTCCAGGCGCCGGAGCTCGAGTCGAGCTCGTAGAACGCGCCGTTCATCTGGGAGTCGTAGCGCACCGAGTCGAAGATGTAGAACTCGGCCTCGGGACCGAAGAACGCGGTGTCGGCGATGCCGGTGCTGGCGAGGTACTCCTCGGCCTTGCGCGCGACGTTGCGGGGGTCGCGGCTGTAGGACTCGCGGGTGTACGGATCGTGGACGAAGAAGTCCATGTTCAGAGTCTTGGCGTGACGGAACGGGTCGATCTGAGCGGTGCCGTAGTCGGGAAGCAGCATCATGTCCGACTCGTGGATCGACTGGAAGCCACGCACGGACGAGCCATCGAACGCGAGACCGTCTTCGAGGGTGTCCTTGGTGAACGCCTTCGCCGCGATCGAGAAGTGCTGCTGGATACCCGGGAGATCGGTGAAACGGATGTCGACGTACTCGACGCTCTCATCCGCTATGTACTTGATGACCTCTTCGGCCGTGGTGAAATCCACGCTGGAACTCCTTCTTGTCGAGTGCTGGTCCGCGACGTCTGTGTGAGTGCGGCAGCTGCGCCACGCCGACGGTAGGGAAGTGGTGTTGCCTCACCGTCAAGTCCGTGTTTCGTCGGTGTTACGCGTCCCGTCGTCGCAGCTGGTGGCCGGTGGGAGGACCCTCCCGCCGGGGCGACACCTATCCTGGAGCAATGGCCCCGCACTCACACCAGTATGGAGAACACTCATGGCACGGATGACCGGATCGTGGCTCTCGGGCCCCGCCGCCGCGCTGCCCGACGGTGACCACGAGCAGCAGGCCTACCAGGGCGAGTACCTGGGACTTCCCAAGGTGGGGCCGGGTTCGCTCGCGCCGACACCGAGGCGTGTCGCGGCGTTGGCCATCGACTGGCTGATGTCGATGGGTGTGTCCGCGCTGTTCCTCGGCGGCAGCGTCGCCGGGGGCAACCTGTCGACCCTGACCCTGGGAGTGTGGTTCCTGCTCGGATTCGTGTCCCTGAGCTTGTTCTCCTTCACGCCCGGTCAGTTCTGCATGGGCATGCAGGTGGCGCGCATCGACGCTCCGGGCCGCGTGGGAGTCGTGCGCGCGCTGGTGCGTCAGGTCTTCATCGCCTTCGTGGTGCCCGCCGTCATCACCGACATCGACAGCCGCGGCATGCACGACCGCGCGACGGGCACCGCACTCCTCATGTCCCGGTAGTGGGGCTCACCCCTCGTGCGCCCTTTGCGCATCCCTGGGTACGCACAAGGCGCACAGGGCCGGAGGCCACTAGCGACGCTTGATGGTGCGCTGCACACCCTTCATCTTCGCGCCGCCCGGCATCGGTCCCTTGGGGAGTGCCGGGCCACCGCGGGCGCCCAGCGCCGAGAGCCGTGACTCAATGGTCTCCATGCGCTTGCTGTCGATGTTCTTCGGCAGCTTGGTCAGGTACTTCTGCAGCTGCGAGAGCGGCACCTGGCCCTCGTCGTTGCCGACGACGACGTCGTAGATCGGGGTGTCGCCGACGAGGCGTGCGGTCTTCTTCTTCTCCTGCGCCAGCAGTGCCTTCACGCGCTGCGGTGCGCCCTCGGCCACCAGGATGACGCCGGGACGACCGATGACGCGGTGCACGGCGTCCAGCTGCGTGGTGCCGGCGATGGCGGTCTTGACACGCCACCCGCCCTGCAGGTTGTCCAGTGCCCACGCGGCGGCGCCGGCCTGGCCCTCGGCCTTGCCGTACACCGACTTCTGCACGCGGCGACCGAAGATCACGAACGCGATGAGCACACCGATGAGGAGCCCGAACGGCAGCAGGAGCCACTCGATCCCGAAGATCAGCCCGATCAGGAAGAACAGCACCGCCATGCCGACGACCGATCCGATCATCAGCGGCAGGAGGAGCTTGTCCTCCTTGCGCTGCATCTGGAAGGCCTGCCACAACTGGGAGCGCCGTTCCTTCGAGGCCTGCTTGCGTGCTGCCTTCGCCGCGGCCTTCGCCTCTTTCGAGGCCTTGCCCTTGCCTGCTGTACCGCCGTTCGCCATGGCTCCCAGGATAGGCGCAGACGCAGCGCGGCCCGCCATCCGGTAGGACGGCGGGCCGCGTGGTGTCGCTGGGGGTGTGGGGTCAGCGGGCTGCCAGGCGCGCCATCAGCGAGCTGGCTTCCTGGGACGCCTCGCCGCCGTGCTCGAGGTGGGACATGTTCTCGGAGATCGCACGGCCGTGGTGAGCCATGGCCTGCGCGTAGAGGCGACCCGCGCGGTACGAGGAGCGGACCAGGGGACCGGCGAGGACGCCGGCGTAGCCCATGGCCTCGGCGGCCTTGGAGTGCTCGACGAACTCCTCCGGCTTGGCCCACCGGTCGACCGGATGGTGCCGCGGCGACGGGCGCAGGTACTGGGTGATGGTGAGGATGTCGCAGCCGGCGTCGTGCAGGTCCTGCATCGCCTGCGTGACTTCCTCGTAGGTCTCGCCCATGCCCAGGATCAGGTTCGACTTGGTCACCAGGCCGGCGTCGCGCGCCGCGGTGATGACGTCGAGGCTGCGCTGGTAGCGGAACGCGGGACGGATGCGCTTGAAGATGCGCGGCACCGTCTCCACGTTGTGCGCGAGCACCTCGGGGCGCGAGGAGAAGACCTCGGCCAGTTGGTCGGGGTCGGCGTTGAAGTCGGGGATCAGCAGCTCGACACCGGTGTTGGGGTTGAGGCGCTTGATCTCACGGACGGTCTCGGCGTACAGCCAGGCGCCGCCGTCCTCGAGATCGTCGCGGGCGACACCCGTGATGGTGGAGTAGCGCAGACCCATCGCCTGCACCGACTCGGCCACGCGGCGCGGCTCGTCCCGATCGAGGTCGGCAGGTTTGCCGGTGTCGATCTGGCAGAAGTCGCAGCGACGGGTGCACTGCTCACCGCCGATGAGGAACGTGGCTTCGCGGTCTTCCCAGCATTCGTAGATGTTGGGACACCCGGCCTCTTCGCACACCGTGTGCAGTCCCTCGCGCTTGACGAGTCCCTTGAGTTCGGAGTACTCGGGGCCCATCTTCGCGCGGGTCTTGATCCACGACGGTTTGCGTTCGATCGGGGTCTCCGCGTTTCGGATCTCGAGGCGGAGAAGCTTGCGTCCGTTCGGAGCTTGTGCAGGAGAGTTCTCGGGTGCGACGGTCACCGCATCGATGCTACTCGCGGGGGGTCATCCGCCGAAGTTCACCGTGGTGAAGCGTGGCGTGGGTGCGACGGGCGTTCTGTCCAGATCGTGCACCGCCAACGGCAGGCGACCGTCGAGTGCGTCCAGGATGCGCTGCGTGACCGCCGGAGTGACCTCGTCGACGGTCACGTCGCGGCCGAGTTCGTCCGACAGTGTGGTGACGCCGGCGTCCGCGATACCGCACGGAACGATGGTGCCGAAGCCCTCCAGGGACGCATTGCAGTTCAGGGCGAAGCCGTGCAGAGCCACACCCCGCTGCACGCGGACCCCGATGGCAGCCACCTTGCGTTCGGGCTGCCGTCCCGGACCAGAATTTCGGGCTCCGCGCACCTCGCCGGCCGCGAGCCAGACGCCGGAACGGCCGTCGATACGCCCGACCTCGAGGCCCAGATCGGTGCACACGGCGATGAGTGCCTCCTCGATCAGCCGGACGTACCGAACGACGTCGACGGGCTCCGCGAGCCGCACGATGGGATAGCCGACCAGCTGCCCGGGACCGTGCCAGGTGATCTTGCCGCCACGGTCGACGTCGATGACGGGGGTGCCATCGCGCGGCCGATCCTCGGGAGCCGTACGCCGACCCGCGGTGAAGACGGCGGGGTGCTCGAGAAGCAGCAACTCGTCGGCGCCGACGTTCTCGGCACGACGGCCGGCGACCTCGCGCTGGATCTCGAGAGCGTCGAGGTAGTCGATCGTGCCGAGCGAACGCACGAGCATCGGCCGGGAGTCGGCGCGGGCGGAGCGGGTGATCATGACATCGAAGAGTACGCCGCCGGGTCAGCCGACGGTGTCCGCGAGCGCCTCTCCGATGGTGTTGTGCTCGAACGTGAATCCGTGCTTCTCGAGCACCGCGGGGATGGCTCGCGGATTGTGCAGGATGGCCTCGTTCGCGAACTCGCCGATGATCGCGGAGATCGCGAACCCGGGCACCATCCACGGTGCCGGGCGATGCACCGCTCGCGACATGGCGCTGTTGAACTGGGCGTTGGTCACCGGTGCGGGCCCCTGGAGGTTGACCGGTCCGGTGATGTCCTGATTCTCGAGGGTGAAGACGATCGCCCGGACCTCGTCCGTCAGTGAGATCCACGGGAAGTACTGGCGGCCGCTGCCGAGCCGACCGCCCAGCGCGAAGAGGTACAGCGGGCGGAGCTTGCCCATCATGCCGCCGTGCCGGGACAGGACGGCAGCGCTGCGCAGGAACACCACCCGGACGCCGTTCGAGGCCGCGAAGGACGTGGCGTCCTCCCAGTCGCGACACACCTCGGCGAGGAAGCCCGTACCGACCGGCGCCGTCTCGTCGACCACGGTGTCGCCGGTGTCACCGTAGAAGTTGATGCCGCTGGCGTTGACGAGCGTCGGCACCTTCGCCTCGACGACGGCGCGGGAGATCACCTCGGTGGGGACGATGCGACTGTCGCGGACGGCCTGCTTGTACGCACCGGTCCACCGCTTGTCACCGATCCCGACACCGCACAGGTTCACCACGGCGTCGGCGCCCTGGAGAGCCTCCGGGTCGAGTGACCCGGCGGTGGGATCCCAGCCGATCTCGTCCGGTCCCGCGGGTGCACGGCGGACGAGGCGGAAGACGTCGTGCCCTCCGCTGCGCAACGCCGCCACGAGCGACGTGCCGATGAGTCCGGACGAACCTGCGATGACGATGCGCACGAGTGACTGCCTCCTGGGACGGCGACGGGGGCACCCACTGCACGGTGTGCAGCGAGTGCCCCCTCGTTCGACAGGTCACAGATTCCCGGAGGTCGGGGCTGCGAAGTGTCGGGGACTTCCGAGATTACCGAAGAAGCGTCAGAGGCCGAGGTCGGCTTCGAACGCGCCCTCCTCGAGGCGGTGCTTGATGGTGGTCAGGAAGCGACCCGCATCGGCGCCGTCGACGAGACGGTGGTCGTAGGTGAGCGGCAGGAACGCCATGGAGCGGACACCGATGGACTCGCTGCCCGAGGCGTCGGTCACCACGACCGGGCGCTTGACGATGGCCCCGGTGCCCAACATGGCGGCCTGCGGCGGAACCAGGATCGGCGTGTCGAACAGGGCGCCCTGGCTGCCGATGTTGGTGATGGTGAACGTGCCACCGGACAGCTCGTCCGGCTTGAGGCCGTTCGACCGTGCCCGTGCCGCGATGTCCGCGATGGCGCGTGCGATGCCGGCCAGCGACAGGTCGCCCGCGTTGTGGATGACGGGGGAGAGGAGGCCCTGCTCGGTGTCCACCGCGATACCCAGATGCTCGGCGTCGTGGTACGTGATCTCCTTCTTCTCCTCGTCGATGCTCGCGTTCACGTTGGGGTGAACCTTGAGCGCCTCGACGACGGCCTTCGCGAAGAACGGCAGGAACGTCAGGTTGACGCCCTCGCGCTCCTTGAACGTGGCCTTGGCGCGGGTGCGCAGTGCTGCCACCTTGGTCAGGTCGACCTCGAACACCTGCGTGAGCTGCGCCGACGTCTGCAGCGACTCGCGGGTCTTCTTGGCGGTGATCTGCCGGATGCGGTTGATCTTCTGCGTCGAACCGCGCAGGTGCGCGAGTTCGGGCCGCACGCCGGCAGTGGACGGTGCCGAGGGCTTGGCGGACGCGGCGGGAGCTGCGGCAGCCGGAGCGGCCTTCTCCTCGGCCGGGGCCTTCTTCGCCTCGGCTGCGGCGAGGACGTCCTGCTTGCGGATGCGTCCACCGACGCCCGTGCCCTTGACGGAGTTCAGATCGACGTCGTTCTCCGTAGCGAGCTTGCGCACCAGGGGAGTGACGTACGGGCTGGAACCGCTTGCGTTCGAATCACCTGCAGGCGCCTCGGACTCGGACTTCGAGGAGTTCTCGGACTTGCTCTCGGACTTCGGCTCCGGCGTGTAGACCTCGCCGGCGGGCTCGGGATCGGCCTGCTTGGCGGGCTTCTCGGCGGGCTTCGCTTCGGCCTTGGGTTCCGGCTTCTTCTCGGGCTCGGGCTTCTTCTCGGGCTCCGGCTCGGGCTCGGGCGCGGACTCCTTCTTCGCGGGAGCACCGGAACCGATGACGGCGAGCTGGCCGCCGACCTCGACGGTGTCGTCCTCCTCGGCGCTGATCTCGAGCAGGGTGCCGGCGACCGGGGACGGGATCTCGGTGTCGACCTTGTCGGTGGAGACCTCGAGGAGCGGCTCGTCCACGGCGACCTCGTCGCCGACGGCCTTGAGCCACCGGGTGACGGTGCCCTCCGTGACGGACTCGCCCAGTTCGGGCATCGTGACGGGAGTGCCGTCGCCGCCACCGGTGGAACCGCTGCTCGCACCGCCGTCGTCGTCGCTGTCGGGTGCGGGCGCGTCGGCCTCGCTCTCGCCCTCGACGGACGCCTGCTCGGCGGCGTCGGACGGGCCTGCGTCGGCTTCGTCGCTGCTCGAGTCGTCGCTGCTCGAGTCGTCGCCGTCGGACGGTGCCTCGTCCGCGTCACCGATGACACCGAGCTCACCGCCGATCTCGACGGTGTCGTCCTCCTGCGCGACGATCTTGGTCAGGACACCCGCTGCCGGAGACGGAATCTCCGTGTCCACCTTGTCGGTGGAGACTTCGAGCAAGGGTTCGTCGACTTCGACCGTGTCCCCCTCCTGTTTCAGCCACCGTGTGACAGTCCCCTCGGTGACGCTTTCACCGAGAGCTGGCATCTGGACGGAGAAGGTCATGTCTGTTGACTCCTCGACAAGTTGTAGTACGGGTGTAGCGACTCGTGGTCGCTAGCGGGTGTGGTGTCTAGCCGGTCGCGGTACGTGGACCATTGTGGCCGCGTCGCACCGTTCTCGCGGCGAGTTGTGCCGGTAACGGGTGACGCGCACCGTGAGATGGTTCACGCGATGCCCGATCATCCTGTCACTTCGTGAGACGGTTCGCGCTCGGTGGGGTCGGCGTGCCGTCCGGATGATGGTGTGGACCGGATTGAGTGCATTTCGTGCACGCGAGAGTCGCGTGCACTGCTCGGCGGATGGAGGAGACACCGTGGGACTGTTCGACAGATTCAAGCGCCCGAGTCGATCCCGAGGCGGAGCGTCCTCGTCCGACAGAGCGCATCTCGCCGACTGGACGGCCGCCCGCATCGGCGTCGAGGCCTACGTCGAACCGGAGACGACGGTCACTCCGATCACCGTGGTGCTGGTCGCGAACGACGGTCAGTGGACCCGCCGCGCGGTGGGCGGCGAGAAGGGCGCGCGCACGCTGGGCGAGGACCTGAAGATCCCGGTCTACGACGTGCGCAAGACCGGGTATCCCCAGCGGATGCGGGACCACGACGCCCGACAGAAGATCATCCGGAGGCGCGAGCAGGGAGCCTGAGCTCCCCGCTCGCGCGAGCGGGTCAGCCCTGCTCGGCGATGTCCTCGAGCACCGAGATCATGGTGCGCACCGGGACACCGGTGCCGCCCTTGCTCGTGTAGCCGTGCGGCCCGCCGGTGTTGAAGGCCGGCCCGGCCACGTCGATGTGCGCCCACTGGACGCCCTCGGCGACGAACTCCTTCAGGTAGAGCCCGGCCGCGAGCATGCCGCCCCACCGGTGGTTGGTGACGTTGGCGAGGTCGGCGACGCGGGAGTCGAGATCGGGTCGCAGTTCGGCCGGCAGCGGCATCGCCCAGGCGTTCTCGCCGATGCGCTGCGAGATGGCGGCGACGCGGTCGCGGAACACCTCGGTGCCCATGACACCCGGGGTGCGCGTGCCGAGGGCGACCATCTGCGCTCCGGTGAGGGTCGCGGTGTCGATGAGATAGTCCGGCTCGTCCTCGCAGGCGCGCACGATGGCGTCGGCGAGAATGAGGCGGCCCTCGGCGTCGGTGTTGATGACCTCGACCGTGGTGCCGCCGTACTGGGTCAGCACGTCGCCGGGACGCTGCGCCGTGGACGACGGCATGTTCTCGGCCATCGGCACCGTCGCGGTGACGTCGATCGGCAGTTTCAACTTGGCCGCCAGCACCACCGTCGCGACGACGGCGGCCGCGCCGGCCATGTCCGAGGTCATGTTCTCCATGCCCGCCGCGGGCTTGATCGAGATGCCGCCGGTGTCGAACGTGATGCCCTTGCCGACGAGAGCGACGGTGGGGGACTTCTTCTTTCCGCCGGACCAGGACAGCCGGACCAGACGCGGCGGGCGGGACGAGCCCTTGCCGACGCCGACGATGCCGCCGTAGCCCCCGCGCTCGAGTGCCTTCTCGTCGAGCACCTGCACGGTGAGGCCGGCCTCGGTCCCGAGGGCACGGGCGCGCTCGGCGAACTCGGCCGGGAAGAGGTGGCTCGGGGGCGTGTTGACGAGGTCACGCGCGGTGGCGACCGCCTCGGCGACGGCCTCGGAGCGCGCGAGTTCGGCGCGAGCCTGCTTGTCGCGCGGCGATCCGACGAGCAGATCCACCCGCGTGATCGGTGTCGCGTCGTCCTTGGGCGCCGACTTCTGCTTGTACTCGCTGAACTGGTAGGCGCCGAGGTAGAGGCCCTCCGCGGCGGCGGCGAGGCCGACGGCGGACAGGGTCGTCGCGACGTGGCCGATGCCGGTGAGCGCGCGCGCCGCCGATCCGGCCGCACGACGCAGCACGTCGTCGGTGCGCTCGGCGGCGGTGCCCAGACCGACGGCGAGAACGCTGGCGGCGGGCAGGGACGAGGGTGCGGGAACGCGGGTGACCTGATCGGCCCGGCCGGTGGCGCCGAGGGCCGTGACCGCGGCGAGGACGTCTGCGGCGGCGTTCCCGAGGAAGTCCTCGCCGACGATGCGGACACCGTCGTCGGTCTTCTCGAGTCCGACGACGACGACCTCGACGGCCTTGTCGATGGTTCCGGCGAGGACCAGTTCGGGTCCGAGTGTGCGCTGCGACTGACTGCTCACGTGCTGCTGCTCCTGATGGTCGGGGACGGTCGGTGAGGGTGGAGCGACGCAGTCGATCGTATGCCGACCCCGACATCGGGCTCGTCTGAGTTAGCGTTCCCCACCATGAGCGAAGAGTTGTTGCACGGTCCGGTCCACGAGGCGCACGTCGCCCTCGGAGCCACGTTCGCCCCCTTCGGCGGGTGGACGATGCCGGTGTCGTACGCGGGCACCGTCTCCGAGCACACGTCGACGCGCACCACCGCGGGGTTGTTCGACGTGAGTCACCTGGGCAAGGCGGTCGTCTCCGGTCCCGGCGCCGCGGCGTACGTCGACTCGGTGCTGACCAACGCGCTCGACCGCATCGGGCCCGGCCAGGCGCAGTACACGTTGTGCTGCACCGAGAACGGCGGAGTGGTCGACGACCTCATCGCCTACCTCGTGTCCGACGACGAGGTGTTCCTCGTGCCCAACGCGGCCAACACCGCCGCCGTGGTCGAGGTGCTCGCGCAGGGTGCCCCGGCCGGCATCGAGGTCCGCTCGGCCCACCGGGAGTACGGCGTCCTCGCCGTGCAGGGACCGCGGTCGGCCGACGTCCTCGCCGCCGTCGGGCTGCCGTCCTCCCTCGATTACATGGCGTTCGAGGACGTCGCGTTCGGATCCGGCTCGGTACGGGTCTGTCGCACCGGCTACACGGGGGAGCACGGGTACGAGCTGCTGCCGCAGTGGGACACGGCCGCGTCGCTGTTCGAGGCGCTGCTGGGCGCGGTGCGCGAGGTGGGCGGCGAGCCCGCCGGTCTCGGAGCGCGCGACACGCTGCGCACCGAGATGGGCTACCCGCTGCACGGGCACGAGCTGTCCGTCGACATCAGTCCGCTGGAAGCGCGCTGCGGCTGGGCGGTGGGCTGGAAGAAGGACGAGTTCCGCGGACGCGACGCCCTCGTGGCGCAGAAGGAGGCGGGCGCACCCCGCACCCTCGTCGGCCTCCGCGCCGTCGGACGCGGTGTGCTGCGTCCGGATCTGACCGTCCTGCGCTCCGGAGAACCGGTCGGTGCGACCACGTCCGGCACCTTCTCGCCGACCCTCAAGGTGGGCATCGCGCTCGCGTTGCTCGACACCGCGGCGGGCGTCGCCGTCGGTGACGCGGTCGACGTGGACGTGCGTGGTCGGGCGATCGCGTGCGAGGTGGTCAGGCCGCCGTTCGTCGAGGCGCACGTGCGGTGAGATGCCACACCACGCTGCTTTAGAGTGTTCGGCATGACTGGCCTGGAATTCACGCGTCACGAGCACCCGTCGCCCGCCACCGCGGAAGCGCGGGCAGCGGTGTTGCAGGCGCCCGGGTTCGGCGTGCACTTCACCGATCACATGGTGGCCATCGACTACGACGCCGGCACCGGGTGGCACGACGCGGTGGTGACGCCCTACGCGCCGTTCCCGATGGATCCCGCGGCCATGGTTCTGCACTACGGCCAGGCCATCTTCGAAGGTCTCAAGGTCTACCGCCAGCCCGACGGTAGTCTCGCGTCGTTCCGCCCCGGCGCGAACGCGGAGCGCCTGCAGAGCTCGGCCGCGCGGTTGGCGATGCCGGCCCTGCCGGTGGAGCTGTTCCGCGAGTCCATCGAGCAGCTGCTCGCCGTCGACCACGAGTGGGTGCCCGTCGCCGGCGGCGAGGACGCGCTCTACCTGCGGCCGTTCATGTTCGCCACCGAGGCGGGGCTGGGCGTGCGCCCGTCGTCCTCCTACCGCTACCTCCTCATCGCCTCGCCCGCCGGCGCGTACTTCCCGCGCGGGGTCAAGCCGGTCAGCGTGTGGCTCTCCACCGAGTACGTGCGCGCCGCGCCGGGCGGCACCGGAGCCGCGAAGTTCGCGGGCAACTACGCGGCCTCCCTGCTGGCCCAGGCGCAGGCCGCGGACCAGGGCTGCGACCAGGTCGTGTGGCTCGACGCTCTCGAGCGCCGCTACGTCGAGGAGATGGGCGGGATGAACCTGTTCTTCGTCTTCGGCTCCGGACCCGACGCGCGGTTGGTCACGCCGTCCCTGTCCGGCTCGCTGCTGCCCGGCATCACGCGTGACTCGCTGCTGGCGCTCGCCACCGACGCGGGCTTCGCCGTGGAGGAGCGCAAGATCTCCACGGACGAGTGGCAGAAGAAGGCGGAGTCGGGCGAGATCACCGAGGTCTTCGCGTGTGGCACCGCAGCCGTGATCACCCCCGTCGGCAGTGTGAAGTCGGCCGAGGGCGACTTCCGCATCGGTACCGGAGAGCCCGGCGAGGTCACCATGGCGCTGCGCGACACACTCACCGGAATCCAGCGCGGCACCTTCGCCGACACCCACGGCTGGATGAGCACGCTGCGCGACTGATCGCTCAGCCGACGAGGCAGAGCACGAGCACCACGGCGGTGGTCAGCTCGATGCTCGCCCCGAGCACGTCACCGACGAGACCGCCGAATCGCCGAACGCAGTGCCGGGCGAGCAGAGTGACGGCAGCGAGTGCCACCGCGACGGCTGCCACTCCCTGCAGCGGGACGCCGGGGACGGCGAGCAGCCCGGCGGCGAGTGCCACGAGGACCCACAGGGTGACCACGGCGGGTGACTGCGACGCCGCGACGAGTGAGCCGAAGCCACTGCCGGTGGCGGCGGGCACCGAGCGGCGGCACACGATCACGACGGCGCACCGGGACACGACGGCAGCGACCACGATCGCGAGAGCGTCTCCCCGAGAGACGAGTTCGCCCATGGCCACCGCCTGCACGCCGAGAATCAGAACGAGGGTCGCGGCCCCGAACGGTCCGGTGGACCCGGACTTCATGATCGCCAGCGCACGCTCGGCCGGGCCGTAGGACCCGAGTCCGTCCGCGGTGTCCGCGAGCCCGTCGAGATGCATTCCGCGGGTCAGCAGCGCCAGGGTGCCGACGCCCAGCAGTCCCGCGAGCGTCGGCGGCAGGTCGGCTGCGGCGCACGACCACACCA
Organism: Rhodococcus sp. BP-160; assembly: GCF_019836205.1. NCBI lineage: Bacteria > Bacillati > Actinomycetota > Actinomycetes > Mycobacteriales > Nocardiaceae > Rhodococcus > Rhodococcus sp. BP-160. The sequence goes on from NZ_JABUEK010000002.1 coordinate 422,162, forward strand.
CCAGTGCGGCCGCGCCGCCCAGCGCCAGGCCCACGAGCGGGACGATCCCGATCGCGCGGCGTGCGTCGTCGCGATCGACGGCGTCCGGACCACGCACCGGCAGCACCGTCAGCCAGGAGAACGCCAGGCGCACCGGGTCCAGGAACATCAGGGCCGCGTGCTCACTCCGGCATCGGAGAACGTCGCCATGTCGGCGAGTGTCGCGACGGCACCGGACAGGATCGGCAGCGCGACCATCGCCCCCGAGCCCTCGCCGAGGCGCATCGACAGGTCGAGCAGGGGATCGAGTCGCAGGTGTGCGAGCGCCAAGGCGTGTGCCGGTTCCGTCGACCGATGGCCGGCCAGCCACCACGACGAGGCGCCGACCGAGAGATCGTTCGCGACCAGTGCCGCCGCCGTGACGACGACGCCGTCGAGCAGCACCGGTGTGCGACGCACCGCGGCCTGCACCAGGAAGCCGGTCATCGCGGCGAGATCGGCGCCGCCGACGGTGCGCAGCAGTGCGATCGGGTCGCGGGTGACGGGACGCGCACGCCGCAGGGCGTCACGGATCGCGGCGGTCTTGCGGATCCACCCCGCGTCGTCGATGCCGGTACCGCGGCCGACCGCCGCCACCGGTTCGGTGTTGGTGACGGCAGCGATCAGCACGGTGGCGGGGGTGGTGTTGCCGATGCCCATGTCGCCGGCGATCAACAGGTCGGCGCCGCCGTCGACCTCCTCGTCGGCGATGTCACGGCCCGCTGTCAGGGCGGCGATCACCTCGTCCTGCGACAGTGCGTCCTCGCGGTCGATCGACCCACTGGAGCGACGCACCTTGTGCGACGACACGGAGTCGTCGGTGTCCGCGTCGACCGCGATGTCCACCACTCGCACGGTCGCACCGGACACCGTCGCCAACGCGTTGATTGCGGCACCGCCGGCGGCGATGTTCGCGACCATCTGCGCCGTCACCTCGGGCGGGTACGCGGAGACCCCACCGCGGGCGATGCCGTGATCGCCGGCGAAGACCACGCCGCGAGCCCGAGCGAACCGATGCGGAGGGCTCACGCCCTGGCACGACGCGACCCACACGGCGAGGTCCTCGAGACGGCCGAGCGAGTCCGCGGGCTTGGTCAACGACGACTGCCTGGCTCTCGCCTCGCGGGCGATCTCGGCGTCGGGTGGATCCACCGGACGGAACAGTGCGGAACTCTCGGTCACCACGTGCCTCTCGATCGGTCGGTGGGTCGGTCACTCGGTCGGCTGAGGGGGACGGACAACCCGGCCACCACCAACGTCACCGCGTCACACACCTGCGCGAGACGGGCGTTCGCGGCACCGATCTCGTCGCGGAAGAGTCTGCCCGCCCGCGACTCCGGGATCACGCCCAGACCCACCTCGGGGGAGACGAGCACCAGCGGACCCTCGAACCGGTCGACGGCCGTCACCAGGTCGTCGACCGCCCCCACCACCGTGCCCCGCGGCGAGTCCCACGCGCGCAGATCGTCCAGCGCGCCGGTGAGCCAGGTCCCCAGGTCGTCGACCAGTGTGGGCACGTCGTCCCGCAGGGCCTCGGACAGTGCCGCGTACGAGGTGATCTCGACCGTGGACCAGTGCTCCGGCCGCGTCCGTCGATGCGTGTCGATGCGGGCGTCCCAATCGGCGTCCGCACTGTTCCGCCGCCCGGTGGCCACGTACCGGACCTCGGCGTGACCGGCCAGCAACGACTCCGCATGGCCGGACTTGCCGGATCGGGCACCTCCGAGGACGAGCGTGCGCGTCACCGCGGGTGCGCTCAGACCGCGTCGCCGGGGCCGACGCGAGGCTTGGGGGCACGCATCTTGCGGACCTGCGACGCGCGGACGAACGAGTACCAGCCGAGCTTGAAGCCGCCGTCCGGAGTCTCGGGGAAACGGTCCCGCACCCTGTTGTTGACGCGGCGGCCGAGCAGATAGCCGTCGATACCCATGAAGATCATCATGATGAACAGCGCGAGCGTGACGATCGACTGCACCTCGGGGCTCAGGAACAGTGCCACGAGCAGGATCAGGGCCATCGGCATGAACAGTCCGACGAAGTTGCGGCGCGAGTCGACCAGGTCACGCGCGTAGGCGCGGACGGGGCCCTTGTCGCGGGGGAGGAGGAACTTGTCCTCGCCGGCCATCATCCGGGCACGCTGGTCCGCGGCCTTCGCGCGACGCTCGGCCGAGGCGGCCTTGCGCTCGTCCTTGCTGCCCCGCGTCGCCTTGCGTCGCGCCCGGGCCTCCTTGGCCGTCAGCGGTGCCGGTGCGACCGGGCCACGGCGGCGGCCCTCGGCCTCACGCCGGGAGGGCGTGGGACGGCCCTTGCCGAGGCTGACGTTGCCGCGGGTCTGCGCCGTGCTCTCGTCCAGGCTCGTCGACTCGTGGTCGACGGGGGTCTGGGTGTCGGACTTCTCACTCGACTTACCGAAGGGCAGCTTCACCCCCACAGGTTATTCGACGTTCACCTCCACGCGAACACCGCAGTCGTGGGCTCTCACGACCGACGCTCCTCGTTAGAGTGTTCCGATGCGCGTTCTCATCGCCCCCGATTCCTTCGGAGACACCCTGACCGCGGCCGAAGCAGCCGATGCCATCGCGGCGGGGTGGTCGAGCGCGCGCGACGACGAGCTGATCCTCGCGCCCCAGTCCGACGGCGGACCCGGGTTCGTCGACGCACTCGCGGCCGACGGCGGCGAGGTGATCGAGTCGACCGTGTCCGGACCTCTCGGCCACGTCGTGACCGCGCGCTGGTTGCTCGACGGCGCGACCGCCTACGTGGAGGTCGCGCAGACCGTCGGTCTCGGACTCCTCGGTCGTTCGCCGGATCCGGAGTCGGCCGTCGCGGCGTCCAGCAGGGGAGTGGGGCAGATCGTCGCGGAGGCGCTGACCCGTGGTGCGACCACCGTGGTGGTCGGTCTCGGTGGCAGCAGCTCGACCGACGGCGGCGCGGGCATGATCGAGGCCCTCGGGGGACCCGACGCGGCGGTTGCGGCTCTCGCGGACGTCGACCTCGTCGCGGCCACGGACGTCGACAATCCGTTGCTGGGTCCGGCCGGTGCGGCCGCGGTGTTCGGACCGCAGAAGGGTGCGGACGCGGACACCGTGCGTGTCCTGGAGGAGCGGAACGCCGACTGGTGCGTCGAGCTCGATCGCGTCGCCGAGCGCGCGGTGGCGGACCTGCCGGGGGCGGGTGCGGCAGGCGGCCTGGGCGCCGCGTTGCTCGCGCTGGGAGCGACCCGCACGTCCGGGGCCGATCTGGTGGCCGAGCGCACCCGTCGCCACGAGGTGATGCCGACGGTCGACGTGGTGCTGACGGGCGAGGGGAAGTTCGACTCGCAGTCGTTGCGCGGAAAGGTGGTGACCGCTCTCGCGGGGTCGGCTCGCGAGCACGGTGTGCGCACGGTGGTCCTCGCCGGTCAGGTGCGTCTGGGCGAGGACGACATGCGCGCGGCGGGCATCGAGTCGGCGCACTCGGTGACCGATTTCGCCGGATCGGTCGACCTCGCCATGTCGGACGCGCGTGCCCAGCTGACCGGCCTCGCCGCGGACGTCGCCCGCACCGGCTCGTGGGCGTGACCGCCCCGGCGATCGTGTGGAATAGCGGGGTCGGGAGTACCGTTGACTGTGTTCGCCGGCGTTGTCGCCGAGAGGGCACGAACGATAGGGAGAACCCATGACTGTGCAGAACGACGTCGCCACCAGTGACGTGACCACCACCGACACCGAGACGCACGCCGTCCTGATGACCGAAGCGGCCTCGTCCAAGGCCAAGGCACTGCTGGATCAGGAAGGCCGCGACGACCTGGCGCTGCGCATCGCGGTTCAGCCCGGCGGGTGCGCAGGGCTGCGCTACCAGCTGTTCTTCGACGACCGCTCGCTCGACGGCGACCTGGTCAAGGACTTCGGCGGCGTCACGCTCGCCGTGGACCGGATGAGCGCGCCGTACGTCGAGGGCGCATCGATCGACTTCGTCGACACCATCGAGAAGCAGGGCTTCACGATCGACAACCCCAACGCCACGGGTTCGTGCGCGTGCGGTGACTCCTTCAACTGAGTCCCGCGTAGTCTCCCGCCGTCCCCGGCACCCCGCGTGGGTGCCGGGGACGACGTGTGTCCGGGGTGCGTCGTCCCGGGGCGTCCGTCTGATGGGGTTCACCCACTCGTCACCCGGGTAAGGTTCACAGCAGTTCTCCTCCACCTGCTGCGAAAGGCCCTCGGACGTGACCATTGCGGTGTCCGGCTCCATTGCTACCGACCATCTGATGCGGTTTCCCGGTCGGTTCGCCGACCAGTTCCTCGCCGATCAGCTGGCACACGTCTCGCTGAGCTTCCTCGTCGACGACCTCGTCATCCGCAAGGGCGGGGTGGGCGGCAACATCGCCTACGCCATGGGTGTTCTGGGCGGCGCACCGCTGCTCGTCGGCTCGGTCGGTCCCGACTTCGCCGAGTATCAGACGTGGCTCGAGGACAACGGCGTCGACTGCTCCGCCGTCACCCTCTCCGAGACGGCTCACACCGCGCGTTTCGTCTGCACCACCGACGAGGACATGGCACAGATCGCCTCGTTCTACCCCGGCGCGATGACCGAGGCCGGCGACATCTCCGTCCACACCGTGGCCGAGGGTCGCGACCTGGAACTCGTCCTGGTCGGCGCCAACGACCCGGCCGCGATGATGCGCCACACGGCGGAGTGCCGCGAACTGGGCATCCCCTTCGCCGCGGATCCGTCGCAGCAGCTCGCACGCCTCGACGGAACGCAGGCCACCGAGCTCATCCAGGGTGCCGAGTACCTGTTCACCAACGAGTACGAGTGGGGCCTCCTCCGTCAGAAGACCGGGCTGACCGAACGCCAGATCCGCGACACCGTCGGCCTGCGCGTGACCACGCTCGGCAAGAACGGCGTCGAGATCGTCGGCGCCGACGGCACGGACATTCGCGTCTCCGTGGTTCCGGAGACCAGCAAGGTCGACCCCACCGGTGTCGGTGACGCGTTCCGCGCCGGCTTCCTCGTCGGCCGCGCCAACGGGCTGGGCCTCGAGCGCGCCGCCCAGCTCGGATCGTTCATCGCGGTGCTCGTGCTCGAGACCACCGGCACCCAGGAATGGACGCTCGTCCGTGACGACGCGATCAAGCGCCTCACCGACGCGTACGGCGACGAGGCCGCGGCCGAGATCGCCGCGATCCTCCCGCAGTAGTTCGCGTCTGCCGGCTAGAGCCGAACCGGGTACGTGGGTTCGGCGATGGCCGGCACGATGCGCTTCTCGACGAAGATGCCGTGCCACACCATGAAGATGAGCACGGTCCACAACCGGCGGCTGTGATCGCTGCGTCCCTCGCGGTGGTCGTTCAGCATGCGGGTGATCGCGGCCTTGTCGAGCAGGTGATCGGTCTGGGAATCGGCGATCTGCTGGTGCGCCCAGTCGAAGAGCTCGGTGCCCCGCAGCCAATGCCGAAGCGGCACAGGGAAACCCAGCTTCGCGCGGTTGAGCACATGATCGGGCACGATGCCGTCGAGTGCCTTGCGTAGCGCGTACTTCGTCGTCGACTTCGTGATCTTCTGCTCCAGCGGCAACTGCTCCGCCACCCGGAACACCTCGTTGTCGAGGAACGGCACGCGCAACTCCAACGAGTTGGCCATCGTGATCTTGTCGGCCTTCACCAGGATGTCGCCGCGCAGCCACGTGAACAGGTCCAGATGCTGCATCCGCGCCACCGGGTCCCAGCCGGCGGACTGGGCGTAGATCGGCGCCGTCACGTCCTGGTGGGTCCACTCGGGCCGGAACTCGCGCAACACCGACCGCAACTGCGCATCGTTGAAGCTGCGCGCATTGCCGTAGTAGCGCTCCTCCAGGCTCATCGACCCGCGGTGCAGGAGACTCTTGCCGCGGGTGCCCTCCGGGATGCGCTCACTCAGTCGACCGGCGGCGCGTCGCAGGGAGGGTGGCAGCTTCTCGAACGGTGCGAGCGACAACGGCTCCCGGTAGATGGTGTAGCCGCCGAACAGCTCGTCCGCACCCTCGCCCGACAGCACCACCTTGACGTGCTTCCGTGCTTCCTTGGCGACGAAGTAGAGCGGCACCAGCGCCGGGTCCGCCACCGGATCGTCGAGATACCAGACGATCTCGGGGATCGCCGCGGCGAACTCCTCGGGCCCGACGACCTTGATGACGTGCTTGGCGCCGATCGCGGCGGCCGACTCGGCCGCGACGTCCACCTCGGAGTAGCCCTCACGCTCGAAACCGGTGGTGAAGGTGACCAGATCCGGGTTGTGCCGCATGGCGAGCGCGGCGATCGCCGTGGAGTCGATGCCGCCGGACAGGAACGAGCCGACGGTGACGTCGGCACGCATGTGCTTGGCGACGGAGTCCTCGAGCGCCTCGGCGATCTCGCGGTAGCGCGCCGCCTCGGTGCCCGACGGGACGGGACGCACCGGGAACGTCGGCCGGAAGTAGCGAGTGACGGTCGGCTCGGAGCCGGGAGTCAGGCGAGCGGTGCAGCCGGACTCCAGGCGACGAATGCCCGCGTGGAGCGTCTCGGGTTCCGGCACGTACTGCAGCACCGTGTAGTGCTCCAGGGCGCGGGGGTCGAGCTCGTCGGACACGCCCAACGACTCGAGGAGTTCGAGAATGCTCTTCTTCTCGCTCGCGAACGCGGTGCCCGCGGCGCCCGTCGAGTAGAACAGCGGCTTGATGCCGAACGGGTCACGCGCGAGGAACAGTTCCCGTTTCTCGGTGTCCCACAGCGCGAAGGCGAACATGCCCCGCAGGCGTCGAACGGCGTCGTCGCCCCAGAAGTGGAACGCGGCGAGAATGGCCTCGCCGTCACCCTCGGTGGCGAACGTCGCGCCGTGCTCGCGTGCCAACGTCTCGCGCAGTTCGAGGTAGTTGTAGATCTCGCCGTTGAACACCAGCGCGTAGCGCTCCGGACTCTCCGCGGGGCCCCAGCGGAGCGGCTGGTGCGAGTGCTCGATGTCGATGATCGAGAGCCGGTTGAAGCCCAGCGCCAGATCGTCGTCGTGCCACGTTCCCGGCTCGTCCGGCCCGCGGTGTCGCATGCAGTGCGACGCGTGGCCGACGGCATCGACGACATCTTCCGCGGATGCGTTCGACGTCAGCAGTCCCAGCAGTCCACACACGGTCGGTACGCCTCGTTTCGTTCGGGTGTCGGCCCGGTAGCGGGCCTGGTCACAGGCGTCGCCGGGACCTCGACGGCCCGACGCGCATCGGTCCGAGTATGCCGCAGTGCGGCGGGAACGCCGAAGTGACCGGCCGGGCCCGGTGTCGCCGCCCAACTCGCACCCGACCCGACACGAGAACCGAGCCCGCTTTGGTCTACGCTGCGTAGTACACGAGTACCTCGTGCGTGTGAGCGACTTCGGTGGCTCGTCCGGACGGTTCTCGTACTCTCCATCTGGCAATCAGGAAGGCGTGATCGTGGCGCAGCGTGGTGGTGGATCCGGTCGTCGGACGACACGACGAGTCGGATTGGTGGCCTCTCTTGCAGTGGCCGCCGTGGTGCTGTCGGGCTGCGGCATCGACAATTCCGTACTTCGATTCGGATGGCCGTCGGGCGTCACGCCGCAGGCCGAGCGGATGCGCGAGCTGTGGACGTGGTCCGTCATCGCGGCGCTCATCATGGGCGTCATCGTGTGGGGCCTGACCTTCTGGACGGTGGCGTTCCACCGCAAGAAGAAGGACTCGCCGGAGTTCCCGCGCCAGACCGCGTACAACGTCCCGCTCGAGCTGTTCTACACGGCCGTGCCGTTCGTCATCATCGCCGTCCTCTTCTACTTCACGGTCGTCGTGCAGAACTACGTCCAGGAGAAGCAGGACAACCCCGACGTGGTCGTCGACGTCACCGCGTTCCAGTGGAACTGGAAGTTCGGCTACCGCACCGTCGACCTCAAGGACGGGCAGCCGCTGTACGACGGCACCGACCAGGAGCGCGAGCAGGCAGCAGAGGAGGCCGGCACCCCCGAGGGTGAGGAGCCGGGCCCCCTGTTCGGCCGCGAGAAGTCCGACCAGTCCTACCTGCACTACAACGAGGTCGAGACCGTCGGCTCCAGCTCCGAGGTCCCGATCCTCGTGCTGCCCACGGGCAAGCGCATCGAGTTCGAGATCGCGTCCTCCGACGTCATCCACTCGTTCTGGGTTCCCGAGTTCCTGTTCAAGCGCGACGTCATGCCGAACCCGGACGAGAACAACTCCGACAACGTGTTCCAGATCAGCGAGATCGAGCGTGAGGGTGCCTTCGTCGGGCGCTGCGCCGAGATGTGCGGCACGTACCACGCGATGATGAACTTCGAGGTTCGCGCGGTCAGCCCCGAGGCCTTCGAGAACTACATGGCGGCGCGTCGCGACGGCCAGACCAACGCTCAGGCGCTGGAGTCCATCGGCGAAGAGCCTCGCGCGACCTCCACCTCGCCGTTCAACACCGACCGCACCGTCAAGGCTGCGACCGTGGCAGAAGGAAACTGACATCTCATGAAGATCGAAGCGAAACTCTTCGAGATCCTGACCGGGTTCTTCATCCTCGTCGGAATCCTCTACGGCGTGTTCACCGGCTTCTCGCGGACCGGCATCGAGTGGGCCGGCCTCACCGCCATCGCCCTCTCGGCGGGCCTGACGCTGATCGTCGGAACGTACTTCCGGTTCGTCGCTCGTCGACTGGACACCCGTCCCGAGGACTACGACGACGCGGAGATCGCCGACGGTTCCGGCGACCTGGGCTTCTTCAGCCCCGGTAGCTTCTGGCCCATCATCCTCGCCGGATGCGCCGCCTTCATGGCCCTGGCATTCGCGTTCTACGAGCCCTGGATGCTCGCGGTCGGCGCCCTCGCCATCATCGCCGCCGCAGCCGGACTGGTCTTCGAGTACCACGTGGGACCCGAGAAGCACTGACACGGCTCCACCCCGAACGCCCCCGGCCTGTGGTCGGGGGCGTTCGGCGTCGGTGGGGTGGGATTGCGCCCCTCTGGTGGGCTTCTCGCGCCCCCGGTGTTCCCGCACCCACGCTGCGCCGTCGCACGTCGCCTTGCCGAGCAACACGCATGCGTGACGCGAGGAAGGGTGCGGGAACTGGTGCCCTGCCGGCCGCTCGCGCAATGATGACGACGTGTTCGAGAACTTCGACGAATCGATGATCGAGGTCGAGGCCGCGTCGATCCTCACCCGGCACTGCGGCGCGGGCGATCTCCCCGTGCTGTTGCTGCACGGGCACCCGCGTACGTCGGCGACGTGGCACCGTGTCGCCCCACTGCTGGTCGACGCAGGACATACGGTCGTCTGCCCGGACTTGCGCGGGTACGGCCGCTCGCAGGGCCCGGCGCCGACACCCGACCACTCCGCCCACTCGAAGCGGGCGATGGCCTCGGACATGGTGCAGGTGATGGCCGCACTCGGGCACCGACGCTTCGCCGTGGTCGGTCACGACCGTGGAAGTTACGTGGCCCTGCGCCTGGCCCTGGACCACTCGGGCCTCGTGACCGCGCTGTCCCTGCTCGACTGCATCCCCATCAGCGAGCACCTCGACCGGGCGGACAGTCGATTCGCGACCCGATGGTGGCACTGGTTCTTCTACGCCCAGCCCGACCTCCCCGAGCGCGCCATCACTGCCGATCCCTCTTCGTGGTACCGCGGCGATCCGGCCCTCATGGGAGTGGAGAACCACCGTGAGTGGCTGACGGCGATCCACGATTCCGATGTCGTACGCGCGATGCTCGAGGACTACCGAGCAGGACTCACCGTCGACGCCGACCACGAACGCGCCGACCGAGCGCAGGGGAGGACGGTGGCCGTGCCGGTGCAGGTGCTGTGGTCCACACAGGACGATCTCGAGGAGTTGTACGGCGATCCGTTGACCATCTGGCGTGCGTGGGCGCCGGGCGTCGTCGGGCACGGCATCGATTCGGGACACCACATGGCCGAGCAGGCCCCGCACCACCTCGTCGACGCGCTGCTGCCGTTCCTCGCCTCGGCGGAGCGGTGGGATTCAGTGCAGTAGCCCGCGCTCCACACGGTCCCGTGCACCGGATCTGCTGGGGCGGGGTGTTCGTGTGCAGTGATCCGCGGTGGGCGCGGATCACTGCACACAAGAGTGGTGGGTGGCATCCCGATCCGCCGGCGCGGATCTCGGACTGCGCTGACACCCCGCCTCGCCGAGCGACGACGGGTGCGGGAACGAGCGGTGGGGGAGGGGACAGACGAGAAGAGGCGCCACCCGAGTGGGTGGCGCCTCTTCTACCGTTCAGCGGGTCGCTCAGTGCCCGTTGGACTCCGGTCCGTGACCGTTGCCGTTGGACGAGCCGTTGCCGTTCGAGTGGCCGTTGGACGAGCCGTTGCCGTTCGAGTGCCCGTTGCCGTTCGAGTGCCCGTTGCCCTGCGACAGGATCTTCGCCTGGTAGGTGCGGAGCATGGTGAGCTGATCGTGCTCACCCTCGTGCGACAAACGCTCGTGCAGCCGGTGCTCCTCGTCAGAGTCCGGAGTGAAGATGCTGCCCGAGCCGGGCTTGCCGGCGGAACCGAGCTTGTTCATCTTCTTCGGGATCGCAGCACCCTGGTACTCGAGCGGGATCGGGTGGCCGTGATCGTCGACCGGGCCGAGGGGCTGGTGGATCTCGACGTAGGCGCCGTGGGGCAGACGCTTGATGACACCCGTCTCGATGCCGTGCTCGAGCACCTGGCGATCGCTGCGCTGGAGACCGATGCAGAAGCGGTAGGTCAGCAGGTAGACGATCGGAGGCAGGACCACGAGGCCGATGCGGCCGATCCAGGTCATCGCGTTCAGGGAGATCGAGAACTTGTACGCGATGATGTCGTTGACGCAGCTGAGCGTCAGGACCACGTAGAAGGCGATCGCCATGGCGCCGACCGCGGTACGCACCGGAACGTCGCGGGGACGCTGCAGCAGGTTGTGGTGAGCGTCGTCCTTGGTGAAGCGCTTCTCGATCCAGGGGTACGCGATCATGATCGCGAACACCGCACCCATGATGACGGCGACCCAGAAGACGGCCGGGATCATGTAGTTGCCGATGTAGAGCTCCCACGCGGGCCACAGTCGAGCCAGGCCGTCCGTCCACATCATGTAGAAGTCGGGCTGCGAGCCGGCCGAGACCTGCGACGGGTTGTACGGGCCCAGAGCCCACACCGGGTTGATCTGCAGTACGCCACCCATGACCGCGAGGACACCGAAGGTCATGGCGAAGAAGGCGCCGGACTTGACCGCGAAGACCGGGAGGATGCGGACACCCACCACGTTGGTCTCGGTGCGGCCGGGGCCGGGGAACTGCGTGTGCTTCTGGTACCAGACGAGCGCGAGGTGAGCTGCGATGAGCGCCAGGATGATGGCGGGCAGGAGCAGCACGTGCGCGACGTACAGGCGCGGGATGATCAGCGTGCCGGGGAAGTCACCGTTGAAGATCAGCCAGTGCATCCACGTTCCGATGACCGGGATGGAGATCGTGATGCCCGAGAAGGCGGCGCGCAGGCCGGTACCGGACAGCAGGTCGTCGGGGAGCGAGTAGCCGAAGAAGCCCTCGAACATCGCCAGGATGAGCAGCAGCGAGCCGATGACCCAGTTCGCCTCACGCGGGCGACGGAACGCACCGGTGAAGAAGATGCGCATCATGTGCACGATGATCGAGCAGGCGAACAGCAGAGCTGCCCAGTGGTGGATCTGGCGGATGAACAGACCGCCGCGCACCTCGAAGGACAGGTCCAGCGTGGTGGCGTACGCCTTGGTCATCTCGACACCGCGCAGGGGAGCGTAGGCGCCCTGGTAGGTGGTCTCCGTCATGGAGGGGTCGTAGAAGAGGGTCAAGTACGTACCGGACAGCAGCAGGATGACGAAGCTGTACAGCGCGATCTCGCCCAGCAGGAACGACCAGTGGGTGGGGAAGACCTTGTTGATCTGACGACGCATACCCGCTGAGAGGTGATAGCGGGAGTCGACGTCCTCGGCTTGCTTCGCAGCGAGCGTGGCGATGGATGGACTCATCGTGAACCTTCCGATGACGACGCAGCAGAAGCGCTCTCCTGCTCGTGTACTCCGGCCGGACGTTCCCAGTAGGCGGGTCCGAGCGGCTCGATGAAATCGCCCGCGGCGACGAGGTAGCCCTCGTCGTTGACCGTGATGGGCAGCTGCGGAAGAGCGCGGGCGGCCGGTCCGAAGATCGGCTTGGCGTACTCCAACGCGTCGAATTGCGACTGGTGGCACGGGCACAGGATCCGGTTGGTCTGCTGCTCGTACAACGATGTGGGGCACCCGAGGTGGGTGCAGATCTTCGAGTAGGCGAAGTAGTCGCCGTAGTTGAAGCTCTCCTGGCCCTTCCGCTTGATGGTGCGGTCGGCGTCCTCGGTACGCAGACGGATGAGCATGACCGCGTTGCGGATGCCCTTCAGTGCGTGCGAGAGCTCCTCCTCGTTTCCACGCTCCGACTCACGGAACGGGAAGACGGTCTCCATGGCGCCGGCGTCGAGATCCTCCGGGCGGACCAGAACGATGTCGTCGACGCGTCCGGTGTAGCGACGCAGGTAGACGGTCTCGCCCTCGTAGTTCGGCGTCCAACCCGAGACCCAGAGCGAGGACTCGTCGCCCTCGGCCCACGGGTTCTTGATCAGACCGCCGAGCGGGAGGATCGACATGACGCCGAGCGCGCCGCCGCCGAAGACGAGGCTGCGCTTGATCATCTTGCGTCGACCCAGCGTGGAGGTGTCGAAGGAGTCGCTGAGTTCGGCGACGACCGTCTTCTTGTCCACCTCGCTCGATCCACCGTCGTGGCGGTCCTGGATGGACACCTCTTCGGGGATGAACTTCTTGGTGAACTGCACGGCGCCGACGCCGACACCGATGATCGCGAGACCCATGGTGAGACCGATCAGCGGTGTGTACAGGCTGTACAGCCCATAGCTGTCCTCGCCCATGCCGGCGTACTGCCACGGCCAGAACAGGTAGATGGCAATGAAGGCCACGGCCGACACACCCGCCAGGAAGAACCAGAGGCTGACGCTGCGCTCGGCGCGCTTCTCGGCCTTGGTTCCGGGGACGGGCCAGCGTGCGCGACGGAACGCCACGTCCACGTGATCGAGGTTGGTGCCGAGTGCGACGAGCTCGTCGCGGCTCATGGCGGCCAGTTCCTCGTCCGTGTACTTGCGGTCCGGGTCGAAGCCCTCGGGGAACTTGTTCGGATCGCCGGGCACGCCGTCGTCCTTGCGGTTGTCGTCGCTCATGACCTCACTCCGATCCACAGTGCTGCTGCGACGACCGCTCCGATGCCGACCACCCAGATGGCGATGGCTTCCGTACCGGGGCCGAAGCCGCCGAGTCCGTATCCACCGGGAGGCTGCGTCTCGGAGGAGGACTTGACGTACGCGATGATGTCTTTCTTCTCTTCGGGCGTGAGCTGGCGGTCCGAGAACTTGGGCATGTTCTGCGGGCCGGTGACCATCGCCTGGTAGATCTGCTGCTCGTTCGCCGGGTCGAGTGTGGGTGCGTACTTGCCCGAGGACAGCGCGCCGCCGCGACCGGTGAAGTTGTGGCAGGACGCGCAGTTGAGGCGGAAGAGCTCGCTGCCGCGGGCGATGTCGCCGCCACGGAGGGAGTCCTGCGCGATCTCACCGTTGTCGGTGCGCACCACCGTGGGTCCGCCGCCGTTGGCCTGGATGTAGGCGCCGAGGGCGTCGACCTGCGACTGGTTGTACTTCGGGGGCTTCCGCTCGGCCTGGGCCTCGTTGCGCGCCATCGGCATGCGACCGGAGGAGACCTGGAAGTAGACGGCTGCTTCGCCGACTCCGATGAGGGACGGTCCGCGGTCCTGGACACCCTGGAGGTTGGCGCCGTGGCACGTCACGCAGGACGTGTCGTAGATCTGCTGGCCTTCGCGCACCATGGCCGCGCTGTCTTCCTGCGCGGTGGCGACCTGAGCGTCGGGGGTGAGGGCTGCGGCGAGGAAGCCCGCGCCGACGAGACCCATGAACAGCGCCATGGCGCCACTGACCCGGCGACGGGTACGACGCTTGCGACGCGCCTTGGTCGCCGAGGCGTCCGGCGTACCGGCGGACACGACGGTGCCGTCGTCGTCGGGAGTGGCGGGGGGAGAGGAACTCATCTGTATCCCTTGTCGTGTCGGGACGGCTTGTCGGATGCGACCGATGAGGCTGTCATCGGGTATTCGACGCCTGCTCGGTCAGCGGATGAAGTAGATCGTCGCGAACAGCGCGATCCAGACGATGTCGACGAAGTGCCAGTAGTACGACACGACGATGGCGGCGGTGGCCTGGGCCGGCGTGAACTTGCTGACCAGGGTGCGGGCGATCAGGAAGACGAAGGCGATCAGACCGCCGATCACGTGCAGGCCGTGGAAGCCGGTGGTGATGTAGAAGACGGAGCCGTAGACGCTGCTCGAGATCGAGGTGCCCTCGTGAACGAGGTGGTAGTACTCGTAGCCCTGGCCGGCGACGAAGAACGCGCCCATGGCCAGAGTGATCGTGTACCAGCGGCGCAGTCCGAACACGTCGCCACGCTCGGCGGCGAACACGCCCAGCTGGCAGGTGAAGGACGATGCGATGAGCACCGCGGTCACGGGGACGGCCAGCGTCAGGTTGAGCTCGGTCGGCTCCGGCGGCCACTGGCCGGGAGCGGCCTGAGCCCGCGCGACGAAGTACATCGCGAAGAGGCCGGCAAAGAACATCAACTCGCTGGACAGCCACACGATGGTGCCCACGCTGACCATGTTCGGTCGGTTCAGCGAGTGGACACGCTGGGTGATGGCGGATCCCGAAGTACCTACTGCGCTCGTCACATCGAGAAGTATGACTCGTCGTAGTACGGATGGCATAGCCGGGGCGGTATTGGCGAGTCGAGCATCGTTCGCGCGCGCGTGACACAGAATGCCTCCTCGTGGTCCGGTCGGCCCGTCTTCCTGGACTTTCTGTTCAATAGTACTCGTCTGTGCACGTCGGACCGGGTTCCGTCGACCCCTGCGCCCGTGATGTATCCCGCACGCCGGAGTCTCGACCCGAGCTTCAGACTCGATGCCTCCCGAGCGACTCCGGGACCGGTTCCGGCGGCATCTGGCACTGTCGTGACATGACTTCGGGCTCTGGTCGTGGGCGGACACGGTGGTGGCAGCGGCTGTTCGGCCGGGCGGCTCCGGAGCCCCTCGACCCCACTCGCGCGGACCTCGTCGTGGTCGCGTCGTGCTTCGACGACGTGGAGGCGTGCTCGACGACCCTCGAGCGCGCGGCGCACACGGACCCCCTCTGGTCCGCGGACGACGACGTGGTGTTGCGCCACCACCTGCTCCTCCCCGCCGATCAGATCGCCGACGCGGTGTCGGTGGCGGCGCAGGACGGTTACAGCGAGGCGACCGCAGGTCCCATGGCGCAGACTCCCGGGCATCTGCCCGGCGGTGTCTCCGACGCGACCGTCCTGGTGCTGCAGCGGGTGCAGGTGCTCGACGCGCTGCACTGCTCGCAGGAACGGTCACGGATGGCGGGGTTGGCCCAACGGCGCGACGGGGTGGTACTGGGCTGGGACGCCCTCCAACCGGCTGCCGAGGACGCATCGCCGGAGCACTAGGCTTCCCGCTCATGAGCGCTGGGGATGGCACGCGTACATGGGCACAGGTCCTCGGGGCCCTGGCATCACGCCAGGACCTGACGGGTGCCGACACGGCGTGGGCGATGGACGAGATCATGTCGGACAACGCCACCGCGGCCCAGATCGCTGCCTTCGGTGTCGCCCTCAAGATGAAGGGCCCCACGTCGGACGAACTGCGCGGACTGGCCGACTCGATGCTCGGCCACGCCAAGCGCGTGCCCGTGGACGACGACGTCGTCGACATCGTCGGTACGGGCGGCGATCGGTCCCACACGGTGAACATCTCGACGATGGCGTCGGTGGTGGTGGCGGCCGCGGGAATCCGGGTGGTCAAGCACGGCAACCGGGCCGCCTCGTCCAAGAGCGGTGGAGCCGACGTGTTGGAAGCGCTGGGCGTGCGTATCGACCAGGGGCCGGAGCGGGTCGCGGCGAGTGTCGCCGAGCTGGGCATCGGGTTCTGCTTCGCGCCCGTGTTCCACCCGGCGCTGCGCTTCGCCGCGGCGCCTCGCAAGGAGATCGGCATCCCCACGGCCTTCAACGTCCTCGGGCCGCTGACGAACCCTGCGAGTCCGCGCGCCGGTCTGGTGGGATGCGCGTTCGACGATCTGATCGACGTCGTCGCGGGCGTGTTCGCGGCGCGCGGCAACTCCGTCCTCGTGGTGCGCGGCGACGACGGGCTGGACGAGATCACGACGTCGACGACCACGTCGGTGCGCGTCGTCCGGAACGGTGTCGTCGACCACGCGGTGCTCGATCCGCGCGATCTCGGCATCGAGCGAGTGCCGCTCGACGCTCTTCGCGGCGGCGACGCCGAGGACAACGCGGCGGCGGCGCGGCGCGTGTTCGCCGGTGAGACGGGTCCGGTGCGGGACGCGGTGCTGCTCAATGCAGCAGGTGCCATCGCGGCGTTCCGCGGCGTCGACGGTTCGCTCGAGGACGCGATGGCCGGTGCGTTGACCACGGCAGCCGCCGCGGTGGACGACGGAGCCGCTCAGACCCTGCTGACGCGGTGGGCGGCGTTCACGTCGGCCTGAGTCACTCGCCGATGGAGAAGCCCGCGTCGACGTCGGCGCTCGAGTAGGACTTGAACGCGATGTGCGTGTCTGTCCGCACCACGCCGGTGACGCGGTTGACGCGCTCGGTGATCACCTCGGCGATCTCCTCGTGCGTACGCACCTTGACCACGGCGATCAGGTCGACGTCGCCGGCGCACGAGTACACCTCGGACACACCCGGTACGTCGGCGACGGCACGCGCGGTCTCCGGAATGGAGTGCACCTCGGCGTGGATCAGAACGATGGCGGTGATCATGGTGAACCTTCCGAACGGTCGTGAGAGGGCGAACTGCGGGTCAGCCTAGTTCTCGGCCGTGCGGTCATCCCCAGGCCATCGTGCGTTCCTTCTCGCGGCGTCCGACGTCGCGCACGGCGGCGCACCACTGTGCCCATCGCCCCGCTCCGTGCGCCGGTTCGCACCATCCGTCCGTGGTGTCGACGATGCGGACGCCACCCGACTCGAGCCACCGCGCGATCAGCGCCACCTCCTCCGGCGTGGCACCGCGTAGGGGAGTGGCGTCCGGCACGACGGTCTCCGCACCGGCGACGAGTGCTTCCACCACGGGCATGGGCGCGACGCCGCGGCGGGAACGACCGGCACTGGCGAGACGTCCGTGCCGGACGACGACGAACTCCCACCCGCCGTCGTCGGCGCGGCGCGCGGCGATCAGCTGCTCGATGGCCGCGAGTGCCTGCAGCCGCTGCACCGACCGCAGGGCCGTCAACAGGGTGGCCGCGCGGTCGCGCAGGCGGGCCGCGGACTCGAAGAGCAGATCCTCGGACAGTGCGTCGATCCGGGCGGCGACGGCATCGAGCACCGCTGCGTCGGCACCCTCGGTGAGAGCACGGAAGGCGACGGGCGCGTCGGCGTACTCTTCGGGAGTGAGCGGGCTCGCCGTCGCCGCCGTGCATCCACCGACGGCCTCGGTGGAACAGTCGTGCACCGCCGAGGCGGCGATGCGGTGGGTGCAGGAGCGCAGCCGGGTGTGCTCGGCGACGAGAGCGGCGGCCTCGGCGGCCGCCCCGCGAACGGAGAACGGTCCGAGCGCGCCGGGCGCCGGTGTCCGGACGATGGAGATGCGCGGGAACGCCTCGCTCGTCAGGGTCAGCCACCAGCCCTTGCGGGGGTACTTCGATCGACGGTTGTACGGGGGCGTGTGCGCACTGATGAGCCTCAGTTCGCGCACGCCCGCCTCGATGGCATGGCTGCACTCGACGTGGTCGACCCGGGTCGCGAGGGCGACCATCTCCTTCATGCGTCCGCGGGTCTCGGATCCCGTGAAGTAGTTCCGGACGCGGCGGTGGAGGTTGCGCGAGGTGCCGACGTAGAGCACCTCGTCGGACGGTCCGCGGAAGAGATAGACACCGGGGGCGTGCGGAAGGCCCGCCGCGAGCGTGCGTTTGGCGCGGTGCGCCGAGGACACCGTCGGCAGGTAGTCGACGAGTTCGGCGTAGCTGTGGACGCCCTGGTTGCCCACCCGTTCGATCAGCCCGTGCAGCACGTCGACCGTGGCCCGTGCGTCGTCGAGAGCCCGGTGGGTGGGCCTGGTGGACACCTGGAAGAGGGTGGCGAGCGAGGACAGCTTGACCGAGGGCGCCTCGTCACGGGTGAGCACCCGCCGGGCGAGCGTGACGGTGCACAGCACCCGGAACGACGGCCACGCCAGATCCATTCGCGTCGCCGCCGCGCGGAGGAACGCGGTGTCGAAGCGCGCGTTGTGCGCCACCAGCACGCTGCCGCGGGCGAACTCGACGAAGGTGGGAAGGACCCGCTCGATACGAGGGGCGTCGAGAAGCATCGCACCGGTGATGCCCGTCAACGCGACGATGGCGGGCGGAATGGACCGGCCCGGGTCCACGAGCGTCGCCATCTCACCGATCACCCGGCCGCCGCGAACCTTGACGGCACCGATCTCGGTGATCGCGTCCTCGCCCGGTCGGCCTCCGGTGGTCTCGAGGTCCACCACCACGAAGGTCGTGTCCCGCAACGACTGGTCCAGTTCGTCGAATGCGAGCTGCACACCGCGTGCATGCCCCGACACCACAGTCGCCCCATCAGTCACGTGCGTCACCGTAGGTGGTCCCACCGACAGGAACCCGGTCCGTCCACGACGAGCACGCCGTGTCGGTGCACGTCGTTAGCGTCCGTTTCCGAGGCGTGATCGAGCGTCGGATCGGGTGTGATCCGGGCTGAACATCACGGCGAGAGACCGTGAACCACAATGAGACGGAGATCACATGATTGTCGATTGCGGCGAGTGCACCGTGCGCGGAGACGCGTGTTCGGACTGTGTCGTCTCGGTGTTGCTGGGGGTGCCGGGCATGCCCGCGGCGTCGGCCGGCGGCCCGCGTGACACCCCCTTCGCCACGCGCCGAATGCGTCTCGAGCAGGACGAACAGGAGGCGATGGCCGTTCTGGCGGAAAGCGGGTTGGTGCCCCGGTTGCGGTTGGTAGGCAGAGAAATTCCCTCACCGCAGGAGACCGGCCACGACCGACCCGCTGCGGGGCCGGAGCACGCCGCGGGGTGAGTCGGACCGTGATCGTTTCGCGACACGAGTCGGCTGGGCTCGACATCGGGGATGCCGTTTCGTAATCTTTCCGAGACATTGCGGAGTCGAGCAGAGCCACCAGGGACTGCGCCGCAAGGTCACCGCCTAATCGGCCACCTCTTCCGGGTGGTCGTACCGGGAACCCACCGTTACACCGGGGTGAATCCCGTCGCAGTCGCACCAGCGGCTCGTCGGGTAGGGCTGATCTTCCCAGCCCGAACCCGTCAGCTAACTCGGTCGGCGGATATCAGGAAGAAACGGAGCACATCTTTTCGTGGCGAAACACCGCAAACCCAGCACTGCCTCGCGGCCGGTCCGCAACGTTCTCGTCGCCGGCGCGCTCACCGCAGGCGCTGTCGCCATCCCCGCCGCCCCCGCCTTCGCGGCACCGGTGGAGATCCCCGGTATCGGCACCTTCGAGGTCCCGGACCAGATCCTGAGCCAGCTTCCCCCCATGCCGCAGGTCCCCGCGCTTCCCGGCCCGGCCGCACCGCAGTCCAGCGCCGCGCAGGTCGCCGTGCAGGCAGCCGAGAGCAAGGTCGGCGCACCGTACGTCTACGGAGCCGCAGGCCCCAGTGCGTTCGACTGCTCCGGTCTCATGAAGTGGGCGTACCAGCAGGCCGGTATCGAGCTTCCCCGCACGAGCTACGACCAGGCCGCGGCCGGCGTGCCCGTCTCGCAGGCGGATCTGAAGCCCGGCGACGTCGTGTCCTTCTACGGCGGCTCGCACTCCGGCATGTACGTGGGCAACGGCAACGTCGTCCACGCGTCCACCGAGAGCCAGCCCGTCAAGATCGCTCCGCTGTCGTCGATGCCCTTCGACGGCGCACGTCGCTACGCCTGACGCAGCGACACCTTCGCTCGACACCCTGACGCCGCACGAAACCGATCGCCCGGTCGGTTCTGTGCGGCGTCAGTCGGTGAATCCGCCGTTTTCGACGGGTTCTCGGGCTTCGTGGACAGAATCATCGTTCGCGTCGTAATCTTTCCGTGACGTCCTCGGCCATCATCCGCGCCGCCGAGCGACCCGGACTCGTCCAGATCGGAGAACCGTTCATCGTGCCGTCATCGGTCCACCCCCGCGTTCGTCCCACTTCTCGTACGAGACTGCGTGGACTGGTGATCGCGAGTGCGATGACAGCGGCGATCGCCGTCCTCCCCGCCGGTCCCGCCGGCGCCGACCCGGTTCCCGGCGCGTCCGCCTCCGAGGCGGTCACGAAGCTCACCGATCTCTCGCGCGAGTCCGAGCAGACCACCGAGGCGATGCACAACGCCCAGATCGAGCTCGACGCGAAGCTCGCCGCCCAGCAGGAGGCGGACGCTCGACACGACGCCGACCGTGCCGCCCTCGACGCGGCCACGGCGCAGATCGACACGGTGCGGCCCGCCGTCGACAAGATCGCCCGTGCCAACTACCAGGGCGCTCGGACGAACCGGCTCTTCGCGGTCATGGTCAGTGATTCCCCGCAGCAGTTGCTCGACCAGATGTCCGCTCTCGACATCATCTCCACCGACGCGGCCGCCACCGTCGGCACCTTCCGGGAGGCCAGCGACGCCGCAGCGGCAGCCGAGGCGGCGTCACAGCAGTCCGCCGACGCGGCCCGGGTGGCCACGGAGCAGGCGAAGGCTGTCAGCGACGACCTGCAGGGCAAGCAGAGCCGTCTGCAGAGCGAGATAGCCGATGTCGTCGCCGCGTTCGGTTCGCTGTCCGACACGGAGAAGCAGGGGCTGGCCGGCGCCGCGTTCCCGCCGGGCTTCGATCCCTCCGCCATCCTCGGCGCCCTCCCGCCGGGATCGCAGGCCGGAGCACTGTCGGCCGCGTTCACGCAGATCGGCAAGCCGTACGTGTGGGGTGCGACCGGCCCGGACGGGTACGACTGCTCGGGCCTCGTGGTGTGGGCCTACAAGCAGATCGGTAAGACTCTCCCGCGGTCGAGTCAGGCGCAGGGCGCCGGCGGCACCCCCGTCGACAAGGCGAACCTCCAGCCCGGCGACGTGGTCCTGTTCTATCCCGACGCATCGCACGTGGGTCTCTACGCCGGTAACGGCAACGTGGTCCATGCATCGACCTTCGGTGTTCCCGTTCGTGTCGAGTCGATGGCATCGTGGCCCTTCTACGGCGCTCGCCGCTACTGACGGTCCGCGCCCTGGCGGCGCTGGGCCTGGTTCTCTCCCTTCTGGTGGCGTGTTCGCCGTCGGCACCCGACGAGCAGACGCCCACGACGACTGCGGGCCCGGACGCCCGCACCGTCGGTGTCACGGCACTGCTCGACTCATGGACGGCCGCACTCCGCTCCGACGACGAGGCCGCGCTGCGCGAGTTGATCGACTCCGACGCTGACCCGGGATTCGCTGATCGCGAGATCGCCCGCGCGCAGGCGCTGCGCGGTCTGCCGCTGTCCGACTTCGGCTACGAGATCACTCCGGGTCCGGAGACTCCGGTGCCGGTCGATCGGGCGGATGCACTCGCGGCCACCGAGGTGTGGGCGCCGAACGTCGCACTGCGCTACGCCTGGGCCGACGCCGACATCGGTTCCACGAGTCGCGACATCGCACTCGTCGTCGCTCGTCGGGGCGACACGTGGCGTCTGGTCTCCGATGCCGACCTGCCGCAGTACGGGCGCACCACGTGGCGTGGCCCGTGGGACTTCGGGCCGGTGGTCACGGAGCGAGTCGCCACCGGGTCGACCACGTCGCTCGTCGTGGGTCACGAGGCGCAGCGCGCCTTCATCGACGACCTCGCGGCGGAGCTGCCCTCCGCGGTGGCGGCCGTGACCGAGTTCGCCGGGCTCGGATGGTCTCGCCGCGCGGTCCTGACGGTCACCGGTTCCGATGCCGAGTTCATCAGCGCGGCAGACGGATTCACGTCCACCGATGTCGCGGCCTCGACGATCGCGGATCCGGTCCGCGGGGGCCTGGTCACCGGCCAGCGCATCGTCTTCGGCCCGACTGCGCCGGACCGGCTCACCGACTCGACCCGCCGCACCGTGCTGCGCCACGAGCTCACCCACGTGGCCATGCGCGCGGTCACCGGGGAGGACGCGCCCCTGTGGATGCTCGAGGGTTTCGCCGACTACTCGGGCTATCGAGGCTCGGGACTGTCCTTCGACGAGATCGCGCCCACCCTCGCGGCCGTGGTCCGCGCGGCGGGACCGCCCAGGGTCCTCCCGGAGGACTCGGACTTCGCCGCGGGTGGCAGTCGCGGATCGATCGCGTACGAGTCCGCCTGGTCGGTGGCCTCGTTCGTCGCCGACCGGTTCGGGGAGCCGGTGCTCCGGCAGCTGTACGACCGTTTCGCGGCCGGACCGACCGATCCCACCGTGACCGACTCGGTCTTCTCGGCCACGCTGGGCTTCGGCACCGTCGACTTCCTCGCGCAGTGGGGGCAGTGGGTGGCGGAACAGGCCGCCGGGCAGAGCTGACGGCGGTCTCCGTCTACGGTGGTCCCATGCGTCGAACGCTGCTGGTGACCAATGACTTTCCTCCGCGGCGCGGCGGCATCCAGTCGTATCTGCACACCTTCGCCCAGCTGTTGCCCGCGGACGAACTGGTGGTCTACGCACCGCGGTGGCGTGGCGACTCCCACGTGCGGTTCGACGCGGAGCAGCCCTTCGAGGTGGTGCGGCACCCGACGACGTTGATGCTTCCGACACCGGCCGTTGCCCGTCGAGCGGCCAGGCTGGTGGCCGACCGACAGTGCGACACGGTGTGGTTCGGGGCCGCTGCTCCGCTCGCCGTGCTCGGACCGCACCTGCGCCGTGCCGGAGCCGAGCGCGTCGTGGCCTCCACCCACGGTCACGAGGTGGGCTGGTCGATGCTGCCGGCGGCGCGGCAGGTGCTCGGTCGTATCGGCTCGACGGCGGACGTCGTCACCTTCGTCAGCCGTTACACGCGGGGCCGATTCGCCGCGGCCTTCGGGGCGGACGCGGCCCTCGAACACGTGCCGCCGGGGGTCGACTCGACCGTGTTCGCGCCCGACACGTCGGCACGGGAGACACTGCGCGCGCGCTACGGCCTGGGTGATCGGCCGACCGTCCTGTGCCTGTCGCGGTTGGTGCCGCGCAAGGGGCAGGACATGCTGATCCGGGCGCTACCGGGGATTCGCGCGGAGATCGACGGGGCCGTGTTGGTCGTCGTCGGCGGCGGTCCGTACGGCGACACCCTGCGGGCTCTGGCGCAGTCGTGCGGGGTGGCGGATCACGTCGTGTTCACGGGGTCGGTGCCGGCCGAGGAACTGGCGGCACACCACACCCTCGCCGACGTGTTCGCCATGCCGTGTCGCACCCGCGGTGCCGGTCTGGACGTCGAGGGCCTGGGCATCGTGTTCCTCGAGGCGTCCGCGTCCGGCGTGCCGGTGGTCGCGGGCCGGTCGGGTGGAGCGCCGGAGACCGTCGTCGAGGGCGTCACCGGCACAACCGTCGACGGCACCTCGGTCGACGACGTCCGGCGCGCCGTCGTGGACGTGCTGTCCGATCGTGACCGCGCCGCGGCGATGGGGGCCGCGGGACGCGGGTTCGTCTCCACCGAGTGGCGGTGGGACGACCTCGCCGCCCGACTGGCTCACTTGCTGTAGATGGCCTCGATGTCGCTCGCGTAGGACTTCTGGACCACGGCGCGCTTGAGCTTCATCGTCGGGGTCAGCTCGCCGCCCTCTTCGGTGAAGTCCGCCGGCAGGATCCGGTACTTCTTGATGGACTCCGCGTGCGAGACCGTCTTGTTGGCTTCGGCCACGGCAGCGTCGATCTCCGCGACGAGGTCGGGATCCTTCGTCAGGTCGGCGACGGTGGCGCCCTCGTCTTTGCCGTTGCGCTGCTTCCAGCCGGGGAACGCGTCGGGGTCGATGGTGATGAGCGCGCCGATGAACGGCTTCTGGTCACCGACGACCATGGCCTGACCGATGAGCGCACTGGCCCGCAGCGAGTCCTCGAGGCCGGCGGGTGAGACGTTCTTGCCACCCGCCGTCACGATGATCTCCTTCTTGCGCCCGGTGATGGCGATGAAGCCGTCCTCGTCCACGGCGCCGAGATCGCCGGTGTGGAACCACCCGTCGGTCAGCGCCTCGGCGGTGGCGTCGTCGTTCTTCCAGTAGCCCTCGAAGACCACGCCGCCCTTGAGCAGGATCTCGCCGTCGTCGGCGATGCGGACGGCGTTGCCCGGCAACGGCTTTCCTACGGTGCCGATGCGCTGTTCGTCCGGCGTGTTCACCGCTGCCGCGGCGGTGGTCTCGGTCAGGCCGTAACCCTCGTAGATGGTCACACCGATGCCGCGGTAGAAGTGCGCGAGGCGCTCACCCAGCGGGGCGCCGCCCGAGATGGCGAGTTCGCACTGCCCACCGAGCGCTGCGCGAAGCTTGCCGTAGACCAGACGGTCGAACAGAGCGTGCTTGGCGCGCAGCACGATCGACGGGCCACCGGTGTCCCGCGCCGCGCTGTAGGCGACGGCGGTGTCGGCGGCCGCGTCGAAGATCTTGCCCTTGCCGTCGCCGTGAGCCTTCTGACGCGCGGTGTTGTAGACCTTCTCGAACACGCGCGGGACGCTGAGGATGAAGTGCGGTCGGAACGAGCCGAAGTTGTCGACGAGGTGCGGGATGTCGTGGGTGTGCCCGAGTGTCGCGCCCTGGTCGAAGGCGGCGATGGACACCGCACGTGCCAGCACGTGGGCCATCGGCAGGAACATCAGGGTGGTGCGTCCCTCGGTGAGCATGCGGCCGATGGAACTGGCGGCGATACCGCGGGACTCGGCGATCAGGTTGGAGTGCGTGAGCACGCAGCCCTTCGGCCGTCCCGTGGTGCCGGAGGTGAAGACGAGCGTCGCCGGGTCCGAGGAGCGCAGCGCCGCGACGCGGTCGGCCACCGTCGCGTCGGTGATCTGGGCACCGGCGTCGGTGAGGACGTCGATGGCGCCGGGCCGCTCGGCGGAGGCGTCGATCTGCAGTACCGTCGCGACACCCGGCAGCACGGGAAGGATGTCGGTGAGGATGTTCGTGTGGGCCACCGTCTCGGCGATCATCGCGGCGGCGCCCGAGTTCTCGAGGATCCACCGCACCTGGTCCGACGACGACGTCTCGTACACCGGAACGGTGACGGCGCCGGCGGACCAGATCGCGTAGTCGAGCAGGGGCCACTCGTAGCGGGTCGACGACATGAGGGCGACCCGGTCGCCCTGCTTGACGCCGGATGCGATGAGCCCCTTGGCCACTGCGCGAACCTGGGCCGCGAAGTCCGCTGCGCGGACGTCCGACCACCCGTCGCGGGTGGCGCGGCGGTACACCACGACGTCGGGCCGAGTCTTCTCGTGCGCGAACACGGCGTCGACCACCGACGCGTCGTCCTCGATGGTGAATGGTGCCGGGACGGTGAACTCGCGCACGGATTCCTCCGATGTCGTAGCGGTTTCGGACGAGGCTTCACAGTAATCCTGTCCATTCCCCGGATGTCACCGGCACGTGCTCGTCGACCGAGGTCGTCGACGCCGTCGACGAGGGCACGTGGGATTCTGGTCCGCATGAGCAGTGTGCAGGTCGCCGACCAGACGTTCGTCGCGGCGCGGGCCGAGGACGTCGCGGCGCTCGTGTCGGACACCCGTCGATGGCGGGCCTGGTTCCCGGGTCTCACCGTCACGGTCCAGGAGGACCGGGCCGAGAAGGGTGTCCGATGGGTCGTCGCGGGACAGCTCCGGGGAACCATGGAGGTGTGGCTCGAGCCGATGCTCGACGGCGTCGTACTCCACTACTTCCTGCACGCGGAGCCGACCGACGGAGTGCAGGAACCGTCCACCCACCGCCGACGAGTACTGGGCAAGCAGATGTCGTTCGAGATCAAGGCGCTCCTCGAGGCCGGGCGGGCGGCGGGAGAACCGCCGGTCCCGGGGCTTCGGTCCTGACTCGCGGGTACTCGCGGCGACAGGAACCGACCCCGCCGTTCGGGCGGTGCCACCGGACGGTCGATCATGTGGGTACACGGACGCCGATCAGGTGACGGCACGCGGCGCGGAGGGAACGAGTTCCATGGCAGACAAGACCACGAAATCGATCGTCGTCGGAGCGGCGCCGGACGAGGTGATGGCGGTCATCGCCGATTTCCCCAGGTATCCGGAATGGGTCACCGCGGCCAAGTCGGTCGAGATCCTCGAGGAGGGGGAGTCCGGCCGGGCTCGCCGGGTCCGGTTCGTGCTCGACGCGGGCATGGTCAAGGACACCTACGAGCTCGAGTACGACTGGCGGCCGGACGGCACCGCGGTGTCGTGGACGCTCGTCGCGGGGGAGATGCAGAAGTCCCAGGTCGGGTCCTATGTGCTCACCGAGAAAGGTGCCGGAAGCACCGAGGTGACCTACGAACTGACGGTCGATCTCGCCATTCCCATGATCGGCTTGTTCAAGCGCAAGGCGGAGAAGGTCATCACCGACACCGCGTTGAAGGAATTGAAGAAGCGAGTCGAAGGCTGAGCGATCGCGTTCCCGAGACCGCCGCGCGGATCACGTTCGTCGTCGGAGCCGGCGGTGCGGGCAAGTCCACCGTCGCCGCGGCCCTGGCCGTCGACGCACACCGCGCCGGTCGGCGTGTGCTTCTCGCGTCCGTCGACGGCGCGGATCCGTCGGACCTGGTGCCCGACGTCGCCGTCGAGGTGCTGCGCATCGACCCCTCGGCCGTTCTCGAATCGCAGTACCGCCTGCTGACCACGGCTCTGGCGATGGCCGGACGCCACGACCACGGCGCCGGTCCGACGCTGCCGGATCCCGAGGAGCTGACGTCGCTGCCGGGCGCCGAGCCGCTCACCGCGCTGCTCGAGGTGGTGCGCGTCGCCGACAGCGGCGAGTGGGACGACGTGATCGTCGACTGCCCCGGACCGATGTCCTGGCGGGAGATCGTCGCGACCCCCGGAGCTGTCGCGGGGTACGTCGAACGCATCTGGCCACGTCATGCCCGCGTCGTGGCCTCGACGGGCCAGGACGTCCGCGCGGCCGTCCTGGTGGAGCTCGTCGATCGTGTCGTGGCGGCGGCGACGTCGGTCACCGCCGTGCTCGAGGACGACGGACGGACCTCTGCCGTCGTAGTCTCGCGTCCGACTGCGCGGTCCTTCGCAACGGCGCGAGAGCTGGTGGCCGTCACCAGTTTCCACGGCGTCCGCGTCGATCGTGTGGTGGCCGTGGGGGTGATCCCGGACCTCGGGGCCGGGGCGCCGTCGTCCGTGCTGGGCACGCATCCCGGCGTGTTCTGGATGGACCGGGCGCACGCGGAGCATCGCGCGGCGCTGGCGGAGTTCCGCGGCGCGGTGGGCGACCTCCGCGTCGACGTCGTGTCGGCCCAGCCCACCGAGCCGGTAGGGTCGACTGCTCTGGGGGCCGTCGCGGCCGACCTGAACGGGCAGGTGGCGGCCGGACACGGCGGCGCGCTGCCCGCGCTGTCGCCGCGGGTGCGGCACGAGTCCGGGCAGGGCCTGGACTCGGTGTACGTGATGGACGTCCCGCTGCCGTTCGTCGACACGGACTCGGTGGCGGTGGGTCGGGTGGAGGACGACGTGATCGTGAGTGCGCAGGGCAGTCGACGACGACTGCGGTTGGCGTCGGTGCTGCGTCGGTGCGTGGTCACCGGTGCCGGCGTCGACGACGGCGTGCTGTCCGTGACCTTCGCCCCCGACCCGGCGCTGTGGCCGGAGAACCTGCAGAAGACGGACGTACCGGGGGAGTCCGGCGATGGATGAGGGCCGGCGGGACCTGGCGGCCGAGCTCCGGGTGCTGGCCGAGTTGCTCATCGACCGGGTCGAGCCGGTGCTGCGCCGCCTCGACACCGAGGACGCGCCCGAGTGGCAGGGCTGCTCCTGGTGCCCGTTCTGCGCTCTCGCCGCCGCCCTGCGCGGGGAACGCCACGATCTGCTGACGCTGGTCACCGGTGAGATGGACGGTCTGATCGACGTGCTCCGGGACTTCCTGCAGACCCACGGTTCGGGGCGACACACGCCCGGCGCCGCGGAACGAGCCGACGCGCCGGAGGGCGCTGCGCCACCCGTCGTTCGCCCCGCGAGCTACCAGCCGATTACGGTGACCAGGACGCGTGAACCCGACCCGGCACGCAGACCCGATCGCGACCGGTGACACCGGTCGCCCGCCACCACGTGAGGATGCCGCAGACGTGAGCGCCCAGTCCCGGTCCAGCCGGCCTCTGACCATCGGCATCGACGTGGGCGGCACCAGCATCCGCGCGTCGGTGGTCGACGTCGACGGCCAGGTGCTCGACTCCACCCAGGCGCCCACGCCGCAGTCCTCCCGCGCACTCGAGAACGGCATCGACCGGGCCGTGCGTGAACTCGCGAGCCGCCACGACATCGCGGCCGTCGGTCTCGCCGTCGCCGGGTTCATCAACTCCGACCGCACCGTCGTGCGTTTCGCCCCCCACCTGCCGTGGGTGAACCGCCCGGTCGCGCGAGAGATGACGGAACGCCTCGGCATCCCGGTCATCCTCGAGCACGACGCCAACGCCGCCGCGTGGGCGGAACACCGCTTCGGTGCGGCCGCGGGCGGTGGGAACGTCGTCATGATCGCGATCGGCACCGGCATCGGCGCCGCACTCCTCATCGACGGCAAGCTCTACCGCGGCAGCTACGGCATCGCGCCGGAACTCGGCCACCTGCAGGTGGTTCCCGACGGGCGTCAGTGCGCGTGCGGCAAGCGCGGCTGCTGGGAGCGCTACTGCAGCGGTACCGCATTGGTGGACACGGCGATCGAGCTCCTCGCCGCCAACCCGCGGGGATCGACGGTGCTCGCGCGTGAGGCCTTCCTCGATCCCGGATCCCTCACCGGTCGACGCATCGCCAACGCCGCGCAGGACGGTGACCTGGTGGCCATCGAGACGATGTCCGAGTTCGCACGGTGGCTCGGCATCGGACTGGCGCTGGTGTCGGACGTCTACGACCCCGACCGGATGGTCATCGCCGGCGGCGTCGCCACGTCGTCCGCGCTGTTCCTGGACACCGCCCGTGAGCACTACGCCGCGCAGATCACGGGCGCCGGCCACCGGCCCCTCGCCCGGATACGCGGAACCCAGTTGGGGGAGGCCGCGGGCATGATCGGCGCGG
Organism: Rhodococcus sp. BP-160; assembly: GCF_019836205.1. NCBI lineage: Bacteria > Bacillati > Actinomycetota > Actinomycetes > Mycobacteriales > Nocardiaceae > Rhodococcus > Rhodococcus sp. BP-160. Next base: position 451,437 of record NZ_JABUEK010000002.1, read on the forward strand.
CCGAGCTGGCGCGCGTCGAGGTGGGCGCGGCACGCGCCTGACCGGTTCGGCGGAGGGATTCGTGTCCGGCCGATGGCCGGGTGATGACGGCGGTGTGAGATGTGTCCGAGCTGACGCTCGAACTGTGGCTGGTGTCATAAAGCCCCGGTACAGTTACGCCCACGAGATGTCCGAGCGGGCCGCGGGCATCGCGGTGCGGGTCGCGGGTACTTCGAGAAAGGCATGTCGGGCATGTGGTACTGGATATTCAAGTACGTCCTTCTCGGGCCGGTGTTGCAGGTGATGGGCCGTCCTCGCGTGGAGGGCCTGGAGAACATCCCCGACGACGGGCCGGTGATTCTCGCCAGCAACCACCAGGCGGTGTTCGATTCGTTCTACGCATGCCTGGTCGTGCCGCGTCGCATCACGTTCCTCGCGAAGAGCGAGTACTTCACCGGCAAGGGCCTCAAGGGCCGCTTCCAGAAGTGGTTCTTCTCGTCGGCGGGACAGGTCCCGATCGATCGCACCGGTGCCTCCGCCGCGCAGGACGCGCTCGACGCGGGACTGCGCGTGCTGGCGAAGAACAAGGTGCTGGGTATCTACCCGGAGGGCACGCGCTCGCCGGACGATCGGCTCTACAAGGGCAAGACGGGTATGGCGCGTCTGGCTCTCGAGAGCGGCGTCCCGGTGATTCCGGTCGCGATGATCGGCACCGCGAAGATGAATCCCATCGGCTCGCGGATTCCGCGCCCCACCAAGCTCGGCGTGAAGTTCGGTAAGCCGCTGGACTTCTCGCGGTACGAGGGCATGGCCGGCAACCGGTTCGTCGAGCGCGCCGTCACCGACGAGGTGATGTACGAGCTCATGAAGCTCAGTGGTCAGCAGTACGTCGACGTGTACGCGGCGAGCATGAAGAAGACGCCCGCCCCCGTGGTGGATCCGGCTCCGTCGACCGAGGCCGCGCGCATCCCCGACACCCGCGCGGGCTGAGTCAGACCGCCTCGGCGGTCACCCCGGGGCGTTCGGGACTGCGTCGATCGCGCAGCGGCACCGCCGCCACCGCGATCACGAACACCAGTCCCCACCACACGTAGGACGAGGCCTGGATCTGGTCCCACAGGGGCCAGCCCAGGCCGTTCCAGCGTCCGGGCGCGAGGCGCCAGTGCGACGGATAGTGCAGCAGCACTGCGCCGATCACGGCGAGGGCCACCAGTGCGGGGGCGCGCCGCGTCACGCCGACGTGCACCAGGACCATCAGCATCGGCACCGTCCACACCCAGTGATGCGACCACGACACCGGTGAGACCAGCAGGCCCAGAGCGGCATTGACGCACAGGGCCAGCAGGTACTCGTGTGCCGCCAGAGCGCGTCGCATCGCGACGAGGGCCACCAGCCCCACGACGGCGCTGCACACCATCCAGACGATCGTCCGCGGGCCGTCCGCGAGACCCAGCCGCGCGAGCATCCCGGTGAGGGACTGGTTCGAGATGTACCCCGGCCCGCCGATGCGGTCCGAGTCGAGCAGCACCTCGGTCCAGTACTGCACCGAGTCGCGGAACGTCGCGACGAATCCGAGTGCCGTGAACCCGAGGAACGACAGGCCGGTGACCACGGCCGCCCGGTACTGCTTGCGCAGCAGGAAGTAGAGGACGAACACCGCCGGCGTGAGCTTGATGGCCGTGACGAAGCCGATGAGCAGACCGCGCGGCCACGGGGTGCGCTTCAGCAGGACGTCGAGAACGACGAGGCACATCAACACGACGTTGATCTGCCCGTAGTCGAGGGTGGACCACACCGGTTCGAGCGCGAACGCGATCGCGGTGATGCCGCCCGTGACCCACGCCGTCGTCCCGGCCGACAGGTGCACCAGAGAGCGCAGGCACACCGCCACCGTGACGGCGAGCAGGATCATCGTCATCGCCGTCATGATCAACGAGGCCGCCGGCAGCGGGAGGACCGCCATCGGCGCGAAGGACACCGCGGCCATCGGGGGATAGGTGAACGGCAGCGGGATGTTCACCGAGGTGCGCGGCAGGACTCCGTAGAGATTCACGCCGTCGAGCAGAGCGCGGCCACCGATGCGGTACACGTCGAGGTCGAGCCGGTAGATCGCACCCCACTCCCGCAGCGGGGGCAGACCGACCACGTTGAACGCGATGCCCGCCACGAGCCCGACGCACACCGCGACCTTCGCGATCACGGCGACCGGTCGGGGCAGCGACGCCCCCGGCCCGGTGTAGGGAGGGGCGGACGGCAGAGTCCACGTCATGGTCGGGGTGGATCCTTTCGGTGACCTAGGCTCGCAGACGTGCGTTACTTCTACGACTGCGAGTTCATCGAGGACGGCCGCACGATCGATCTGGTGTCCATCGGGATCGTGGCGGAGGACGGGCGTGAATATTACGCCGTGTCCACGGAGTTCGATCCCGAGCGCGCGGGCACCTGGGTCCGCCGCAACGTCCTGCCGAAGCTCCCGCCGTTCTCGTCGCCGCTCTGGCGCTCGCGCAGCCGCATCCGCGACGACATTCTCGAGTTCGTGTCGGCGCCGCACGGCACCGTCGGACCGACCGTCGAGATGTGGGCCTGGGTGGCGGCGTACGACCACGTCGCGCTGTGCCAGCTGTGGGGTTCGATGACGGCGCTCCCGCGGATCATGCCGCGGTACACGCGGGAGTTGAAGCAGTACTGGGAGGAGCACGGGTCGCCCGCGCTGCCGCCGGTGCCGGACGACTCGCACGACGCGCTCGCCGACGCCCGGCACAATCTCGCGAAGTTCCGGGCCGTCGAGGCCGCGAGAGCGTGGTCCGGTCGGGAGTGACACACCGCTGGTCCCGGCCGTCGGAGCGGGCGACTACTCTGTACGCGTGAACTGGACTGTCGACGTTCCGATCGAACGCTTGCCCGAGCTTCCCCCGCTGCCCGAGTCGATGCGCGAGCAACTCGACGTGGCGCTGGCCAAGCCGGCGGCGCAGCAGCCCAGCTGGCCCGCCGATCAGGCGGAGGCCATGCGCAAGGTCCTCGAGAGCGTGCCGCCCATCACGGTCGCCAGCGAGGTCGAGGCGCTGTCGGAGAAGCTCGCGTCCGTCGCCCGCGGCGAGGCGTTCCTGCTGCAGGGCGGTGACTGCGCCGAGACCTTCGTCGACAACACCGAGCCCCACATCAAGGGCAACATCCGCACGCTGCTGCAGATGGCCGTCGTGCTCACCTACGGCGCGTCGATGCCCGTGGTGAAGGTCGCGCGCATCGCCGGCCAGTACGCCAAGCCCCGCTCCTCCGACGTGGACGCTCTGGGCCTGAAGTCCTACCGCGGCGACATGGTCAACTCCCTCGTGGCCGACGACGCCGTCCGCCAGCACGACCCGTCGCGCCTGGTCCGCGCCTACGCCAACGCCAGCGCCGCGATGAACCTGGTGCGCGCGCTCACCGGCGCCGGCATGGCCGACCTGCACAAGGTGCACGACTGGAACCGCGAGTTCGTGCAGAACTCGCCGGCCGGTGCCCGGTACGAGCAGCTCGCCTCCGAGATCGACAACGGTCTCAAGTTCATGGACGCGTGCGGCGTCACGGATCCGAACCTGCACCAGGCCACCATCTACGCCTCTCACGAGGCGCTCGTGCTCGATTACGAGCGCGCGATGCTGCGTCTGGACAACGACGACGAGCACGCCAAGCTCTACGACCTGTCGGCACACTTCCTGTGGATCGGCGACCGCACGCGGCAGCTGGACGGCGCGCACATCGCGTTCGCCGAGCTGGTCTCCAACCCCATCGGACTGAAGATCGGTCCCAGCACGACGCCCGAGATGGCCGTCGAGTACGTCGAGCGGCTCGACCCGACCAACAAGCCCGGCCGGTTGACGCTGATCTCGCGCATGGGCAACGGCAAGGTTCGGGACCTGCTGCCGCCCATCATCGAGAAGGTGCAGGCCACCGGTCACCAGGTCATCTGGCAGTGCGACCCCATGCACGGCAACACGCACGAGGCGTCCACCGGCTACAAGACGCGCCACTTCGACCGCATCGTCGACGAGGTCCAGGGCTTCTTCGAGGTGCACAACGAGCTCGGGACGCACCCGGGTGGCATCCACGTCGAGCTCACCGGTGAGAACGTCACCGAGTGCCTCGGCGGCGCCCAGGACATCTCGGACCTCGATCTGTCCGGACGGTACGAGACGGCCTGCGACCCGCGACTGAACACGCAGCAGTCCCTCGAGCTGGCCTTCCTCGTCGCGGAGATGCTGCGCGGCTGATCGCCGGAGCAGAACTCAGGGCAGCGCGGTCAGAGTGACCGTGCTGCCCTTCTGCACTCGGTCGCCCTGACCGGGCGACTGGGCGATGACGAGCGAGCGATCCGTCTGCGCGACCTGGCGCACCACCACGGTGAGCCCCAGGCGTTCGAGTTCCGACCGCGCCGAGCCGACGGTACGTCCGAGCATCGAGGGCACCTCCACGGCCGTCGACACCCGCAGCGTGACGGTCGATCCCGCGGTCACGGACGTGCCGCTCGCCGGGTCGGTCCCGATGACACGGCCACCGTCGACGTCCTCGTCGAAGACGGAGTCCACCGTCGCCACAGTGATGCCGACCCGATCGAGTTCTGCGCGCGCCTGCTGCTCCGTCTCGCCCCGGACGTCGGGAACGTCGACGGGGGGAGCGCCCTTGCTGGTCACCACCCGGACCTCGCTGCCCACCGGCAGGACCGTCCCGGGCGCGGGGTCGAGTGCAGCGACCGCACCGACGGGTGCGGCGCTGCTGAAGGCGTCACCGCCGTCCACGGGGACGAACGTCCGCTCCCGCAGTGCCGCCTCCACCGCGGTCGAGTCCGCGTTCCCGAGGGCCGGGACTGTGGGCCTGCCCTGAGAAACGAGAAGGGTCACGGTCTCGCCCCGGGCGATCCGTGACCCTGCGGGAGGATCGGTTCCGAGTAATCGGTCCACGGGATCGCTGTCGGTGTAGCGGCCCTCGACGGTCGCCGAGAGATCGGCCGCCTCGATGGCGGAGACGGCGGTGGATCGGTCGAGCCCGTCGATCGCCGGCACCGCGGTGAAGCGGCCGGACCCGGCCCACCAGCCGACGGTGCCGAGCAGGATCGCCACGATCACGACGATCGCGAGCCACGTGAGTGCGACTCGACGCGACCTGCGCTTGTCCGCGTCGAAGTCCGGGAACGCGAAGGCTTTCCGGTCCACCGGCTCGGCGGCGGTGGACCGCGGTTCGTCGGCGCCGCGGGGAGTCGCGGTGGTCACCATCCGCGTGTGCTGAACGCCGCCGGTGGACGGCTGCCCGCGGTCGGAGGCGGCGGAGAAGTCGTCCGCGGGGACCGACACGATCTCCGTCTCCGGAGTACGCGGAGCCTGCGGAGCGTAGGGGCGCGGAGCGTTCAGCGTCTCGGCGCTCAGATGCTCGGCCGACCGCGACGGGGACGGCACCCGGTAGTGGGGCAGAGCGAGGGTCCTGGTGACCGAGCGCACCGCGTCGCCCATCGTGCCGGCGTCGCGGAACCGCTCCTCGGGCCGCCGCGCCGTCGCGTCGCGCACCAGTGCGTCGAAGTGGGGCGGCACCCCTGCGATCACCGAGCTCGGCGGCGGAACGTCGTTCTCGATGCGCTGGTACGCGATCGAGAGGGAGGTGTCTCCCTGGAACGGCGTGCGTCCGGTCAGCAGTTCGAAGAGCAGGATGCCCGCCGAGTACACGTCGCTGCGCGCGTCGGCCGATCCGGTGGTCACCTGTTCGGGGGAGAGGTAGGCGGCAGTGCCGAGGATGACGCTGTTGGACGTCGTCGTCGACGCGGCCACGGCGCGCACCAGACCGAAGTCGGCGATCTTGACCTCGCCCGCGTCGGAGATCAGCACGTTCTCCGGTTTGACGTCGCGGTGCACGAGGCCACCGCGGTGCGCGACCGCGAGTCCGTCGAGTACGGGTTGGAGAACGGCGGCGACGGCGTGCGGGGGCATGGGACCGCGTTCGCGGAGCAACTCGCGCAGCGTGCCGCCCTCGACCAGTTCCATGACCAGGAAGGCGTGCTGACCGTCGCGACCGTGATCGTGGACGGCGACCAGACCCGGGTGGCTGAGCCGGGCGACCGCGCGCGCCTCGAACTCGAAGCGACGCACGAACTCGGGGTCGGCGGCGAACTGGGGGTCCATGATCTTGATGGCCACGGGCCGGTCCAGACGCAGGTCGAGACCCCGGTAGACCGTGGACATACCGCCGCGGGCGATCGGCGCGTCGACGCGGTAACGACGGTCCAGCAGCGCGCCGAGCAGCGACGGACCTGACGTTGTCACCTGCGTCCACTCTCCTGTCGTGTTCTCGCATCGATCGATGCCGATCATTCGATGGTAGCCAGTGTGACGGATGAGGTAGCAGTCACGTGTGCGGGAACACGGCGCGGGAAGCGGGCGTCGGCGAATTGTCCTGGCGGCGGGCCGTGACTACCTTTGACCGCGTGAGTGCCATTCCCTACTGCGACGACGTCCTGCCTGCCGACGAGGCCGTGATCGCGATTCCCGACGCCGCCGAGATCATGGGCGTCCCCGTGACGAAGCTCTACCAGATGGTGCGTGAGCACAAGCTGATCGCGGTGCGCCGCGATCGAGTGGTCTCGATCCCCGCGAAGTTCGTCGGCGAGGACGGCGAGCCGATCAAGTACCTCGCCGGTGCGATCGCGGTTCTGCTCGACGGCGGCTACAACCACCCGTCGATTCTGCGGTGGCTCTTCACCCCGGACGACAGTCTGCCGGGCATGCCGGCCGACGTGCTGCGCGGCGACCACGCCCGCGAGATCATCCGCCGCGCCCAGGCCATGGCCTTCTAGCGCTCGATCGGATCAGGCGGCGCGTGACCCGGGCCGCGGGAGCCGTTCTCCGGCTCTGACGAGAAGACCTCGACCGGCCGCGGTCGCGGCGACACGAGCGCGCCGAGGAGTGCCCACGCGAGAGCGGACGGACAACGACCGGTAACCGTCGTTCTCCACGGCTTCGAGGATGTCCTGGTACAGCGCGAACGCGACCCGGATGCCCTCGCGCGCCCGCGGTTCCAGCAGGGCGATGCCGGGCTCGGCGGTGCGGTAGAGCGCGCGGGTGGTGGCGATGATGTCGGCCAGAGCGCGGCGGACCCTCGGATCGACGGAGTCCGTACGGCGGCACCACCACAGCAGGTCCTCGTCGACGCCGTAGGCGGTGAGCACGTCGCCGGGCAGATAGATGCGGTCGCGCGCGAGATCCTCGCCCGCGTCGCGAACGAAGTTCGTGACCTGGAAAGCCTCGCCGAGAGCGGACGCCGTCGGGCGGGCCTCCTCGACCGGACACACGGTGCCGAGGATGGGGAGCATCTGCAGCCCGATCACGGCGGCGGAGCCGTACATGTACGTCGACAACTCGTCCATGGTGGCGTAGCGATCCTTGTAGATCGCCGAGTGCGGTACGTCCATGAGCATCGACGTCATGAAGGCTGTGAAGTACTCGGACGGGATGTCGTAGCGACGTGCGGTGTCGAACAGGGCCGCCAGGATCAGCTCGTTGCGCCGGTCGGGTCCGGGCGGGACCGACGTCGGCGGGGCGATGGTCGAGGCGAGACCCTCGTTCAGTCGCTCCTCGATGCGGGTGAGCAGCGCCAGGTCGAGTGCGACCGCCGTGTCGTCGCCGCGCTCGGCGATCATGTCGACGTCGATGATGTCGTCGACCATGCGTGCGAACGCGTACAGCGCGTGCACCGCGGGCCGACGGTCGGTCGGCAGCAGGCGGGTGGCGAGGAAGTACGTCTTGCCGTGTTCGGCCGCCACGTCCCGGCACAGCGCGTAGGCCTCGGGAAGATCGGTCACTCGGTCAACTCCTGGCTGGGCTGGTCCGGACGGGGCTGGTCCGGGCGGGCGGTCTCGGCGCGGACGCGCGGGGCCGGGACGAACGTGTTCTCGTGCTCCGGGTGTGTGACGGCCCGCAGGCGGAGGGGATCGACCGTCCGGAGCGACAGCGCGGCGACCACTGCGGCGAACGTCGCCAGCACGACGTGCGGGAACGTGTAGAGACCGATGGACCCGTCCGGCTGGAACACCAACATGAGCCAGGCGGACAGGCCCACCAGCACGGTCAAGGTGGTCGCCGACATGGTGAGACCTGCGGCGACGGCGAGAGGCCACGAGTAGTACCAGGGGAGAGCGGCCGGGGACAGGATCACGATGGCCACCAGCGACACGAGTATGCCCAGCAGTGCGCCGCGCTCCGAGTGGCGCGATCGCCACCACGCCGTGGCCAGGATCGCGGCCAGAGCCACCGCGCACAGCATCCTGGTCACCTCGAGCACGGGGCCGAGCCGAGCGCCCGTGAACCACCCGGTGAAGACCGTGACCAGGTGGGCGAGGATGGTCGGCAGCGAGAGCCAGTTGATGATCTTGGCCGAGCCCGAGAGCGCCGTCAGCCAGCCGATGCCGACGCCGGCCACCAGGGACGCGACGACGAACACCGCGACGAACACGGCGAAACCGATACCTGCGGTCTTCGCGAACACCAGCAGGACGTGCTGGCGTCGCGGCGGGTCACCACGCTCGGCCCGCGCCTCGTTCTCGGTGCGGAGCCGGTCGCGCTCGTGGAGCATCCAGATCCACACCAGGAAGGGCAGCGCGATACCCGCGGTGGCCTTGATCGCCACGGCGACCGCGACGAGCCCCATCCCGGCGACGTGGTGGCGGTCGAGGACGGCGGCGATGCCGGCCGTCATGAGACCGACCATGAGCATCTCGTTGTGGACGCCGCCGATCAGGTGGATCAGGACCAGGGGATTGAGCACGGCGAGCCACAGGGCCACGGCAGGATCCGCGCCGAAGTGTCGGGCGATGCGGGGAACTGCCCACATGGTGAGGGCGAGCCCCGGCAGCATGGTCAGGCGCAGGAGCATCGTCCCGGCGATCACGTTGTCGCCCGTGAGCGAGGTGATGCCCTCGCCCAGCAGGAGGAACAGCGGGCCGTAGGGCGCGGTGGTGGTGGTCCAGACGTTGCTCACGTTGTCCAGCAGCACACCGGGATTGGCGACGGGACCGACGGCGTACGGGTCGAACCCGTCCCGGAGGAGGGCGCCCTGTGCGAGATAGGAGTACGCGTCGCGGCTGAACATCGGGACCGCGAGCAGGAGCGGCGCGATCCAGAGCGGCACCACCCAACGCAGCTGCCGCACCGTGGTCCGGTGACCGAGAGTGGCGCGTCCGAGACGGACCCACGCGGCGATCATGAGCAGCACGCCGATCCACACCATGACGGTCGACAAGACGAGTCCGTGCCCGAAGCGGAGCCAGGACAGGTGCATCGCCTCGAGCAGCGGGTCACGACGGCGCACGGCACCCGAGCCGAAACCGCCGAAGGTGATGAGCGCGGACCCGGCCAGACCCACCAACGTGGCGCGGCCGGCGCGTCCGCCGAAGAACCGTCGTGTCGATCGCCACGACGACTCGTCGGTGGCGTCCGCGGCCCGGAGTGGGGAGGACGTCGTCATGTTCCTCCCCGGAAGACGCGACATGCCGGCGACCGTGCGGAAGCCGGGCTGAACTCACGTGAGTTTAGAGGCTCCGGACCGGAAGACGAACCGGCCCGCCGTCAGACGGCCACACGGGCCGAGCGACGCACGGACGGATCGATGCGTTCGGCGGCCAGTCGACCCGAGATCAACACCGTCGGCACACCCACTCCGGGGGTGGTGCCACACCCGGCGAGGACGACGTTGTCGATGCCCTTGACCAGGTTGCGGCGCCGGAACGGGCCGGTCTGGCGGAAGATGTGCGACGCCGAGAACGGGGTTCCCGCGACCATCCCCTGCGCGAGCCAGGTGGCCGGCGTGTCGATGTGGTCGATCTCGAGGTGCTCGGACACGCCGGTGTAACCGCGGCGATCCATCTCGAGCAGGATCTCCCGCACGTAGGGGTCGGTGATGGCGGACCAGTCCAACGGCGCGCTGTCGAGATTGGGGCAGGGCGCGAGGATCGAGATGGGCTCCTGCTCGACGCCGTCGTGCGTGACGCGCAGAGCCGGATCGGTCAGCGAGGTCCGGGTGATGAGCAACGACGGGTCCGACATGAGTGTGCCGCGCCCGCGCGAGGCGGTGAGCTCCTCGAACGTCTCGTTCCAGTTGTGCCCGAAGTCGATGACGTGGTGCGAGCGGGACGACCACCGCGCGGTGACGTCCACCGGCACGCGGCCGTGCACCACGACACAGGACGGTGACGCCCGGATCTTGCGGCGCACGGTGATGCCGGCGGTGGCGAGAAGGCGATCCGTCACCAGGAGATCCGGCGTGAGGATCAGGGAGTCGCACGTGTGCCGCTCGCCGTTCTCGGTCACCACCGCGCGAGCGCGGGTCCCGCCCTTCTCGATGGCGGCCACGCCGGTGGAGAGCAGCAGCGTGCCGCCCGCACTCACGAACGCGTCGGCCATCGCGTTCGCGATCGACTGCATTCCGCCGTCCGGGAACGACACACCCAACGACGTGTCCATGTGCGAGATCGCGGAGTAGACCCCGAGAGCTTTGGCGGGCGCGACACCGGCGTAGAGAGCCTGGAAGGTGAAGATGCGGCGCAGTCGCGGGTCGTCGATGAGCTTGTCGATCCGCTTTCCGAGTTTTCCGAACCCCCCGAGACGCAGCAGGGTCAGCGTGTTCGCTCGCGCCCTGCGCTCGCCCACGAGGTCGAGCGGTGAGTCGAAGTTGTCGTCGATGTAGCGGTCGAACTCCGCGTCGAACATCGATCCGATCCACGCGCGGAGCGTGCGGTAGCGCCGAGCCTCGTCCGACCCGCACTTCTCGCCGACCTCCGCGATCATCCGCTCGGGATCGGAGTGGACGTCGATGGTGGTGCCGTCGGCGAAACGGGTGTGGTACGCCGGATGCAACGGTGTCAGACGCAGGGGAGGCGTGGTGGACTCGCGGGTCGCACCCACGGCGGCGAGCGCCTGATCGATCAGGTCGGGCATCGTGAGAACGCTCGCGCCCGTGTCGATGCGGTAGCCCGGCGCCGCGACGGAACCCACCCGGCCGCCGACGGTGTCGGACTTCTCGATCACGGTGACCTCGCGACCGGTGCCGCGGAGGTGGAGCGCCGCGGCGAGGCCGGACAGACCGGCGCCCACGACGATCACGTGATCGGTGGGTCCGGACACGGTGGCATGCGTCATGAGGTTCTCCTGGTGGCGGTGTAGGCCATGGCCGTGAGCCGCCTCTTGGCGTCCTCGGTGACATCGGACGCGTTCAGCGCCGCCAGGGCGCTGTCGGTCAGTGTGGTGATGCGGCGCTCGACGTCGTCGACGGCACCGAGATCGATCATGTGCGCACGCAGGTCGTCGACGGCAGCCTCGGAGAGGTCCGTGCCGATTCCCGCGCGCAGAGCAGCCGCGGTGGCGGGATCGCGTTCGTCCGCCGCGTCCAGGGCTGCGGCGAGGAGCACCGTCCGCTTGCCCTCGCGCAGATCGTCGCCGGACGGCTTGCCGGTCACGGACGGATCCCCGAACACTCCCAGCAGGTCGTCCCGCAGCTGGAAGGCGATGCCGATGTCCGCACCGAACGTGCTGTAGACCTCCAGCAGGTCGGGGCCGGCGCCGGCGAGCGTGCCGCCGATGAGGAGAGGGCGTTCCACCGTGTAGGCCGCCGTCTTGTAGCGGTCGATCTGGAGCGCGGCCTCGACGGAATCGTCTCCACTGGCCTCCACGGCGATGTCGAGCAGCTGTCCGCCGAGCACCTCGGTGCGCATCGCGGACCACACCGGAGCGAGGCGTGCCGACGTGGCGGCTTCCAGTGCCGCCGCGCGGACGAGATCGTCGGCCCAGCAGAGCGCGATGTCGCCCAGCAGGATCGCGACCGACTCGCCGAACTTGTCCGAGTTCCCGCGCCACCCGGCCGCGCGGTGCCGTTCGGCGAAGGTGACGTGGACTGTGGGGAATCCGCGACGGGTCGAGGACGCGTCGATGATGTCGTCGTGCACCAGCGCGCACGCCTGGACGAATTCGAGGGCGGAGCACACGTCGAGGACGGCGTCGGCCTCGGCGGCGTGCGGATCGCCGCCCGCACCCAGGAAGCCCGTCCACGCGAAAGCGGGGCGGATCCGCTTGCCGCCGCGGAAGACGAAGGAGGTGAGCTCTGCCACGGCGTCGGTGTAGATGGGACCGACCGAGTCGACCGTGGCCTGTTGCGTCGCGACGAAATCGCGCAGGGACGTCTCGACCGCATCGACGAACGTCCCCAGCGGCCACTGATCACGGTCGTCCGCGGCGGACTCCACGTCGAGCGGTCGGTGGGCGGCGGGGCTGTGCGGTGCGGCGGACAGAGTTTCCTCCGGTGTTCGGGGCGGCGGACGGTGTCCGCGGGCAATCGGTCGGGATGCGGTCGGGTCGCGGGCGCAGCGTCCTGGCACCCCCGACTCTATCCGGGTATTCGGACACGGCGCCGGTGCGGACGACCTGGGGGCCCGAGCAGGTCGGCGCGGGAATCTATGCTGTGAGGCGTGACAGACGAATCCTCCCGCGCGCGGGTCAGCCGCACTCCGTCGGTGATCGACCGGTTGAATTCCGCGGCGCACGGGAGTGTTCCGTTCTCCGTCGAGTTCTCGCCTCCTCGCGACGAGGCCGCCGAGGACCGCCTGTGGCGTGCCGTGCGCACCTTCGAGCAGATGCATCCCGCCTTCGTGTCCATGACGTACGGGGCGGGCGGATCCACGCGTGATCGCACGGTGCGGGTCACCGGCGAGCTGGCGGAGGTCACCAACCTGCTGCCCGTGGCCCACCTCACGGCCGTGGGGCACAGCCGCACCGAGCTGCGCGCGATGGTCGGGGCCTACGCGGACCGCGGCATCTCCAACATTCTCGTGTTGCGTGGCGACCCTCCCGGCGATCCGCTGGGTCCGTGGGAGAAGCATCCGGACGGCGTCGAGTACGCGGAGGAACTGGTGCGGTTGGTCTGCGAGCTGGGCGACTTCCACGTCGGTGTCGCGTCGTTCCCCGAGGGACATCACCGCGCGCCCGATCTCGACCACGACACCCGCCATCTGGTCGCGAAACTGCGTGCGGGCGCCGAGTACTCGATCACCCAGATGTTCTTCGACGTCGAGGACTATCTCCGCCTGCGTGACCGTGTCGCCGCGTTCGATCCGGAGCAGGGCGCCAAGCCGATCATCCCCGAGATCATGCCCATCACGTCGCTGCGCAGCGTCAAGCGTGCGATGGAGCTGTCGGGATCTGCGCTGCCCGCATCCGTCGAGAAGCGCCTGTCCGCCGCGGCCGGGTCCGACCCGGACGAGAACCGGGCCGCCGTGCGCGCGGTGGGCATCGAGATCGCCACCGAGATGGGGGAGCGACTGATCGCCGAGGGCGCCCCCGGCCTGCACTTCATCACGCTGAACTTCGCGAAGGCCACCAGTGAGGTCGTCGGCAATCTCGGGCTCGCCCGCCCGGTTCCGGAGGGCACGGGTGGGATCGGTACCGGATCAGTGCCGGGTGGCCAGAACGCGCGACTTCCACACGAGAGTGCCCTGGCGGCGTCCCCGGTCCGATGAGGCCAACAGCGCCGAGCCCGCCGCGATGGACAGTGGGTGCAGCGCCGAGGTGACGACGTCGCGGGCCAGCGAGTCGTCGCTGCCCTCCGCGCGCCGCGCAGCGATGCGCGACACCCATCCCGCCAGGTACCCGGCGACTCCCCACCGGCGGGTCGATCCGCGCGCGGCCATCGCGATCGGTGGCAGGACCCATACGGCTGTGGCGATCGCCGAGACGGCGAGAGTGCCTGCAGCGCCGCCGAACTGGGACCAGAGCCACTTCGCGTGACCGGCACGCACCTGCGCGGCGTCGGTGTACATGCGGCACGTCGCGACTCGCCCGCCGTACGCCACTGCCGTCGGGAGACCGCGGGAGCGGACGTGCCGCACCAGCGTCAGATCGTCGGCCACCGCGAAGCGTGTGCACTCGTGTCCGCCGACCACGCGGTAGGACGGTGCGTCGAGCACGAGGAACTGCCCGTTGGCCACGCCCATCGACGGCCGACGGCCTCGATTGGCGGCCCGGACGAGGAGGGTCACCGACCACGACCACGACAGCAGAGGCTGGACGACCCGCTCGATCGTCGTCACCGCCGTCTCCGCGGGCCACGGGCAGAGCATGGCCACGTCGTGCTCGCGGAGAACGGACGCGGCGGCGTCCAGTGCGTCAGGATGCAATCGCACGTCCGCGTCGAGGAAGACGACGAGGGTCGGATCGGTGGTCGCGAGCGCGCGGCGGCCGAGGTCGAGGCAGGCGAGGGACTTGCCCATTCCCGGCGCGTCGGCCGGCTCGGTCGTGCGGCCCGCCAGGATCCGGAAACGCGGATCGTCACCCACGACGGCCCGGGCGACGTCCGCGGTCCCGTCGGACGAGTCGTCGTCCAGCACGAGCACGGTCATCGCGGACCGGGAGCGCTGAGCCAGCAGATCCCGCAGCAGGTCGGGGAGACGGTCTGCCTCGTCACGGGCAGGAATGCAGACCGTGATGCGCTCACCGGCCCGCACCGTCGCCGCGGACGAGGGCAGCACGCGGGGTGCGGTCGCTGCGTTGATCAGGGCGATGCCCGCGGTGGCGATCGAGGCGAGAGAGCCGACTCGGACCGCGTTCCGGGCTCGGCGCCGGGCGGTCACCGGCGGCCGGCCGACTCCGCATCGCGTCGGCGTCCGCCGGAAGCGTCGCGGGCGACGTAGGCCATGCCGCCGACGATGGCCGCGATACCCACGGTGACACCGAAGACGATGCCGGCCCACCCGGCGAAGCTGCGCGTGTTCGGATCCGAGTAGCGCACCTCGGCGCGCAGGGTGCTGCGCTCGCCGGCGGGGAGCTTCCAGGACACCACGTTGTCGCCCTCGCGGGCGCCGTTGGTGGTGGTGACACGAGCGGGGAAGGCGATGGTGAACTGCACGTCGCTGCCCTCGGCGGGTACGGAGCTCAGATCGACCTGGCCGGCGAGAGTGACGAGGTCACCCGCGCGGACCAGGGACAGCTGGTAGAGGCCGACCGACTGGTCGGACAGTGCCGCGAGCTGCTGCACGTCACCGAACGTGAGGTCGCTGAACAGCGCCTCGCTGCCGACGTACCCGTCCGAGTCGTACGGCTGCACCCGGATCTTGCTGCCCAGGCTGTCGGGGACCTCCATGCCCGGTCCGGTGTCACCCTCGGCCGTCGGCACCGTCGCGGCGACGATGCGGCCGGACACCCGGTCGTTCGAGGACACGCCCATGGACACCTGTGCCCGGAGGCACCCGGCCAGCAGCGGAACCGCCAGCAGGGCGAGCACGAGGACGGAGACCACGCGGCGCGGTACGGGAACGCGCGGCGACGTGCGAGGAGCAGCGGGGTGGGGCACAGCGGTCATCGTGCCAGGCCGCCGCGACACCGTCAGTGAACGGGTCGGTCGGCGCGGCGTGGCGCGTCGCGAGCGATGTCCGACCGGGGTCGGGACAGGGCGAGGAGGAAGGGGACACCGACGACGCCCATGGCGACGAGGCCGTACAGAGCGGACCAACCGAGGTCCGGCAGGAAGACCGCATGGGCGAGAGCGGAGCCGAGCCACGTCCACACGAACAGCCCCCACGGCACCAGCGGGCTCACCGTGGGCGTGCGCATCGGTGACCGCCCCAGGACCTCCATGGCGACGGCCATGAGCGCCGCGACGAGCAGCCATCCCACATAGTTGGTCCACGGGATGCCGTCGAGCCCGGGCAGGGGAGCGAAGGGACTGCACCAGGTCCACTGACCGTCGGCCACCATCTGAGGGTCGAGATACAGATCCCACCCCACGACGCCGACGGTCGTGAGTCCCACGCGGGTGAGCACCGGTCGGCGCATCCGCTGCGCGACGACGGTGGCGGCGCACCACACCGGGTACAGGCCGGCCGTCCAGGCGAACGGAACCACCACCGGCACGTGGGCCAGGGAGGGTCCGATGCGGTCCTGCGCGTACTCGTAGCACCCGAAGGGCATGCCGGTTCGCGTGCCGATGATCTCGGCCGTCAGACCGATCCCGGCGGTGAGCAGCACCATGAGCGTGGCCCACCCGGCCCCGCGTGCGCTCGCCGCGTGCGTGACGCAGGCGGCGGCGAGCAGAGCGACGACACAGAACGTCACGGCGTCCTTGACGCCGCCCGAGACGAGCGGGTAACTGATCTGCGCGAGGACGGCCGCGACGGCGAAGCCCACCGCGACGGGTGTGGCTCGCCCCGACGCGCGGAGAGTGTCTCCCGACCTCATCGGCGGCCCGGGAGAGCGGCGCCCAGACGCGACGCCACGCGCTTCAGAGGACTGCCCGCGCGTTCGGCGATCGCGAGCCGGGCGGCACTGCGGCCGCTGGATCCGGAGACACCGCCGCCGGGGTGCATCGAGGCGCCGGTCAGGAAGAACGACGGGGCTCCGGGCACGGTCATGTCCGCGAGCGCCGGCATGGGGCGCCACATCATCATCTGGTGCAGTGACATCTCGACGTGCATCACGTTGCCCCCGACGAGCCCGAGTTCCTGTTCGAGGTCCCACGGGGACTGGGTGTGCCGTTGCAGGATGCTGTCGGCGAAGCCGGGGGCGTACTTGTCCACCTCGGCGACGATCCGATCACCCTCCAGTTCCGCCACCTCGGGGCTGCCGCCTCGCCAGCTCCGACCGTCGGCCAGTCGGTACGGGTGCCACTGCGACCACAGCGAGACCTGGTGTTCGCCGGGCTTCGCGATCGATGGGTCGACCGCGCTGAAGCTCATGGCCAGCACCACCGGCGCCGGCGGGAGATCGCCTGCCGATGCCGCTCCGTGCGCCCGACGGAGCTGGGCCCGGTCGTGTACCAGCAGTTGCAGTCCGCGGCTGGACGACTCGACGCCGGGAGCGCCGGGATACTGCGGCAACGACGACGTCGATGCGCGGACCACCATGCCGATGCCCGGCCCCACGTCGATCTGCCGTCGCCACGACTCCGTCGTCGCCGTGTCGAAACCGCCGGCGTCGAGGAGGTCGAGCGTGGTCAGGATGTGGCACCCGGCGATGACCGTGCGTGCGCGCACCTCCTCGCCACTCGCGGTGCGGACCGACCATCCGTCTCCGACACGCGTGACCGACACGACGGCGTCACCGAGGGTGACGGTGCCTCCGTCGGCCTCGATCTTCGTCTGCAGCGCGACGCTCAGCGCGCCACTGCCGCCGACGGCGCGGCCGGGCGGGGTCGTGTGCATCAGAGCGTTGAAGGCCACCATCGGGGCCGTGCCGGGCTCGGACATCGGCGGACCGGACTGGGCGCCGAACCACGCGAGAGCCGCTTTCAGGCGCTCGCTGTCGAACCACCGGTTCAGAAGCGAGTCGCCCGACGCGAGGAACTCGCGGGACAGGGCCGCCGCACCGTCGCTCGCGTCCATGCCCCAGAAGGAGGACAGCAGAGCCCTCCCGGTGGGCGGACTCCCGAACGACGTCATGACACGTGCGCTGCGGGGCCCCCACAGTGCGACGAACGCGCGGTACGCGTCCGCGTCCTTGCGTCCGCACGCCGCCTCGATCGAGGCACAGGTGGCGTCCAGGTCCACGGAGAACACGATGCCCGGCTCGTCGGTGCCGGGCGGAGGCGGCGCGAACGCCCACGGGTCGCAGTCGAGATAGCGCAGGCCGTGATCGGCGAGACGCAACTCCTCGATGATGCCGGTCTGCCGGATCATGATGTGCGCGGACGAGCCCCGATCCACCTTGTGGCCGGGGAAGCGCTCGACCGTGGAGGCCGCGCCTCCGACGACGGTGTCTCGTTCGAGGACGCGGACGGACCATCCGGCATCGGTCAGGTAGGCGGCGGAGACGAGTGCGTTGTGACCCGATCCGACGACGGCGGCATCGATCACGTGGTCGGCCCCTCTTCTGTGGTGGTGTCGAGACCGAGTCCGGTCCCGGGTGTCAGGGGTAATTCGCGGCCGAGCACCGCGAAGGGTCGGGCGTCCCCGGCGAAGTGGAATCGGCGCACGACGTCCTGGAACCCCGTCCGCCGGTAGAGACGCCATGCTCGATTGTCCTCGCCGGTGACCTCGGGGGTGGAGAGCAGCACGGAACTCTCCCGGCGGCCCGCCATGAGGGCGAGCAGGAGCCGTTCGCCGAGACGGTGCCCCTGAGCCTCGGGGGAGACGTGCAGCTCGGTCAACTCGACGTAGTCCGAGAGGACCCGCTCGGCGTTCTCGGCGGACCACCCCGCTCGTCGCATCCCGTCGCGGACCTGCTGATGCCACCACTGATGTGGCGCTCCGCGATAGCAGTAGGCGATCGCCACCAGGTGGTCGTTGTGTGAGACTCCTCCCACCGCGCCCCACCCCGGCCGCAGGATGTGCTCCGCCCACATCGGCGCCCGATGCAACTCGGTTCCGCGCGGGTAGCCCATCGCGGCGACGTAGACGGACAGGGCTTCGGTCAACCGTCGGCGCATGTCCTGCGGGGTGAGTTCGATCAGACGAATGCCCTCGTCGGAGGGGCCGCCTCGGGCGTCGTGAACGGTACTCACCTCGATCCCTCGCATCGTGTCGGACGTCCGCGCTACAGTGAAGTCATCGAACACGCGTTCGAACGAATCGACCTCGGGTCGATCGGCCCGACCTCGGGTCGATCGCGCGAGACGGTCCGGAGAACATGTCCGACCTCCATGCTTACATCGCGCTCGATCGGCCCGCTCAGGGGAGTAACCGACAGGCCGACGGTGTTGAGAAGGACGTGGGACGCCGATCGGTTCACGTGTCGGAGAGGGAGGTAGCGCAATGGCTCGGAGCACGGGTGGTCACACTGCGGCACGCCGCAGCTCTGCAGACCGCACGGAGGGTGGTGAGACGATGACGAACGGCACGGTGGTCTCGTTCGACGCCTCCGCGGCGCCGTCGCGCACGCACGCCCGCGCCCGCATGTTGCTGCGTCGCGCGGACGCCATTCTCGGTGACGCGGCCGGTGCACCGTCGGCGGCCGACATGTTCCTCGAGTCCTACGTCGCCGCGTTGCGCGGTGCCGGCGCCCTGCTCGACGCGGTCGATCCGGTGCCCAAGCGTGGGGCGTCCCGCAGCGCCTGGGTGCGCATGCGGACGGCTGCGCCGGAGTTCACGGAGTGGGCGTCGTACTTCGCCGCGTATTCCACGCTGCGTGCGTCCATCGAGGCGGGCTCGGCCGATCGGCTCGACGCGGCCGAGGCGGACGAGTTCTTCTCGCAGGTGGGACGCTTTCTGCACCGCGTCGAGGACCGTGTGACCTCGCGGTCCGACGCGGTCGCGGTGCCCGCGTAGACCTGGTCGCCACCACGGAGCGACTTTTTCTCGCATACTGGTGGTGCAGGTAGGTGGCTCGCCGCCGATTCTGCTCGTATCATCGACAACAGGTAGCCGGACCGATCGGCTACCTCTCACTTCTGGCCAAGAAGTGAGAGCCACCATCCAGTGCCGGGGGAGGTACCGTGCCACTCTCCGAGCACGAGCAGCGCATGCTCGACCAGATCGAGAGCGCTCTCTATGCCGAGGACCCCAAGTTCGCGTCGACCGTGCGCGGCGGACGGATTCGAGCCGCATCCACGCGGCGTCGTTTTCAGGCCGTCGCTCTGTTCGTGATCGGCCTCATTCTGCTCATTGCAGGCGTGGCCCTCCCGTTCAAGCCCGGTGGATTCCCGATCATCAGTCTCGTCGGCTTCGTGTTCATGTTCGGCTCCGGCGTTCTGCTCTTGCTGCGCAAGCCCTCCGCGCCCCAGTCCGAGCAGTCCGAGGGCGACAACCCGCCGGCACCGGGAAGCGGCCCGCGCCGTTCCGGTTCCGCACCGCGCCGAGGTCCTCGCAAGGGATTCTCCTCGCGGATGGAGGATCGTTTCAAGCGACGGTTCGACCAGGAATGAGAGAGACCGGAGCGGTCACATCGATCGCTCCGATTCTCGCGTGAGGGGCATCACGCCTCTCACACCGATGCTGTGACACATCAGCGCGGCACCCACCACGGGTGCCGCGCTGATGCCGTTCAGGGCCCCGTGGGTGTCGATCCCCCCACCGCGCCCCACCGAGGGTGGTCTCGGCCCCTGGATCCCCACCACGCCCCACCCGGCACCCCTGGCGACTCTGCCGCGCGCGGTCACCCGGGCCCGTGACGCGCGAACGTGCCGTTCGACCTGCAATTATCCGGTTCACGGGGGTCGCGGAACGGTGGGGGACACCTCCACCACGCGCACGTGGGTCCTCCCGCCGCCGGACCGACTTCGCTGCTCTTTGTGCGTGCGACCTGGCCCTTTAGTGACGAGTCACTGAAATGTTCCGCCGTGTCGATTGAATGTGGGGGAAAGTGGGGTAATGTGGCGGACAGCGGGGATCGATGGAGTCCCGCGAACTGCACGACACAGGGTCGAGGAGGTGCCGAGTGTTTCTCGGTACCTACACGCCCAAGCTCGATGACAAGTTTCGACTGACGTTGCCGGCGAAGTTTCGCGAAGACCTGGCGGGAGGAGTGATGGTGAGCAAAGGGCAGGACCACAGCCTGGCCATCTACCCCCGTGACGTGTTCGCGGAGCGGGTGGCGAAGCTGTCGAAGGCCTCGCGGTCGAACCCGCAGGCGCGCGCGTACATCCGCAACCTCGCGGCCGGTACGGACGAGCAGCGGCCGGATTCGCAGGGTCGCATCACCATCGGGTCCTCGCACCGCGAGTACGCGGCGCTGTCGAAGGACTGCGTCGTCATCGGCTCGATGGATCATCTCGAGCTGTGGGACGCCGCGTCGTGGGAGCGGTACTCGCAGGAGCACGAAGAAGATTTCTCGCAGGCAGTGGACGAATCGCTCATGGACATGTTGTAGCCACACCCGGCCGGCGGCGAGTGCCGCGTGGCCTCTGCCCGAACCGGGCCTTGACGTACTTCCCCAACGCCAAGTACCGGTCGGACCCTGACGTACTTCCCCAACGCCAGGTTCCACTGTCGGACAGAGACCTCGACGCACTCACCGCTCCACCTGGCACGACACACAGCTCGAATGCGAATCAGGCGGGAGATCACCACCATGGCGGAGGACGAGCAGGCATCCGCCTCGCCTTTCTCGCACGTTCCGGTCCGCCTTCCTCGGGCCGACGAACTTCTCGGACCGGCGTTCGTCGCCGCTGCTGCGAACGACCGCGATCCCGTCTACATCGACGCCACTCTCGGCCTCGGCGGTCATGCCGAACACTTCCTCACCGCGTATCCGCGGTTGCGTCTCGTCGGTCTCGACCGCGACCCGGACGCGTTGGCCATGGCCGGAGAACGGCTGGCTCCCTTCGGTGACCGCGTCTCGCTGGTCGCGACCACGTACGACGGTATCGAGGACGCGCTGGCGTCGGTCGGCCTCGGCGCGACGGACAGCGTCGACGGGATCCTCTTCGATCTCGGCGTCTCGTCGATGCAGCTCGACTCCACCGATCGTGGCTTCGCCTACTCCGTGGACGCACCGCTCGACATGCGGATGGATCCCACGACGGGTCGGACCGCCGCGGACATCCTCAACACCGCGTCGCACGGTGAGATCGCCCGCATCCTCAGCACGTACGGCGAGGAACGCTTCGCCGGCCGCATCGCCTCGGCGATCCTGCGCCGCCGGGAGACGGAACCGTTCGTCACCAGCGGGCCTCTCGTCGAACTGCTCTACGCGAGCATCCCGGCCGCGACGCGTCGCACCGGCGGACATCCGGCGAAGCGGACCTTCCAAGCACTGCGGGTCGCGGTGAACGAGGAACTCGACTCGTTGCGAGACGCCATCGCACCGGCTCTCGACTCGCTGGTCGTCGGGGGACGCATCGTCTTCATGTCGTACCAGTCGCTCGAGGACCGCGTGGTCAAGCAGGAGCTGACACCGCGCACCCGGTCCACCACTCCGGAGGGGCTCCCGATGGAGCTGCCGGGAAGCGGACCCGAGTTCCGGCTGCTCACTCGCGGCGCCGAGAAGGCCTCGCAGGACGAGATCGACGACAACCCCCGCGCGGCTCCGGTCAGACTGCGCGGCGCAGAACGCATTTCCAGGAGGTCGTCATGAGTGTTCCGGTGGACGTGACCGGATCGGACGGCAACCGCCGCGCCGGGTCCTCGCTCGAGACGGTGCGCGCACCGCGGCCTCCCGCTCGCACGGGCGCGGCCAAGCGCGCGTACGACAAGCGTCGCCAGCGTGCGATGTCCCACGAGTCCGACCCGCGCGCGCAACGACCCACCCGACCCGTCGCGGCTCGGATCCCGTTCGTGGCCAGCATCATCGGGCTCCTCGCCATCGGACTCGCCTCGACACTGCTGTTGAGCACACGCGCTGCGGAGGACTCGTACCTGCTCAGTGCGGGGCGTGCCACCAACCAGGAGCTGACGGAACGGGCCGCCGCGCTGCAACGTGACGTGGAGACCGCGAACTCGGCTCCCGAGCTGGCCCGTCGCGCGACCGCACAGGGAATGATCCCGACGAAGGACGTTCCGCGACTGGTGGTCCTGCCGGACGGCGTCGTCCAGGTGATCGGTACGCCGGCACCGGCCGCCGGTCCACCGGCTCCCGACTTCGCGGCCGCCACCCCGTCGGGCGGTGCGGCGACTCCGAGTGCGCGCCCCGGGGCACCCGCGTCCGGCGGGGAGGCGCTCACACCCGTCGGGCGCCCGGGTACCTCGCCGAGTGCGTCCGCGACCCCGACCACGTCGGCACCGGCAGCATCCACCACGCCGGCCCCCACGACGTCCGCACCCGCGGCACCGACGACCACGCCAGTGCCGGAGAATGCTGCGCCGCAGCCTCTTCCGGCTCCCGCCGCCGCGGTGGGCGAGCAGCAGGTACCCATCGCAGGAGGCGCTCGGTGACCACTCGACAGCCGTACCGGAGCACTGGCCGCGACCACGGCGACCCACGCGCTCGGCCGGCCACCGGCTCCGGTCCTCGCGGTCCTCGTCCGCCGCGTCGACAGGGTCCACGCAAGTCCGAGACGTTCGACTTCCGGTTCCGCTACGGCCGTTTCGCGATGTTCGCGATCCTGGGCGTCGCGACGCTGCAGTTGCTGTGGATCCAGGGCATCGACGCCCCGTCGCTGTCGGCGCAGTCGGCCAGTCAGCGCACCACCACCATCGTCGATCCGGCGACACGAGGGTCCATCACGGACCGGGACGGCAATCCCATCGCGTTCACGATGGAGGCGAAGGCGCTGACCTTCCAGCCGCAGCGAGTGCGTGTGGAGCTCGAGGAGGCGAAGGCGAAGGACGACACGAAGCCGGATCCGGACGATCGCATCCGCGAGGTCGCTGCCGGTGTCCACGGCATCCTGGGCGACCTGGTGTCGGAGAAGGACCTTCTCGACAAGATGACCGGATCCTCGTCGTTCGAGTACCTCGTGCGCAGCATCGATCCCGCCGTCGCGGCGACCATCGCCGAGCAGTACCCCGAGGTCGGCCTCGAGCGGCAGGACATCCGCGAGTACCCGGGTGGGGCGCTCGCCGCCAACATCGTCGGGGCGACCGGCTGGGACGGCCACGGCCTGCTCGGCCTCGAGGACTCCCTCGACCCGGTGTTGGCCGGTACCGACGGCTCCCGCACCTACGACCGCGGCAGCGACGGCGCGGTGATTCCCGGTAGTTGGCGCGACCAGCAACCCGCCATCGACGGCTCGAACGTGGAGCTGACGCTCGACAGCGACATCCAGTACTACGTTCAGCAGCAGGTCCAGCAGGCCAAGGATCTGTCGGGCGCCAAGAACGCGTCGGCCGTCGTCCTGGACTCGCACACCGGCCAGGTGCTGGCCATGTCGAACGACGGCACCTTCGACCCGGCCATCGGCGTGGGCAACAACTCGCCGACGGCGCAGATGGGCAACCTCGCGGTGTCCAGCCCGTTCGAGCCGGGATCGGTGAACAAGATCGTCACGGCGGCGGCCGCCGTCGAGGACGGTCTGACGAACCCCGACGAGGTGCTGCAGGTTCCCGGCAGCATCACGATGTCCGGTGCGACGGTCAAGGACGCCTGGGATCACGGCGTCGCGCCGTACACGACCACCGGTGTGTTCGGTAAGTCCTCCAACGTGGGCACGCTGATGCTCGCGCAGCGGGTCGGCGAGGATCGCTACGCGGACATGCTGGACAAGTTCGGGCTGGGACAGCGCACCGACGTGGGCCTGCCCGGCGAGAGTGCCGGCAGTGTCCCGGCCCGCGACCAGTGGTCCGGCGGCACGTTCGCGAACCTCCCGATCGGGCAGGGCCTGTCCATGACCCTGCTGCAGATGACCGGTATGTACCAGGCGATCGCCAACGACGGCGTGCGCATCCCGCCGCGCATCGTGTCGGCGACCGTCGGCAAGGACGGTCAGCGCACCGCGGAGCCGCAGCCCGAGGGCGTGCCGGTGGTCAGTGCCGACACCGCGCGCACCGTGCGCGACATGTTCCGGGCCGTCACGCAGAACGACACCGGCAACCAGCGCGGCACCGGTGTCGCCGCCGGTATCGAGGGATACCAGGTCAGTGGCAAGACCGGCACCGCGCAGCAGGTCGATCCGGAGTGCAAGTGCTACTCCAACTCGAACTACTGGATCACCTTCGCCGGCATCGCGCCGGCGGACGATCCGCGCTACGTGATCGGCATCATGCTCGACGCCCCGACCCGCAGCTCCGACGGATCGGGCGGGCAGTCCGCCGCTCCGCTGTTCCACTCGATCGCGTCCTGGATGCTGCAGCGTGACGCGGTGCCGCTCTCGCAGGAAGGTCGTCGGCTCCTCCTGCAGGCGGACTGATCCGTCGACGGTGCAGGGCGTTCACCTGCACCGGGGCGGACTTCGCCATGGCACGTCTCGTGGCGTGCCGACTCGCCGGTAATCTGATGCGTCGGCCGCCGACCACCGGTCGGCGGCACTCGCATGTTCGGCGCCGAGGCAGTCACCGCACCGGCCCGAACACCCACCGTCCGCCCGTCACCACAGCAGAGGAGCGTCTCGAAGTGCCCAGCTCGACTCTCCGCCCGCAGCGGCCCACGGTCACGTCGGCGACCGAGCTGGCCGGAGAGATCGGTCTGCGCCACGGAGTGCTCGTCGACAGTGCGCTGGTCGACGCGACGGACGACGTCGGCGTCACGGGCATCGAACTGCGCGCGCAGAGCATCCTGGCGGGCGATCTCTTCGCGGCCCTGCCGGGCGCTCGGTCGCACGGCGCCGCCTTCGCGGGCGAGGCGCTCGAACGCGGAGCGGTCGCCGTGGTCACCGACGACGAGGGTGTGGCCCTCATGATCGGTTCCGGCGTGCCCGACGGCACTGCCGTCCTGGTGCATCCGCAGCCCCGCTCGATCCTCGGCACGCTGTCCGCGGCGGTGCACGATCGGCCGTCCGACAAGATGACGGTCATCGGCATCACCGGCACCTCGGGGAAGACCACCACGTCCTATCTGGTGGAGGCGGCGCTGCGCGCTGCCGGACGCACCCCCGGGCTCATCGGCACCATCGAGACCCGTATCGGCACCGAACCGGTGCCGTCCGCGCTGACCACGCCCGAGGCTCCGAATCTGCACGCGATGTTCGCGGCGATGTACGAGCAGGGGGTGGACACGGTCGTCATGGAGGTGTCCTCCCACGCGCTGTCCCTCGGCCGGGTCGACGGCACCACCTTCGCGGTGGGCGCGTTCACGAACCTCTCGCAGGACCACCTCGACTTCCATCTCACCTTCGAGGACTACTTCGCGGCCAAGGCCCGGTTGTTCGCCGAGGACTCGCCGGTCCGCGCGGATCGCGCCGTCGTCTGCGTCGACGACCGGTGGGGCCGGCGCATGGCGGAGATCGCGGCGGCCGGTGGCCGAGCCGCCCCGCTCACCGTGGCGACCACGACCGAGGGGTCGGCCTCCTGGGCGGTGACGTCCTGGTCGTCCGGGCCGGACGGCACCCAGCAGTTCGAGGTCGCCGCGCGGGACACCGTCGTGTCGGCGTCACTCCGGATGCCGGGGCGCTACAACGTCGCCAACGCCGTGGTCGCCGCCGCCGTGTGCGCGGAGGTCGGGGTGGATCCGGCGGTCGCCCTCGCCGCGATGGCCGAGGTCGACGTGCCCGGCCGCATGCAGCGCGTCGAGCGTGGTCAGAACTTCCTGGCCGTCGTCGACTACGCCCACAAACCCGCCGCACTCGAGGCGGTGCTGGCCACTCTGCGCGCTCAGACCGACGGCCGCATCGCCGTCGTCGTCGGCGCCGGGGGAGACCGCGACGCCGAGAAGCGGCCGCTGATGGGCGAGGCCGCGGCGCGCGCCGCAGACCTGGTCGTCATCACCGACGACAACCCCAGATCCGAGGACCCGGCCGCCATCCGCGCGGCCGTTCGGCGAGGCGCCGACGCCGTCGGCGGTAGCGCCGAGGTGCGCGAGATCTCTCCGCGCGACGAGGCGATCCACGCCGTGGTGCAGTGGGCGAAGGACGGCGACGTCGTCCTGATCGCCGGCAAGGGCCACGAGGTGGGGCAGGACGTCGGCGGTATCAAGTACCCCTTCGACGACCGCCGTGTGCTCGCCGACGCCCTCGACCGACAGAAAGGCTCGATGTGATCCGACTGTCCCTGTCCGCCGTCGCGGACATCGTGGAGGGCACACTGCACGACGTCCCCGATCCCTCCGTGGAGATCACCGCCGGCGTCGAGTTCGACTCCCGGAAGATCACCGAGGGCGGACTGTTCCTCGCTCTGCCCGGTGAGCGCGTGGACGGCCACGATCATGCCGCCGGTGCCGTCGCCGCCGGTGCCGTCGCGGTGCTCGCAGCGCGGCCGGTGGGCGTTCCCGCCATCGTCGTCGAGCACGAGGACGGACCCGGCGCGGCTGTTCTGGACGCACTCGGGAAGCTGGCCGCGGCGTCCGTCGCCGAACTGGCCGCCGGCGATCTCACCGTCGTCGGTGTCACCGGAAGCTCGGGGAAGACATCGACCAAGGATCTGATCCGCGCGGTGCTCGAGCGTGCGGGCACCGTGGTCGCACCGCCCGGCTCCTTCAACAACGAGCTCGGGCATCCCTGGACCGTGCTGCGCGCGGACGCCTCGACACGGTTCCTCGTCCTCGAGCTGTCGGCGCGGGGACGCGGCCACATCGCCGCGCTGGCCGCGATCGCACCGCCGCGGATCGGTGTGGAACTCAACGTCGGCACCGCGCACCTCGGCGAGTTCGGCTCGCGCGAGAACATCGCCGAGGCCAAGTCCGAACTGGTACAAGCGCTTCCGGCTGCGGAGGCCGGTGGTCTGGCGATCCTCAACGCCGATGATCCGCTGGTGGCAGCGATGGCGTCGAAGACCACCGCTCGCGTCGTCACCTACGGGTCGGACACCAGTGCCGACGTCCACGCGCTGGACGTCCGCCTCGACGAGACCGCGCGCGCGTCGTTCACCATGGTCACGCCGTCGGGGAGCGCTCCGGTGTCGCTGCTGGTCCACGGCGAGCACCAGGTGGGCAACGCATTGGCGGCGGCGGCCGTCGGCCTGGACTGCGGCATGGACGTCGAGACCGTCGCGGCCGCGCTGTCGGGCGCGGAGGCCGCCTCGGCCCGGCGCATGGACGTGCGCACGCGCGCCGACGGCGTCACCGTCGTCAACGACTCCTACAACGCCAACCCGGATTCGGTACGCGCCGCGCTGAAGGCGCTCGTCACGATGGCGCGCAGTGGCCGCGACAGGGGTCGGCGGTCCTGGGCCGTGCTGGGTGAGATGGCCGAACTCGGCGACGAGTCGGTGATCGAGCACGATCGGATCGGGCGCCTCGCGGTGCGTCTGGCCGTCAGCAAGATCATCGTCGTGGGAACGGGTCGCCCGTCGCACGGCCTGTACCAGGGTGCCGTCATGGAAGGGTCCTGGGGCGAGGAGGCCCACCTGGTTCCCGATGCCGACGCCGCGATCGCGCTGCTGCGCGACGAGGTGGAGCCGGGTGACCTGGTGTTGGTGAAGGCGTCCCAGTCGGTGGGGCTGTGGACCGTCGCGGAGGCATTGCTGAGCGAGCAGGGGGAGACTCGGTGAGACAGATTCTGTTCGCGGGCGGTATCGCGCTGGCGGTGGCGATCCTGCTGACGCCCGTGTTGATCAAGGCGTTCTCGAAGCAGGGGTTCGGCCAGGAGATCCGGGTCGAGGGTCCTGCGAGCCATCAGTCCAAGCGCGGCACGCCCACCATGGGCGGCGTCGCGATCCTCGCCGGTCTGTGGGCCGGCTACTGGGGCTCGCACCTCATCGGCATCGGCTACGACGCGGACGGGCCGTCGGTGTCGGCGCTCCTGGTGCTGGGTCTGACGACGGTGCTGGGCGTGGTGGGCTTCCTCGACGACTTCATCAAGATCCGCAAGCAGCGCAACCTCGGACTGAACAAGACGGCCAAGCTGGTGGGTCAGCTGTTCGCCGCGGTGATCTTCGGTGTCCTCGCACTGCAGTTCAACGGTGCCGGCGGACTGACGCCGGGCAGTGTCCAGCTGAGCTACGTGCGCGACATCGCGACCGTCTCCATGGGCGGCATCGTCTTCATCCTGTTCTGCTACCTCCTCGTCAGTGCCTGGTCCAATGCGGTCAACCTGACCGACGGCCTCGACGGACTCGCGGCCGGATCGATGACCCTCGTGCTGGGTGCGTACACCGTCATCACGTTCTGGCAGTACCGGCAGGCGTGCACCACGAGTCCGGGACCCGGCTGCTACGACGTCCGTGATCCGCTCGACCTGGCCCTGATCTGTGCCGCTGCGGCGGGTGCGTGCATCGGCTTCCTGTGGTGGAACGCGGCGCCCGCCAAGATCTTCATGGGCGACACGGGCTCGCTCGCGCTCGGTGGCCTGCTCGCCGGCCTGTCCATCGTCACCCGGACCGAGCTGCTGATGGTCGTCATCGGTGCGCTCTTCGTGGCCGAGGCCGCGTCCGTCGTGATCCAGGTGGCGGTCTTCCGGTCGAGCCGCCGACGAGTGTTCCGGATGGCCCCGTTCCATCACCACTTCGAGCTCGGAGGATGGGCCGAGACGACGGTGATCATCCGTTTCTGGTTGTTGGCCGCCATCTCGTCGGCAGTCGGACTGGCTCTGTTCTACAGCGAGTACCTCTCGGCGATCGGCGACTGACGTGGTGTTGCACGATCCCCGCGAACCCCTCACGTCACCGCTCGACCTCCGGGGTCGCCGGGTTCTCGTCGCCGGTGGTCGGGTGTCCGGCCGCGCCGTGATTCCCGCGCTGCTCGAGGTGGGAGCCTCGGTGACGGTGGCCGACTCGGACACGTCCTCACTCGAGGCCTGCGCCGATCTCGGCGTGGACACGGTGTCGATGGACGCGATCGCCACCGACCGCGACGCGGTGGCCGAGAGCGCCCTCGTCGTCACCAGCCCGGGATTTCGCCCCGATTCGCCGTTGCTCACCACCGCGCTCACGGTCGGCGTGCCGGTGTGGGGCGACATCGAGTTCTCCTGGCGTATCGATCAGGCCGAGGTCTACGGGCCGCCGCGCACCTGGTTGGTGGTCACCGGGACCAACGGCAAGACCACGACGACGTCGATGCTCGCGGCCGTCCTCGACGCGGCGGGCGTGGCGTCCGCGGCGTGCGGCAACATCGGCGTACCGGTCGTGGACGCGCTGCGACGCGACCCCCGGGCGGACGTGCTCGCCGTGGAACTGTCCTCCTTCCAACTGTTCTGGGCGCCGTCGGTGCGACCCGCGGCCGGAGTGGTGCTCAACATCGCCGAGGACCATCTCGACTGGCACGGCGGCATGGAGGCCTACGTCCAGGCGAAGCTCCAGGCGCTGCACGGCGACGTCGCCGTGGTGGGGCTGGACGACGCGATCGCGTCCACGCTGCGAGCGCGCGCCGCGGCTCCGATCACGGTCGGGTTCACTGCGCACGACCCTGCTGCCGGCGATGTCGGTGTCGTGGACGGCACGATCGTGGACCGTGCGTTCGGTGACGCCGAGTCGCTGGTGGAGACGGACGCCATCGAACCCGCAGGGCCCGCGGGACTTCAGGACGCGCTCGCCGCGGCGTCGCTCGCGCGCGCGGCCGGGGTCTCGGCCGAGCACATCGCGGCCGGTCTGAGGTCGTTCCGCGTCGGACCGCACCGCGCCGCCGTGGTGCGTGAGCTCGGTGGGGTGCTGTTCGTCGACGACTCGAAGGCCACCAATCCGCACGCCGCGAGGTCGTCGATCCTCGCGCACGAGCGCGTCGTGTGGCTCGCGGGCGGTCTGCTCAAGGGCGCGGAGGTCGACGATCTCGTCGCCGAGGTCGCCCCGCGGCTCGTCGGTGCCGTGGTGTTCGGCCAGGACGGCGACGTGATCGCGGCAGCACTCGGGCGACACGCGCCGGATGTGCCCGTGGATCGGGTGCCGTCGGGAGACGATGCTGGAGTGGCCGATGCGACTGATGTGACTGACGGTGACGAAGTGATGGCACAGGCGGTGCGGGCAGCCGCGCGCCGCGCCGAGCCGGGAACCACCGTGCTCCTGGCACCCTCGACCGCCTCGTTCGATCAGTTCCGGGACTACGGGCACCGCGGTGACAGCTTCGCCGCCGCCGCCGCGAGCCTCGGCCCGCACGATCTCGCTCCCACCGCCGACCACGGCACGCCGGCATGAGCCCGGCCCGCGGCGCCACGACACCCCCGTCGCGCGCCGGCGGACCCGTGACCGAGCCGGTCACCGCCGCCCGCCCCGGCCGTACGGCTCCGCGTCGACGACCCGTCCGCGCGAAGTTCGAGACATGGGTGGACCGGCCCCTCGCGTCCTTCCACCTCATCGTCACCGTGGCGGCGCTGCTCACCATCCTCGGACTCGTCATGGTGCTGTCCGCGTCGTCGGTCGAGGCCTACGCCGAGGACGGTTCCGCGTACACGATGTTCACCCGGCAGGCCATCTTCACCGTGGTCGGCCTGGTGCTCTTCGTCGTGGCGCTGCGCCTCCCCATCCGGATCCTGCGCAAGATGTCGTTCCCGATGTTCGTGGTGTCGGTGATCCTGCTGGTGCTCGTGCTGATCCCCGGCATCGGAACGGTCGCGCAGGGCACCCGCGGATGGTTCACCATCGGCGGAGTCGGCCTCCAGCCGTCGGAGATCTCGAAGGTGACCTTCGCCGTGTGGGGCGCGCACCTGCTGGCGTCGCGCCGGGCGGAGCGTGCCGACCTCAAGGGTCTGCTGATTCCCCTGGTGCCCGCCGCGATGGTGATCTTCTTCCTCATCGTGATGCAGCCCGACCTCGGTACCACCGTGGCCCTGGGCATCATCCTCATGGCTCTGCTGTGGTTCGCGGGTCTGCCGGTCAAGGTGTTCGGATCGGTCGTCGGCGGCCTCTTCCTGGCGGCGGTGGTGCTCGCCCTGACGGCCGGGTACCGCTCCGCGCGTATCCAGCAGTGGCTGAACCCCGGCAGCGACCCGCAGGGCACCGGATACCAGTCGCGGCAGGCGCTGTACTCCCTGGCCGACGGTGGGTTGTTCGGTCTCGGCCTGGGTCAGAGCCGAGCCAAGTGGAGCTATCTTCCCAACGCGCACAACGACTTCATCTTCGCGATCATCGGCGAGGAACTCGGCCTGGTCGGGTGCATCGCGGTCATCGGACTGTTCGGACTGCTGGTCTTCACGGGCCTGCGCATCGCGGCGCGGGTGCCCGATCCGTTCATGAAGATCCTGGTGGCGACGTTCACTGTCTGGATCCTCGCGCAGGCCGCCATCAACATCGGCTACGTCATCGGGCTCCTGCCCGTGACGGGACTGCAGTTGCCCCTGGTGTCCGCGGGCGGAACGTCCACCGCCATCACACTTCTGGTGCTCGGGCTGCTCGCCAACATCTCGCGACACGAGCCCGAGGCGGTGGCCGCACTCGCGTCGGGTCACGACGGGAAGTTCGGCAGACTGCTCAGACTGCCGGTGCCCGAGCCCTACTCGCCGGTCAAGGCGTCGCAGGCGCGAGGCGGACCGCGTGGTCCGGGCCGACAGGGGGTGGCGGGACCCGCTGCGCGCCAGGCGTTGCCGCCACAGGCGCGACGACGCGAGTCCGAGGCCCGCGCGGCACGCCCCGCTCCCGAGCGACACACGTCCGGACGCCCGTCCGCGCGGGATCCCCGACGGGGCGCCGCGGACATGGCACGCAGCGCCGCTGCCCGCGACGCACGATCACGAGAACGGAGACATCACCGGTGACAGGCTCTTCCGGCGTGTCCGTCGTCGTCGCCGGCGGCGGCACGGCGGGACACATCGAACCAGCTCTCGCGGTGGCCGACGCCCTGCGGGAGCTGGACCCGTCGATACGGGTGACGGCACTCGGAACCGAACGCGGGCTCGAGACGACGCTGGTGCCCGCTCGCGGTTACGAGTTGGCGCTCGTTCCGCCGGTGCCGTTGCCGCGCAAGCTGACCCGGTCGCTGTTCGCGTTGCCGGCGAACGTCGTGCGATCGGTCCGCGCCACGCGTGCGGTCCTGCGCGACGTCGACGCCGACGTGGTGATCGGCTTCGGCGGGTACGTCGCGCTGCCGGCCTACCTCGCCGCTCGCGGCACGGTGCCCGTGATCGTGCACGAGGCGAACGCGCGCGCCGGTATCGCGAACAAGGTGGGCGCTCGCGTGGCGACGAGAGTCCTCGCCGCCGTCGCCGGCTCCGGGATCCACGGCCGCGGGTCGTCGGAGGCCGAGATCGTGGGCATCCCCGTCCGGCCGACCATCACCGAGCTCGACCGCGCCGGACTGCGCGCCGAGGCGCGTGCGCACTTCGGACTGCCGCAACGCGGTCCCGTGCTGCTCGTGTTCGGTGGGTCGCAGGGCGCCCGCTCGCTCAACCTCGCCGTGTCCGGCGCGTCGGCCGCGCTCGCGGCCGCCGGCGTGTCGGTGCTCCACGCGCACGGCCCGAAGAACACCCTCGACGTCGCCACGGCCGATCCGGACGCCCCCTACGTGGCGGTGCCGTACCTGACCCGCATGGACCTCGCCTACGCTGCCGCCGATGCCGTCGTGTGCCGGTCCGGCGCAATGACCGTCGCGGAGGTCTCAGCCGTCGGTCTGCCCGCCTTCTACGTACCCTTGCCCCATGGCAACGGGGAACAAGAACTCAACGCGGGCCCGATCGTCGCGGCCGGCGGTGGTGTCGTGATCGCCGACGCCGACCTCACGCCGGAGTTCGTGGCCACCGACGTGGTGTCGCTGCTGACCGATCCCGATCGCGTGTCGGCCATGAGTGCGGCCGCCGCGGGCGCGGGTCATCGAGGCGCCGCCGCGGAGGTCGCGCGCATCGTTCTCGAGGTCGCCGGACGAGGTGGTCGGGCATGACGCGACACACCGTCGACGCGACCCTGCCGCCCGAACTGCAGCGCGTGCACATGGTCGGCATCGGGGGAGCGGGCATGTCGGGGATAGCCCGGATCCTGCTCTCGCGCGGTGGCCAGGTGTCGGGCTCCGACGCCAAGGAGAGTCGTGGCGTGAAGGCGCTGCGCGCCCGCGGTGCCCAGATACGGATCGGGCACGACGCGTCGGCGCTCGATATGCTCGAAGGCGGCCCGACGGC
The DNA here is from genome assembly GCF_019836205.1 of Rhodococcus sp. BP-160. Classification (NCBI taxonomy): domain Bacteria; kingdom Bacillati; phylum Actinomycetota; class Actinomycetes; order Mycobacteriales; family Nocardiaceae; genus Rhodococcus; species Rhodococcus sp. BP-160. Next base: position 484,845 of record NZ_JABUEK010000002.1, read on the forward strand.
GTTGGTCACGACGCACGCGGCCATCCCGAAGACGAACCCGGAGCTGGTCGCGGCCGCCGAGCGTGGTGTGCCCGTCCTCCTGCGTCCGGCCGTGCTCGCCTCGCTGATGAAGGGTTTCCGCACCGTCCTGGTGTCGGGGACGCACGGCAAGACCTCCACCACGTCGATGCTCGTCGTCGCGCTGCAGCACTGCGGTGCGGATCCGTCCTTCGCCGTGGGCGGCGAGCTGAACGAAGCGGGAACCAACTCTCATCACGGCACCGGCGAGGTCTTCGTCGCGGAGGCGGACGAGAGCGACGGGTCGCTGCTGCAGTACGACCCCGACGTCATCGTCGTCACCAACGTGGAGGCGGATCACCTCGACTACTTCGGCAGCGAGGATGCCTACGTCCAGGTGTTCGACGATTTCGCCGCTCGTCTGTCCGCCGGCGGTGCCCTGGTGGTGTGCACGGACGACCCCGGGTCGCGGGAGCTGGCGCGTCGGGTCGCCGCGAAGGCGACCGACGGTGTGCGGGTTCTGACGTACGGCTCCGAGGACGCGCAGGTCGACGGCGCCGAGGTGTCCGCGACGCTGCTCGGGTGGGAGCCCGAGGACACCGGCGGCGTGGTGCAGTTCCGGCTGGCCGGCGAGGACCGTGCCCGCACCGTGCGCCTGGGTGTGCCCGGCCGGCACATGGCGCTGAACGCGCTGGCCGCCATCGTCGCCGCGCGCGAGACCGGGGCCGGAGTCGACGAGATCATCGAGGGGCTGGCCGGGTTCGCCGGTGTGCACCGACGGTTCCAGTTGCAGGGCCGTGAGCGCGGCGTGCGCGTGTTCGACGACTACGCCCACCATCCCACCGAGGTCCGCGCGGTGCTCGGTGCCGCGGCGGACCTGGTGCGCACCGCGGACACCGCGACCCCCGGTCGCGTGATCGTCGTGTTCCAGCCCCACCTGTACTCGCGCACGGTGACCTTCGCGGACCAGTTCGCGGCCGCCCTGGATCTGGCCGACGAGGTGGTCGTGCTCGACGTCTACGGCGCGCGCGAGGAGCCGGTTCCCGGTGTCAGCGGAGCGACGGTGGCCCGGTCGGTGACCAAGCCGGTGCACTACCAGCCCGATCTGTCCGCGGTGCCGCGTCAGGTGGCGCACCTGTGTGTCGCCGGCGACATCGTGGTGACGATGGGCGCGGGCGACGTGACCATGCTGGGAAGCCAGATCCTCGACGCTCTCCGCTCCACCCCGGCGCGGCGCTGAGTTCGGGACGTGACATGGCAGGACGACAGACCGTGAACGCGCGCGGTACCGGCCGCACCCGACCCGCGGCCACACCGCGTCGTGTCGGTGCGGAGCGGTCGACGCGGTCGCGCACGTCGACGCGGGCGCCGGCGCGCGAACCGCGTGTCGGTCGCCGCGGCAAGCTGTTGATCCTTCTCGCGCTCGTCGCCTCGGTCGCCTTCGTGGCGGTGTCGTACTTCGGTCCGCTGTGGGCGGTCTCCTCCGTGCAGGTGAACGGCAACGCCGCGGTCTCGCGCGAGCAGGTCGTGCAGACGCTGCAGGTCGCGGAGGGGACACCCCTGCCGAGAGTGGACACGGATGCTGCCGCGGCGCGGGTCGCCGCCATCCCGAAGGTCGCGTCGGTCCGGGTCCAGCGCGTGTACCCGTCCACGGTGCGGGTCACGGTCGAGGAGCGCGTCCCCGTCGTCTTCTTCGACGCGGCGGACGGTACCCATCTGATGGACGCCGAGGCCGTCGACTTCGCGGTGGAACCGCCCCCGCCCGGGGTGGTGCGCATGGTGGTGGCCAGCCCGTCCTTCGGCAACCTCGAGACCCGTGCGGCCCTGTCGGTGCTCACCGCGCTGCCCGGTCCGCTGCGATCGCAGGTGGCACAGATCGACGCGCCGACCATCTCGGCGGTGTCGTTGACGTTGTACGACGGCCGGGTCGTGGTGTGGGGGAGCAGTGAGGACACGGAGTACAAGGCGTCCATCGCTCTGCCACTGCTCACTCAGCCGGGTCAGACCTACGACGTGTCGAGTCCGGATCTGCCGACCATTCGGTGACGGTGACGTCCCACATAATTTTCCTGCGCGTGTCGGCGCGCCTAATGGAACCCGCCGAGCGGTGTCTCTAGCGTTTCACCCAGTCGATCACTTGACATAACTATGAACCTATGGTTCAGGTTGAGGGTTTGCCTCGACTGCATCATGCACACCAACCACGGAAGGCGAGAGCCCATGACGCCCCCGCACAACTACCTCGCCGTAATCAAGGTCGTCGGCATCGGCGGCGGCGGCGTCAACGCGGTCAACCGCATGATCGAGCAGGGACTCAAGGGAGTCGAGTTCATCGCGGTCAACACGGACGCGCAGGCGCTGCTCATGTCGGACGCCGACGTCAAGCTCGACGTCGGTCGCGAACTCACCCGAGGCCTCGGCGCGGGTGCCGATCCCGAGGTGGGCCGCAAGGCCGCCGAGGATCACAAGGACGAGATCGAAGAGGTGCTCAAGGGCGCCGACATGGTGTTCGTCACCGCGGGCGAGGGTGGCGGCACCGGCACCGGTGGAGCCCCCGTCGTCGCGAGCATCGCGCGCAAGCTCGGCGCCCTCACCGTCGGTGTGGTGACACGCCCGTTCTCCTTCGAGGGCAAGCGGCGCGGCGGTCAGGCCGACGTCGGCATCCAGGGTCTGCGCGAGTCGTGCGACACCCTCATCGTCATCCCGAACGACCGACTGCTGCAGCTCGGCGACGCGGCCGTCAGCCTCATGGACGCGTTCCGCTCCGCCGACGAGGTGCTGCTCAACGGTGTCCAGGGCATCACCGACCTCATCACTACTCCCGGCCTCATCAACGTGGACTTCGCCGACGTCAAGGGCGTCATGTCCGGTGCGGGCAGCGCCCTCATGGGCATCGGGTCCTCGCGCGGCGAGGGGCGCGCCATCAAGGCGGCCGAGTCGGCCATCAACTCGCCGTTGCTCGAGGCGTCCATGGAGGGTGCGCGCGGAGTGCTCCTCTCCATCGCCGGCGGATCCGATCTCGGTCTGTTCGAGATCAACGAAGCGGCATCGCTGGTGCAGGAGGCCGCGCACATCGACGCCAACATCATCTTCGGCACCGTGATCGACGATTCGCTGGGCGACGAGGTACGCGTCACCGTCATCGCCGCCGGTTTCGACGGCAGCGGTCCGGCCCGTCGCCCCATCGAGGCACCGCAGAGTCAGTCTCGCGGCGCCACCGTGGGAACGGCTCGCGCGGGCGAGACGCGTACCGAGGACGACGGTCCCGCCGTCTTCCGCGACGCGCCGTCCTCGTCTCTTCCCCCCATCGGCGAGCGCGCCGCGCGTGCCACCGGACATCCCGTCCGGGTGGAGGACGAGGGCGACGACGACGTGGACGTGCCCTCCTTCATGCGTCGGTGAGCATCTCCGACCGCGGCTACCGTGTCCGGCGCGTGATGACGTCACGCGCCGGAGGCGTGTCCGAACCGCCCTACGATTCCTTCAATCTCGGTGATCACGTCGGTGACGACCCGGCGCACGTGGAGGCCAATCGGCGTCGTCTCGCCGAGAAGATCGGTCTGTCTCCCGAGCGTCTCGTGTGGATGGACCAGATACACGGTCGATCCGTCGCGACGGTGGACGGACCGGTCGCCGGACCGGTCGAGGCCACCGACGCCCTCGTCACCACCCAGCGCGACCTCGCGCTCGTCGTCCTGGCCGCCGACTGCGTGCCGCTCCTGTTGTCCGACGATGCCGCGGGCGTCGTCGCCGCCGTTCACGCCGGCCGCGTCGGTGCTCGGATCGGCATCGTCCCGCGCGTTCTCGACGCCATGGTGGCCGCGGGCGCCGCCGTCTCCCGGATCGAGGCGTTCCTCGGCCCGGCGGCCGGGGGAGACGACTACGAGGTGCCGCGCACCATGCAGATCGACGTCGAGACCCACCTGCCGGGCAGTGCGACGCGTACTCGCAAGGGCACACCCGGTCTCGACATCCGGGCGGGCCTGCGTCGCCAGTTGCTCGAGGCCGGCGTCGCCGGAGTGGCCGCCGATCCGCGCGAGACCATCACGGACCGTTCGCTATTCAGCCACCGCCGGGGGTCGCCCACGGGGCGGCACGCCGGTGTCGTGTGGATGGACACGACCTCGTGACCGCGCCGGACGATCGGCGGACGTATCTCGCGGACCATCTCGCCGAGGTCCGAGATCGGCTGTCGCGCGCCTGTGCGGCCGCGGATCGCGCACCCGAATCTGTGACCCTGCTTCCCGTCACCAAGTTCTTCCCGGCCTCCGACGTCGCACTGCTGCGCGAGCTCGGGTGCACCGAGTTCGGTGAGTCGCGCGAGCAGGACGCGTCTCCCAAGGTCGCCGAGATCGGCACCGACGGTGTGCGCTGGCACATGATCGGCCGCCTGCAGCGCAACAAGGCGAAAGCTGTTGCCGCCTGGGCACATGCGATCCACTCGGTGGACACCGACCGTCTGGTCACCGCGCTCGGCAAGGCGGTCGCGGGCGCGGTGGACAACGGTGACAGGACTGCGCATCTGGACGTCTACGTGCAGGTGAGTCTGGACGGTGACACGCATCGCGGAGGCGTGGACCGCGAAGACCTGGAGGCACTCACCGCGCAGGTGTCCGAGACCTCGGGTCTGCGACTCGCCGGGCTCATGGCGGTGCCCCCGTTGGGTGCGGACGCCGAGGCGTCGTTCGAGGATCTGCAGCGTCTTCACACGCAGGTCCTCGCCTCGCATCCGGGCGCGACCGGACTCTCGGCCGGGATGACGGGCGACCTGGAAGAGGCTGTCCGACACGGGTCCACGTGTGTGCGTGTCGGAACCGCAATCCTCGGTCCACGGCCGATAACCTCGCCTTGACGACATGAACACCATCGTCACCACGGACTTACTCCAGTCACACGAGTACCAGCCACACCGCCACGCCAGGAAGGTCGACCGATGAGCACGTTGCACAAGTTCAAGGCTTACTTCGGCATGGTCCCACTCGACGATTTCGAGGACGACTACCTCGACGACACGGATGCGCCCGTCGCATCCCGGTCGTCGCGTGGCGGATACGGAAAATCGATGGACGACCATGATTACGCCGATCGCGACTACGCCGAGCCGGCGTTCGTCGGTGGTCGCCGGGACGAGGACGACGACTACGAGCGTCCCGAGCCCCGGCACAGCGCTCGGGTGGCGCCGCTGTCGTCGCGCTCCGGTGGAGGATCCCGCTCCGGCGGCGCGATGCGCACCTCCACCCGCGGCGCCCTCGCGATGGACACTCGCATGGACCCGCACTCGGAGCTGCGTCGCAGCGAGCCCCGTCACGCCGAACCGCGCGTGTCCGACCGCCGCCAGGCCGCACTCGACGACGGGGGCCCCATGTCGACCATCACCACGCTGCGTCCGCGTGACTACAGCGAGGCGCGCACGATCGGCGAGCGCTTCCGTGACGGCACGCCCGTCATCATGGATCTGGTCGAGATGAGCAACGCCGACGCCAAGCGCCTCGTCGACTTCGCCGCGGGCCTCGCGTTCGCGTTGCGTGGTTCGTTCGACAAGGTCGCCACGAAGGTGTTCCTGCTCTCACCGGCCGACGTCGACGTCTCCGCCGAAGAGCGTCGCCGGATCGCCGAGACGGGCTTCTACAACCAGCAGTGACGTCTCACACGGCGCGGTGGGCCGGTCTCGCGGTGCGAGATGGCCTCCCCGTGTCGCGAGATGGCATTGTGGTGTCGTGCGTGATCAGAAAGTTGTGTCGGTGTCGGTCTCTCCTGCGTCTCGCAGGACGGTGAGCTGAGTGTTCGCGGTCCTGTACTTCATCCTCTTCGTCTTCTGGCTGTTGCTCATCGGCCGGATCATCGTCGAGTTCATCCGTTCGTTCGCACGTGACTGGCGTCCGACGGGTGTGGTCGTGGTCGTACTCGAAGCGATCTTCACGGTCACCGATCCGCCGGTCAAACTGCTGCGGCGCATCATCCCGCCACTGAATCTGGGCGGTGTCCGGCTCGACCTGTCCATCATGGTGCTGCTCTTCATCGTCTTCATCCTGATGCGCGTGGTGCAGGGCGTCGGCTGACGGTGAGTTCTGTCGACGGCGACAGTGTCCCGTGTGACAGAATGTTGCTCGAAGGTGCACGATGAGTGACCATCGCTCTTTGTGCGATATAACTGAATGTCCTGGTTGCCCCCACTACGGCAGCCGGGTGCCACTGCCACTGTTGATCGAACGAATGCTCGCGTACATCGCTTGTCGATGCTCCACCGCTCTCGAGACGCGTGAAGGGACCCTTCCATGCCGCTGACTCCCGCCGATGTGCACAACGTCGCGTTCAGCAAGCCGCCCATCGGTAAGCGCGGATACAACGAGGACGAGGTCGATGCATTTCTCGATCTCGTCGAACAGGAGCTGTCGCGCCTGATCGAGGAGAATGCCGACCTGCGTCAGCGGGTCGGAGAGCTCGATCAGGATCTCGCCGAGGCCAAGAGCTCGGCAGCGTCGCGTCAGAGCACCCCTGCCCCCGCGCCTGCTCCCACCCCCGCACCGGCACCGCGTCCGGAGCCCGCCAAGCCGGCACCGGTCGTCCAGGCCGCTCCGGCACCGGCTCCTGCCCCCGCCGCGGCGTCGTCCGCCGGCGATTCGAACATGCAGGCTGCGAAGATCCTGGGTCTCGCCCAGGAGATGGCCGATCGCCTCACCGGTGACGCGAAGACCGAGTCCGAGCAGCTGCTCGGGAGCGCTCGCGCCAACTCGGACCGTCTGGTCAGCGAGGCGCAGAGCCGCGCCGAGTCCCTCGTCTCCGAGGCTCGCCAGAAGGCCGACGCGCTGCTGTCCGACGCACAGACGCGCTCGGAGACACAGCTGCGCCAGGCCAAGGAGAAGGCCGACGCGCTCGAGAGCGATGCCGAGCGCAAGCACACCGAGATCATGGCGACCATCAACCAGCAGCGTTCGGTCCTCGAGGAGCGCATCGAGCGCCTCAAGACGTTCGAGCGCGAGTACCGGGTCCGCCTCAAGTCCTACCTCGAGTCGCAGCTGCAGGAACTCGACCAGCGTTCGTCCGCACTGCCGGTCGACAGTGGTCAGGATCCGTTCAGCAAGGACAACGGCCAGTCGTCGAACTTCGGACAGTCGTACGCCAAGGGCAACAACTGATCCGTCCTCGTCGAGGCTGTTCCGGGGGGAACCAGCGGGGGGATCGAGGGTGAACGGATGAGTGCGTGCTTGTTCTGACGCTGGTTCTGGCGGGCGTCGGGTTCGCGTTACTCGTCGTCTCGCTCGTCACGGGATCCGTGGTGTGGGCCTGGGCCTGCATCGCGGTGTGTCTCGTGGGTGCGGTCCTCTTGCTCGCCGGTGCCCTCGTGGGCCGGCGGCGGTAGACTTCCTCACGTCGAAGTACAAGTAGTTCAGCGACGATCCGGCCATCACCGGGGAGCTGTCCGGAAGAACGGTCTTGGCCCGCACGGGTCGGTGCTCAGTAGAACCGGACGGGTCGAGCCCGTCACAGCTCGATCGGAGAGTGGGTCGCCTCGGCGGCCAAGCGGGGTGGTACCGCGGCTTCCGGCGCAGAGTGCCGGTCGTCGTCCCCGTGCCGCATCGAACGGGCACAGGAGCACCGCAGCCATGACCACCACCGACGACACCTCGACACCCGACGCCGGGTACCCCCGCGTCCGCTACGCCTCGGAGTCCGGCAGTCCCGATTTCCCGGCTCTCGAGCAGCAGGTCCTCGCGCACTGGGACGCGGACGGCACATTCCGAGCCAGCGTCGACGCGCGTACCGACGCGGATGAGTTCGTCTTCTACGACGGGCCGCCCTTCGCCAACGGCCTCCCGCACTACGGCCATCTCCTCACCGGCTACGTGAAGGACCTGATCCCGCGTTTCCAGACCATGCGCGGGCGCAAGGTGGAGCGACGGTTCGGCTGGGACTGTCACGGTCTCCCCGCCGAGCTCGAGGCGGAGAAGCAGCTCGGCATCACCGACAAGAGCCAGATCGACACGATGGGTCTGGCGGAGTTCAACGCGTACTGCAAGCAGTCCGTTCTGCGGTACACCGGCGAGTGGCGCGACTATGTCACGCGCCAGGCGCGGTGGGTCGACTTCGACAACGACTACAAGACGCTCGACCTGGACTTCATGGAGTCGGTCATGTGGGCGTTCAAGGAACTGCACGACAAGGGCCTGGTGTACCAGGGCTTCCGTGTGCTGCCCTACAGCTGGTACGAGCAGACGCCGCTGTCGAACCAGGAGACCAGGCTCGACGACGCCTACAAGATGCGTCAGGACCCAGCGGTCACGGTGCGGATGACGTTGAGCGCGCCCGGCTCCCCGCTCGACGGTGCGGACGCACTGATCTGGACCACCACCCCGTGGACCGTGCCGTCCAACCTGGCGATGGCCGTACGCCCCGACATCGACTACGTGCAGATCGAGGACGGCGCGGGCGGCCGTGTCGTGCTCGCCCGAGATCGGGTGTCGCACTACGCCCGTGAGTTCGGCGACGAGCCCGTGGTGGTGTCCGAACACACCGGTGCCGATCTGATCGGTCTCGCCTACGCGCCGCCGTTCGATTTCTTCCTCGGTCACGAGAACAGTCACCGTGTGCTGTCGGCCGACTACGTGACCACCGACTCCGGTACCGGAATCGTCCACCTCGCACCGGCTTTCGGTGAGGAGGACATGGACGTAGCGACGGCCAACGGTATCGAGGTGGTGCAGCCGCTCGACGCCGGCGGCAAGTTCACCGCGATGGTGCCGCCGTACGAGGGTCTGATGATCTTCGATGCCAACCCGGTGATCATCAAGGACCTCAAGGCGTCGGGAAAGCTGGTGCGGCACGAGACCATCGAGCACTCGTACCCGCACAGCTGGCGTTCGGGTCAGCCGCTGATCTACATGGCGGTGCCGTCGTGGTTCGTCTCCGTCACCAGTTTCCGCGACCGGATGGTCGAGCTGAACCAGGACATCACGTGGGTGCCCGAGCACATCCGCGACGGCCAGTTCGGCAAGTGGCTCGAAGGCGCGCGTGACTGGAACATCAGCCGGAACCGGTACTGGGGCAGCCCCATCCCGGTGTGGGTGTCGGACGACCCCGCGTACCCGCGCACCGACGTGTACGGCAGTCTCGACCAGATCGAGGCGGACTTCGGCGTCCGTCCGAACGACCTGCACCGGCCGTTCATCGACGAGCTGACCCGTCCCAACCCGGACGACCCCACGGGCCGGTCCGTCATGCGTCGAGTCCCCGAGGTACTGGACTGCTGGTTCGAGTCGGGCTCGATGCCGTTCGCCCAGGTGCACTACCCGTTCGAGAACGCCGAGTGGTTCTCCACGCACAACCCGGGCGACTTCATCGTCGAGTACAACGGTCAGACGCGTGGGTGGTTCTACACCCTCCACGTCCTGGCGACGGCGCTGTTCGACCGGCCCGCCTTCCGGACGGTCGCGGCACACGGCATCGTGCTGGGCGAGGACGGGCTCAAGATGAGCAAGTCCAAGGGCAACTACCCGGACGTCAACGAGGTGTTCGACCGCGACGGCTCCGATGCCATGCGGTGGTTCCTCATGTCGTCCCCGATCCTGCGGGGCGGCAACCTGATCGTCACCGAGCAGGGCATCCGCGAGGGTGTGCGGCAGGCACTGCTGCCGATGTGGAACGCGTGGAGTTTCCTGCAGCTGTACGCGTCGAAGCCGGGGACGTGGCGGACCGATTCCACCAACGTGCTCGATCGCTACATCCTGGCCAAGTTGGCCGAGACCACGCGCGTCATCACCGAGGCGTTGGAGGCGGTCGACATCGCGGGGGCGTGCGACGAGTTGCGTCAGTTCTGCGACGCGCTGACCAACTGGTATGTGCGGCGTTCGCGTCAGCGCTTCTGGAACGAGGACGCCGACGCGATCGACACTCTGCACACGGTGCTCGAGGTGCTCACCCGCGTCGCGGCCCCGATGCTCCCGCTCGTCAGCGAGGTCGTCTGGCGGGGACTCACCGGTGGGCGCTCCGTGCATCTCGCGGACTGGCCGGTGGTCGGTACCGAGTTGCCGGCCGATCCCGAGCTGGTCGCGGCGATGGACGAGGTCCGCACCGTCTGCGGCGCGGCACTGTCGCTGCGCAAGGCGAAGAACCTGCGCGTCCGCCTGCCGCTGCAGGAGCTCACCGTCGCCGCCGACGACGCCGAGCGGCTGCGCCCGTTCGCGGACCTCATCGCCGACGAGGTGAACGTCAAGCGTGTCGACCTCACCGAGAACGTCGACGTGCACGGCCGTTTCGAGCTCGTCGTCAACGCCCGCGTGGCCGGTCCGCGTCTGGGCAAGCAGGTGCAGGCGGTCATCAAGGCGGTCAAGGCAGGGGAGTGGAGCGAGACCGACGGCGTCGTCACGGCGGCAGGTCTCGAGCTGCTGCCCGAGGAGTTCACCCGGCGCCTGGTCGCGGCGGAACCGGAGTCGACGGCGGCGCTCCCGGGCAATGCCGGGCTGGTCGTGCTCGACTCGGAGGTCACCGAGGAGCTCGAGGCCGAGGGGTGGGCCAAGGATCGCATCCGCGAGTTCCAGGACGCCCGACGCTCCGCGGGTCTGGACGTGTCCGACCGCATCGCGGTGACGGTCGACGTTCCCGCCGAGCGCCGGTCCTGGTTCGACACGCACCGCGATCTCATCGCCGGCGAGATCCTGGCCACCGATCTGCAGGTCGGCGATCCGGGTTCGGCAGCAGTCGATCTCGGCGACGGAGTGCGGGCATCGCTGGTGAAGGCCTGACGGTGTGAGCGGCGGGTCGGCCGAGCGCAGCAGACGCTGGGTGTTGCATCTCGACATGGACGCGTTCTTCGCGTCGGTCGAGCAGCTCACCCGGCCGACGCTGCGGGGCCGACCCGTGCTCGTCGGCGGTGGCGGTGGTCGAGGCGTCGTGGCGGGATGCAGCTACGAGGCACGCGTGTTCGGTGCCCGGTCGGCGATGCCGATGCACCAGGCTCGACGACTCGTCGGATCCGGTGCGGTGGTGGTGCCGCCCCGCGGCAAGGTCTACTCGGCTCTCTCCACCGTCGTCTTCGACACCGTGCGGCGCGTCGTGCCGGTGATCGAACAGCTCTCGCTCGACGAGGCGTTCGGTGAGCCCGCGGAGTTGGCGGGAGCGACCGTCGCCGAGGTGGAGGAGTTCTGCGCCGCGCTGCGTGCGTCAGTCCTGGACGCGTCCGGGCTCGTCGCCTCCATCGGAGCAGGAGCGGGCAAGCAGATCGCGAAGATCGGCTCGGGTCTCGCGAAGCCGGACGGCATCCGGGTGGTCTCTCCGGCGGACCAGGCCGCCCTCCTCGAGACTCTGCCGGTGCGGAAGTTGTGGGGCATCGGGCCGGTGGCCGAGGACAAGCTCCGCCGACTGGGAGTGCACACGGTCGGTGCGTTCGCCGCGATGCCGGAGGCGGAGGCCGCGTCCGTACTCGGTTCCGCCGTCGGCCCCAGCCTGCACCGTCTCGCACGTGGTCTCGACGATCGACCCGTGGCGGAACGCGCCGAGTCCAAACAGGTCAGTGCCGAGACCACCTTCGCCACCGACATCGTCGACATGGCCGGGTTGCGATCCGCCATCGTCGCCAGCGCGGAGGCCGCCCACACCCGATTGACGAAGGACGGGCGGGCGGCCCGCACCGTCGTCCTCAAGCTCCGCAAGTCCGACATGAGCATCGTGACCCGTTCGGCCACACTGCCGTACGCGACGGTCGATCTGGCGACGATCGTGGCCACCGCGCAGCGGCAGGCTCTCGATCCGCGCGAGCTCGGCAGTATCCGACTCGTGGGCGTGGGCCTCGCCGGGCTGTCGACGGTCCGGCAGGAGTCGCTGTTCCCCGAACTCGACCAGGAGGGCCTCGACGTCGACTCCTCGGTCACCGCGGCCGAGCCCGCGCCGGTCGTCACGAGCGACGTCCTGCTCTGGCGGCCGGGGCTCGACGTCCGACACGACGAGTACGGCCACGGGTGGGTGCAGGGCGCAGGGCACGACGTGGTGACCGTGCGGTTCGAGACGCGGAGCACGGGCCCCGGGGTGGCGCGGACCTTCTCCGGAGACGACGAGCACCTCGCGGTGGCGGATCCGATGGACAGTCTGGCCTGAGGCTCACCGATCGAGTCCTGTGACCCATCCGCGGGGCGCGCACCGCCGAATACGCGTGACTGCGGCGTCTGTCGCCGCACCCGTACGACGAGGAGTGCCCGTGCCCGGCACCGAGTTCACGCTGCGAGCCTCGCTCCCATGGTGAGCGATCAGCGGCACCCGCTAGCGGGTCTGCGCGGAGCCGAGTGGGTCGCCGTCTGTGCAGATCTCCTGCACGCGGACGGAGCGACCGCGGTACTCACCTCCGCGCACGCCCCGGACAGCAGGCGCGTGCTGTACCCGACCGCCCACGATGCCGTGCAGCTGGCGGATCTGCAGTACCTCCTGGGCGAGGGACCGCACGCGGAGACGATGGCGGACGGTCGGATGCACAGTGTGTCGGTCGACTCGGCGGCGGATCGCGTGCGATGGCCCCTGCTGGTCGACTGTCTCATCGAGTCGGGGGTGCGATGGGTCCGGACCGTCGCGGTCGGAGCGAGTAGCCGGGTCGGCACCCTGCAGTGCCACGGACGCGGTCCCCTCGGCACACCCGACGAGAGGACCGTCGCGGCGGTGGGCAGACTCGCCGATGTGCTGGGCGACGAACTGGTCACCTCCGGCCTGGCAGGCGTACCGGCGGATCCGGGCGGTGAGTGCGACCTGATCGACGAGGCCATCGGTGTCCTGGCCGGTCGTCACCGGATCGACGCGCCCGCGGCGTCGGCCGTGCTGCGGGCGGCGGCGTTCGCGGCGGATCGCACGGTGGCCCTCCAGGCCCGAGCCGTTCTCGGCGTCTGAGCGGTGTGTCGGCAGCATCTGTCGACGCCCGGGACGACACGAGGAGGTTTCGGCGTCCGAACTGCTCGTCGTGACGGTCTTCCGGCGCTCGTTCCTTCCGTGTCTTCGGCGTTTCCGGTGACATGCGGGAAATGCGTTCGTGCAATTGTGATGTGTGCGAACAAGTACTGTCACCCGACATTTCCGTCCGTTACTGTGACCGAGTCCACTGACCTTCGGGGAAAGGCTCGTCATGAATGTCAGACTTCTCGCTCGGGTGTGTGCAGCGGCGTCTGTCGCCGCTGCGGCCCTGGTCGTTCCCAGCGCTGTGGCCACCGCGGCGCCGTGTACGGACGTCGACGTCTCGTTCGCACGCGGGACCGGTGAACTGCCCGGACTCGGCATCACCGGTGGACCTTTCACCAGCAGTGTCACCTCCACGCTCGCCGGACGGTCCGTCAGCACCTACGCCGTGAACTACGCTGCCGACTTCTCGCAGGCCAGCGCCGGGCCCGGCTCGCGTGACCTGGTCGCGCACATCACCTCCGTCGCAGCAGCATGTCCTGCAACGCAATTCATCATCGGTGGGTACTCACAGGGTGCCACTGTGGTCACCAATGCCGTGGGTCTGCGCACCCCGAGCAGTCTCACCGGTTCCGTGCTGCCCGCCGGCGTCGCCGACAGGGTCAAGGCCGTCGTCGTGTTCGGCAACCCGTTCGGTCTGACCGGGAGGACCATCGAGTCGGCGAGCGGAACCTACGGCCCGCGCGCCCGCAGTTTCTGCAACTTCGGAGACCCGGTGTGCCAGATCGGCGGATTCAATTCCTTTGCGCATCTCACCTACGCGAGCAATGGCAGCGCGGGTCAGGGTGCAACATTCGCAGCCTCCCGAATCAGCTGAATCGCTCATTGTTCGACTGATCGGAGCTCGGTGGACTGAATGTGCGCGGTGCATGCAGGTTCGGCGTCGAACCCGGCATCCTCCACCAGGCCAGGGTTTCGCCCCGTGCGCAGCGCGCGGTGTTCTGCTCAGGATGCAGAGTGCGCGCTACCCCGTGCGGTGCGCGCGGCGGCCACCGCGCCGGCCGACGCCGCCCACCCTGTGACCCCTCTCGAGAGCGCGACGAGCTTTACCGTTTCCTCAGAACTGGTCGGTAAGGTCTGGCCCGACGCTCGATACCGAGTCAACTCACGAGATGTAAGGACGTACACGTGAAGCTTCCCCGTACCGGACGCGCACTGGTGGCAGGCATGGCAGTCGCCGCCGCCCTGACGATGACGGCGTGCAGCAGCGGCGAGGACGGCGGCACCACCGACGCCACCACGTCGGCAGCCACCACCTCCAGCGCAGTTGCCGAGGCACCGTCCGATCTCCCCCCGGTTCCCACCGCCGAGGAGCTGAACACGCGCCTGCAGGAGAGCCTCGATCCCAACGTGCCGCTCGAGCAGAAGGTCCAGTACGTGCAGGGCGCGGAAGCCGATCCGGAGCTCATCAACAAGGTCGCCGAGGCCGCTCGCGTGAACAACGCGAAGATTCAGGTCCTCGACGTGACCGATCTGGGCGACGGCACGCTCAGCTCCAACGCCACCATCGATCTCGGTGGCCAGGTCAACCCGCTCCAGGTCGCCTACGTGGCCGAGGACGGGGAGTGGAAGCTGTCGAAGGACAACGCTTGCGCGATCGTGTCGCTGGCGCAGCTGACCTCGCCTGCCTGCACCGCCTGACACCGCAGTACCGACCACACGACGCCGGCATCACCTTCGGGTGGTGCCGGCGTCGTCGTGTCTCAGCGCAGCCGGTCGGCGGCGGTGCGCGCGAGCGTCCGCACCAGGTCGGGGTCGACGGGCTCGGTCCCGGTGGCCACCAGTTGGCTCAGGGTGGATCCGGAGACGGTGAGGATCGCGTCCGTCGTCAGGGACACGCCGTCGCTGCTCACCGCGAGTCGCACCGCCACGGAGGCGTCGCCGATCGGGGCGACGTCGGTGAGCAGGGTCGAGGCGCCGACGCGGTAGTCCACCCGCACACCGTCGGCGTCCGTGCCGCTGAAGGTCGCGCATCGTGTGAGCGAGTCCTGCACGGCCGCGAACGCGGTGAGGGCGCCGGGACCGTCGTAGCTCGCGGCGTCCTGGTCGATCGACGAGAAGTCGGGTCCGCCGTAGGAGACGGATGCGGCGCTGATGACGCCGGGCACCTGGGTGGCGATGGGCGCCAGCACCGCGGCGCACTCGGCGGGGTCGGTGCTCGACCGGTCCTCGGCCGTCGCGCCCGGAGCGCTGGGGTCGAGCGGAGGCAGGTCGTAGCCGGTGTAGCCGGGTGGGAGGTCGGCGATGCTCAGGAGCCGACCGGCGAGCAGAGCGTTGTCGGTGATCGGGCCGGTGCCGGTGGCCGACGGCGGAGGGACCGGAGTGAAGGCGGGGAGCCCGACGGTGGGCGCCTCGGGCGTGGCCTCGCTCGGCGTGTCGCCGACGTCCCGACCGGTGCCGCATCCGACGAGCACCACCGCGAGCGCTGCCGTGACCGCGCCCAGTCGTCTCAACTCCACGTCACCGTGTTGCTGGTGGTCTGCTTCAGCGTCGTCTGGCTGTTGGCGTCCCGGTAGACCTGGTCGCCGCCGACGGCGACCGTGCCGCCCAGGGGAAGCGGCTTGGACGGATCGATCCGCAACTGCCCCTGGCCGGTCATCACGAACGACTCGATGTTCAGGGTGCCCTGCTCGTCGGGCAGCTGCCAGATCGGTTCCTCCGGCGACTGGGTCACGGCGACGTCGACCGTCGCGACGCCGTCGTCGAACGAGGTGAGTGTCGCCGTCGTCGTCTGCAGCAGCGAGATCCCGCTGACGACCTCCTGGGTGACGGTCCATCTCGCGCCGACGCCGATGGGCTCTGCCGGGAACGGGACGGCGCGGTACACCGCCTGGGACAGCGCCTGCTCGACGGCTGATCGAGCGATGTCCCGGGCGTCCGGCGACGGATCGATGGTGAGTGCGGTGACGGCACCCGACGGCGTGGTCGCGAAGCCTGCGGACGATCCCGCGGTGGGCCCGAGGCTCGCCTGCAGGGTGGCGTCCGACGTGGTGGCCGCACCGAGTGTCATGTCGACCTGGAGTCCGTCGGACCCGGCCGCCGAGCGTGAGGTCGCCGTCATCGGCAGCGTCAGCGGCGGGGTCGAGAAGTCCTGCGCCTCGGCAGCGTCGATCTGCTGGCTGATGGTCGACTCGGCCACGAGGGTCGCGGTCTGCTCTGCTTCCGACGGGGTCGCGGTGACGACGGTCCGCGGCTCGGCTCCGGCATCGACCAGCGTGGTGGTGACGGCGGAGACCGGGAGGGTGACCGCGGACGTGCTGGGGGTCAGCTCCTCGGTCGCGGGTACGTCGGTGTCGGTCCCGCACGCCCCGAGCGAGAGGACGACGGTGACCGCTGCCGCGGCGACGAGGGTGGTGGAGCGTCGGCGGGGTCGTGTCGAGAGCAGTGTCACGCGCCCGAGGTTAGCGTCGGATCCTGAGCGGCCGGTGAGCGGTGAGGGCAGGTAGTGGACAATGGTGGGGTGACCGACGTGGAGAATCCGGACCGACCCCTGGCCCGACGTACCCGACGGCTGTTCGCTGTCGCGGCGGTCGTGCTCGCCCTGGACCTGCTCACGAAGATCGTCGCGGTCGCCGTCATCGAGCCCGGTCGACCGATCGAGATCATCGGTGACACCGTCACCCTCCGCATGGTGCGCAACGCGGGCGCGGCGTTCTCGATGGCCACGGGCATGACCTGGCTGTTGACGCTGGTGGCCGTCGCCGTCGTGGTGGGTGTGATCCGCATCGGACGCACTCTTCGCTCCGGCTGGTGGGCCGTGGGCCTCGGCCTGGTGCTGGGCGGCGCGCTCGGCAATCTGATCGACCGATTCTTCCGCTCGCCCGGCCCGCTGCAGGGTCACGTCGTGGACTTCGTGTCCATCGGCTGGTGGCCGGTCTTCAACGTCGCCGATTCCTCCATCGTCTGCGGGGCCGTCCTGCTGGTGATCATCACGCTGTTCGGGATCGAGCCGGACGGGACTCGCCGTGCCGACGACAAGGGTGACGACCCCGCGGTGACCGAGAGCGCAGCGGCGACGGAGTCGGAGAAGAAGGCGTGAGGGAGACACGGTCGATGCCCGTTCCGGACGGGCTCGACGGCATGCGCGTGGATGCGGGACTGGCTCGGCTGCTGGGGTTGTCGCGGACCGTCGTCGCGACCCTCGCCGAGGAGGGCGCCGTCCAGGTCGACGGTTCCACTGTGGCGAAGTCCGACCGTCTCGGCGGCGGCACGTGGCTCGAGGTGGAACTGCCCGAGCCCGCGCGTCCGTTGACCATCGAGGCACAGCCGGTGCCGGGCATGGAGATCCTGTACTCGGACGACCACATCGTCGTCGTGGACAAGCCGGTCGGAGTGGCCGCGCACGCGAGCGTGGGCTGGACGGGACCGACGGTGATCGGTGGTCTCGCGGCCGCTGGATTCCGCATCTCGACGTCCGGGGTCCACGAGCGTCAGGGCATCGTGCACCGTCTCGACGTCGGGACGTCCGGCGTGATGGTGGTGGCGACGTCGGAGCATGCGTACACCGTGCTCAAGCGCGCGTTCAAGGAGCGCACCATCGACAAGCGCTATCACGCTCTGGTGCAGGGACATCCGGACCCGAGCAGCGGAACCGTCGATGCGCCCATCGGACGACACCGCAGCAACGACTGGAAGTTCGCCGTCACGGCCGACGGCAAGCCCAGCATCACCCACTACGACACGGTCGAGGCGTTCCAGGCCGCGAGCCTGCTGGACGTGCACCTCGAGACCGGGCGCACTCACCAGATCCGGGTGCACTTCTCGGCGCTGCGGCATCCGTGCTGCGGTGATCTGACCTACGGTGCCGATCCGCGCCTGGCCGAACGACTCGGCCTCGAACGCCAGTGGCTGCACGCCCGCGCACTCGGGTTCACTCATCCCGGTGACGGCCGCTACGTGGAGTTCTCGAGCCCGTACCCGGCGGATCTGCAGCACGCACTGGACGTGTTGAGAGCGGGCTGAGACGCGTGCGCGCCGTGTCCGCGGCGTCGGTCGTCGCGTTGATCGTCGCGGTGCTCGTGCTCGGTGTCCTCAACCCGGTCCGTGGTTCGTCGGTTCGCACCGATGCCCTCGGTCCCGACAACGACGAGACCGCCGCGCAGTACGTGGCCCGGGTGGACCCGCCCTCCGGCGACGGAGATCGGTGGGCGCTGGTGTCCTTCACGCGGTCGATGCGTGCCGACGAGATCGCGCCCACCGTCGACGGAATCAGGGTCTCGGTCGTCTATGCGCACGTGCCGATCGACCGCGTGCAGACCCCGCTCGTGGTGGTCCCGGTGCCGGACACCGACTCCGTGCTCGCGTCGTCCGTCCGTCTCGCCGCCGGCCTCGTTCCGCCCGGACGCGACGAGCGCGGGAACGTGATCGCGACGGTGGTGCGCGCACGCCTGCAGGCCGACTGTGACTGCGCCGCAGGAGTTCTGGTACGTGCGAGTGTTCCGGAACTCGCCGCGCTCGCGGGCCTGGACGGCATCCGCGCGGTCGAGGCATTGCCGGGGGACGCGGTCTACGGCCGGTTCGCGGTGGCACCGCTGTATCCCGAACGCGACGGCGACGCGGTGCAGCCCGACGACGGCCCGGTTCCCGCCTCCTGACCTCAGGACCCGAGTAGGCCGAAACCGAGCACCGCCGAGTCGTCCGCCCAGTCCAGATCGTGAATGCGGATCCCGCCCATTTCGTTTCCGCCGACGGTCGTGACCGTGTCTCCGTCCACCGCGACCACGATGTTCGTGTGCTGGCCGACGAGCAGATCCCCGACGGGCCCACCCGACTCGTACAGGACGACGTCGCCGACCGCGGGGGAGTGGTCGCCGACCGGCGCGAAACGGCCCTGTTCCTGGTAGTACTCCGTCAACGTGTAGACACCGGGAATGCGCCACCCACCCGAATGCGGATTGGTGAACGGCTGTCCGGCCTGGCGCATCACGTGACTGACGAAGTCGGCGCACCAGGCCTCGTCGACGCCCTCGGAGTAGAACGTGGCGGGACGGGGATCGCGATACTCACGCTCCACCACCTCGAGCACACGCTGCTGCGCAGGGGACAGGGACGCGTCGGCCGCGGGGAAGTCGGCGGTGTCCCACGGGTACCACCGCTCGGGCGCGGTCCACAGCACCGCCGCGACGGCGACCACCGCGAGGGCGACGACGCCGGCGACGGTACGGCGGACGCGGGTGCTGGTGGGCATGCCTCGACGCTACCGAGCCGGGTCTCCGTGGTCAGGATCGCGGCGCCGATCTTCACGGAACCCTCACATGATGGACTGGGGACATGAGACGTGTGGGGCGCCGACATCTGATCCGTGCCGTCGGCGGGTCCGCCGCCGCGGTGCTCGTCGTCGTGCTCGGATCGGCGGCGTGGGTCGCCGCCTCGTCCCACGGTCGGCTGTACACGGCGGACACCGCGCCGCGCGCTCCCGTCGCCATCGTGCTGGGCGCTCGGGTCCAGGAGGGCGAACCGTCGTCGTTTCTCGCCGGTCGTCTCGACGCGGCACTCGATCTGGTGCGTCGCGGTACCGTGCGCGCACTTCTGTTGTCGGGCAACGCCGCCGGCACGTCGGGTGACGAGGTGGAGGTGATGACGCGCTACCTGGTGCGCCGCGGCGTCGATCCCGACCGCATCGTGGCCGACCCGTACGGTCTGACGACCCACGACACGTGTCGACGCGCTGTGGCGACGTACGGAGTGTCGACGGCCCTGATCGTCAGTCAGGACACCCATGCCGCACGTGCGGTGGCCCTGTGCCGAGCTGCGGGGATCGATGCCGGCGGCGTCGTCGCTCCCTGTGACTGTTCCCGGCGCTCGCTGCTGCGGCAGTTCGTACGCGAGATGCTCGCGCGTCCCAAGGCCGTGCTGGACGTGCTCCGCGGCTCCGCGCCCGCGGTGCAGTCGCCATCGACCGACGCGGTGCGCCGCGCCGTCGAGATCGGCTGACCCGAGTCACTCGGATCACCTCGAGCCCAACCCTGTTCGCACCGTCGCACCGCGAGCAGTCCGGAGACCCGAGCGCGAGTTGATGCTTGCGGCAACAGCTCCGGCGTATCGAGCTCGGTCCGTTCGTCTCGCGGACGACGTCGTTGCGCGGCTTCGTGTTCGACGTGGCGACCGGTGCGCTGCGTGAGGTTCAGCCGGCCTGATCGAGCGTGTCGGTCAGCCCGCGCTGCCGCGGCGGGCCTTCTCCAGCGCGGCCAGTGTCGACATGACGGTGGCGCGCTGACGTTGCAGGTCGCTGAGCCGGGCACGCGCGGGCAGACCCGACGACGCCTCGGCGTCGGCGATGCCGGCCTCGATGGCGGTGAGCTGCTCGAGCAGACCGGTCACGCGATCGGCGAGCACGGCGACGTCCACCGTGCTGACGGCACCCGACGGAGCGGAGGACGCCGAGCGGGACGGAGTGGTGCGGACGGCGGCGGACGCACCGGCGCGGGCCGAGGCCTTCCGGACGTCGGCGGCCGCGGGACGCTTCGGCAGGCGGACCCGGTCGAGAGCGGCACGCGCACTGCGAGCCGCGGTGCGGTGCTCGAGCTCCTCGTCGTCGTCGGACGTCACCGCGCCGCCCAGGGGACGCAGGCCGTACATGCCGATGAAGCGACGCGCCGCGTCGATCGTGTTCTCGTGTTCACGGCACTCACCGCACCGGGGCTCGTCCCGGTAGATCTCGATGTCGGTCCGGCTGCCGCACCACACGCAGCCGCCGGGACTCCACCGCCGGGTGACGGGGGTGTCGTCCGCAGCGGTGTCGTGGGGTGAGGTGGTGGTCATCGTGGAGGAGGCGCCGGAGCCGAGATTTCGATCGTCGATCACGTCGAACCAGCGTAGTGCACGACACGAGGCCCGAGGAGCGGGAGCGGCTGTCGCCTCGTGCTTTTCGCGTCGTCGGTGACCAACGTCATGACACACCCGGCTCCGCTCGGTCGTGTCATCGGCGTGTCGCGTCAGCAGACTCGTCGGTCTTCCCCCGGGGCTCCGGACCGTCCATACTCGGCAGTCGTGAGCACACTCGAAGTCACGACCGTCGCCGACGGCGTGCACGTCGCGTTCGGGCCGGACGTCAACTGGACACTGTTGGTCGACGGCGAGGACGTGACGTTGGTCGACTCGGGATATCCGCGGTACGTCGGTGCGGTCGTCGAATCGCTCCGTCGTGTCGGTCGGCGTCCGGAGGACGTGCGGGCGATCCTGCTGACACACGCGCACATCGACCACATCGGCGGCGCCGGCCACTTCGCCTTGACCTACGGCACGCCGGTGCTCACCTCGGACACCGAGGCGCGGCATGCCCGACGTGAGTATCTCGAACAGGCATCGCCGCTCGACGTGGCGCGTAACGTCTGGCGGCGCGGTGCGCTCGCATGGACGGTGCGCATCGCTCGCGCGGGCGGAACCGAATCGGGCGCCGTCGCCGACGCCGAGGGGTTCGACTCGGTCGTCGGATCCGTGCCGGGTGGGCCGCTGGACCTGCCGGGCGGGCCGGTGCCGCTCGACAGTTCGGGTCACACGTCCGGTCACACCGGGTATCACGTGCCAGGTGCGGGGGCCGTTCTGTCCGGTGACGCTCTGGTCACCGGCCACGCTCTGAGCGTTCGGACCGGACCGCAGATGCTGCCGCCCCTGTTCGCGCACGACCGGCCGCGGGAGTTCGACGCGCTCGACGCC
Source organism: Rhodococcus sp. BP-160 (assembly GCF_019836205.1). Taxonomy (NCBI): domain Bacteria; kingdom Bacillati; phylum Actinomycetota; class Actinomycetes; order Mycobacteriales; family Nocardiaceae; genus Rhodococcus; species Rhodococcus sp. BP-160. The sequence goes on from NZ_JABUEK010000002.1 coordinate 506,424, forward strand.
TTCGTCGGCCTGGACGCCGACGTCCTGATTCCCGGACACGGGGGAGTGCATCGCGGGTCCGTCGACGACGCGGTGCGGCGGGTCAGGTCCGCACGCGCCTGAGTCGACTCCGGGTCAGCGGGGTCGCCGAATGCGGATGGGGCCCTTCGCCGTCGACGGGTCGACCACGTTCCCGCCCTGCGTGATCTCCGCCTCGCCCGCGGCGACGAGGCGGCGGGCGGCGCGGCGGACGGGTTCCATCAGGGGGCGCCAGTCGTCCGGCGCCACGGCGCGAGCCACGTCGGAGGGGCAGATCGACGAATCGCGGGCGCGACTGTCGAGCAGCCGCCGGATCGCGTCCTCGAGACCGTCGTCGGCTCCCGCGGAGCCGGTGCGTCGGCACGCGTCGCTGCAGTACTTCACCGAGTCCCAGTCGCGTTCCCACTTCTTACGCCACTCGATCCGTCGACCGCAGACGACGCAGGTCTTGTCCGCCCGAGCCTCGGCCTCGCCGCTCGGCGCCTTCTTCCTGTGTGCCACCTCGTCGATTGTGCACCGGTCGGGGATAGCGTGAGCGCGTGCGCAGTCTCACGTCCTCTCTCGGCTCCCGGCGCGGTGGAGCTCCCCGGTCGTCCTCCAGCGTCGGCATGGCCAGCGGTGTCGGTGCGTACGGACTGTGGGGACTGTTCCCGGCCTTCTTCGGCGTGCTGTCCTTCGCCGGACCCGTCGAGGTCCTCGCGCACCGCATCGTGTGGACGTTGGTGCTCATGCTCGTCGTCCTGGCGGTGTTGGGACGACTGTCCACGCTGCGCGGTCTCCCGGCGCGCACGTGGGGTGTGGTGGCGTTGTCGTCGGCGTTCATCTCGATCAACTGGGGCGTCTACATCTTCGCGGTCTCGCAGGACCGTGTGGTCGAGGCAGCCCTCGGATACTTCGTCAATCCGCTCGTCAGTGTCCTGCTCGGCGTCGTGGTGTTCCGGGAGCGGTTGGGCCGTGCGCAGATCGCGGCCCTCGCGCTGGCCTTCGTCGCGGTGGTCGTGCTCACCGTCGACTACGGACGGCCTCCCGTCATCGCCCTCACCCTGGCCTTCTCGTTCGCGCTGTACGGCGTCATGAAGAAGGTGGTTCGGCTCGAACCCACCACGTCGCTGACCGCGGAGGGGCTCGTGGGGGCGCCGATCGCGATCGGTTACCTGGTGGTGCTGGGCGTCACCGGGGGAGCGAGCGCCCTCTCGCTCGGGGTGCCGCACGCCCTGCTGCTCGTCCTCGCCGGGCCCGTCACCGCACTGCCGCTGCTGCTGTTCGGTGTCGCCGCGCAGAAGCTGCCGTTGGTCACCCTCGGTCTGCTGCAGTACCTGACACCGGGCCTGCAGCTCGCGTGGGGAGTGCTGGTGCTGAACGAGGACATGCCCGCGTCGCGGTGGATCGGTTTCGCACTCATCTGGTGCGCGCTGGCGATCTTCACGGTCGACTCCGTGCGGCGTCTGCGGGCGCATCGCGTGGCGTCGGTGCCGGTCGAGGCGGCGTCCGCGGACGCCCCGCGCTAGTCCTCATCCGTCACAGTCGTCACACGCCGCGTGTGCGGAGAATGTTGTCGGCCCGACGACCTAGAGTGGCTCCCGTGTCGGACTTCGTTCATCTCCACAATCACACCGAGTACTCCATGCTGGACGGGGCGGCGAAGATCGCGCCGATGTTCGCGGAGGCCCAGCGCCTGGGGATGAGCGCGGTCGGGATGACCGACCACGGCAACATGTACGGGGCCAGTGAGTTCTACAACGAGGCCAAGAAGGCCGGGGTCAAGCCCATCATCGGGATCGAGGCCTACATCGCCCCGGAGTCCCGTTTCAACAAGAAGCGCGTGCTGTGGGGAGACCGCAGCCAGAAGTCGGACGACGTCTCGGGCAGCGGCGCGTACACGCACATGACGATGGTGGCGGAGAACGCGACGGGTCTGCGCAACCTGTTCAAGCTGTCGTCCCTCGCGTCCACCGAGGGGCAGCTGGGCAAGTGGGCGCGCATGGACGAGGAGATCATCGCCAACCACGCCGAGGGCATCATCGCCACCACCGGCTGCCCGTCCGGCGAGATCCAGACCCGGCTTCGTCTGGGCCACGAGCGTGAGGCGCTCGAGGCGGCGGCCAAGTGGCAGGAGATCTGGGGCCCCGACAACTTCTTCCTCGAACTGATGGACCACGGTCTGTCGATCGAGCGGAGGGTGCGAGAAGGACTGCTGAGCATCGGGGAGCAGCTCGGCATCCCCCCGCTCGCGACCAACGACTGCCACTACGTCACCAAGGACGCGTCGGTCAATCACGAAGCGTTGCTGTGCATCCAGACCGGTAAGACGCTGAGCGATCCCACCCGGTTCAAGTTCGACGGCGACGGCTACTACCTCAAGTCCGCGGAGGAGATGCGCGCCCTCTGGGACGACGAGGTGCCCGGCGCGTGCGACTCCACGTTGCTCATCGCCGAACGCGTCCAGTCCTACGACGAGGTGTGGGAGCACCGCGACCGGATGCCGGTGTTCCCGGTGCCGGAGGGCTACACGCAGGGCACCTGGCTCCGCAAGGAGGTCATGGACGGCCTGCACCGCCGCTTCCCCGACGGTCCGACGGAGGAGTACCTCTCCCGTGCGGACTACGAGATCAGCGTCATCCTCGAGATGGGCTTCCCCGCCTACTTCCTCGTCGTCGGTGACCTCATCAACCACGCCAAGGAGGTCGGCATCCGCGTCGGCCCCGGTCGAGGTTCGGCGGCCGGGTCGCTCGTCGCCTACGCGATGGGGATCACCAACATCGACCCGCTCCCGCACGGTCTGCTGTTCGAGCGGTTCCTCAATCCCGAGCGCGTCTCCATGCCCGACATCGACATCGACTTCGACGATCGCCGACGCGGCGAGATGGTGCGCTACGCCACCGAGAAGTGGGGCAGTGATCGTGTCGCGCAGGTGATCACGTTCGGCACCATCAAGACGAAGGCCGCCATCAAGGACTCGGCCCGCGTGCAGTTCGGGCAGCCGGGCTTCGCCATCGCCGACCAGATCACCAAGGCACTGCCCCCGCCCGTGATGGCGAAGGACATCTCGGTCGCGGGTATCACCGATCCGACGCACGAGCGGTACAAGGAGGCCACCGAGGTCCGCTCGCTGATCGACTCGAACCCCGACGTCGCGAAGATCTACCAGACGGCCAAGGGTCTCGAGGGGCTGATCCGCAACGCCGGCGTCCACGCCTGCGCGGTCATCATGTCCTCGGAGCCGCTGACCGACGCCATCCCGGTGTGGAAGCGTCCGCAGGACGGCGCCATCATCACCGGCTGGGACTACCCGTCCTGCGAGGCCATCGGCCTGCTGAAGATGGACTTCCTGGGGCTGCGCAACCTCACGGTCATCGGTGACGCCATCGACAACATCAAGGCCAATCGCGGCATCGACATCGATCTCGACGCCCTGCCTCTCGATGATCCGGCGACGTTCGAACTGCTCTCGCGCGGAGACACTCTCGGCGTGTTCCAGCTCGACGGCAGCGCGATGCGGGACCTGCTGCGCAAGATGCAGCCCACCGGATTCGAGGACATCGTCGCCGTCCTGGCGCTCTACCGGCCCGGTCCGATGGGCATGAACTCGCACAACGACTACGCCGATCGCAAGAACGGCCGTCAAGAGGTCAAGCCGATTCACGCCGAACTCGAGGAACCGCTGAAGGTCATCCTCGGCGAGACGTACGGCCTGGTGGTCTACCAGGAGCAGATCATGCAGCTGGCGCAGAAGGTCGCCGGATACTCGCTCGGCCAGGCCGACCTGCTGCGGCGCGCCATGGGAAAGAAGAAGCTGTCCGAGCTGGAGAAGGCGTACGCCGGATTCCGCCAGGGCATGCTGGACAACGATTTCTCCGAGGCCGCCATCAAGGCGCTCTGGGACACCGTGCTCCCGTTCGCCGGCTACGCGTTCAACAAGTCGCACTCGGCGGGGTACGGGCTGGTGTCCTACTGGACGGCGTATCTCAAGGCCAACTACCCGGCCGAGTACATGGCCGGACTGCTCACCAGTGTCGGCGACGACAAGGACAAGGCGGCGATCTATCTCGCCGACTGCAGACGGCTCGGCATCACCGTGCTGCCGCCGGACGTCAACGAGTCCGAGCTCAACTTCGCCTCGGTGGGCGAGGACATCCGCTTCGGTATGGGCGCGGTGCGCAACGTGGGCGCCAACGTCGTGGCGTCCATCATCTCGGCGCGCAAGGAGAAGGGGAAGTTCACCGACTTCTCCGACTACCTGGCCAAGATCGATGCGACGGCCTGCAACAAGAAGGTCACCGAGTCTCTCGTCAAGGCCGGTGGTTTCGATTCGCTGGACCATCCACGCAAGGGTTTGATGCTGATCCACGCCGACGCGATCGACTCGGTGCTGGGCACCAAGAAGGCGGAGGCCATCGGCCAGTTCGACCTGTTCGGCGGCGTCGACGCCGACGAGTCCATCACCTCCGTCTTCAACGTGAAGATCCCGGCCGAGGAGTGGGACAGCAAGCACCGTCTCGCGTTGGAGCGGGAGATGTTGGGGCTGTACGTGTCCGGGCATCCGCTGAACGGAGTAGAGCACGTGCTCGCGGCTCAGTCGGACACCGCCATTCCCACGATCCTCGAGGGCAGTCTGAAGGACGGCACGCAGGTCACGGTGGGCGGCATTCTGGCGTCGGTCAACCGACGGGTGAACAAGAACGGTCTGACCTGGGCGTCCGCCCAGCTCGAGGATCTCACCGGCGGTATCGAGGTGCTGTTCTTCCCGCAGGCGTACTCCGTGTTCGGTGCGGACGTCGCCGAGGACGCCGTGGTGCTGGTGAAGGCCAGGGTGTCGGCTCGGGACGATCGGATCTCGCTCATCGCGAACGACATCGCGGTTCCCGATCTGTCGTCCGTCGGTGTCGCCAAGCCCGTCGCCGTCAGCTTGCCGACGCGTCAGTGCACCGCGGACAAGGTCGGGGCGCTCAAGCGGGTGCTGGCCAGCCATCCCGGTACCACCGACGTGCACCTGCGCCTCATCAGTGGCGACCGGGTCACCATGCTCAAGGTGGACGAGAAGCTGCGCGTCACACCGTCGTCGGCGCTGATGGGCGATCTCAAGGCGCTGCTCGGACCCGGCTGCCTCACCGTCTGACGCTGCCTCACCGTCTGACGCTGCCTCACCGTCTGACGACGGCCGACCGCTCGACGGCTGCCGCGAGGTAGGCATCGGGATCGACGCCGAACGGGTTGTCCCGCAAGCCCTCCGCGATGACGTCGCGGTAGCGGTCGGCCGGCACTCCGCGTTCTCGCACGTGGCTCGACGTCAGAGTCATCGCCGGGACGCCGTCGATGTCGTCCAGGCGCAGCGCCGCGTCGTACTTGCCGCGGTGCGGCTCGGGCGACACCTCGACCGGCAGCAGCGCCCACGCTCCCGGCCGTGTCGGTACGGACGCGCGGACGTCGAGTGTCTGCTCCGTCTGCGCGTTCTCCACCGTCGCGATGTGGTCGAGGGCGGCCCAGTCGAGCAGGTAGGCGCGGGCGATGCTGTCGGAGTCGGGGGAGGGTGTGAGCGAGAGGAACGCGGACGCTCCGGTCCACCGGGCCGAGACGCCGGCGAAGTACACCGCATGCGGCACGGTGATCCACCGGTGTTCGCGAGGAAGCGAGAGCGTCCGCGGGGCGGCGTGCGCACCGAATCTGCTGTCGGCCGCGGAGCCGCCCAAGTAGGCGTCGAGGCGTGCGGGCAGGGTGTTCGAGCCGTAGCCGACGTACCAGACGAGTTCGTGACTGTTCACAGGGACGGACGGTACCGTCGGATCGTCACGTCGAACTCGACCGAGAGGGATGATCCCATGATCACGAACTTCATCAACGCCGTGCTCGAACTCGTCGGTGGCATCGCCGCCGGAAGCAGCGGTCTCTACCTGGCCCCCGGTGTCCTGCCGTTCGGTTCCTGACATAAGGCCGGACCACGCGAACGCCGACGGGGCGCCCACGTGGAGTGGGCGCCCCGTCGGTGTCTGTCCGTGATCAGTGTCGGGTGCGGAACCGCTCGGTCGCGCCGAGGGCCCACCACAGCGTCACGCCGACAGCGGCGGAGGTGAGGACTGCCGTCTGCATGCTGACTGTCAGTGCGAGAGCGGCGAAGAGGATGACGGCGACCATGATGCTCTCGAGCTTGTAGAGCGGCCAGTCGGTGCCGGCCACGTCCACGGTACGAACGCTCGTCGAGTGCCGCGGGCGTGTGAACTGCAGGTCGACCGTGGTCATATTCGCCTCCCGAACCATCCGTGTTCCGTGTGCCGTGCGTTGGTCCCTAGGCTACACGTACATGGAAGTTAGGGTGACCGAAACCTCCTGATCACCCTGCGGATGGTTGCCGGAGACCGCCGAGGTGTGTGTACTGGGATCATGCCGCTGCACGGAGAGTACGAGCCGAGTCCGTCCACCTGGGCCGCCGATCAGGCCGACCTGTACGAGAGCTCGGGAGGGACCGAGGGCACCGAGATGCGGGGGATGCCCGTCATCCTCCTCACGACCATCGGGAACAAGACGGGCAAGCTCCGTCGGACCCCTCTGATGCGCGTGGAGCACGACGGTGCGTACGCCGCCGTCGCGTCGCTCGGCGGCGCGCCGAAACACCCCGTCTGGTACTTCAACGTGCTCGCGAACCCCCACGTCGAACTGCGGGACAAGACCGAGAAGTGGGACATGGTCGCGCGCGAGGTCCACGGCGAGGAGAAGGCGCAGTGGTGGGAGCGTGCGGTCGCGGCCTACCCCGACTACGCGGACTACCAGAAGAAGACCGACCGCGAGATTCCTGTCTTCGTGCTCGAGCGGGCCTGAGCGCTGATTCGTCACCCCCGCCGGCGGCCGCTCCGCAGGTGAGGGTGGGTCGGTGGTCGTCGCACCACCGTGGCAGCATGTCCGTGTGACCGAGACGACGAGCCGTACCGACGCCGCTGCGCCGACCGCAGACGACATCGATGCCGCGGCCGTCCGGCTGCGGGACGTGGCCACCCGCACCCCGCTCGAGTTCTGCGAGCGGTTGTCCGAGCAGACGGGTGCGCGGATCCACCTCAAGCGCGAGGATCTCCAGCGCGTGCGCTCGTACAAGTTGCGCGGCGCGTACAACCTCATGCTGCAACTCGACGACGACGAGCGCGCGGTCGGTGTCGTGGCGGCGAGCGCCGGCAATCACGCGCAGGGTGTCGCGTTCGCGTGCCGGGCGCTCGGCATCCGCGGTCGCATCTACGTGCCGACCAACACCCCGAAGCAGAAGCGCGATCGCATCGCCTTCCACGGCGGCGACATGGTGCAGGTGATCAGCGTCGGCTCCACCTTCGATGCGGCCGCGGCGGCCGCCCTCGCCGACGTCCGCACCACCGGTGCCACCATCGTGCCGCCGTTCGACGACCCGAGAACCGTGGCGGGACAGGGAACCATCGCCGCGGAGATCCTGGAGCAGCTCGGTGCCGCTCCGGACGTCGTCGTGGTCGCGGTGGGCGGTGGTGGGTGCATGACGGGCATGTCGGCCTACCTCGCCGAGCGGTCGCCGAACACCTCCGTCGTCGGTGCGGAGCCTACCGGCGCCGCATCCATGGCGGCGGCGCTCATGGCCGGCGGCCCCGTCACACTCGACGAGATCGACCCGTTCGTCGACGGCGCCGCCGTGCGCCGGATCGGCGATCTCCCGTACCGGGTCGTGTCGTCGCTCGGCGCGACCGTCGCCTCGCATGCCTCGGTGACGGTCGGTGCGGGCCACGACGGACGCGGGTCGGTGGTGGTCACGCAGGTGGACGAGGGTGCCATCTGCACCGCGATGCTGGATCTGTACCAGAGTGAGGGCATCATCGCCGAACCCGCCGGAGCGCTGTCGGTGGCCGCGCTGTCGCAGATCGACATCCCGGCCGGCTCGTCCGTCGTGTGCCTGATCTCGGGCGGTAACAACGACGTCTCGCGCTACGGGGAGATTCTCGAACGGTCGCTCGTGCACAAGGGGCTCAAGCACTACTTCCTCGTCGATTTCCCGCAGGAGCCGGGCGCACTGCGCACGTTCCTCGACGTCGTTCTCGGTCCGGAGGACGACGTGACGCTGTTCGAGTACGTCAAGCGCAACAACCGCGAGACGGGTGCCGCGCTGGTGGGTATCGAGCTCGGTTCGGCCGCGGGCCTGTCGTCCCTCCTCGAGCGGATGGAGACGTCGCCGATGCACGTCGAGCATCTCGAGCCCGGGTCTCCCGCATACCGCTACCTGACCTGAGTCATCCGGCCGACCCCTGACCGCTCGGGTCGACACTGCTCGAACCGCCACCGAGGAGCCGTTCGACCACGTCACGGTGCAGGTCGGGCGGCGTGTGGGGGAGGCCGAGCAGCGCGGCGAGGTAGATGCCGTCGCCCACCAGCCGCACGATCTCGGCCTGCACCGGATCGGTCACCTCGCGCTGCAGCGCGCGGTCCCACATGCCCATGACGTCGATGACGGCCTGCTGCACCTCGCCGGGTCTGCCGTCGATGCTGCGCAGCGCGGCGAGAGTGGAGCGGTAGAGCGCCACCTCCTCGGCGGACGAGGCGTCCGGTGGCTGGAGATACCACTGCGCCAGCGAGGTGCCGGCGGCCTCCGCCTCGACGCGTTGGACGTCGGATCGTTCACCGAGGCGACGCACCAGCGCGGCCATCATCGCGTCCTTGCTGGGGAAGTGGTACAGCAGACCACCTTTCGAGACGCCGGCCCGAGAGGCCACCGCCTCGAGGGTGGCCTTGTCCGCGCCGTCGTCGAGGAGCAGCGTCTCGAGGGCGTCCAGGATGCGGTCGCGTGTGTCGGCTGCCATGACACGCACTGTACCGGCCGGACGGTTGTTGCTACGCTGTCGGTGTCCGTCGACTGTACCGTCCGGACGGTAAACGAAAGAGGTGTCTCGTGTCCGTGTCCCCGGCAGCGTCCGTGCAGCCGAATCCCGACGATCTCGTACCGGCCGGCGCCACCCGCCGCGACTGGCTCGGTCTGGTGGTGCTGGCCGGTGCCGTGATGCTCATCGCCGTCGACGGCACCGTCCTCGACATCGCGCTGCCGTTCCTCAGCGCGGATCTCCGCCCGAGCAGCACCGAGCTGCTGTGGATCATCGACGTCTACTCGTTCGTCCTCGCCGGCCTGCTGGTCACCATGGGCACTGTCGGCGACCGCATCGGACGACGGCGGTTGCTCCTGATCGGCGCGGTCGGCTTCGGACTGTCCTCGGTGCTCGCCGCCTTCGCGGTCGACCCCGCGATGATGATCGCGGCCCGTGTGCTGCAGGGCATCTCGGGTGCCACGTTGATGCCCGCCACCCTGGGCCTGATCCGCACGATGTTCCAGGTGCGGCGTGAACGCACGCTCGCGATCGGTGTCTGGGGTGCCATGGCCGGCGGCGGCGCGGCGGCGGGTCCTCTGGTGGGCGGGTGGCTTCTCGAGCACTTCTGGTGGGGCTCGGTCTTCCTGATCAACGTGCCGATCATGATCGCGCTGGTCGTCGTCGGTCCGTTCACCATCCCGGAGTCCAAGGATCCGGAACCGGGCCGATTCGACGTACCCAGCGCCGCGCTGTCGATCCTGGCCATCGTTCCCGTCGTCTACGCGATCAAGGAGACCGCCGCTCACGGGCCGCACCCGTCGATGATTCCGGTCGCGCTGGTCGGTCTGGCCGCGGGCACCGTCTTCGTCCGCCGGCAGGGCCGACTCGCCGCTCCGATGATCGACCTGACGCTGTTCGCGCAGCGTCGCTTCTCGACAGCCGTCGCGACGAACCTGCTGTCCGTCTTCGCGCTGGCGGGAGTCCTGTTCTTCGGCTCGCAGTACCTGCAGTCGGTTCTCGGCACGTCCCCTCTGGAGGCCGGTCTGATCATGCTGCCGGGAACGGCGACGAGCATCGTCGCGTCGCTCGCCGCCGCACATCTCGTACGCCGATGGGAGGCGGGCACCGTTCTCGCCGTGGGACTCGGGGTCTCCGCGGCGGGGGCACTGCTCCTGACACGTCTCGGTCAGACCGACGGCATCGCCGTGTTCATGGCGTCGTTCGTCCTGGTCGGTGTCGGCGCGGGCCTCGCGCTGACGCTGACGTCGGATCTGGTGGTCGCCTCGGTTCCCGCGCCGCGCGCCGGCGCAGCGTCTGCGATCTCCGAGACGGCGTACGAACTCGGGATCGCCCTCGGCGTCGCGTTGCTCGGTTCGGTGGTGATGGCCGTGTTCCGTGGCGGTATCGACACGTCGGCGCTCGACCCGGACACCGCGTCGGGTGCCCGCGAGACCATCGGCGAGGCGGTCTCGCTCGCGCGGACGCTACCGGCGGATCTCGGTGACGCTCTGACCAGTTCGGCCGGCGCCGCCTTCGTCGACGGGATGCACGTCGCGGCGGTGGCCACCGCGATCGTGCTCGTCGCCAACGCTCTCCTCGTGGCTCTGGCTCTGCGTGGCTCGGACGCCGGCGACGCGCGGGCCGAGCCGGAGAGTCACTCCAACGGAACTCACTCCAGCACGACGAAGGAGTGACCCGGAACGGTCGTCGCCGACGCGGTCGCGTTCGGCGTCGGCTCGTCCCACCACAGCAGCGGTGAGCCGCCCACCGGCACTGTCACCGGCGAGTCGGTGAGGTTGCACGCGATGCTCAGACCACGGCCCGCGGTGGGGTGCGCCCGGTGGATCACGATCCATCGGGCGTCCTCGTCGTAGTCGACGTGCACGTCGGTCAACCACGGGTTCGTGATCTCCGTGCGCTGGGCGCGCAACGCCAGAAGTGCTCGGTAGCAGTCGAGTACGCGGGCGTGATCACCCTCGGTGACCTCATCCCAGTTCAGCTTCGAGTTCTCGAACGTCGCGGGATCCTGCGGGTCGGGGATGTCCTCGCTGTCCCACCCGTGGGACGCGAACTCGGCCTTGCGGCCATTCGCGGTGGCCTCACCCAGCTCGGGTTCGGGATGGGAGGTGAAGAACTGGAACGGGGTGGAGGCGTCGAACTCCTCACCCATGAAGAGCATCGGGGTGAAGGGGGACAACAGGATCAGCGCCGCCTTGACCGCCAGCTGCCCCGGCGTGAGTGAGAAGCCGGGACGATCGCCGATTGCGCGGTTGCCCACCTGATCGTGCGTCGTGGTGTACGCGACGAGCGAGCTCGCCGGGAGCACCCGTCGGTCCAGGGGTCGACCGTGCACGCGGCCACGGAAGGTCGAATACGTCCCGGCGTGGAAGAAGCCCTGCGTGATGGTGGTCGCGAGGCACTGCATCGAGCCGAAGTCACCGAAGTAGCCCTGACGTTCGCCGGACACCGCTGCGTGCACGGCATGGTGGACGTCGTCGTCCCACTGGGCAGTGAGGCCGTACCCGCCGCCCGCTCGGGGAGTGATGAGCGTCGGGTCGTTGAGGTCACTCTCCGCGACCAGGCTCAGGGGTCGACCGACGTGCGCCGACAGGGCCTCGGTCTCCACGGCGAGCTGCTCGAGGATGTGGGTGGCCGTGGTGTCGGCCAGGGCGTGCACCGCATCGAGACGGAGCGCGTCCACGTGGAACTGCTCGAACCACCGCAGTGCGTTGTCGATGATGTAGCGCCGCACCGTGTCCGACTCCGCGCCGGCCACGTTGACCGTCTGTCCCCAGGAGTTCGCACCCTCGGACATGTACGGGCCGAACTTCTCGAGGTAGTTGCCCGACGGACCCAGGTGGTTGTAGACCACGTCGAGCGTGACGGCCAGCCCCCGGGCGTGGCAGGCGTCGACGAACCGCTGGAAACCTTCCGGACCGCCGTAGCCCTCGTGGACGCTGTACCACAGGACGCCGTCGTAGCCCCAGTTGTGTGTCCCGTTGAAACCGTTGACGGGCATGACCTCCACGAAGGTCACGCCGAGGTCGACGAGGTGATCGAGTCGGTCGATCGCCGCGTCGAACGTCCCCTCCGCGGTGAAGGTGCCGATGTGCAGTTCGTACAGCACGCCGCCCGCCAGCGGGCGACCCGTCCACGCGTCGTCGGTCCACGCGAAGGTGTCCGCGGAGTACAGCGCCGAGGCCTCGTGCACGCCGTCCGGCTGCCGCGGCGAGCGCGGATCCGGGATCACCGCATCGTCGTTGTCCAGGACGAAGCCGTACCGGGCACCGTCGGCGGCGGGCACCTCGGCGCTCCACCACCCGTCCTTCTCGGTCATCGGGTGCAGGTCGCCGTCGAGGTGCAGTCGGACCCGCTCGGGTGTGGGTGCCCAGACCGCGAACGTCCGGGGTCCAGTGGTGCGGGAAGCGGCGCGAACCGGAGTGCTCATGGACGCATCCTTACCCAGTAGCCGGGCCACCGACACCGGACCGGCGGGGGAGTTGCACCACACCCGGGTCGTCGGGTTCTGTCGCGGTGGTCGCGGTGAGTGCATGCTGGTGGTGTGGACGACGACATGCACGCCCGGTCCGACGACATCTACGAGCTCCCGATGTTCCCGCTCGGCTCGGTGGTACTTCCGGGGGACGACGTGCCGTTGCACGTGTTCGAGCCCCGCTACCGCGCGATGGTGCAGCACTGCCTGGACACCGAGTCGCACTTCGGGGTGGCGCTCATCGAGCGAGGCCACGAGGTCGGCGGCGGGGACGTGCGCGGCGTGGCCGCAGTGTCGACCCGGATCGACCGCGCCCTCCCCACACCGGACGGGCGCTTCGTGCTCGAGTGCCGCGGAGTCGACCGGATCCGCGTGCTGGAGTGGCTGCCGGACGATCCGTACCCGCGGGCGCGTGTCACCGCCTGGCCCGATCTCCCGGCGGGCGACGAATCGCTGGACGAGGTGTACGACCTCGTGCAGGAGCGCACCGACCGGTTGTTCGAGATCCTGACCGGCATCGCACGCTCGCGCGATCTGCCCACACCCGAGGCGCCGCGTGTCGACGCGGACGGAACGCGCTCCGTCGCCGAGGTCTGGGAGTTCGCGTCGTCCCTGCCGCTCGGCTCGTCCGATCGCGCGAAGGTGCTCGCGGCAGAAACGGTCGGACGACGACTCCACGTCCTCGCGACCGCTCTCGAGGACGTCATCGCGATCGCCGAGTTCTCCGCGCTGCCCGATCTCTGACCGTCCGACGACGCGGTCGGGGTCTCGATCCGACAGTCGTGGTCCGCGGTCGTTGCTCGCCCACTAGGGTTCTCGGGGCGGGGGTACGCAATCGACACAGGAGGACCCGAGTGGCTCACGAGCGAGCGGGACAACGGGCACAGGCATCGGATCTGGTCGATCTGTCGCATCTGGTGACGGCCTACTACAGCGTGAAGCCGGACGTCGAGAATCCCGATCAGCAGGTGGTCTTCGGTACCTCCGGACATCGTGGATCGTCCCTGGACGGCGCCTTCAACGAAGACCACATCGTGGCCACGACACAGGCCATCGTGGAGTACCGGTCCGCGCAGGGCACCACGGGACCGCTCTTCCTCGGTCGCGACACCCACGCGCTCTCCGAGCCCGCGTGGGTCACCGCCGTGGAAGTTCTCGCCGCCAACGACGTTGCGGTGCTGGTGGATTCGGCAGACCGCTACACGCCCACCCCGGCGGTGAGCCACGCGATCCTGCGTCACAACGCCTCGGGCCCGTCGGCGCTCGCGGACGGCATCGTCGTCACGCCGTCCCACAACCCGCCGCGCGACGGCGGTTTCAAGTACAACCCGCCGAACGGTGGACCCGCCGACAGCGACGCGACCTCCGTGATCGCGGCGCGCGCCAACGAGATTCTGCGCTCCGGTGTGTCGTCCGTGAAGCGCGTGTCTCTGGCGTCGGCACTGGCCGGGTCCGTGCAGAAGTACGACTTCCTCACCACGTACGTGGACGATCTCCCGTCCGTCGTCGACATCGATGCCATCCGGTCCGCGGGTGTGCGCATCGGCGCCGATCCGCTGGGCGGTGCGAGCGTCGACTACTGGGCGGCGATCGCCGAGCGACACCGCCTCGATCTGACCGTGGTCAACCCGCTCGTCGACGCGACATGGCGGTTCATGACCCTGGACACCGACGGCAAGATCCGGATGGACTGCTCGTCGCCCAACGCGATGGCGTCGTTGATCGGCGCCCGGCACGACTACGACGTGTCGACGGGCAACGACGCCGATGCGGACCGGCACGGCATCGTCACCCCCGACGGCGGACTGATGAACCCGAACCACTACCTCGCGGTGGCGATCGACTACTTGTTCTCGCACCGGCCGGGATGGCCCGCCGAGGCGGCGGTCGGCAAGACCCTCGTCAGTTCCTCGATGATCGACCGCGTCGTGGCCTCGCTCGGTCGCACCCTGCTCGAGGTGCCCGTGGGGTTCAAGTGGTTCGTGCCCGGTCTCGTCTCCGGTGAGATCGGGTTCGGCGGCGAGGAGAGCGCCGGCGCCTCGTTCCTGCGGACGGACGGATCCGTCTGGACCACCGACAAGGACGGCATCATCCTGGCCCTGCTCGCCTCCGAGATCACCGCGGTGACCGGGAAGACACCGTCGACCCGCTACCGGGAGCTCACCGAGCAGTTCGGTGACCCGTCCTACGCACGCACCGATGCGCCCGCGACGCGCGAGCAGAAGGCCGTGTTGGCGAAGCTGTCGGCGGAGCAGGTCACCGCGACCACCCTGGCGGGGGAGGACATCACCGCCACGCTCACCTCGGCTCCCGGCAACGGGGCGGCTCTGGGCGGACTCAAGGTCACCACGGACAGCGCCTGGTTCGCCGCTCGGCCGTCGGGTACGGAGGACGTCTACAAGATCTACGCCGAGTCCTTCCGCGGTGCGGATCACCTCGCCGAGGTGCAGAGCGCCGCACGCGATCTCGTGTCGTCCGTCCTGACCGGGGAGTGAGCGCCGCAGCAGGGGCCGGTGCCGGGACGCGGGGGACCGCCCCCGATCCCACCCGCGACATCTGGATCCTCGTCTCGGCCGCGTTCGTCATCGCACTCGGCTTCGGCATCGTCGCGCCCGCGCTCCCGGGGTTCGCGCTCGCCTTCGGGGTCGACGAGTTCGCGGTCACCGTCATCATCAGTGCCTTCGCGGCGACACGGCTGATCTTCGCGCCCGCCAGCGGATCGCTCGTGCAGCGCATCGGCGAGCGCCGGGTCTACCTCACCGGTCTCGTCGTCGTCGCGGTGTCGACCGGGTTGTGCGCACTGGCCCAGACGTACTGGCAACTCCTCCTCTTCCGGTCGCTCGGCGGTATCGGGTCCACCATGTTCACCGTGTCCGCGCTGGGACTGCTCATCCGGATCGCCCCGCCCGATCGCCGCGGGCGCGTCTCCGGCATGTACGCGTCGAGCTTCCTGGCCGGCACAGTCCTGGGCCCGTTCGTGGGCGGCATCGTGCTCGGTGTCGGAGGTCTGCGGGCGCCGTTCCTCTTCTACGCCGTGACGCTGGTCGCGGCCGCCGCCGTCGTCGCGGTGGGCCTACGAACACCCGCCGCGACCACGGAGGCCGATCGGGACGCGGCGGTCGTGCTGCGGTTCGCCGACGCCCTGCGCTCCCCGACGTACCGGTCGGCCCTGCTGTCCAACTTCGCCAACGGATGGGCGGTGTTCGGCGTGCGCACGGCCATCGTGCCGCTGTTCGTCGTCGCCGCGCTCGGACGCAGCGATTCCATGGCCGCCGTGGCCCTCGCGGTGTTCGCGGTGGGCAACGCGGTGGTGTTGGTGCCGGCGGGGCGATGGTCCGATCGGTACGGGCGCAAGCCGTTCCTCGTCGCCGGGCTCCTGCTGTGCGGCGCATCGACCGCGACCATGGGCATCTCGGGATCGACGGAGGTGTTCCTCGTGATCACCTTCGTCGCCGGGCTCGGGTCCGGGCTGATCACGCCGACCCAGCAGGCGGCGGTGGCCGACATGATCGGCTCGCGCGCCCGCGGAGGCCCCGTCCTCGCCGCATTCCAGATGGCCATGGACGTGGGCTCGGTCATCGGGCCGCTGGTCGCCGGTGTACTCGTGACGGAACTCTCCTACGCGGCCGCGTTCGGGACCTCGGGCGCCATCCTGCTGATCGCCGCGGTCGGTTGGATGGTGGTACCCGACACGCGGTCCGGGCGGGTGTCGCTGACCGGGAAGCCCAGCGCGGTGACGATCGATCCGGACGGCGACTCAGGCGGTGCCGACACCGATGAGGGATCCGACGGCGTAGGTCGCCGCGACGGCGAGTGAGCCGAACAGTAGTTGGCGGAGCGCTCCGACGACGGTCGACCGCGAGGTGAAGTGCGCGGCGAGCGCGCCCGCGATCATGAGGCCCACGGCGCCGCACGCGAGCCCGAGGGCGAGGACGTCCGATCCCAGCAGGAACGGTATGAGCGGAATGATCGCGCCGATCGAGAACAGGACGAAGGACGATCCGGCCGCCACCCACGGTGACGGCTTCTCGGTGGGGTCGACACCCAACTCCCGCGAGATGTGCAGATCCACGGCACGATCGGCGTCCGTGTGGATCTCGCGCGCGGCGACCGTGGCCGTCTCGGTCGACATGCCCATGTCGGTGAGCATGCCCACCAACTCCGCCTGTTCGGCCTCCGGGTACTTCGTGAACGCGGCGCGCTCGGTGGTCACCTCGGCATCGATCTGCTCGTTCTGGGTGGACACGGACGTGAACTCGCCGAGTGCCATCGAGAACGCTCCCGCGACGAGGCCGGCGATGCCGCTGAGGACCAGCGTGTGCGTCGAGACGCCCGCACCGCCGACACCCGCGATGAGCGAGGTGTTGGTCACCAGTCCGTCCATGGCCCCGAACGTGGCGGCCCGGAGCCAGCCTCCCGAGACGTCGGCGTGTGTGTGATCGATGTCGTGGGGCAGGCCGGGCCCTCCCTCGACGGGCACGGCGGACGCCTGCGGATCACGGGGCTCGATGTGGGTCACGGGGCGAATGTACGCGCGCCGGAACGTCTCTACCAGCAAGCATTGGCATACCTGACATCCAGTTCTCAGCACACTGTCAGTCGCGCGTGACACAGTATTCGCGTGAATGCCTCGAAATCGTCGTCATCGAAATCGTCGAGCAAGTACACGCCACAGAAGTCGTCGAGCACGTCGACCTATGTTCTGGGCGGTCTGGCTCTCCTGGTCATCGCGGCCGTCGTCATCGGCGGAGTGTTGTGGCAGAACTCCCGCAGCCAGCCGCGCGCCGACGGATACGGGTCCGTGCAGAATGCGGCGGTCACCTCCTCGGTCGACGACGACGGCGTGGTGCGGCTGGGTCTCCCGGAGGCGACACGCACGGTCGACATCTACGAGGACGCGATGTGCCCGTACTGCGCCGAGTTGGAGAACACCTACGGCCAGGAACTCGCGCAGAAGATCGACGAGGGCACCATCGCGGTGCGCTATCACATGCTCGACTTCCTGAATCAGTTGTCGCCCAGCGGTGACTACAGCACCCGTGCGGCCGCCGCATCGCAGTGCGTCGCCGCCACGGGCGACGGGCCCGCCTACTCAGCATTCCACTCGGCCCTGTTCTCGCCGGACTTCCAGCCGGAGGAGAAGGGCAGCGCGGACCACACCGCCGACGAGCTCGCCGCCCGCGCCACGGAGGCGGGAGCCTCCGACGAGGCGGCACAGTGCATCACCGACGGAACGCGAGTGGCGGACGCCGCCACCGACGCTGCGACGGGCAGCGCGGCGCTCGCAGCTGCCGGCGCGCGAGGCACTCCCACCGTCATCGTGGACGGCGCGATCGTCGACACCACCACCAACTCCGCCTGGGTGTCCGATCTCGGCTGACGCTGATTTGGACCTCGTCGAACCGATGGTGTAACTTCGGTCGAGCGTTCTTCGAGCGGTGCGAAACACTCTTTCTCACGGTCAGAAGAGCACGGGGCTATGGCGCAGCTGGTAGCGCACCACACTGGCAGTGTGGGGGTCAGGGGTTCGAGTCCCCTTAGCTCCACCGATTGACAGCTCCACCGAGTAACAGCTCCACCGAAGTAGGCGGACACGCGAAAGGCCCCGTACCGGTCAGGTACGGGGCCTTTCGCGTGTGATGTGGTGTCAGTGCGCTGCGTCGTACGCGCTCTGCACCTCGGAGGGAATGCGCCCGCGGCTCGACACCGTGAATCCCGCGTCCACGGCCCATTCGCGCACGGCCCTGGTCTGTTCGGGACTGCGTCGTCCCATCGGCTTCGTGCTGCGTCGTCCGCTGTGCGTTCCGGCCGACACCTTCGCCGCGTGCTCGATGTAATAACCCAGAACACGTCGGAACTCGGCGGCATTGTCGGGCCCGAGGTCGATCTCGTAGTGCGTGCCGTCGACCGCGAACGTGATGTGTTCGCCATCGTCCTCGAGAGGTGTTCTGTCGATGTCGTCGACCAGCTGAACAACGACCTTCTTCGCCATGTCTTCTGCTTTCGTCGCTGAGCTCGGTTAATCACGCTTTGCCGAGACCATACCGTGTGAACCGCCCTTCCAATTCGGTCGGGGGCGCCGCGATACACGTCATTTTCTCGGGGCGCGGAGCCATTGTGCACGGATATCGCGATTCACGCTGTCCGGACTCGCGAACGGTCACGACGGGGTCACGGACGGCTACCGATCATCACACGTTCAACCAATTCGCCGTGCCATTCTTGGAAATCGCGAGAACATCGTGTTTGCGCACGTGCGCCGAGGTGGGAAGTGGGGCGTATGCGATCGTCGGTTGCACGACACTGTGGTGTCTCGATCCTCGCGGTCGCACTGGTCTCCGTGGCGGTCCCGCCGGGGGCCGCTGCGATCCCGGTGACACCGGACGCACCGCTCGCGGGCACCGTGATCTTCCTCGATCCCGGACACCAGGGAACGGGCCACGAGGAGAACCTCGCGGCGCAGGTGGACGACGGCCGGGGCGGTACGAAGGACTGCCAGACGCGCGGGATGACGGCGCTCGGCGGAACGCCGGAACACACCATCGTCTGGGACGTGTCGCAACTGGTGGCCTCGCGCCTCGAGAGGCTGGGTGCCGAGATCGTGCTGAGCCGGCCGGACGACACGGGATGGGGTGGGTGCATCACCGACCGCGCGCGAGCGGCGAGTGCATCGGGCGCCGCGGTGGCGGTGAGTGTTCACGCCGACTCCACCTCACTCCGGTCCGACGACGCGCATCACGGATTCCACGTCATCGTCCCGGCGCTGCCGGTGCCGTCCGCCGACGTCGACGAGGTGCAGTCCGGTGAGGGACGGCGTGCATCCACCGCCATGCGGGACGCGTACGAGCGAGCCGGATTCACCCCGGCGAACTATGCGGGGGTGGACGGGCTGCAGGTGCGATCCGACGTGGCCGCCCCCGCTCTCACGACCGTCCCCGTGGTCTTCCTCGAGATGGGCAACGGGTCGAACCCATCGGATGCCGCCGAGCTCGAGAGTGCTGAGGGTCGCGCGTCCCATGCGGCGGCGATCGCGACCGGGATCGTCGATTTCGTGGCGGGGAGGCCGGAGGCCGGTCGGTAGGGGCGGGGAGGCTGAATCGGCTGACGTACCCTGACGCGGTGTCTCGCAGCGCTGTTCCGGTCGTTCTCGTCGCCGGGTACCTCGGATCCGGTAAGACGACGTTGCTCAACCATCTCCTCCGCCGCAATCACGGCATTCGAATCGGTGTGGTGGTCAACGACTTCGGCGCCGTGGACATCGACTCGATGCTGGTCGCCGGGCAGGTCGACTCGATGATCACCCTGGGCAACGGCTGTCTGTGTTGCGCCGTCGACACCGAGGATCTCGACGAGATGTTCGGAGCCCTCACCGCGACCAGTGCCGCCGTCGACGCGATCGTCGTCGAGGCCAGCGGTGTGGCGGAGCCACGTGCTCTCATCAGGATGGTCGTCGCGAGCACCGACTCGCGGATCCGGTACGGCGGCATGGTGATGGTCGTGGACGCCCTGCACGTGCTCGAGTCGACGGCCCGGCACCAGCACCTCGCTCAGCATCTCGGTCTCGCCGACCTGGTGGTGGTGAACAAAGCGGATGCGGTGGGACCCGGACGCATCGACGAGGTGCTCACGCTGGTGCGCGACGCGGCTCCCGCTGCCCCGACGGTGGTGACGTCGCACGGAGCCGTGGACGTGTCGCTCCTTCTCGATCCGCCGGAGCGCCCCGACGACGGGCCCCGGCAACTCGCCCTCGACGATCTGTTGCGGGAGCAGGACGATCCCCACGACCACCTGCACGCGAGTTACGAGACGTTCAGCGTCGAGACCAGCGACTGCCTCGATCCGCGGGCGTTCTTCGAGTTCCTCGAGAACCCGCCGGCGGGGCTGTACAGATCCAAGGGATT
The DNA here is from genome assembly GCF_019836205.1 of Rhodococcus sp. BP-160. Taxonomy (NCBI): domain Bacteria; kingdom Bacillati; phylum Actinomycetota; class Actinomycetes; order Mycobacteriales; family Nocardiaceae; genus Rhodococcus; species Rhodococcus sp. BP-160. The sequence goes on from NZ_JABUEK010000002.1 coordinate 526,631, forward strand.
CGTTCGATTCGGCCGTGGCGCGGCGCGATTCGTCGTCCAGACGGTCGGCGTCCACATCGACGTCGAGACCGCCTCGTCCCGCGGAGACACCGCGCTGGTCTTCATCGGCTCGGGACTCGACGTCGCGGCGGCGCGTTCCCGGATCGAGGCGATGGTCCGCACCGAGAGTGCGACCGACGAAGAATCACTCGTGGTGCACAGGTTCCTGCGCACCGGCGACCGCTAGAGCCCCACCCACTCGCTGGTGCCGCCGGGGAACTGCTGGCGCTTCCAGATCGGCACCTCGGTCTTGACGCGATCGACCAACGCCTGCAACGCTGCGAATGCTTCGGCGCGATGGGGAGACGCGACCGCGGCGACGAGAGCGGTGTCACCGATCGTCAGGTCGCCGACGCGGTGCACGGCCGCCGTCGGCAGGCCGGACGACGCGGCCGCGTCCTCGCAGCAGCGACGCAGGAACTTCTCGGCGTCGGGGTGGGCTCGGTACTCGAGTGCCGACACCGACTCGCCGTGGTCGTGGTCGCGGACGACTCCCCAGAACACCAGCACGGCACCGTGTTCAGGACCCGAGACGGCGTCGGAGACCTCCGCCGGATCGATCGGATCGCTCGAGATCCGGGCGAGAACCGTTGTCATTCGTGAGCACCGCCTCCGCGTACCTGGGCGACGAGATGGTCCACGATCGGATCCAGCACCGTCAGTCCGTCCTTCACTCCGCCGGGTGATCCGGGCAGGTTCACGATCACTGTCTTCCCAGCGACGCCCACCAACCCGCGGCTGATCGAGGCGTGCACGGTGGCTGCCAGTCCCGTACGTCGGATCTCCTCCGCGACGCCGGGTAGTTCGCGGTCGAGCAGTGGCCGGGTGGCGTCGGGTGTGGCGTCGGTGGGGGAGACGCCCGTGCCGCCGGTGCTGATGATCAGGGCGGGTCCGCCGGTGAGGGCGTCTCGTAAGCCCGCGGCCACGTCGGCGTCTGCCACCACGAGAGGCCCCCGAACGTCGAAACCGCGGTCACCGAGCCACGACACGATGCGCGGTCCCGTGGTGTCCTCGCGCGTCCCGGCTGCGCCGCCGGTGGACGCGACGACGACGACCGCAGTTCGATCACCGAGAGGCGTTGCTGTGGAGGAGGTGTCGGGCTGGTGGTCGTCGCGCGTCCACACGCCGCGCTTGCCACCCTCCTTGCGGATCAGACGCACCGACTCGATCGACGCTGCCGGATCCACGGCCTTGACCATGTCGTGCAGCGTGAGCCCGGCGATGGACACCGCCGTCAGTGCTTCCATCTCGACGCCCGTCCGCCCGGTCGTGACGGCTGTGGCCTCTATCGTGATCGTGTCGTCGGTGAAGCCGAAGGACACCGCGACCGAGGACAGCGGAAGCGGATGGCACAGCGGAATGAGATCGGACGTCCGCTTCGCTCCGGCGATGCCGGCGATGCGCGCGGTCGACAGGACATCGGCCTTCGGCATGCCGTCGGCACGCACCAGGGCGATCACGTCCCGAGTCGTCCGCAGGGACCCGGCGGCGACCGCGGTGCGCGTGGTCTCGCTCTTCCCGCTGACGTCGACCATGCGGGCCCGGCCGTCGGAGTCCAGGTGCGAGAGCCCTGTGGAGGAACTCCCGGATGAGTGCGCAGCGGATGAATCGTTCACAGCGGCCACACTCGCACACTGTTGCCCGCGGGCACCTCGACGGTGTCCGCGGGGACGTCGACCAAAACATCGGCGGCGGCCATCGACACCACCAGGTGCGACCCCGGTCCGGACGACACCACGACGCCGGTCTCCGTGAGTCGGCCCCGCAGGAACTGACGCCGTCCGGGCAGGGATCGGACTGCCTCGTCGGCGATGCGCTCGGTGACGGTCGCGTCGGGGAGGCCCGAGAGCCTCCGGATCGCCGGACGGGCGAAGACGAGGTAAGACACCAGGGTGCTCACGGGATTGCCGGGGAAGCTGATCACCGGGGTGCCGTCGAGGTCGGTCCACCCCTGCGGCCCACCGGGCTGCATCGCGACGTGGGTGAAGGTTCCCCCGCGGGGGCCGAGCACGTCCCGGACCACCTCGAAGTCGCCCATCGACACACCCCCCGAGGTGATGATCACGTCCGCGTTCTCGGCGGCCTCGGACAGCATCGCGGAGAACTCGTCGGCGGTGTCGGTACTGCGTCCGCGGAACGTCACCACGGCGCCGTCCGCGGTCACCGAGGTCGCGAGCGTGAGACCGTTCGAGTCGTACAGCTGACCGGGTCCGAGTGCACTGCCCGCCTCGACGAGTTCGGCGCCGGTCGCGATGACCGCGACCCGCAGCCGGGGGCGGACGGTGACGTCGGATCGGCCGACGGCCGTGAGAGCGCCGAGGTGACGGGGGCCGAGCGTCGTGCCGGCTGTGACGACGACCGACCCCGCCGCGATGTCGCTGCCCTGCTCCCGCACGTACTCACCCGAGCGCCGTGAGCCGAGGACGCGGACACCGTCCCCGTCCATCTCGGTGTCCTCGACGGGGATCACCGCGTCGGCGCCCTCGGGTACCGGAGCGCCGGTCATGATCTTGCGTGCCGTGCCCGACCGATGCCGTTCGTCCCCGGCGTCGCCGGCGGCGAGAACGCCGGTGACCGGCAGTGTGACCGGTACGCGGGCAACCGATTCCGCGTCGACCGCGTATCCGTCCATCTGGGAGTTCCGGAAGTTGGGGACGTCGATGAGGGCCTCGATGTCCGCGTGCGTCACGCGGCCGAGCGCATCGGTGAGCGGAACCGTCTCCGGGGGGCGAGCGGACCACGCGCGGGTGATCATCTCGTCGATCCGAACGGCGTGATCCTCGACCGAGCGTGCCGACGTCGTGTGCGCATGGCCCATGCGGTCATCCTAGAGCGGGAATGAGGACGGTCGGGTTCCCGTTGCCCCGAACGGGCATACTGACGTGAACGGCGAGTGGAGGTGATCGAATGACGACGGTGAGCATGGGAATTCCCAGCCTGCCCGGTGTCGTGCGCGCGCCGTCCATGGTCGGCCGTCCGGACGTTCCGCACCTGCTGGACAGTTTCGGTCGCATCGCGCGGGACCTGCGCATCTCGGTCACCGAGAAGTGCTCGCTGCGATGCACCTACTGCATGCCGGCCGAGGGGCTGCCGAACCTGGAGTTCGAACAACTGCTCACTGCGCAGGAGATCGCCCGCCTCGTCGGCGTCGCCGATCGACTCCTCGGTGTGCGCGAGGTCCGCTTCACCGGCGGCGAGCCGTTGGTCCGCAAGGACATCGTGGACATCATCGCCCTGACCTCTCAGCACGCACCCGGTGTCGAACTGTCGATGACCACCAACGGCATCGGCCTCGAACGCCGAGCGGAGCGTCTTCGCGAGGCGGGTCTGACCCGGGTCAACGTCTCTCTCGACACGATCGACCGCAAGCACTTCGCATCGTTGACCCGGCGGGACCGGTTGCCCGCCGTGCTCGGCGGCATCGACGGGGCCCTGGCGGCCGGACTGACGCCGGTCAAGATCAACGCCGTTCTCATGCGCGAGACTCTGCACGGCGCTCAGGACCTGGTGCAGTGGTGCCTGGACCGAGGTGTCGATCTGCGGTTCATCGAGCAGATGCCGCTCGACGCCGACCGGGAGTGGGCGCGCTCGACGATGGTGTCGGCGGCGGAACTGCTCGATCTGCTCGGGGAGCGGTTCACGCTCACCGAGATCGGCCGCACCGATCCGTCCGCGCCCGCCGAGGAGTGGACCGTGAACGGTGGCCCCGCCACGGTGGGCATCATCGCCTCGGTCACCCGGTCCTTCTGCGCCGACTGCGACCGGACCCGGTTGACGGCGGAGGGGACCGTGCGGTCCTGCCTGTTCAGCGACTCCGAGACCGATCTGCGGGTGGCGTTGCGGGGGGGTGCGACCGACGAGGAGATCGCGGACCTCTGGCGTGGAGCGATGTGGAACAAGTGGGCCGGCCACGGGATGGAACGTGAGGACTTCGTGCCGCCGGAACGCTCGATGGGTGCCATCGGTGGTTGAGTCCGTGACTGTGGACGTGCGGTACTTCGCGGGGGCCGCGGACGCTGCGGGCACCACGCAGGAGTCGTACGACCTGAGGGTCGGCGCGACCGTGGCGGACGTGAAGTCGGCGCTGCGTGGACGCCACGGGCAGAAATTGAATCGTGTGCTGGACGTGGCGGTGTTCCTCATCGGCGACGAGATGGTCCGCGACGACGCCTACCCCGTCGGTTCCCGGATCGACGTCCTCCCGCCCTTCGCCGGCGGCTAGAGATGGCGTTCGTCAAACGGCGTGAGGACGCGCATCCCGACTTCTTCGCCGCCGAAGCTGCAGGTCTGCGGTGGCTCGCCGACGGGGGAGCGCCTACGGTCGACGTCCTCGAGGTCGCGGCCGACCACATCGTTCTCGAACGCCTCGACTCCGTCCGGCCGACGCCGGACGCTGCTCGCCGCTTCGGCGCACTGCTCGCCCGCACCCACGACAGCGGTGCCCCCCGGTTCGGCTCGCCGCCTGCAGGTTTCGACGGAACGCTGTTCATCGGATCGCGCACCATGTCGTCGGTGGAGCACGACCGCTGGGGTGAGTTCTACGCGCAGGAACGGGTGCTGCCGTATCTCCGTGTCGCGGTCGACGCCGGCACGGTCACGCGGGACGAGGCCGACCTCGTGGAGCGTGCCTGCTCCGTCGTCGCGGACGGGTCGTTCGACTCGACCGACCCTCCGGCGCGTCTGCACGGCGACCTGTGGACCGGCAACGTGCTCTGGACGCCCGGCGGCGTGACGCTCATCGACCCCGCGGCGCACGGCGGACATCGCGAGACGGACCTCGCGATGCTGTCTCTCTTCGGATGTCCGCACCTCGAGCACCTTCTCGACGGCTATCAGGAGCAGCACGAGCTCGCTCCGGGTGCCGAGGAACGGGTGCCTCTGCATCAGCTGCATCCCCTCGCCGTGCACGCGGCGGGTCACGGCCGGAGCTACGGCGTGGCACTGGCCGACGCCGCGACGCGAACCCTCGCGCTGGCCTGAGGTCAGGCGGAGGCGATGCGGCGGGCGAGATCCTCCCAGCCGTCGGCGAGGCGCTCGGTGGTCATTCCGGCGTCGCGTTGCAGGTGCAGCACCAGAGTGGCCTCGAGCGGGGCGAGCAGCGCGTAGGCCAGCAACGTGACATCGCCCGACACGCCGATCTGCCGCAGCAGTGTGCTCACGTGGGTCAGGCCGACCGCGTGGGCGGGCGCGGAGAAGCGCGAGACGGGCGAGTTCTCGGCTGCCCGCAGCACCTCACCCTGCACGGCGACCAGTTCGAGGCGGGCACGGCCGAACGCGACGAGTCGATCGAGCGGTGGTGCGCCGGGGCCCAGCGGGGGAGGACCGAAGAGGAAGGCCTGTTGGAGTTCGGTCTCGGTGTGGTCCAGAAGAGCGAACATCAGACCCGCACGACTGCCGAACCGACGGAACACGGTGCCCTTGCCCACACCTGCGCGGGCTGCCACGGCGTCCATGGTGACGGAGTCCGCTCCGCGCTCGTCGACCAGCCCGATCGCGGCGTCGAGGAGCAGACGGCGGTTGCGCGCGGCGTCGCAGCGCTCGCTGTCGTCGGCCGCCATCGGCAGAGGGGCATGTGTCACACCGTCAGGATAGCGCGTCACGGAAGAAAGTGGACTACGGTCCGGTTGTAGATCACGGACACACTTCGTCGAAAGGACCCACCCATGAGCCGCGTCATCGCACTCGTCGGCAGCCTCCGCGCCGCCTCCATCACCCGTCGTCTCGCCGAGACCGCCGCGTCCGTCGCACCCGAGGGCGTCGAGGTCGTCATTCACGAGGGCCTCGGAGGCCTTCCGTTCTACAACGAGGACATCGACACCCCCGAGTCGGTCGCCTCGCTCGACACCGTGACCGCTCTGCGCGCGGCCGTCCAGGACGCCGACGCCGTGTTGCTGCTCACGCCCGAGTACAACGGCACCATCCCCGCAGTACTCAAGAACGCCATCGACTGGCTCTCCCGCCCCTACGGCAGCGGCGCCATCTCCACCAAGCCGACCGCCGTCATCAGTTCCTCGCCGAGCTCGAACGGCGCCCGGTGGGCCAAGGAGGACACGGAGAAGGCGGCGCGGATCGCCGGCGCGAGCGTGCTCGACGACGTCGATCTCGCCATCGGTGGCGTGGTGGCCGCGATCGACGGGGGCCATCCCCGTGACAACTCACAGATCGCCGCGGACATCGCCGAGGTCGTCACGGCGCTCACCCGCGCGGAGCTCGTCGATGCCTGAGGCTCGAGGCCCCGTCTGCAGCGCGGTCTCGCGACGCGCCCGAGGGGTCGCGACACGCCGGAGTTTTCCGCGTCCGACCAGGTAATTCCACCAGTGTCATTACAAAGTGTGGTGTTGCCTTGCACTGTCGGACACTAGGTGTAGTGTCTTGAACACCGAGAGGCCACAACGGCTCGAGGCCCGCATCACCCCCTTTTCGGAGGGGTGGATGCGGGTCCGGCCCGGTCTCTCGGACAGGTTGTCAGTGGTGTGCACGGCAGAGTCGGCGGGTCTCGCTTTCTCCAGTGCGATCCCACAGCAGCAGTGCAGGACAGCTCTCGGGCGAACAGCGAGCGCATCCGGACACAGGATGCGGAGAAGAGGATTCATGAGCGCCACCACCGTCACCGTCTACACCAAGCCCGCCTGCGTGCAGTGCAAGGCCACGTACCGCGCTCTCGACAAAGAGGGCATCGAGTACGACGTCATCGACATCTCGCAGGATCCCGAGGCACGTGACTACGTCATGGCGCTCGGCTACCTGCAGGCACCTGTCGTCGTCGCAGGCGAGGACCACTGGTCCGGCTTCCGTCCCGACCGCATCAAGACCCTCGTCACCGCCGCTGCCTGAAGCGCGTCCGCCGCGCCTTCCGACGAGGAGGCCGGCTCGGGTGAGTTCCCGACTCACCGCTGACGGCCGACCCACCCGGTCCGCGCCGTCGCGAATGTCGAAGAAGTGCGCAGAGTCGGCGGAGGATGGAGCATCGTGTCCGAATCGCTGGTCTACTTCTCGAGCGTCTCGGAGAACACCCACCGGTTCGTGGAGAAGCTCGAGATCCCCGCGACGCGCATCCCCGTTCGCTATCCCCGCGACGACGTGGAGATCGACCGTCCGTACGTCCTGATCCTCCCGACCTACGGCGGCGGCACCACCGCGCTGGGGCGCGACACGAGTTACGTCCCCAAGCCCGTCATCCGGTTCCTCAACGACGAGCACAACCGGTCCCTCATTCGCGCCGTCATCGCCGCGGGCAACACCAACTTCGGCGATTCGTACTGTTTCGCCGGGGACGTGGTCTCGGCAAAATGTCAGGTCCCGTTCCTCTATCGCTTCGAAGTCATGGGTACCCCGGAGGACGTGGAGCGGGTCCGCACCGGACTCGCCGAGTTCTGGGACCGGCTCGACGCGACCTGCACCATCTGATCGTCCGCACCAGTACCGCCCATCATCGATCTCAGGAGTACGCACATGGCACCGACCATCACCGACTCGTCTCCCGCCGTGTCGCGCCGTGACGACTCGGAGCTCGACTATCACGCTCTGAACGCGATGCTCAACCTGTACGGGCCGAACGGCGAGATCCAGTTCGAGAAGGACCGGGACGCCGCGCGGGCGTACTTCCTGCAGCACGTCAACCAGAACACGGTCTTCTTCCACAACCTCGACGAGAAGCTCGACTACCTGGTGGAGGAGAACTACTACGAGGCAGAGGTTCTCGACCAGTACTCGCGATCCTTCGTCAAGGGTCTGATCGAGCACGCCTACTCCAAGAAGTTCCGGTTCCCCACCTTCCTGGGTGCGTTCAAGTACTACACGTCCTACACACTCAAGACGTTCGACGGGAAGCGCTACCTGGAGCGCTTCGAGGATCGGGTGTGCATGGTCGCGCTGACGCTGGCCGCCGGCAACGAGACTCTCGCGACCGACCTGGTCGACGAGATCATCGCCGGCCGCTTCCAGCCGGCCACTCCCACGTTCCTCAACTCGGGCAAGAAGCAGCGCGGCGAGCCCGTCTCCTGCTTCCTCCTGCGCATCGAGGACAACATGGAGTCCATCGGTCGCTCCATCAACTCGGCACTGCAGCTGTCCAAGCGTGGTGGCGGAGTCGCGTTGCTGCTCAGCAACGTTCGTGAATCCGGTGCGCCGATCAAGCGCATCGAGAACCAGTCGTCGGGCGTCATCCCCATCATGAAGCTGCTCGAGGACTCGTTCTCGTACGCGAACCAGCTCGGAGCGCGGCAGGGTGCCGGCGCGGTGTACCTGCACGCGCACCACCCGGACATCTACAAGTTCCTCGACACCAAGCGCGAGAACGCCGACGAGAAGATCCGCATCAAGACGCTGTCCCTCGGCATCGTCATCCCGGACATCACGTTCGAGCTGGCAAAGAAGAACGAGGACATGTACCTGTTCTCGCCGTACGACGTCGAGCGCATCTACGGCAAGCCCTTCGCCGACGTGAACGTCAGCGAGACCTACCACGAGATGGTCGACGACGCGCGCATCCGCAAGACGAAGATCAAGGCGCGCGAGTTCTTCCAGACTCTCGCCGAGCTGCAGTTCGAGTCGGGCTACCCCTACATCATGTTCGAGGACACGGTGAACCGGGCCAATCCCATCGAGGGCAAGATCACGCACTCGAACCTGTGCTCGGAGATCCTGCAGGTCTCGACGCCGTCCACGTTCAACGAGGATCTCTCGTACAGCCATGTGGGCAAGGACATCTCGTGCAACCTGGGTTCGCTGAACATCGCGAAGACCATGGACTCGCCCGACTTCGCGCAGACCATCGAGGTCGCCATCCGCGGCTTGACGGCCGTGTCGGACCAGACCCACATCTACTCGGTGCCGTCCATCGAGCAGGGCAACAACACCTCGCACGCCATCGGCCTCGGCCAGATGAACCTGCACGGCTACCTCGCTCGTGAGCGCATCCACTACGGCAGCGAGGAGGGTGTCGATTTCACCGACATCTACTTCTACACCGTGCTGTTCCATGCGCTGCGGGCCTCGAACCGTCTGGCGAAGGAGCGCGGCAGCTACTTCGGAGGCTTCCCGCAGTCCAAGTACGCGTCGGGCGAGTTCTTCGACAAGTACACCGAGCGCGCCTGGGAGCCCAAGACAGCGCGTGTCCGAGAGTTGTTCTCCCAGTCGGGAATCAGCATCCCGACGCAGGACGACTGGGTCGAGTTGAAGGCGTCGGTGCAGCAGCACGGCATCTACAACCAGAACCTGCAGGCCGTCCCGCCGACCGGCTCCATCTCGTACATCAACTACTCCACCAGTTCCATCCACCCGGTGGCGTCGAAGATCGAGATCCGCAAGGAAGGCAAGATCGGCCGCGTCTACTATCCGGCGCCGTACCTGACCAACGACAACCTGGAGTACTACCAGGACGCGTACGAAATCGGCTACGAGAAGATCATCGACACGTATGCGGCAGCGACGCAGCACGTCGACCAGGGCCTGTCCCTCACGCTGTTCTTCAAGGACACCGCGAGCACCCGCGACATCAACAAGGCGCAGATCTACGCGTGGCGCAAGGGAATCAAGACGCTGTACTACATCCGGCTGCGCCAGATGGCCCTCGAGGGGACCGAGGTCGAGGGTTGCGTCAGCTGCATGCTCTAGTGGGCTTCGCCCCCGTGCGCCTTGTGCGCATCTGACGATGCGCAGAAGGCGCACGGACGGGTGTCGTACCGGTCGTGCACCATCCCCGCATGCGCATCCGGGGGGACGAACATGAACTGCATCGACTACTGGACGATCAGTCAGGCCTGTTCACGCAATCGCAGGTGACGGCTCTCGGCTACAGCCGAGACAGAGTTCGGCGGCACGTCGAGTCGGGCCGCTGGGCGATCGTTCTTCGGGGCGTCTACGCCATCGCAGCAGGTCCGCTCGATCGGGAACAGACTCTGTGCGCCGCCCTGCTCTACGGCGGCCCGGACTCCTTGCTCAGTCACCGGAGCGCAGCGGAGGAGTGGGGTCTGCGGCGAGTCTCATCGGGTGCACGCGCCCATGTCACGGTTCCCTACGGCCGTTCGGCGCGGTGCCAGAGTCCCACCAGGGTTCGCTCCCGAGTGACGGCGACGGGACCGGTGGCCCGCGTCGGGTCAGTTCTACATCCCGGGGTCGTGGTGCATCGGTCCCGCGCTCATGCACACATCGTGCACGACGGGCCGCTACCGAGAACCCGTGCGGCCGACACGGCGATCGACCTTGCGACATCCGAATCGACTGCGCGCGAAGCGATGACGAGTCTGGTGTCCTCCGTGAGCAGTCGGATCGTGCGCCTCGACGACATCCGTGAGCGACTCGAGAAGCGTCGCCCCTACCGCTACCGTGTGGCCCTCGAACAGGCTGTGCGGTACATGTCCGACGGGGTGCAGTCCGTTCTCGAACTCGCGTACGCACTCGAGGTCGAGCAGGCGCATGGATTTCCCGTCGGTGCACGTCAGAGCCCTGTTCGCGTCGACGGGCGGACATTGTTCGAGGATGTCGACTATTCGAACGTCGGCGTCGACCTGATCGTTCGCCTGGACGGCCGTCGGTTCCACGCGATGCCCGGCGTGGCCTTCCGCGACCGTCGACGCGACAATGCCGCGGAACTTGCCGGCCGCCCGCGTCTGGTCTTCGGGTACGACGAGGTGGTCGACGATCCCTGCGGTGTCGCACGTGAGGTGACGACCGTCCTCCGTCGTGAGGGGTGGGTAGGCGAGTGGTCGGGCTGCGCCCGTTGTGAGCCTCGTGCGCATCTCTGAACGCGCATGAGGCGCACGGGTCGGAGACACACGGTGTTGTGTTGGCCCCCGGGGCATGCCACAACGGGTAGTGTTGCCGTCAGTGACAATTCGCGGCCACGGCCGCATTTCTCGCAGTCCCCGGCGCACCGCAGGTGCAGCCGTGAAGCAGAGTCATCGATCAGCAGGTAGGTACCCATGGTGAAGCTCATCGATCGCGTCTCCGCGATCAACTGGAACCGCGTCGTCGACGACAAGGATTCCGAGGTCTGGGATCGGCTCACCAGCAACTTCTGGCTGCCCGAGAAGGTGCCGATCTCGAACGACATCCCGTCCTGGGACACGCTGACGGACCACGAGAAGCAGCTCACCATGCGCGTCTTCACGGGTCTGACGCTGCTCGACACGATTCAGGGCACCGTCGGCGCCGTGTCGCTCATCCCGGACGCCATTACTCCGCACGAGGAGGCGGTGTACACCAACATCTCGTTCATGGAGTCGGTGCACGCCAAGTCCTACTCGTCGATCTTCTCGACGCTGTGCTCCACGCGCGACATCGACGATGCGTTCCGCTGGTCGGAGGAGAACCCGAATCTGCAGCGCAAGGCGTCCATCGTCATGGACTACTACAAGGGCGACGACCCGCTCAAGCGCAAGGTCGCCTCGACCCTGCTCGAGTCGTTCCTCTTCTACTCGGGCTTCTACCTGCCGATGTACTGGTCCTCGCGGGCCAAGCTCACCAACACTGCCGACCTCGTGCGCCTGATCATCCGCGACGAGGCCGTGCACGGGTACTACATCGGCTACAAGTACCAGCGCGGACTCGAGACCCGCTCGCCCGCCGAGCGCGAGGAGCTGAAGAACTACACGTTCGATCTGCTCTTCGAGCTGTACGAGAACGAGACCGAGTACACGCAGGACCTCTACGACGAGGTCGGTCTGACCGAGGACGTCAAGAAGTTCCTGCGCTACAACGCGAACAAGGCGCTCATGAACCTCGGCTACGAAGGCCTGTTCCCGAAGGACGAGTGCGACGTCAACCCGGCCATCCTGTCGGCGCTCTCACCCAACGCCGACGAGAACCACGACTTCTTCTCGGGTTCGGGAAGCTCGTACGTCATCGGCAAGGCAGTCAACACCGAGGACGACGACTGGGACTTCTGACCCACCTCACCTCGGGGCACCGTCCGCTTTGCGGGTGGTGCCCTGAGTCATGTCTGGTGAGCACGTCTCGAGTGCGAGGTGCTCCGGTTCCCGCAACCCGCTTCGGTTGTAGCAGGAGCGGGTTGCGGAAACCGGAGCACGTGCGCCGTTGCGCCCTCCTGCAACGGTTGTAGCCACCTTCACCGGTTGTGACCGGTGAAGGTGGCCGAAATCGGTGAGGGTGTGCGGGCGCGCCGGACACTGAGCAGCGGTGCACACAGGACGCGGCAGGACGGCACGGTCCGGCGCCACCTACCGCCGGAACCAGGCCTCCGGGCCGTGGTCCAGCGCCTTCGCGATGCGGAGAGTCGAGGTGTCGGTGATGTCCGCGGGCAGCGCATCGCGCGCGAACCACTGCACGTCGAGGTTCTCGTCGTCCGCGACCCGCGCCTCGCCGGCGACGTACCGGGCGAGGAAGCAGACGTCGAGGTACTGGGTGCGGTCGCCGTTCGGGTAGACGATGGGCTCGGTGACGTCGACACTCGTCAACCGCACGAGCTCGGCCGTCACGCCCGTCTCCTCCAGGATCTCCCGGAGGGCGGCCGGTCCGGGTTCCTCGCCGGGCTCGAGGACGCCGGACACCACGGCCCAGAGCTCGTTGTCCTTGCGACGCGTCAGCAGCAGCCGATCGTCGGCGTCGAGCACGACGGCACTGACACCGGAGAGCCAGAGCGGATCGTGACCGATCTTGGCGCGCAGGGTGGTGATGAACTCGGGTATCGGCACTCCCGGAACGCTACCGCCGACGCGTCAGACGTAGCCGTTCAGCGTGTTCGACACGTCGGTGAGGACCGCGCCCGCAGCCACGAGGCCCTCGCCCGACCACACCGTGTCGTCGACGCTGAACACGCGACTGTCCGTCGCGGCGCCGAGGTCCTTCCAGGCGTCCGAGTCCATGACCTCGGTGCCGCGTTCCAGCCCCGCCTGTCCGTCGAACATGACGTAGATCAGGTCGCCCTCCGCGTCGGACAGATCGTCCTGCGGGAGTGCGCGGGTCTCGCCTAGCTGAGGCCCCGGTCGTCGCACGCCCGCCTGCGCGAGTACCTGCCCCGCGAAGCTGTCGTCGCCGAGCAGTTGTGTGCCGTCGGCGCCGAAGCGCACGAGAGACGCCTCGGTGATGCGGGAGTTCTGCTCGCGGCCCACGGTCTCGGCGCGTGCGCGGTACTGCTCCGTCGCACGGGTGGCGGCGTCACGTCGTCCCATCGCCGCGGCCGCGAGCGTGGACCGTTCGAGCCACGACGACGACGCGCGCGTGAGAACGGTCGGGGCGATGCCGTCGAGTTGCGCGGTGACGGCGGGGTCGAGGGCGTCGCCGCCGATGATGACGTCCGGAGCCAGTGCTCGGATCGCGTCGACGTCGGGGGAGCCCTCGGGTCCGACGCCGGCGATCTCGGCGATGCCGGTGCCGAGGTAGTCCGGGCGCAGCAGGCCGGACGGGGGAGCGGTGGGAGCGAGCGGCGCCGTGGGTGCGCCGACGACGCGCTCCCAGGTGCCGACGGCGCACGACGCGTCGAGTGCCGTCATGGTGAGAACCACGACACGTTGCGGATCGGCGGGCACCGTGGTCGCACGGCCGCTGCCGACGACGAGCCGGGTGTCACCTTGCTGACCGACCGAGTCGACCGGCTGCGGGAGCGCGCACAGGCCGGCGGTGTCACGTTCGATGCCGACGACGCCGGCTCCGGCCACGTTCGTGGTGGTCCGCACAATGGTGGAGGCGTCGTCACTCGAGGTGTCGCCGCAGGCAGAGAGGGCGAGCATCGCGGGAATCGTCGCGAGGGCGACGACCGATCGAGCGTGACGACGAGAGCGATCCGACATGGCCGAGACCTTACGGGCAGGCCGTGCTCCGGTCGTGGAGGCCTTCGGAAGAGGGCCTCCCGCGGGCCGGAAAATGCGACACCCGGGTGGAAGTACGACACTTCGTAGGACCCGTGCCGCAGTTCGTGTGTCATGGGGTTACGATCCATAGAGCGCACGAATTTCATGCGTCCACCTCGGGCACGGGGAGACGCGCTTTCAGGAGGATCAGTGACTGCCCTAGCGCCCCAGCCAGTCCCCGAGCTGACGGCTTCACGGCCGTACCCGCCCCGTATGGGGCCCAAGGGATCGTTCATCCACAAGATGGTGACGACCACCGATCCGAAGACGCTCGGGATCATGTACATGGTCACGTCGTTCGGCTTCTTCTTGTTCGGTGGCGTCCTCGCCCTGCTCATGCGTGCGGAGCTCGCCCTCCCGGGCATGCAGTTCCTGTCGAACGAGCAGTACAACCAGCTCTTCACCATGCACGGCACGATCATGTTGCTGCTGTACGCGACGCCCATCGTGTTCGCGTTCGCCAACTACATCCTCCCGCTGCAGATCGGTGCGCCCGACGTGGCGTTCCCACGTCTGAACGCGTTCAGCTACTGGCTGTACCTGTTCGGCGCACTCATCGCCTCGGCGGGCTTCATCACCCCCGGTGGCGCTGCAGACTTCGGCTGGACGGCCTACACGCCGCTCACCGACGCCGTGCACTCGCCGGGCGTGGGCGCGGACTTCTGGATCATGGGCCTCGCGCTCTCGGGCCTCGGCACCATCCTCGGTGGCGTGAACATGATCACGACGGTCATCTGCCTGCGTGCCCCGGGCATGACCATGTTCCGGATGCCGATCTTCACCTGGAACATCTTCGTGACGATGATCCTCGTGCTGCTCGCCTTCCCGCTGCTCACCGCGGCACTGCTGGGACTGGCGGCCGACAGACACCTGGGTGCGCACCTGTTCGATCCGGCCACGGGCGGTGTGTTGCTGTGGCAGCACCTGTTCTGGTTCTTCGGTCACCCCGAGGTGTACATCATCGCGCTGCCGTTCTTCGGCATCGTGTCGGAGATCTTCCCGGTCTTCTCCCGTAAGCCGCTGTTCGGTTACACGGGCCTGATCTACGCCACCATCGCCATCGCGGCGCTGTCCATCGCCGTGTGGGCCCACCACATGTACGCGACCGGTGCGGTGCTGCTGCCGTTCTTCTCCTTCATGACGTTCCTCATCGCCGTCCCGACGGGTGTGAAGTTCTTCAACTGGATCGGCACGATGTGGAAGGGCCAGCTGACGTTCGAGACGCCGATGCTGTTCTCGGTCGGCTTCCTGGTCACGTTCCTCTTCGGTGGTCTGTCCGGTGTGCTGCTCGCCAGCCCGCCCATCGACTTCCACGTCACCGACTCCTACTTCGTGGTGGCGCACTTCCACTACGTGCTGTTCGGCACGATCGTGTTCGCGACCTACGCCGGTATCTACTTCTGGTTCCCGAAGATGACGGGCCGGATGATGGACGAGGCTCTCGGCAAGTGGCACTTCTGGGCCACCTTCGTCGGCTTCCACGCCACGTTCCTGGTGCAGCACTGGCTCGGCGCCGAGGGATTCCCGCGTCGCTACGCGGACTACCTCCCGTCCGACGGCTTCACGGTGCTCAACTCGATCTCGACGGTCGGTGCCTTCGTCCTCGGCGCCTCGACGTTGCCGTTCCTCTGGAACGTCTTCAAGAGCTACCGCTACGGCGAGGTCGTCACGGTCGACGATCCGTGGGGCTACGGCAACTCCCTGGAGTGGGCGACCAGCTGCCCGCCGCCGCGCCACAACTTCGTGGAGCTCCCGCGTATCCGCTCCGAGCGCCCCGCGTTCGAGCTGCACTACCCGCACATGGTCGAACGCATGCGAGACGAAGCGCATGTGGGACCGGGCCACGGTGGAGGCAAGACCACCGAGGTGCTCGAGCAGGCACGCCGCGCGCCGATCGCGACCAGCGATCACGAAGGTTCGGGCGACCGCGACAAGTAGTCCTCTCGTTCCACGACCGTTCCAGCGACGAGCCCCTCTCCTCACGGTGAGGGGCTTTTCGTGTGACAAGGAGATACCTCGATGGTGGAGACACCACCCCCGCCGACGTCCGTGCTCGTGACGGTCACCGGCGGTGACAAGCCCGGTGTCACATCCGTGCTCTTCGCCTCGCTGGCGCGACACGACGTCAGCGTCGTGGACGTGGAGCAGGTGGTCATTCGCGGTCGCCTGACGCTCGGTGTCCTGGGCAGTTGCCCCGGGGACGTCGAGAGTTTGCAGGAGCACCTCGAGGAGGCCATGGGCACGGTGGGTGTCCACGTCGACGTCGAGGTCGGGGGAGCGCACGGTCGTTCGCCCCTCTCCACCCACGTCGTCGTCGTGTTGGGACGGCCCGTCACCGCGCGAGCCATCAGCGTGCTGTCGAGCGAACTCGCGCGACAGGGCGCCAACATCGACTCGATCCGCGGTATCGCCGACTACCCGGTGACGGGACTCGAGTTGTTGGTCTCGGCCCGTCCGCAGGAGGAGGGCGGGCTGTCGAGCGACGAGGCCGACGAGGCGTTGCGGTCGGCGCTCGCGACCGTGGCTGCCGGAGTCGGTATCGACGTCGCCGTCGAACGGTCCGGACTGGCTCGTCGAGCGAAGCGCCTCATCGTGTTCGACGTCGACTCGACGCTGGTGCAGGGCGAGGTCATCGAGATGCTCGCGGCGCGGGCCGGAGTCGAGGACGAGGTCCGAGCCGTCACCGAGGCGGCCATGCGAGGCGAGATCGACTTCGCGGAGTCACTGCACCGTCGAGTCGCGACCCTCGCCGGGTTGGACGCATCGGTCATCGACGACGTCGCCGAGGATCTCGAGCTCACGCCGGGCGCGCGCACCACCATTCGGACGTTGCGACGACTCGGCTATCACTGCGGCGTGGTGTCGGGCGGTTTCCGGCAGGTGATCGAGGGCTTGGCGCACGAGCTCGAACTGGACTTCGTGAAGGCGAACACCCTGGAGATCGTCGACGGCAAGCTCACCGGGCGCGTGATCGGCGATGTCGTCGATCGCGCGGCGAAGGCGGTGGCGCTGCGCCAGTTCGCCTCACAGGTCGGCGTGCCGATGGAGCAGACGGTGGCGGTCGGCGACGGTGCCAACGACATCGACATGCTCACCGCGGCGGGTCTCGGCATCGCCTTCAACGCGAAGCCGGCGCTGCGCGAGGTCGCGGACGCGGCGCTGTCCTATCCGTTCCTCGACGCGCTGCTCTTCGTCCTCGGTGTCACCCGCAGTGAGATCGAGGCCGCCGACTCCCTCGACGGCGGGGTTCGCCGCATCCCCATCCCGTGATCGACGAGGGTCCCCTGGAGGACGTCCGGCCGTCCACCCTCGAGGAGCGCCACGCGGTGCTGGTGGCCGGGACGAGTGCGGCCGGTTCCTACGGCTCGCGAGTCGATCCGCCCGATCCTGCCGACGTGCGCGCGATGCCGCTGGTGCTCCACATCCCCAAGGTCGATCCGCCGGCCCGGTCCGACCTGCTGGCCGCGGCGGCGTCCGCGACGCTGCAGGTGTGCCTGGACGAGCGCATCGCCCCGGGCGGTCCCTGGCACGAGGAGTACACGGCGTGGCTGGGTGCGCGGATCCGCAAGGTGTCCCGTCGCGCGCGGGGCGCGCAGTGGACGGCGGCGCAGGAGGTGGACGGCGTGACCGTCGACGTGGGCGGGGCGTCGGCTCGGGCCTATGTGCCGTGCCGTGTGGGTGATCTGGACCCGAGGCTGCGCAAGCTCCAGGTGGGAGGCACCGACCTGCCGGCCGACGACCCGGGATCGCACGCCGAGGGTGCCGTGCGGCTCTGGGTGGACGCGGAGCTCGAGATGACCGTCGGCAAGACCGCCGCCCAGGTGGGACACGCCGTGATGCTCGCTGCCGGTGCCATGACGGTCGAGGACGTCCGGGCGTGGCAGGACGCGCAGTGGGCCGTCAGCGTCCGTGATGCCGATGCCGAGACCTGGTCTCGCCTCGTGGCCGAGTGCGAGCGCGGCACCGCCGTCGGCGTGCGGGACGCGGGCTACACGGAGGTCGCCCCCGGGTCGATGACCGTGATCGCCGAGCTGGACGTCCCGCGCACCGCCTGAGTCAGGACGGGATCGTCGAGATGTAGACGAGCACGATCGGACCGGCCACTCGGACGGTGCTTCCCGCGGTGACGGGCGACGCGTCCACCGGTCGACCGTCGGGTGTCGCGGAGTCGAAGACGGGAACGTAACCGGGAGCCTCGTTCGGCCCGTGTCGACGGTGATCGGGGAGGACGATGTTCGCATCGCCTCCCGAGTGCACCACCAGCAGAGCCGAATCGAAGGTCTCCGCCTCGACCCCTGCGTGTCGGAGCGCGGGGATGCGCACGTCGGATCCGTCGACCCAGGCCTGCAGGGTCCGGGCGTGATCGTCGTTCCACCGATCGCCGACGATCTCGGCCCCGTCGTGGTCGAACCACATGAGATCCGGTTCGCCGCTGGGTGTGTCACGACCGGCGAAGAACTCCTGTTGGCGCAGAACGGGTGCCGATCGACGCAGCCGCAGTGCTCGTCCCAGAGTCGCCGTCAGGGCGTCGTCCCGTCTCGACCAGTCGATCGCGTGCGCATCCGCGGCCGATGTTCCCTGCGGCACGCAGTAGGCATTGTTGTTGCCGTGCTGCGTGTGTCCCAGTTCGTCGCCGGCCAGGAACATGGGTGTCCCGGTGGACAGGGCCAGGGTCGACAGCAGCGCACGCACGTGTCGATCGCGCGCCGCGAGCACGGCGGGGTCCTCGGTCTCGCCCTCGACGCCGTGATTCACCGAGAGGTTGTTGTCGGTGCCGTCGCGGTTGGACTCGCCGTTGGCCTCGTTGTGCTTGGCGGTGTAGGACACCAGGTCTCGCGCGGTGAAGCCGTCGTGAGCGGTGACGAAGTTGACGGACGCCCACGGCCTGCGTCCGGTCGGCGCGAACAGATCCTCGGATCCCGCGAGGCGGGACGCCAGCTCACGCACACCGCCGTGCCCGGCGAAGAAGCGGCGCAGCGTGTCTCGGTAGCGGTCGTTCCACTCGCTCCACACGCCGCCGAACCCGCCGACCTGGTACCCGGGCCCGGTCGCGTCCCACGGCTCGGCGATCAGCTTCGCGCGGCACAGGATCGGGTCGGCCGCGATGGCGCTCAACATCGGGGCGTGCGGATCGAAGCGCCATCCGCCCGGCCTGCCCAGAGTGCTGGCGAGATCGAAGCGGAAGCCGTCGACCCCCAGTTCGGTGACCCAGTACCGCAACGAGTCGCAGACCATCCGGACGACAGCCGGGGACGCGGCGTCGACGGTGTTGCCGCATCCCGTCAGATCGATGTCGTGACCGCGGGCGTCCAGCAGGTAGTACCCGCGCGCGTCCAGGCCGCGCCACGAGAGGGAGGGGCCGTCGACACCGCCCTCGCAGGTGTGGTTGTAGACGACGTCGAGGATCACCTCGATACCCGCCTCGTGCAGCGTGTCGATCATCGTGCGGAACTCGGTGACCTCGGCGCCGGGGACCGAGGCGTAGGACGGTTCGACGGCGAAGTACGAGCCGGTGCTGTAGCCCCAGTGGTTGCGCATCCCTCGGGCGCGCACACCGGGTTCGGTGAGGCACGCGTGCACCGGAAGCAGTTCCACCGCCGTCACACCCAGCGTACGAAGGTGCTCGAGCACCGCAGGGTGAACGAGTCCGAGGTAGGTGCCGCGCAGATTCTCGGGGACGTCCGGATGGGCACCGGTGAACGACCCGACGTGCACCTCGTACACGACGGTGCGGTCCCAGTCGGTCTCGAGTCGCGGTGCGTCCGAGGCCGGCAGGGGAGCGGTGACCACCGCGAGGGGAGCGTGTCCCAGCGAGTCGACCGTCGACTGCGGTCCGAACGGGTCGTCGCGGTACGGCAGGAGGGCTCGCGCGTCGCCGAGGCTGCCGACGATGCGCCGTGCGTAGGGGTCGAGAAGGATCTTGTGCGGATCGAACCGGTGACCGGCTTCGGGATTCCACGGTCCGGAGACGCGGTAGCCGTAGACGGATCCGACGCCGGCCTCGGCGACCACACCGTGCCAGATGCCGTACGTGCGCTGGGTGAGGAGGTGACGCGACTCCCGTGAGTCGGGGCCCGACCCGTCCACCAGACACACCTCGACGGCGTGCGCGTCGGGTGCGTGCACGGCGAAGCAGACGCCGCCCTCCACGGGGTGGGCGCCCAGCGGGAAGGGCCTGCCCGACGCGGCGGCGGACTTCGGTGAGTTCTGTTTGTGCGACACGCGTGCTGATCCTGCCGTGGATGCACCCCGCGCGTGCGGGAAGATGGAAGGCGTGTCCTCTCCTGACCCAGACCTGCTCGTCGAACTCGCCGATGTCTCCGTCGTCCGCGGAGGGACGACCCTCGTCGGCCCCGTCTCCTGGAACGTGGAGCTGGACGAGCGGTGGGTGGTCCTCGGACCGAACGGTGCGGGCAAGACCACGCTGCTGCGCGTCGCCGCGGCGGAGATCTACCCGACCTCCGGCACCGCGCACGTGCTCGGCGAGACGCTCGGGCACGTCGACATCTCGGAACTCAAGCCGCGCATCGGCCTGTCGTCCTCTGCTCTCGCCGGACGCATCCCGTCCGACGAGGTGGTGGCCGATCTGGTCGTGTCGGCGGGGTACGCGGTGCTCGGTCGCTGGCGTGAGAAGTACGACGAGGTGGACGACGAGCGTGCGGTCGACATGCTCGAGACGGCCGGTATCGAGCATCTCGCTCGCCGGACCTTCGGGACTCTGTCCGAGGGCGAACGCAAGCGTGTCCTGATCGCCCGCGCTCTGATGACGGACCCCGAGTTGCTGCTGCTCGACGAGCCGGCCGCGGGTCTCGACCTCGGAGGCCGCGAGGATCTCGTCGCCATCCTCACCGACCTCGCACTCGACCCCGACGCCCCCGCGACGGTGCTGATCACGCACCACGTGGAGGAGATCCCACCGGGCTTCACCCACGCGATGCTGCTCAAGGAGGGCGGAGTCGTGGCGCAGGGTCTCATCGACGACGTCATCACGGAGGAGAACCTGTCCACCGCGTTCAGTCAGGCCATCGCCCTCGAGCGCACCGACGGGCGGTTCTTCGCGCGGCGCAAGCGGTCGCGGTCGTCCCATCGGCGAGCGCGGTGACCGAACCGGTCGCGCTGCGGGACGCCTCCACCGTCATCCTGCTGCGCGATGCGCCGGCAGGGCTCGAGGTCTTCCTGCAGCGGCGAGTCGGACGGATGGCGTTCGCCGCCGGCATGACGGTCTTCCCGGGTGGCGGTGTGGATCCGACCGATCGCACGCCCGCGGACGGGGAGGACCGGTGGGCCGGCCCGTCACCCGCGTGGTGGGCGGCACGGTTCGGCACCGACGACGACGCCGCGGCGCGGGCCCTGGTGCTCGCCGCGGTGCGCGAGACCTTCGAGGAGTGCGGTGTCCTGTTCGCCGGGCCCGACGCGCACACCGTCGTCGCGGACACGTCCGATCACGCCGACCGGCGTCGTGCCGTCGAGAAGCACGAGATCTCGTTCGGTGAGTTCCTGGCCGAGACCCGCCTGGTGGTGCGCTCCGATCTGCTGCGCCCGCACGCCCGTTGGATCACGCCCGAGGGCGAGACGACCCGTCGGTACGACACCCGCTTCTTCGTCGCGGCGCTCCCGTCCGGGCAACGTCCCGACGGCGAGACGTCCGAGGCCGTCGACGCCGCGTGGGTGCGGCCCGCGGATGCCCTCGACGAGTTCCGTCGCGGCGACCGCATGCTGATGCCGCCCACCTGGGCGTGCCTGCGGCATCTCGCCGGTCACGGGTCGGTCGCCCAGGCCATGGCCGCAGAGGCCGATCTGGCGCCGGTGCAGCCCGTCATCAGCGGATCGGGTGGATCCGTGCGGGTGAACTTCGACGGCGCCGACGAGTATCGCGCCGACCTCCCCCCACGCGCCGAGCGGACGTCGAACAGCTAGCGTGCTGGCCATGGCTGAATTCGTGACTCTCGACGTGACCGACGGCATCGGCACCATCCGGCTCTCCCGGCCGCCGATGAACGCCCTGAACCGCCAGGTGCAGGGTGAGCTCCTCGAGGTCTCGCGGGCCGCCGCCGAGGATCCGGACGTCAAGGCGGTCATCGTGTACGGCGGTGAGAAGGTGTTCGCCGCCGGCGCGGACATCAAGGAGATGGCGGAGATGTCCGCGGGCCAGATGACCGACGCGATCGGCGCTCTGCAGGCCGGTCTCGGAGCGATCGCGTCCATCCCGAAGCCCACCGTCGCCGCCATCACCGGATACGCCCTCGGCGGCGGTCTGGAGGTCGCCCTCGGTGCCGATCGCCGCATCGCGGGCGACAACGCGAAGCTCGGCGTCCCCGAGGTGCTGCTCGGCGTCATTCCCGGCGGTGGCGGCACCCAGCGACTCGCCCGGCTGATCGGCCCGAGCCGCGCGAAGGACATGGTGTTCACGGGCCGTTTCGTCGGGGCCGAGGAGGCGCTCGCCGTCGGTCTCGTGGACGAGGTGGTGGCCCCCGATGCCGTGTACGGGGCGGCGCGCGCGTGGGCCGGTCAGTTCGTCCGCGGTGCCTCGCGCGCCCTCGCCGCAGCAAAGGCGGCCATCGACGAGGGTCTGGACACCGACCTCGCGACGGGCCTGAAGATCGAGGCGCACGTCTTCGCCTCGCTGTTCGGTACCGAGGACCGCGCGATCGGCATGGCGTCGTTCCTCGAGAACGGCCCGGGCAAGGCCGACTTCACCGGCAACTAGCCTCCCGCACTCGTTCAGATAGGGTTCCCTTCCATGACCGCTCGTGAACCGCACACCGACACCGCCGCCTCGACCGCACCGTCGGATCCGGCGCCGCGCCCGCACGCGAGTGCCGAGGAAGTGCAGGCCGCACGGTCGGACACCAAGCTGGCCCAGGTGCTCTACCACGACTGGGAAGCGGAGACCTACGACGACAAGTGGTCGATCTCCTACGACCAGCGCTGCATCGACTACGCCCGCGGCCGTTTCGACGCGGTGGCCGGATCCGAGGCCCTGCCGTACGGTCGCGCGCTGGAACTGGGCTGCGGTACCGGCTTCTTCCTGCTCAACCTCATGCAGAGCGGCGTCGCCGCGACCGGGTCGGTCACGGACCTGTCGCCGGGCATGGTCAAGGTCGCGCTGCGCAACGCCGAGAACCTGGGCCTCGACGTGGACGGCCGCGTCGCCGACGCCGAGACCATCCCGTACGAGGACGACACGTTCGATCTCGTCGTCGGTCACGCGGTGCTGCACCACATCCCGGACGTGGAGCAGTCGCTGCGCGAGGTGCTGCGCGTGCTCAAGCCCGGCGGCCGGTTCGTGTTCGCGGGCGAGCCGACGACGGTGGGCAACTTCTACGCGCGGTGGCTGGGGCGTCTCACGTGGGAGGCCACGACCCGCACGACGCGGTTGCCGTTCCTCGCGGACTGGCGTCGCCCGCAGCAGGAGCTGGACGAGTCGTCCCGTGCCGCGGCACTCGAGGCCGTCGTCGATCTGCACACCTTCGACCCGACGGAGCTCGAGAACATCGCCGTCGCCGCCGGTGCGGACGACGTGCAGGCCAAGACCGAGGAGTTCGCCGCAGCGCTGCTGGGCTGGCCGGTCCGCACCTTCGAGGCGGCGGTGCCGGCGGAGAAGCTGGGTTGGGGCTGGGCGAGGTTCGCGTTCAACGGCTGGAAGTCGCTGTCCTGGCTCGACGAGAACGTGCTGCACCACGTCGTGCCCCGTGGCTACTTCTACAACGTGATGATCACGGGCACGAAGCCGGACACCGGCGCGCTCTGACGCGTCGGTGGGATACTCGTTCGACCTCGACGACGTCGAGTACCTGGCCGGGGCGTCCGACGCGCTGGCCGCGGTCGGTGACCGTGCGCTGACGCCCGCCACGCTGGTCTCGGACATCGGCCGGATCCGCAGCGCCTTCGGTGACCGCGCCGCCGCGCTGATCGAGACGGTCACCCTGCGTCGCAAGGCCGCGACCAAGCTGCCGTTCGCCGGAACGTGGTTGGTCACCGACGACGCGGTGCAGCAGGCCACCACCGAACAGGTGTCCCGGCACCGGGCCGAGCGGCTGCGCGGACGTCGCATCCACGACGTCACCTGCTCGATCGGCACCGAACTGCACACCCTGCACTCGGTCGCGGACATCGTGGTGGGTAGCGATCTCGATCCGGTGCGGTTGGCCATGGCACGACACAACGTTCCCGACGTGGCCGTGCTGCGTGCCGACGCGGTGGCCCCCACCACGCGCGGCACCGTCGTCGTCGCCGACCCCGGCCGCCGCGCCGGCGGCCGCCGCCGTCACGACCCCGCAGCCCTCGAACCCCCGCTTCCGGACCTCCTCGACGCCTATGCCGGCCGCGACCTGGTGGTCAAGTGCGCACCGGGTCTCGACGTCGACCGTCTCGACCTCGCGAGCCGACACACGCGGGCCGAGGTCGAACTCGTCTCCCTCGACGGCGCCGTCCGCGAGGCGTGCCTCTGGCTGGGGGAGGTGGCGGACCCCGCTGTGCGTCGCCGTGCGACGGTGCTCCGGTCGGACGGTTCCGCGTGGGAGGTGACGGACGCCGACTCGGACGCCATCGACGACGATCGTGCCCCGGGCAGGTACATCGTCGATCCCGACGGCGCCGTCGTGCGGGCCGGTCTCGTGCGCCACTACGCCGCGAGACATGGACTGTGGCAACTGGATCCACGCATCGCGCACCTCACGGGAGACGCGATACCGGAGGGGACGACGGGCTTCGAGATCCTCGACAGGTTGCCCTTCACCGAGAAGGTGTTGCGCAAGCGGCTCGCGGAGCTGGGATGCGGGTCGCTCGAGATTATCGTCCGTGGCATCGACGTCGATCCTGCGTTGCTGCGCCCCCGGCTCGATCTCCGGGGCACCGTGCCGCTGGGGCTCGTGATCACCCGGATCGGGCGCTCGGGGGTGGCCTTCGTGTGCGGGCCGCGTACCGGGCCTCAGCGGAACGAGTAGAGGGATCCCAGCGCGGTCGGGACGACCACCTCGCCGTCCGAGCCGACGACGACTCCGGGGCTGTAGCCCTCGGCGCCGGGGAGCGCGTCGGTGTCGACCGTCTCGCCGGTGGCCGTGTCGAAGGTGACGAGTGCGAGCCCGTCACCGTCGCCGACCACCGTGTAGCCCGTGGTGCCACCCGCCAGTGCGGAGGAACCCTGTGTCACGAGATCTGGCCGCTCCCAGAGCGTCTCGGGTCGCTCGCCCGCATCGCGGATCGCCCGCAGATGCGACCCCGCGCCGCCCGCGGGGACGATGGTGCCGTCCGCAGCGACGGACACACTTCCTGCCGCGCGGTCACCGACGAAGTAGGACCAGATCTCGGAGCCGTCCTCGGTGGAGTACGCACGCACGGTGCCGTCGATGTCCGTGAGGTACACACGGTCACCGTCGGGTGACACCACGGGGCTCGACGTCACGGCGGAGGGAAGCAGGGGCGACGACCACGCCTCGGTGAGGCCGGGGGAGTCACCGCCGGTGTAGGACAGCGCCACGAGCTGGGGAGCGACGGCGCCGGCGCGCCACAGGACGAGGTAGACGGTCGAGGACTCCAGATCGACGGCCGGTGCCGCCGCGACGGCGCAGTCCGGCCCACCGCCCAGGCAGGCCAGCAGACCGTCGTCCGCGGGCCGCAGCGTGGTGTTCGGCGCGTCCAGGGGCGTGGGATTGGGGTTCAGGTCCAGTACGGGTGCGACCGCGTTCCCGGTCTGGTTGCTCAGCACGTTGATCTGACCAAACTGGGTGACCACCAGGACGTTGCCGTCGGGCAGGAACTGCGGGGTGCGCGGTACCCCGTAGACCGGTGTGCGCCAGCGCAGTTGACCGTTCTGGTTGATCGAGCTCATGCTGCCGTCGTCACCGGCGTAGAGGTTGGACGCCGAGTCGGCGACCGCGGTCGACGAGACGCCGGAGGGTCCGAGCGAGTTGCAGAACCGCTTGCGTCCGGTCTCGCCCTGGAACGATCCGAGCGCGCAGCCGGCGTCTCCGGTCATCGTCACCGTGATCTGACCGTTGGGCGCGACGGAGGGACGTGTGGACGTGGGAGCGCCGAGAGGGCGGGTCCAGTCGAGAGCGAGGGAGCGACTGCCCTCGGTGGTCACGGAGGCGGAGTTGTGGGCGTCGGCGAGACCGCCGCGCCAGCCCTCGTCGCCCAGGATGTCGATGGGCCCGGAGTCACTGCCACAGGCCCCGAGGGCGAGGGCGCCGACCGCGAGGAGAGCGGCACCGGCTCGACGAGTGCGCACCGAGGTACGCGGGTTCTCGTCGTGCATGCACTCTCCTGATGTCGGGTGATCGGCTCGCACGAGACTAACGGCTGAAACGATGCGTCACGGTTCCGACCCCCGGTGGTCGGCCCCCGGGTTCCCTGCGGCGGCGCCGACAGTAATGTGCCGCCCATGACCAGCATGTGGAACGCGCCGTTGCGCACCCGGTGGCGAGGATCGCGGCGACGCGACCCCGACCAGGCGCGCTTCCTCACGCTCGCGTCGCTGCGCTGGGTGATCGGCCACAAGGCGTACACGCCCTGGTACCTGGTGCGGTACTACCGCCTCGCGCGTTTCAAGGCCGCGAACCCGCACGTGGTGTTGCGCGGAATGGTCTTCCTCGGCAAGAACGTCGAGATCCACGCGACGCCCGAGCTGGCGCGACTCGAGATCGGTCGCTGGGTGCACATCGGTGACGGCAACGCGATCCGCTGCCACGAGGGGTCGCTGCGCATCGGTGACAAGGTGGTGTTCGGCAAGGACAACGTCGTCAACACCTATCTCGACATCGAGATCGGTGCGTCCACCCTCGTCGCCGACTGGTGCTACATCTGCGATTTCGATCATCGGACCGAGGACATCACGGTGCCGATCAAGGATCAGGGCATCGTCAAGTCGCCGGTGCGGATCGGCCCGGACACGTGGATCGCCGCGAAGGTGACCGTGCTGCGGGAGACCGTCGTCGGTCGCGGCTGCGTCCTGGGCGCGCACGCGGTGGTCAAGGGTCACGTGCCCGACTACGGGATCGCGGTCGGCGCACCCGCACGAGTGGTCCGGAACCGTCGCACCGACTGGGAGGCCGGCGCGGAGGACCGCGCGGCGTACGTCGCCGCACTGGAGGACATCGCCCGCAAGAAGTCGCTCGGGAGCGAGTGACTCAGTCCCGTTCGGGCAGTGGACGTTCGCTGATCGTGGGCCTGCCCAGCGGAAAGCGCACCCGGCGCTTCGCGGTGGAGTAGACCGTGGCGGTCTCGCGGGCCACGGAGTGCCAGTCGAAGTCGGACGTGAGTCGCGCACGTGCCGCGTCACTCCGGGTACGTGCCGCAGCGGGGTCGTCGAGTGTGCGCCGCACCGCCGTCGCCAAGGAGCCGACATCGCCGGGAACGAAGGACATCCCGGTGACGCCGTCGACGACGGCTTCGCCCAGGCCGCCCGCGGTGGAGGCGACGAGCGGTGTGCCGGCCGCGGCGCCCTCGAGGGCGATGATGCCGAAGGGCTCGTATCGACTCGGCAGCACCAGCGCGTCGGCCCGGTGCAGATGCCCGAGAACGCCGTCGTGGCCGAGGGATCCGACGAACGTCACCGCCCGGCGCACCCGGTGCACACGCGCCAGATCGACGAGGTGGTCGAGCTGGGTCCCGTCGCCGACGACGGTGAGCGTGGTGCCGGGGTGCGTCCGTCGGACACGGGGGAGTGCCGCTATCAGATCCTGCACCCCCTTCTCGTACTCCAACCGACCCACGAAGAGCAGGGACGGGGCGCCGATGCGTGGCGCGCGAGGACTATACGTCCAGGTCCGGGTGTCGATGCCGTTGCGTATCACGTGGACCGGGGACGGAAGCGGACCGAAGAGGCGGACCACCTCGTCCTCCATTCCCGCGGAACACGTGATGACGGAATCGGATTCGTGCGCCAGCCACCATTCCACGGAGTGCACCTGGCGGTTCACGCGGCCGGAGACCCATCCGCTGTGGCGTCCGGCCTCCGTCGCGTGGATCGTCGAGACCAGCGGGACGTCGTAGTACTCGGCGAGCGCGATCGCCGGGTGCGCCACCAGCCAGTCGTGGGCATGGACGACGTCGGGAACCCACCCCTCGCCGATGCCGGGCTTGGAGAGTGCGAGGCCGGCGCGCACCATCGCGTGACCCATCGCGAGCGTCCACTCCAGCATGTCCACTCCGAAGGTGAAGTGCGCCGGATCCTCGGCCACGGCGACGACGAGCACGCCCTCGGCGACCGAGCTCACGGTGGGGTGGGTCGCCGCGTCGGAACCCGTGGGGCGGCGGGAGAGGACCACCACCTCGTGTCCGGCCGCGGCCAGTTCCACCGCGAGATGGTGGACGTGGCGACCGAGGCCGCCGACCACCACGGGCGGGTACTCCCACGAGATCATCAGGACCTTCACGCCCGCACCTCCCGACCCGTCGGTTGCAGACGCCGCGCATCGAGGTCCGGGAACAGATCGTCCGCCTGGTTCCACCCGGATGCAAGGTCGGCGGCTCGTGCGTGATGCCCGTGCACGCGGGCGTCGGCGATCTCGCGCACCGCGTGAGCGTGCTTGTGGGCGCGGTCGCGGGCGTACTGCGCGGCCGAGTCCTTGCTCACCATGAAGGCCCAGTCGCTCGAGACGGTGAGCATCGTCTCGCGCAGGATCTGGTCCGCGACACGGTCTCGCAGACCGCCGGGGGGTGCCGCGTCGACGGCGTCGAGCGCGGTGGCGGTGACCTCGGCGTTGAGATCGACCAGGTCGCGGACGGGATCGCCCGCCCACACCCGCCAGTCCTTCCCGCTGCCCCAGGAGGTGTCAGGGAGGTCGACGGGGTCACCGACGTAGCCGTCTCGCTTCGCGCCCGCGAGTGTCCCGACGCGGATGCCGGCCTCGGGGAGCGCACGCAGGATGCCGGCCAACCATGCCGGACCCTCGTGCCACCAGTGTCCGAAGAGCTCGGTGTCGAAGGCGGCGACCACCAGTGCCGGGGACCCGGTGCGCGCGTGTTCGGAGCGCAGCCGGCGGCGAACCACGTCGACGAAGTCCTCGACGTGCGAGCGGACGGCTGCTGCGGCGCGCTCCGGTTCGTACGGTGCCTTGTCCGGGCCCGCGACGCTTCTGCCGGTGACCCGGGACGGCTTCAGCCCGGTGTCGTGGTCGTAGGTGTGGAAGTCGCGGTACGCGGAATGACCGGGATAACCGGACTTCGGTGACCACACGCGATAGCTGACCGGGAGATCGCGACCGAACGCGACGACGTGGGTGTCGCCGACCGGACGGCCGCACGTCGTGTCTCCGTGCAGAGCCGGGCCGTCGACCATGAAGTGTCCGACGCCCGCGGCGGCGTAGTCGAGTTCCATCCCTGCGGTGAAGGCGCACTCGGGTGCCCAGATGCCCTCGGTGCCGCGGCCCCACCGGCGTACGGCGTCGGCGCGTCCCTCGCGGAGCGCGAACGTCCGCAGTCGTGGGTCGAGAAGAGGTTGGAACGGGTGCATCGACGGCCCACCGAGCAGTTCGACGGCGCCGGAGTCGGCCAGTTCGCGCAGTCGGGGGGCGCCGCCGTGGCGCCAGCGGGTCTCGAACTCGTGCAGAGCGGCAGCCGATCGCCGGTGTTCGCGGTGACCGAGCGCGCGGCGGTCCGGGTCACGGGACCCGGCGGCTTCGGCGGCGCGGAGCTGCCAGTTGCCGAGCCAGTGATGCATCCCGTCGAGGCTGTACGGATCGTCCAGTTGGGCGGCGAGTACCGGCGTCACGCCGAGGGTCACAAGATCGGTGCAGCCCTCGTCGGCAAGGGTCCGCAGTTCGCGGACCACGGGCAGGTACGAATCTGCCCACGACTGGTAGAGCCACTCCTCCCCGACGGGCCACCGGCCCTGGTGGGCGAGCCACGGGAGATGGGAGTGCAGGACGAGCGCGAACATGCCCGGTTCGTCGGCCGAGGGCGCGCCCGTCACGTGCTGGACGGTTTCCGGGCCACCGCGACGAGATCCAGGCTCTCGTCGATCGCCTCGGCGTGGATGTCGAAGTCGTCGACGGTGATGCCGGCGACGTCGGCGACGAGGGCCTCCGGCCACGGCTCACCGGCGAGGGCGCGGTCGATCTGCGCGTCGATGAACGATCCGCCGTGGGCCGCGTCGAGTTCGCGCAGTCGCTCGCCGTGATGCACGCCGATCATCGACTCGATCTCGAATCCGTTGTCGAACAGTAGTTCCCGTAGTTCCGCGGCTGCGAGTTCGCGGGTGTGGAAGGGGTTGAGCGGGGTGTCCCGGCCGGGGGAGAACGTGATGCGGTTGGGAGTGCTGACGAGGAGGACGCCGCCGGGAACCAGAACCCGGAGGCACTCCCGCAGGAACTCGGCCTGGTCCCACAGATGTTCGATCACCTGGAAGTTGACGACGACGTCGACGCTCTCGCCGCGCAGCGGCAGCATCGCGAGGTTGCCTCGGGTCATGGCGACCGACGGGTACCGGCGAGCGACGTGTTCGGCGGCGCTGCGATCGTAGTCGAGACCGATCACCCGTGTCGCCGTCCGCGCGATCAAGTCGGCGCCGTAGCCCTCGCCGGAGCCCGCCTCGAGCACCACTCGGTCGGCGCAGGCCGGTGCGAGACGGCGGTACACGACCTCGTGCCGACGGAACCAGTAGTTCTCCTCGGCGATGCCGGGCACGGTGCGCTCGCCGGTGAGCGGGAGGGGTGTCTCGGTCGACACTGTCGTGTCGGTCGCGGCGTCGTTCATCCGGGCGACAGTAGTTCCCACCTGCCCGGTCGAGCGACGCCGGTCGGCGGTCCGAGGGGCCCCTGGGGGTGATTTCTCGGCGCGACAGGAGTAAGTTACCCATCAGTAACCACGAATGGGGTAACGTCCGTGACACGTCGGTTCCGGGGCTTCGGCCCACCGCGCGCAGCGTGAACTCCGAATACGTTTCGGGCCCCGCGCTACGAGATCAAGACCTGATTCACCGAGACAGGACACAGGAGGTCGACGAAGACCCATGACGAACATCGTCGTACTGATCAAGCAGGTTCCCGACACGTGGTCCGAGCGCAAGCTCTCGGACGGCGACTACACGCTCGACCGCGACGCGGCCGATGCCGTGCTCGACGAGATCAACGAGCGCGCCGTGGAGGAGGCACTCCTGATCAAGGAGCGCGACGGCGGCGAGGTCAAGGTTCTCTCGGCAGGACCCGACCGCGCGACCGAGGCCATCCGCAAGGCCCTCTCCATGGGCGCGGACAGTGCTGTGCACGTCAACGATCCGGCCATGCACGGTTCCGACGCCATCCAGACCGCGTGGGCTCTCGCTGCCGCACTCGGCCAGGTGGAGTTCGAGAACGGTGAGGCCGCAGATCTGGTCATCGCCGGCAACGAGGCGACCGACGGCCGCATCGGCGCGGTCCCCGCCATCATCGCCGAGTACCTCGGCATCCCGCAGCTGACCCAGATGCGCAAGCTGGTCGTCGCCGACGGCAAGGTCAGCGGCGAGCGCGAGACCGACGAGGGCATCTTCGGCCTCGAGGCGGATCTCCCCGCGATCGTCAGCGTCACCGAGAAGATCAACGAGCCGCGCTTCCCGTCCTTCAAGGGCATCATGGCCGCCAAGAAGAAGACGGTGCAGGTCCTCACCCTCGCCGACATCGGCGTCGATCCGGAGACCGTGGGCGTCGCGAACGCGGGCACCACCGTCACCACGGTGACCCCGAAGCCGCCGAAGACCGCTGGTGAGCGCGTGAACGACGAGGGCGACGGCGGAACCAAGGTCGCCGAGTACCTCGTCGCGCAGAAGATCATCTAGATCCCCGTCACCAGCACACATTCGTCTCACTGCAGTACAGGAGAAACACCATGGCAGAGGTACTCGTACTCGTCGAGCACGCAGACGGGGCACTGAAGAAGGTCACCAGCGAGCTCATCACGGCCGCCCGCGTTCTGGGTGAGCCGTCCGCGGTGGTCACGGGAGCGCCGGGCACCACCGACGCGATCGCCGCCGCACTCACCGAGGCCGGCGCCGCGAAGATCTATGTCGCGGAGTCCGCCGACGTCGACGGCTTCCTCGTCACGCCGAAGGTCGACGTGCTGTCGTCCCTGGCCGAGTCGGTCTCGCCCGCCGCGATCCTCACGTCCGGTGGCATCGAGGGCAAGGAGGTGGCGGGTCGTCTCGCCGCTCGCCTCGGTGCCGGACTGCACCAGGACGTCGTGGCGATCAACGCCGACAAGTCCGCCACGTACTCCATCTTCGGTGGCGCGTTCACCGTCGAGGCGAAGACCAACGGCGACGTCCCGGTCATCTCGCTCCGCCCGGGTGCCATCGACGCCGAGCCGCAGGCCGGTGCCGGTGAGCGTGTCGACGTCGAGGTTCCCGCGCAGGAGGAGGCCGTCGTCAAGGTCACCTCGCGTGAGCCCGTCGCCGGCGGCGACCGCCCCGAGCTCACCGAGGCATCGGTCGTCGTCTCCGGTGGTCGCGGTGTCGGCAGCGCGGACAAGTTCTCCGTCGTCGAGGATCTGGCCGACTCGCTCGGTGCGGCCGTCGGCGCGTCGCGTGCAGCCGTCGACTCGGGCTACTACCCGGGCCAGTTCCAGGTGGGTCAGACGGGCAAGACCGTCTCGCCCCAGCTGTACGTCGCGCTCGGCATCTCCGGTGCGATCCAGCACCGCGCCGGCATGCAGACGTCCAAGACGATCGTCGCCGTCAACAAGGACGAGGAAGCACCGATCTTCGAGATCGCGGACTTCGGCGTCGTGGGCGACCTCTTCGACGTCACGCCTCAGCTCGCCGAGGCAGTGAAGAAGCGCAAGGGCTGATCCCCTCAGCAGTACCCGAGAGCCCCGCTACCGTTCGTCGGTAGCGGGGCTTTCGTCGTTCGTGCACCTTCCGGTCACGTCGTGTTGTGAGTGCCGTCGAGTGGGCTCGATAGATCTATGTGCCATGACATCAGATGTGTGCGACTCGGCACCGACCGTCATCACCCCGTCCTCGGCCGACGAGCACGTGCTCGTCTCCGACAAGCACCACTCACTCGTTCTCGGATCCACCCCGGAACACGTGCTCGCGGCGCAGCGGTTGCGCGCCACCGTGTTCGGCTCGGAAGCGGGGTACGAGTCGACCACCTTCGACGGCGGCCTCGACGCCGACCGCTTCGACGACCACTGCGATCACCTGCTCGTCGTCGACAACCGCACCGGCGATCGTGTCGGCTGCTACCGCATGCTCACCCCGGACGGTGCGGAGCGCGCCGGCGGGTACTACACGGCGACGGAGTTCGACATCAGCGAACTGCGTGCACACGAGTTGCGGACGGTCGAGATGGGTCGTGCGTGCGTCCTGGAGGGCCATCGATCCGGCTCGGTGCTGGCGCTGATGTGGTCCGGGATCCTCCGGTACATCGACCTCGGTGGCTACGACCGGGTGATGGGCTGTGTGTCGGTCCCCATGGCACTCGGCGACGGGGAGCCGGACGGCGCGCACGTCAAGGGCGTGTACGACCTCGTCGAGAAGCGGCACCGCTCCGAGGTCCGCGCGTACCCCCGCACCCCCGTGCGCGTCGACGGTGTCGCCCTCGCCGACATGACGGCGCCCGCCCGCACCTCGGTGCCGGCCCTGATGCGCGGCTATCTGCGCATGGGCGCCTCGATCTGCGGGGAGCCGGCCCACGATCCCGATTTCGGCGTCGCGGACTTCGTCACCCTCCTGCACATGAAGGACGCCAACGTCCGCTATCTCGACCGGCTCCGCTCGGCCGC
Source organism: Rhodococcus sp. BP-160 (assembly GCF_019836205.1). NCBI lineage: Bacteria > Bacillati > Actinomycetota > Actinomycetes > Mycobacteriales > Nocardiaceae > Rhodococcus > Rhodococcus sp. BP-160. Next base: position 560,176 of record NZ_JABUEK010000002.1, read on the forward strand.
GGCGACCGCGGAGTCGCACGCGTGACGACACACGCCTGGATGCCCGCCAGCCCGTGCGGGACGGGGTGCCATCCGGCGGTCTCGGCGACCGTGGGCACCGCACGCGTGGTGGTGCGCTGCGTCCTGGTGGCGGTGCTGCTCGCCGTGGTCCCGCTCCTGCTGGCGGGCCGGGTGTTGCCGGCGGGCGGTCGACGCGCCGCCGCACGTGCCGGAGCCAGGGGACTCCTCGGCGCGCTCGGTGTCCGGGTGACTCTGGACGGCGACCGCACGGCCGAGCCCACCGGCGTCGGAACGCTCGTCGTCGCCAATCACGTGTCCTGGACGGACGTCCTGGTGCTGGCAGCCTGTTTCCCGTGCCGCTTCGTCGCCCGCGCGGACCTCGTGGACTGGCCCGTCCTGGGTCTGCTCGCACGCATCGTGCGGGTCGTCCCCATCGCCCGTGAGCGACTCCGCTCCCTGCCCGGCACCGTCGACGAGGTGACCGAGGCCTTGCGATCGGGAGCCACGGTGGTCGTCTTCCCCGAGGGCACCACCTGGTGCGGAACCGCCTACGGATCGTTCCGTCCCGCCCTGTTCCAGGCGGCCATCGACGCCGGTGCGGTGGTGCGGCCGATCGCGGTCACTTACCGCGACGTCGACCACCGTCCGACGACGGCCACCGCCTTCGTGGGCGACGAGACCATCGGCGAGTCGATGTCGAGGATCCTGCGGCTGAAGGGCGTCCGTGCCGCCGTGCGGGTGTGCGAGGACATCGCGCCCATCGACGATCGTCGACTGCTGGCGCGCAGCGCGGAGTTGGCCGTGCGCCGACACCAGGACGAGACGGCAGTTCCGCCCTTGCGCGTCACCCGCACGCGACTGCCGCGCCGGGATCGGCTCGCCCAGCCGGTCCGCCCCGGTGAGTACGCCGGAACCGTCGTGCGGGCGAGCTGACGCACGGCAGTTCGGGCGTGCTCGCGCGGGGGAGAGGCGGGGTCCGCGACCGGTTATCCTGGACCACGTCATGCCACAGCCCCCACGTGTGCCCGGAACGCCGGTGTACCTCGATCATGCCGCGACCACTCCGATGGTCCCCGCGGCGATCGAGGCGATGACGGAGATCCATCGGACCGTGGGAAACGCGTCGTCCCTGCACGGATCGGGGCGCACGGCCCGCCGCCGCATCGAGGAGTCGCGGGAGTCCATCGCCGCGGCGCTGGGCGCTCGTCCGTCCGAGGTCATCTTCACCTCCGGCGGCACCGAGAGCGACAATCTGGCGGTCAAGGGCATCTTCTGGGCACGCCGAGCGCGTGATTCTCGTCGCGTCCGCGTGATCACCAGCTCGGTCGAGCATCACGCCGTGCTCGATGCCGTGGAGTGGCTCGAACGTCACGAGGGCGCCGCGGTGTCCTGGTTGCCGGTCGAGGCCGACGGCCGCGTCCTCCCGTCGACGCTGCGCCGAGAACTCGAGCTGCACGCCGACGAGGTCGCCGTCGTGTCGATCATGTGGGCGAACAACGAGGTGGGCACCATCATGGCGATCCGCGAACTCGCTGCCATCGCGGCCGAGTTCGACGTGCCCATGCACAGCGACGCGGTCCAGGTGGCCGGTGTCCGTGAGCTCGACTTCGCGTCCAGTGGTCTCTCCGCGCTGTCCATCGCGGCACACAAGTTCGGCGGACCCCAGGGCGTCGGCGCGCTGCTGCTCGGACGCTCGGTGCCCTGCGAATCACTGCTGCACGGAGGCGGTCAGGAACGCGACGTCCGGTCCGGGACGCCCGACACGGCAGGTGCCGTGGGCATGGCGGCCGCCCTCGACGTCGCCGTCGCCGGACGGGCCGACACCGAGGCGCGGCTCGTGGCGTTGCGCGAGCGTGTCATCGAGGGTGTCCTCGACGCGGTGCCCGGCGCGTCGGTCAACGGTGCCCGCGGCGCGGACAGACTCCCCGGCAACGTGCACGTCACGTTCCCCGGATGCGAGGGCGATTCACTGTTGATGTTGCTCGACGCGTCCGGTGTCGAGTGCTCGACGGGATCCGCGTGCACGGCGGGTGTCGCGCGGGCGAGTCATGTGCTGCTGGCGATGGGCGTCGATGCGGCCGATGCCCGCGGATCACTCCGGTTCTCCTTGGGCCACACCAGCACCGACGCCGATGTCGACGCACTGCTCGAGGTCCTGCCGCGCGTCGTCGAACGTGCGCGGGCCGCCGGCATGGCGTCCAGTTCGAGATGACGAGAACGTCGAGACGAGAAGAGTGGTGACATGAGAGTTCTGGCAGCGATGAGCGGCGGCGTCGATTCCGCCGTGGCGGCGGCGCGTGCCGTCGATGCCGGCCACGAGGTGGTCGGGGTGCACCTGGCGCTGTCCACCGCTCCCGGCGCTCTGCGCACCGGGTCGCGCGGGTGCTGCTCCAAGGAGGACGCCGGGGACGCGCGCCGCGCCGCGGACGTGCTCGGGATCCCGTTCTACGTCTGGGATTTCGCGGATCGGTTCAAGGAGGACGTGATCGACGACTTCGTCGCGTCCTACGCCGCAGGCGAGACCCCGAACCCGTGCCTGCGCTGCAACGAGAAGGTCAAGTTCGCGGCGCTCGCCGATCGGGCCGAGGCGCTCGGTTTCGACGCGGTCGCCACCGGCCACTACGCCCGGCTCGAGGACGGCGTGCTGCGTCGTGCGGTCGATGCCGACAAGGACCAGTCGTACGTGCTGGGCGTCCTCACCGCGCGCCAGCTGTCCCGTGCCCTGTTCCCGATCGGGGACACCCCGAAGGCGGAGGTGCGTGACGAGGCCGCCCGCCGCGGTCTCGCCGTCGCGGACAAGCCCGACAGTCACGACATCTGCTTCATCCCCTCCGGCGACACCCGGGCGTTCCTCGGCGCCCGTATCGGCGTGCGCCCCGGATCGGTGGTCGACGCGGACTCCGGCGCGGTGCTGGCCGAGCACGACGGTGTGCACGGGTTCACCGTCGGCCAGCGCAAAGGCCTCGGTGTCGAGGGACCGGCCGCCGACGGCAAGCCGCGGTACGTCACCTCCATCGAGCCCGAGACCGGGACCGTCCGGGTCGGCTCGGCGAGCCGCCTCGACGTGTACGGCATCGATGCGAGCACACCCGTCTGGACGTCCGGCACGGCGCCCGAGGGCGACGTGGACTGCGTCGTCCAGGTCCGGGCACACGGCGGAATCGCGGACGCCGTCGCTCGTGTCGACGGCGACACCCTGCGCATCGGTCTGCGGTCCCCGCTCACCGGAGTTGCCCGTGGTCAGGCAGCCGTGCTGTACCGCCCCGACCCGGCAGGCGACATCGTGGTCGGCAGCGGCACCATCGCGGCAACCTCCGCCGAGTCGCCACTCACCGCGTCCGCTCGCCCGTGACGGATCCTGCTGCCGCTCTGGCAGGCGTGGCGACGGGCGTCGGCTCGTGGCCGGGAACGGACATCGCGAACGCCGTCACGACGGTGATCGGCGAGCTCCCCGACCTGCCGCACGTCGTGGAACTCCCGGCGCGAGGTCTCGGCGCCGACATGATCGGGCGCACCGGCGTGCTGCTGGTCGACATCGAGATCGATGCGGCCACCAGCGGATACCGCGTGAGCCGACGGCCGAGTACGACGAGCCGCCGGGCCCGCGACTTCCTGACGGAGGACCTCGACGTTCTCGAGGAGCAGTGGGAACTGGCCGGGCTGCGCGGATCCGGCCGCGCCGTCAAGGTGCAGGCCGCGGGCCCGCTGACGATGGCCGCGGACATCGAGCTGGCGTTCGGTCACCGCGCCTTGACCGACCGCGGTGCGGTGCGCGACATAGCCGGGTCGTTGGCCGAGGGAGTGGCCGCGCACGCCGACGAGGTCGCGAGGCGGCTCGGCGCCGAGGTGGTCGTCCAGTTCGACGAACCTCGCATCGCGGCCGTGCTGGCCGGTCGCCTGCAGGGCGTGACGAGCCTCGAGCAGATCGCCGCGGTGCCGGCGCCGGAGGTGGCCGACCTGCTGGGCTCGGTGGTGCAGCGGGTGAACCGACCCGTGATCGTGCACACGTGCTCCGCCGACGTCCCGTTCGAGGTCTTCGAACGCAGCGGGGTGCACGGCGTCTCGTTCGATCTGTCCCTGCTGCCCACGTCGCGGTACGACGCGGTCGGCGAGTACCTGGAGAGCGGCGGTGTCGCCGTCCTGGGGGTGGTGCCGGGAACCGACCCGGATAAGTACCCGGCGTGGCGCGAGAGTGCGGCGCCCGCAGTGGAACTGATGGATCGGTTGGGCTTCCCGAGGCGGTACCTCGCCGAGCGCGTCGCCGTCTCACCCACGTGTGGGTTGTCCGGCGCGAGCCTGCCGTGGGCCCGGCACGCTCTGACGGTGCTGCGCGACGTCCGCGCTGCTTTCACCGAGGATCCCGACGCGCTGTGACACCGGCCTTCGTCACCGGGAACGGTGTCGGAGCGCTCCGATAGTCTGCGATCGTGGACGAGATCGAGACACCGCCGGACCTGGTCCCGGCCTCACCCGAGCAGAAGCAGGAGTGGGACGCGCTGGCCGAGGAGGTCCGCGGTCACCAGTTCCGGTACTACGTGCGGGACGCGCCGATCATCTCGGACGGGCAGTTCGACGAGTTGCTGAAGCGCCTGCAGGCGATGGAGGAGGAGCATCCGGATCTCCGGACGCCCGACTCGCCGACGCAGCTCGTCGGTGGCGGCTTCGAGACGGACTTCACGGCTGTCGACCACCTCGAGCGAATGTTGTCCCTGGACAACGTGTTCGACGCGGACGAGCTGCGTGCCTGGGCGCGCAGGGTCGAGGTGGAGGCGGGGGAGAACCTGCACTACCTCTGCGAGGTCAAGATCGACGGTGTCGCGCTCAATCTGGTGTACGAGAACGGCCGACTGGTGCGCGCCGCCACCCGCGGTGACGGACGCACCGGGGAGGACGTGACGCTCAACGCGCGCACCATCGACGACATCCCCGAGGTGCTCACCCCGTCGGACGAGTTCCCGGTCCCGACGCTGCTCGAGGTGCGGGGCGAGGTGTTCTTCCGACTCGAGGACTTCCAGGCGCTCAACGCCTCTCTCGTCGAGCAGGGCAAGCCGCCGTTCGCCAACCCGCGCAACTCCGCCGCGGGGTCGCTGCGGCAGAAGAACCCCGCGGTCACCTCGCGGCGGCGGCTCGGCATGATCTGTCACGGGTTCGGCCGGATGGAGGGCTTCGCCCCCGCCGCCCAGTCCGTCGCGTACGACGCGCTCGCCGCCTGGGGTCTGCCGGTCTCGACTCACACCGCACTGGTGCAGGGCGTCGACGCGGTGGTCGAACGCATGGAGTACTGGGGCGAGAACCGGCACTCGGTCGAGCACGAGATCGACGGCCTCGTGGTGAAGGTCGACGAGATGGCGTTGCACCGCCGACTCGGATCCACGTCCCGCGCACCCCGCTGGGCCATCGCCTTCAAGTATCCGCCGGAGGAGGCCACCACGACGTTGCTCGACATCCGGGTCAATGTCGGTCGCACCGGGCGAGTGACGCCGTTCGCGTTCATGGAGCCGGTGCTCGTGGCAGGGTCGACGGTGTCCCTCGCGACGTTGCACAACGCGTCCGAGGTCGTGCGCAAGGGCGTGCTGATCGGAGACACGGTGGTCATCCGCAAGGCGGGCGAGGTGATCCCGGAGGTGCTCGGTCCTGTGGTCGACGCGCGCACCGGGGACGAGCGGGAGTTCGTCATGCCGACGCACTGCCCCGAGTGCGGAACCGAGCTCGCACCGGCCAAGGAGGGCGACGCCGACATCCGCTGCCCCAACTCGCGCTCGTGCCCGGCACAGTTGCGGGAGCGGGTCTTTCACGTCGCGGGCCGTGGTGCATTCGACATCGAGGTGTTGGGGTACGAGGCCGCGACGGCGCTGCTGTCCGCACAGGTGATCGAGGACGAGGGCGATCTGTTCGATCTCACCGAGGACCAGCTCACCCGGACGGATCTCTTCCGAACCAAGGCGGGAGCGCTGTCCGCGAACGGTCGGCGATTGCTGGACAACCTGGGGCGAGCCAAGGATCAGCCGCTGTGGCGGGTGCTCGTCGGATTGTCGATCCGCCATGTCGGGCCGACCGCCGCCCGCGCCCTCGCCGCCCGCTTCGGGTCGCTCGACGCCATCCGGGCGGCGACGGAGGAGGAACTGGCCGCCGCCGACGGGGTGGGCCCCACCATCGCCCGCGCAGTCGTCGAGTGGTTCGACGTCGACTGGCACCGCGCCATCGTGGAGAAGTGGTCGGCGGCGGGCGTGCGCATGGAGGACGAACGCGACGAGAGTATCGAGCGCACGCTCGACGGTCTGTCGATCGTCGTCACCGGATCGCTCGCCACGTTCACGCGTGACGACGCGAAGGAGGCGATCCTGGCCCGCGGCGGCAAGGCGGCCTCGTCGGTGTCGAAGAAGACGGCGTTCGTGGTCGTCGGCGACGCGCCCGGATCCAAGCACGACAAGGCGCTCGAACTGGGTGTTCCCGTGCTCGACGAGGACGGGTTCCGCACGCTGCTCGGCGAGGGGCCCGACGCGGCCCGCGCGCTGGTCGCCGGGGCGGACTCAGCCGAGGACGGTGGCGACGATGCCGGCCAGGTAGCCGAGCCGGGCGATCTCTGACGGTCGGAAGTCCGGTCCGCCGGGTCGTCCCAGCACCAGCACGGTGCCCGACGATCCGAGCGGCGCCGCGGCCAGTGTGGTGTCCATGTCCTTCCACGACTGCGGAACCCATGCTCCGGTCGGGTCGAGGACTGCCGGCTTCTCGAGGGGCATCCACGGCATGTCGTCGGCCCGCGACTCGGGCGCCCCGGAGCTGCCGACGATGACTGCCGGACCGTGATCCGACATGCCCACCACGGTGCTCCACCCGACGCGCAGCACCCGCGGCGCACCGTCCACGAGCACCTGCAGACGGTCGTCGTGCGCCGTCGCCACCTGATCGATGAGCTCGAGCTCGCGGTGTGTGTCCAGGATGCCGGCGTAGGGACGGATCGAGTCCACGCGGACGTCGGTGAGCTTCTCGGCCGCGGTGATGAGTGTGTCGGGGAGGGCGCCCGGCGCGACGTCCACCACCAGATCGTCCACCGCGAATCCGGCTCCGCGTTCGATGACGTCGAGCGACAGGATGTCGGCCCCCACCGAACCCAGGGCGACGGCGAGCGACCCGAGACTGCCCGGACGGTCGGGCAACTGGACCCGCAGGAGATACGACACGCCGACATCCTCGCACTCGACGCCGTCTCCATCGAGTCGCACGCGGCTCACGGGAAGGTGGAGGACGGCCGGGCTCGCCGTCCCTCGCCGCGACGCGAGGCCGTGACGGTGGGGTGGTCGCCACGAACTAGGCTGCTCGGCATGCGTTACGAATCGAAGGGGGCCTGACGGACGTGTCTGCCATATCCCGCGACGAGGTCGCCCACCTCGCACGACTGTCCCGGCTCGCGCTCGAGGAGCACGAACTCGATGCGTTCGCCGGTCAGCTCGACGCCATTCTGGGCCACGTGAAGGCGGTGTCGGAGGTCGACGTCTCGGACGTCGACGCCACCGCGAGTCCGCTCGCTGTGACCAACGTCACCCGGCCAGACGTCATCGTCCCGGGTCTCGGCCCGGACAGTGCCCTCGCCGAGGCGCCCGCGTCCGAACAGAGCCGCTTCGCGGTGCCGCGCATCCTGGGAGAAGACTGATGACCGCCGCCGAGCAGACCGATCTGATCCGGTCCACCGCGTCCGACCTGGCCGCGAAGATCCGTACCCGCGAGGTCTCCGCCGTGGAGGTCACTCGCGCCCACCTCGATCGCATCGCCGAGGTCGACGGAACGCTGCACGCCTTCCTGCACGTCGCGGGGGACGAGGCGATCGCCGCCGCCCAGCGCGTCGACGACGCGTTGGACGCGGGTGAGACGCCCGCGTCGGAGTTGGCCGGCGTCCCGTTGGCGCTGAAGGACGTGTTCACCACCACGGACATGCCCACCACCGCCGGCTCGAAGATCCTCGAGGGATGGGTCTCGCCGTACGACGCCACGGTCACCGCGAGGCTGCGTGCCGCGGGAATCCCGTTGCTGGGCAAGACCAACATGGACGAGTTCGCGATGGGGTCGTCCACCGAGAACAGCGCGTACGGACCCACCCTGAACCCGTGGGACACCACTCGGGTGCCGGGCGGTTCGGGCGGCGGTTCGGCCGCGGCGCTCGCGTCGTTCCAGGCACCGTTGGCCATCGGTACCGACACCGGTGGCTCGATCCGGCAACCGGCCGCCGTCACCGGAACCGTCGGGTGCAAGCCGACGTACGGCGGCGTCTCCCGGTACGGGCTCATCGCCTGCGCCTCCTCCCTGGATCAGGGCGGTCCCTGCGGGCGGACGGTGCTCGACACCGCGTTGCTGCACCAGGTCATCGCCGGACACGACCCCCGCGACTCGACGTCGGTCGACGCGGCGGTGCCGGACGTCGTCGCGGCGGCGCGCCGCGGCGCGGGTGGAGATCTGACGGGCGTGCGCGTCGGCGTCGTCAAGGAACTGCACTCGGACGCCTATCAGCCGGGGGTCATCTCCTCCTTCGACGCCGCCGTCGAGGTGCTCACCTCGCTGGGCGCCGAGGTGGTGGAGGTGTCGTGCCCCAACTTCGATCACGCCCTCGCCGCGTACTACCTCATCCTCCCGTCGGAGGTGTCGTCCAACCTCGCCCGCTTCGACGCGATGCGCTACGGACTGCGGGTCGGTGACGACGGAACGCACAGTGCCGATCAGGTCATGGCGATGTCGCGTGCCGCCGGGTTCGGCCCGGAGGTCAAGCGCCGCATCATGATCGGGACGTATGCGCTGTCCGCAGGCTACTACGACGCGTACTACGGCCAGGCTCTGAAGATCCGGACGCTCATCGCCCGGGACTTCGATCGTGCCTACGAGAAGGTGGACGTCCTGGTGTCGCCCACCACCCCGTCGACGGCGTTCGCGCTGGGCGAGAAGGTCGACGACCCCATCGCCATGTACCTGTACGACCTCTGCACCCTGCCGACCAACCTGGCCGGTCACCCGGCCATGTCGGTGCCGTCCGGTCTCGCGGACGGTCTCCCGGTCGGGCTGCAGATCATGGCTCCGGCGATGGCGGACGATCGCCTCTACCGGGTCGGTGCGGCGTACGAAGCCGCACGGGGAGAGTTTCCCCAGCCGTCCGCGATCTGATCCGACCGTGCCTCCCCGCGCCGGAGGTAGCAAGATGGTGACGAGCATCGTGCGCGGCGACCCCGCGTCGACACCCGCGAACGAGAGGCACCGACCCATGCGTATCGGAGTACTGACCGGCGGCGGCGACTGCCCGGGACTCAACGCGGTCATCAGGGCCGTCGTACGCACGGCGGACGCCCGCTACGGGTCGTCGGTGGTCGGATTCCTCGACGGCTGGCGCGGCCTGCTCGAGGACCGTCGTATCCAACTGCGCAACGACGATCGCAACGATCGACTGCTCACCAAGGGCGGCACCATCCTGGGGACCGCACGCGTCAATCCCGAGAAGCTGCGGGCGGGGCTCGACCAGATCAAGCAGACGATGGACGACAACGGCATCGACGTGCTCATCCCCATCGGCGGCGAGGGCACGTTGACCGCCGGACACTGGCTGTCGCAGGAGGGCGTGCCCGTCATCGGGGTTCCCAAGACCATCGACAACGACATCGACTGCACCGACGTCACGTTCGGTTTCGACACGGCACTCACCATCGCCACCGACGCGATCGATCGGCTGCACAGCACCGCCGAGTCCCACCAGCGCGTCATGCTCGTCGAGGTGATGGGGCGGCACGCCGGCTGGATCGCGCTGCACTCCGGCCTCGCGTCCGGCGCGCACATGACACTGATCCCCGAGCAGCCCTTCGACGTCCAGGAGGTGTGCGATCTGGTGAAGAAGCGGTTCCAGCGCGGGGACTCCCACTTCATCTGCGTCGTCGCCGAGGGAGCGACGCCCAAGGAGGGGTCGATGGAGATCCGCGACGGAGGAATCGACGAGTTCGGCCACGTCCGGTTCACCGGTGTCGCACAGCAATTGGGCGTCGAGATCGAACGCCGCATCAACAAGGAGGTCCGCACCACGGTGCTGGGCCACGTGCAGCGCGGCGGCAAGCCCACTCCGTACGACCGCGTCCTCGCCACCCGTTTCGGCGTCAACGCCGTCGACGCCGTGCACGCGGGGGAGAAGGGCAAGATGGTCTCCCTCCAGGGCGCTGAGATCGGCCTGGTGGACCTCGAGGAGGCCGTCCGCCAGCTCAAGCGGGTTCCCGAGAGTCGCTACCTGGACGCGGCCGCCTTCTTCGGCTGACACCGAGGGGGTTCGGCCCACCGGTCCGCAGTAAACTCGGCACCATGACTGCTGCCACCTCATCGCACTCGACGAGCCTGATGGACTACGACGAGGTGATCTCCCGGTACGACCCCGTGCTGGGCATGGAGGTGCACGTCGAGCTCGGTACCGCCACCAAGATGTTCTGTGGGTGCCCCACCGAGTTCGGTGCCGAGCCCAACACCCAGGTGTGTCCGGTGTGCCTCGGCCTGCCGGGTGCGCTGCCGGTGGTCAACGCGGCTGCCGTCGAGTCCGCCATCCGGATCGGCCTCGCGCTGAACTGCTCCATCACGCCGTGGGGTCGGTTCGCGCGGAAGAACTACTTCTACCCGGACCAGCCGAAGAACTACCAGATCTCGCAGTACGACGAGCCGATCGCCACCGAGGGCTTTCTCGACGTGGTGCTCGACGACGGGTCCACGTGGCGGGTCGACATCGAGCGCGCCCACATGGAGGAGGACACCGGCAAGTCGTTGCACGTCGGCGGCGCCACCGGTCGTATCGACGGAGCGAGTCACTCACTGCTGGACTACAACCGGGCCGGTGTGCCTCTCGTCGAGATCGTCACCAAGACCATCGAGGGCGCCGGCGACCGCGCGCCCGAGGTGGCCCGCGCCTACGTCACCGCGCTGCGGGAACTGATCCGCGAGCTCGGCGTGTCCGACGTGCGGATGGACCAGGGCTCGCTCCGGTGCGATGCCAACGTCTCGCTGATGGAGAAGGGCGCCACCGAGTTCGGCACCCGGACCGAGACCAAGAATGTCAACTCCCTCAAGAGCGTCGAGGTCGCCGTCCGCTACGAGATGCGCCGTCAGGCAGCAGTTCTCGCGGAGGGCGGCGAGATCGTGCAGGAGACGCGGCACTTCCAGGAGGCCGACGGCAGCACGGCGCCCGGTCGCAAGAAAGAGACCGCGGAGGACTACCGCTACTTCCCGGAGCCCGATCTCGAGCCGGTCGCCCCGGACGCCGCCTGGGTCGAGGAACTGCGCGCCACCATTCCCGAGGCGCCGTGGATCACCCGCTCTCGCATCCAGAAGGAGTGGGGCTGGTCCGATCTCGTCATGCGCGACGTCGTCAACGCCGATGCGCTCGGCCTCATCACCGCGACCGTCGACGCCGGTGCGACACCCGACGCCGCCCGCAGCTGGTGGGTGGCGTACCTGTCGCAGCAGGCCAACACCCGCGGCGTCGACCTCGCGGACCTGGCGATCACCCCGGTTCAGGTGGCCCGCGTCGCCGCGCTGGTCGCCGACCGCACACTCACCAACGCCAACGCCCGCAAGGTGGTCGACGGTGTCCTCGATAATGAGGGTGACCCCGACGCCGTCGTCGAGGCACGCGGACTCGCTGTCGTGCAAGACGATTCGGCGCTCGAGACGGCCGTGTCCGAAGCGCTCGCGGCCAACCCCTCCGTCACGGAGAAGATCCGCGGCGGCAAGGTGCAGGCCGCCGGTGCCATCGTCGGTGCCGTCATGAAGGCGACCAAGGGCCAGGCCGACCCCGCGCGAGTCAAGGAACTCGTCATCGCCGCCTGCAGCTAGAACGACCGGCCTCCGGCCTTCCCGCTAGTCGCTCCCGCCGCCGCCGGCCGGCACCGGCACGATGACCACTCGGTCGTCCGTCGGCACCGGCTGGCCGCCGTCCTTGTTCACGGTGGTCACCCACACCTGGCCCTGAGCGCCGAGCGACGCACCACGCAGGCGGCCGTACCGGTCCTGTGCGGTGAGGGTCGGCGGCGTCGTCACCGCGTTGGTGTCCGGGTCCACGGGAACCAGTGCCAGCGCACGGGCACCGGACATCGACACGGCCACCGAGCCGGGTGCGGCCGCGCATCCGCCGACGCCCGGCTTGTCCGGCCACGTCCACACGGGACTGACGACGGCACCCTCGGGCGTGATGCGGGACAGCCGGTCCTCGGTGGCCGTCGCATCGGTCACCCAGGTGCTGCCCGTGGCGTCGATGCAGACGTCGCCGGCGCGGCCGATGCCGCTCATGACGACGCGGGGAGCCGAGGTGGAGTCGACACGCGGGTCGGTGACGGCCAGAACCTTGCCTGCGAGCGACGCCGGGTTCGCCGCAGCGGCGGGATCGCCCCCGTCGCCTGTGATCACCCGGAGTTCGTCGGGTGACGAGAAATCGAGTGCACCCGAGCTGGTGGTCCCGCGGGGGATGCCGGCGAGCACGGTCTTGGGAACGTCTCCCGCCGCGATGCGCACCACGCGGTTGTCGGTCGCCGTCGTGATGTACGCGTAGAGGAGGCGGTCCTCGTCGTAGGTGGGGGACAGCGTGATGTCGAGCAGTCCGCCGTCGCCGTCACCGTCGACCGGGACGGTCACGACGGGTCGGGGCGCCTGGCCCGGAGCCACCTGGAAGATGGTGCCGGTGCGACGCTCGCCGACCAGGGCCGATGCCCCGCCGGGGAGGACGACGAGGCCGGACAGGGTGTCGAGACAGGTCGCGACCACGTTGGGATCCGGATCCACGCAGGGGCCGGTGGCCGGCGACGGCGCGGGCGGCGTGCTGGAACCCGGCGCTCCCGGCTCCACCGGTTCGATGTCGGCAGCACCGAACGTGGGTTCGGGGGAGAACTCCGTCGAGGCGGAGTCGTCGAAGCGTGCGCATCCCGCGGAGGCCGTGACGATCGCCATCACCGCCGCGCCGAGCACGAACGATCGCCGGGCCGCGCGCCGAGTCCCACCCACTGTCATGAGATCCCACGGTACGGGTCGCGCCTGCGCCGGGAACGGGCCCGCCGCATCTACGCTGATGCACGTGAGTGAGAAGTCCGATGACACAGGCCGATCCCCGTCCGGTTACGAGCCGGCGGCGAGTCCCTACGACCAGCCGACCGAGCGGATAGGCGGGGGCAGCGGAGCACAGCTCCCGCGCACCGACGACGAACTGGACGCCGACCGGTCGCGTACCGCGCATCCCACCGAGAAGCTCACCGGCTACCCCGGTGACACGACGACGGCGGGTCGCACCGAACCGGCCTACGACGACAGCGCGACGCGCGCGATCCCGGTGGCCGGAACCGATCGCACCGCGACCCCCGCCGAGGTGCGGCCCGATGTGGTCCCGGAGCGTCGCGGCACGCTCGATCTCGGACTGCTGATCCTGCGCGTGAGTGTCGGCGCGATCGTGCTGGTGCACGGTCTGCAGAAGCTCACGGGATGGTTCGACGGTCCCGGGCTCTCGGGCTTCCAGGAGATCGTCGCCGGGTCCGGCTACGACCAGGCACGTCTGCTGTCCATTCTCGGTGCGGTCGGCGAGGTCGCCGGCGGTGCGCTGCTGATCCTCGGCCTGGCCACGCCTCTCGCGGGTGCCGCAGTCCTGGCCGTCATGATCAACGCCTGGCTCGTGCGTCAGGTCGGCGAGCCGGGGTTGCAGTTCTTCGCCCCTGCAGGTGTCGAGTACGAGACGCTGCTGGTGCTGGCGTCGGCGTCCATCATCCTCACGGGCCCCGGACGGATCGCCGTGGACGGCGGACGTGGATGGGCGCGCCGGCCCTTCATCGGGTCGTTCCTCGCGTTGGCCATCGGCATCGGCGGTGCTGCAGCGCTGTGGATCTTCCTGAACGGCGCCGACCCCTTCGCCTGATCCGTGCGTCACCGTCCACAACTCGGCCGGATCGACGGGATTCCGTCGATCCGGCCGAGTTGTGGTCGTTCAGGCCCGCGGTTCGGCCTCGTCCTGCTCGACGGCGGACTCGGCCTCGACCGGCTCGTCCTGAGCGGGCTCCTCGACCGGCGACGGATCCGGCACCGCGCCGCCGCTCGCCGCGGACAGAAGCGGGAGCTTGTCGACGGTCACGCCCGGCATCCGGACGGTCGAGCCGTCCTCGAGGGTCGCCTTGCCCCACCCGAGCTTCGGGAACAGCAGTCCCGTCACGGACGACCACGGCACCGTGGTGGAACGGAACGCCCGGCGCGAGACGAACCGCTCCGGAGTGACGGTGGTCCGGACGCGGATGATCCAGTACCCCAGCAGGACCGGGAGCGCGAGCATCCACCCGAAGAGCTCCGGCGCCCCGACCACGGGGAACGTGACCCCGAACAGGAACAGCGCCACGCCGGACAGCGCCAGGGCCGGGATGCGGAACACCGTGGGGGCCGCGGGGGAGGCGTCGGAAGTGGGGCTCTCGGTATGGGAGACTGTCACCGGTGGTTCGGACTGCTGCGAAGACGACACCCCTCCATCTTCGCACTGCATAACGCCATCCCACATAATGGGACAACGAGTTCGGTAAGTTTGACTGGCACCGCATCACGCGCCTAACGTCACACGCGTGAAGCGTGAAGAGTTCCTCGTAATCGGCAGGCGCGTCGTCGCCTGAGCCGAAACGTCTTCACGCTCAGCCACGACGCGCCACCCTCGTACAGCATCTGCTGGCGAGGGTTTTTTCTTGCCCGGATGAAGTTCTAAGGAAGCACCAGTGAGCGCACCCACCGCCCGGCCCGGCCCGGCACCACGCAAGGCTCCGCCCGCCGCCGATCGTCCCACTCCGTCCGCGACGCCGCAGCGTCGTCCCCTCGCGCCCGAGCGCGTGACCGGAGCGAAGTCCGTCGTCCGCGCACTCGAGGAGCTCGAGGTCGACGTCGTCTTCGGCATTCCCGGTGGTGCCGTACTTCCCGTCTACGATCCGCTGCTCGACTCGGCGAAGGTCCGGCACGTGCTGGTGCGACACGAGCAGGGTGCCGGCCACGCCGCCACCGGCTACGCGCAGGCCACCGGCCGCGTCGGCGTGTGCATCGCGACGTCCGGTCCCGGCGCCACCAACCTGGTGACGCCGCTGGCCGATGCGCAGATGGACTCCGTCCCGGTCGTCGCCATCACCGGACAGGTCGGCCGCGCGCTGATCGGTACCGACGCCTTCCAGGAAGCCGACATCTCGGGCATCACGATGCCCGTCACCAAGCACAACTTCCTCATCACCGACCCGCTCGACATCCCGCGCATGATCGCCGAGGCCTTCTACCTGGCGTCCTCCGGACGACCGGGCGCGGTGCTCGTCGACATCCCGAAGGACGTCCTGCAGGCGCAGACCACCTTCTCGTGGCCGCCGGAGATGAAGCTGCCGGGCTACCGCCCGGTGACGAAGCCGCACGGCAAGCAGGTGCGTGAGGCCGCGCGGCTCATCGCGGCAGCGAAGAAGCCGGTGCTGTACTGCGGCGGCGGCATCATCAAGTCGAACTCGTCGCCCGAGCTCCTCGAGCTGGCGGAGCTCACCGGCATCCCCGTCGTGACGACACTGATGGCGCGGGGCGTCTTCCCGGACAGCCACGACCTGAACCTCGGCATGCCCGGCATGCACGGAACGGTCGCCGCGGTCGCCGCACTGCAGAAGAGCGATCTGCTCATCACGCTCGGCGCTCGTTTCGACGACCGCGTGACCGGGCAGCTCGACTCGTTCGCCCCCGAGGCGAAGGTGGTCCACGCCGACATCGATCCCGCCGAGATCGGCAAGAACCGGTTCGCCGACGTGCCGATCGTGGGTGACTGCCGCGAGGTCATCGTCGAGCTGATCGAGGCGATCCGCGCGGACCAGGCCACCGGCACCGCCCTGGATCTCGCCGACTGGTGGACCTACCTCGACAACGTGCGGCGCACCTACCCGCTGAGCTACGACCGTCCGTCGGACGGTGCGATGTCGCCCGAGTTCGTGATTCAGTCGATCGGCAAGTTCGCCGGACCCGACGCGATCTACTGCGCCGGGGTCGGACAGCACCAGATGTGGGCCGCTCAGTTCATCAGTTACGAGAAGCCGCGGACGTGGCTCAACTCGGGTGGACTCGGCACGATGGGCTACGCGGTCCCGGCCGCGATGGGCGCCAAGATGGGTCTGCCCGACACCGAGGTCTGGGCCATCGACGGTGACGGCTGCTTCCAGATGACCAACCAGGAGCTCGCGACCTGTGCGGTCGAGGGCATCCCCATCAAGGTCGCCGTCATCAACAACGGCAACCTCGGCATGGTGCGGCAGTGGCAGACGCTCTTCTACGAGGAGCGCTACTCCAACACCGAGCTCGGCACGCACGGCGCCGTCCGCATCCCCGACTTCCTCAAGCTCGCCGAGGCGCTGGGATGCGTCGGACTGCGGTGCGAGCGTGAGGAGGACGTCGACGCGGTGATCGCGCAGGCGCGTGCGATCAACGATCGCCCGGTCGTCATCGACTTCATCGTCGGCAAGGACGCCCAGGTGTGGCCGATGGTCGCTGCGGGCACCGGCAACTCCGAGATCATGGCCGCCCGCGGCATCCGTCCTCTGTTCGACAACGACGAGGAAGCGGCGCAGGAGCCCGGCTCGGTCGGCGACGTCACCGAGGCGGCCCAGGGCGCGAATTCGAAAGGCATCGACCTGTGAGCACCAGTCACACCCTCAGCGTGCTCGTCGAGGACAAGCCGGGCGTGCTCGCACGCGTGGCGTCGCTGTTCTCGCGCCGCGGATTCAACATCGCCTCCCTCGCGGTGGGCGGCACCGAGGTGCCCGAGATCTCGCGCATGACCATCGTCGTCACGGTCGACGAGTTCCCGCTCGAGCAGGTGACGAAGCAGCTGAACAAGCTCGTCAACGTCATCAAGATCGTCGAGCAGGAAGCCGATTCATCGGTCGCCCGTGAGCTCGTGCTCATCAAGGTCCGCGCCGACGCGAGCGTGCGGAGCGAGGTCATCGAGACGGTGAACCTGTTCCGCGCCAAGGTCATCGACGTCTCGCCGGAGGCAGTCACCGTCGAGGCGACCGGTACCCGCTCGAAGCTCGAGGCGTTGCTCCGGATGCTCGACCCGTACGGTGTTCGCGAGATCGTCCAGTCCGGCGTCGTCGCGGTGGGTCGTGGGCCGAAGTCCATCACCGCGTCCCGCTAGTCACCCAACCCAGTAGTTTCGATTACCCGGTCACATGCGACCGGGACAGATGTAGGAGGAAACCACAGTGGCAGTCGAGATGTTCTACGACGACGATGCCGATCTCTCGATCATCCAGGGCCGCAAGGTCGCTGTGATCGGATACGGAAGCCAGGGCCATGCGCACTCGCTCAGCTTGCGCGACTCGGGCGTCGACGTCCGTATCGGTCTGAAGGAAGGCTCCAAGTCGCGTGACAAGGCTGCCGAGCAGGGCCTCGGCGTGGGTACGCCGGCGGAGGTCTCCGAGTGGGCCGACGTCATCATGCTGCTCGCTCCGGACACCGCCCAGGCGCAGATCTTCAAGGACGACATCGAGCCCAACCTCAAGGACGGCGACGCGCTGTTCTTCGGCCACGGCCTGAACATCCACTTCAAGCTCATCGAGGCCCCGGCCAACATCACCGTCGGCATGGTCGCCCCCAAGGGACCCGGCCACCTCGTGCGCCGTCAGTTCGTCGACGGCAAGGGTGTTCCCGCCCTGATCGCCGTCGACCAGGATCCGAAGGGTGAGGGCCAGGCTCTCGCGCTGTCCTACGCCCGCGGCATCGGCGGCACGCGTGCCGGCGTCATCAAGACCACGTTCAAGGAAGAGACCGAGACCGACCTCTTCGGTGAGCAGGCCGTGCTGTGCGGCGGTACCGAGGAGCTGGTGAAGACCGGCTTCGAGGTCATGGTCGAGGCCGGCTATGCGCCCGAGATGGCGTACTTCGAGGTGCTGCACGAGCTCAAGCTCATCGTCGACCTCATGTACGAGGGCGGCATCGCGCGCATGAACTACTCGGTGTCCGACACCGCGGAGTTCGGCGGCTACCTCTCCGGGCCGCGCGTCATCGATGCCGGCACCAAGGAGCGCATGAAGGCGATCCTGGCCGACATCCAGTCGGGCGAGTTCACCAAGCGCCTCGTGGCCAACGTCGAGAACGGCAACACCGAGCTCGAGGGCCTGCGCAAGCAGAACGCCGAGCACCCCATCGAGGTCACCGGCAAGAAGCTGCGCGACCTCATGAGCTGGGTCGACCGTCCCATCACCGAGACGGCCTGACTCTCGCATTCCTGACACGGGGCACCCGCGGTCGAGTTCCTCGACCTCGGGTGCCCTGCGTCGGGTCGCGGCTCGGCCACTAGGCTGACGCCCGCACGAATCCGGAACCACACCTCTTCTCCGTCACCTGATCAGGGAGTTCTCCACGTGAGCCAGCCAGGCCGCCCCGTCGTCCTCATCGCCGACAAACTTGCGCAGTCCACCGTCGAGGCTCTCGGCGACGGAGTCGAGGTCCGGTGGGTGGACGGTCCGGATCGTCCGGCCCTCCTCGCCGCGGTCCCCGATGCCGACGCCATCCTGGTCCGCTCCGCGACCACGGTCGATGCCGAGGTGCTCGCTGCCGGTACCAAGCTCAAGATCGTCGCCCGCGCCGGCGTCGGCCTGGACAACGTCGACGTCCCCGCAGCCACCGAGCGCGGCGTGCTCGTCGTCAACGCCCCCACGTCCAACATCCACACCGCCGCCGAGCACGCGGTGACGCTCCTGCTCTCGGCTGCTCGCCAGATCCCCGCCGCCGACGCCACACTGCGTCAGCACGAGTGGAAGCGCAGCAAGTTCAACGGCGTCGAGATCTTCGGCAAGACCGTCGGCGTGGTCGGGCTCGGCCGTATCGGTCAGCTCTTCGCGCAGCGTCTCGCCGCGTTCGAGACGCACATCATCGCGTACGACCCCTACGTCTCGCCGGCTCGTGCCGCGCAGCTCGGTATCGAGCTGGTCAGCCTCGACGAGCTTCTCGAGCGTGCCGACATGTTCTCCGTACACCTGCCGAAGACCCCCGAGACCAAGGGTCTGATCGGCAAGGAGGCGCTCGCCCGGACCAAGAAGGGCGTCATCGTCGTCAACGCCGCCCGCGGTGGACTGGTCGACGAGCAGGCTCTCGCCGACGCGATCACCAGCGGCCACGTCTTCGCCGCGGGCATCGACGTCTACGCGAGCGAGCCCTGCACCGACAGCCCGCTGTTCGAGCTCCCGCAGGTCGTCGTCACCCCGCACCTCGGTGCCTCGACCACCGAGGCCCAGGACCGCGCCGGCACCGACGTCGCCAAGTCCGTCCTGCTCGCCCTCGCCGGCGAGTTCGTGCCCGACGCGGTGAACGTCTCCGGCGGTGCCGTCGGCGAGGAGGTCGCGCCGTGGCTCGACATCGTGCGCAAGCAGGGCGTCCTGCTGGGTGCCCTGTCGGACGAGCTCCCGACGTCGCTGTCCGTCGACGTGCGCGGTGAGCTGGCGTCCGAGGACGTCGACATCCTCAAGCTGTCGGCGCTGCGGGGACTGTTCTCCGCCGTCATCGAGGACGCGGTCACCTTCGTCAACGCACCGTCGCTCGCCGAGGAGCGTGGTGTCACGGCCGACGTGACCAAGGCCAGCGAGAGCCCCAACCACCGGAGCGTCGTCGACGTCCGAGCGGTCTACGGCGACGGGACCGTCGTCAACGTCGCGGGCACCCTCACCGGTCCCCAGCACGTGGAGAAGATCGTCAACATCAACGGCCGCAACTTCGATCTGCGCGCCGAGGGCAAGAACCTCATCGTGACGTACGACGACCGTCCCGGCTCGCTCGGACGCATCGGCACCGCCCTGGGCGACGCCGGTGTCGACATCGCCGCCGCGGCACTCAGCCAGGACGCGGAGGGCGGTGGCGCCACCATCCTGCTGCGCGTCGATCGAGATGTGGCGCAGGACGTTCGGGACGCCATCGCCGCCTCCGTGGGCGCGACGACCATCGAGCTGGTCGACCTGTCCTGATGTCGACGCCGAACGAGGGGACTTCGATGAAGCTGGGTGTCGTGGCCGGAGACGGCATCGGACCGGAGGTGGTGGCCGAGGCGCTCAAGGTGCTCGAGGTGGTCGCGCCCGGTGCGGAGACCACGGAGTACGACCTGGGTGCACGGCGCTATCACGCGACGGGGGAGATCCTGCCGTCGTCGGTGCTCGAGGAGCTCCGCGGACACGACGCCATCCTGCTCGGCGCCATCGGTGATCCGTCGGTGCCCAGCGGTGTGCTCGAGCGCGGATTGTTGCTGACCGCACGATTCGCGCTGGATCACCACATCAACCTGCGCCCGTCCAAGCTGTACCCGGGTGTCGTCGGTCCGTTGGCGGGCAACAAGCCGGTCGACATCGTCGTCGTGCGGGAGGGCACCGAGGGCCCGTACACGGGCAACGGCGGCGCAATCCGCGTCGGCACTCCGCACGAGGTCGCCACCGAGGTCAGCCTCAACACGCGGTTCGGTGTGGAGCGCGTGGTCCGTGACGGCTTCGCGCGAGCGATGGGTCGTCGCAGGCACGTGACCCTGCTGCACAAGACGAACGTGCTGGGGTTCGCGGGATCGCTGTGGAAGCGGACGGTCGACGAGGTCGCCGCAGAGTTCCCCGACGTCGAGGTGGCGTACCAGCACATCGACGCGGCGACGATCCACCTGGTGACCGACCCGGGCCGCTTCGACGTGATCGTCACCGACAATCTCTTCGGCGACATCATCACCGATCTCGCGGCCGCGGTCGCCGGTGGTATCGGTCTGGCCGCGAGCGCGAACATCGATGCGACGCGCACGAATCCGAGCATGTTCGAGCCCGTGCACGGCAGTGCGCCGGACATCGCCGGCAAGGGAATCGCCGATCCGACGGCCGCCATCCTGTCGGTGTCGCTCCTCCTCGCACATCTCGGCGAGACCGAGGCGGCGGCGCGCGTCGAGTCCGCCGTCGCGCAGGACCTGGCGACGCGCACCGCCGGGGACCCGGGCACGACCGCGACGATCGGCGATCGGATCGCCTCACTGGTGTAGTCGGTCTCGCGCTTCTCGCGGAATGGTCGGTACCGCGAGAAGCGCGATCGCCGCGGACACCCCGAACGCCACCGCGTACGACGTGTGCGTGATCAGGGCGCCGAACACCGGGGGAACCGCCGACGCGGCGATGAACTGACTGGTGTTCTGCGCGCCGAGTGCTCGCCCGCTCCAGAACGGACCCGCCCGCTCGGCCACGGCGGTGAATGCGAGCCCGTTGGGTGACACCGTCGCCACCGACGCGACCACGAGTATCACCACCGATACCGCGAGGCCCGCGGCGTCCGCGATCGCCAGCGCGGCCATCACGGCCACGACGCCGACGGCGACCCACCGCATCGGTCCGAGTCTGCTGCCCACCCGGTCCGACACTGCGCCGGCGGCGATGCGTCCTCCCGCTCCGAGGATCTGCGAGACGGTGATCAGGACACCGGCGGCCTCCGGGGACCAGGCCCGTTGGTCCACGAGCCAGACGAGGGCGAACGTCCACACCACGTACTGCGGCACCACCAGCGCGACCGACGCACCGTGTATGCGCCAGAGATCGCGACGCCCGCGGTAGGGGTTGGCGAGGAGATCGGCACTCGAGGCGGCCGATCGGGAGGGCCGCGGCGGATCGAACACACCGACGAGGCAGGCGAGAGCGGAGAGGGCGGACGCGACCGCGGGAAGGAGCATCGCGGTCCCCACTCCGTGATCGCGGGCGATACCGGGAATCAGCAACGCGGACAGTGCGACTCCGAGAGGGAGTGACATCTGCCGGATGCCCATCGCCAGGCCGCGGCGGTGGGGAGGGAACCACCCCACCACCACGCGTCCGGTGGCGGAGTTCACGCTGGCGGCGGCCATGCCGCCGAGCAGCAGGAAGACGGCCAACGCCACCGTGGACTCCGTCGCGGCGGCGCAGAAGGCGGCCATCGACGTCAGCACGGAACCAGCGATCAGGGATCGCCGTTCGCCCACGCGGTCGACGACGGCGCCCCACGCGAACAGCGTCAGGACGATGCCGGCCGTCGGCATCGCCACGATCAGACCCGCCGACGCGAGCGAGAGTCCGCGCTGATCCCGAAGTGCGGGGATGAGGAAGGCGGCGCCGTTCAGAAGCAGTGCCGTGGAGGCCGTCGCGAGCATGCCGATCACGAGCATCGCCCACCGACCCGTCGTGGACGTGGTGTAGCGCTGGACGCGACTCATACCGGCTCCGTTCTCACTATATGGGACAACATTCTCGCCTGTTGAACTCCCGGTCGCCGATGCTACCCGTACGTGATCGTCGTTCGTCGCCCGCCGGTGTCCGCTCGACGCCGCTCGATAGACTTCCGCCATGCGTCTTGGTCGAGTAGCGAGTCCCGACGGTGTTGCATTCGTCGCCATCGAAGGCGACGGAGACGAGAGGACGGCGCGAGAGATCGCGGAACATCCCTTCGGCACACCCACCTTCACCGGCCGGAGCTGGTCCCTGGCCGATGTCCGCCTGCTGGCGCCCATTCTGGCCAGCAAGGTGATCTGCATCGGCAAGAACTACGCGGCGCACGCCGCGGAGATGGGCTCGGACGCACCCGAGGACCCGGTCATCTTCATCAAGCCCAACACGTCCATCGTCGGACCCGGTGCGAACATCGTGCGTCCGCCGACGTCGTCCGAGGTCCACTTCGAAGGTGAGCTCGCGGTGGTCATCGGCCGTCCGTGCAAGGACGTTCCGGCAGCACGCGCTCTCGACGTGGTGCTCGGCTACACCGTTGCGAACGACGTCACGGCCCGCGACAACCAGCGCCACGACGGTCAGTGGACCCGCGCCAAGGGTTACGACACCTTCTGCCCACTCGGCCCGTGGATCGAGACCTCGCTCGACGCCTCGGATCTCGCTCTGACCACCACGGTGGACGGCGCGGTGAAGCAGAACAGCCGTACGTCGCTCCTGCTGCACGACGTGCCGAAGATCATCGAGTGGATCTCGTCGGTGATGACGCTGCTTCCCGGTGACGTCATCCTGACCGGCACCCCGGAAGGCGTGGGGCCGATCGTGGCGGGCGAGAGCGTGTCCGTCGAGATCGAGGGCATCGGCACGCTGACCAATCCGGTGGTGGACAAGTGACCGCCGCGAGCATTCCCGCATCCGACGTCCGCGTCCGGTTCTGCCCGTCGCCCACCGGAACCCCGCACGTCGGGCTGGTGCGCACGGCGCTGTTCAACTGGGCGTTCGCCCGCCATCACGGCGGCGCATTCGTGTTCCGCATCGAGGACACCGACGCCGCACGTGATTCCGAGGAGTCGTACCAGGCGCTGCTCGACGCACTGCGGTGGCTCGGACTCGACTGGGACGAGGGTCCCGAGGTCGGTGGGCCGTACGAGCCGTACCGGCAGTCGTTGCGCCGCGATCAGCACCTCGCCGTGGTGCAGCAGCTCGTCGACGCGGGGGAGGCGTACGAGAGCTTCTCCACACCGGAGGAGGTGGAGGCGCGGCATCTCGCGGCCGGCCGGGATCCGAAGTTGGGCTTCGACAATCACGACCGCACGCTGACCGACGAGCAGCGGGAGGCCTTCCGCGCCGAGGGACGCAAGCCCGTCGTCCGGTTGCGTATGCCCGATCACGATCTGTCGTGGAACGACCTCGTGCGCGGCGAGACGACGTTCCGCGCCGGCACGGTCCCCGACTTCGCGCTCACCCGCGGCAACGGTGTCCCGCTGTACACGTTGGTGAACCCCGTGGACGACGCGTTGATGAAGATCACGCACGTCCTGCGCGGTGAGGACCTGCTGTCCTCGACCCCGCGTCAGATCGCGCTGTACGAAGCCCTCGTGCGCATCGGTGTGGCAGAACGCATTCCGCAGTTCGGGCACCTCCCGTTCGTGATGGGGCAGGGCAACAAGAAGTTGTCGAAGCGCGACCCCGAGGCCGATCTCTTCCTGCACCGGGAGCGCGGGTTCGTCCCCGAAGGTCTGCTGAACTACCTGGCTCTCCTCGGGTGGGGATTCTCCGAGGACCGGGACGTGTTCTCGCTCGACGAGATGGTGGGTGCCTTCGACATCTCGACGGTCAACTCGAACCCGGCCCGCTTCGACCAGAAGAAGGCCGACGCCATCAACGCCGAACACATCCGATTGCTCGAGCCGGCCGACTTCGCCGCGCGCCTGCGGGCGTATCTCGAGACGCACGGCCATCCGATCGGGGTGTCGGACGCAGCGTTCGCCGAGGCCGCGGAACTGGTGCAGACGCGCATCGTCGTGCTGTCCGACGCCTGGGGACTGCTGAAGTTCCTGCTTGCCCCCGCCGACGAGTTCACGGTCGATCCGGCATCGGCAGCCAAGAATCTGGGCGCCGACGCGGCACCCGTTCTGGACGCGACGGTGAGCGCCGTCGAGGGCGCACCGGAGTGGACTGCGGAGGCCTTGGAGTCGGCTCTCAAGGTCGCGCTGATCGACGAGATGGAGCTGAAGCCGCGTAAGGCGTTCGCGCCGGTGCGCGTGGCGGTGACCGGTTCCCACATCAGCCCACCGCTGTACGAGTCGATGGTGCTGCTGGGCCGGGAGCTGACGCTGGCCCGGTTGCGGTCGGCCCGTGCGTCGATCGTCTGAGGTGACTAGGGGCAGTTCGGGCGAAAGGGTGTGGTGATGAGCTTCACCGATCGGATCGACAGATTTCAGCAGCGGCATCCCGCCATGGGATTCCCGTTGGCCGTGTTCTACAAGTTCTTCGACGACCAGGGCGGCTACCTGGCAGCGCTCATCGCCTACTTCGGTTTCATCTCGCTGTTCCCGTTGCTGCTGCTGTTCTCCACCGTCCTGGGCATCGTCCTGGCCGGTGATCCCGAATTGCAGCAACGCATCATCGATTCGGCCATGAGCCAGATCCCCTTGATCGGTGAACAACTCGGCCAACCGGAAGGGCTGAGCGGGGGGACCGGGGCCATAGTCATCGGTGTCCTGGGATCGCTCTACGGCGGTCTGGGCGTGGCAGTGGCCGCACAGAACGCGATGAACGTCGCCTGGTCCGTCCCGAAGAACGATCGCCCCGATCCCGTCCGGGCGCGGGTGCGCGGCTTCGGCCTGCTGCTGACCGTCGGGACGGCCGTCATCGGCGTCACGGTCCTGAACGGTTTCAACGCGGCGGGCTTCTTCGGCACGGTCGCACAGGTGCTCGTCACGATCGCGGCGATCGTGCTCAACACCGCCACGTTCGTCGTGGCGTTCCGGCTCGGGACCACGCGTGCGGTGAGCGTGCCCGACGTGCTTCCCGGAGCCGTCATCGGCGCGCTGCTGTGGCAGGCCCTGCAGTCCTTCGGTGGGCTGTACGTCCAACGCGTCGTCGGCGGTGCGGACACCACCAACGGTGTGTTCGCGATCGTCCTCGGGCTGCTCGCGTTCCTCTACATCTCCTCGCTGGTGTTGGTGCTGTGCATCGAGGTGAACGTCGTGCGGACCGACAGGTTGCACCCGCGCGCTCTGCTCACCCCGTTCACGGACAACGTCGAACTGACCGACGGTGATCGAGACGCGTACACGGCACAGGCGGAGGCGCAGCGAAGCAAGGGTTTCGAGGAGATCGAGGTCACCTTCGGCGAGCCCGACGGGTCGCAGTCGACCGACTCAGCCCGCTGACCAGCCGATTTGGTGAATGCGGGATGGTGTTTGGTAGTGTTCTCCACGGCTCGAAACGGCCCGGAGAACGCGGCCGGACCAGGCCATTGGGGTATGGTGTAATTGGCAACACAGCGGTTTCTGGTACCGCCATTCTAGGTTCGAGTCCTGGTACCCCAGCAGAGAAACACCCGATTTCGTCGGATGCTCTCGGCCGGTTATGCTCTTCCGGTTGCTCCACCTGATTCACAGATGAAGATCCTGGCCCCGTCGTCTAGCGGCCTAGGACGCCGCCCTCTCAAGGCGGTAGCGCGGGTTCGAATCCCGTCGGGGCTACAACATTCGAGGACCACCGCGATGCGGTGGTCCTCGAGTCGTTTCCGGGGAAGCCGTGCCCTCACGCTCCGGTGGTGAGGCCGCGTCGGTGTGTCGTAGGTTCACTGGGTGTCCTCACTACTCATCGCTGTTCCCGTCTACGGCCAGATCGACTACACCCACGCTGTGGTCCAGGATCTGCGACGCGAGAACGCCACCTTCGTGATCATCGACAACCGCGGTGACTACGTCCCGCTCGCCGACGAGCGCGTCGTCACGCCCGGCCGCAATCTCGGCTGGGCCGGCGGATCGAACCTCGGGTTCCGCATCGCCTTCAGCGACGGCCACACCCATGCGATGACGCTGAACAACGACACGCGATTGTCCCGCGGGTTCCTCGACGCGGTGACCGACCCGCAACTGCCGACCGATGCAGGCATCGTCGTGCCCGTCTACGACGACGCGTACGGCCACCGAGACATGAAGACGACATACTCCGGGCCGGCCGAGGACTACGTTCCGGTCGACCGGTACCGCAAGTGCTACGCCGTGGACGGAACCGCCATGACCATCACCAAGGACACCTGGCTTGCGCTCGGCGGATACGACGAACGCAATTTCGGGTCCACGGGGTGGGGTGCGGACGTCGACTTCTGCATCCGTGCTGCAGCAGAGGGATTCGGCAGTTATGTCACCGAGCGCGCGTTCATCAACCACTTCGGCCGAGCAACGGCCATCGCGATGATGGGCAACCGCAAGTACCTCGCCAAGTCCGCGGTGGGCATGGTGGGCGGTGTGCTGCGCCTGCACCGGGGCAACGTGAGGAACTGGCTGTCCACGCCGCAGCCGACGGTGCACGAGTTCCGGTAGCCCGGCAGAGACGCTCCGCCTCAGAGGCGTTTCTGCACGGCGTCCGCGGCCGCGAGAAGGTCGGCGGCCCAGCGCGCTCCGGGGCGGCGCCCCATGCGGTCGATCGGGCCGGACACGGAGATCGCGGCGACCACGCGGTCGTCGCGTCCGCGGATCGGTGCGGCGACGCTGGCGACGCCGGGCTCGCGCTCGGCGGCGCTCTGCGCCCAGCCGCGCTTGCGTACCTCGGCGAGCACCCGCTCACCGAAGGCGGCGTCGGGGAGGACGCTGCGCTGTAGTGCGGGGTCGGCCCACGCCAACAGCACCTTGGCGCCGGAGCCGGCGGTGAGGGGGAGGCGGGCGCCGACGAGCACGGTGTCGCGCAGCCCGGTGGGAGGTTCCATGGAGGCCACGCACACGCGCACCGTGCCGTCGATGCGGTAGACCTGCACGCTCTCCCCGGTGATCTCGCGCAGCCGTGGCAGCACCGTGGCCGCGGCGTCGAGAAGGGGGTCCTCGGCGGTGTGCGCGAGTTCGGCGAGCGCCGGCCCCGGTCGCCACAGTCCGTCGGCGTCACGGCTCAGCATGCGGTGCGTCTCGAGTCCGATGGCGAGCCGATGCGCGGTGGCGCGGGGGAGTCCGGTGGCGGAACACAGGTCGGCGAGGCTGCACGGTTCGAGTGACGCAGCCTGCAGAACGCTCATTGCTTTGTCCAGAACGCCGATGCCGCTATGCTGTCCCATGTAGCGATACTAGCGTCTCACAACGTGAGATGGTGATCGTCGTCGGTCGAAAGGTGGAGTCATGGCAGCGAAGACCCTGGCGGAGAAGGTCTGGGATCAGCACGTCGTCGTTCGCGGCGGTGGTGAGGGTGACGCGACCAAGCCGGATCTCGTCTACATCGATCTCCACCTCGTGCACGAGGTCACCAGCCCGCAGGCGTTCGACGGACTGCGTCTGGCCGGTCGGCCCGTGCGCCGGCCCGATCTGACGATCGCGACGGAGGACCACAACGTCCCGACGGTCGACATCGACCAGCCGATCGCGGATCTCGTCTCCCGGACGCAGGTGGACACCCTGCGGCGCAACTGCGAGGAGTTCGGCATCCGCCTGCACTCGATGGGCGACATCGAGCAGGGCATCGTGCACATCATCGGGCCCCAGCTCGGTCTGACGCAGCCGGGAACCACTGTCGTGTGCGGGGACAGCCACACCTCGACGCACGGCGCGTTCGGCGCCCTCGCGATGGGCATCGGCACCAGTGAGGTCGAGCACGTGCTGGCGACCCAGACACTGTCGTTGCGCCCCTTCAAGACCATGTCGGTCACGGTGGACGGCGAGCTCGGTGACGACGTCGGCAGCAAGGACCTGATCCTGGCGGTCATCGCACAGATCGGTACGGGCGGTGGGCAGGGCTACGTCATCGAGTACCGCGGCGAGGCCATCCGGAAGATGTCGATGGAAGCGCGGATGACCATCTGCAACATGTCCATCGAGGCGGGCGCGCGCGCGGGCATGATCGCCCCCGACGAGATCACGTTCGAGTACATCAAGGGTCGGCCGCACGCTCCCTCCGGTGAGCTGTGGGAGCAGGCCGTCGCCGACTGGTCCACGCTCGTCACCGACGACGGTGCCGTCTTCGACAAGGAAGTGCGGATCGACGGGTCGGCGCTGACTCCGTTCGTCACGTGGGGCACCAACCCGGGTCAGGGCGCCCCCCTCAGTGCGTCGGTACCCGATCCGGCCGAGATCCTCGACGAGGGCGAGAGTCAGTCCGCCGAGAAGGCGCTCACCTACATGGGTCTGGAGCCGGGCACGCCGTTGCGCGACATCGCGGTCGACACCGTCTTCCTGGGGTCCTGCACCAACGGTCGGATCGAGGATCTCCGTGTGGCAGCGAAGATCTTGGACGGCCGTACCGTTGCCGACGGTGTGCGGATGCTCGTCGTTCCCGGCTCGATGCGCGTGCGCGCACAGGCCGAGGACGAGGGACTGGGCGCGATCTTCACTGCCGCAGGGGCGGAATGGCGCCAGGCGGGGTGCTCGATGTGTCTCGGCATGAATCCCGATCAGCTCGCTCCGGGTGAGCGATCGGCCTCGACGTCGAACCGCAACTTCGAAGGGCGCCAGGGCAAGGGCGGCCGTACGCACCTCGTCTCGCCGGCCGTCGCCGCCGCCACCGCGGTGCGTGGACGGTTGTCGGCTCCCGCCGATCTCGGCTGAGTCGACCGAGAATCCGTCCGCCCCGTCCCTCGTACGCCCCGTCAGGAGCTCGTCATGGAATCGTTCACCACGCACACCGGAATCGGTGTCCCGCTGCGCCGCAGCAACGTCGACACCGACCAGATCATCCCCGCCGTGTACCTCAAGCGCGTGACCCGAACGGGTTTCGAGGACGGGCTCTTCGCGGGGTGGCGCACCGATCCCGGTTTCGTCCTCAACACCCCGCCGTTCGACAAGGGTTCGGTTCTCGTCGCCGGACCCGATTTCGGCACCGGGTCCTCTCGGGAGCACGCCGTGTGGGCACTCTCGGACTACGGATTCCGGGCCGTGATCGCGTCCAGATTCGCCGACATCTTCCGCGGAAACGCCGGAAAGGCGGGTCTACTGGCCGCCGTTGTCGAGCAATCGGATGTGGAACTGCTGTGGAAATTGCTCGACGAGCGCCCCGGGACGGAACTCACCGTCGACCTCGAGACGAAGACGATCAGCGCCGGAACACTGGTGGTGCGCTTCGATATTGACGACTACACGAGGTGGCGTCTGCTGGAGGGGCTGGACGACGTCGCGCTGACGTTACGCCAGGTAGAGGCCATTTCCGAGTTCGAGAAGTCGCGTCCGGAATGGAAGCCGAAGACACTTCCGGCGCCCGATCAGGCTCGGTGATTCCGGGCCGAAAAGGTCCTTCCCGCGACACTCATTGTGGCTGCGACGATTACAGCCGAACAGACTGTTTTGGCGTGGCTCGTGGACTCGTGCGCATTTCCGGTTTACCGTGGTACTCAGTCGGTCCGACGACGGGCCAATCAGTATGCGGAGGAATCACCGATGAACAAGGCAGAACTGATCGACGCCCTGACCGAGAAGACAGGCGCGGATCGCCGGAGCGCCACGGACGCTGTCGAGAACATCGTCGACATCATCGTGCGCGCCGTGCACCGCGGCGAGTCGGTCACCATCACCGGCTTCGGTGTCTTCGAGCAGCGTCGCCGTGCGGCCCGCGTCGCTCGTAACCCGCGCACCGGCGAGACCGTCAAGGTCAAGCCGACGTCCGTTCCCGCGTTCCGTCCCGGTGCTCAGTTCAAGGCCGTCATCGCCGGTGGCCAGAAGCTGTCCGCCACGGGCCCCGCCGTGAAGCGTGGCGCCTCCGCAGCCCCCGCGAAGAAGACTGCGGCAGCGAAGAAGACGGCAGCGGCGAAGAAGACCGCGGCCAAGGCTCCCGCGAAGGCGGCGACCAAGGCTCCCGCCAAGACGGCGGCCAAGAAGACCACGGCCACCAAGGCACCGGCCAAGACAGCGGCGAAGAAGACCACGGCCACCAAGGCACCGGCCAAGACAGCGGCGAAGAAGACCACCGCCACCAAGGCACCCGCCAAGACGGCAGCCAAGAAGACCACCACGGCCGCCGCGAAGAAGACCACAGCGACCAAGGCACCGGCCAAGACTGCAGCCAAGAAGACCACCCCGGCCAAGAAGGCCGCGCCCGCGAAGAAGGCGCCCGCCAAGAAGGCGCCGGCGAAACGTACTGCACGCAAGTAACGTTCCCGTTCGGCACGAAGGAGCCCCGGACCATCGGTCCGGGGCTCCTTCGTGTTCGTACCGGCAGTTCAGTCGTGCCGGCTACGCGGGAGTGGCGAATCGGTGTAGTCCGCTGCCACCAGCACACCACCGACGAAGCTGAGCACCCAGACGCTGGCCTTGCGTGATCGGGTGCGGGAGAGTTCGACGCCGTCGCTCTCGGCCCACCACTCCATCAGGTTCGGAATCACCTTGCCCTGACTGCAGATCACCGGGACGCCGGACGTCGAGGCGATGATCTCGCGTGCGCGCTGACGTCCCTTGTCGGGATCCTGCGCGTACCCCTCCTCGGTCAGCGTGGGCTCCAGGGCCAGATCGACTCCGACGGACTCGGCCCACGGCGCGATGGTCTGGACGCACCGAGCACGCTCGGCGGTGAATCCGTCGGTGCCGCCGTAGGCCTGGATCAGAGGAACCAGTGCGGCCGCCTGGCGGACCCCGACGCTGTCGAGAGGCCGTTCGGCGTCGTCCCCCTTGTAGCGAGCCTTGCTCCCCGCCCGCGCATGGCGCACCAGCACAGCCGTACTCGTCGGGACCGGGTGCTGCGCGAAACGGCCGACGACGTCCCGGTCCGCCTCGTAGGTCGCGAGATCACGAGCCTCGGCGGGTGTGAGCCACCGCAGTTCGTCGACCTCGTCGTTGACGGCGAACTCGCCGTCCACGACTCGAGCGGCCCAGTAGTCCACCTGCTTGATCTTCTTCGAGCGCGGGAGCGGGTAGGTGGTGGTTCCGAGACCGTGTCCGAGAACGCACCGGAAACCGGTCTCCTCCCACACTTCTCGGACGGCGGCGACAGCGGGTACCTCGTCGGCCTCGACCTTGCCCTTCGGAAGGGACCAGTCGTCGTAGCGCGGTCGATGCACCAGCGCCACCATCGGCTCGTCGCCCTCGGGGCCCGGACACCACAGCACCGCACCCGCGGCCAAGATCGGATCAGGCGTCTTCGATGCGCGTGAGCTGCTCATCGACCCACCTCACGATCCGGTGTAGCGACGCTGGCGCATGAGGGACACCTGGTGATCCCGCACCGTCTCGCCGCTCGCGGGGGACGCCGTCCAGGCGCCGTCGGACTGCAGTACCCAGCAGCGGGTCGTGACATCCATGGCCGAGTCGAGCATCGAGTTCAGCTGACCGGACAGCTTCGGGTCCTTCACCTGAGCCATGACCTCCACGCGTCGATCGAGGTTGCGGTGCATCATGTCCGCGCTGCCGATCCAGAACTCGTCGATCGCCTCGAAGTGCAACACACGCGAGTGTTCGAGGAACCGTCCGAGAATCGACCGCACCTGAATGTTCTCGCTGAGACCGGGTACGCCCGGCTTGAGAGCGCAGATACCGCGCACGACCACCTCGACCTGGACGCCCTCGGTGGACGCCCAGTACAGCGCGTCGATCACCTGCTCGTCGACGAGTGCGTTGGCCTTCAGGCGGATTCGGGCTTTCGCGCCGTCCTTGTGCGCCCGCACCTCGGCCTCGATGCGCTCGACGATTCCCGCCCGCACACCGAACGGCGCGACGAGGAGGTTCCGGTACTGCTCCTTGCGCGAGTAACCGGTGAGCGAGTTGAACAGGTCAGTGAGGTCGGCGCCGATCTCGTCGGCGGCCGTGATGAGACCCACGTCCTCGTAGAGTCGGGCGGTCTTGGGGTTGTAGTTGCCGGTGCCGATGTGGCAGTACCGGCGAATGGTGTCGCCTTCGCGGCGGACGACGAGGCACGTCTTGCAGTGGGTCTTCAGGCCGACCAACCCGTAGACCACGTGCACGCCGGCCTGCTCCAGTTTGCGTGCCCAGGCGATGTTGGCCTGTTCGTCGAAGCGCGCCTTGATCTCCACGAGAGTCACGACCTGCTTGCCGGCCTCTGCCGCGGCGATCAGCGCGTTGACGATGGGGGAGTCGCCCGACGTCCGATAGAGGGTCTGCTTGATGGCGAGCACGTGCGGATCGGCTGCCGCCTGCTCGATGAAGCGCTGCACGCTGGTGGAGAACGAGTCGTACGGGTGATGCAGCAGCACGTCCCCGTCGCGCAGCGTGGAGAAGATCGACTTGGGCGTCTCGCGCTCTCCGAAGGCGGGGTGCGTCGCCGGCACGAACGGTGCGTCCTTCAGGACGGGCTTGTCGACGCCGTAGAGCTGCATGAGGCACGACAGATCGAGCAGTCCCGGCACCTGGATGACGTCGCCGGGATCGACGTCCAACTCGCGCAGCAACAGGCTGAGCATGTGGTCGGTCATGTCGTCCGCGACCTCGAGGCGCACGGGCGATCCGAAACGGCGGCGCGCGAGTTCGCGCTCGAGGGCCTGCAGGAGGTCCTCGTCCCGATCCTCCTCCACCTCGAAATCGGCGTTGCGCGTGATGCGGAAGGCGTGGTGCTCGACGATCTGGAGTCCCGGGAACAGAACGTCGAGATGCGCCGCGATGAGCTCCTCCATGGGAAGGAACGCGGGCACGGCGCCGACGTCGCCTCGGTGCAACTGCACGAACCGATCGACGTTGTCCGGGACCTTCACCCTGGCGAAGTGCTCGCCGCCCGTGGTCGAGTCCTTCACCGTCACAGCGAGATTGAGGCTCAGTCCGGAGATGTACGGGAACGGGTGGGCGGGATCCACGGCCAGCGGGGTGAGGACGGGGAACACCTGCTCGGTGAAATACCGTGTCAGACGGGTCCGCTCGTCGGAGGTGACCTCCGACCACCGGATGACCGAGATCCCCTCGTTCGCCAGCTCCGGCAGGATGCGGTCGATGAAGGTGCGGGCGTGACGGTCGGCGATCTCCTGGGTGCGCCGGGCGATCAACGCCAGCTGCTCGCGGGGGGAGAGTCCGTCGGCGGAGCGGACGGACAGGCCGGTCTCGTCGCGGCGCTTGAGGCCGGCCACCCGCACCATGTAGAACTCGTCGAGGTTGCTGGCGAAGATGGCGAGGAACTTCGCCCGCTCGAGCAGCGGCAGCGACGAGTCCTCCGCAAGTGCCAGCACCCGTGAGTTGAAGTCGAGCCAGCTCAACTCGCGGTTGAGATAGCGGTCCTCCGGGAGCAGGTCCACCGGCACCGCGGTGTCCGATGTCGCGGCCGGCGGTGCCGTGGGTGCCGAGGGTGCGCGGCTGGCCAGCGGCGCGCTCCATTCACCGTCGACGGCGTCACCGGGTGCTGCGGAACTCGTGGGGGCCCCGGAACGGGAAGGGGCGTCGGTCGTGCTTTCGGTCGCCTCGTTGGTCACGCGTCGATCATCCCTCACGCGGGCCGTGCGCGAGTAGTCGACCGCGTGCGAATTCGCGACGGGCCTCGCCCGGCCGTGTCAGCTCGCGGCGGTCCAGCCGAGCTCGGCGAGCAGCGCGGCGGTGTGCGGCCCCACCCCCAGGTCGAGGGCGGCGCGGACGTCGTCCGCCGTGTCCACGTCCAGACGCAGACCCGGCCAGGTGCCGCGGAGAGGGAACGCCCCGGAATCGACGTGGCGCGAGGCCGAGTCCGGACCGAACCGTGGTTCGAGGCGCCGGGGGCGACCCCGCACGATCAGGGCCGACGTTCCGGTTCCGGTGTGATCGATCACCACCGAGCGGGTGTCCGGGGGAGCGGCGGCGTAGGCCGCGACCAGTTCCGCGGTGCGCAGGGCGGGGAGGTCGGCCTGCAGGGCGATCACGTCGCCGCCGTGGGCGTCACTGATCGCGTCGTCCGCTGCGGACAGGGCGCGATTGAGTCGCTCCACGGTGGTGGCGGCACCCGACTCGGGTTCGGACACCGTGTGTCCGCCGAGGGCGACGGCGACGCTCGCGACGCGAGAGTCCGGCGTGACGACCGACCATCCGGTGACGACGTCCGCCGCTGCGGCGGCCGACGCGGTGTCGCGCAACATCGCCAGCACGAGTTCGGCGCGTTCGTCGCCGGGGAAGGTCGTGGACAGTCGGCTCTTCGCGTCGACGAGGTTCTTCACCGCGAGCACGAGATGGACACCGCGCCGTGGGGCGGTGTCGGTCGGAGGTCGACTGGGCGTGCTCATGACCGTCGATCCTGCCAGCAGTCATTACCGCCGACTTCGTTCGGCAGGCCTCCGACATCGCTACTGTGAGCCGCCAGGGCTGCCGAGCGGGCGACGGCCTCGTGTCGATCGAGGAAAGGCTGGGTCATGGTCAAGGCAGCGGTGCTCGGTTCCGGTTCGTGGGGAACCGCGTTCGCGAAGGTGCTCGCCGACGCGGGCACCGACGTGACCATGTGGGCGCGTCGAGAGGAACTCGCGACGTCCATCCAGGAGAACCACCGGAACGACGACTACCTTCCGGGAGTCGCACTGCCGTCGGCCATTCGAGCGACTCACGACGCCGCGGAGGCGTTGGACGGGGCCTGCACGGTCGTCCTCGCGGTGCCCTCGCAGGCCTTGCGCGCCAACCTGGCGGAGTGGGCTCCGCTGATGGGGTCGGACGTCACCCTGCTCTCGCTCGCCAAGGGCATCGAGACGGGGACCCTCATGCGCATGTCGCAGGTCATCTGTCAGGTCACCGGTGCGGACCCGAGTCGCGTCGGCACGTTGTCGGGACCGAACCTCGCCAAGGAGATCGCCGCCGAGCAACCCACCGCGACGGTCATCGCGTGCCCGGACTCCAATCGCGCGATCGCGCTCCAGTCGGCGTGTGCCACCAGCTACTTCCGCCCGTACACGAACTCCGACGTCATCGGGTGCGAGATCGGCGGTGCGTGCAAGAACGTCATCGCCCTCGCGTGCGGCATGGCGGCGGGTATCGGTTTCGGGGAGAACTCGGTCGCCAGCATCATCACCCGCGGTCTCGCCGAGGTGACCCGTCTCGGTGTCGCGCTCGGCGCCAACCCGTCGACGCTCGCGGGTCTCGCCGGGGTGGGTGACCTCGTCGCCACGTGCTCGTCCCCGCTCTCGCGTAATCGCACGTTCGGCGAGCGGCTGGGGTCGGGTGGCTCGCTGGAGAGTGCGCAGGAAGCGGCGCACGGTCAGGTGGCCGAGGGTGTGAAGTCGTGCACATCCATCCGAGCTCTCGCGGAGGCCTACGACGTGGAGATGCCCCTCACCGACGCGGTCCACCGGGTCTGCCACGAGGGCCTCTCCGTTCCGGACGCCGTCCACAGCCTCCTGGGGCGTCGTCACAAGCCGGAGTGAACCGCGGCGGTGCGCGTCACGCCTCGTCCGGGGTTCGCCGGTACGGTGCTCACGTGACCGATCCCATCAAGGTCGCCGTGATCTACGGCGGTCGAAGCAACGAACACTCCGTCTCCTGCGTCTCGGCAGGAAGCGTCATGCGTCACCTCGACTCCGACCGCTTCGACGTGATCCCCATCGGGATCACGCGCGCCGGAACGTGGGTCGAGGGCACCGCCGACCCGACGGAGTTGCAGATCTGGGATCGCGTTCTCCCGTCGGTCGCCGGTGCGGGCGTCCCGCTCGCTCTCGGAGTCGATCCCGAGAACCCCGGTCGCATCACGCGCTCCGTCGACGGGACGGCCGAGGACATCGGTGCGGTCGACGTCGTCTTCCCGGTGCTGCACGGTGCCTACGGCGAGGACGGCACGGTCCAGGGGCTCTTCGAGGTCGCCGGCGTCCCCTACGTGGGACCGGGAGTCCTCGCGAGCGCCGCGGCGATGGACAAGGAGTTCACCAAGAAGCTGCTCGCGGCCGAGGGCCTTCCCGTCGGGCGCCAGGTCGTCCTGCGCCGCGATCGCGAGACCCTGACCTCCGACGAGCGCGACGTCATCGGTCTCCCCGCGTTCGTGAAGCCGGCCCGCGGCGGATCGTCGATCGGGATCACGCGCATCGTCGACTGGGACGAGTTGGACGACGCGGTGGCCGTTGCGCGAGAACATGATCCGAAGGTCGTGATCGAGGCCGCCATCGTCGGCCGCGAGGTGGAGTGCGGTGTCCTGGAGATGCCGGACGGCTCCGTCCGCGCCAGCGTCGTCGCCGAGATCCGCATGGACGAGGCCTCGGCGTCGGCCGGTGGTGCGATGTTCTACGACTTCGACAGCAAGTACCTCGACGACGTGGTCGAGTTCGACATCCCGGCCCTGCTGGACGACGACGTCTCGACGGTGCTGCGGGAGATCGCGGTCCGTGCCTTCGCTGCGCTGGATCTGCAAGGTCTCGCGCGCGTCGACTTCTTCGTGACCGACGACGGTCCGGTGATCAACGAGATCAACACGATGCCCGGCTTCACGGCCATCTCGATGTACCCGCGGATGTGGGAGGCGACGGGCGTCGGCTACTCGGAGCTCGTCGGCACTCTCGTCGACACCGCGCTCGCACGGGGGACCGGACTGCGGTGAGAGGTCGGCCCTGCCGGATCAGTTGATCGGAGCGGGGTCCAGCGGCGTCTGCGGAAGGGCTCCCGACACCGCGGCAGACAGGGCCTGGATCGGTGTGGGGCCCGTGCCGTCGGGGATGGTGGCCGCGGCGTACACGCCCCGGTCGACGACGAACCAGGTGCTCGCGGCGAGGCCCTGATCCGCGCCCGACACCCGGAACCACTGCACGCCGTCGACGACGTCGAGAGCGGCGGCCTGATCGAATTCCGCCGGACGCTCGAGCCCACACCGCAGCACGATGGGGTCGGTGACGTCCTCGGACTGCCAGGCGGCCGCACCCACGGGCGCGGGGTCGGCCAGCTCGGCGCGAGTGAACGAGTCGAACGTCTCGGGCAGTGCGCCGAGCAACGTCGCGCACTGGGTGCTCTCGGCGAGCGGCGAGGGGACCGCGCCGAGAGCGACGGGCTCGCGGACGGGAGTTCTGTTCGCCATGACCGCCGCGACGATGATGCCGACGACGAGCGCGACGGGCAGGGCGATCGCGGTGGCGATCAGAGCGGGGTGCAGACCCGTGGCCGACTCGTCCGTCGCGGTCGGTTCGTCCTGCGTCATCGTGCTCCCTCGTGTCGAACGGTCTCGGCGGAAACGTTACCCGCGCCCTGACGGGGGCCCGGATGCGTGACGACGACGAGGCCCCGTGGGATGCTGCACGACGGTGATCCACGACGGTGATGGAGGAGTTCTGTGTCACAGGCGGACGATCCCGCGACCGGGACGGTGGGGGACCTCGGTGAGTTCGCGCTCATCGGCCGCGCGACGGCCGGCCGTGTCCACCCCCCATCGGTCGCGATCGGGCCGGGGGACGACGCGGCGGTGATCGCCGCCCCCGACTCCCGCGTCGTCGTCACGACCGACATGCTGGTGGAGGGTCGACACTTCCGCCTCGACTGGTCGAGTCACCACGACGTCGGCCGAAAGGCCATCGCGCAGAACGCCGCGGACATCGCCGCGATGGGGGCGCGGTGCACGGGATTCCTCGTCTCGATGTCGTGCCCGTCGACCACCGCGGTGTCGGACGTGGACGCGCTCACCGCGGGTCTGTGGGCGGAGGCGACGCGAGTCGGCGCGTCGATCGTCGGCGGGGACGTCACGGGAGGGGACCGGCTGGTGTTGTCGATCACCGCGCTGGGTGACCTCGAGGGTCGACCCCCGGTGCTGCGGTCCGGTGCGCGGCCGGGGGACGTGCTCGCACTGTCCGGACCCACCGGCCGGTCCGCTGCCGGGTGGGCACTGTACGAGGCGGGCTCGACCACCCACCCGGATCTGCTGGCGGCGCATCGCTTCCCGACGCCCGATCCCGCCGACGGTCCGGCCGCGGCGCGCGCGGGAGCGTCGTCGATGTGCGACGTGTCGGACGGCGTGATCGGCGACGCCGGACATCTGGCGGCGATGTCCGCTGTGCGGCTCGACATCTCGTCGGCCGACATGGAGATCCCCGAGGACGTGGTGCACGCCGGCACCGAACTCGGCGTCGACCCGCTGCACTGGGCTCTCGGCGGCGGGGAGGACCACGTGCTGCTCGCGACCTTCGCCTCCGACGACGTGCCGACCGGCTGGCGCCGGAT
Source organism: Rhodococcus sp. BP-160 (assembly GCF_019836205.1). Classification (NCBI taxonomy): domain Bacteria; kingdom Bacillati; phylum Actinomycetota; class Actinomycetes; order Mycobacteriales; family Nocardiaceae; genus Rhodococcus; species Rhodococcus sp. BP-160. The sequence goes on from NZ_JABUEK010000002.1 coordinate 598,619, forward strand.
CGGATCCGTGAGTGCGGGAACAGGAGTCACGGTGGACGGTGTGCGATGGGAAGGACCTGCGGCATGGACGAGCTTCTGACGGTCACGACCACTCGGCTCGACGACCCGGACGTGGTCGCGATGATCGACGAGGTCCAGCAGGAGTACGTGCGCCGCTACGGCGGCCCCGACGAGACGCCGCTCGACGTCCGAGAGTTCCTGCCGCCGCACGGCGTGATGCTGCGGGCCGACCTGGACGGCGCCGTCGTCGGTATGGGCGGCTGGCGGACCCACGAGCACGGAGGACCCGAGGCGGAGGGCCTGCGCACCGGCGACGCGGAGATCAAGCGCATGTACGTCCGCACCGAGGCGCGAGGCGCGGGCGTCGCGCGTGCCCTGCTGCGGACGATCGAGGACACCGCCCGCGACGCTGGCCGGCTACGACTGGTCCTCGAGACCGGATTGCGTCAACCCGAGGCCATCGGCCTCTACACCTCGAGTGGGTATCGACCGCTCGTACCGAAGTTCGGCCTCTACCGGCACGAGGAGCAGTCGGTGTGCATGGTGAAGGATCTGACCGGATGACATGCTGGAGCCATGACCGTCTACGCACTCGGTGACCGTGAACCCGACATCCACCCCACCGCCTATGTGCATCCCGATGCCGTCGTCATCGGTGCGGTGACACTCGCTGCGGGAGTGTCGGTGTGGCCCGGGGCGGTGCTGCGCGGCGACTACGGGACCATCACCGTGGGGCAGGACACGAACATTCAGGACGGCACCGTCGTGCACTGCACGCCGATCCACCCGACCGTGATCGGCGCCGGGTGCGTCGTCGGGCACAACGCGCACGTCGAGGGGGCGACCATCGGAGACGCGTGCCTCATCGCGTCGGGCAGTGTCGTCCTCAACGGCGCGTCCATCGGATCCGGCGCGATCGTCGGCGCCGGCGCCGTGGTCCCCTTCGACGCCGTCGTGCCCGAACGCCGGATGGCACTGGGGGTTCCGGCCAAGGTCCGCGAGAGCTACGAGGTGGCGGAGGGGCACGTGGACGTCAACGTCGCGATGTACAAGGCCAATGCGGAGTACTACCGGGGCGCGCTGCGCGTGCTGTCGTGACGGCGCCCGTCGCGGATCCGGGGTGGGCGTCCGCGCTCGGTCCGGTGGCCGACGACATCGCCCGGATGGGCGAATTCCTGCGCGCCGAGAACGCCGCCGGGCGAGGCTACCTGCCCGCCGGGGAGGACGTGCTGCGCGCCTTCAGCCGCCCGTTCGAGGAGGTGCGTGTGCTGGTGCTGGGACAGGATCCCTATCCGACGCCGGGACATGCTGTGGGACTGAGCTTCTCGGTCGCGCCCGACGTGCGGCCGGTCCCGCGCAGCCTCGCGAACATCTTCACCGAGTACAGCGCCGATCTCGGCCTGCCGACACCCACTACCGGTGATCTGTCTCCGTGGGCCGATCGTGGTGTGCTCCTGCTGAACCGTGTTCTGACCGTGGAACCGGGCAAGGCGGCGTCGCACCGGCGCAAGGGCTGGGAAGCGGTGACGGCGCAGGCGATCACCGCTCTGGTGAACCGACCCGGCCGCCCCCTGGTCGCGGTCCTCTGGGGACGCGACGCCGCGACGGCCAAGCCGCTGCTCGGGTCCACGCCCACGGTCGAGTCCGTCCATCCCTCACCGCTGTCCGCGTCGCGAGGGTTCTTCGGGTCACGGCCGTTCAGCACCGTGAACGACCATCTCGCGACGCTGGGCGAGGAACCCGTCGACTGGCGTCTGGACTGAGGCTGCCGTCAGTGGCCGAAGGACGGCCGCCGCTTCTCCACGAAGGCGTCGACACCCTCGATGCCGTCCGCGGTGGACGCCTGGTGGGAGATCGAGTCGGTCTCGGCGTCGAGCTGATCGGACAGCGTCGCGGAGTCCGAGGCGAGCAGTAACCGCTTGGTCGCACGGGACACCTCGGTGGGCCCGGCCGCGAGAGAGCGCGCCACCCGCTCGGCCTCCGATGCGATGACGTCGTCACCGACCAACCGTGTCAGCAGACCCAGGCGGTAGGCCTCGTCCGAGCCGAGAACGCCGTCGGTGAGCAGGATGTCGCGCGCGCGGCGGGTGCCGATGATGCGGGGGAGCGCCCACGTCAGACCGCCGTCCGGAGTGAAGCCGAGCGCCGGATACGCGGGACGGAGCCGGGTGGATCGACCGCCGATCGCGATGTCGGCGTGACACACGAGCGACATGCCCGCGCCCGCTGCCCAGCCCGGCACTCCCGCCACGACGGGGACCGACACCGAGGTGAGCGCGCGGACGAAATCGTGGAACGTGTCGGCGAGCTGCCGGACGAACGCGCTTCTGTCGGGCGCCCCGTGGAAGGCGCGCACGTCGCCACCGGCGCAGAAGTTGGATTCGGCGCCGACGAGCAGCACGGCGCCCACGGACTCGTCGAGATCGGACAGCGACGCAGCGCCTGCGGCCATCGCCTCGCCGTTCAGCACGTTGCCGCCGCGGGGCGTCGCCACCCGTACGTACAGGACACCGTCCTCGACGGTGACGGGGGACGTGGCCGGGGGGTCGACTGATTCGGTCATCGTTCGAACTTAGACCAGGACCGCTCGGCTCCGGAAACGACAGAGTCGCCGGAGATGACAGAGGCCCCGATACCGAGGTATCGGGGCCTTGTCGTGAAAATGTCGTGCGGGAACGTCAGCCCCGGACCACCTTGCCGGCCTTGAGGCACGAGGTGCACACATTGAGCCGACGAGAGTTACCCGGCGCGACCTGCGCGCGGACGGTCTGGATGTTGGGGTTCCAGCGACGGTTGGTACGGCGGTGCGAGTGCGAAACCGACTTACCGAAGCCGGGTCCCTTGGCGCATACGTCGCAGACGGCAGCCATAGTCGCGAACTCCTTGGTATTCGAGGTGATACCGGGACACGATTCGAACCGTGGCCGGTGTGGGGCAAGATCTTCGTTCAACTGCGCCCGATACCTCCGGGCATGCCGGACGCGTCAGACGCAACCCTGCAAGACTAGCCGCTCGGGTGCCCCGAGTCCAAACCGGCCCGCACGCGCCGATGCCGCAGGTGCCTGGTGGAATGGTCGCACAGATGGCGGCAGCATCAGGACGGGAGCAGCGCGGTGGTTCAGCTCGGTGACCGGCTCGACCACGTACTGGGTCGCAGGGCCGCCGATCCGCTCGAGACGGCGTTCGGTCTCGTCACGGTCGAGGACCTGCTGCGTCACTACCCCTTCCGCTACGTGACACAGGGTCAGGAGCTGGCCCGCAAGGACCCGGACGATGGTGAACGCATCACCGTAGTGGGGACGGTGTCCAAGGCGGACCTCGTGCCCATGAAGGCGCGCAAGGGCCACATGCTCAAGGTCGTGCTCACGTGCGACGGTCAGAACGTCTCCGCCACCTTCTTCAATGGTCACAAGGTGCGTCACAACATCACGGTGGGGTCGCGCGCGATGTTCTCGGGCACGGTCAAGTGGTTCCGGACGTCCTGGTCGCTGAACCACCCCGGTTACCTGATGCTCGAGGGCGACGAGGACGACCTGGTGGGGCGCCCGCACGGCGGTGGCGAGCTCGCCGGCATGGCTCGCGGCGCCACGGACAGTTCCGGTGCGGTGAACATGTCCATGCTGTCGCTTCCGTTCCTTCCCATGTACGCGGCGACGCGGGAGGTCGAAAGCTGGACCTTCCTGCGCTGCGTGCGTCAGGTCCTGGACCAGCTCGATCGCGTCGAGGATCCGCTGCCCGAGACGGTGCGCGCCGAGCACGCGCTGATGAGCCTCGACGACGCACTGCGGGTCGTGCACTTTCCGGAGTCCGAGGACGACATCGAGAACGCGCGCTACCGTCTGCGCTTCGACGAGGCGACGGCGTTGCAGCTGGTGCTCGCCGAACGGCGCCACTCGGTGGCGGTGCGCACAGCGCCGGCCTGCGCGCGCGTGGCCGACGGTGTCGCCGCCGCTTTCGACGAGGTGCTGCCGTTCGAGCTGACCGACGGGCAGAAGGAGGTCGCCGAGGAGATCGAGAGCGACCTGTCCCGCACTCGGCCGATGAGCCGGCTCCTGCAGGGTGAGGTGGGATCGGGCAAGACGATCGTCGCTCTGCGCGCCATGCTGCAGGTGGTGGACGCGGGACTGCAGTGCGCGTTGCTGGCACCCACCGAGGTGCTCGCCACACAGCACCACCGGTCGATCACGCGGCAACTCGGGGCGCTCGCGACGGCCGGGGAACTGGGTGCGCCCGACCGCGCCACCCGAGTTGTGCTGCTGACCGGATCGATGTCGACGGCCGCGAAACGTGCCGCGCTGTTGTCGATCGTGACCGGAGACGCAGGCATCGTCATCGGCACTCACGCACTCATCCAGAGCACGGTGTCGTTCTTCGACCTCGGGATGGTGGTGGTCGACGAGCAGCACCGCTTCGGAGTCGAGCAGCGGGACGCGTTGCGCGCGAAGGCGAGAGAGGGCGTCAGCCCGCACCTGCTGGTCATGACGGCCACGCCCATTCCGCGGACGATCGCCATGACCACGCTGGGCGATCTCGAGACGTCCACCCTGCGTGAGCTTCCCCGCGGACGCGCGCCCATCCGCACCTCGGTCGTTCCCGCCCAGCACAGACCTGCCTGGGTCGAGCGAGCGTGGAGCCGGATCTCCGAGGAGGTGGCGGCCGGCCGGCAGGCCTACGTGGTGTGTTCGCGGATCGGCGACGAGAAGCCCGAGGATCTCGGCAAGGACACTCCGGACACCGCGTCGGCGGTCGATGTGTACGAGTCGCTCCGCGCCGGCGCTCTGTCGAACCTGCGCGTCGGGTTGCTGCACGGGCGGCTGCCCACGGAGGAGAAGGACGAGGTGATGTCCGCGTTCAACGACGGCGACATCGACGTCCTCGTCTGCACCACCGTGGTGGAGGTCGGTGTCGACGTCCCCAACGCCACGGTCATGGTCATCGTGGACGCCGACCGGTTCGGCGTGAGTCAGCTGCATCAGTTGCGTGGCCGCATCGGTCGTGGCGGCCACCAGGGTCTGTGCATCCTGCTCACCGAGCTCGCACCGGGCACCCCCACCTACGCGAGGCTCGACGCCGTCGCGGCGACGACCGACGGGTTCGAGCTCGCCGTTCTCGATCTACGGCAACGCCGGGAGGGTGACGTGTTGGGCGCAGCGCAGTCGGGCACCACGACGACCCTGCGACTGTTGTCGCTCCTCGATCACCTTGACATCATCACCGCGGCCCAGACCTTCGCCCGCGACGTCGTCGATCGGGACCCGGGGCTCGTGGAGCACCCCGGTCTCGCGGCGATGATGCGATCCGCCGTGGACGCGACCAGGGTGGACTTCCTCGACAAGGCGTGAACACGCGACCCGGTCAGTGCATGTGGCTTCCCCCGTTGATGTCCAGGGTGGTGCCCGTCAGGTAGGACGCGTCCTCCGACGACAGGAACGTGATGATCGCGGCGACCTCACGAGCCGTGGCGACGCGTCCCACCGGGATGCCGTCGGCGATCGCCTGCTCCTGCTCGGGCGTGCTCCCCACCCGGATGGCGGTGTCCGCGGCGCCCGGCGTGACAGCATTCACCGTGACACCGGTGTGTCCGATCTCCCGGGCCAGCGCCTTGGTGAAACCGAGAACCGCCGCCTTCGCCGAGGAGTAGGGCACCTTGCCGAACACGCCGCCGCCGCGTTGAGCCGACACCGACGACATGTTGACCACGCGTCCCCACCCGGCATCGATCATCGCGGGGAGGAAGGCTTTCGTGACGAGGTAGGTGCCGGTCGCGTTGACCGCCATCACCTTGTTCCACAGGTCCAGCGTCGTCTCGAGAAACGGCACCGGTGACGTGATGCCGGCGATGTTCGCCAGGGCGCCCACGGTGGGGAGCGATCCCGACTCGACCTCGGCGGCCACGGCCGCACGAGCTCGCTCCACGGACGACTCGTCCGCCACGTCGACCTCGTGACCGAAGGCCCGGACGCCGTACGCATTCGCGATGTCCGCGGCGACCTTGGCCGAGGCCTCCCCGTCGAGATCGAGCACGACGACTGCCCAGCCCTGCTCGGCGTACAACGCCGCGGTCGCGCGGCCGAGGCCCCGTTCCGAGGCAGCTCCCGTGACGACGGCGGTACGGCTGACGGTGGCCGGTCGGGCCAGAGTGTCGAACATGGTGATCTCCAATGCGGCTGTGGGGGAACGGCTGTCGAGGCTGGTGTCAAGGTTCGAGAGGGGTGACGGCCGGTGTCGGCCGCCTGTGGAGGCTCGTCGTGATGCAGCACACAGTAAGACCCGGACTGCGGTTCAGTCAACTGTTGGACATCAGCAGTTGACTGTTGACAGTGAACGTGCGGTGGGTCACACTCGTAAACGATGACGGCATCCGTCACTCTTTCCTCACACCTCCAACACCTCGAAAAGGGGTAGTCATGAGCAGCGAGACTCTGGCCATGCGCGGGCAGGTCCACGGCACACCCGACGCCAAGCGCGTCGCCGTGGGATCGTCCGTCGGCGCGGTGATCGAGACGTACGACTTCATCGGTTTCGGCACCGCGGCGGCGCTCTACTTCGGAACGGCGTTCTTCCCGGGCCAGAGTTCGGTGGCCGGCACCCTGGCCGCCTTCGCCACGCTCGGCGTCGGCTTCGCGGCACGCCCGATCGGAGGCATCATCGGCGGCCACCTCGGTGATCGTGTCGGGCGCAAGCCCGTTCTGGTGGCGTCGCTCATCGTGATGGGACTCGCGACGTTCGTCATCGGTCTGTTGCCCACCTACGCCCAGGTCGGCGTCGTCGCGCCCGTGCTGCTGGTCATCGTCCGCATCGTCCAGGGACTGGCGTTCGGTGCCGAGTGGGGCGGAGCGATTCTGATGAGCTACGAACACGCCCCGTGGCGGCGCAAGGGCGCGTTCACCGGCATCGTGCAGGCGGGATTCCCGGTGGGTCTCCTGCTCGCGAACCTGGTGTTCCTGTTCAGCGTGCACCTCGGCGGCGACTGGGCCTGGCGCGTTCCGTTCCTCGCCAGCATCGTCCTCGTCGTCGTCGGTCTGATCATTCGATCCAAGGTCCCGGAGTCCCCGGTGTTCGACGAGGTCAAGGAGTCCGGCCAGGTCCAGCGTGCGCCGATCGTCGAGTCCGTGAAGCAGGACTGGCGCAACATCCTGCGGGGTATCGGACTGCGCATCGCCGAGACCGCCGGCTACGCCGTGTCCATCACCTACATGATCTCCTACCTGCACAACGAGGAACTGGCGACGAAGTCCGAGACCCTGACCGCTCTCTGCATCGCGTCGGCGCTGGGCATCGTCGCGACCGTCGGTTGGGCGACTCTGACGGACAGGATGGGCCGCCGACCCGTCTACATCGGAGTGTGTGCGTTCGGGGTGTTGTTCGGAATCCCGATGTTCCTCCTCGTCAACACGGGCACCTTCATCCTCGTCGCCGTCACCTTCGTCCTGGCCTACACCGTGTGCCAGAACGCGCTCGCCGGTGCGCAGGGCGCGTGGTTCCCCGAACTCTTCACGGCGAGTCGCCGAGCGTCCGGAGCCTCACTGGCCTACCAGATCTCGGCCATGGTCTCCGGCTTCACTCCGTTCATCACCACGCTGCTATTCGTCTCCTACGGCTGGATGGGGCCGGCAGTCCTCTTCAGCGTCTACGCGCTGATCGGTCTCCTCGCCGCGCTGTCCACCCGTGAGACGTGGGGCCCCACCGAACGACGACTCGCACTCCAGGCCGAGCTCGACGAGAACCTCGTCGCGACCGCCACCTCTCGAAAGGAATCGCTGTGACCGTCACCGACAGCATCACCACCGACCGCACGACACGGATCCGCGCCGCGGAGCGATTCGCCTACGCCATGCGCCATCACGTCCTCGACATGGGCGAAGCGCAGGGTCAGGGATACGTGGGTCAGGCACTGGGAGCGGCGGACATGTTCGCCGCCGTCTACAGCGGACGGCTGCGCTACCGCCCGGCGGATCCGCACTGGGCGGAGCGGGACCGCTTCCTGCTCTCGACCGGCCACTACGCCATCGGGCTCTACGCGGCGCTCGCGGAAGCGGGCACGGTGAGCGTCTCCGAACTCGAGACCTACGGCTCCGACGATTCGCGGCTCCCCATGTCCGGAATGGCGTCCTACACGCCCGGGATGGAGATCAGCGGGGGCTCGCTGGGACACGGACTGCCGGTGGCGGTGGGAATGGCTCTGGGACTGCGTCACCAGGGGTCGCCGTCACTCGTGTTCAACTTCCTGTCGGACGGGGAACTGGACGAGGGCTCCACGTGGGAGGCCGCGATGGGAGCCGCTCATCACCGACTGGGCAACCTCGTCGCACTCGTCGACATGAACGCACTGCAGGCCGACGGACCCACCGCGGGAGTCCTGGGCATCGAACCGGTGCAGGACAAGTGGGCGGCCGCGGGATGGTCCGTCCACCGTGTCGACGGCAACGACGCGGGCGCGTTGCTGGACGCCCTGGACGACATCGCGACGCGGACGTCGCCGACCGGCACCCCGTCGGTCGTCGTGTGCGACACGCGGATCGGGTTCGGCGTACCCATGCTCGAGACCCGCGAGAAGGCGCACTTCATGCGCATCGACGAGGACGAGTGGAGCGTGTGCCGGGATCAGCTCACCGCTCGCTTCCACGACGCAGAATTTCACGAGGGAGACCACTCATGACCACCGCATCCGCCCCCAAGCTCAAGACGTCGGCGATGATCGCCTCGTTCGTCGACGAGGGTCAGCGCACCACGGCGGCCCCGTTCGGACACGCGCTCGTCCGTGCAGCGGAACAGGATTCGCGCATCGTCGGCCTCAGCGCCGACCTGGCGAAGTACACCGACATGCACATCTTCGCGCAGGCCTGCCCCGACCGTTTCTTCCAGATGGGGATGGCGGAGCAATTGCTGTTCGGCGCCGCGGCGGGCATGGCGGAGACCGGCCTGATTCCTTTCGCGTCCACTTACTCGGTCTTCGCGGCGCGCCGCGCGTACGACTTCCTGTGCCTCGACGCGGCCGAGCCGAATCTGAACGTCAACATCGTCGGGGGACTCCCGGGCCTCACCACCGGCTACGGGCCGAGTCACCAGGCGACCGAGGACATGGCGATCTTCCGCGGAATGCCGAACCTCACCATCGTCGACCCGTGCGATGCCGTGGACATCGAGCAGGCCGTTCCCCAACTCGCCGCGACTCCGGGCCCGACCTACCTCCGGTTGCTCCGCGGGAAGGTCCCGTCGGTACTCGACGAGTACGACTACACCTTCGAACTGGGCAAGGCCAAGGTCATTCGACCGGGCAACGACGTCGTGCTGGTGTCGTCCGGTCTGATGACCATGCGTGCGCTCCAGGCCGCCGAGCGACTCGCGAAGCACAGGGTGGACGTATCGGTCGTGCACGTGGCGACGATCAAACCGTTCGACGCGGAGACCGTCCTGCGCGAACTCTCGACCGACCGGGCCGCATTCACCCTCGAGAACCACACCCGCATCGGTGGGCTCTTCGAGACGGTCGCCTCGGCGTGCGTCGAGTCCGGCACGGTGCGTCAGGTGACTCCCATCGCGCTGCCCGACGAGTTCCTGGCCGCCGGCGCACTCCCCACGCTCCACGATCGTTACGGGTTGTCCACCGACCGCATCGAGGAGCGTGTTCTCGCGGCGTTGCGGTGAGCAGTGCCGGATCGACACGGGCGGCCGTTACCCTGAGATCACTGTCGACCGGCAGCTGTCGACATCACCGTTTCGAGGAGGTCTCCATGGCCGCACAGCCCGCCACGCTCCTGGGGTTGCAGAAGACGAATCTGCGCGATCAGGCTCTCGACGCGCTGCGTCGGGCCATCACCAGTGGCGAGCTGCGTCCGAGTTCCGCGCTGGTGGAGACGGAGTTGTCGGAGCGCCTGCAGATCAGCCGAGGCACGTTGCGCGAGGCACTGCGGCAGCTTCAGCAGGAGGGGCTCGCCGTCATCGGCGCTCGGGGTCGGCTGTACGTGCGGCATCTGGACGACAAGGAGATCAGGGACATCTTCGTCGTGCGCGCCGCGCTCGAGTCCACCGCTGCCGCACTGCTCGCGGAGCGAGACGATCGGCAGGAGTCGGTCGCCGGCCTGTCGAGCGCGCTCGACCTGATGGACGCCGCCGGTGACGGTGATCTCGAGGCCCGGATCGAGTCCGATCTCAGTTTCCACCGACTGCTCTGCCGGCTCACCGGCAACGAGACCCTGGTGCACTCGTGGACGTCCCTCGAGGGTTCGATCCGCATGTCCATCATGTGGGCCGGCAAGTCTCGCGCGGTCGGGAACATGGACACCGACCGACACCGCCGCATCGTCGAGGCGATCGGATCGGGCGACGGCGCGGCTGCCAGCGCCTCGGTGGCGGAACACATGACGTGGGCCGCCGCGAATCTCTCCGCCGACATTTCTGCATAGGAGATGCGAGCGGCGTGGACGTGATCGGCGCTACTGTCCCGGCACCACGACGGCTGCTCGCTGCGCTCCGCACGTGTCTCATATCTGGACAAGTCATAGCTCCGTCTCGCCCGTACTGAAGGTAGGTTGACCGGAATGTTCTCCAAGGTGCTGGTGGCAAATCGCGGCGAGATCGCGATCCGTGCGTTCCGTGCGGCGTACGAACTCGAGGCGCAGACGGTGGCGGTGTTCCCGTTCGAGGACCGCAATTCGGTGCATCGGACGAAGGCCGACGAGGCGTACGAGATCGGTGAGCCGGGGCATCCGGTGCGCAACTACCTGTCGGTGGATCTGATCGTCGACGCGGCGGTGCGTGCGGGTGCGGACGCGATCTATCCGGGGTACGGGTTCCTGTCGGAGAATCCGGAGTTGGCGGCGGCGTGTGCGGCGGCGGGGATCACATTCGTGGGTCCGTCGGCGGAGGTGTTGGAGCTGACGGGGAACAAGGCGCGGGCGATCGCGGCGGCGAAGGATGCCGGGTTGCCGGTGTTGGCGTCGTCGGAGCCGTCGACGGACGTCGATGCGTTGGTGGCGGCGTCGGAGTCGATGACGTTCCCGGTGTTCGTCAAAGCGGTCGCGGGCGGTGGTGGCCGCGGTATGCGGCGGGTGGCGGAGCCGTCGGGGTTGCGTGCGGCGATCGAGGCGGCGGCGCGGGAGGCGGAGTCGGCGTTCGGTGACGCGACGGTGTTCCTGGAGCAGGCGGTGGTCGAGCCGCGGCACATCGAGGTGCAGATTCTCGCAGACACCCACGGCGATGTGATCCATCTCTTCGAGCGTGACTGCTCGGTGCAGCGCCGTCACCAGAAGGTGGTGGAGCTGGCGCCGGCGCCGAACATCTCGGACGAGCTGCGGGCCCGGTTGTGCAGTGACGCTGTGGCGTTCGCGCGGAAGATCGGGTACTCGTGTGCGGGCACGGTGGAGTTCCTGGTGGACCGGGACGGTAACCATGTGTTCATCGAGATGAATCCGCGGATCCAGGTCGAGCACACGGTGACCGAGGAGATCACCGATGTCGATCTGGTGCAGTCGCAGTTGCGGATCGCCTCGGGGGAGTCGCTCGAGGATCTGGGGTTGCGGCAGGAGGACATCCGGATCCGGGGTGCGGCGATGCAGTGCCGCATCACGACGGAGGACCCGGCGAACGGGTTCCGCCCGGACACCGGCCGCATCACCGCGTACCGCACCCCGGGCGGTGCGGGTATCCGTCTCGACGGCGGGACGACGTTGGGTGCGGAGGTGTCGGCGTACTTCGACTCGATGCTGGTGAAGCTCACCTGCCGTGGTCGCACGTTCGAGGACGCGGTGGCGCGGTCGCGGCGGGCGTTGGCGGAGTTCCGTATCCGCGGTGTCTCGACGAACATCGGCTTCCTGCAGGGACTTCTGCAGGACGAGGACTTCCGTGCGGGCAACGTCACGACGTCGTTCATCGAGGAGCGACCCGAGCTGTTGACGGCGCGGTCGTCCGGCGATCGCGGTACCAAGATCCTGACCTACCTCGCGGACGTGACGGTGAACAAGCCGCACGGCGAGCGTCCGAGCACGGTCTACCCACAGGACAAGCTGCCGGACATCGATCTGTCCGTCGCGCCGCGCGACGGGTCTCGGCAGCGGCTGCTCGAGCTCGGTCCCGAAGGCTTCGCCCGCGACCTGCGTCAGCGAAAGGCGTTGGGCGTCACCGACACCACGTTCCGCGACGCCCACCAGTCGTTGTTGGCCACGCGCGTGCGGACCTCGGGACTGCTGATGGTCGCCCCCTACGTCGCGCGGACCACACCCGAACTGTTGTCGATCGAGTGTTGGGGCGGTGCGACGTACGACGTGGCGCTGCGGTTCCTGCACGAGGATCCGTGGGAGCGGTTGGCGGCGCTGCGGGAGGCGGTGCCGAACATCGCCCTGCAGATGTTGCTGCGCGGGCGTAACACCGTCGGCTACACCCCCTACCCGGAGCGGGTGACGACAGCATTCGTCGAGGAAGCGGCGGCGACGGGTGTGGACATCTTCCGCATCTTCGACGCGCTGAACAACGTCGATCAGATGCGCCCGGCGATCGACGCCGTCCGCGAGACCGGCACGACGATCGCCGAGGTGGCGATGTCGTACACCGGTGATCTGTCGAATCCGGACGAGAAGCTCTACACCCTGGACTATTACCTGCGGTTGGCGGAGCAGATGGTCGACGCCGGCGCGCACGTGTTGGCGATCAAGGACATGGCGGGGCTTCTGCGGGCGCCGGCGGCGACGACGTTGGTGACGGCGCTGCGCAAGAATTTCGACCTGCCGGTGCACGTGCACACCCACGACACCCCGGGTGGTCAGTTGGCGACGTACCTGGCGGCGTGGCAGGCCGGCGCGGATGCTGTGGACGGGGCGTCGGCGTCGATGGCGGGCACGACCAGTCAGCCGGCGTTGTCGGCGATCGTGGCGGCGGCGGCGCACACCGAGCGGGACACCGGGTTGGATCTGGCGGCGGTGTGCGATCTGGAGCCGTACTGGGAGGCGATCCGAAAGGTGTACGCCCCGTTCGAGTCCGGGCTCCCCGCTCCGACCGGGCGGGTCTACACGCACGAGATTCCGGGTGGGCAGCTGTCCAATCTGCGTCAGCAGGCCATCGCGTTGGGCCTGGGGGACCGGTTCGAGGACGTGGAGAAGGCGTACGCGGACGCGGACCGGTTGCTGGGCCGGCTGATCAAGGTGACGCCGTCGTCGAAGGTGGTGGGCGACCTGGCGTTGCACCTGGTCGGTGCGGGGGTGTCGATGGAGGACTTCGCGGCGGATCCGGGGAAGTTCGACATTCCCGATTCGGTGATCGGGTTCCTGCGCGGCGATCTGGGCACCCCGGCCGGTGGGTGGCCGGAGCCGTTCCGCACCACCGCGTTGGCGGGGCGCGGCGCCGGGCGTGGGGAGGCGACGTTGACGACGCAGGACGAGGTGCTGCTCTCCGGCGCCAGTGCCGAGCGGCGTGATCGTCTCAATCATCTGTTGTTCCCGGGGCCGGCGAAGGAGTTGGCGGAGCACCGGGAGAAGTACGGGGACACCTCGGGGTTGTCGGCGAATCAGTTCTTCTACGGATTGCGTCAGGGCGACGAGCATCGGGTGCGCCTGGAGAAGGGTGTGGATCTGCTGATCGGGTTGGAGGCGATCTCGGAGCCGGACGAGGCGGGGATGCGGACGGTGATGTGCATCCTCAACGGTCAGTTGCGGCCGGTGTCGGTGCGGGACAGGTCGATCTCGGCGGATGCGCCGACGACGGAGAAGGCGGATCGGGACGATCCGTCGCATCTGGCGGCGCCGTTCGCGGGTGTGGTGACGTTGACCGCGGAGGTGGGGCAGTCGGTGTCGGCGGGAGAGACCGTCGCGACGATCGAGGCGATGAAGATGGAAGCAGCCGTCACCGCGCCGCGAGCGGGCACCGTCACCCGTCTGGCTCTGTCCGGTGTCGCGCAGGTCGAGGGCGGGGACCTGATCTGCGTCATCGCCGTCGGCGACACCACCGACCGCTCCTGACAGGGTTCTCGCAGTGACCAGGATCGTGGCCGGGACGGCCGGCGGGCGTTCGCTCGTCGTGCCGTCCCGCGGCACCAGACCCACCGCGGACCGGGTCCGAGAGGCGCTCTTCAGTGCGCTCGAGAGCCGGATGTACCTCGACGGTGCGTCGGTGCTGGACCTGTACGCGGGGTCTGGCGCTCTCGGTCTCGAAGCGCTCTCGCGCGGAGCCGAGCACGTCCTCCTCGTCGAGAACGACGCGCGCGCGGCGGCCGTGGTCGCCCGGAACATCGAATCCGTGGGACTGCCGGGAGCGCAGGTGCGTACCGCGCCCGTCGCGGCCGTCGTCGGCGGGACACCGGAGCGCCGCTACGACCTCGTGCTCGCCGATCCTCCGTACTCCGTGTCGGACGGCGCCGTGTCCTCGGTGTTGGACCGACTCGTCGAGGGCGAGTGGCTCACCGAGGACGCCCTCGTGGTCGTCGAGCGGTCCTCGCGCTCGCCCGCGACGGTGTGGCCCGCCGGGCTCGTCGAACTGAAGGCCAAGCGCTACGGCGAGGCTCGCATCGACATGGCCCGGTTCGAGGTCGCGCAGATCGAGCACCCCGCACGGGGAAGCTGATACGTTCACCCACCATGAGCCGCGCCCTGGTCCCGGGATCCTTCGATCCGATCCACAACGGTCATCTCGACGTGATCTCGCGCGTCGCAACGCAATTCGACGAGGTCATCGTCACGGTGGTGGTGAACCCCAACAAGAGTGGACTCTTCACCGTCGACGAACGGGTCGAGATGCTGGCGCAGGCCACCACTCATCTGCAGGGTGTGCGCGTCGCGACGTGGCAGGGGTTGCTCGTCGACTTCGCGTCGGAGTCCGGGGCCACCGCCATCGTCAAGGGTCTGCGCAACGCCGCCGACTTCGACTACGAGGTGCAGATGGCGCAGATGAACCGGCGACTCACCGGCGTGGACACGGTGTTCCTCGGAACCGACCCGGTGCACAGCAGCCTGTCGAGCTCGCTCATCAAGGAGATCGCGCGATTGGGCGGAGACGTCACGACGATGGTCCCGGCCGCCGTGCACGACCGACTGCTGGCCCGGCTCGCCGAGCGCTCCTGACCGGGCCGGACGGCGACACACCGGGGGACAATCGTGCGGACCGGTGCGCGTACCGGGCACACTGACACCGGAGATCGCGCCCGACGGGTGCGGTCGCCGAACTCAGAGACTGTCGATCGAAGTGAGGGCCGAGCACGGTGTACCGGGTATTCGAGGCGCTCGACGAGCTCGTCGCGATCGTCGAGGAGGCGCGCGGCGTCCCGATGACCGCGGGATGCGTCGTCCCGCGTGGTGATGTGCTGGAGCTGCTGGACGACGTCCGAGACGCCATTCCGGGTGAGCTCGACGACGCGCAGGACGTGCTGGACCACCGCGACAAGCTGGTGTCGGACGCACGGACCGGTGCCGAGAAGACGATCTCGTCGGCCGACGCGGAAGCCACCAGCACGGTGGAGAACGCGCGGGACGAGGCCGATCGACTCCTGGCCGACGCGAAGGCCCACGCCGACCGGATGGTCGCCGAGGCCACCGCGCACGCCGAGAGCCTCGTCGCCGACGCCACCGCGCGCGCCGACGCCACCATCGCGGACGCGGAGCACGAGTACGAGACGCTGACCGAGCGCGGCCGCGTCGAGTCCGCTCGCTCGATCGACGCCGGCAAGGCGGCCTACGAGCGTTCCGTCGCCGAGGGTCTCGCCGAACAGGAGCGCCTGGTCTCGCAGACCGAGGTGGTGCAGTCCGCGCACGCGGAGTCCGCTCGGGTCATCGACGCGGCGCACGCCGAGTCCGATCGTCTGCGTACCGAGTGCGACCTCTACGTCGACACGAAGTTCGCGGAGTTCGAGGAGATTCTCTCCGGCACGTTGCGGTCCGTCGGTCGGGGACGGCAGCAGCTCCGCACCGGCAGTGGCGTTCCGAGTTACGACACCGATTTCGCCGACTCGCGTGGTGAGGGCCGCTCGCGCTACTGACCGCCACGCAGATCCCTCCTCGCAGGGTGGGCTGGTGTGATTTGGCGCTGACCTGACGCTCCCGTATCGTGGAGTGGTTGCCCGCACCGCCCGTGAAAGGATCGTTCGTTGTCTCCCGCTGCTCGTCGCCACTCCGCCGAACCCGTCTCGGGGCTGGTGGTGGACACCCGTCGTCTGGGTCGCCGCGCAGGGTCGATGATGCCGGTCGCTCGCACCGTTCCCTCCCCGTCGCGCATCGGTCTGGACCTGATCGCGATCCAGGAGGGGGCCGACATCGATCTCGATCTCCGGTTCGAGTCCGTGTCCGAGGGTGTGCTCGTCAGCGGCACGGTCGACGCCGACACCGTCGGTGAGTGCTCGCGGTGCCTCGAGCCGTTCACGTCACACGTGCAGCTCCACCTCACGGAGCTGTACGCGTACCCGAACAGCGTCACCGAGGCCACCACGGACGAGGACGATCTCTACCGGGTCGAGGACGACGCGATCGATCTCGAACCACTGATCGTGGACGTGGCGGGGCTCACCCTGCCGCTGCGACCCCTGTGCACCGAGGACTGCCAGGGACTGTGCCCGGAGTGCGGCATCCGCCTGTCGATTGCGGAACCGGGTCATGCGCATGAGACAATTGATCCTCGCTGGGCCGGTCTCGCGGCGAAGCTGCAGACCGACACCGACCAGACCTAGTCGGCCGGCGCACCCTGCGCCTGCACGACCCGTGCTTCACCAGCACGACATTGCACCGAACGAGTACGAGGAGAAGTAGAAGTGGCTGTTCCGAAGCGCAAGATGTCGCGGTCCAACACCCGATCGCGACGCAGCCAGTGGAAGACCACTGCACCCACCCTCATCACCTGCCCCAACCGCGGGTGCGGCGAGAAGACCCTGCCCCACACGGTGTGCCCGAACTGCGGCACCTACAAGGGTCGCCAGGTCACCGCGGCAGTCTGACGGTGACCTCACAGTCGCCAGCGACAGACCGGAGCGGCGAGGACGATCATGCATCGCTTCTCGCCGCTCTTGGCGTGTCTCTGGACCACGACCTGCTCGTCCACGCTCTCACCCACCGCTCGTACGCGTACGAGAACGGTGGGCTGCCCACGAACGAACGCCTCGAGTTCCTCGGAGATTCCGTTCTGGGTCTGAGCATCACCGAGCAGCTGTACAGCGCCCACCCCGACAAGTCGGAGGGCGAGCTGGCCAAGATCCGCGCGAGCGTGGTCAACATGCACGCGCTCGCCGAGGTGGCTCGCCAACTGGGTGACGGCGGACTCGGTGCGCACCTGCTTCTGGGCAAGGGCGAGGAAATGACCGGTGGGCGCGACAAGCCGTCGATCCTCGCGGACGGCATGGAATCGCTTCTCGGCGCCATCCACGTCGAGCACGGCATCGACGTCGCACGCGAGGTGGTGCTGCGTCTGTTCGACGCGTTGCTCGAGCGTGGACCGCGTCTCGGTGCCGGCCTCGACTGGAAGACCAGCCTGCAGGAGCTCACGGCCGAGAAGGGTCTCGGTGTTCCCGCGTACGAGATCACCGCGACGGGACCGGACCACGACAAGGAGTTCACGGCCACCGTGCTCGTCGGCGGATCGCCGCACGGGCAGGGCGTGGGTCGCTCGAAGAAGGAAGCCGAGCAGCGCGCCGCCAGCGCGGCCTGGAACGCTCTCAGTGAATCGGCCTCCGCAGCGCTGATCGCCGGCCCGACCCCGGAGATGTCGTCCGACCGGAATGCCTGAACTTCCCGAGGTCGAGGTGGTGCGACGCGGACTCGCGTCGCACGTCGTGGGGGAGACCCTCGTCGACATCGAGGTCCTGCATCCGCGTGCCGCTCGACGGCATCTCGAGGGAAGTCTCGATCTCCAGTCGCGACTGGCCGGCACCACCGTCGTGTCCGCCGAGCGCCGTGGCAAGTACCTCTGGCTCGTGGTCGCCGCGAACGACGACGCGACCGGGCCGCTCGAGTCGATCGTGGTGCACCTGGGCATGAGCGGGCAGATGCTCGTCCAGCCCGCGGACGCACCCGACGAGAAGCATCTGCGCATCCGCGCCCGACTGGGCAGCGGCACGGATCTGCGATTCGTCGATCAGAGGACGTTCGGCGGGTGGGCGGTCGCCGACCTCGTGGAGGTCGACGGCTCCCGGGTCCCGGTTCCCGTGGCGCACATCGCCCGCGACCCACTCGACCCCCAGTTCGAC
Source organism: Rhodococcus sp. BP-160 (assembly GCF_019836205.1). Classification (NCBI taxonomy): domain Bacteria; kingdom Bacillati; phylum Actinomycetota; class Actinomycetes; order Mycobacteriales; family Nocardiaceae; genus Rhodococcus; species Rhodococcus sp. BP-160. The sequence goes on from NZ_JABUEK010000002.1 coordinate 616,770, forward strand.
GCGGAGTCCGTGGTGACGGCGATGCGGGGCAAGCACACCGAGATCAAGCGCGCGCTCCTCGATCAGACCGTCGTGTCGGGCGTGGGCAACATCTACGCCGACGAGTCGTTGTGGCGCAGCAAGATCCACGGCAATCGACTCACCGATTCACTGACTCGCCCGGCGCTGCGCAGGTTGCTGAACAACGCGCACGCTGTCATGGGGGAGGCACTGGCGCAGGGCGGCACCTCGTTCGACGCGCTGTACGTCAACGTGAACGGTCAGTCGGGGTACTTCGACCGGTCACTGGCCGCATACGGCCAGGAGGGACTCCCGTGCCCTCGCTGCGGCGCTCCCATCCGCCGCGAGAAGTTCATGAATCGGTCGTCCTTCAGCTGTCCGAAGTGTCAGCCGGCGCCGAGGGTTCGGCGGGGATGATTCCGGTGCGTGGCGTAAAGATCGCATCAAAGCGCCTGCTCGCAGCGTCAACAGAGCGTCAGTAAGGCCGAGATGGGCGCGTAGGGGGTGGACGCTGGCGTAGCTGCCGAGCATCCGCCGGCAGGTCGTCGCCGTTTCACGAGGATTGCATCCATGGCTGACCTGGCCTACCTACTCACCGCGGCAGCAGGTTTCGCTGCGCTGGTGTTCACCGTTCTTCGACTCGGTCGATCCGCATGACCGCCGCCGGAATCGAGAGCGTGATGTTGATCGTGGTCTCCGCGGCACTTGCGGTGTACCTGCTGATCGCGTTGCTCGACCCCGAGAGGTTCTGAGCCGTGACTCCCGCACTTGCGGCCGGGCTTCAGATCGCGGCCGTCGTGATCGTGCTCGCTGCCGCCTACGTTCCCCTCGGCGACCACATGGCGCGCGTCTTCATCACTCCGCGAGATGAACGTGCTCGTGACGAAGTGGTCAGCTCTGCCGCACGACAGGCTGCGGGATCGACGATCACCACGACCACCACGCTCGACCCGCCGAAGCCGACGAGCAGGTCGGTATCGGCAACGGCGGACTGGCGGGTGGAATACCTGCTGTATCGCGTGTGCCGGATCGACCCCCGCTCGGAACAGACGTGGGTCGGCTACGCCTTGTCGCTGCTGGGCTTCTCTGCTGCCGGGGTCTTCTTCCTCTATGCCCTCCAACGGGTTCAAGGTGTTCTGCCGCTGAACAACTCGCTGCCGGGCGTCAGCCCGTCGGTCGCGTTCAACACGGCGATCTCCTTCGTCACCAACACGAACTGGCAGTCGTACTCACCCGAGACGACGATGAGCAATCTGACTCAACCTCTCGGCCTCGCAGTACAGAACTTCGTCTCTGCCGCAGTCGGACTGGCTGTGGCCGTCGCGGTGATCCGCGGGTTCGTCCGTGTGCGCAGCGGAGGTGAACTCGGAAACTTCTGGGTCGATCTCACGCGCGGCGTACTGCGGATCCTGCTGCCGTTGTCGTTCGTCGTGGCGCTGATCCTGCTGACGCAGGGCGTCGTCATGTCGTTCCACAGTGGTTTCGCCTCGACGGGTCTGGACGGCAGCTCGATCACGAACGCACTCGCTCCTGTCGCCTCTCAGGAAGCGATCAAAGAGCTCGGTACCAACGGTGGCGGAATCCTGGCGGCCAACTCGGCGCACCCGTTCGAGAATCCGACGCCGCTGTCCAACATCGTCGAGATCATCGCCCTGCTGTTGGTCCCGGTCGCATTGACGCGCACCTTCGGAACCCTCGTCGGAGAACGCAAGCAGGGTCTGTCGATTCTCGCCGTCATGGCGTTGCTGTGGGCCGGCATTCTCGCCGTGACCCTCGCTGCGGAATCCGGTACTCGCGGCGTCGCTGCGCAGGCCGCCGGCGCCATGATGGAGGGCAAGGAACAACGATTCGGCATTCCCGGCTCGGCCCTGTTCGCAGTCAGCACCACCGGAACATCGACCGGTGCAGTCAACTCCGCGCACGACGCCATGTCCCCGCTCGGCGGTGGAGTCGTCATCCTGAACATGCTCTTCGGCGAGGTGGCACCCGGCGGAGTCGGGACCGGCCTCTACGGAATGCTGGTCCTGGCCGTCATCGCCGTGTTCGTGGGTGGGCTTCTGGTCGGACGCACGCCCGAATACCTCGGGAAGAAGCTCGGCAAACGCGAGATCACGATGGCAGCGTTGTCGGTACTGGTCATGCCGGCGCTCGTTCTGATCGGGACCGGTGTCACGGTGATCCTCGGTTCCACCAGCGGAGCGCTCGGCAACAGCGGCGACCCTGGAACTCCGGGTTCGATCCACGGGTTCAGCGAGGTGCTCTATGCCTACGCCTCCGCGTCGAACAACAACGGAAGTGCGTTCGGCGGACTGACCGTGACCGACGACTGGTTCCAGACCTCCCTCGGCATTGCGATGCTGCTCGGCCGATTCCTTCCGATCGTGTTCGTTCTGGCTCTCGCCGGCTCACTCGTGACCAAGCGTCGAAGTCCGGCCGGACCCGGGACGCTCCCCACCACGGGACTGCTGTTCGCCGGTCTTCTCACCGGCACGATCGTCCTCGTCGCTGCGCTCACATTCTTCCCGGCGCTCGCGCTGGGCCCCTTCGCGGAGGCTTTGCAATGACCCTCGTCAACGACCATCCCACTCAGTCGGAGGCGACACCCGACGACGGCGCGCCGGCTCCCGTCACATCCGGCTACTTCAGCCCCACACAGCTGTGGACCTCGTTGCCCACCGCATTCCGCAAGCTCGATCCGCGTCACCAGGCCCGCAACCCGGTCATGTTCGTCGTTCTGGTCGGCTCGGTCATCACCACTGTCATGGCGATCGCCGACCCGTCGGTGTTCTCCTGGCTCGTCACCGGGTGGCTCTGGTTCACCGTGGTGTTCGCGAACCTCGCCGAGTCCGTTGCCGAGGGTCGCGGCAAGGCCCAGGCGGCCAGTCTGCGCAACGTCAAACGGGACACGCTCGCGAATCGTCGGCTGCCCGACGGGTCCGTCGAGAGCGTGCCCGGCACCGAGCTGAAGGTCGGTGACGAGGTGGTCGTCACCGCAGGGGAGGTCATTCCCGGTGACGGTGATGTGGTCGACGGCATCGCATCGGTGGACGAATCCGCCATCACGGGTGAATCCGCACCGGTGGTGCGCGAATCGGGCGGTGACCGAAGCGCCGTCACCGGCGGCACGACCGTGCTGTCGGACCGGATCGTCGTGAAGATCACCGCCGCACAGGGTGAGACGTTCGTCGACCGGATGATCGCGCTCGTCGAGGGTGCGTCGCGACAGAAGACTCCGAACGAGATCGCTCTCAACATCCTGCTCGCGTCCCTGACCATCGTGTTCCTGCTTGCCGTCGTGGCCATCGGTCCCATGAGCATCTACGCGGGGTCGGCGCAGGATCCGGTCAAGCTCATCGCACTTCTCGTCTGCCTGATTCCGACGACCATCGGCGCACTCCTGTCCGCCATCGGCATCGCCGGTATGGACCGACTGGTGCAGCGCAACGTTCTGGCCATGTCGGGCCGCGCGGTCGAGGCCGCCGGCGACATCGACACCCTGCTCATGGACAAGACCGGCACGATCACCTTCGGAAATCGCAGAGCCACGGCACTGCATCCGGCACCCGGGGTCGATGTTCGGGAACTCGCCGACGCGGCCCGCCTGTCGTCGCTCGCTGACGGAACACCCGAAGGACGCAGCATCGTCGAACTCGTCGCACGCGACTTCGGCGGGGATGTAGCTCCCACAGCTGGGGGTGAGTTCGTTCCGTTCACCGCTCAGACCCGCATGAGTGGGCTGGACGTCGACGGTCGGCAGATCCGAAAGGGTGCCTCCGACAGCGTGTTCGCCTGGGTTCGCGAGCAGAGTGGCCACGCCGCCGACACTGCGGTACGTGATTCGGTCGAATCGGTGTCCGAAGCGGGCGGTACACCGCTCGTCGTCGCGGTCGCCGAATCCGGATCGAGTGCCCGAGTTCTCGGAGTCGTCGAGTTGTCGGATGTGGTCAAGCCTCACATCGCCGAGCGATTCGAACGGTTGCGCGCCATGGGCATTCGGACCGTGATGGTGACCGGCGACAACCCCCTCACCGCTCGGGCCATCGCCGCGGAAGCCGGCGTGGACGACTTCCTCGCCGAAGCGACACCGGAAGACAAACTGGCCTTGATCCGCCGTGAACAGAACGGTGGTCGGCTGGTCGCAATGACGGGGGATGGCACCAACGACGCTCCCGCGCTGGCTCAGGCCGACGTAGGCGTGGCAATGAACACCGGCACGTCCGCAGCGAAAGAGGCGGGCAACATGGTGGATCTCGATTCCGATCCCACCAAATTGATCGAGGTGGTCGAGGTCGGAAAGCAACTCCTCATCACCCGCGGAGCGCTCACCACGTTCTCGTTGGCGAACGACCTCGCCAAGTACTTCGCGATCCTGCCGGCACTGTTCTCCACGGTGTATCCCCAGCTCGACACACTGAACATCATGCGGCTGGCAACTCCACAATCAGCGATCGTCTCGGCCGTGGTGTTCAACGCACTGGTCATCGTGGCGCTGATTCCTCTTGCGCTGAAGGGTGTTCGGTACACGCCGTCCACCGCGTCGACACTGCTCGGCCGCAACCTCGCCGTCTACGGCGTCGGCGGTGTGATCTCGCCCTTCATCGGTATCTGGCTGATCGACCTCGTGGTCCGACTCGTTCCTGGAATGGGCTAGCAATGCGTACATTTTCGGTGTTCTTCAAACAGATCGTCGCCGGATTCACAGTTCTGCTGGTGTTGACGGTTCTCCTCGGAATCGGGTACCCAGCCGCGGTGTGGGCCATCAGTCGCATCGGGTCCGACTCGGCGGAAGGTTCACCCATCCGCGATGCCTCGGGATGTGTTGTCGGCAGCTCGCTCATCGGCGTCGACACCGTGGTCGCAGACGGACGACCCGATCCGTATTTCCACACGCGCGTCACAGGGTCGGTCGCCGACGACGACGCCTTCGCCGCGGGGGACCCCTCCGCCGCTCTCCCTCTGAACCAGGGTCCGAGCAGTGACATTCTCGCGTCGTTCATCGAGCAACGTCGTGCTGCGATCGCCGAGCGTGAGAACGTCGATCCGGCGGCGGTGCCCGTCGACGCGGTCACCGGTTCCGGTTCGGGTGTCGACCCGGACATCAGCCCGGCGTACGCGGAGCTTCAGGTCCCCCGTGTGGCGGCAGCAACCGGCAACTCCCGGGACGAGGTCCGCGCGCTGGTGGCCGCGAACACCGACGGTCGTCAGTTCGGATTCCTGGGACAGGCGACGGTGAACGTCGCCACGCTGAACGTCGACCTGGGACTGACTGCACCCGACTGCTCGACCACGGGTGGATGATGAGCACGTGAGCATGCACGCCGACGCCGCGGACGAACGCACGACACCGGGGGGCAGGGGAGAACTGCGCATCTATCTCGGCGCGGCGCCGGGCGTGGGAAAGACGTTCGCGATGCTCGGCGAGGCGCACCGTCGCCAGTCCCGTGGGTGTGACGTCGTCGCCGGCGTCGTCGAGACTCACGGACGCACTCGAACGGCAGAGATGCTGGAAGGCATCGCGGTACTGGCGCCGACCATGGTCGAGTATCGCGGAGCCTCGGTCCCCGAACTCGACGTCGACGGCGTCGTGGCCAGAATGCCGGAAGTGGTCCTCGTCGACGAACTGGCCCACTCGAACACTCCGGGCAGTCGCAACGCCAAGCGCTGGCAGGACGTCGAGGAGTTTCTGGCCGCCGGGATCGACGTGGTGTCGACTCTGAACGTGCAGCACCTCGAGAGTCTCAACGACGTGGTCCAGCGCATCACCGGTGTGGTGCAGCGGGAGACGGTTCCCGACGCTGTCGTGCGAGCCGCGGCCCAGGTAGAGCTGGTCGACATCACACCGGAAGCGTTGCGACGCAGACTGTCACACGGGAACGTCTACGCACCCGAGAAGATCGACGCGGCACTGAGCAACTTCTTCCGGCGTGGAAACCTCACCGCTCTGCGGGAGTTGGCGCTGCTGTGGTTGGCGGACCAGGTCGATGCGGCGCTGGCCCGCTACCGCGCCGACAACGCCATCAGGGACACCTGGGAAGCGCGAGAGCGTGTCGTCGTCGCGGTGACAGGCGGACCCGAGTCCGACACTCTCGTACGCCGCGCCAGCCGGATCGCCGCGAAGTCCAGCGCCGAACTCATGGTGCTGCACGTGGTGCGAGGTGACGGGTTGGCGGGGGTGTCCGCCGCGCACATGGGTGCGGTGCGGACCCTGGCCGGCGGTCTGGGCGCCTCGATGCACAGTGTCGTCGGCGACGACGTGCCCGTGACGTTGCTCGAGTTCGCCCGCGGGGTGAACGCGACGCAACTCGTGCTCGGAACGTCGCGCCGGTCACGGTGGGCACGGGCCGTCGACGAGGGCATCGGATCGACCGTGGTGCAGAACTCCGGCGCGATCGACGTCCACATGGTCACGCACGACCACGCCTCCACCGCAGTCCGGCGACTGTCGTCGCCGACCGTCCGGCGCCCCGTCGCCTGGATCGCCGCGCTCGCCGTACCGGCGGTGGCGGCGGGATTGATCTCGCTCGTGGACGACCTTCTCGATCTCGGCGGCGAGAGCGCGCTGTTCTTCATCGTCGTGCTGGCGGTGTCCCTGCTCGGCGGCGTGGCCCCCGCGATCCTGTCGGCGCTGTTCTCCGCCCTGCTGCTGAACTTCCTCTTCACCGAACCGCGCTACAGCTTCACCATCGCCGAGCCGGACAACTTCGTGACGACTGTGGTGCTGCTCGTCGTCGCCGTGGCGGTGGCCGTGCTCGTCGACGCGGCCGCCCGGCGGGCACGGGACGCCCGCAGCGCGTCGCAACAGGCGGAACTGCTGGCGCTGTTCGCCGGATCGGTGCTGCGGGGAGCCGACCTGCCCGCTCTGCTCGAGCGGGTGCGCGAGACGTACGGGCAGCGCGCCGTGGCGGTGCTGCGCTCGGGGCACGGCGTCGTCAGTGCAGTGGGGGAGAACCCGCCCACGAGCGTGGACGCCGCCGACACCGCGGTGGAGGTGGGCGACGAGGAGTACGCCCTCGTCCTCGCGGGGCACCGCACCCGCGCGACCGACCGGCGTGTCCTCACGGCGGTCGCCAATCAGGCGGTCGGCTTGATCCGCCAGAGCGAACTGGCCGCGGAGGCGAGCACCGCCGCGGCCGCCGTCGAGTCGGACACACTGCGGCGGGCACTGCTGTCCGCCGTGGGACACGACCTGAGGACGCCGCTGGCCGCGGTCAAGGCCGCCGCCTCGAGTCTGCGCAGCGAGGACGTCACCTTCTCGCCCGAGGACACCGCGGAGTTGCTGGCGACGGTCGAGGAGTCGGCGGATCAGCTCACCGCGCTGGTGGAGAACCTGCTCGACTCCTCGCGCCTGGCCGCCGGCGTGGTGCGGCCGGTGTCGGCGCGTGTGTTCCTCGACGAGGTGGTGCACCGCGCCTCGGCCTCCGTCGGTCCGGCGCGGTCCCGCCTGCAGGTGGAGGTGGGGGATCTGTCGGTGCTGGCGGACGAGGGTCTGCTGGAGCGAGTGGTGGCGAATCTGATCGACAACGCTGTGCGGTACGCACCCCACGGCGAGATCCGCGTGTCCGCTCGTGTGGACGACGACCGCGTCCGGCTCGCCGTGGCCGACCACGGGCCCGGTATCGCGGACGGCTCGGAGGAGACCGTCTTCGACGCGTTTCAGCGGCTCGGGGATCGCGACAACACCACCGGCGTCGGCCTCGGACTGTCCGTGGTGCGCGGCTTCGTCGAGGCCATGCACGGCACGGTGTCGACGCAGCGCACCGTCGGCGGCGGGCTGACCGTCACCGTCGACCTGCCGGCGGCGTCGTGACCGAGGACGGGGGAACGACCGAGACGCCGCGGCCGGGACCGCCGCCCACCCGTGTCCTCGTCGTCGACGACGAGCCGCAGTTGCTGCGGGCGCTGCGCATCAATCTCGGGGTGCGGGGCTACGACGTGTCGACGGCGTCGACCGGAGCGGGAGCTCTGCGCGCCGCCGCCGAGAGGCATCCGGACGTGATCGTCCTCGACCTGGGTCTGCCGGATCTCGACGGCCTGGAGGTGCTCGCCGGACTTCGCGGGTGGACCACCGTGCCCGTGATCGTGCTGTCCGCCCGTTCGGACTCCGGCGACAAGGTCGACGCGCTGGACGCGGGTGCGGACGACTACGTGACCAAGCCGTTCGGCATGGACGAGTTCCTCGCCCGGCTGCGCGTCGCGGTTCGGCGCGCCGCACGCACGGCGGACGGCGACGGCGAGGCGGTCGTCGTGACCGACTCGTTCACCGTGGATCTGGCCGCGAGATCGGTGACGCGCGACGGGCAGCCGGTCCACCTCACCCCCACCGAGTGGGGCATGCTCGAGATGCTGGTGCGGCACCGCGGCAAGCTGGTCGGACAGCGAGAACTGCTGCGCGAGGTGTGGGGCCCGGCGTACGAGACCGAGACCCACTATCTCCGGGTGTATCTCGGTCAGCTGCGGCGCAAACTCGAGCCCGATCCGGCGCATCCACGCCACCTGCTGACCGAGGCCGGCATGGGGTATCGCTTCCGAACCTGATGCGCCTCACCGCCGGCGGCCCACCGCTCCGATAGGTTGGCCGGTGTGCTGGTCGACGGAAGAGACATCCCGGTCACCGGGAGCGTCCTGCAACCGTTGACCCGGCGAACGAGCGACATCCTGCGGGTCGTGACCGCGGCGATCGTCCTGGGGGCGATCGTCGTCGGTTCGTTGGTGACCCGCAACGAGTGGACAGCGCTGGAGCGCTCGATCTCCGACATCGTCGGCGTGCTCACCCCGAGCCAGTCCAATGCCGTCTATCTCGTGTACGGCGTCGCCATTCTGGCTCTTCCGTTCACCGTGCTCGCCGGACTGGTGGCGGCACGCCGCTGGCGGCTGCTCGCGGGTTACGTCGCTGCGGCCGTGGTGGCCGCACTGGCGTTGTCGGTCAGTGGCAGCGGGATCTCCGCGCCGAAGTGGCACATCGACGAATCGACGCGCCTGGACACCCTGCTCTCGCAGATCCTCGACGATCCGCGCTGGATCGCCATCGTCGCGGCCGTGCTCACCGTCTCCGGCCCGGGGCTGCCGATCCGCTGGAAGCGGACGTGGTGGGTGCTGCTGCTGGCTTTCGTCCCGATCCATCTGCTCATCAGCACCGTCGTCCCCGCGCGCTCGCTGCTCGGTCTCGCCGTGGGGTGGCTCGCCGGATCGCTCGTGATCTGGGTGGTGGGCACCCCGGCACTCGAGGTGCCGCTCGCCGAGGCCGTCCGTGCCCTGAAGCGCCGGGGAGTCGACATCGCCGGGTTCGTCGTTCTGCGCCCGGCGAGTTCGGGTCCCCTGGTGCTCTCGGGACGGATCGGGCCGGTGGGCCACGACGTCGTCGTCGAGCTGTTCGGTCCCAATCAGCGCAGCCGCGGCGCCCTGCGTCTGCTGCGCCGACTGGTGACTCTGCGGTCGTCGGAGAGCCCGCCCCTGCACGCCTCCCAGCGCCGCGCGGTGGAGCATCGCGCGTTGATGGGCATCGCGCTGAACGACCTGGGCGTGGCGGCCTGTGTCCCGACGGCGGTGTCGGCCCTCGAGCGTGGCTGGGTCCTGTACGCCCACAGCGTTCCCCGCGGTCGGCGCGTGGACCCCGAGCGTCCGGAGGATGCGCACGCACTGTGGCGGACTCTGGGAGTGCTGCGCTCCCGGCAGATCTCGCACGGAGACCTCCGGGTCGACGACATCCGGATCGACGAGGACGGCACCGCATTGCTCGGTGGCTTCGACACCGCGGAACTCGGCGCGTCGCAGGCCCAGTTGCACTCGGACGCCGCGCAGCTGATGCTGACCACCGCATCGCTGTACGGGCCCGACGTCGCCGTCGACGCCGCGATCGACAGGCTCGGCCCGGCGGACGTTCTCACCGCCTCACGCCGGCTCACGCCGTCCGCCATCCCGACCCGCGTGCGCCGGGCGGTGCACGACGCCAAGGGGGTGCTCACGGCGACGCGAGACACGGTGCTGGCCCGGACCGGGACCTCGGCGATCGCCACCGAGCAGGTGACGCGGTTCTCGCGCAACCAGGTCGTGCAGTTGGTCCTGCTCATCGCGCTGGTCTACGTCGCGTATCCGTTCATCAGTCAGGTCCCCACCTTCGCCTCCGAGCTGGCCTCGATCGACTGGTGGTGGGCACTGCTCGGTCTCGCGATCTCCGCCGCGACCTATTTCGGAGCGGCCGCGGCACTGTGGGCGTGCGCCTCGGGCGCCGTGGGTTTCCTGAACACGACGATCATGCAGGTGGCCAACACGTTCGCGGCGACGACGACTCCGGCGGGTGTCGGCGGACTGGCGCTGAGCGTCCGCTTCCTGCAGAAGGGCGGTTTGACGCTCACGCGCTCGACCGCCGCGGTAGCTCTGCAGCAACTGGTGCAGGTGATCTCGCACGTGACGCTGCTCGTGGTGTTCAGCGTCGCGGCGGGCCAGTCCGCCGACCTGTCCCGCTTCGTCCCGAACGCCACGATCCTGTACCTCATTGCCGGTGTCGCGTTCGGCGCCCTCGGCGCCTTCCTGTTCGTGCCCACCCTGCGGCGCTTCCTGCGCACCGCGGTGCGGCCTCAGCTCGCGGAGGTCTACTCGGACCTCTCGGAGCTCGTGCGGCATCCGGCACGCTTCACCGTCATCGTGCTGGGCTGCGCCGCAACCACTCTCGGTGCTGCCTTCGCGCTGTGGGTGAGCATCGAGGCGTTCGGCGGGGGCACCACCTTCATCACGGTCACCATCGTCACGATGATCGGTGGGACGCTCGCCTCCGCAGCCCCGACGCCGGGTGGCATCGGCGCCGTGGAAGCCGCTCTCATCGGCGGTCTGGCGGCGTTCGGGTTGCCCGCCACCATCGCGGTGCCGTCCGTTCTGCTCTATCGCGTGCTCACGTGCTGGATCCCGGTGTTCCTCGGCTGGCCGATCATGCGGTGGTTGACGCGCAAGGACATGATCTGACGTCCTCCCACTAACATCGCGATCATGACTGAACTGTGGGTCGATCGCACCGGGACACGTCGTTACACCGGCAAGAGTTCGCGCGGTGCCGAAGTGCTCATCGGGTCCGAGGACGTCGAGGGTGTCTTCACTCCCGGTGAGCTGCTCAAGATCGCTCTCGCGGCATGCACGGGCATGAGCTCCGACCGTCCCCTCGCCCGCCGGCTCGGTGACGACTACGACGCGACCGTCCGGGTGTCGGGCGTCGCAGATCGTGACGAGGAGCGCTACCCGCGGCTCGAGGAGGTGCTGACGGTCGACCTCAGCGCCCTCGATCCGGAGGCCAGGGAACGGTTGCTCACCGTCGTCACCAAGGCCGTCGACAAGGTGTGCACGGTGGGGCGCACGTTGAAGGCGGGCACCGAGGTGGACCTCCGTATCGAGGTCGAGGAGTGACGGCAGTCGACCTCGAACGGCTGAGCGCGTGGGTCCACGGCAGTGTCCAGGGCGTCGGTTTCCGCTGGTGGACGCGGTCGCGCGCGTTGGAACTCGGGCTCGTCGGATCAGCGACCAACACGTCCGACGGCCGGGTGCACGTGGTCGCCGAGGGAGATCGAGCGGATCTCGAGGCGCTGCTCGCCGCACTGCGATCGGGTGACACCCCGGGCTCGGTGACCACCGTGGTGGACAACTGGGAATCCGCGCGCGGCGGACTCGACGGGTTCGTCGAACGCTGAGAGAGCAGGGCTGGGTAGTCTGAACCGCCATGCACCTCAAGAGTCTGACGCTGAAGGGCTTCAAGTCCTTCGCCTCGGCGACGACTCTGCGTTTCGAGCCCGGCATCACCTGCGTGGTGGGGCCCAACGGATCGGGCAAGTCGAATGTCGTCGACGCTCTGACCTGGGTCATGGGGGAGCAGGGCGCGAAGGCGCTGCGCGGCGGCAAGATGGAGGACGTCATCTTCGCCGGCACGTCCGGCCGCGCCCCGCTGGGCCGGGCCGAGGTGACGCTGACCATCGACAACAGCGACGGCGCGCTGCCGATCGACTATTCCGAGGTTTCGATCACCCGCCGCATGTTCCGCGACGGTGCCGGCGAGTACGAGATCAACGGCAGCTCGTGCCGACTGATGGACGTCCAGGAACTGCTCAGCGACTCGGGTATCGGCCGTGAGATGCACGTCATCGTCGGTCAGGGTCGACTCGCCGCCATTCTCGAGTCGCGGCCGGAGGACCGTCGCGCCTTCATCGAGGAGGCCGCCGGCGTCCTCAAGCACCGCAAGCGCAAAGAGAAGGCCGTCCGCAAGCTCGACTCCATGCAGGCCAACCTCGCGCGTCTGACGGACCTCACCACCGAACTGCGTCGGCAGCTGAAGCCCCTGGGCCGACAGGCCGAGGTGGCCCGGCGCGCGCAGACCGTGCAGGCGGACCTCCGCGACGCGCGCCTGCGCATCGCCGCCGACGATCTGGTGACACGCCGGACCGAACTGGCGGAACAGTCGCACGACGAGACGAAGGCTCGCGAGGAGTACGCCGCGGTCCAGGACGCGTTGGCCGAGGGCGAGGCGGTGCTGGCCGAGGGCGAGCAGGACCTCGCGCGACTCACCCCGAGCGCGGAGGCGGCGGCGCAGACGTGGTTCCAGCTGTCCGCTCTCGCCGAGCGTGTCGGCGCCACCGTGCGCATCGCGACCGAGCGGGCACGTCACCTCGGTGACGAGCCGGAGGACCGCCGCGGTCCCGACCCGGACGAGCTCGAGCAGCGTGCGGACCGGGTCGCCGAGGAGGAGATGCAGCTGACCGAGGCGGTGGAGTTCGCGCGCGCCACCCTCGATGCCGCGAGGGAGCAGCTCGCGGAACGGGAAGCGGCCGCGGCGGACGCGGAGCGCGCCCACGCCGCTGCCGTGCGCGCCGTCGCCGACCGCAGGGAGGGCCTCGCGCGGCTCTCCGGTCAGGTGGACGGGCTGCGCGCTCGGGCCGAGTCGTACGACACGGAGGTGGCCCGTCTCGCGACCGCGATCGAGGACGCGAGGCACCGCGGCGACGCCGCACAGGCCGAGTTCGACATCGTCCAGGAGAAGGTCGGCGAACTCGACGCCGGTGAGGCGGGACTGGACTCGCAGCACGAGAATGCTGTCGAGGCACTGGCCATCGCCGACGCCCGCGTCGCGGAACTGCAGACGGGAGAACGGGAGTCGAGCCAGCGAGTGGCATCGCTGCGCGCCCGGATCGACGCTCTCACGATGAACCTGGAACGCGGCGACGGCGGTGCGTGGCTGGGGGAGAAGCAACAGCACGGCGTCGTCGGCAGGTTGGGCGATCACCTCACCGTGCGGCCGGGGTACGAGGTGGCGGTGGCCGTGGCGCTGGGAGCCGCGGCCGACGCCGTGGTGGTCTCGTCGGTCGAGAACGCCCGCGAGGCGGTGTCGGCGCTCAAGAGCGAGGACGCCGGCCGCGCGGCGATCGTCTACCCCACGGGCGCGGCGTCCGAGGAGCGGACGATCGGCTCCGGCACCTCGATCCTGTCGGTGATCGAGGCGTCCGAGTCGGCGCGCGGCGCGCTCGCCTCGTTGTTGGCGGGCACCAGCGTCGTCGACACGCTGGAAGAGGCCACCGCCCTGGTCGAGGACAGTGCCGACGTGCGCGTTGTGACACGCGGCGGCGACCTGGTGGGGCGCGGGTGGATCACCGGTGGGTCGGACCGCCGACCCAGCACGCTCGAGGTGCAGGCGGCCATCGACGAGTCGGTGACCGAACTGGCGGCGACGGAGCGTCGGACCGAGGAACTCGCCGCGGCGCTGTCCGGGGCGCTCGCCGAACAGGCGGACCGCCGGGAGGCCGCCGATCAGGCGTTGGCCGCGCTCACGGAGTCCGACGCCGCGATGTCCGCGGTGTACGAGCAACTCGGCCGACTGGGCCAGGTCGCCCGTGTCGCGCATGCCGAGTCGACCCGGCTGCAGTCCCAGCGCGAACGGGCCGAGCATCAGCGGGACGAGGCGGTGACCGCGCTCGCCGAACTGGAGGAGCGCGTGCGCCGGGCCGAGGACGACCAGGGCGGCGACGCCGACGGGGACGGTGAGGCGGAGGAGTGGGCGCGGGCCCGCGAGGACGCTGCCGCAGCGGTCACCGAGGTGCGGTCCGTCGAGGTCGACGCCAGATTGTCCCTACGCACCGCCGAGGAGCGCGCCGACTCGGTCCGCGGCAAGGCCGACCAGCTCCGTCGGCAGGCACGGATGGAACGAGAAGGCCGTGCGCGGGCCGAGCGGGCACGGGCACGCCGCGTGCAGTCCGCTGCGGTGGCCGCCGCGGTCGCCGAGGCCGGGACTCGTGTCGCCGGACGGCTGGAGCGCGTCGTGGCGGACGCTGCCGTGCGCCGCGACGAACTGGCTCGCCGTCGTTCCGACCGAGCGGCCGAGCTGGACCGGACGCGGGAACAGGTTCGCGCCCTCGCCGCGCGCGCCACGCAGTTGACCGACGCGGTGCACCGCGACGAGGTGGCCAAGGCGCAGGCGGTGCTCCGCATCGAGCAGCTCGAACAGAACGTGGTGGAGCAGTTCTCCATCGCGCCCGACGACCTGATCGCCGAGTACGGACCCGACGTCACGCTACCGCCGACCGACCTCGAGATGGCGGAGTACGAGCAGGCGAAGGAACGCGGCGAGCAGGTGGTGGCCCCGGCCCCGATGCCGTTCGACCGCGCGGAGCAGGAGCGCCGGGTCAAGCGTGCGGAGAAGGACCTCGCGACGCTGGGCAAGGTCAACCCGCTGGCTCTCGAGGAGTTCGCCGCCCTGGAGGAGCGCTACAACTTCCTGTCCACCCAGCTCGAGGACGTGAAGTCGGCGCGCAAGGATCTGTTGGGCGTGGTCGCGGACGTCGACGCCCGCATCCTGCAGGTGTTCACCGAGGCCTACGCCGACGTCGAGCGCGAGTTCGTCGGCGTCTTCGCCAAGCTCTTCCCGGGCGGTGAGGGCCGACTGGTACTGACCGACCCCTCGGACATGCTCACCACCGGCATCGAGGTCGAGGCCCGTCCGCCGGGCAAGAAGGTCAAGAGGTTGTCGCTGCTGTCCGGCGGCGAGAAGTCGCTCACCGCGGTCGCGATGCTCGTCGCCATCTTCCGGGCCCGGCCGTCCCCGTTCTACGTCATGGACGAGGTCGAGGCGGCGCTGGACGACACGAACCTCCGTCGCCTCATCGGCCTGTTCGAGCAGCTGCGGGAGAAGTCGCAGCTCATCGTCATCACGCACCAGAAACCCACCATGGAGGTGGCCGACGCGCTGTACGGCGTGAGCATGCGCGGCGACGGCATCACGACGGTGATCTCGCAGCGGTTGCCCAAGCGTGCCGTCCTCGAGCCCGCGGGGGAGGTGGCGACTCCCGAGCCACCGTCCTGACAGGATGGTCGACGTGACTACCGAACTGTGGATCGTCGTGGCGGCCGTCCTCGCACTGCTCGTCGTCGTGCTCGTCGTCGGGTTGGTGTTGCAGCGTCGTCGCCGCATCTCCCTGGCCCGTCCGGACACCACCGAGCAGGTCCGCGAGGTCGACCGATCGGGTGGCTACAAGGCCGGGACCGGATTCGACTTCTCGCAGGGCACGGCGGCTCCGCCCGCGCCGGCGCCCCGGAAGCCGATCCCCGAACCCACCCTCGAGCGCACCGACACCGACGATCAGCCGCGGGTCGGTGACGACGCGTCGGTTCCTCGCGACGCACCCAAGCGGGGCATCACCGACATCTCGCTGCCCGACCCGGTGCTCGACGAGCCCGTTCCGGCCACGGAGGCACCGACTGTCGAGACCCCGCCCGTGGTCGTCCCTCCGGTGGAGGAGGAGACGCCCGCAGAACCGGCGAGCTCCGCTCCGGTGCTCGACGAGATCGAGCCGACGTCGGGCCGCCTGACCAAGCTGCGCGGTCGACTGTCGCGATCGCAGAACGCCGTGGGCCGGTCGCTGCTCGGACTGCTCGGTGGCGGCGACCTCGACGAGGACTCGTGGGAGGAGGTCGAGGACACCCTCCTCGTCGCCGACCTGGGAAGTGCGGCGACCGCCGAGATCGTTGCGACGCTGCGTGAACAGATGGCCGTGCGCAACGTGCGGACGGAGCCCGAGGCCCGCGCCCTGCTGCGCGAGGTGCTGATCGAGCAGCTCACCCCGTCGTTCGACCGCTCGATCCGTGCGCTGCCGCACGGTGACCGGCCGTCGGTCCTGCTCGTCGTCGGCGTCAACGGCACCGGCAAGACCACGACGACCGGCAAGCTCGCCCGCGTCCTGGTGGCGGACGGCCGTCGGGTCGTGCTGGGCGCGGCCGACACCTTCCGCGCCGCGGCGGCCGACCAGCTGCAGACGTGGGCCGAGCGCGTGGGCGCCGAGGTGGTGCGCGGCAAGGAGGGCGCCGATCCGGCCGCCGTCGCGTTCGACGCCGTGACGCGCGGCATCGCCGACGGAGTCGACGCCGTGCTCATCGACACGGCGGGCCGACTGCACACCAAGACCGGACTGATGGACGAGCTGGGCAAGGTCAAGCGCGTCATCGAGAAGAAGGCGCCCGTCGACGACGTCCTGCTCGTGCTCGACGCGACCATCGGTCAGAACGGTCTCGCGCAGGCGCGGGTCTTCGCTCAGGTCGTCGACATCACCGGCGTCGTGCTGACCAAACTGGACGGCACCGCCAAGGGCGGCATCGTGTTCCAGGTGCAGCGTGAACTCGGTGTCCCGGTGAAGCTCGTGGGCCTCGGTGAGGGCGCCGACGACCTCGCTCCGTTCGAGCCCGGCGCGTTCGTCGACGCTCTTCTGGGCTGACCGCGAGCCCCGCTCGGGCCGCCGAGAATTCGACTCTCATCGCGTCCTCGGCGGCCGAATCGGGTGAAAAGACCGAGACGCAACACGGTCGCAACATGATTCGGCTGTGCGTTCACACCGACGAAACACCGCAGTGTCGTCGCCGAAACGTCGAGTGAGCACCCTTCTCCTCAGGTCGTCAGCCGCCATCGGCTGGGGCGAGGAAGAAGGAGGAGGCTCAAGGTGGATTTTCCCACTATCGGTGCGCCCGACACCGGTGACACCGCATGGATGCTGACAAGCGCGGCATTCGTGTTGCTCATGGTTCCGGGTCTTGCGTTCTTCTACGGCGGCATGGTCCGCGCGAAGAGCGTGCTGAACATGATCATGATGAGCATCAGCGCGATGGGCGTCGTCGGCGTTCTCTGGGTGCTGTACGGCTACTCGGTCACCTTCGGCGAGGACAAGGGCAACCTGATCGGTGACCCGTTCCAGTACTTCGGGCTCAAGGGCCTGATCGGCGGAACGTACCTCGCCTCCGAGGACGAGGCCGGTGTGCTCACCGATGCCGCGATCCCGCTCGTCGGCACCATCCCCGCGACCGTGTTCGTCTCCTTCCAGGCCATGTTCGCGATCCTGACGGTCGCGCTCATCTCCGGCGCGGTCGCCGACCGCATGCGCTTCGGACCGTGGCTGCTGTTCGCCGGACTGTGGGCGACCCTCGTCTACTTCCCGGTCGCGCACTGGGTCTTCTCCTTCGACGAGGTCACCACCACGACCGGTGGCTGGATCGCCAACAAGCTCGCGGCGGTCGACTTCGCCGGCGGTACCGCCGTCCACATCAACGCGGGTGCCGCGGGTCTGGTGCTCGCCGTCATCCTGGGCAAGCGCAAGGGATGGCCGGGCACTCCGTTCCGCCCCCACAACCTGCCGTTCGTCATGCTGGGTGCCGGCCTCCTCTGGTTCGGTTGGTTCGGCTTCAACGCCGGTTCCGCCGTCGGCTCCAACGGCATCGCCGGTGCCACCTTCGTCACCACCATTGCGGCCACGGCCGCAGCCATGCTGGCCTGGCTCCTCACGGAGCGCATCCGTGACGGGCACGCGACGAGTCTCGGTGGTGCGTCGGGCATCGTCGCCGGACTCGTGGCGATCACCCCGGCCTGCTCCTCGGTCAACATCCTCGGTGCACTCGTCATCGGCGTCGTCGCCGGTGTGCTCTGCGCACTGGCCGTCGGCCTGAAGTTCAAGTTCGGTTTCGACGACTCGCTCGACGTCGTCGGCGTCCACCTCGTCGGCGGTCTGGTGGGCACGCTGCTCGTCGGACTGGTCGCCACCTCCGAGGCGCCGGCCGGTGTCGAGGGGCTGTTCTACGGCGGCGGATTCGACCAGCTGTGGCGTCAGGCAGTCGGTGCCGGTGCGGTGCTGCTCTACTCTCTGGTGGGTACGACCATCGTCGCGCTCATCGTCAAGTACACCGTGGGCCTCCGGATCGACGACGATGGTGAATCCATGGGAGCCGACGAATCGGAACATGCCGAGACCGCCTACGACTTTGCGGCACTCGGTGGGTCAACACTGGGACGTGTTCCCAGCAAGGAGGCGTGAGACATGAAGTTGATCACTGCAATCGTCAAGCCGTTCACTCTCGAGGACGTCAAGACGGCTCTCGAGCAGGCAGGCGTTCTCGGTATGACCGTGAGCGAGGTACAGGGGTATGGCCGACAGAAGGGCCACACCGAGGTCTACCGCGGTGCCGAGTACTCCGTGGACTTCGTTCCCAAGGTGCGCGTCGAGGTCGTCGTGGACGATGCGGCCGTGGACAAGGTCGTCGAGGTGATCGTCGAGGCAGCCCGCACCGGCAAGATCGGTGACGGCAAGGTCTGGGTCTCGCCCGTGGAGGCAGTCGTGCGCGTGCGCACCGGCGAGCGTGGCTCCGACGCTCTGTAGTTCCCGTCAGTCCGGCCGCGGATCCGCCTCGTTCGACGGGGCGGATCCGCGGCCGATCTGTTTTTCGGCGACACGACACCAGAAGGAGTGAGCCCCGTGGGAGGTTCCGAAGCAGCGGCGGATCTCGTCCGAGCGCGCGAGCAACTGCTCGCCGGCCAGGGCCGGAATCGACGACTGGACGCGACGGCGCTGCGCCAGGCGCTCGTCGATCTCCACGAGTTCTGGCTGACCACCAAGGGTTCCGAGGTGGGTATCAAGCCGGACAGCGGATTCGCCATCGTCGCCGTCGGCGGGCTGGGTCGTCGCGAGATGCTGCCGTACTCGGACCTGGACCTGGTGCTGTTGCACGACGATCTCGATCCCGCGCTCGTCAGCGGTGTGGCCGACCAACTCTGGTACCCGCTGTGGGACGCGCACATCAAGCTCGATCACAGTGTCCGCACGGTTCCGCAGGCTCTGGACGTGGCCGCCCACGACATGACCGCGGCCCTCGGTCTGCTCGACGCCCGACACATCGTGGGCGACGCCGAACTCAGTTCGATGTTGATCGACGGGATCCGGCGTCAGTGGCGCATCGGGATCCGCGATCGGTTCGACGAGTTGCACGCGCTGACCCGCACTCGCTGGGGGCGTAGCGGCGAGATCGCCCACCGGGCCGAGCCCGATCTGAAGAGTGGACGCGGCGGACTGCGCGACGTGCAGCTGCTCGACGCGCTCTCCATCGCGCAGCTCACCGACGCGATGCCGGGCCTCGGGCCCGAATTACCGGGCGGTGGACTGGATTTCGCTCACCGACGGATCCTCGACGTCCGTACCGAGCTGCACCGGGTGGCGGGCCGTGCCCGTGATCAGCTGCGAGCGCAGGACGCGGACGAGATCGCCGCCGCGCTCCGAATCGGCGATCGGTTCGATCTCGCACGCGTACTGAGTGATTCGGCGCGCACCATCGTCTACTCGACGGACGTGGGCCTGCGTACCGCCGGGAATGCCATACCGCGACGCGGACTCTCGCGTCTCCGCCGGGTACCTGTGCGTCGGCCCCTGGACGAGGGGGTCGTCGAGCACGCCGGCGAGGTGGTGCTGGCGCGGGACGCCCGCCCCAACAAGGATCCGGGACTGATCATGCGTGTCGCAGCGGCCTCCGCGGTGACAGGGATGCCGATGTCCGCGTCGACCCTGGGTCGGCTGTCCGACAGTGCACCGGAACTGCGCGAGCCGTGGCCGAAGGAGGCACTGAACGACCTGCTGGTGGTCCTCGGCTCCGGCCGCCGCGCCATCGACGCGATCGAGGCTCTGGACCGGACGGGCCTGTGGGGGCGTCTGCTTCCCGAGTGGGGGGCGGTGCGCGACCTCCCGCCGCGCGACGCCGTGCACACCTGGACGGTGGATCGCCATCTCGTCGAGACCGCCGCGCACGCGAGTGGTTTCACCACCCGGGTCGCGAGGCCCGACCTGCTGGTCCTCGGGGCACTGCTGCACGACATCGGCAAGGGCCGCGGGGGAGACCACAGCATCGTCGGCGCGGATCTGGCCACGCAGGTGGGCAAGCGGCTCGGTCTGTGGCCGTCGGACGTCCGGCTGCTCGAGGCGATGGTGCGCCACCATCTGCTCCTGCCGGACACCGCGACCCGACGCGACCTGGACGATCCCGCGACGGTGCAGCGGGTGGTCGACGCGCTGGACGGCGATCCGATCCTGCTCGAACTCCTGCACGCGCTGGCCGAGGCGGACTCGCTCGCGACGGGACCCGGTGTCTGGGGGGACTGGAAGTCCTCGCTCATCGGTGAGCTCGTGCGGCGCTGCCGCATGATCATGGCCGGTGAATCACTGCCGACGCCCGATCCGATCGACGCGGCGCTCGCGGCCCGCGCCGCCGAGGGCGGAGTCGACGTCGATCTGCAGCCGTCGGACAGTCCGCACACGTTCGAGGTGACGGTGACCGCGCCGGACAGGCTCGGCCTGCTGTCCAACGCGTCGGGCGTGCTCGCTCTGGCCGCGCTGCGGGTGCTGTCCGCGTCCGTGGTCAGCGCGAACGGGTTCGCGATCAACCGCTTCGTCGTCACGCCCACCTTCGGGGCGCCGCCCCAGCCCGGCCTGCTGCGCCAGGAGCTCATCCGGGCACTCGACGGGGACCTCGACCTGCTCGCGCAACTCGACCTCAAGGAGGCCGGGGCACGGATCGCCGCGTCGGACGGCGATCTCGGAGCGCTCGACTCGTCGGAGGTGCTGCTGTACGCGCAGGCGCCGCCGCGGGTGCTGTGGTTCGACGGTCCGGACGGTGACTCCGTGATCGTGGAGGTCCGCGCCGAGGATCGGCTCGGGCTACTGTGCCGGCTCTCGTCCGTCTTCGAGAAGCACGGTGCCGACGTGCGCTGGGCCAAGGTCACCACCCGCGGATCCTCGGTGGTGGACGCGTTCTGCGTCGACACCAGCGGGGCGTCGGAGGGCGGCGCCGGATCACGGGCTCAGCGCGAGGAGCTCGAACGCGCGCTGCTGGCCGTCGTCCCCGCCCTGCGTCCGAAGGAGCCCGAGTCGGACGACTGAGGTACGCGTCGGGCCGGGCCACCGCCGGGTCGATCGACCGTTAGTCTGGTCGACGGAGTCTTCACTTCTCTCGCGATGTTCAGGAGTATCGGTGTTCG
Organism: Rhodococcus sp. BP-160; assembly: GCF_019836205.1. Classification (NCBI taxonomy): domain Bacteria; kingdom Bacillati; phylum Actinomycetota; class Actinomycetes; order Mycobacteriales; family Nocardiaceae; genus Rhodococcus; species Rhodococcus sp. BP-160. The sequence continues at coordinate 638,068 of NZ_JABUEK010000002.1, forward strand.
AATCACTGTCCGACAGATTGACCGGAAGCCTCAAGGATCTGAGAGGCAAGGGTCGGCTCTCGGGCGCCGACATCGATGCGGTGTGCCGCGAGATCCGCCTGGCACTGCTCGACGCCGACGTCGCGCTGCCGGTCGTGCGCGCCTTCATCACCCGGATCAAGGAGCGCGCGAAGGGCGCCGAGGTCTCGGCTGCTCTCAACCCCGCGCAGCAGGTCGTCAAGATCGTCAACGACGAGCTCGTCGGCATCCTCGGTGGCGAGACCCGGCGGGTGGAGTTCGCGAAGAACCCGCCGACCGTCATCATGCTGGCCGGTCTGCAGGGCTCCGGTAAGACGACGCTCGCGGGCAAGCTCGCCAAGTGGCTGAAGGACCAGAACCACACCCCGCTCCTCGTGGCCTGCGACCTCCAGCGCCCCGGTGCCGTGAGTCAGCTCCAGATCGTCGGCGAGCGTGCCGGCGCCGCGGTGTTCGCGCCTCATCCGGGCACGTCGATCGGCGGCGGCGAGAACGCCCTCGGCGTGACCGCGGCCGATCCGGTGGAGGTCGCTCGCGCCGGTGTCGCGGAGGCCAGGGCCAAGCAGTACGACGTCGTCATCGTCGACACCGCGGGCCGTCTCGGTATCGACACCGAGCTCATGGGCCAGGCCGCCGGTATCCGCGACGCGACGAACCCCGACGAGATCCTGTTCGTGCTCGACGCGATGATCGGCCAGGACGCCGTCAGCACGGCGCAGGCCTTCCAGGACGGTGTCGGCTTCACCGGCGTCGTGCTGACCAAGCTCGACGGCGACGCCCGCGGTGGCGCCGCGCTGAGCGTCCGCGAGGTCACCGGTCGACCGATCATGTTCGCGTCGACGGGCGAGAAGCTCGAGGACTTCGAGATCTTCCACCCGGATCGCATGGCGAGCCGCATCCTCGGCATGGGCGACCTGCTCAGCCTCATCGAGCAGGCCGAGACCGTCTTCGACGCGAAGCAGGCGGAGGACACCGCCGCGAAGATCGGGTCCGGCCAGTTGACGCTCGAGGACTTCCTCGAGCAGATGATGGCGATCCGCAAGATGGGACCGATCGGCAACCTGCTCGGCATGCTGCCCGGTGCCGGTCAGATGAAGGACGCCCTCGCGTCGGTGGACGACAAGCAGCTCGACCGCGTGCAGGCCATCATCCGCGGTATGACACCCGCCGAGCGGGCCGATCCGAAGATGATCAACGCCTCCCGTCGTCTGCGCATCGCCAACGGTTCCGGTGTGAAGGTCTCCGACGTCAACCAGCTCGTCGACCGCTTCTTCGAGGCCCGCAAGATGATGGCGTCGATGGCCGGCCGCATGGGCATGCCCGGCGCGCGTAAGCAGGTTCAGCGCAGCAACAAGAAGGGCAAGAAGGGGAAGAAGGGCGGTCGCGGACCCACACCGCCGAAGGGCGTGCGGGGAGGCTTCCCCGGTATGCCGGGCGGAATGCCCGCGGGGATGCCCGATCTGTCCTCGATGCCGAAGGGCCTCGACCAGCTTCCGCCGGGCCTCGAGGGCATCGACCTGTCGCAGCTGAAGCTCCCCAAGAAGTAGGGCGGAGCACGCGGTGCGCATCTCGCCGAGTCTGCATCTGCGCGGCGTCGTGCTGCCCGGCCACGACGAGGTGGACGTCTGGGTGCGAGACGGCCTCATCTCACTGGATCCGGTTCCCGGTGCCACCACGGTGGCGCGGGGCGGCTGGATCGTTCCGGGTCTCGTCGACGCGCACTGCCATGTCGGTATCACGTACGGCGGCGGGCACGAGGATCACGACGGCATCGTCGCGCAGGCCACCACCGAGCGCGAGGTGGGTGCGCTGCTGCTGCGTGACGCGGGATCGCCCGTCGACACCCGCGCACTCGACGACCACGAGGATCTGCCGCGCATCATCCGTGCGGGTCGGCACATCGCGATGCCCAAGCGCTACATTCCCGGCCTCGCCGTCGATCTCGAGGACGAGTCGCAACTGCCCGAGGCCGTGGCTCAGCAAGCGCGCCTCGGCGACGGGTGGGTCAAGCTGGTCGGCGACTGGATCGACCGCGAGGTCGGCGACCTCGCACCTTTGTGGGACGACGCGGTCCTGCGCCGGGCCATCGACGCCGCCCACGCCGAGGGCGCCCGGGTCACTGCGCACGTCTTCGGCGAGGACGCGCTGCCCGGGCTGATCGGTGCCGGCATCGACTGCATCGAACACGGCACCGGCCTGACCGACGAGACCATCGAGATGATGGTCGAGCACGGAACCGCACTGGTGCCCACGCTCATCAACATCGAGACCTTTCCGTCGATCGCCGACTCGGCCACCCGCTATCCGCGCTATGCCGATCACATGCGCGATCTGCACGCCCGAGTGGCGGACACGGTGGGGCGCGCGCACGACGCCGGAGTCCCGATCTACGCGGGCACCGACGCGGGCGGCAGCATCGAGCACGGGCGGGTGGCCGACGAGGTGGCGGCGCTGGTGGGCGTGGGCCTGTCGCCGACCGACGCCCTGGGTGCGGCCAGTTGGACGGCGCGGCGGTGGCTCGGGCGTGCGGGCATCGAGCACGGCGCACCCGCGGATCTGGTGTTCTACTCCACGGACCCACGAACCGGGCCGGACGTCCTGTCGGCGCCGGACGTGGTGGTCTTGCGCGGCCGGATCTGGTGACCGGGCTGGGATTATGACGCTCGGGCGGTGTCTGGCAGAATAAGGCGCTGTTCGCCCGTCTCCGGTTCCGTACCGAGCGGCGGTCACAACACCCATCCACCGCAAAACCGGGTGCGCATGCCGTGCGCATCGCTGAATTGCGCCGTGACCAGCGGTCGCGCCCTGCGACCACATCGAAAGAGGCTTCGTTTCACATGGCAGTCAAGATCAAGCTCACCCGTCTCGGCAAGATCCGCAACCCGCAGTACCGTGTCGTCATCGCCGACGCGCGTACCCGTCGCGGTGGCCGTGCCATCGAGACCGTCGGCAAGTACCACCCGAAGGAAGAGCCGTCGCTGATCGAGATCGATTCCGATCGCGTGCAGCACTGGCTGAGCGTGGGCGCACAGCCCACCGAGCCCGTCGAGGCACTCCTCAAGATCACCGGTGACTGGCAGAAGTTCAAGGGCCTGCCGGGCGCCGAGGGCACGCTCCGCGTCAAGGAGCCGAAGCCGTCCAAGCTGGACCTGTTCAACGCTGCGCTCGCCGCCGCCGACAACGAGCCCGTCGCCGAGGCCACCACGCCGAAGAAGAAGAAGGCCGCCAAGGCCGACGACGCCGAGAGCGCACCGGCAGACGAGACCGCCGACGCCACCGCCGAGTCCACCGAGAAGTAGGACCCACCTGTGAGCACCATGGTCGCCGACGCCGTCGAGCATCTGGTTCGCGGCATCGTGTCCAATCCGGACGACGTTCGTGTCGAGATGATCACCGGTCGCCGTGGCCGGACCGTCGAGGTGCACGTGCACCCCGACGATCTGGGCAAGGTCATCGGCCGTGGCGGTCGTACCGCCACCGCGCTCCGTACCCTCGTCTCGGGTATCGGCGGCCGTGGGATCCGTGTCGACGTCGTCGACACCGATCGCTGATCACCGACGTGGAGCTCGTCGTGGGCCGCGTGGCCAAGTCGCACGGCATCAGGGGCGAGGTCGTCGTGGAGGTCCGCACGGACGATCCTGACGAGCGGTTCGCTCCGGGATCCGTTCTGCACGGCCGTGCGCGTCGCGACAACAGCACGACCGATTACACGGTGGAAGCCGCCCGGGAGCATTCCGGGCGGCTTCTGCTGCGTCTGAAGGGAATCGACGATCGCAGTACCGCCGACGCGATGCGCGGCACCCTTTTCGTCGTCGACACCGCGGATCTACCCCCGTCCGACGATCCGGACGAGTTCTACGATCACGAGCTCGAGGGCATGACGGTGCAGTTCGCTCCGGATCACGAGTCGGCGGGCACGGTGATCGGCACGGTCAGCGAGGTGCTGCACTCCGCTGCGGGGGAGTTGCTGTCGATCACGCCGGCCGACGAGAACGTCGGCCGCGAACTGCTCGTACCGTTCGTGTCCGCGATCGTGGTGTCGGTCTCCCGCGAGACGCGGATCGTCGAGATCGACCCGCCCGAAGGGCTGCTGGACGGCGAGTGAGCATGCGTATCGACGTGGTGACGATCTTCCCCGAGTACCTCGAGCCCATGCGTACCGCGCTGCTGGGCAAGGCCGTGCAGAACGGTCTGGTGACCGTCGGTGTCCACGACCTCCGGGACTGGACACACGACGTGCACAAGGCGGTCGACGACTCGCCCTACGGCGGCGGCCCCGGCATGGTCATGAAACCGACGGTGTGGGGAGACGCGTTGGACGACGTCATGCGCGACGCCGACCCGATCCTGGTGGTGCCCACGCCCGCCGGAGTGCCCTTCACCCAGCGCACCGCCGAGAGATGGTCGCGCGAGGATCATCTGGTGTTCGCATGCGGCCGCTACGAGGGCATCGATCAGCGAGTCTTCGACGACGCGGCGACCCGGGTGCGCGTCGAGGAGGTCAGCATCGGGGACTACGTGCTCATCGGCGGCGAGGCCGCGGTGCTGGTGATGACCGAGGCCGTGACGCGGCTGCTGCCCGGCGTTCTGGGCAATCAGCTCTCGCACCAACAGGACTCGTTCTCCGACGGTCTCCTCGAGGGGCCGGGCTACACCCGACCGGCCGCGTGGCGCGGCCTGGACGTGCCGCCGGTCCTGTTGTCCGGCAACCACTCCCGCATCGAACAGTGGCGGCGGGAACAGTCGCTCGAGCGTACCGCTCAGCGCCGGCCCGACCTCCTGCCCTGACGCGATCTCTCAGGCGACGACCCCGGTGGGGAACAGGATCTTCAGCGCGCCGGTGACGGTGACGCGCGCGTGCTTGGCGCCGTCGTCGTCCGTCACCGCGGTGTCCGCCGTCGTCTCCGCGCTGCCGCCGTCCGCGCCGTACCAGGGATCCTCCCGCGAGAGCACCGCCACCACGTAGCGTTCTCCGTCGCCGACGAACCCGGTGCTCAGGTGGATCCACCGACCGTCGACGCAGCACATCCAGCCTTGCTTGACCCCGCGGACCGTCTCGCCCGGGAGTGCCCGCGGGATGCCGAAGGTCTGGGGATAGCCGTCTGCCCCCTCGGGGGTGAACGCCTCGAGGTCTCCGACGACGGTCGCCCGGTCCGCCGGGTTCAGTCCGCCGGTGCCGTCGAGGACGGCGTCGTAGTACCGCACCAGGTCGGCCGCGGTGGTCCGGGTGTTCCACCAGATCCCGTCCGCCGACGCGATTGTGGCGGGCAGGCCGTAGCGGCCGGCGACGCGTGCCACGACGTCGGATCCACCGGCGGCGTCCCACAGGACCTGTGCCGCACTGTCGTCCGACGACGAGAGCATCGGCGCGATGAGGGCACGGGACTCCTCGTCGAGGGCGAACTCGCCGCGCGACGAGCGGTAGAGCAGATCGTCGGCGATGAACAACTTGACCACCGACGCCGTCTCGATCGGATCGTTGTCACCGGAACCCATGTACGTCCCGGTCTCCCGGTCGAGGAAGCCGATGGAGAGCGTCGCGCCGCGCGCGGCCGCGCCGTCGAGTGCCTGCTGCAGGCGGCCGGTGAGGTCCGGTGCCATCGGCATCTCGGGTTCGGGGAACTCCGGTGCGACCGGGATCGTCGTCGCCGCCGGCTCGGCCGGCTGCGCGCAGGCCGCCGCCATCGTAATGGCGAGCGCCACCGCCGCCAACATGGTGGAGGCTCGTCGCAGGCGCGCCGAAGGAGTTGTCACGTGACTACCGTTCTGTCATCGAGTGCCCCCACATTCGAGAGTGGACGTACCGGGCGCGTCGGCGCTCGGAACCCGGGGCGGCACCGTCACTCCACGGTACCGGCGCGGTAGGGTCCATCGCCGTGACGACCGCTGTGAAATCTGTCAATCGCCGGATCGCCGAGGAGCTCGACGTCGCGGAGGAGCGCGTACGCGCCGCCGTGGACCTGCTCGACGGGGGTGCGACGGTGCCGTTCATCGCGCGCTACCGCAAGGAGGTCACGGGCACGCTCGACGACACCCAGCTGCGCACGATCGACGAGCGACTGCGATACCTGCGCGAGCTCGACGAGCGCCGCGCCGCGATTCTCGAGTCCATCCGCTCGCAGGGCAAGCTCGACGACGCGCTCGAGAACTCGATCGTGCTCGCGGACACCAAGGCGCGCCTCGAGGACATCTACCTCCCGTTCAAACCGAAGCGCCGCACCAAGGCGCAGATCGCGCGCGAGGCCGGCCACCAGCCCGTGGCGGACGCCCTGCTGTCCGATCCGACCACCGATCCGACGTCCTTCGACGAGGAGCAGCTCGCCGGTGCGCGCGCGATCCTCGTCGAGCACTTCGCCGAGGACGCCGACCTCGTCGGGTCGCTGCGCGAGCTGATGTGGACCCGTGGCCGGTTGACCAGCGCGGTGCGACCGGGCAAGGAGACGGACGGTGCGAAGTTCTCCGACTACTTCGCGTTCTCCGAGTCCTTCACCTCCGTTCCGTCCCATCGAGTACTGGCAGTCCTGCGCGGGGAGAAGGAGGAGGTGCTCTCCCTCACGATGGATCCGGAGCCGAACACCGACGAACCCGCACCCGGTACCGCGTCGGTGTACGAGACCCGCATCGCGGCGCGCTTCGGTATCGGCGACCACGGCCGTGCGGCCGATCGGTGGCTCCTGGACACGGTGCGATGGGCGTGGCGGACCAAGCTTCTGGTCAGCCTGGGCATCGACACCCGCATGCGCCTGCGGCAGTCCGCGGAGGAGCGCGCGGTCGACGTCTTCGCCTCCAACCTCAAGGACCTGCTGTTGGCGGCGCCCGCCGGCAGTCGCACCACCATGGGCCTCGACCCCGGGTTCCGCACGGGAACCAAGGTCGCGATCGTGGACCCCACCGGCAAGGTCCTCGCGTACGACACCATCTATCCGCACAAGCCCCAGGGCAAGTGGAACGAGGCGCTCGCGACGCTGGCCGCACTGGCGGCGAAGCACCGTGTCGATCTGCTGGCCATCGGCAACGGCACCGCGTCGCGTGAGACCGACGCGCTGGCGGCGGAACTCATCGCGAAATACCCGGACGCGAACCTGACCAAGGCGATGGTCTCCGAGGCCGGCGCCTCCGTGTACTCCGCGTCCGCCTACGGGTCGCGCGAACTGCCCGATCTCGACGTCTCGATCCGCGGCGCGGTCTCCATCGCCCGTCGTCTGCAGGATCCCCTCGCGGAACTGGTGAAGATCGACCCGAAGTCGATCGGCGTGGGGCAGTACCAGCACGACGTCTCGGAATCCATGTTGGCGCGTTCCCTGGGCGCCGTCGTCGAGGACGCGGTGAACGCGGTCGGCGTCGACGTCAACACCGCCAGCGTGCCTCTGCTCGCGCGCGTCTCCGGCGTGGCCACCACTCTCGCCGAGTCGATCGTCGCGCACCGCGACGAGAACGGCCCCTTCCGATCCCGATCCGCACTGCAGAAGGTTCCGCGGCTCGGGCCCAAGGCCTTCGAGCAGTGCGCCGGGTTTCTCCGCATCACCGACGGCGACGACCCCCTCGACCGGTCGAGCGTGCACCCCGAGGCGTATCCCGTGGTGCGCCGCATCGTCGACAGGGCCGGCATGGGAGTCCGTGAGGTGATCGGCAACGAGCGAGTGCTGCGGTCCCTGCGCCCGCAGGACTTCGTCGACGACCGGTTCGGACTCCCGACCGTCACCGACATCCTGTCCGAGCTCGAGAAGCCCGGCCGCGATCCGCGTCCGGAGTTCGCCACCGCCACCTTCGCGGCCGGTGTCGAGAAGGTCGCCGACCTCCGACCGGGCATGGTGCTCGAGGGAGTGGTGACCAACGTGGCGGCCTTCGGCGCCTTCGTCGACGTGGGCGTGCACCAGGACGGACTCGTCCACGTCTCGGCGATGTCCGACCGCTTCGTCTCGGACCCGCACGACGTCGTCAAGTCCGGACAGGTCGTGCGCGTGAAGGTCATGGAGGTCGACCTGCCGCGCCAGCGGATCGGCCTGTCCTTGCGACTGACCGACGAGATCGGCGGTACGGCAGCGGCATCGGCTCCACGCGGCGGGTCGGGAGGCCAGGGCGCCCGGAACCGGCAGAAGACCGGAGCCGGACCGCGCAAGGGAGCGCAGTCCTCGGCACCGGCCGCGGCAACGGGATCGATGGCCGATGCCCTGCGGAAGGCGGGCTTCGGAAAGTAGAGGGTGTCGCGGCGGCGCGGATAGACTTCCTCGTCACAGGACGGGCACGGCAGGAAGGCGCTGCGATGGAGCGGTGGATGCACCACGTCTCCGACGAGGGGCGCATCCCGCTGCTGTTCTTCCTCGTCGGGTTCATCGCCGGGTTCGTCTTCATCCGGTTCAGCGTCCGCATGATCCGCGCGCAGGTGTCCTGGTGGCCGGGCAACGTCACGCCGGGCGGACACCACGTGCATCACGTCGTGTTCGGTGTGGTCGCCATGCTGGTCTCGGGTGTCGCGATGATCACCGTGTACGTCGACGGCACCCAGACCACGGGCGCGGCGCTCGCGGCGTTCTTCGGTATCGGTGCGGCACTGGTACTCGACGAGTTCGCGCTCATCTTCTATCTGGAGGACGTGTACTGGGCCGAGCAGGGCCGTACCTCCGTCGACGCGGTCTTCGTCGCCGTGGCCGCCACCGTCATGCTGCTGTTCGGTCTCAAACCGCTCGAGTTCTTCGACGTCGCCGGCTTCCGTGACGATCCCAGCGTCGCGGTGCGGAGCATCATCGTCGTCCTGGCCGCGCTCAATCTCCTCCTCGCCGCGATCGTCCTCGCGAAGGGCAAGATCTGGACCGGGCTCGCCGGCCTGTTCTTCCTGCCGCTGCTCGTGATCGGCGCGATCCGGATCGGCCGTCCGGGGTCACCCTGGGCGCGCTGGCGCTACACCCGACGCCCGCGGCGGATGGAGAAGGCCCTGCGGCGCGAGCGCAACCTGCGCCGTCCCGTCGTCCGCGCGAAGATCTGGATGCAGGACGCCATCGCGGGCACGCCCGACGTCGCGCACGTGCGCGCCGCTGCCGAGGACGAACTCGATCGGATCGTCGTTCCGGCGCCGGCGCCGGGGGAGTCGCGCCCCGATCGCGAATCGGTCGGCGCGGGCTGATCCGGCCGATTTCGTCGGGCACCGGTTCTCTGGCACAATCGTGGGGTTGCCTGACACCGGGCGTGCTACTCGCATGCCCGGCATCCGGTGGACACCTATTCGGAGTACGAACCAGTCGAGCGTCGACGGCATCCGCCGACGGCAGCCGCTCGGGTCCTCTGCTCGAGATCTCGTCACAGCAAGGATGAACCATGAACACCCTGGATTTCCTGGACAAGCAGTCGCTGCGCAGCGACATTCCCGAGTTCCGCCCGGGCGACACACTGAACGTGCACGTGAAGGTCATCGAGGGCTCCAAGGAGCGCGTGCAGATCTTCAAGGGCGTCGTCATTCGGCGTCAGGGTGGCGGCATCCGCGAGACCTTCACGGTCCGCAAGGTGTCCTTCGGCGTCGGCGTGGAGCGCACCTTCCCCGTCCACACCCCGAACATCGCCCAGATCGACGTGCTGACCCGCGGTGACGTGCGTCGCGCGAAGCTGTACTACCTGCGCGAGCTGCGCGGCAAGGCAGCCAAGATCAAGGAGAAGCGCTGATCTTCGGCGTTCCACTCGCTGGACGGCCGGACACAGGGGACTCGTTCCCCGGTGTCCGGCCGTTCTGCGTCCCGGCCGTTCTGCACCGCGGCGCTGCCGCTAATGTTGACCCGTGACGGACGAGCGCGCGGGCGACGACAACGACGAGGCGCAGCGAACCAAGAAGCCACGGTCCTTCTGGCGTGAGCTCCCGATTCTCATCCTGGTCGCCCTGGTGCTCAGCTTCCTCTTGCAGACCTTCGTCGCGAGGGTGTACCTGATCCCCTCGGAATCGATGGAGCCGACCTTGCACGGCTGCACTGGTTGCACCGGTGACCGCATCGTCGTGGAGAAGATCGGGTACCGCTTCGGCGATCCGACGGCCGGTGACGTCGTCGTGTTCCGCGGACCGCCGTCCTGGGACGGCGACTACGTCTCCACGCGGTCGTCCAACGTCGTCGTCCGCGGCGCCCAGGAACTCGGATCCCTCGTCGGCCTGGTCGCACCGGACGAGAACGATCTGGTCAAGCGCGTCATCGCCACCGGCGGTCAGACCGTCGAGTGCTGCGACGAGCAGGGACGCGTTCTCGTCGACGGCAAGCCGCTCGACGAGCCGTACATCACCATGGACTTCGACTTCGTGCCCGGCACGCTCACGTGCGACACCCCGATCCGTTCCGGGCGGTGCTTCGGGCCCGTCACCGTGCCCGAGGGCAACGTGTGGGTCATGGGTGACAACCGCAGCAACTCCGCCGACTCGCGCTTCCACGTCGCCGACGAACTGCAGGGAACCATCCCGCTGGACAACGTGATCGGCAAGGCGCAGGCCATCGTGCTGCCGCCCGGTCGCTGGGGTCTCATCGACGATCCGGACATCCAGGGGCAGTGAGTTCGGGGCCCATGAAGTCGACCACGCGGCTCTCCCGGACGTCGTGGCCGCCGCGCACCGTCATCCGGCGTGCGGGTGGCATGCGCACCATGGAGTCGGCCCTTCTCCGGTCGGGGCTCGGGCCCGTGGCGGGCGTGGACGAAGCGGGTCGTGGCGCCTGTGCGGGCCCACTGGTCATCGCCGCGTGCATCCTGGGCGATCGCGCCCGCGCCGCGCTGGACCTTCTGGACGACTCGAAGAAGTTGAGTGAGAAGACGCGGGAGTCGTTGTTCCCGAAGGTGATCCGCTGGGCGACGGCATACTCGATCGTCACCGTCCCCGCGGCCGAGATCGACCGCATCGGCATCCACGTCGCCAACATCGAGGGCATGCGCCGCGCGGTCGCCGGACTGTCGGTCGACCCCGGGTACGTCCTGACCGACGGTTTTCGGGTGCCTGGGCTTCCCGCGCCGTCACTCCCGGTGATCGGTGGTGACGCCACCGCGGCATGTATCGCCGCCGCGAGCGTGCTCGCCAAGGTGCATCGCGACCGCATCATGCGCTCACTCGACGGAGACATTCCCGGCTACGACTTCTCCGTACACAAGGGCTACAACACGACGCTGCACACGGACGCCCTCGCCCGTCTCGGGGCGAGCCGGGAGCACCGTCGCTCGTGGTCGAACGTCGCCTGCCTCGAGGATGCCGGCGCCGCACCGACGGTGTCGCCGCAGGAGCGGGGTCGATGGGAACACGAGGGCGCCGATGCGCGATGATGGCGGCATGAGTGCCGAGGATCTCGAGAAGTACGAAACCGAGATGGAACTGTCGCTGTACCGGGAGTACCGCGACATCGTCGGCCAGTTCACCTACGTGGTGGAGACCGAGCGTCGCTTCTATCTCGCGAACTCGGTGGAGATGATCCCGCGGAACGCGGACGGCGAGATCTACTTCGAGGTGCGGATGTCCGATGCGTGGGTGTGGGACATGTACCGACCCGCGCGCTTCGTCAAGCACGTCCGGGTGATCACGTTCAAGGACGTCAACATCGAGGAACTCGACAAGCCGGATCTGCGACTTCCCGAGTGACGGGGACTTCCCGAGTGAATCAGCGCTGATCCGTTCCCAGGATCCGCGCGTTGAGGTGCCACCCCTCGTAGCCGTCGTCCACGCCGCCGCGCTGGTCGTGCTCGATCGACGCGCGCGGAATGGACAGGATGCGTGCCGTCCGTAGCGCCCACGAGTAGTCGCCGCACCCCACCTCCCTGGTCGATTCCCGACCCAGCGCATCGTTCGATGTCCACAGCAGTGCATAGGGGTGAGCGGGCCGCCGATCGTCCGGCACGCGGCGGAGAAGGAACTCACTGCCGGACGGCGTCCCGCTCGCCGACGAGTCGCGTGCAGTGTTCATGACCCGATCATCGCAAACCCCACGGCCGAGCGCCGCGCAACAGGGGGTTTCGGTGGTCCGTCATCCCCGGGTCGAGCGTCGTCCCCGGGTTTTCTGCGGCCGCAGGTCGGCGCCGCGGCACGGTCGCCGCGTGCCTGCACAGTCGTGCTCCGACACCGGGTGTGCCCACGACCGGGCACCGGGTCGGCGAGGAGAGCCATGGCGACGAACGCGGAAATGGGCAGAGCGGGCGAGGAAGCTGCCGCGTCGTATCTGACGACGGTGGGTCTGCGCATTCTCGACCGCAACTGGCGGTGCCGGCACGGCGAGGTCGACATCATCGGCGTGGACGGCGACATCGTCGTGTTCGTCGAGGTGAAGACCCGCTCCGGCGACGGGTACGGCACTCCGGCCGAGGCGGTCACGCCGGCGAAGGCGCAGCGCATCCACCGGCTGGCCGGGCTGTGGCTCGCCGAGCGGTCCGGTCCGTGGGTGCCGGTGCGGTTCGACGTCGTGGAGGTCGTGATCGCCGACGGCCGGGGGCCTCTGCTCTCGCATCTGAGGGCGGCGTTCTGATGGCGCTGGGACGGACGTTCTCGGTCGCCGTCACGGGCATCGACGGCATCCTGGTGGAGATCGAGGCCGACGTGGGGCGGGGCCTGCCGGGCGTGCACGTGGTCGGACTCCCCGATGCGGCGCTGCAGGAGTCACGGGACCGAGTGCGGGCCGCGGTGAACAACTCCGGCCAGAGCTGGCCCGCGTCCAAGGTGGTGCTCGCGCTGTCGCCGGCCACACTCCCGAAAGTGGGATCCGTGTACGACCTGGCACTGGCGTGCGCGGTGCTCGGCGCCGCCAAGGTGGTGCCGCCGGGTCTGTTGGCCTCGACGGTGCTGGTGGGTGAGCTGGCACTCGACGGGCGGGTGCGGAGCGTGCGAGGGGTCCTTCCCGCCGTGCTCGCCGCACGCGGAGCGGGATGGACCCGCGTGGTGGTGCCGCAGGACAGCCTCGCCGAGGCGGGCCTGGTGGGCGGGATCGAGGTCCTCGGGGCCGCGCATCTGCGGCAGGTGATCGAGTGGCTCTCGCACCGGTGCACGCTCCCGGAACCGATGCCGACACGGCCGGGTCCGGAGCCCCGGTACGGCGATCTCGCCGACGTGGTCGGACAGTCCGAAGCACGCTGGGCTCTCGAGGTCGCGGCCGCCGGCGCACACCATCTGATGTTCACGGGACCGCCCGGTATCGGCAAGACGATGCTCGCGGGTCGGCTGCCCGGCCTGCTGCCGCCGCTGACGGAGGGTCAGGCCCTGGAGGTGACGGCGGTGCACTCCGTCGCGGGGACACTCACGGCGGAGTGTCCGTTGATCACCACCGCCCCGTTCATCGCGCCGCATCACACCACCTCGGTGGCGGCACTGGTGGGCGGCGGAAGCGGCATGGCGCGACCGGGTGCGGTGAGCCGGGCGCACCACGGCGTGCTCTTCCTCGACGAGTGCGCCGAGATGTCGGTGCGCGTGCTGGAGGCACTGCGTACCCCGCTGGAGGACGGCGAGGTGCGCATCGCGCGGCGCGACGGGGTCGCCCGCTATCCCGCTCGCTTCCAACTGGTGCTGGCGGCCAATCCGTGTCCGTGCGCCTCGCCGCGGACCGCCGACTGCGTGTGTGCGCCGAACGCCCGTCGGCGCTACCTCGGCAAGCTGTCCGGACCACTGCTCGACCGGGTGGACCTGCGGCTGTCGATGCAGCCCGCTGCGACCGGAATGTTGACCGACGACGTGGGGGAGACGACCGAGGTGGTGCGCGGCAGAGTGACGGCAGCGCGGCAGGCGGCGGCGGAACGGTGGTCCGAGTTCGGCTGGAAGACCAATGCCGAAGTACCCGGATCAGCACTGCGACAGCGCTTTCGGCTCGAACGCGAGGCGTTGATCCCGATCGAACGGGCGCTGCGGCGCGGTGGCATCACGGCGCGGGGCGCGGACCGCATCCTGCGCTTGGCCTGGACGCTCGGCGACCTCGAGGGGCGGATGTCTCCGGGACCCGAGTGCGTGGCGTCGGCGATGAGTTTCCGCGAACAGGGGAGTGGCGTGTGAGTGGAGCGGAGAATCCGGAGACCCTGGCGTGGGCGTACGTCTCGACTGTGGTGCAGGGTCCGTCGCGCGCCGTCGAGCAGCTCATCGCCTCGCGCGGAGTGGTGGACGCCGCGGCGACGATGCGCACCGGGGACGTTCCGAAGGCGGTGTGGGACCGCGTGTCGGCGCGGGCACATCTCGACACCGCCGCGGCGAGCCTCGACCTGATGGCTGCGATGGACGGTCGACTGGTGGTGCCGTCGGACGAGGAGTGGCCCGCCTGGCGGTTCCTCGGATTCGAACGGCCGGACGGGGCTCTGCCGACTCGCGACGGCGGTGCGCCGTTGGCGTTGTGGGTGGTGGGTCCGGCGCCGGTGGCGTCGTCCACGGAGCGGGCGGTGGCCGTGGTGGGAACGCGCGCCGCGACGAGCTACGGGGAGCACGTGACGGGAGAGATCGCGGGAGACCTGGCAGTGGACGGGTGGACGGTGGTCTCCGGCGGCGCGTACGGCATCGACGGTGCGGCGCATCGCGCCGCGCTGGGCGTGGGCGGCTGCACGGTGGCGGTGCTGGCGTGCGGCGTCGACCGGGCGTACCCGGCGGGGCACGAGCGTCTGCTGCGGAGAGTGTCGGAGACGGGTGCGGTGGTGTCGGAGTATCCGCCGGGCACACCACCCGCCCGGTACCGCTTCCTCTCCCGCAACAGGCTGGTGGCCGCACTGTGTGACGGCGTGGTCGTGGTCGAGGCGGGATGGCGCAGCGGGGCGCGTAACACGGCGTCGTGGGCACGGGCACTGGGGCGACCGGTCATGGCGGTACCGGGGCCGGTGACGTCCGCGTCGTCGACGGGGTGCCATCGGATGATCCGCGAGGGCGAAGCGCGTCTGGTGACGGGTGCCCGGGACGTGGTGGCCGAGGCGGGTGCGGTGGGTGCGGGTGTCGAGGACGACGACGACCGGGACGCCCTGTTCGGCCGCGATCTCGATCGCCTGCCGCAGACTCCCGCCCGCGTGCTGGACGCGTTCCCGGCCTCGGGAGCCCGAACGGTGCAGCAATTGTCCGTGGACTCCGGCGTGCCCGTGTCGGCGGTGCGGTCAGCGCTGGTGGTCCTCGAGATCGAGGGACACGCCGGCCGCGACGAGGCGGGATGGGTGCGCATCGAGAAGATCCGGTGAGGGCTGTGCCGGGAGCAGGTCCTCTGCCCGCAGGGAGGTGCCGGGCAGGATCGCGTCGCGCAGGTCCGGCCTGACGCCGCTGATGATCCAGGTGCACAGCGCGGCGAGCTGAGCGGACACGAGTGGCGGTACCGCGTCCCCGATGTGGCGGTACATGTTCGACAGCGATCGCGCGCGGAACACGTAGTCGTCCGGAAAACCGTTCAGCAGGGCCAACTCTCGCACCGTGCACAGCCGGTCCTGCTCGGGATGGGTGTAGCGGCCGTTGCCGAAGTGGGCGCACTCCCGTTTGACGGTGGGCGCGGGACGGTCCCACCACAGTCGGCCGTAGACGTCGGGGTGCGACCCCAGGCGCCCGGCGGCGACGAGGCGCTGCATCGCGGGCGTCAGGTGGTCGTCGCCGCCGGGGGCGGACCTGAGGTCGAGCCAGGAACCGCCGTCGTGGGGGAGGGCGTGGAGGCGGCGGCGGGTCGACTCACGACCGATGCTGGGCGAGAGGTGCATCGGATCGCCGGACGCCGTCTCACCGGCCTCGACGCGGGGCAGGTGGCCGATCGCGCGACGCACCGTGATCGCCTCCGGTGCGATGGTCGTGCCCTCCCACAATTCGGAAAGAGTGTGCAATTCGTGATCGCGCCGCACCGCGACCACCAGGGATCTCTCGCGTCGTTGCGGTAAGCCGACCGTACTGAGCATGTGCACCGAGGCATCGACGTCGTAGCCGAGGTGATCCAACCGCTGAGCCAACGCGTCGAGATGACCACGGAAATTACCGCCGACCAATTCTCGTGCGTTTTCCATGACGAGGACGATCGGGCGCAGAGCCTCGACGGAGTCGGCGACACGGGTCACGAGCGAATTGCGCGGATCGTCGGTGAGATGATTTCGAGGATTTGCACGGGAGAAGCCGGTGCACGGCGGGCACGCGCTGAGTACGTCGAGTGGTCGTCCGTTCAGACGCGGGGCGAAGAGTCGCGCCAACTCGGCCCCGGTGACAGCGGAAAGATCCACGGCGTGCGGCACCGTTCCGATATTCGCCTCGTAGGACGCATTGCATTCGAGAGATCCGCGCGCACTGCTCGGTTTACCCAGTTGTGCGTCCGCCGCGCCGACGACATCGAAGGCGCCGTGTCGTGCGAAGCCACAACTCATTCCGCCCGCACCGCTGAAGAGATCGACGAAGGTCAGCGAACCGGACGGTCTCGTCGTCGACGACACGGCACGCGTTTCCGAGAAACTCTGTGCGGTCATCCGTGAACCCTTCGTGGCCGACGTCGACGGGAGTGGCCGCGTCGAGTTTGCGTCCGTCACAGTACCGGCGACCGCGGTGAGCCCGATCGTCCCGTGTCGGTCACGAACAACAGGTCGTCGAATTCACGACCGAGATGTCGTGATTCGGATGCTTTCAGGGCGGCGTCGGGTCGGTGTCACGATGTCGGCCGTCTCGGCTGTTATCTTGGAGGAAATTCTTTCTCCACCCGGTATCGAGGAGCGCAGAACAATGGCACGACGCACCACCGTCCAAATGATCGACGATGTCGACGGTTCACTCATCAAGGACGGGCAGGGCGAGACGGTCGAGTTCGCGGTCGGAGGCGTGTCCTATTCGATCGATCTCAACAGCAAGCACGCCAACGAGTTGTACGACCAATTCGCATTCTGGATCGAACACGCGGAGAAGGTGGGCGGCAAGAAGTCTCGCCGGAACGGGTCCGCCGCGGCGCCGAAGAAGGGCCGCCAGAATCTGCAGGACGTGCGGGCGTGGGCCAAGGAGAACGGCTTCGAGGTCAGCACCCGCGGGCGCATCAGCCAGGAGATCCAGGACGCGTACGACGCCGCGCACTGACCTGTCGTGGGGCCGGTCGGCGAATTAGGGTAGGCTAACCACGTCTTGCGCCCCACCGGCGGCAAGGCCCGTACCCGATGGAGGTGCCCTGTGGCGCGACGACTGACCACCCTGACCGTTCTCCGCACCGAGCGGCTCACCCCGCACATGGTGCGCGTGGTGCTCGGCGGTGCGAACTTCGACGAGTTCGCGCCGTCCGAGTTCACCGACAGCTACGTCAAGCTGCACTTCGGTGACGCCGACGAGCCGACGTTGCGCACCTACACGGTGCGATCGGTGGACACGCAGGCCCGCGAAGTCGCCATCGACTTCGTCGTCCACGGCGACGAGGGTGTCGCCGGCCCGTGGGCGCTGAGCGCCGCGGCGGGGGACCAGCTCTCGTTCTTCGGTCCCGCCGGCGCGTACTCGCCCCGTGCGGACGCCGACTGGCACCTTCTCGCCGGCGACGAGACGGGCGTGCCCGCCATCTCCGCAGCACTCGCGGCGCTTCCCGAGGGAGCCGTCGCGCGAGTGGTGCTCGAAGCAGCAAGTCCGGAGGACCGCGTCGAGATCGCGGCGCCGACCTCTGCCGACATCCGCTGGGTGTACCGCGACCAGTATTCGGGCGGCTCACCGCTGGCCGCCGCCGTCCGTGCGGTGGAGTGGCTACCCGGTCAGCCTCATGTCTTCGTGCACGGTGAAGCGCAGTCCGTGATGCACGAGATCCGGCCGTACATCCGCAAAGAGCGTGGCGTGACTGCGGAATGGGCCTCGATATCGGGATACTGGCGTCGTGGCCGCACCGAGGAGGGATTCCGTACCTGGAAGCGAGAACTCGCTGCCAGCGAATCCTGACGATCTCGCGCTCCTCGCGAGATTCACCGAGCATCTCGCTCTGCAACGCAACCGCTCCGAGCACACCGTGCGCGCGTACGTCGGCGACGCCCGTGCTCTGATCGGCTTCTGTCGAGACGCGCACGGTGATCCGTCCGCGGCACTCGACGACGTGATCACACTTCGCTCCCTGCGCTCGTGGCTCGCCTCGATGTCGGTCGCGGGAGTGTCCCGCTCGACTCTCGCGCGTCGAGCGAGTTCGGCGCGCACCTTCACCGCGTGGTCGTGCACCGTCGGAGCACTCACCGCGGACCCGGCGGTGCGGCTGTCGGCACCGCCGTCGCGTCGGACGCTCCCGGGCGTGCTGCGTGAGCGTGACGCTCGGGACGCGATGACGGCCGCGACATCCGGTGCCGAGCAACAGGATCCGATGGCCCTGCGCGACAGGGTCGTCGTAGAGCTCTTGTACGCGACCGGAATCCGGGTCGGCGAACTGTGCGGTCTCGATGTGGACGACGTGGATCTCGACAGACGGGTGCTCCGCGTCCTCGGCAAGGGCGACAAGGAACGCGTCGTACCGTTCGGCGCGCCCGCGGAGGACGCGGTGGTGCAGTGGTCGACCGTGGGCCGCCCCGCCCTGGCCACACCGGACTCCGGCGCGGCCCTGCTCCTGGGGCGTCGCGGCGGACGCCTGAATCAGCGGCAGGCGCGCTCGGTGGTGCACGAGGTGCTGTCCGCCGTGCCCGGTGCCCCGGACCTGGGTCCGCACGGCCTCCGACACTCCGCCGCGACCCACCTGCTCGAGGGCGGCGCCGATCTCCGCGTGGTGCAGGAACTGCTCGGGCACGCGTCGCTCGCCACGACGCAGATCTACACCCATGTCTCCGTGGAGCGGCTGCGCGCGGTCCACGATCAGGCGCATCCGCGAGCCTGACGTCGGGTCCTGTCGACCACCTCGCACGCTCGTGCACGTTTGGTACCGTCTGCACGGGGGATGTGACCGTGCCGGCGCTGTGAACCACACCGTTCGTCCCTGATCGGCAATCGGAGCAGACCGTCGACAGGAGGGTGGGGACCGTGGATCGTCGAGACGACAGCCCGCACTCCTCTGGTCCCGGCAGCCGGGCGGGTACGAACGGACCCTGGTCTCCGCCCGAACCGGAACGATTCTCTCGGCCGTCCGTTCCGCCCTCCCACGTTCCCGCACCGCACCATCCGGGCCTCGCCGATCCGCGACGCGACTCGGCCGCCTTCGGTGCGGAGAGTCCGGTGCGCCGACCCGGGTCGCCCTTCGTCTCGCCGGCCCCGTCCTCCACACGGCCGGGGTGGCGCCGCACCCTGGATCGCGTCCTGGGCAGTGGGCGACCGGGTGGCCGTGGTGCGGTCGCCTCCGAGGCGGAGCGTCGCCACCAGATCGACCGCATTCGACAGCCGCTGCGCAGCGATTACCGGATCGCCTTCCTGTCCCTCAAGGGCGGGGTGGGCAAGACGACCGTCACCGTCGGGCTGGGGTCGGTGTTCGCTTCCTTGCGACGCGACGACGTCATCGCCGTCGACGCGAACCCCGACTTCGGAACGCTGGGGGAGCGCGTCCCGCGGCAGACGATGTCCACGGTGCGCGATCTCCTCGCTGCCCGGCCGACCATCCGGAGTTACGCCGACATCAGGGAGCACACCTCCCAGTCGTCGAGTCGTCTCGAGGTCGTCGCGGGGGAGCGTGACCCGGCCGCGTCGGAGGCGTTCACCGAACAGGACTACCGCGCGGTCATCGACACCCTCCGAGCGCACTACAACCTGATCCTCACCGACTGCGGCACGGGCATCATGCACTCGGCGATGGAGGGGGTGCTGTCGCTGGCGCACGCACTGGTGCTCGTCAGCTCGCCGGCGGTCGACGGCGCCAAGAGCGCCGCCGCGACCCTCGACTGGCTCGGGCTGCACGGGTACGCGCACCTCGTCGAGCGGACCGTCGTCGTCATCAGCGCCCACCGACCGGGCGCCGCGAGCATCGACATGGACGAACTCACCCGGCACTTCCTCGCGCGCTGCCGCGCCGTCGTGGTGATTCCCTTCGACGATCATCTGGCGGAGGGCTCCGTCGTCGATCTCGATCGACTGCGCCCCCGCACGCGCGCCGCCTTCATGGACCTGGCGGCGATGATGGCGGACGATTTCCCCGACGCGGAGGGCCGGCACGCGTCCGCGCCGCAGTCGACGCCGCAGCGTCATCGCGCGTACTGAAGGCGCCTCACTCGGGCTCGGCCAGGGGTTTCAGCACCACCACACCGCGGTCGACGAGAGCCGTGGGATCGAGGTAGTCACGGCCGCGACGCGCTCCCCAGTGCAGGCACCAGGCGGCGCCGCACCCCTGGTGACCTGCCTCGAGGACACCGATCGGCTGACCTCGTCGCAGCCGGGTGCCGACCGTGACGGTGGGCGTGACCGGCTCGTACGTCGTCCGGAGGCCGCCGGCATGGTCGATCGAGACGACGGGGCGGCCGGCGACCGCACCTGCGAACACGACGACGCCGTCCCCGGCCGCGACGACGGTGTGTGTCGGATCGGAGCCCGCATCGAGGTCGACGCCGCGATGGCCCGGCAGCCACCGCTCGGGTGGCGGGTCGTACGGGGTCACCACGGCGGGACGGGGCTGCAGCGGCCAGTCGAACGGGCGTCCGTCCGTCTCCGCGGCGGCTACGGATCCGGACGCCAGCAGGGCTGCCGTCAGCGCCGCGGACACGAGCGCCGAACGCGGCGACCAACGGCGGGCGGAGCGGAGACAGGTCATCCCCGCACTCTTGCGAACGCGACGACAGTGGTCCCGCGTCGAGCCACCGCACCCGGGGACGGACCGTCCTCCGTGCACAGGCGGTCGACCCGGTTATGACCTGCGGCGTCGCGGACGTACACTGACTTCTGCGGCCTGTCCACACGGGTCGACTTCGCGCGCTCGTCGCGCTTCGGTACGGAACGGCACCTGTCGATCCTCCACCGGAGCACGGGTTCGTCGGCTGGTCCTGCACTGCAGGTCCGACGGACGACGAGCGCCAGGGCACGACACACCTGCGGTACGACGGACCCACGGGTTCGGCGATCGACGGTGCTCGCGCATCAACCGGCACACGAAAGAGAGATCCACAGCTATGGCTGTCGTTACCATGAAGCAGCTGCTCGACAGCGGCACGCACTTCGGGCACCAGACCCGTCGTTGGAATCCGAAGATGAAGCGATTCATCTTCACCGATCGCAACGGCATCTACATCATCGACCTGCAGCAGACGCTGACGTACATCGATCAGGCGTACGAATTCGTCAAGGAGACCGTCGCCCACGGTGGCACCGTTCTCTTCGTCGGGACCAAGAAGCAGGCACAGGAGTCCATTGCGGCCGAGGCGACTCGGGTCGGAATGCCCTACGTGAACCAGCGCTGGCTCGGCGGCATGCTCACCAACTTCACCACTGTCCACAAGCGTCTGATCCGGCTCAAGGAACTCGAGTCGATGGAGCAGACCGGTGGCTTCGAGGGCCGCACGAAGAAGGAAATCCTCATGCTCACGCGTGAGATGACCAAGCTCGATCGCACCCTCGGTGGTATCCGGGACATGTCCAAGGTCCCGTCGGCGATCTGGATCGTCGACACCAACAAGGAGCACCTCGCGGTCGCCGAGGCTCGCAAGCTGAACATCCCGGTCATCGCGATCCTGGACACCAACTGCGACCCCGACGTCGTCGACTACCCGATCCCGGGCAACGACGATGCGATCCGTTCCGCAGCACTCCTCACCAAGGTCGTGGCGTCCGCCGTGGCCGAGGGCGTGCAGGCGCGTGCCGGCCGCAACGCCGGTACGGACGAGAAGCCCGAGGTCGGTGCCGGCGAGCCCCTGGCCGAGTGGGAGCTCGAGCAGCTCTCGCAGGCCTCCCCGGCCGCCGAGGCGACGCAGCAGGCCGCTGCCGAGACCCCGGCAGCCACCGACGCACCCGTCACGGAGGCTCCGGCCGCCGAGGGCGCGAACGGTGCGGCGGCTCCCGCCGAGACCGAGGCACCCGTCGCGGACGTTCCCACCGCGCAGAACTGATCACGGTCGAGACCCGGTGTGCCCGTTAGTGGCGCACCGGGTCTCGTTCTGATTCACCCCCCATTTCCTCGAGCAATGCAAGGAGGCTCGCCCACGATGGCGAACTACACTGCCGCCGACGTCAAGCGGCTCCGTGAGCTGACCGGCTCCGGCATGTTGGACTGCAAGAACGCGCTCGCCGACAACGACGGCGACTTCGACAAGGCCGTCGAGCAGCTCCGTATCAAGGGCGCGAAGGACGTCGGCAAGCGCGCTGAGCGTTCCACCGCCGAGGGTCTCGTCGTCGCGAAGAACGGTGTCCTCCTCGAGATCAACTCGGAGACCGACTTCGTCGCCAAGAACGAGGAGTTCCAGAACTTCGCGCAGTCCATCGCGGACGTGGCGGCCGAGGGCAAGCCGGCCGACGTCGACGCCTTGAAGGCGCTGCAGCTCGACGGCAAGACCGTCGACGCCGCACTGCAGGAGCTCTCGGCCAAGATCGGCGAGAAGCTCGAGATCCGTCGCGTCGTCTCCTTCGATGGTCCGGTCGCGACCTACCTGCACAAGCGCAGCTCGGACCTCCCGCCCGCCGTCGGTGTCCTCGTCGAGTACACCGGTGAGGGCGAGGCCGCAGCCGAGGCCGCTCGCGGCGCAGCGATGCAGGTCGCCGCGCTCAAGGCCAAGTACGTCACCCGCGACGAGGTCCCCGCCGACATCGTCGAGGGCGAGCGCCGCATCGCGGAGCAGACCGCCCGCGAGGAGGGCAAGCCCGAGCAGGCACTGCCCAAGATCATCGAGGGTCGCGTCAACGGCTACTACAAGGACGTCGTGCTGACCGAGCAGTCCTCGGTCCAGGACAGCAAGAAGACCGTCAAGGCTCTTCTCGCCGACGCCGGAGTCACCATCACGCGCTTCGTGCGTTTCGAGGTCGGCTCCAACTGAGCCTCGTGACACCCGAGTGACGTCATGACCGTGCCGTCCACCCCGATGGGTGGACGGCACAGTCATGTGCGCCCCGTGCCGGCGCATGGGGCAAGATCAGGCGCAACAGTGTCGTGCGGACACCGACCCGCACACGCCCCACGGACAGGAGCCTTCATGACCGAGTCGTCGCCCGCCCGCACCGGATTCTCCCGAGTGCTGCTCAAACTGGGCGGTGAGATGTTCGGTGGTGGCCAGGTCGGGCTCGATCCCGACGTGGTGCAGAAGGTGGCGGAGGAGATCGCGGACGTCGTCCGTTCGGGTGTCCAGGTCGCTGTCGTCATCGGCGGCGGGAACTTCTTCCGCGGAGCCGAGCTCCAGGTGCGCGGTATGGACCGGTCCCGCTCCGACTACATGGGCATGCTGGGCACCGTCATGAACTGCCTCGCCCTGCAGGACTTCCTCGAGAAGCAGGGCATCACCACGCGCGTGCAGACGGCCATCACCATGGGGCAGGTCGCCGAGCCGTACATCCCGCTGCGCGCCGAACGCCACCTCGAGAAGGGGCGCGTGGTCATCTTCGGAGCCGGCATGGGCATGCCCTACTTCTCCACCGACACCACGGCGGCGCAGCGTGCGCTCGAGATCGGCGCGGAAGTGGTGTTGATGGCCAAGGGCGTCGACGGGGTCTACTCCGCGGACCCGCGAGAGGATCCGACCGCCACGATGTACACCGAGATCTCGCACCGCGAGGTCATCGAGAAGGGGCTGAAGGTGGCCGATGCCACAGCCTTCAGCCTCTGCATGGACAATGGGATGCCGATCATGGTCTTCAATCTGCTCACCGAGGGAAACATCGCGCGAGCGGTGTCGGGTGAGAAGATCGGAACCCTGGTCAAGTGAGTCACCACGTGCAGTCGCTGCACACTCGAGGTTTTCGGAAGGAACGGTCGTGATCGACGAAGCGCTCTTCGACGCCGAAGAGAGAATGGAAAAGGCCGTCACGGTCGCGCAGAACGATCTGTCGTCCATTCGGACGGGTCGCGCGAACCCGGGGATGTTCTCGAAGATCGTGGTCGAGTACTACGGCTCGCTGACCCCCATCACCCAGCTCGCGGGCATCAACGTGCCCGAGGCGCGCATGGTGATCGTCAAGCCGTACGAGCAGGCCCAGTTGGGCCCCATCGAGACTGCGATCCGCAACTCGGACCTGGGGTTCAACCCGTCCAACGACGGACACATCATCCGGATCTCGATCCCGCAGCTCACCGAGGAGCGGCGCCGCGAGTACGTCAAGCAGGCCAAGAGCAAGGGTGAGGACGCGAAGGTGTCCATCCGCAACGTCCGCCGCAAGGTGATGGACGAGCTCAAGCGCATCCAGAAGGACGGCGAGGCAGGCGAGGACGAGGTCACGCGTGCGGAGGCCGAGCTCGACAAGACCACCGCGAAGTACGTGGCGCAGGTGGACGAGATCGTGAAGAACAAGGAAGCGGAACTGATGGAGGTGTGACCTCCGCACGTCCCGGTGGCCCAGATGAAGTGAAACGAGAAGCAGTGTCCGTATCGGCCGACAACGGTTCGACCGCCGATCCCGCCCCGAAGACCTCGCGGGCGGGCCGCGACCTCCCCGCGGCGATCGCGGTCGGCGGCGCACTGGGCGTGTCGCTCATCGTCGTCCTGGTCCTGGTTCCGCTCGTGTTCATCGGCATCGCCGCGGCCGCGGTCGCCGTCGCCTCGTGGGAGGTGACGAAGCGGCTGCGGGAGTCCGACATCTCCGTGCCCCGGATCCCGGTGATCCTCGGAGGTCAGGCGATGATCTGGCTCGCGTGGCCGTTCGGCGCACTGGGCGCGCTCAGTGCGTTCGCCGCGACGGTACTTGTCACGATGGTCTGGCGCCTGTTGTCCGGTGGTCTGGACGTGGCACCGAAGAACTACCTGCGCGACTGCGCGATCTCGATCTTCGTCCTGTCGTGGCTGCCGCTGTTCGGTGCGTTCGCGGCGTTGCTGACCCTCGAGGACGACGGCGGCTCGCGCGTCCTCGTGCTCATGATCGCGGTGGTGTGTTCGGACGTCGGCGGCTACGCGGCCGGAGTCCTGTTCGGACGGCACGCTATGGCGCCGGCCATCAGCCCGAAGAAGTCCTGGGAGGGGCTCGGCGGATCGCTGCTCTTCAGTGTCGTCGGGTGCGTCCTCACCGTCACGTTCCTGCTGGACGCGAACCCGTTCGTGGGGGCCCTGCTGGGCGTGCTCATCGTCTTCTCCGCGACGCTCGGCGACCTGGTCGAGTCGCAGGTCAAGCGGGAGCTCGGGATCAAGGACATGGGGACGATGCTTCCCGGTCACGGCGGACTGATGGACCGCCTCGACTCCGTTCTGCCCAGCATCCTCGTGACCTGGATCGTTCTGACGATCTTCGTCTGATCCTGTGCCCGGTCGCGACGGCGTGATCGCCAGTCCGAACATCTGGAACTGGCCCGATGTGTACGAGGCCGAGAATCGCGCCCAGGACGTCACCGGCGAGATCGAGGCGGTGCTGCGGGATCTCACGCCGTGGGCGGGACGCGACGTCGTCGACGTCGGATGCGGAACCGGATTCCATCTGCCTCTGTTCGCCCGCGAGGCACGGTCCGTGGTCGGTGTCGAACCACACCCACCACTGATCGAGCGTGCTCGGCACCGGGTCGCGGGCTCGGCTGTGCGGGTGCTCCGGGGGACTGCGGATCGGCTGCCGCTGGAGGACTGCTCGGCGGACGTCCTGCACGCCAGGACGGCCTACTTCTTCGGGCCGGGATGCGGGCCGGGCATCACCGAGGCCATGCGCGTCCTGCGCCCCGGGGGTGTGGTGGTGGTGGTGGATCTCGACGCCACGGTCGATCCGTACGGAGGATGGATGCGCCGCGACCTGCCGCACTACGACCCCCTCACCGTCGAACGATTCTTCGCCGCGCAGGGTTTCGACCTGCGCCGGGTCCGGACGCGGTGGTCGTTCGCGGACCGCGAGGAGGCCGCTGCGGTGCTGGGAATCGAGTTCTCGCCGCGGGTGGCCGCTCGCGCGCTGCGGCAGCTCACCGGCACGTCCGTCGAGGTCGGATACCGGGTGCACACTCGTCGCAGACCGCACGGACTCGAGACGGCCTGAGCCGCCGCGTCGGCGATCAGGAATCGAGAAGCAGCCCCGATGCGCACCGGCTACCGTGTCCGCTGACCCGTTCGCTGCACCACGAAGGACATCAGCCATGGCCACGAAGTCGAGTACCGCACGGCACGTCGCCGACACCCACGATGTAATCCGAGTGCAGGGGGCGAGAGTCAACACTCTGCAGAACGTGAGCGTCGACCTCCCGAAGCGCCGTCTGACGGTCTTCACCGGCGTGTCCGGATCGGGCAAGAGTTCGTTGGTGTTCGGCACGATCGCCGCCGAGTCCCAGCGCATGATCAACGAGACGTACAGCGCGTTCGTGCAGGGGTTCATGCCCAGTCTCGGGCGGCCCGACGTGGATCTGCTCGACGGTCTGACGACGGCCATCATCGTGGACCAGCAGCGGCTCGGCGCCGATCCGAGGTCCACCGTCGGTACCGCCACCGACGCCAACGCGATGCTGCGCATCCTCTTCAGCCGTCTCGGACAGCCGTACGTCGGCTCCCCGCAGGCGTTCTCGTTCAACGTGGCGTCCATCTCCGGTGCGGGAGCGGTGACGGTGGAGAAGGGCGGACGTCAGACGAAGGAGAAGCGCACCTTCAGCATCACCGGCGGGATGTGTCCGCGGTGCGAGGGGCGCGGCTCCGTCTCCGACATCGACCTCACGGCGCTCTTCGACGACAGCAAGTCGCTCAACGAGGGTGCGATCACGATCCCCGGCTACAGCATGGAGGGGTGGTACGGGAGGATCTTTCGCGGCTCCGGCTACTTCGATCCGGACAAGCCCATCGCGAAGTTCACCAAGCGCCAGCGCGAGGACCTGCTGTACCGGGAGCCGACCAAGATCCAGGTGGACGGCATCAACCTCACGTACTCCGGACTGATCCCTCAGATCCAGAAGTCGTTCCTGTCCAAGGACGTCGACGCGATGCAGCCGCACATCCGGGCGTTCGTCGAACGCGCGGTGACCTTCGCCGTGTGCCCGGAGTGCGACGGCACGCGGCTCAACGAGGGTGCGCGGTCCTCGAAGATCGACGGCGTGTCGATCGCCGACGCGTGCGCCATGCAGATCAGCGATCTCGCGACGTGGATCCGCGGAGTGTCGGCACCGTCCGTGGCCCCGCTGCTCACCTCGCTGGGAGACACCCTCGACTCGTTCCGGGAGATCGGACTGGGCTATCTGAGTCTCGACCGGCCGGCGGGCACGCTCTCCGGTGGTGAAGCGCAGCGCACCAAGATGATCCGGCACCTCGGATCGTCGCTCACCGACGTCACCTACGTCTTCGACGAACCCACCACCGGACTCCATCCCCACGACATCGCCAACATGAACGATTTGCTGATCCGGTTGCGCGACAAGGGAAACACGGTGCTCGTCGTCGAGCACAAGCCCGAGACGATCGTCATCGCCGACCACGTCGTCGATCTCGGACCCGGCGCCGGAACGGCCGGTGGCACGGTGTGCTTCGAGGGCACCGTCGAGGGGCTGCGGACGAGTGACACCATCACGGGCCGGCACTTCGACGACCGCGCCGCGGTGAAGGACGCGGTGCGTACGTCGAGCGGAGCGGTGGAGATCCGGGGAGCCGACTCGCACAACCTGAAGTCGGTGGACGTCGACGTGCCCCTCGGTGTCCTGGTGGTCGTGACCGGGGTCGCCGGGTCGGGCAAGAGTTCGTTGATCCACGGCTCGCTCTCGGGCCGCGAGGACGTCGTGGCCGTCGATCAGGGCGCGATCCGCGGCTCGCGGCGCAGCAACCCCGCGACCTACACGGGCCTCCTCGAGCCGATCCGGAAGGCCTTCGCCAAGGTCAACGGAGTGAAGCCGGCTCTGTTCAGCGCGAATTCGGAGGGAGCGTGCCCGACGTGCAACGGCAACGGGGTGATCTACAGCGACCTCGCGATGATGGCCGGAGTCGCCACCGTGTGCGAGCTGTGCGAGGGCCGACGGTTCCAGAACTCGGTCCTCGAGTACCACCTCGGCGGCCGCGACATCAGCGAGGTGCTCGCGATGTCGGTGGCGCAGGCACAGGAGTTCTTCGCCGGCGCTGATGCCGCGCTACCAGCGGCGCATCGAATCCTGACCCGGCTGAACGACGTGGGCCTGGGCTATCTGAAGATCGGTCAGCCGCTGACCACACTGTCCGGCGGCGAGCGTCAGCGGCTGAAGCTGGCGACGCACATGGGGGACAAGGGCGGCATCCTGGTCCTCGACGAGCCCACGACGGGACTGCATCTCGCCGACGTCGAGCAGTTGCTCGCCCTGCTCGACAGGCTGGTGGACGCCGGGAAGTCGGTGATCGTCATCGAACATCACCAGGCCGTGATGGCCCATGCGGACTGGATCATCGACCTCGGACCGGGCGCCGGGCACGACGGTGGCACCGTGGTCTACGAAGGAACACCCGCGGACCTGGTCGCGGCACGGTCCACCCTCACGGGTGAACACCTCGCCGCGTACGTCGAGCGGTGACCGTCAGCCGATCGAGAAGACCGCGGCCTGAGCGGTGATCTTCTTCGCCTTGGCCAGGCGGGGGAGATCGCTGCCGTCGCGCACGCCGGAGCCGTCCTCACCGAGCTGGGCGATGACGTCCCGAGCCCACGCCACATCGGCAGCGCTGGGTGCGAGTTCGCGGTTGACGATGGGGCCCTGATCGGAGTGCATGCACAGCTTGCCGGTCATGCCCATGGAGACGGTGAGCTGGCTGTCGCGGCTCAGCATGCTGTCGTTGACGGCGAGGGTGGGGCCGTCGATGGGGCCGGGAAGCCGGGCGGCGCGGCTCGACACGACGAGCCGGGCGCGCGGGTAGGCCATCGCCATCGGGTCGTCGCTCATGCCGGTGTCGCGCCGGAAGTCGCCGCTGCCGAACGCCAGGCGGAAGGTGGCCTCGGCGCGCGCGATCTCGGGGGCAGCCTCGAGACCCATGGCCGACTCCACCAGCGCCACGATCCGGCAACCGTGACCCAATCGGTCGGCGGTGGCCTCGACCTGGCTTCCGCTCTCGGTCTTGGCGAGCATGACGCCCTCGAGGGTGTCGATGCCGCGCAGCGCGTCGAGATCGTCGGCCCAGTACGGCGTCGTGGCGTCGTTGATGCGTACCCAGGCGCGGCCGCCGGCACGGAGCCAGGACACGACGGCATCGCGTGCGGCGGGCTTCGCGCCCGGTGCGACGGCGTCCTCGATGTCCAGGATCACGGCGTCGACGGCGGACTCCGCGGCCGGGGTGAAGAGTTCCGGCTTGCTCGCAGGAACGAGAAGCCACGAGCGCGCCTTGT
Organism: Rhodococcus sp. BP-160; assembly: GCF_019836205.1. Taxonomy (NCBI): domain Bacteria; kingdom Bacillati; phylum Actinomycetota; class Actinomycetes; order Mycobacteriales; family Nocardiaceae; genus Rhodococcus; species Rhodococcus sp. BP-160. The sequence goes on from NZ_JABUEK010000002.1 coordinate 667,265, forward strand.
CGGCGGCCACTCCAGATAGCACGGGGTTCTCCAGGAAGGTCGTCACGTGTGCAGTCCTCGCTCGGTGTGTCGCTCGTGGGTCGCGTCGAGCTGCGACTCGTACCGTTCGACCACCACTGTGCACGGCAGACCACCACACGTGAAGGTTGTGTCAATAGTGTTCACGTGCGCGACGGAACACCGACGGCCGCGACGTGAGATCGCTCACGACGGCGGCCGAGAAACTACTTGCGCTTGGCGGCCCGGCGGACCTGCAGGATGCGCACTCCACCCGCGGTGGCCATGACGAGCGCACCGGCGACCGCGGCGAGGAGCATGCCGATGCCGATGGGCAGGTCGAAGGTCCAGCCGAACAAGTGAATCGGGACGCTGTCGAGGTTCTGGATGATGAACACCATCAGGACGACCAGGATGATCGCGCCCACCACGAGACCGGTGTAGAGCGCCGCCGCACGGGTGTGCTTGACGCCGTCGGGCGTCCTTCCCTGCGCCAGGCGGGTGTCCGTGGGCCCGGTCTGCTCGACGGGGAGACCCGCGGCGGTGGAGGAGGTGTCCAGAGGAGCGTCCGTGCCGGTCAGGGCGTTCGGATCGGATGCGTCGTGCGATGAGCGGGCCATGTACAGATCATGCTGTACGGAGGTGGCGAATGCACGTCTGCCCCGACCGTGCCCGACAGTGTCGCCGAACAGTGAGAGAATGGTGCTCACTATGGCACCCATCGCTCTCCCTCTCGTGTTCGACGCTCCCCGTCGCGGCATGCCCGCGAAGCACCTCGCCGACCTCGACGCGGACCAGCGTCGAGCGGCCGTCGCCGAGCTGGGCCTGCCGGCGTTCCGCGCCGACCAGCTGGCGCGGCAGTACTACTCCCGGCTGGAGGCGGACCCGGCGAAGATGACCGATCTTCCGGCGTCGGTCCGCGAGAAGGTCGGGGACGCGCTGTTCCCGACGTTGCTCACGCCCGTCAAGCACATCGCCTGCGACGGCGGGGACACGCGCAAGACGCTGTGGAAGGCCGCCGACGGCACACTGCTCGAGTCGGTTCTCATGCGGTACCCGGATCGCGCGACGCTGTGCATCTCGAGCCAGGCCGGGTGTGGCATGGCCTGCCCGTTCTGCGCCACCGGCCAGGCCGGCCTGCAACGCAACCTCTCCACGGCCGAGATCGTCGACCAGGTGCGGAGCGCTGCGGCGGATCTCCGCGACGGTGCGGTCGAGGGCGGCGAGGGGCGACTGTCCAACGTCGTCTTCATGGGGATGGGGGAGCCGCTCGCGAACTACAAGCGCGTCGTCGCGGCGGTCAAACGGATCGTCTCGCCCGCGCCGGAGGGCCTCGGCCTGTCACAGCGCTCGGTGACGGTGTCCACCGTCGGGCTCGCGCCCGCGATCCGCAAGCTGGCCGACGAGGGTCTGACGGTGACGCTGGCCGTGTCGCTGCACTGCCCGGACGACGAACTGCGCGACACGCTCGTCCCCGTCAACAACCGCTGGCCCATCGCCGAGGTCCTCGACGCGGCGCGCTACTACGCCGACACCACGGGGCGACGGGTCTCGATCGAGTACGCGCTGATCCGCGACATCAACGATCAGCCGTGGCGAGCGGACATGCTGGCCAAGAAGCTCAAGCGCGCCCTGGGGGCGCTGGTCCACGTGAACCTGATCCCGCTGAATCCGACACCCGGCAGCGAGTGGGACGCCAGTCCGAAGCCGGTGGAGCAGGAATTCGTGCGACGCGTCCGTGCGCACGGAGTCTCGTGCACCGTGCGTGACACGCGGGGTCAGGAGATCGCGGCGGCCTGCGGGCAGCTGGCCGCCGAGAACTGAGCCGTCAGGAGCGGCGCGGCTTGCGGCGGAGCAGGATGTCGCGGACCAGCAGGCCTGCGATGGCCACGGCGAAGCCGACGAGCCAGATGTCCTCGACCCGGCCCGTGTGGTTACCGATGATCATGACCAGCAGGATCGCGACGGTGACCCAGCCCGCGATGCGCGAGGTACGGGGGCCTTCGCCGCTCCACCCCCACTCCGCGGACGGCACCTCGGCGGTGCTGACCTTGGTCGTGGGAACGCGCTCGACGTCCGAAGCCTGGTTGCGGCTGATGTCGGTCACGGCCGATCCTCCTGAAAGTCTGTGATGCAGGTGGTCCCTGGTGGGCTGAATCCTAGCGCGCTGTACGACCGGCCGTCGTAGGGGAGTCGCCACGACGTGTCAGGCGGTGAGGGCCGCGATGTAGCGACCGGTCGCGATGCGCTGGGTCGCCCTGTTGAGGGGCCCGCCCAGTGCGACGACCCTGTTGCCGGGCCGCGAGAAGGCGCGGATGTGGGCGGTCACGGCGTCGGTGACCGGATCGTGTCGGACGGTGAAGCGCTCCTCACCCGACTCGGGGTGACCCGGCAGCGTGCCGTACGCGAAGCCCCGGTGGTGCGACTCGTCGATCACCTCGACGACCCGGCACGGGATACGGACCGGACCGAGCAGCAGGACCACCACGGTGTCGACGGTCGCCGACGCCGCGCTCGACCGCACCCGCAGCCCGGCGCCGCGATGCATGTCCCACTCGACGATGCGGCGTCCGGCCCGCTCGAAGAGTTCGAGGCCGGTCCCGATGCGCTTCTCGACGTCGACGTGGTGGTAACCCGCCGGCATCGACTCGTGCGCGGTCCCTCCGATCTCGGCGTACGTGAGGGGCGTCGAGAAGTACGAGTCCGGATCGGCGGACGGGAGCAGGGGCACGCCGTCCATCCTCACACGGTGAGCCGCAGTTGCCCGCTCACCGTGCTCTCAGTGAGGTCGTCCACACTGTCCAGGTGACGGAACAGAAGGCACGTGGGACCGACGGACCCGTGCGGGTGCTGGTGCTCGGCAGTACGGGGTCCATCGGCACCCAGGCGCTCGAGGTGATGGCGGCTCGACCGGACCGTTTCACCGTGGTCGGGCTGGCCGCCGGCGGAGGCAACGTCGATCTGTTGCGTCGGCAGATCGCCGAGACCGGTGTCCGCGACGTGGCGGTGGCCGACGTCGACGCTGCGCGGACCGTGGACACGCCGGGGCTGCGCTCGGGGGCCGACGCGGCGACGTCGTTGGTCCGCGAGGTGCAGGCCGACGTGGTCCTCAACGCGCTCGTCGGGTCTCTCGGTCTGCCGCCGACGCTCGCTGCGCTGGAATCGGGAGCTCGACTGGCGTTGGCGAACAAGGAGTCTCTCGTGGCGGGCGGCTCGCTGGTCACGTCCGCGGCGGCTCCGGGCCAGATCGTTCCCGTCGACTCCGAGCACTCGGCTCTCGCCCAGTGCCTGCGCGGCGGTCGCGCGGACGAGGTGGCCCGACTTGTGGTCACGGCGTCCGGTGGGCCGTTCCGCGGCTGGGATCGCGAGGGACTCGAGTCCGTGACGCCGGAGCAGGCCGGCAAGCACCCCACCTGGTCGATGGGTCCGATGAACACGTTGAACTCGGCCACCCTGGTGAACAAGGGCCTCGAGGTGATCGAGGCGCATCTGCTGTTCGGCATCCCGTACGACCGCATCGACGTCACCGTGCATCCGCAGTCCATCGTCCACTCGATGGTCACGTTCACCGACGGATCGACGCTCGCTCAGGCCAGCCCGCCGGACATGAAGCTGCCGATCGCGCTGGCACTCGGATGGCCTGATCGCATCGCCGGCGCCGCGACGGCCCTGGACTTCACCCGAGCCCACACGTGGGACTTCGAACCACTCGACGACGAGGTGTTCCCCGCGGTCGAGCTCGCGCGCACCGCCGGCGCGCTGGGCGGCTGCATGACGGCGGTCTACAACGCGGCGAACGAGATCGCCGCCGAGGCGTTCCTCGACGGACGCCTGTCGTTCCCGCAGATCGTGGACGTCGTGTCCGACGTGGTCGAGGCCGGACGCGGCGACTGGTCCGCGGAACCGTCTACGGTGGACGACGTTCTCGCAGCGGACACGTGGGCTCGGGGCACCGCCCGCACACTCGCCGCCGCACGATCGAAAGGCTGAACGAGAAGATGGTGTTCGTTCTCGGTGTGATCGCCTTCGCGATCTGCATCGGCATCTCGATCGCGCTCCACGAGTGCGGGCACATGTGGGTGGCCAAGGCCACCGGCATGAAGGTGCGCCGCTACTACATCGGGTTCGGGCCCAAGATCTTCTCCTGGCGTCGCGGCGAGACCGAGTACGGACTCAAGGCGATCCCGGCCGGTGGCTTCTGCGACATCGCGGGCATGACGGCGGTCGACGAGCTCGCTCCCGACGAGGTCGAGCGCGCGATGTACAAGCAGAAGACCTGGAAGCGCCTCGCCGTGATGTTCGGCGGGATCGCGATGAACTTCGTGCTGGCGTTCGTGCTGGTGTACACCCTCGCCCTCGGCTGGGGTCTGCCCAATCGCGACACGACGGCCACCGTGGCGGGGACCCAGTGCGTGGCCCCGCAGAACGTCGAGGGCGACATGGCGCCCTGCTCGGGTCCCGGTCCCGCGGGTGCCGCGGGCATCCGGGACGGTGACGTCATCACCGCCGTGAACGGCGAGTCGACGCCCACGTTCGGCGACGTCGTCGCGGCGATCCAGGACGAGCGTGGATCGGTGTCCGTCACGGTCGAGCGGGCCGGTGAGACCCTCACCGTGCCTGTCGACGTGCAGGAGACGGACCGTCTCTTCGCCGTCGAGAACGGCGCACCCGACGCTACGGAGCTGCGCACGGTCGGCGCCATCGGCGTCGCCCGCACCCCACTCACCCTCGACTACGACGCGGTGTCCGCCATCGGCGGATCGGCCTCCTACACGGTGTTCATCGCGGGGCAGACGGTGCAGGCCATCGTCGATCTCCCCAGCAAGGTAGGGGCACTGTGGACGTCGATCACCGGTGGTGAGCGGGATCCGAACACTCCCATCAGCGTGGTCGGTGCCAGCGTCATCGGCGGTCAGGCGGCGGAACGCGGCCTGTGGGAGGTCTTCGTCACTCTGTTGGCGACCCTCAACTTCTTCCTCGGTGCCTTCAACCTGCTCCCGTTGCTCCCGCTCGACGGCGGTCACATCGCGGTGACCGTCTACGAGGGCATCCGGAACAAGATCCGCTCGCTGCGGGGGCTGGGCAAGGGTGCGCCCGTGAACTACCTCAAGCTGATGCCGGTGACGTACGTCGTCATTCTCATCGGCGGCGCGTTCATGCTCCTGACCCTCACCGCCGACATCGTGAACCCCATTCAGATCTTCCGCTAGAAGCGCAGGTCCGGCGTGACGGCGCGAACACACGGCGGTCCTCCCGGCGCGACTACAGTGGGGAGAGTCAGTCGGCACCAGATGCCGTCAGAAGCTCGAAAGGATCGAAGTGACCGTTGGACTGGGCATGCCGGCCGGACCCGTACCGGTGCTCACACCGCGACGGAAGACTCGTCAGCTTCAGGTGGGCAGCGTCGGTGTCGGCAGCGACTCGCCGATCTCGGTGCAGTCGATGTGCACCACCAAGACTCACGACATCAACTCCACCCTGCAGCAGATCGCCGAACTCACCGCTGCGGGATGCGACATCGTCCGCGTCGCGTGCCCGCGTCAGGAGGATGCGGACGCCCTGGCGACCATCGCGCGCAAGTCGCAGATCCCCGTCATCGCGGACATCCACTTCCAGCCGCGATACATCTTCGCGGCCATCGATGCCGGGTGCGCCGCCGTGCGCGTGAACCCCGGCAACATCAAGGAGTTCGACGGTCGCGTCAAGGAGGTCGCGAAGGCGGCCGGTGACGCGGGCATCCCCATCCGTATCGGAGTCAACGCAGGATCCCTCGATCCGCGCCTGATGCAGAAGTACGGCAAGGCCACGCCCGAGGCGCTGGTGGAGTCGGCGCTGTGGGAGGCCGGCCTCTTCGAGGAACACGGTTTCGGCGACATCAAGATCTCGGTCAAGCACAACGACCCGGTCATCATGGTGGAGGCCTACCGTCAGCTCGCCGCCAAGTGCGACTACCCGCTACACCTCGGCGTGACCGAGGCCGGGCCGGCGTTCCAGGGCACCATCAAGTCCGCCGTCGCCTTCGGGTCGCTGCTGGCCGACGGCATCGGCGACACGATCCGCGTCTCGCTGTCCGCGCCGCCCAACGAGGAGATCAAGGTGGGGACGCAGATCCTGCAGTCCCTCAACCTCCGTCCCCGCAAGCTCGAGATCGTCTCCTGCCCGTCCTGCGGACGCGCACAGGTCGACGTCTACACCCTCGCCGACCAGGTGACGGCCGGACTCGAGGGCATGGAGATCCCGCTCCGTGTCGCCGTCATGGGTTGCGTCGTCAACGGTCCCGGTGAGGCGCGCGACGCCGATCTCGGTGTGGCGTCCGGGAACGGCAAGGGACAGATCTTCGTCAAGGGCGAGGTCATCAAGACCGTGCCCGAGGCGATGATCGTGGAGACCCTGATCGAGGAGGCGATGCGTATCGCCGAGTCGTACGAGTCCGACCAGGAAGCCGCCGGCGGATCGCCCGTCGTGTCGGTCAGCTGATTCTCCTCGTCTGCGGCGACATTTCCTGGCAGTGTCACCATGACAACGGGTGTGCTCGGTGTGGATCGGCGGTCACGGAGGTGGCGGGATGCTCAAGCTGCTCGGCGCTAAGGCGCTGACGAGCCGCGACACGAACGAGATCGTCCGTGTGCTGCGCAGTGATCCCGTCGCATCGTGCATGGTGCTGGCACGTGTCGAGGAATCGGGCGTGGAGCCCCGCGACAACCACGGTGAACTGTGGTCACGCGGAGGTCCGGCATCGTCCCTGTGTTTCTCGGGAGCCAATCTCGTGCCGTTGTTCGGTACCTACGACGATCTCCGGAGTTTCGCCGAGCGCGCGTTGCGCTCTCCCCGCGTCTGCTCATCGCTGGTGGGGCGAGCCGAACTGACGCTGCCGTTGTGGGACATGCTCGCCGCGGACTGGGGGACCCCGCGTGAGGTGCGTGCCGAGCAGCCACTGCTGGCGTTGACGAGCGCGCCCACCGCCGTGGACCCCTACGTCCGACGCGTCACCGTCGACGAGCTGGACGTGTACCTCACCGCTGCCGTGGCGATGTTCATCGAGGAGGTGGGCGTCGATCCGCGCGCGGGCGACGGCGGACGCGGCTATCGGCGGCGCATCGCCTCGTTGATCGCGGCGGGTCGCGCCTGGGCGAGGTTCGAGGAGGGCCGCGTCGTCTTCAAGGCCGAGGTCGGATCGCTGTCCACCTCGGTCGGTCAGATCCAGGGCGTGTGGGTGCACCCGCTCTACCGCGGGCGCGGGCTCGGCACCGCGGGAACCGCATCCGTGGCGGCCGCGGTGGTCGACAGCGGCCGCACGGCCAGCCTGTACGTCAACAGCTTCAACGTGCCCGCCCGCCGTGCCTACGAGCGTGTCGGGTTCGAGCGCGTCGCCACCTTCTCCACAGTTCTGCTCGACTGACACGCTGTCAGGGTGAGGGCCGCGGGCGTCCCGTCGCCCTACGATGAGGATCGATGACCTCTCGTGAACACGGCCGTGCCACCCGCGTCCTGATCGTGCTCGTCGCGGCGATCACCGCGGTGGCGGCCTCGGCGTGCACCCCGAAACCGCAGGGCCCCGAGTCCGCGGCCGATTCGTTCGTCTCCGCGCTGGCCGAGCGTGACGGTGCCGCCGCGGCGCAGGCCACGGATCGGCCGGACCTCGCGACCGCCGCCGTCGATCAGGCGTGGGACGGCCTGCAGGCCGAGTCGCTCGACGCGGCGACCGGCGCGGTGAGCGTGAACGGCGACACCGCGACCGTCGACTACACCTACACGTGGCACCTTCCGAAGGACCGCACCTGGACCTACGACGGGGCCCTGCAGATGGGCCGACGCGACGGGGCCTGGGTGGTCCGGTGGAACTCGACCGATCTGCACCCCAAGCTCGGGGACACCCAGTCGATGGTGCTGCGGTCCACGTCGGCGCCGCGGGCGCGGGTCAACGAGCACGCGGGGTCGGACGTCCTGGTCCCCGGGGTGGTCCAGGGGGTGTCCTTCGACGCCGCCGAGTCGACCGACGTGGTGGGCACGGCGCGCACCCTCGAACGCATCCTGAAGCCCTTCGACGCGTCGATCACGGCGCAGTCCATCGTGGAGTCGGCGACCGCGACGCAGGGCCCGTACCGCCTGATGACCCTCCGGGACGAGGACTACGACGCCGTCGCGCCCGGTCTGCTCGCGTTGTCCGGGGTGTCGGTGACAGAGCAGTCCGACCTGGTCTCCACCGATCGCACGTTCGCCCCCGACCTGGTGAGCCAGGTGAAGAAGACCGTGATGGACCGCGTCGACGGTGCCGCGGGCTGGAGCGTCGTGGCGGTCAACACCAACGGCGCGGACACCGGTGTGTTGACCGAGACGGCGCCGCAGCCGGTTCCGTCGATCAGTATCAGCCTCGACCGTCCGGTGCAGGTGGCCGCACAGAACGCCGTCAACGTGTCACGGGACCAGGCAATGATGGTGGTGATCCAGCCGTCGACAGGCGACATCCTCGCGGTGGCGCAGAACCCGGCGGCGGATCGCGACGGTCCCGTGGCCTCGACCGGCCTCTACCCACCGGGCTCCACCTTCAAGATCATCACGGCCGGTGCGGCGATCGAGGAGGGACTCGCGACGCCCGAGACCACCGTGCCGTGCCCGGGCCGCATCGTCATCGGCGAGCGCAGCGTGCCCAACTACAACGAGTTCTCCCTCGGGGACGTCTCGATGAACACGGCCTTCACGCGCTCGTGCAACACCTCGTTCGCGAAGCTCGCCAGTGAGATGTCCGCGAGTGCTCTCACCGACGCGGCGGCCATGTTCGGCGTCGGGCCCGACTACGGCGTCGTGGGTCTGCCCACCGAGTCGGGATCCGTCCCGCCCGCAGAGGAATTGGTGCAGCGCACCGAGGACGGGTTCGGACAGGGAAAGGTGCTGGTGTCGACGTTCGGCATGGCTCTCGCCGCCGCGACCGTCGCACACGGATCGACGCCCGTTCCCCGGCTGATCCAGGGGGAGGAGACCACGATCGACGGTGACCACCCGCAGATCGAGCCGGCCATGGTCGACGGACTCCGCGGGATGATGCGCTCGGTGGTCACGAGCGGCACCGCGGACCGGATCGCCGACCAGGGCGAGGTGTACGGCAAGACGGGTGAGGCCGAGGTCGAGGGCGGATCCCATGCCTGGTTCGTCGGATATCGCGGTGATCTCGCGTTCGCGACCCTGGTCGTGCGCGGCGGCAGCTCGGACAATGCCGTCGCCGTGACGCGGGACATGATCACCGCGTTGCCCGCCGGATACTGACCGCGACCGGCGGCGACTACGCTGGTGCCATGTCCGTCCGCACCGTTCTCGAACCCGGCACCGTCTCACCCGTTCTCGATGTTCCCAAGTCCGTCGAGCGCCCCGAGTACGCGTGGAAGAAGACTGCGCGCGAAGGCCACGAGCCGTGGGTGCAGACCCCGGAGACCATCGAGAAGATGCGTCTGGCGAGCCGCATCGCCGCGCAGGCACTGCAGGAGGCCGGAAAGGCCGTCGAGCCGGGCGTCACGACGGACGGACTCGACCGTATCGCCCACGAGTACATGGTCGACCACGGCGCGTACCCGTCGACGTTGGGCTACAAGGGATTTCCGAAGTCCTGCTGCACCTCGCTCAACGAGGTCATCTGCCACGGCATCCCTGATTCGACGGTCGTGCAGGACGGCGACATCGTCAACATCGACGTCACGGCGTACATCGACGGGGTGCACGGTGACACGAACGCCACCTTCCTCGCCGGGGACGTCTCCGAGGAAGCGCGCCTGCTCGTGGAGCGCACCCACGAGGCCACCATGCGGGCGATCAAGGCGGTCAAGCCGGGTCGCGCTCTGAACGTCGTCGGACGGGTCGTCGAGGCGTACGCCGATCGTTTCGGGTACGGCGTCGTCCGGGACTTCACCGGCCACGGCATCGGCACCACCTTCCACAACGGCCTGGTGGTGCTGCACTACGACGAGCCCACCGTCGAGACGGTGCTGGAGCCCGGGATGGTCTTCACCATCGAGCCGATGATCACCCTCGGCGGCATCGACTGGGACCAGTGGAACGACGGCTGGACCGTCGTCACGCGGGACCGATCCTGGACCGCCCAGTTCGAGCACACTCTCGTCGTCACGGAGACGGGCGCCGAGATCCTCACCCTCCCTTGATCCTTCGCGGCGCCATTCTGGTCGCGGGAACCACCTCGGACGCGGGCAAGAGTGTCGTCGTGGCGGGGTTGTGCCGCCTCCTCGCTCGCCGCGGTGTGAGGGTGGCGCCGTTCAAGGCGCAGAACATGTCCAACAACTCCGTCGTCACGTTGGACGGCGGGGAGATCGGTCGTGCGCAGGCACTGCAGGCCCGGGCATGCGGTCTCGAGCCCAGCGTGCGGTTCAATCCGATACTGCTGAAGCCGGGCGGGGACAGGACGTCGCAACTGGTTGTTCGCGGCCGGGCCACCGGCACCGTGGGCGCCGCCGACTACATGACGCACCGACAGCATCTGCGCTCGGTCGTGGCGGAGGAACTCGACGCTCTGCGGGTCGACTTCGACGTGGTGATCTGCGAGGGCGCCGGCTCACCCGCCGAGATCAACCTGCGGGCCACCGATCTGGCGAACATGGGACTGGCGCGCGCTGCGAGCCTTCCCGTGATCGTCGTGGGCGACATCGATCGCGGGGGAGTGCTGGCCCACTTCTTCGGCACTCTGGCCGTGCTCGACGCGGCGGATCAGGCACTGATCGCGGGGTTCGTCGTGAACAAGTTCCGCGGCGATCCCGCGCTGCTGCAACCGGGACTCGACACCCTCGAGACTCTCACAGGCCGACCGACGTTGGGCATCGTTCCGTTCAGCGACGAGTTGTGGCTCGACGCCGAGGACTCTCTCGGGACCGTGGCCGACGCACCGCTGGGCCGGCCCGCTCCTCCGATCGGATCGCAGTGGCTCCGCGTCGCCGCCGTGCGGTTACCGCGCATCTCGAACTCCACCGACGTCGAGGCCCTGGCGTGCGAACCGGGGGTGACGGTGCACTGGGCGACCGAGGCCTCCCGACTGGCAGATGCCGATCTGGTGGTGCTCCCCGGCTCCAAGGCCACGGTCCAGGACCTGGACTGGCTTCGTCGCACCGGTATCGCGGACGAGCTGGCGCGGCGCGTGGCTCGCGGTGCTCCGGTCCTCGGGATCTGCGGCGGTTACCAGATGCTGGGGAGAACGATCACCGACGCCGTGGAGTCGGGTGCCGGGCAGGTGCAGGGGCTCGGCCTCCTGGACCTCGAGATCGAATTCGCGGCGGACAAGGTGCTCTCCCGGGTCAGCGGGCATGCCGGCGCGGTCCCCGTGACCGGCTACGAGATCCACCACGGCCGGGTGACCCGAAGCGGCGACGAGCCCTGGTTCACGGGCACCGACGGCGAACCGGAGGGGAGCGTCCGTGGACGGGTGCGCGGCACCCACTGGCACGGCCTCCTGGAGAACGACGACTTTCGTCGGGCATTCCTCACGGAGGTGGCGGAGCAGGCCGGCCGCTTCGGTTTCGTGGTGGCCCCGGACACCGATGTCGACGCGATGCGCACCGCCCAGGTGGATCTGTTGGCCGACCTCATGGAGAGCTCCATCGACGTCGACGCGCTTCTCACGCTCGTCGCCGAGGGAGCTCCCGCCCTGCCCGTGCTGCGCGTCACGCAGTCGTCCTCCGCAGGATGACGTGTGTTCCCAGACCGGCCGCGGATGCGACGAGAAGCGGCAGCAGCACCATGGTCGACAGTCGTGGTGCGTCGGCGATGGTCTCGGTGATCGTGCCCCACCACCCCTGCCAGGTGACGACGAAGATCACGGCGCCGATCAGAACAGCCTCGGCCAGAACAGCCGTCCAGATGCCTGTCACCCGCCACCGCAGGTAGATCGCTCCGGCCAGCATGCCGATGAGGTTGCACATCAGGAACGCCGCGATGAGGAAGAGCAGTTCGATGGCGGCACTGCCCGCGAGAGGTGTTACCAGAGAGAACGTCTGCATGCGCACACCGAAGCCGTCAGTGGCCGACTCCACCAGGGAGAGTGCGAACAGGCCGATCCCGAACATCAGGGCATGAACGACGGCGACTGCGACGGTGGCGGCGAAGAACTCTCTCCGTGTCACGCCGAGCCCGAGAGTGAAGGGAAACACCTGCGTGAGGATCTGAGCGAACAGTGTCAGGCCGAAGATGAAGACGAAGGTCGCCCCGCCGGTCTTGATCGACATGCTGCCATCGGGGACCAACGAGAGAACAGCCCAGGTGATACCGACGATGACGGCCAGGATGCCGAGCGGCCACGCGAAGGCGAGCGTCCGGTAGTGGGTCTGGACGCGCATCACGGAGACGATGCGGTCGCGAGCGGGGGCGGTGGGGGTGTCGAGCGCGGTGGTCATGACGGGACGTCCTCTCGGGTGTCGGACACGGCGGGCAGCGTGGCTCGTCCGCGCGTTGTGCAGTGGACGACGAACTGTTGCAACGACACGGGTTCGACGGCGAGCCCGTCGGCGGCGACCCGGTCGAGGTCCGCATCGTTGAGGGGTCCCGCGACGGTGGTGCGGGCCATCGATCCGAATGACTCACGATGCAGTACTGCGCGATCCGCGACGAGTCGCTCGACGGCGGCAGCGGACCCGCCGATAGTCACGGCGCGTCCGCGAAGGTTCTCCGCATCATCATCGACCGCGACAATGCCGTCGTTGATGACGACGACACGGTCGATGAGGTCGCTTACCTCGTCGATGAGATGGGTCGACAGCACGACGGTGCGCGGGTGGTCCGCAAAATCCGCGAGCAGGTGGTCGTAGAACATCTCTCGGGCCACCGCGTCGAGACCGAGATACGGCTCGTCGAACAACGTCAACGGAGCGCGGGACGCGAGTCCCACGACAATGCCGAGCGTCGAGGTCATGCCGCGCGAGAGCTTCTTCACTCTGCGCTTGCGGGGGAGGTCGAAGTCCTCGGTCAGCCGGCGAGCGAAGTCCTCGTCCCAGTCACGCATCAGCGTCGCAGCGGACGAGAGGACCTGGCCGACCGTGAAGTCGTCCGGGTACTTCTGGCTCTCCTTGACGAAGCAGACGTCGCGGAGCACGGTCGCGTTCTCGAACGGCCGGGCCCCGAACACCGTGACATCGCCGTCGTCCTGCCACGTCTGACCGGTGAGAATCTGCATCATCGTCGTCTTTCCGGCGCCGTTGCGTCCCAGCAGTCCGTGGATGCGATGCTCCTGCAACTCGAAGGTCACGTTCTCGAGTGCGGCGACATCGCCGAAGGTCTTGGCGACACCGCGCACGGACGCCACCGTCGCGGTCATCCCTGTGCCTCCGAGATCACGGAATCGACGGTCGACGCCCGCGATTGGGCGTCGATCATGTCCTGGAGTTCGACGGGGCCGAGCCCGAGCTTGCGTGCCTCGGCCACGAGCGGTCGGACGTACTGCTCGGCGAAGCCCTCGCGCCGCCGGAAGCGGAGCGCATCTCGCGCGCCTGAGGTGACGAACATTCCGATTCCTCTCTTCTTGTAGAGAATCCCGGCCGTGACCAGATGGTTCAGGCCCTTGCCCGCGGTGGCGGGGTTGATGCGGTGGAAGGCTGCCAGCTCGTTCGTCGAGGGAACCTGGCTCTCCTCGGTGAGTGAGCCGTCGATGATCGAGTTCTCGATCATCTCGGCGATCTGCAGGAAGATCGGCCGGCCGTCGTCCATCACCTCGACCACTGGCCCTGGCGGCGTCGCCGCCTCGCTGGTTCATTAGTCATGTAATGGACCGTACAACCTCGGGCTCCGTCGTGGCAAGGGCTCCGATCGGACCCGGTCGGGTAGCGTCGGGTCCCATGCAGCAGCAGACCGTCTCCCTGCCCTCCGGCGATCTGACCGTGCGAATCGACGGGCCGGACAGTGGCCACGCGGTGCTGTTGCTCCCGGCCGACGACGACTGCGCAGACGTCTTCGACGACACCGCGGCGCGGCTGACGACATCGGATCTGCGGACCGTCACGCTCGAGCCCGGCGTGAGTCCGAACGACACCGATCTCGTGGCGCTGCTCGATGCTCTCGGGTTGCCGTGGGTCAATCTGGTCGGCAGGGGAGAGGGCGCCGACCGCGCCTGGTCGCTCGCCGCCCGCACGTTCGGGCGCGTGTCGAGCCTGGTCGTCATCGACCGGGGCCATCCGGCCGTGCGTGACGACTCCGCTTGCCCGGCGGTCGAACTGCGAACGACGATGGTGGTCGTGGACCCCACCTTCGCGGAGGAGGCGTCCGCGACGAGCCGCTACGTCTACGGCGACTACCGCGTCGTCACGCTCGACTCGTCGACCCCGGACGCCGCGGCCGCAGCACTGGCCACCGAGATCGTGATGCGCACCAGCGCCTGGTGATCACTCGCCGGGTGCGGTGAGGTAGTCGTTTCCGTGTGAGTCGCGGATGTGGACAATGCCGTTGCGAAGCTTCCGGTAATGCCACTGCCCTCGTGTCTTCAACCCGTGATGCCGGCGGCACAGGGGTTGAAGGTTGGCGGCGACTGTCCATCCGCCTCTCCGGGGGTCGGTGTGGTCGAACGGGACGACATGATCGAGGTCGCAGTCCTCGCTGGGCACAGCGCATCCCGGGTGCACGCACGTCGAGTACAACGCTGTCCCCAGCGACGCGACCGCCTCCGACGGGCGATACGTCAACGCACCGGCCGGGGGCACGGCGAAGCCCCCATGTCCGTCGGGATTGTCGACGGCGCGGTCCAACGCCGACGGCGGGAGCGTGCGGAGATACTCAGTTTTCTCTCGCACCGCCCGCGCCCGAACGCTGTCCACTCGACCCGAGACGGGAATCCACCCGGCCGGCATCCGCCGGGTACGTCGAACCTCTCGCGCGGCGCCCGGGAGCGGCGGTTCCGGCGTGTCTTCCGGATCGTGCTCCGGGCACCGGCACTCACATCCGATCGGCGGCCTCTCCCGCGCCGCGGTGATGATCGCCTGCCACGTCGCATCCTCGGCGATCCTTCGGGCAGTGTCGGCAGGAACAGGTCCCCAGCCGACGAGATGGCCGGGTTCCCCCGCCAACCCCGCCGCCGTGGCGGCGTCGAGGACGATGACCGCATGATTGGCCGGACGGGCGACCGACCCCCGCCGTTCGCAGTGCTGATCAGCACACTCACACGCGTCAGCTCCGCCGGCGACCACCGCGTGAGCTGCATCGAACAACCGCGCGGACAGCGGCCGCGGATCCGTCGCGCACACCCCACGCGCCGCCGTCACGATCGCCCGCCACATCGCCGCGACCTGCTCCGCCGGACCACGAATCTTCAGCTCCGCCTGATCGCGCGGGAGTTTCCGCACCGACGCCGCACGCTCCGACGCCGCCCGCTCACGCGCCTTCCGGTGCCACTCCGCATCGAAGTCGGCGAGGATCCGGTCGACCGCGGTTGCCACCGCACCCGGCGTACATTTCGATGCGGCAGCGATGACCCGCTGCAGCAACGCTTCCGTCGCATTCGTGACCCCGGCCACCGACCGGCACACCGTCCGGAACGCCGCATACGCCAATCGGCCCGCATCGAACGCCTCCGCCACCGCACGATGCGCGGTGCGGGTCAAAAACAGCCACTCGGTCACCGTGCGCGTCGACACCGACAACGCCGCCGCGACCTCCGCCACCGCACAGGTCTCAGCAGCCTCGGCATCGATCACCCCACCCGGACCGAGCACCGCAGGCCGCCGCGACGACTCCTGCACGTACACACACGACGCGGAGACGGTCCGGGCGAACGACGCCTGAGCGTCGACCTTCGCCGACACCAACACATCCACCGAAACCACTGTGTCGTACACGAATTCACCCCCGGTGATGCCCCGATCAGACCGCCCCCCGACGACCTGAACAGAGAGTAACCGACACCACCGACACGAATCAGCGTGGCGTGAGGGCGTCCGATCAGTCGAGATCGAGTCCGAGGAGCGCGTTCTCGACCACCTCGGGCAGCGCCGGGTGGATCCAGTACTGGCCCCGCGCGACGTCGCGGACGGACTGCCCGAATGTGATCGCCTGGATCAGCGGTTGGATCACCGTGGGAGCCTGCTCGCCGATGATGTGGGCACCCAGCAGTCGGCCGGTCGCGCGGTCGGCGATGACCTTGCAGAGACCCTCGTCGTCCTCCATCGCCCAGCCGTACGCGACGTCGGCGTACTTCTGGACCTTGACCGCGATGTCGTATCCCTGGTCACGAGCCTCCTGCTCGGTGAGCCCCACCTCGGCGATCATCGGATCGGTGAACACCGCGGATGGGACGTAGCGGTGATCGAAGCGCTTCCACCCCGTCGTGTCGTCCCACGACGGCTTCAGGACGTTCTCCTGCACCACACGCGCCTCGGCATTGGCGACGTGCTTGAGCTGGTACGGCGACGAGACGTCGCCGAGTGCGAAGACGCCCTCGGCCGACGTGCGGCCGAACTCGTCGACCGCGATGCGGCCGTCGTCGTGCAGGTCGATGCCCGCCTCGTCGGCGCCGAGCTGATCGGCGTTGGGAGCGCGACCGATCGCCACCAGCAGCGCGTCCCCGCGTACCTCGGTGCCGTCCGACAGGGACACCACGACGTCGTCGCCGTCCTGACGGACACCGGTGGCATCGACCGAGAGCCGGACGTCCCACTTGTCCTGCGCGAGCGTGGTGAACTGCTGCGAGATCTCGAGATCCGACTTGCGGAGGAGGCGCTCCTTGCGTGCCAGGACCGTCACGTGCGAGCCGAGGGCCGAGAACACGTGCGCGAACTCGGCGGCGATGTAGCCCGACCCGAGCACGATCAGCCGCTCCGGAAGGGACGGCAGCCGCATGATGTCGTCGTTGGTGTGGAACGTGACGCCGCTGTCGCGGATGAAATCGGGGACGGTGGCACGCGAGCCGCTCGCGACGACGACTTTGTCGGCGGTGACGACACGGCCGTCACCGGTGTCGATACGGCGCGGTCCGACGAAGCGCGCGTGGCTGCTGAACAACGTCACGTTGGGCGAACCTTCGCGGCGGTACTTCTCCCCGTTGTCCGCGATGGGGTCGATCCGGCCGAAGACGCGGTCCACGATGTCGGTCCACCGCACCTTGTCGATGTGGGCGTCGATGCCGTACTTCGACGCCGTGGTGACAGCGCGGGCCACCTCCGCCGCGTAGACGAACATCTTCGTCGGGATGCATCCCACGTTGATGCAGGTGCCGCCGAAGATGGACTCCTCGAACATCGCGACGCTCGACCCGTCGAAGCGCTCGTCGAGAATCGAGTTACCGGAACCGGTTCCGATGATCGCGAGGTCGAAGTGCTGGACGTCGGACCCGGTGTCCTCCGTGGCGCTCACGATCCGGTCGCCAGTTCTGCGTGGTCGCCGCCCGAGGGCGCGTCGGACAACCCGCTGCCGCGGTGCCGCAGCCAGTCGTCCATCTCGGCGAAGGCGCGTTCCAGCGGCTCGGGTGTGGAGAGGAAGACGTCGTGGCGGGCGCCCTCGATCGGCACGATCGTCGTGCGGTTGCCCAGGCATCCCGCCCACCGCGCGATCTGACGGACGTCGAGAACGGCGTCCGCGGCGTCGACGTCCGGCACGTACGTCTTGGAGAAGCGGGTGACCTTGGAACGCAGGATCAGGGACGGTACGCCGATGTCGAGTCCCCGGTGCAGTTCCGCGTGGCCGCGACGGACCGCGCGGATCCAGCCGAGCTTGATGGGGAAGCCTGCCAACGGTTTCCACGATAGGTCGTAGTCCCACTCGCCGTTGCCACCCGAGCTGATGGAGAGGCCGTAGGTGTCCAGACCCTGGCCCGGCAACGCGCGCAGGGGAGCGACGCGGCCCAGGACACCGATCGCGACGGTTCCGACGCTGCGCACCAGAGGCGGGCCCTGGAGGTCGAACCACGGACTGTTCAGCACCAGACCGGAGATGCCGGCGGCAGCGGCACCCCCTCGGGTGCGTTCGAGACGATCGAGCCACAGCGGGACGATGAGGCCGCCCGTCGAGTGCGCCGCCATCAGGACCTCGGCGCCCGTCTCCTCGCGCACGATCGCCAGCGCCCGGTCGAGTTCCTCGTCGTACAGCGCCAGGTCGGACACGAAGTGCGGCGACTGCCCCTCGCCGATGGAGCGTCCGCACTTGCGCAGATCGAGTGCGTAGAACGCGTGTCCCAGATCGGCGAAGTGCTCGGCCAGATGGCGCTGGAAGAAGTAGTCGGTGAAACCGTGCACGTAGAGGACTGCGCCCTTCGGCGTCGCGGAACCCGTCACGGACCGCGTCAGGCGCACGAGTGTGGCCCGCACCTCGCCCTCGCCGTCCGGGTCGGAGCCGAGCGGTATGGTCAGTTGCTCGTAATCGTCACCGAGTACATCGGGCGCCCATGTAGTCACACTCACACAGTAATGGCCGCTTCGCAGGGGTGGCGAGGGGCACAATCGGGTACAGAGACGGTGACTGTCGCGGTGACGCGGCACGGCGCCGCGGACAGCAGCATCCGCACCGCACTCCCTGTCGGGAGTGCCGATGGACGAAGGAAGTCGATCCAGCAGTGGGCGAACACGATCAGAACAGTCAGTCCGGCACCAAGTCGGGATCGAAGGTGGAGAGGACCGACGTCGTCCTGATCGGCGCGGGCATCATGAGTGCCACGCTGGGCACGCTCCTCCGTCAGGTCGAGCCCACCTGGTCCATCTCCGTCTTCGAGCGTCTCGACGCCGCGGCCGCGGAGAGCAGCGACCCGTGGAACAACGCCGGTACGGGCCACTCCGCCCTCTGCGAACTCAACTACACCCCGCAGGGCAAGGACGGCTCCGTCGACATCAGCAAGGCGCTGAACGTCAACGAGCAGTTCCAGGTCTCGCGGCAGTGGTGGTCGCACGCGCTGGAGGCCGGCGTGCTCGCCGACCCCAAGAACTTCATCAACCCCATCCCGCACGTCAGCTTCGTGCACGGCGAGGACAACGTGAAGTACCTGCGAGCGCGGTACGACGCGCTCTCGGGCAACCCGCTGTTCCCCGGTATGGAGTACATCGACGACGAGACCGAGTTCGCCCGTCGCCTCCCGCTGATGGCGAAGGGGCGCGACTTCAGTGATCCGATCGCGCTCAACTGGTCCGACGGCGGTACGGACGTCGACTTCGGCGCACTGACCAAGCAGCTCCTCAACCACCTCGCGGTGGAGGGCGCCTCGGTTAACTTCGGACACGAGGTCCGCGACCTGTCCAAGAACTCCGACGGCACCTGGACCGTCAAGGTCTACAACGGGCGGACCGGCGTCACGCGCAAGATCGTCACCAAGTTCGTCTTCGTCGGCGCGGGCGGCGGCGCCCTGCACCTCCTGCAGAAGTCGGGCATCGCGGAGGCCAAGGGCTTCGGCGGTTTCCCCGTCAGCGGTGAGTGGCTGCGGTGCACCACCCCCGAGCTCGTCGAGCAGCACTCCGCCAAGGTGTACGGCAAGGCCTCGGTCGGTGCGCCCCCGATGTCGGTGCCGCACCTCGACACCCGCGTCATCGGTGGCAAGCCCGGACTCCTGTTCGGGCCTTACGCCGGCTGGTCGCCCAAGTTCCTCAAGCAGGGGAAGATGACCGATCTCGTCAACTCGGTCAAGCCAAACAACCTGTTCTCGATGCTCGGTGTCGGTGTCACCGAGATGGCCCTCACCAAGTACCTCGTCACCGAGCTGCTGCAGTCCGAGACCGACCGCGTGGAGACGCTGCGGGAGTTCATGCCGTCCGCTCAAGGCAAGGACTTCGAGCTGGTCACCGCCGGACAGCGAGTCCAGGTGATCCGTCGCAAGGGTCGCGGCGGCGTGCTCGAGTTCGGCACCGCCGTGATCAACGCGGGCGACGGCACCATCGCGGGCCTGCTCGGGGCGTCACCCGGCGCGTCCACCGCCGTGCCGGCGATGCTGGACGTGCTGAAGCGCTGCTTCTCCGACCGGTACAGCTCGTGGGAGCCGACCCTCAAGGACATGGTTCCGTCCCTGGGCACCAAGCTGGCCGAGAACCCGCGTCTGTTCGACGAGATCTGGTCGCACACCACGCGAGTGCTGCAGCTCGACACGACCTCGGCCACCGGCCGGCAGGTCGCGCACTCCGGAACTGTGTGATACCACCATCACATGACGACGGCGACTGCAACACTCAAGCGATCCTGGGCACTCGACCTGTCGAACGAGACCCTCTACGAGCTGCTGAAGCTGCGCGTGGAGGTGTTCGTGGTGGAGCAGGCCTGCGCCTACCCCGAGCTCGACGGTAAGGACCTGCTCTCCGACACCCGCCACTTCTGGCTCGAGCGCGACGGCAGCGTGGTCTGCACACTGCGTCTCCTCGAGGAGCACGACGACGGCGAGAAGTCATTCCGCATCGGGCGCCTGTGCACCCACCGCTCCTCGCGCGGGCAGGGCCACACCACGCGTCTGCTGCGGGCTGCGCTCGCGGAGGTCGGGTCGTCCCCGTGCCGCATCAACGCGCAGAGCTACCTGGTGGAGATGTACGCAAAGCACGGCTTCTACCCGGACGGCCAGGAAGTTCTCGAGGACGGCATCCCGCACACGCCCATGCGGCGCGGCGGCGGCAGTCCCTGGAGCGAAGGCGACAAGAACTGACTCGCCTGCACCGACACTGAACAACCGACGAACGTCTCGGAGAAGCCCGTGTGACTCGGGCGCGGTCCCGCCACTGTGACGTGGTCCGGCCTCCTTCAGGAGGTCGGATCACGGAGCCAGATCGCCGAGCGTTCGTGTCACTGCTGCGTGAGGAGACCACGCGCAGCATCGTCTCGACTCCTCGGCGCGGTCACCGAGGTCGAACAGGACCACACGCGTGAATCCCGGATATCCGTTCTCTGCCATCGTCGGTCAGGACCGACTGCTGTTGGCGCTCTCACTCTGTGCCGTTCACCCCGGCATCGGCGGCGTGCTCGTACGCGGTGAGAAGGGCACGGCGAAATCGACCGCCGTGCGTGCGCTGACGGCGCTGATGCCTCCCGTCACGGACTCGGCGGGCACCCGGCCCGCTCGGCTCGTCGAACTGCCCGTCGGTGCGACCGAGGACCGCGTCGTCGGGTCCATCGACTTCGAGCGCATCGTCCGTGACGGCGAACGCGCCTTCACCCCCGGCCTGCTCGCGTCAGCGGACCGTGGCCTGCTGTACGTCGACGAGGTCAACCTTCTCCACGACCATCTCGTCGATCTGCTGCTCGACGCGGCAGCCATGGGCCGGGTACACGTGGAGCGGGACGGTATCTCGCACTCCTACCCGTCGACCTTCGTGCTCGTCGGCACCATGAACCCCGAGGAGGGGGAGCTGCGCCCGCAGCTGCTCGATCGCTTCGGCCTCGCCGTGGACGTCTCCGCCTCCCGCGATGTCGACACGCGGATGACGGTCGTCCGTCGCCGACTCGACTACGAACGCGACGCCGTCGCGTTCGCCGAGGCGCATGCCGACGCCGACGCGGAGATCGCGGCCCGCATCGCCGGTGCGCGGGACCGTGTCGCCGACGTCGAGCTGCCCGACTCGGAACTGCGTCGTATCGCGGCCGTGTGTGCGGCCTTCGACGTCGACGGGATGCGCGGTGACCTCGTCGTCGCGCGCACCGCGACCGCTCACGCCGCGTGGCGGGGCGGCACCACGGTGACCGAGGACGACGTGCGCGTCGCCGTCGAACTGGCGTTGCCCCATCGGCGTCGGCGCGATCCGTTCGATGCTCCCGGACTCGCGGACGGCGAGCTGGACGACGCGATGTCGCAGGCGGACGAGGACGTGCGACGTTCGGAACCGGAGCCCGATCCCGATCCCGACCCGGACGGCGGCGGCGCACCCGATCCCGCTGCCGAGGACGGTGCTCCCGAACAGTCGAGCTCCGACGATGCACCGTCGGCCGACGAACCGCCTCCGCGGCCGTCGACCGGTGGCAGCTCCGGAACCGCCGCGTCCGGGGACGGCTTCGATGCCCGGCTCCTGCAGATCGACGGTGTCGGCGACGGCGCACCCGGCCGTCGCTCACGCGCGCGGGTGTCCTCGGGTCGTGTCGTGCGTGCGACCGACTTCACCGGCGGCTCACTCCATCTCGTCGGCACCCTGATGCGTGCCGCGGAGCGCAGGGGAGCGGCCGAGTCCGGCCGGTTGTCCATCGCGGGCGGTGATCTGCGCGGCGTCGATCGCGAAGGGCGCGAAGGCAATCTGATCGTCTTCGTCGTCGACGCCTCCGGCTCGATGGCGGCGCGCGACCGCCTGTCTGCGGTCACCGGTGCCGTCGTGTCGTTGCTGCGCGACGCCTACCGACGCCGCGACCGCGTCGCCGTCGTCTCGGTGCGGGGCAGCGACGCGGAGGTGATCCTCCCGCCGACCCGGTCGGTGGACGTCGCCGTCACCCGACTCCGCGACGTACGCACCGGTGGCAGAACGCCGCTCGCGTCGGGCTTCCTGACAACACGCGACGTCGTCGCACGTGAGCGGGTCCGGGAGCCGGGGCGTCGTGCCCTCGTCGTCACCCTGACCGACGGCCGAGCCACCGGTGGACCCGATCCGGTGGGACGAGCCCGTCACGCCGCCGCACTGCTGGCCGCGGACAAGGTGGCCTCCGTGGTCGTCGACTGCGAGTCCGGCATGGTTCGCCTCGGACTCGCCCGTGACCTCGCGACCGCCCTGCGCGGCACCTACATCTCACTGCCCGAACTGTCGTCGGCGAGCGTGGCCGGCGTCGTCCGGGCCGCAGCCTGAGGAGATCGTCCATGCCACAGGGAGTTCCGGCACCCGGCACCGTTCCCGACGACGGCCTGACCACCAGGCAGCGTCGCAACCTCCCCATCCTCGCCGTCCACACGGGCCCCGGAAAGGGGAAGTCCACCGCCGCGTTCGGCATGGCGATGCGCGCCTGGAACCAGGGCTTCGACGTCGCGGTCTTCCAGTTCGTCAAGAGCGCCAAGTGGAAGGTCGGCGAGGAGTCGGTGTTCCGCACCCTCGGTGATCTGCACGACGAGACCGGCGTCGGCGGCGCCGTGGAGTGGCACAAGATGGGCTCGGGATGGTCCTGGTCGCGCAAGCGCGGCGAGGAGGTCGACCATGCCGAGGACGCACGCGAAGGGTGGGCGGAGATCGCGGCGCGCATCCGCGACGAACGGCACCGCTTCTACGTCCTCGACGAGTTCACTTATCCGCTGCACTGGGGGTGGATCGACGTCGACGACGTGGTGCGCACCCTCACCGACCGGCCCGGCAACCAGCACGTCGTCATCACGGGCCGCAACGCACCCACCGCGTTGCTCGACGCCGCCGATCTGGTCACCGAGATGTCGAAGATCAAGCACCCCATGGACGCGGGTCGCAAGGGTCAGCGCGGCATCGAATGGTGAACGACCTGCCCGCCGTCGTCATCGCGGCCCCCTCGTCCGGCAGCGGAAAGACCACCATCGCCACCGGCATCATGGGCGCACTGCGCGCCGCCGGCCGGCGGGTCGCTCCGTTCAAGGTCGGCCCGGACTACATCGATCCCGGGTACCACGCGGTCGCCGCAGGACGGCCCGGTCGCAACCTCGACGCCGTGATGACGGGCCGCGACACGATGGTGCCCGCCCTGCGCTGGGGTGCGAGCGGTTGCGACATCGCGGTCGTCGAGGGCGTCATGGGTCTCTTCGACGGTCGCATCGACCCCCACGCCACCGAACCCGCTGCGGAGGGGTCCACGGCCGCGGTCGCCGCCGCGATCGGTGCGCCGGTGATCCTGGTGGTGGATTCGCGAGGGCACAGCCAGAGCATCGGCGCGCTGGTCCACGGGTTCTCGACGTACGACCCCTCGGTCCACGTCGCCGGGGTGATCCTGAACCGGGTCGGCAGTGAGCGACACGAGGCGGTGCTGCGACAGGCTTGCGACCGGGTCGGCATTCCCGTGATCGGGTCGGTGCCTCGCGCCGGTGCGCTCGAGGTGCCGTCGCGTCACCTCGGCCTGGTGACCGCAGCCGAACACGGCTCCGCCGCGGTCGACGCCGTCGCGGCGATGACCGAGCTGGTGTCGCGCCATGTCGACGTCGACGCTCTCGCTCGCATCGCGGCGACGGCGCAGGTTCCGACGGCGGAGCCGTGGAGTCCGGACGCCGCGGTGGGGGTGCGGATCGAGGGTCCGCGTCCGGTGGTCGCCGTCGCCGGTGGCCCGGCGTTCACGTTCGGCTACGCCGAGCAACCGGAGGTGCTGCGTGCCGCGGGAGCGGACGTGGCGGTGTTCGATCCGCGCCACGACCGGTTGCCCGAGGGTGCCACCGGCCTGGTCGTCCCCGGCGGCTTCCCCGAGCTCCACGCCGCCGAGCTGGCCGCCAACGAGCCACTGCTGCACGACATCCGGGCTCTCGCCGACGCCGGGTGGCCGGTGCACGGTGAGTGTGCGGGCCTCCTGTACCTGGCCACCTCGCTGGACGGGCACCGCATGGCGGCAGTGCTCGACCTCGACGTCGAGTTCGGGTCGAGGCTCACCCTCGGCTATCGAGACGCGGTGGCGCTGACGGGGTCGGTGATGTTCGACGTCGGCCAGCGCATCACCGGCCACGAATTCCACCGCACCCACGTCGTCCGGGCGGGATCGTTCGAACCCGCGTGGGCCTGGCGGCGCGACGGCAGCACCGTGCAGGAGGGATCCGTCGGCGCCGGCGGACGGGTGCACGCGTCGTATCTGCACACCCATCCGCTGGCGACGGCCCGGGGATTCGCTCGGTTCGTGGCGGCCTGCCGGCCGAACTGACCCACAGCGTCTCGGCGCCCGTCTGGTTGCATCTCACAAACTTCTGGTGTCTACTGTCGGTCGGATACATACCGAAAGATTGTTTGCACCCGGTTTCCTGGGGAGTGCATCCGGCGAGAGGGTCCTTCACATGGTCAGCAGAATGTTCGGTAGCGCACGCGTCTCGTGGGCGAGTGTCGGATCCGTCGTCGTCGCAGCGGCGGCGCTGGCCGTGGCGTCACCGGCCGCAGCCGGTGCCACCGAGATCAAAGGGTGCGTGATCACCTCGCCGGCAGACGGCACGGTCTGCACCGGTATGGACCTGAGCGGCGCGGATCTCGCGGGCTTGAATCTGTCGGGAGCCGACTTCTCGGGCTCGAACCTCAGTGGAGCGGACCTGTCCGGCGTGGTCGGATTCGGCGGCCGCTTCACCGGCGCGAATCTGCGGGGTGCGAATCTCGCGGGCTCGTCCTTCGGCCGCGCGGACTTCCATCACGCGTCGCTGGCGAACGCCGACCTGACGAATGCAGCACTGTCGGACACGATGCTCGATCAGGCAGATCTGACGCGGACGGGCTTGAGCGGCACGGATTTCACCGTGTCCTACCTGCGAGACGCTGATCTCTCGCATGCTCGGTTCGCGGACACGAAGTTCTTCGGCGCCCAGGTGTGCGGCGCCAACATCTTCGGTACCGACCCGTCGGCTGCGAGCAACCTCGACACGTCCTGCACGGTGTCCGAGGGTCCGGCAACCCCCCTTCCCGTTCCGGCACCTGTGCCCGGTGGGCTCTTCGGTAGTTGATCGACGTCGTCCACCGATCACGCCGCGAGCAGTCCCTCCAGGTAGTCCAGGAGCCGTGACACCTCCCGCGGGGCGCCGAGGACGACGACCTTGAGCCGGTCGCGTTGCGCGTCGTAGGCGGTGTTGACGCGCAACGGTTCACTGTCGGGTCGCGCGTCCCCGGTGGCTCTGGCGAGCAGTGCGGTCAGCCGATCCGCGGTCTCGCGGTCGACGGTGTCGATGTCGACGATCGAGGTGACCTCGACGCGATGCTCGGTGCGCAGTGTGGAGGCGGCCTGCCCGGTGAACGTCTCGAGGTCCTCGCCGGAGATGCGGTACTGCTTGCCGATGCGGACGGCGGGGAGGCGCCCGGACCGCACGTAGCCGCGGACGGTGCGCACGTGCAGCCCCAGCATGTCGGCGACATCGTCGACCGAATACATCCGCACAGTCATCCAAACAACGTAAACATCCCCTGTCGCACACGTCAATTGGGACATCTACGTGCCCCGTGGCGGCTTTTCCCGGACATGTCGTCGGGAGACTTTCCCGACAGGTTGCCGGTGAACGGCGCGGAAATCGGGCATTGGTGGCAATCTGGATCGAATGACCGACATCGACCAGAGACTGATCCTGGGGCCGTTCGTCCGCTACGTCAGTACCGATCGCGCGACCTTCTGGGTGGAGACATCGCAATCCTGCACCGTCACGGTCACCACGTCCTCGGGCGCCTCGGTGGACGAGCGCACGTGGGGTCTCCACGGGCACCACTACGCCCTCGTCGCCGTCGAGGATCTGCCGCAGAACTCACTCGTCGACTACACCGTCGCGATCGACGGCGAGCAGGTGTGGCCCACTCCCGACCGCCGGGCCGTCGTGCACACGATGTGCGACGACGAGCCCGTCACCGTCGCTTTCGGATCCTGCCGGCGGGGTGACACCTACAGCGACGAGGCGTTGACGCGCATCGGCGCCGACGCGCTGGTCGGGCTCGCCGACCGCGTCGCGAGCGAGGAGCCCGACACCTGGCCGGATCTCCTGGTCTTCCTCGGAGATCAGGTCTACGCGGACGATCCGTCGCCCGAGATCGTCGAGCGCCTGCACGCCCGGCGCGAGGCCGGCGAACGTGCTGCCGGCGCCCGCTCGGAGGAGGTCGAGGACGAGATCTGCGACTTCGAGGAGTACACCTGGCTCTACCAGGAGTCGTGGGGCGACGACCGCGTCCGCCAACTGATGGCCACGGTCCCGACGTGCATGATCCTCGACGACCACGATCTTCGGGACGACTGGAACTCCTCCGCGGACTGGCGCGCGGAGGTGACACAGGCGTCCTGGTGGGAGGACCGCGTGATCGGCGCCTTCTCCTCGTACTGGGTCTACCAACACCTGGGCAACCTGTCCCCGCGCGAACTCGAGGACGACGCGATGTACGCGGCCGTGCGATCCGCCGCGAGCGACTCCGAGCGTGAGACGCTGCTCGCCGAGTTCGCCCTGAAGGCGGACGCGGAACCGTCCTCGGCGCGCTGGAGCTATCACCGCGACATCGGCAACACGCGTCTGGTGATGATCGACAGCCGGTGTTCGCGTGACCTGTCGCCCGAGCGCAGGGCCATGGTCGACGACGTCGAGTGGGCATGGGTGCGCGAGCACACGCTGAAATCGGGAAAGGAGCACGTGCTTCTGGGGTCCTCGCTGCCCTTCCTCATGCTTCCGGGGCTGCACGCGGTGGAGCAGTGGAACGAGGCGGTGGCGCAGGGCGCGTGGGGGAAGCGGTTCGGTCGGATCGGGGAGAAGCTGCGTATCGCGCTCGATCTCGAGCACTGGGCCGCGTTCGGAAAGTCGTTCGGCGACATGGTGGATCTGGTCGACGAGGTGGTCGTGGGGCCGGACGCGCCGAAGTCGGTCGTGTGGTTGTCGGGTGACGTGCACTGCTCCTACGTCGCGAAGGCGGAGACCCGCGTGTCGACGTCGACGTCTCTGTACCAGCTGACGATGTCGCCGTTCCGTAATCCACTGAACCTGCCGATCCGGGCGGTCAACCGCCTGGCGATCCGTCGCCCGGTGGCGAGGATGCTCGCGCGCCTGGCGCGCGGAGCCAAGGCGGAACCCGTGCACGCGGAGTGGAGCACGGAGGCGGGTCCCTGGTTCGACAACGGGGTGATGTCGTTGACCACGGACTCGCAGGCGCTGCGTCTCGAGGTGAACCACGCCGCGGTGGTGAACGGGCGTCAGACGCTCAGCACCACGGCTCGCTACGACCTCACGCCGTCCGGGGTGCGGCAGCGCTGATCGTGCCCGTGCCACGACAGGTAGGGTCTTCCGACGTGGACGCGACCGATTCTCCCTACCTCGCAGGGCTCGATCTGGCCGGTCGTCGCGTGGTCGTCGTCGGTGGGGGCAGTGTCGCGCAGCGGCGGCTCCCGCTGCTGGTGTCGTGCGGCGCGAAGGTCGTCGTCATCACCCGCGAGGCCACCCCGGCCGTCGAGGGCATGGCGAGCTTCGGTCAGATCGAGCTGGAGTTGCGCGACTATCGCGACGGCGATCTGCACGAGGCCTGGTACGCCATCGCCTGCACCGACGAGGCCGAGACCAACGCGGCCATCGTCGCGGAAGCGGCGCGCTCCCGGATCTTCTGCGTGCGCGCGGACGTAGCGAGAGACGGCACGGCGGTCACGCCTGCCAGCGCGGAGTACGACGGTCTGACCGTCGGCGTGCTCGCCAGCGGAGAGCATCGCCGGTCCGCCGCCGTGCGCAACGCCGTGCTGGACGGGCTGCAGTCCGGGGCCATCGCGGACGCACCGGAGAAGTCGATCGCGGGGGTCGCACTCGTGGGCGGTGGACCGGGGGACCCGGACCTCATCACCGTGCGGGGGCGCCGCCTGCTGGCGCGTGCCGACGTGGTGGTGGCCGACCGTCTCGCGCCGCCCGAGCTGTTGGCCGAACTGGGACCGCACGTCGAGGTGATCGACGCGTCGAAGATTCCGTACGGCCGGTTCATGGCACAGGAGGCCATCAACGACGCGTTGATCACGCATGCCCGCGCCGGCCGGTTCGTGGTCCGACTCAAGGGCGGCGATCCCTACGTCTTCGGCCGCGGATACGAGGAACTCGAGGCGTGCACCGCAGCGGGCATTCCCGTCACCGTCGTTCCCGGCATCACCAGCGCCATCTCGGTGCCGTCCGCCGCCGGTATCCCGGTCACCCATCGTGGCGTCACGCACGAGTTCGTCGTCGTCAGCGGTCATCTGCGCCCGGATCACCCGGACTCGCTGATCGACTGGCCGTCCCTGGGCCGGTTGCGCGGCACCATCGTGCTGCTCATGGCGGTCGAGCGCATCGGAGCCTTCGCGGACGTGCTCGTCGAGAACGGGCGCGCCGCGGACACGCCGGTCGTGGTGGTCCAGGAGGGCACGACGCGGTCGCAGCGGGTGGTGCGGGCAGATCTGACCACCGTCGCCGAGCGGGTGCGTGCGGAGAACGTGCGCCCCCCGGCCATCATCGTCATCGGACCGGTGGCGGGATTCGACGCCGCGGCCGTGATCGGCGCAGCCTCGTGACCCGGCCGATGACCTATCCCGTGACCGAGCGGGCCTTCGGACTCGCGATCATCGCGCTCAGCGGCATGCAGTTGATGGCCGTGCTCGACGGCACCGTGGTGAACCTCGCGCTCGCTCCGCTGCAGGCCGAACTCGGCCTCAGCGATGCCGGTCGCAACTGGGTGGTCTCGTCGTACGTACTGGCCTTCGGCGGGCTCATGCTCCTCGGCGGGCGCATGGGCGACGCCTTCGGACGCAAGCGCATGTTCCTCGTCGGAGTCGCACTGTTCACAGTGGCGTCCGCGGCCTGCGGACTCGCGCAGAACGAGGCGATGCTGGTGCTGGCCCGCGTGATCCAGGGCGCCGGCGCCGCGGTCGCGTCGCCCACGGCGTTCGCACTGGTGGCCACCACGTTCGCGCCGGGGCCCGTCCGCAATCAGGCCATCGCCATCTACGCGGCCATGACCGGTGTCGGCTCCTTCTCAGGTCTCATCATCGGCGGCGCGCTCACCGAGGTCTCGTGGCGGTGGATCTTCCTCATCAACGTGCCGATCGGTCTCGCGATCCTGGCCCTGGGATGGCGCGCGCTCACCGAGACGGCCGGCGAACGGGCACCCCTCGACGTGCCGGGGGCGATCCTCGCGACGCTCGGATCCACCGGTGTCGTGTTCGGCATCGTCGAGGGTCCGGAACGAGGCTGGACGGACGTCGTCACCCTCACCGCGATCGTCGTCGGTCTGTTCCTGCTGCTCGCGTTCCTCACCGTCGAGCGGCGCGCCAGGAACCCACTGCTGCCCTTCGAACTTTTCCGCGACCGGGACCGCGTCGCCACCTTCGTCGCCATCTTCTTCTCCGGCGGCGCCCTGTTCGCGATGACCGTGATCGTCGCGGTGTTCGTCCAGGACGTGTTGGACTACAGTCCGCTGCGCGCCGGCATCTCGTTCATCCCGTTCGGTGGCGGCATGGCGCTCGCCGCCGTCGCGTCGTCGTGGCTGGCGCCGCGGGTCGCACCGCGCTGGATCATCGCGACCGGCGCGGTCCTCACCGTCGGGTACCTGATCTTCGCGTCGACCATCACGGTGGAGTCGACGTACTGGAAGAACCTGTTCCTCCCCATCGGCGGCATCGGTTTCGGCGTCGGACTGGCGGTCATCGCCCTCCCGCTCTGCGCGATCGCCAACGTCGACCAGAAGAACATCGGGCCCCTCACCGCCATCTCGCTCGTCGCGCAGAACCTGGGTGGCCCACTCGGCCTCGCTGTGGTCAGCGCGATGGCGGCGTCGAAGACGCTCTCACTGGGCGGTCGGACGGGCTCGGCCGTCGACATGACCCGGCCGGAGATCGTCGCGTTGGGAGAGGGCTACACGTTCGCTCTTCTCGGCTGCGCCGTTCTCGCCGCGGTCGCCGCCGTCTCGGCGTTGTTCATCCGCTACAGCGCGGCCGACGTCGCCCAGGCCAAGGCAGCCCAGGACGCGGTTCACCGCTGACGGTCGGCGGGCAGGTCCGCCTCGTTCGCCGCCGCGCGCCCGGACTCCCATCCCGCGAGGTCCAGCCGGGGTCCACGGATCGACCGGGTGGCCGGGAACAGTCGCTCGACCTCTGCCTCGACGGCCACAGTCTGCGTCGCCAGCATCGGCAGCAATTCGCCGGACCGGCGACTCGCCTCCTCGAGGGCCAGCGCGTCCGACTCGGCGAGGCGTTCACCCAGCCGCACGGCATAGGCCCACAGGAACGCGGTGTCGAACCCGGATGCGGCCTTCTTCCGCCGAGCCGGTCGGGGAGCGCGAGCCAGAGCGCGCGCCGCCTGCACCGAGAGGGAGGTGAAGAGCATCTCGGTCTGCTCCACGTCGACGGGTGCACCCACCACCGTCGCGAGGGCGTGATCGGTGTCCCAGACCACCCGGGTGCGGTTGACCGTCGCCACCACGTGCAGCAACTGGGCACGCGCATCCGCGTGCGGATTGTCGACGTGCACACGCCTGCTCACGACGTCGGTCCGGCCCTCGGCGAGCACGAGGGTGTCGACGGAGTACTTCGTCATCAGTTCCTGCGCCTTCGCGGTGAACGCATCGGCCTCCTCCTCGAACTCGGTCGAGTCCGCCTTGGCGAGAAGCCCCCTGATGCGCCCGAGCATGCCGGACCCGACGACGGTGTCGGGCGGCAGCAGGTGTGCGGTCCGGGCCGACGGCCACTGCGACGGCAGCGCGCCGATCCGGGTGAGTCGGGGCAGGCTCTGCCACCGCCCGAGCAGCGTGAGCACGGCGATCCACTGGTCACTGACGGCGATGTAGTCGGACGCACCGCCGAGGCGCAGACGCGCGGCGAGCAGACTCGGAGACGCGTCGACAGGCGACTCGACGTCCGGGCGCAGCGCCCGGATCG
The DNA here is from genome assembly GCF_019836205.1 of Rhodococcus sp. BP-160. NCBI lineage: Bacteria > Bacillati > Actinomycetota > Actinomycetes > Mycobacteriales > Nocardiaceae > Rhodococcus > Rhodococcus sp. BP-160. The sequence continues at coordinate 698,636 of NZ_JABUEK010000002.1, forward strand.
CCTCGACCTGGCGCACCCAGCTCTCGGGTGCGCGCGAGGTGGCGTCGGAGAGTTCGGCCTCGTGCAGGAGGGCCGCCGCGGCGAGTCCGGTGACCTCGGCGGTGCAGTGGCGGCGGACGACGTGCAGCAGGTCGAGCGGTTGCCACCCCTCCTCGTACAGCGCCGTGATCGTGGACAGGAGCGTGACGGACCCCTGAGCGAGGGGATCCGCGTCGGTGCAGGCGACCAACTGGTCCGCGACGTCGTCCACCACGCGTTGCGAGGCGGTGCGACCGGCGGCGGCATCGGCGCCGCGCTGCAGCAGTTCCGGGACCGGGTTCATTCGGTCAGCACGATCACCTCGGTCGGCGATGCGACCTCGGCTCGGAGTCCTGCACGGACGGCGACCGCGGCGACGGCCCGTGCGCTCGTGGGTTCCGCGCGGGTGACGGTCAGCGCCCGTGCCAGCAGTCCCTTGTGATGCTTGTTGAAATGGCTGACGACGGTGCGGGATCCGTCGGGTTGCTCGGTGAGCACGGTGGCGGTGACCGCGCCGGGTATGGGGCCCAGGTCGCGGTAGATTCCCGAGCGCAGATCGACGACGAGACCGTCGGCCGCGGCGGTGACCGCCGCGGGCAGCACCGGCTTCCACAGGGCGCGGAGCGTGGGGAGCCCGGGCAGTGCGGACCCGCCCGAGAGCCGGTACGCCGGAACCGGATCGTCCGCTCGCACCGCACCGAAGAGGGCGGACCCGATCGCGAGGCGCTGCCGAGCCTTGGCCTTCTGCGCCCGGGTGAACGATGCCGCGTCCAACGCGTCGAACAACACTCCGGTGTAGCGCTCGAGAGCCGGTCTCGTCGCCGAGACCGTCAGGGCCGCATTGCGCTCGATCTCGTCGTCCTGCTTCGGCGAGAGTCCCAGGGCCGTGCGGGAGGCCGCGGGATCGTCGGCGAGGGACACGAGAGCGTTCACCAGCGTCGATCGGACGTCGGTGAGCTGCGGAAGCCACAGCCGGTCGAGATCGAGCGGATCGCCGCGGCCGCCCGCGGACTTGGTTTCGGACGGTGGCAGAAGAACGAGCACGGCAGGAACGGTACCGACACACCCACGGACTAGGCTGTGCGCCTGTGATCACCCGTCTGTCCCACCTGTTCCTGCGCACGCTTCGCGACGATCCCGCCGATGCCGAGGTACCGAGCCACAAGCTCCTGGTGCGCGCCGGCTACGTCCGCCGCATCGCTCCCGGTGTGTACTCGTGGCTGCCGCTCGGGCTCCGGGTGCTGCGCCGCGTCGAGCAGGTGGTGCGCGAGGAGATGAACGCGATCGGTGGCCAGGAGATCTCGCTGCCGGCGCTGCTGCCGCGCGAACCGTACGAGGTGACCAACCGCTGGACCGAGTACGGCGACGGGCTGTTCCGGCTCAAGGATCGCAAGGGCGTCGACATGCTGCTCGGGCCGACGCACGAGGAGCTCTTCGCGCTGACGGTCAAGGGGGAGTACAGCTCCTACAAGGACCTGCCGGTCACGCTGTACCAGATCCAGACCAAGTACCGCGACGAGGAGCGTCCGCGGGCCGGCATCCTGCGCGGCCGTGAGTTCGTCATGAAGGACTCGTACTCGTTCGATCTGGACGAGGCGGGTCTGAAGACCTCCTACGAGGCCCACCGCGAGGCGTACCAGCGGATCTTCGAGCGCCTCGGTGTCAGCTACGTCATCGTCGCGGCCACGTCCGGTGCGATGGGCGGGAGCGCGTCCGAGGAATTCCTCGCGGAATCGGTCGTCGGCGAGGACACCTACGTGCGGTGTGTCGAGTCCGGGTACGCCGCGAACGTCGAGGCCGTCACGACGCCGGCTCCGCCGTCGATCCCCCTCGAGGGCCTGCCGCAACCGACGGTGCACGAGACCGGCGACACCCCGACCATCGCGACGCTCGTCGACTGGGCGAACGGTGCGGATCTCGGCCGCACGGTCACCGCGGCGGACACGCTCAAGAACGTGCTGCTCAAGACACGCATCCCCGGCGGTGAGTGGGAACTGCTCGCCGTCGGCGTTCCCGGTGATCGTGACGTGGACGAGAAGCGCCTCGAGGCCTCCCTCGCCCCTGCCGAGTTCGTCATGCTGGGCGACGCGGACTTCGCCGCCAATCCGTTCCTCGTCAAGGGGTACATCGGACCGAAGGCCTTGCAGGACAACGGCGTGCGTTACCTCGTCGACCCTCGCGTCGTCGACGGTACGGCGTGGATCACCGGCGCGAACGAGAAGGGCAAGCACGTCGTCGATCTGGTCGCGGGCCGCGATTTCGTCGCGGACGGCACCATCGAGGCCGCCGAGGTGCGCGACGGTGATCCCTCTCCGGACGGCCGCGGCGCACTGGTGTCCGCTCGCGGCATCGAGATCGGCCACATCTTCCAGCTCGGTACCAAGTACACCGACGCCTTCGCGGTCGACGTCCTCGGCGAGAACGGCAAGCCCACCCGCCTGCTCCAGGGCTCGTACGGCGTCGGCGTGTCCCGCCTGGTGGCTGTCATCGCCGAGCAGATGCACGACGACAAGGGTCTGCGGTGGCCCGCGTCCGTCGCACCCGCCGACGTGCACATCGTCATCGCCAACAAGGACGTGGGCGCGCGCGAGGGTGCCGAGGCGCTCGCCGTCGAACTCGACGCGCACGGACTCGAGGTCGTCCTGGACGACCGTCCCAAGGTGTCTCCCGGTGTGAAGTTCAAGGACTCCGAGCTGATCGGTGTGCCGCTCGTCGTCGTCCTCGGTCGCGGCTGGGCGGACGGCACCGTCGAGCTGAAGGATCGCTTCACCGGTGAGGCTCGCGACGTTCCGGCCGAGTCGGCGGGCCGGGAGGTCCTGCGCGCGGTCGGGCGACCCGTGTGAGCACCTCGTCGTCGAGCGAGTCTCTCCCTGCCGTCCTGACCCGGCTCGTCGACGCTCGCCGAGTCCTGCTGATCGCGCCGACACACGGACGATCGGCCGCTCTCGCGGCCGACGCGGTCGGCGAGCGCGGCTCCGTCGTGGTGCTCGCCGCGGACGAGAGCGTCGCGGCCGTCCAGGCCGACACGGAGGCGGCACGAGGCCGGGTGGAGATCGTCGCCGGCGATCCCGCCGGATCGTTGCCGCAGCTCCGCACGGACGACGACACGACCTTCGGTGTGGTGTCCGCCGACGTCTCGCGGGCCGGTGCGGCCGAGGCCGTGCAGTACCTCGAGTGGGCGCTGGTGCTCGGTCGACCCGGGACCGCCGTGGTGGTCACCGGTGACGCTGACGGGGCGACGTGGACCGCGGTGCAGGACATGGTCGACGGTCACCCACGGCTCGCCGCGGCGTCGTGGACCGCGGGCACCGCGGTGATCGTCGCCGCCGTGACCGATCAGCCCTGAGCCGAGGTCCCGACCGGCGGAGGAGTCAGGTCGCCGGAGTGCCGGGAAAGGCCACCGTCGACGGGAAGATGCCGAGGATCGCCTTCCACGCCGAGGCGCGCCGAGCGGAGTCCGTGAGGGCGACGATGCCGATGTCGCGGGTGTGCCCGGACTGGGCCCGTTCGACGACCGACCGCCAGGCGACTGCGGCGTCGTCCTCGACCTGCGCCGCGAGCCGTGCCGCCGCCACCGCGTCGGTCACCGGGAACGGCACCGTGTACCCGGCCGCGGGCTCCGGTGCGGTGACGCTGGCCGCGGTCAGGGCGTCGATGGTGCCGTCGCGCCGCGCTCGGTGGTCGGCGGCGTACTGCGCGACCATCGGATCGCGGGTGGGGTTCGAGAACGCCGCGATGACGCCGTACGCGAAGACGGCGGCGAACTCCACGTTCAGCGCGTCCACGAGGGCCTGCTGCTCCGGGCCGAGATCACTCATCCGGCCACCGCCGCGGACGCCAGCGTGCACGCGGCACTGATCGACCCGAGCAGGCCCGCTCGGTAACCGGACAGCGCACGCGCGTCGTCGGCTGCGCTGCGGCCCGCGTCCGACAGCGCCGTGGACAACTCGGTGAGTGCCGGAGCCGGCACCGGCTCGGCGGTGCCGGTCGCCGCAGCGGCGGTCCCGGACACCGTGGGCGGGGGAGTGAGACGTGCGATCTCAATGTCGAGCGCGTCGGCGTGGGCGGTCCGCTGATCGGCGATCACGGTGAGAGTGTCGACCGCCGCCGGGTTCTGCGCGATCGCCGCCGTCGCGGCGGCGGCGTCCCGGCGGGCCCGGGCGGCATGGGCCGCGAGCGGATCGGGCTGCGCCGCCTCGTCGTCCTGCGTACCGTCCGAGCACGCGACCGTCGAGGCGAGGATCGTCGTGCCCGCTACCGCTGCTCCCGCACCGCGCAACATCGTGCGCCGCGAGAGCGTCGGGAGACTGCGGCCGTGCAGGAAGACCGGTCGGTGCGGAACTGTCGGTGGCACCCGGTCATCGTGCCAGACACGGACACCGTCCCCGCGCCGGACACGAGCACTCTCGGCGCGACGACGCAGCGTGTCGGGAGACGCGCCCCGGTCGCGGTATCGTGGTCCCTTCCCAGTTCGCCGGTGGCGAGCTGTACAACTTCAGCGAGGAGTGGTCGAGCGATGCCGGTTCCATCCAGGGAGAGGGTCGTCGCACTCCTCTCCGCACACGTGGCGGGCCCGGGGTTCACCGACGGCGATCTCGATCTCGAGGACGTCACCGTGTCGAAGGCCGGTGCTCACAGCGTCGTCAAGGTGATCGTCGATCGGGATTCCGGATTCGAGCTCGACGCGCTCGCTCGGCTGAGCCACGAGATCTCCGACATCCTGGACGCGGCAACCGAATTCGGGGACACCGCGTACAACCTCGAGGTGACCACGCCCGGTGTCGACCGACCCCTGACCGAGCCTCGCCACTGGCGTCGTGCTCGCGGCCGGATGGTCACCGTCGTGCTCGGGGACGAGACGATCGACGCCCGCGTCGGGGAGCTCAGGACCTCGGAGGGCGGTACGACCGAACTGGATCTCGTTCTCCGCTCGCGCACCGGTCCGACGCTGCGCACCGTGCCGCTCGACGCGGTCACGTCGGCCACCGTGCAGGTGGAGTTCAAGAAGCCCAATCCTGCGGAGCTCGAGATGGCGGGCGGCGTCACGCCCGGACGCTTCGATCCGCTGAACCCGCCGGAGGAGCCCGTCTCCGGTGACGAAGACGACGACACAGACGACGAAAGCCGATAACGACGTGAACATCGACATGACTGCCCTCCGCGCGATCGAGGCGGAGAAGGGCATCACCATCGACGCGGTGATCGAGACGCTGCAGAGTGCGCTGCTCACCGCGTACAAGCACACGGCCGGTCACCGGTCCGACGCCTACATCGACGTGAATCGCAAGAGTGGCGAGGTCCGCGTCATGGCACGCGAGACCGACGAGAACGGGAACTTCGTCTCCGAGTGGGACGACACCCCCGAAGGGTTCGGTCGCATCGCCGCGACCACCGCGCGTCAGGTCATCCTGCAGCGACTCCGAGACGCCGAGAACGAGAAGTCGTTCGGTGAGTACTCGACGCACGAGGGCGAGATCGTCGGCGGTGTCATCCAGGCCGACGCACGGCTGAACGCACGCGGCACGGTCGTGGTGCGGATCGGCAGCGACTCCGAGGGCGTGGACGCGACCATCCCGCCGGCGGAGCAGGTGCCCGGTGAGACGTACGAGCACGGCGACCGGATCAAGTGCTACGTCGTGGGCGTCACCCGCGGCACTCGCGGCCCGCAGGTCACCCTGTCCCGGACGCACCCCAACCTGGTCCGCAAGGTGTTCGCGCTCGAGGTGCCGGAGATCGCGGACGAGTCCGTGGAGATCGTGTCGGTGGCCCGCGAGGCGGGACACCGGTCGAAGATCGCCGTGCGGACGTCGGTGTCCGGCCTGAACGCCAAGGGCGCGTGCATCGGTCCGATGGGCCAGCGTGTCCGCAACGTCATGAGCGAGCTGGCCGGCGAGAAGATCGACATCATCGACTACGACGACGATCCCGCCGTGTTCGTCGGGAATGCGTTGTCACCGTCGAAGGTTGTCTCTGTCACGGTCGTCGACGCGGCTGCCCGCGCCGCGCGTGTGGTGGTGCCCGACTACCAGTTGTCGCTCGCGATCGGCAAGGAAGGTCAGAACGCGCGGCTCGCCGCGCGCCTGACCGGGTGGCGTATCGACATCCGGAGCGACGCCGCGCCGACCGAGGACGATCACTGAGTCGGCGCGCGCGAGCGGGCGACGTTCCGAACCGGACCGAATCCGCGTTAGACTGTGACACGGCTCGACACGCGTTGTCCGACGACACCGCGTCCGCACCAGCTGGACCGGTGCGTACGTGCGTAGGATGCAGACAGCGCGAGTCGCCTTCCGCCTTGGTGCGGATCGTCGCCGGCGTCTCCGACACCGGCACGGTCGGTGCCGTGGTCGATCATCGCCGCAGACTGCCCGGCCGGGGTGCATGGTTGCATCCCGACGCGACTTGTCTGCAGCAGGCGGAGCGACGTCGAGCCTTCGGGCGTGCCTTGCGCGTGACCGGTCCGCTGGACCTGTCCGCGCTTGCCCGAGAGTTCGCACCGTGACGGTGTGGACCACACCCGATCGACCGGCCGAACGGTCGCGGCACCTCGCCGCGCCACGAGGAGAACAGGTACACGAATTCATGAGCACACCGTGAAGCACCGACGATGAACATCGTTTCGAGATAACCCGAGGTCGTGCGGGCGCCTGCCATAGGAGCCGCGCTCGACCTCTCAGTGAGGAGAGCAGTGGCAGGCAAGGCCCGCGTGCACGAGTTGGCTAAAGAACTCGGTGTCACCAGCAAGGATCTACTCGCTCGGCTGAAAGAGCAGGGCGAGTTCGTGAAGTCGGCGTCGTCGACCGTGGAAGCACCGGTCGCGCGACGTCTCCGTGAGTCGTACCCGTCCGCGTCCGGCGACGCGGCACCGTCGACCGGCGCCCGTCCGTCCGGAAACGGCGCAGGCCCGAAGCCGGGCGGCCCCCGCCCCGGTCCGAAGCCGGCTCCGGCGGCCCCCGAGGCACCGGCCGCAGCAGCACCCGAGGCGCCCGCCGCGCAGGCTCCGGCCCCGTCGGCTCCCGCCGCCCCGGCTCCGACACCCGCAGCACCTGCCGCTCCCGCGGCACCGGCTGCTCCGGCGGCACCCGCCCCCGAGGCACCGGCAGCGTCGGCGCCCACAGTGCCCGCTGCTCCCGGCCCCAAGCCGGGACCGAAGGCACCGCGCGTCGGCAACAATCCCTACTCGTCCGCACCCGTCGAGCGCCCCGCGCCGCGTCCCGCTCCGGGACAGGCCGGTCCGCGACCCGGCGCCCCGCGTCCGGCTCCGGGCCAGGGTGGACCTCGTCCGGCCGGCGGCGCACCCGCTCAGGGTGGAGCAGGTCGTCCCCCCGCAGGTCAGGGTGGACCTCGCCCCGGCGGACCCCGTCCCAATCCCGGCTCCATGCCTCCCCGCCCGAACCCGGGTGCCATGCCGAGCCGCTCGGCTCGCCCGGCTCCCGCAGCCGGCGGTCGTCCGGGTCGTCCCGGCGGCGCACCGGGCGGTCGTCCCGGCGGTGCCGGTGGCGGCGGCGGTTACCGCGGTGGCGGCGGCGGTGCACCCGGCGCTCCCGGTGCCGGCGCACCTGCCGGTGGCGGCTTCCGTGGTCGTCCCGGTGGCGGTGGCCGTCCCGGCCAGCGCGGCGCCGCGGCAGGCGCGTTCGGTCGTCCCGGCGGCGCAGTCCGTCGTGGCCGCAAGTCGAAGCGGGCGAAGCGCGCCGAGTACGAATCCATGCAGGCTCCCGCAGTCGGTGGCGTGCGGTTGCCCCGTGGCAACGGTGAGACGATCCGTCTCGCTCGCGGCGCATCGCTGTCCGACTTCGCGGACAAGATCGACGCGAACCCGGCTGCACTCGTGCAGGCGCTGTTCAACCTCGGCGAGATGGTGACGGCGACTCAGTCGGTCAACGACGAGACGCTCGAACTGCTCGGCGGCGAGATGAACTACGTCGTCCAGGTCGTGAGCCCGGAGGACGAGGACCGCGAACTGCTGAACTCGTTCGACCTCACCTACGGCGAGGACGAGGGCGGCGAGGACGAGCTCGAGCAGCGTCCCCCCGTGGTCACCGTCATGGGTCACGTCGACCACGGCAAGACGCGACTGCTGGATTCGATCCGTAACGCCACCGTGCGTGAGGGCGAGGCCGGTGGCATCACGCAGCACATCGGTGCCTACCAGGTCCTCACCGAGCTCGAGGGCAACGAGCGTCTGGTCACCTTCATCGACACCCCCGGTCACGAGGCCTTCACGGCCATGCGTGCCCGTGGTGCCAAGGCCACCGATCTCGCGATCCTCGTGGTCGCGGCCGACGACGGCGTCATGCCGCAGACGGTGGAGGCGATCAACCACGCCCAGGCAGCAGACGTGCCGATCGTGGTCGCGGTCAACAAGATCGACAAGGAAGGCGCGAACCCGGACAAGATCCGGCAGCAGCTGACCGAGTACGGCCTCATCGCCGAGGAGTACGGCGGCGACACGATGTTCGTCGACATCTCGGCCAAGCAGGGCACCAACATCGATGCCCTTCTCGAGGCAGTGCTGTTGACGGCCGACGCGGCGCTCGATCTGCGCGCCAACCCGGACATGGACGCACAGGGTGTCGCCATCGAGGCACATCTCGACCGTGGTCGCGGACCGGTGGCCACCGTGCTCATCGCTCGCGGAACCCTGCGTGTCGGTGACTCGATCGTCGCCGGCGATGCCTACGGCCGCGTCCGTCGCATGGTCGACGAGCACGGCGAGGACGTCATCGAGGCGCTCCCGTCGCGTCCCGTCCAGGTCATCGGCTTCACGTCGGTGCCGGGTGCCGGTGACAACCTGCTCGTCGTCGACGAGGACCGGATCGCCCGTCAGATCGCGGACCGCCGCAACGCTCGCAAGCGCAACGCGCTGGCAGCGAAGTCGCGCAAGCGGATCAGCCTCGACGATCTCGATGCCGCACTGAAGGAGACGTCGCAGCTCAACCTGATCCTGAAGGGCGACAACTCCGGCACCGTGGAGGCCTTGGAGGAGGCGCTCGTCGGTATCGCGATCGACGACGAGGTCGAACTGCGCGTCATCGACCGCGGCGTGGGTGGTGTCACCGAGACCAACGTCAACCTGGCGTCGGCGTCCAACGCGATCATCATCGGCTTCAACGTCCGTGCCGAGGGCAAGGCGACGGAGCTGGCGAACCGCGAGGGCGTGGACATCCGGTACTACTCGGTGATCTACCAGGCGATCGACGAGATCGAGAAGGCCCTCAAGGGTCTGCTCAAGCCGGTCTACGAAGAGGTCACGCTGGGCCAGGCCGAGATCCGCGCGCTGTTCCGTTCCTCGAAGGTCGGAAACATCGCCGGTTGCCTCGTCACCTCGGGTCTGGTGCGCCGCAACGCGAAGGCTCGACTGCTGCGTGACAACAACGTGGTCGCCGAGCTCGTCACCATCTCGTCGCTCCGGCGCGAGAAGGAGGACGCGACCGAGGTCCGCGAGGGCTACGAGTGTGGTCTGACGGTGACGTACTCCGACATCAAGGTCGGAGACGTCGTGGAGGCGTACGAGCTTCGGGAGAAGCCGCGCGACTGATCGACGAGAACGTACGGGTGTGGCCCGCGGCATGTCCGCGGGCCACACCCGTTCGTCGAAGACGGTGTCCGACCCTGCTATCGATGAGGTGCTCGTGTTTCTCGGTGCTCTCGAACTCGACATCCTGCTCGGCGACGTACATTCGCTGAAGGAGAAACGTTCGGTGATCAAGCCCGTCGTCGCTGCCCTGCAGCGCTTCGGTGTGTCGGCCGCCGAGACCGGGGAACAGGAGCGTTACCGTCGTTCGATGGTGGGTGTCGCCATCGCCACCGGGGACGTCGCCCACCTGCACGAGGTACTCGACTCGTGCGAGCGACACGTGGCCGAGAGGCCGGAACTACAACTACTCGCAGTTCGGCGCCGAGTGTTCGGGCCAGAGGACTGATGGACGAAGGAGACGCATCGTGGTGGACCAAGCCCGCGCTCGTAAACTGGCCAAGCGCATCGGTGCGATCGTCGCGACGGCCATCGATCACGAGATCAAGGATCCGCGGCTGTCGTTCGTGACGGTCACCGACACCAAGGTGACCCCGGACCTGCACGACGCCACCGTCTACTACACCGTGCGCGGCGAGACGCTCGACGCCGAGCCCGATTTCCAGGCTGCCGCTCTGGGTCTGGAGAAGGCCAAGGGCGCTCTGCGCACCAAGGTCGGTGCCGGTACCGGCGTGCGCTTCACCCCGACGCTGACCTTCCGTGCGGACACGGTGCCCGACACCGCGCGCCACATGGAGGAACTGCTCGAGCGTGCCCGCCAGATCGACGACAAGGTGGCTCAGGCCGCTGCGGGGGCGCAGCCCGCCGGTGATCCGGATCCGTACAAGGTGCCTCGAAGCGACACCGACGAGCTCTGAGACCCCGGTGACCGACACGCTGCGCGCAGACATGCAGAAAGCCGTCCGTCTTCTCGAGGACGCCCGGACGGTGACTCTGCTGTGCCACGTGCAACCCGACGCCGACACCATCGGCAGTGCGCTCGCCCTGGCCATCGCGCTCTCGCGACGCGGCGCGCGGCCGACCGTGTCCTTCGCGGCGCCCGCCTCGTTGCCCGAGTCGATGATCGGTCTGCCGGGAGCGGAGTTCCTGGTGCCGCCCGCCGAGGTCCCGACGGACGCGGACCTGGTGGTCACCGTGGACGCCGGCAGTCGAGGCAGGCTCGGGTCACTGGGTGACCGGTTGGACGGCGCCGTGTCCCTGGTCGTCGACCATCACCGGTCCAACACCTTCTACGGCACGCATCACGTGATCGATGCGAGTGCGGAGTCCACCACCGCGGTGGTCGCCGTGCTGTTCGACGAGTGGGGCGTCGAGATCGACCGGGACCTCGCGCACTGCCTGTTCGCCGGCCTCGTGACGGACACCGGATCGTTCCGCTGGGTCCGGCCGGGCTCCCACCTGCTGGCCGAGCGACTTCTCGCGACCGGGATCGACGGTGCCGCCATCTCGCGCCGCCTGCTCGACACCCACCCCTTCGCCTGGCTGCCGATGCTGGGCGCCGTCCTGGGCTCGGCGCGCCTGGTTCCGGACGCGGCCGGCTCGCGTGGGCTCGTCTACGCGATCGTGCGGCTCGAGGACTCTCGCGGACTGCGTCCCGAGGAGATCGAGAGCGTCGTGGACATCGTGCGCACCACCGCGGAGGCCGAGGTGGCCGCCGTGTTCAAGCAGAACGAGGCGGGCTGGGCCGTGTCGTTGCGCGCGAAGAGCAGTGTCGACGTCTCCGTCGTGGCGTCCGCGCTGGGTGGGGGCGGCCACAAGTTCTCCGCCGGCTACACCGCGACGGGCCCGATCGAGGACGACGTCGACGCCCTGGTCGCCGCGCTCGGGTGACCGAACGCTCCGCCGTGGACGGGCGGGTGTCCGCTCGCACCCTGTTCGGCCTCGCGTTCCCCGCACTCGGCGTCCTGGTGGCCGAGCCGCTGTACCTGCTCTTCGACTCCGCGGTGGTGGGTCGACTCGGTGCGCTCCCACTCGCGGGTCTGGCCGTCGGTGGCCTCGTTCTCGCCCAGGTGAGTACGCAGCTGACGTTCCTCTCGTACGGGACGACCGCGCGCGCGGCACGGCTGCACGGTGCGGGCCGGGACGACGACGCCCGCAACGAGGGCGTCCAGGCCACGTGGCTCGCAGTGGTGCTGGGCCTCCTGCTGATCCTGGTGGTCCAGCTCTTCGCGAACCCGATCCTGTCGGTGCTGGGCGGCGGGGGAGACATCACCGCCGAGGCCACCACGTGGCTCCGAGTCGGCGTGCTCGGCACCCCGTTGATCCTCGTCACGCTCGCCGGGAACGGGTGGATGCGCGGCGTGCAGGACACCGTGCGGCCGTTGCGGTACGTGGTGGCGGGGCTCGCACTGTCGGCCGTGCTGTGTCCCGTCCTCGTGCACGGTCTGATCGGCGTTCCGGCTCTCGGCCTCGTCGGGTCCGCCGTGGCCAACGTCATCGGCCAGGCCGTCGCAGCGACGCTGTTCGTCTCCGCCCTGATGCGCGGGCCGCGGACCCGCTCGCTCCGGCCGGATCTCGCGATCATCCGCCGCCAGCTCGTCCTCGGCCGGGACCTCGTGCTCCGCTCGTTCGCCTTCCAGGCCTGCTTCCTGTCCGCGGTGACCGTGGCGTCACGCTTCGGTGCCGGTGCGGTCGGGGCCCATCAGGTGGTTCTGCAGTTGTGGAATCTCGTCGCGTTGATGCTGGACTCGTTGGCCATCGCCGCACAGTCCCTGGTCGGCGCCGCGTTGGGGGCGGGCCGTGGCCGCGCCGCGTCGATGCTCGCCTCGCGGGTGACCGCGTGGTCCGTCGGTTTCGCCGTGGTGCTCGCAGGACTGTTCGCCGCCACCCACGCCGTGATCCCGCCGCTCTTCACGTCCGACTCGTCGACCCTGATGAGCATCGACGGCATCTGGTGGTTGTTCGTCGCGCTGATCCCCGTCGCCGGCGTCGTGTTCGCCCTCGACGGTGTGCTGCTCGGGGCCGGGGATGCCGCCTTCCTGCGGAACGCGACTCTCGCGAGCGCCGTCGTCGGATTCCTGCCGCTGATCTGGCTCGCGGCGATCCTCGACTGGGGGTTGCCGGGAATCTGGGTGGGCCTGATGGTGTTCGTCAGCCTGAGAGCGGTCTCCGTGGTCTGGCGGACCGCGTCGGGCGCCTGGATCAGAACGGGGACCGATACCGTCGGGAGCCGAACATCAACCGCAGAAGGGTCGTGAGTGTGCCAGCCAAGTTGTGGGCCGTCAGCGACATCCACGTCGGTCACAAGGGCAACCGGCCCGTCACCGAGGCCATCGAACCGGAGAGCCCCGAGGACTGGCTGATCGTCGCCGGAGACGTGTCGGAGAAGACGGACGACATCCGCTGGGCGCTCGCCGAGCTGAAGTCGAAGTTCGACACCGTGATCTGGGTGCCGGGAAACCACGAGCTGTGGACCACGGTCAAGGACCCGGTACAGATGCACGGTGAGGCGCGCTACGACTACCTGGTCACGATGTGCCGGGAACTGGGTGTGCTGACGCCCGAGGACCCGTTCCCCGTGTGGGAGGGCGAGGTCGGGCAGGCCGGAGGCCGGTCGGGATATATGGGCCCCGTCACGCTGGTGCCGATGTTCGTGTTGTACGACTACTCGTTCCTGCCCGCGGGCACCACGAACAAGCTCGACGGTCTGGCGCTGGCGCGCAGCCGCAACGTGGTGGCCACCGACGAGTTCCTCATCACCCCGACGCCCTACGCGTCCCTCGACGCGTGGTGCGCGGCGCGGCTGGCGATCACCGAGAAGCGGTTGGCCGAGGTGGACACCTCGATCCCGACGGTGCTGATCAACCACTGGCCGCTGGTGCGGCAGCCCACCGAGGTGCTGTTCTATCCCGAGTTCGCCCTCTGGTGCGGAACCACGGCGACCAAGGACTGGCACACCCGCTACAACGCCCTGTGTGCGGTCTACGGCCACCTCCACATCCCACGGACGACGTACTACGACGGCGTGCGGTTCGAGGAAGTGTCGGTGGGCTACCCGCGCGAGTGGAAACGCCGCGGACTCCCGGATCAGGTGCTGCGACAGATCCTTCCGGTCCCCGAGTACCCGCCGGGATCGTTGAACAAGTTCGGCGGCCACTTCACGGTCACGCCGGAGATGGAAGCGGAAGTGGAGAAGATGCGAGCGGAGAAGCGACTGTGACGACGGCACGAGAGACCTCCCTGCTCGGCGGGCTGCTCGCGCGCGGCGTCGTCGCCGAGGAGCTGTTCGAGGATCCGCCCGGTCTCACCCCGCACCCCCGCGAGGCGCATCTCGTGGAGAAGGCCGTCGACAAGCGCAAGCGCGAGTTCACCTCGGCGCGGCACTGCGCCCGACTCGCGATGGGCCGGCTCGGACTCGAGCCCGGTCCGATCCTGCGCGGCGAGATGGGATCGCCGGTGTGGCCGGGCGGCGTCGTCGGCTCGCTCACGCACTGCGACGGCTATCGCGCCGCCGCCGTGGGCTACGCGTTGCAGGTCCGCTCGGTGGGCATCGACGCGGAACCGCACGAACCGCTGCCGGACGGCGTGCTGAAAGCCGTGAGCATCGAGGCCGAGCGTGAGGTCCTGGCCACCCGCACCGACGACGAGGTGCAGTGGGACAAATTGCTGTTCTGCGCCAAGGAGGCGACGTACAAGGCCTGGTACCCGCTGACCGGGCGGTGGCTCGGATTCGAGGACGCGCACATCACCTTCGAGCGCGATGCCGACTCGGCGGGACGCTCGACTGTCACCGGTACCTTCCGCTCCCGGCTGCTGGTCCCCGGCGACACCACCAGCGGCGCACCGCTCACCTCCTTCGACGGACGCTGGGCCGTCTCCGACGGCCTCGTCGTCACTGCGATCACGGTCTTCTGACGGCCGGCCTCCGGCCTTCCCGCGATCTTCTGACAGACTTCTTCCTCGTGCCAGCTCACCCCAAACCCCCCACAGGACTCGACGGCGCCGGACTTCTGGTGGTGGACAAGAGTGGCGGAGTCACCAGCCACGACGTCGTCTCCGCCTGTCGCAAGGCCTTGAAGACGCGCCGCATCGGACACGCCGGCACTCTCGATCCCATGGCGACGGGGGTGCTGGTGCTCGGTGTCGAGCGAGCGACCAAGATGCTGGGTCTGCTGTCGCTGACCACCAAGGAGTACACCGCGACCGTCCGCCTCGGAGCCGCCACCACCACCGACGACGCCGAGGGCGAGACGGTGTCGACGGCGGACACGAGTGCGGTGACGGACTCCGGGATCGACGAGGCCGTCGCCGCGCTGACCGGGAAGATCAGTCAGGTCCCGTCGAGTGTCAGCGCCATCAAGGTGGACGGCAAGCGCGCCCACGCTCTCGTTCGGGAGGGCGAGGACGTCGTGCTCGAACCGCGCACGGTCACCGTCTCCCGCTTCGACGTCCTGGAGCGTCGCCGGGGGAGCGACGTGATCGATCTGGACGTCCACGTCGAGTGCACGTCCGGGACCTACGTGCGGGCGCTCGCGCGAGACCTGGGTGCGTCTCTGGGCGTCGGCGGCCACCTGACCGCGTTGCGGCGCACCCGGGTCGGACCGTTCACGTTGGAGCACGCCCGCACTCTCGACGAGGTGCGGGACGACCCGCACGTGAGCCTCGACATCGACGCTGCCGCTCGCACGGCGTTCCCGCACCGGACGGTCACGTCGGACGAGGCCGAATCGTTGAGCCAGGGACGCTGGCTCGACCCGATCGGGATGCCCGGCATCTACGCGGCACTGGACGAGAACGGCCACACCATCGCCCTGGTGCAGGAACGCGGCAAGCGGGCCAGCACCGTGATGGTCGTGCGGCCGGCCACGCTGCGCCCCTGAGTTCGTCGGGGCGGTCCGGCGTCAGTCCGTGGTCATCCAGATCGCCTCGGCGGCAACATGACCCAGGTCGAGTACCGTGTCGGCCACCTGCACGGCCACGGTCCCGGCGAAGTCGCGGCGCTCGACCATCGTGATCGACAGGTCGAGGGTGATGCCGATGGAATCGAAGTACCGCAACATGTCCGGATCCGAGTCGGAGATGCGGGTGACGTGGCCCTTCTGGCCCGCGACGAAATCGCTGAGCGGTACCGCCGGCGGTGCGGGAATGGTGCCGTCGATGGTGGGGATGGGATCACCGTGCGGGTCGCGTGACGGCCGACCGAGCTTGGCGTCGATGCGCTCGACGAGCAGGTCCGACACCGCGTGTTCGAGCACCTCGGCCTCGTCGTGCACCTCGTCCCAGCCGTAGCCCATCTCCTCGACCAGCCAGGTCTCGATGAGCCGATGCCTGCGGACCATGCCGATGGCGGCGCGCCGCCCGGCCTCGGTGAGCGTGATGGACCCGTAGCGGGCGTGGTCGACGAGGCCCTGATCGGCGAGTTTGCGTACCGCCTCGGAGACCGTGGACGGCGAGACGCACATCCGGGAGGCGAGCATCTTGGTGCTCACCGGCTCGTCGGAGTACTCGCTCGCGGTCCAGATGACCTTGAGGTAGTCCTGCGCGACGGTGGAGAGGGCAGGGGCTGGCACGCCGACAGCTTAGCCGTCGGTGCGCCGGACGTGACCGGTCGATCGTCGGCCCGTAGGCTCCTGGTCGTGGAGAGATGGCGAGGTCTCGACGATGTCCCGGCCGACTGGGGCAGATGTGTTCTGACGATCGGCGTGTTCGACGGCGTACACCGCGGCCACGCCCAATTGATCGACCGCGCCGTGACATCGGCGGCGGCACGCGGAGTGCCGAGTGTGCTCATGACCTTCGATCCGCATCCGATGGAAGTGGTGCGTCCAGGCAGTCACCCGGCCCAGCTGACCACCCTCACCCGGCGTGCCGAACTGGCCGAGGAACTGGGCATCGACGTCTTCTGCGTCATGCCTTTCACGCCGGAGTTCATGAAGCTCACCCCCGATCGCTACATCCACGACATCCTCGTCGAGCGGCTGCACGCCGCCGAGGTCGTGGTGGGGGAGAACTTCACGTTCGGCAAGAAGGCCGCCGGCAACGTCGATCTGCTCCGGTCCGCCGGCACGCGGTTCGGGTTCGCGGTCGACGGTGTCACTCTGCTGGCCGAGGAGTCGGTCACGTTCTCCTCCACCTACATTCGCGCCTGCGTCGACGCCGGTGACGTCGCGGCCGCCGCCGACGCGCTCGGTCGACCCCACCGAGTCGAGGGCGTGGTGGTGCACGGTGACGGCCGTGGCCGCACCATCGGCTACCCCACGGCCAACGTCAAGCCGCCCATGCACGCCGCCATCCCGGCGGACGGGGTGTACGCGTCGTGGTTCACGGTGCTCGGACCCGGACCGATCATGGGTACCGTGACTCCCGGAAAGCGTTGTCGCGCAGCGGTGTCGGTGGGGACCAATCCCACGTTCTCGGGGCGCACCCGCACGGTGGAGGCGTTCGTCCTGGACGGCGACGCCGATCTCTACGGGCAGCACGTCGCGGTGGACTTCGTCGAGCGTCTGCGCGGCATGGAGGCCTTCGCCTCGGTGGACGAGCTGATCGCGCAGATGGATCTCGACGTCGACCGTGCCCGCGACATCCTCGCCGCCCTGGACGCCTGAATGAAGAGGTGTCGTTCGGGCCTCGGCCACTGAGGTAGAATGGACGACTGTTGTTCGCTGCGGTCCGCGGCGGCTGCAACACCGCGCCCTCGGGTGCGGCACCATCCACGCGCGGACGGCACTGCATCAGGAGTTTCACTGTGGCTTTGACCACCGAACAGAAGAAGCAGATCCTCGGCGAGTACGGCGTCCACGAGACGGACACCGGATCGCCGGAAGCCCAGGTGGCGATGCTCACCAAGCGCATCCAGGATCTCACCGAGCACCTCAAGGTGCACAAGCACGATCACCACTCGCGTCGCGGCCTGCTGCTGCTCGTGGGTCGTCGTCGTCGTCTGCTCAAGTACGTGCAGAAGGTCGACGTCGCGCGGTACCGCTCGCTCATCGAGCGTCTGGGACTGCGTCGATAATTTCCGTCATGGTTCACGCGATCGCGCCGGCGAGGCAGCCCACGGCTGTTCCTCGTCGGCCGTTCGTCGTGGACCGGTAGTGTCACAGCAGTACTCCCTCTCCGGGAGTGCACAGCACCACAGGTAGGCCGCCGACTCGGCGGTGAGCACCATCAGCCGTTCGTCCCCGACACACGTCGCGGTGTCGGTCTTCGGTAGTGGTCTCTCGGTTTCCGGACGCGCGGAGCGCGACCCGGCCCGGGGGACTTCGATCGTGGGCCGCCTCCGCTCGCACGTCGACTCGGGGACGCCGCACCGGACCACCGGGTTCGAGTGCGCGCCCGGGTGGGCACGGCGAAGACGAGAGGACGAGAAGACTTCCATGTCAGAGACCACCACGAACACCGCAGCGGCCACCGAGGTCGACGAGGGCGTGTTCGAGACCACCGCCGTCATCGACAACGGGTCGTACGGCACCCGCACCATCCGCTTCGAGACCGGCCGGCTGGCCAAGCAGGCCGCCGGCGCCGTCGTCGCATACCTGGACGACGAGACCATGCTGCTCTCGGCCACCAGCGCCTCGAAGCACCCCAAGGACCACTTCGACTTCTTCCCGCTCACGGTGGACGTCGAGGAGCGGATGTACGCCGCCGGCCGCATCCCCGGATCGTTCTTCCGTCGGGAGGGACGCCCCAGCACCGACGCCATCCTGACCTGTCGCCTGATCGACCGGCCGCTGCGTCCGACGTTCGTCGACGGACTGCGCAACGAGATCCAGGTCGTCATCACCGTGATGAGCCTCGATCCGAAGGACCTGTACGACGTCGTGGCCATCAACGCCGCGTCGGCGTCCACCCAGCTCGCGGGCCTGCCGTTCTCCGGCCCCATCGGCGGCGTCCGTGTCGCCCTGATCGACAAGCAGTGGGTAGCGTTCCCCACCAACGAGCAGCTCGAGAAGGCCGTGTTCAACATGGTCGTCGCCGGCCGCGTCGTCTCGGGCACCGGTGCGGACGCCGACGTCGCGATCATGATGGTCGAGGCCGAGGCGACCGAGAAGGTCATCGCCCTCATCGAGGACGGCGCGCAGGCGCCCACCGAGGCCATCGTGGCCGAGGGCCTCGAAGCAGCGAAGCCGTTCATCGCATCGCTGTGCGAGGCTCAGAAGCAGCTCGCCACGGCGGCCGCCAAGCCCACCGGCGACTTCCCGCTCTTCCCCGCGTACCAGTCCGACGTGTTCGAGGCTGTCGAGGGTGCGGCTCAGATCCCGCTCAACGAGGCACTCACCATCGCCGGCAAGACCGAGCGCGAGAGCAAGCTCGACGAGGTCAAGAATCAGATCCTCACCAGCGTGGGCGACCGGTTCGAGGGCCGCGAGAAGGAGATCGGCGCAGCGTTCCGCTCGCTGACCAAGAAGCTCGTGCGTCAGCGCATCCTGCGCGACCAGTTCCGCATCGACGGCCGCGGCATCACGGACATCCGTGAGCTCTCCGCCGAGGTCGCCGTCATCCCGCGCGCCCACGGCAGCGCGTTGTTCGAGCGTGGCGAGACCCAGATCCTGGGCGTCACCACCCTCGACATGGTCAAGATGGCCCAGCAGATCGACTCGCTCGGACCCGAGACCAGCAAGCGCTACATGCACCACTACAACTTCCCGCCGTACTCCACCGGCGAGACCGGACGCGTCGGATCGCCGAAGCGTCGCGAGATCGGCCACGGAGCCCTCGCGGAGCGCGCGCTGCTCCCCGTGCTCCCCAGCCAGGAGGAGTTCCCCTACGCCATCCGTCAGGTCTCGGAGGCGCTCAGCTCCAACGGCTCCACGTCGATGGGCTCGGTCTGTGCGTCGACGCTGGGCATGCTCAACGCCGGTGTGCCGCTGAAGGCACCGGTCGCCGGCATCGCCATGGGTCTGGTCTCCGACCAGGTCGACGGTGAGACCCGCTACGTCGCCCTCACCGACATTCTCGGTGCGGAGGACGCGTTCGGCGACATGGACTTCAAGGTCGCCGGCACCCGCGAGTTCGTCACCGCCCTGCAGTTGGACACGAAGCTCGACGGCATCCCGTCGCAGGTTCTGGCCGGTGCGCTGTCGCAGGCCAAGGACGCGCGCGTCACGATCCTCGACGTCATGGCCGAGGCCATCGACGCGCCGGACGAGATGAGCCCGTACGCACCGCGCGTCACCGCGATCAAGGTCCCCGTGGACAAGATCGGCGAGGTCATCGGTCCCAAGGGCAAGATGATCAACTCGATCACCGAGCAGACCGGCGCCAACATCTCGATCGAGGATGACGGCACCGTCTACGTCGGTGCTGCGGACGGCCCGTCCGCACAGGCTGCGATCGACATGATCAACGCCATCGCGAACCCGCAGCTGCCCAAGGTCGGCGAGCGGTTCCTCGGAACCGTCGTCAAGACCACGGCATTCGGCGCGTTCGTCTCGCTGCTCCCCGGTCGTGACGGCCTGGTGCACATCTCCAAGCTGGGCAGCGGCAAGCGCATCAACAAGGTCGAGGACGTCGTCAGCGTCGGATCGAAGCTCCGCGTGGAGATCGCCGACATCGACAACCGCGGCAAGATCAGCCTCGTCCCGGTCGAGGACGACGCGGCAGCCGCCGCGCCGGCCGACGATCAGGTCGCCACCTCCGACGAGGTCAGCGCTGAGTAAGAAGTACACGAACGCGGCGGCGCGGTCTGCGGAGCTCTCGGGCTCCCGGCCGCGCCGCCGTGTGCGTACACCCGAACCGTCCGGCGTCCGCCGCACGGTGTTGCCGGGCGGCGTCCGAGTCGTCACGGAGTTCGTTCCCGGCGTGCGGTCCGCCTCGGTCGGCGTCTGGGTCGCCGTCGGTTCGCGCGACGAGGGCCGCACCGTCGCCGGTGCCGCGCACTTCCTCGAGCACCTGCTGTTCAAGGCCACCCCCACCCGTACGGCTCTGGACATCGCGCAGGTGATGGACGGAGTCGGCGGCGAGCTCAACGCGTTCACGTCCAAGGAGCACACGTGCTTCTACGCGCACGTGCTCGACGAGGACCTGCACCTCGGACTCGACCTGGTGGCGGACGTGGTGCTCCGCGGTCGCTGCCGCGCCGAGGACGTCGATGTCGAACGCCAGGTGGTGCTCGAGGAGATCTCGATGCGCGACGACGACCCCGAGGACCTGCTCGGTGACGCCTTCCTCACCGCGCTGTTCGGTGACCACCCCATCGGTCGTCCCGTCATCGGATCGGTGGAGTCCATCGAGTCCATGACGCGGAATCAGCTGCACTCGTTCCACACTCGGCGCTACACCCCGCCGCGCATGGTGGTGGCGGTCGCCGGCAACGTCGACCACGACGACGTGGTGGCGGGGGTCCGTCGCAGTTTCGCCGACCGGATCGCCGGTGCCGCCGAACCGGCACCGCGGCGTGGGGGAGCGGGCCGCATCACCGCGCGCCCGGCCCTGAGCCTGACGACGCGGGACAGTGAACAGGCGCACCTGTGCCTGGGCGTGCGGGCGTTCGGACGCCACGAGGGTCATCGGTGGGCGTTGTCGGTTCTGAACACCGCCATCGGTGGAGGGCTCAGTTCGCGTCTGTTCCAAGAGATCCGGGAGGAGCGCGGTCTCGCGTACTCGGTGTACTCGTCGGTGGACACGTTCTCCGACACGGGTGCGTTCTCGGTGTACGCCGGATGCCAGCCCGAGAATCTCGGCGAGGTCACCTCGGTGATCCGCGACGTGCTCGCGTCGGTGGCCACCGACGGCATCACGGACGCGGAGTGCGCTCGCGCGAAGGGGAGCATGCGCGGGGGACTGGTTCTCGGACTGGAGGATTCCGGATCGAGAATGAACCGGATCGGTCGCAGCGAGCTCAACTACGGCGACCACAGGTCGGTGGAGGAGACGCTCGCGCGCATCGATCAGGTGACCAACGACGAGGTCCGCGACGTCGCCCGGACCCTGCTGGCGCGGCCCATGGCGGCCGCCGTGGTCGGGCCGTTCTCGAAGGTGACGAAGCTCCCGGCCTCGGTACGCGGAGCCGTGGCCGGGAGCTGAGGCGTCTCAGGCCAGGTGAACGGTGGCCATCGCCTTGTGGCCGAGGATGCGCTTGCCCTTGTAGCGGGCGTCGATGGAGACCACCGCAGTCCGGGTCGCCTCGTCCTTCGACTTCACCGTGCCGTCGATGACGATCTCCGACTTGGACACCGGGTCGACCATGACGGGGCTGGTGAAGCGCACGGTGCAGTCCTTCAGGGCACCCGGGTCGCCGAGCCACTCGGACACGAAGCCGGTGCCGAGGCCCATGGTGAGCATGCCGTGGGCGACGACGGTGTCGAGCTCGAGCAGCGACGCGAAGTGGTCGCTCCAGTGCACGGGGTTGTTGTCGCCGACCACGCCCGCGTAGTTCACGAGATCGCCGCGCGAGAGCAGCACTGTCCTGGTGGGCAGTGCGTCGCCGACCGCCACGTCCTCGAAGCGCCGACGGGCATGGCCGGTGTGCGGGACGACGACGGGCGGGGCGTAGACCGTCTCGAGGTCGTCACCGCCGGGATTGACGTCGGCCACCTCGTCGGACGTGGACAGGGTGAACATGCCGTTCATGACCATGCCGCGCGCGACGTCCGCGATGCTGTCGTCGCCGTCGTCGGCGCGCCCGATGAGCAGTGTGGTGTACGTGATCTGCGCCAGCTCGTTGCGCTGGTTGGTGATGACGGTCTTGGTCACCATCATGTCGCGGCCGACGACCGTGCGGAAGGAGTCGAGCGAGACGTCGCACGTGAGCCGGTCGCCCGCCAGGATCGGCGCGAAGTACTCGGCATGCTGGTCTGTCTGCAGCATCCGGCTGAGGTCGTATCCGGTGGCGATCCGCTCGAGCAGCTTCTGCTGGGCGATGATGCCGACCAGCGAGAAGAACGTGGGCGGCGCCATCAGCGCCGGATAGCCGACCTCGAGTGCGCCCTCCTCGGTCCAGTGGACCGGATGGAAGTCGCGGACGGCTTTCGCGTACTCCCGCACCTTCTCGCGGCCGACCTCGTAGTAGTCGTCGGCGCGGTAGTGGTAGCCCACCATGTCCAGCGCATGCTGCGCCGGGTCGAACGTGGTGTCGCTCGCGACGGCGTCGGTGGCCAGGATCTCGGCAGTCATGACGGCAACCTATCCCCGGCGACGAGCGCTGTGCAGTGCCAACGGAGTTCTCCGGGCTGATCACAGAAAAGCGACTTCGAGATTGTTATACGCACCCAATGCTGATCGGCATGCGGAGAATCAGGCCCCGAGGCTCTTCCTCATCCTGGTGAACGATCGGGCGTTGTTCATCGCCAGGACGGCGACGACGTCGTCCGCTCGCTCGTACACGGCGACGAACGAGCCGGCCTCCGGGTCGCCCTCGACCACGCGCACCGAATCGGTCGACTGGCGACGGCCGGCGAACTGGATGCGAGAGCCGTACTGGTCCGACCAGAAATACGGAACACCGGACGGCGCGGGCTGCGCCCCCACGATCGACCGCGCCACTCGCCGAGCCTGGGTGACCGCGTGCGACCAGTGTTCGCTGCGATGGTGGTCCTGCAGCACCTCGTCGAACGCGCGAGCGCAGTCCCCGATCGCGTAGACGCCCGGAACGGTGGTGCGGCACTGCGCGTCGGTGACGAAACCGCCGTCGATGGCGAGGCCGGACGCTGCCGCCCACTCCGTGTTGGGGATCGATCCGATTCCGATCACCACGACGTCGGCGGGCAGTACCGTCCCGTCCCCCAGCAGGACGGAGGTGACGGCCCCGTCGCGGCCTCCTAGAGAGTCGACGGCGGCGCCGAGCAGGAGGGTCACGCCGTTCGCACGATGCAGATCGACGCAGACCTCCGCCATCGTCAGGCCGAGCGGGCCGGACAGGGGAGCGGTGGACGCCTCGACGATGGTGACGGAGATGCCGAGGCCGGCGGCCGTGGAGGCCACCTCGGCTCCGATGAATCCCGCGCCGATCACCACCATGGTGGTCGCCGTGGCCAGCGACGAGCGCAGTGCGGCGGCGTCGTCCAACGTGCGCAGCGTGTGGACGCCGCCGAGGTCGTCGGCGCCCAGCAGGGTCCGTGCGCGCGCGCCGGTCGCGATGACGACGACGTCGGCACTCACCTCCCGCCCGTCCGCGAGCTCCACGCTCCGACCGGTCATGCCGACAGCCGGTGTCCCGAGCACCCAGTCGACGTCGAGCGCATCGGGTTCGGGAACGAGCCACGGGTCGGGAGCCGATCCCTGCAGGAAGGCCTTGGAGAGGGGCGGGCGATCGTACGGCAGGTGGGGCTCGTCGCCGACGACGGTGACGCGACCCGTGAACCCGTCCTCGCGGAGAGCGGTCGCGACGGTCGAGCCCGCGAGCGACGCCCCGACGACCAGGACGGAGTTCACCGTCTCGACGTCGGGCCTGTCGGGGGTCGTCACGAGCCGGGGAGGTCGAGCACGACCGCGCCGTCGACGACGTGCACCGCATATGTCCGAACGGGAGTCTTCGCCGGTGTGCCCGAGGGGGCGCCGGTCCGCAGATCGAAGCACGACTCGTGGAGCGGGCACTCGACTGCGCAGTTCTCCACCCATCCGTCGGCGAGCGAGGCGTCCTGGTGTGTGCACGTGTCGTCGATCGCGAAGAGGCCCTCCTCGGTGTGGAAGACGGAGATCGCGGTGTGACCCGGCGGGGTGACGGTGGCGACCTCGCCGACGGGGAGGGCCGATGCCGAGCAGACGGCGACGCGATGAACGGTGTCCGGCATGATGCCTCCCGCAAGTGTGACGGTGTTGCGTCGATCGCAACTGTGATCGATCTGCGCAACAGGATGCACCAGGACGATCCACCGCGTCAATCGCTGCACCGGTGTGTCGAACCACAGCGTGCCGGGTTGACAGCCCGGCCCGGGGCGTCGAGTCTGTGTTGCGTAAACCACCCATCGTTGCGCTGATCGCAACAGGTCCCAGGGGGACGCTCGTGACACCTCGTATCGTCGTCATCGGCGCCGGAATCGTCGGGACCTCCCTGGCGGACGAACTGACCGCCCGTGGGTGGACGGACGTCACCGTGCTCGACCAGGGGCCGCTGTTCTCCACCGGCGGATCCACCTCGCACGCCCCCGGGCTGGTGTTCCAGACGAATCCCTCGCGCTCCATGGCCCACTTCGCGGCCTACACGGCCGACAAGTTCCGCGCACTCACGCACGACGACGGGCCGTGCTTCGACACGCTCGGCGGCCTCGAGATCGCGACGACCGAGGCTCGGTGGACTGATCTGCAACGCAAGGCCGGGTGGGCGCGCTCGTGGGGCATCGAGGGACGGCTCGTCGACGCCGCGGCCGCAGCGGCTCTGCACCCGCTCGTGGACCCGGACGTCGTGCTCGGCGCGTTCCACACTCCGAGCGACGGTCTCGCCCGGGCGGTGCGGGCCGCCGAGATGCAGGCGCGTGCGGCGCAGGCCCGCGGGGCGGTGTTCCGGGGGGACAGTCCGGTGACCGAGATCCTCCAGGCGAGTGGACGTGTGACGGGAGTGCGGACCCCGCACGGCGACGTGCCGGCGGACATCGTCGTGTCGGCCGCGGGCTTCTGGGGTGCCGAGCTCGGGCGCACGGTGGGCCTCACGGTTCCCCTGGTCCCGATGGCGCACCAGTACGCCTACACCGGACAGATCGAGGCGCTGGTCGGCCGGAACACCGGTGCGACGGACGCGAGTCTGCCGATCCTTCGTCACCAGGACGGCGACCTCTACTACCGGGAGCACGGGGATCGTCTCGGTATCGGCTACTACGGCCACGACCCGATGCCCGCGGACATGGGCGCGCTGTCGTGGGACGCGGACGGTGACGCGTCGTCCGTGGCGCCCCCACCGATGCCGTCGATGCTGCCGTTCACCGAGGACGATTTCGCGCCGGCCTGGCGTGAGTCCGCGAGAGTGCTTCCGGCGCTGCGGGAGTCGAAGGTCGAATCCGGATTCAACGGCATCTTCTCCTTCACTCCCGACGGTCACTCGATCGTCGGGGAGCACCGGGATCTGGCCGGCTTCTGGGTGGCGGAGGCGGTGTGGGTGACGCACTCCGCCGGTATCGCGCGCGCTCTCGCCCAGACCCTGATCGACGGCGCCTCGGAGATCGACCTCCACGAGTCCGATCTGTATCGCTTCGAATCGGTCGAGCGCAGTCCCGCCTTCATCGCCGCCACCAGCGCCCAGGCGTTCGTGGAGGTGTACGACATCGTGCACCCCCGCCAGCAGCGCACGGCGCTGCGAGGACTGCGGCGCAGCCCGTTCCACGCCGCGGAGGTCGCGCTGGACGCCCGCTTCGTCCAGGGCGGAGGCTGGGAGCGCCCCGCCTGGTACGAGAGCAACGCGGGCGAACTCGCGGCGCTCCTCGAGACCGGGTTCCACCTTCCGGTCCGCGACGAGTGGTCCGCGCGCCACTTCTCCGACATCGCCGTGGCCGAGGCCGCGGTGACGAGGAGCCGGGTCGCGATGTACGACATGACACCGCTCACCCGGTACGACGTGGAAGGACCCGGCGCAGCCCACTTCCTGCAGCACCTCACCACCAACGACGTGGACACCGCGATCGGCCGTGTCACCTACACGCTGATGCTCGACGAGAGAGGCGGGATCCGCAGCGACCTCACGGTCGCGCGACTCGGCGCCGATCACTATCGCGTCGGAGCGAACGGTCCACTCGACCTCGATGCGATGCTGCGCCGCGCCAGGACGGGAACGCCCGACGGTCCGGTGACGGTGCGGGACGTCACCGGAGCGACGTGTTGTGTCGGAGTGTGGGGTCCCCGTGCCCGCGCGATGGTGGCACCGCTGGCCGACGCGGATTTGGGACACAAGGCCTTCGGCTACTTCCGCGCAGTGCGGACGTACCTCGGTGCGATTCCCGTGATCATGATGCGGGTGTCGTACGTCGGCGAACTCGGGTGGGAGATCTACACCGACGCCGAGTACGGCGGCGCCCTGTGGGACCTGTTGTGGGAGGCCGGGTCCGATCACGGGGTGATCGCTGCCGGCCGGCTCGCGTTCGACAGCCTGCGACTCGAGAAGGGGTACCGCGCGTGGGGGCACGACATGACCTCCGAGGACACCCCGGCCGACGCGGGCGTCGAGTTCGCCGTCAAAGGCGCCACGGACTTCGTCGGTCGGTCGGCCCTGGCCGCTCGGCCCGCGACGCGACGGCTGCGGACTCTCGTGTTCGACGACCCGGACGCCGTGGTGCTCGGGAAGGAGCCGGTCTCTCTCGACGGCACGGTCGTCGGGTACGTCACGAGCGCGGGATGGTCGGCGACCCTCGGGCGGTGCGTCGCGTACGCCTGGCTTCCGCTGGACACTCCACTCGGCACCGCGGTGTCGGTGACCTACTTCGCCGCCGCACTGGGTGCGACGGTGTCCGACGACGCGGTCGTCGATCCCGCCGGACAGCTGATCAGGAGATGAGCCACGTGAGCTACGACGTCATCGTCATCGGACTCGGCGGCATGGGCAGCGCCGCCGCCTTCCATCTGGCCGACCGCGGACAGCGGGTGCTGGGGCTCGAGAAGTTCACCCCCGCCCACGACAAGGGATCGAGCCACGGCGGATCGCGGATCATCCGGCAGTCCTACTTCGAGGACCCGGCCTACGTCCCGCTCCTCCTGCGGTCCTACGAACTGTGGGACGAACTGAGGAGCATGTCCGGGAAGGAGGTGCATCGGATCACCGGAGGACTGTTCCTCGGGCGCGAGAGCTCGGTGACGTTCTCGGGCTCGCTGCTGGCGTCACGGCAATGGTCGCTGCCGCACGAGATCCTGGATGCCGCGCAGGTGCGCGAGGCGTTCCCCACCTTCGATCCCGACCCCGACGAGGTGGCACTGTTCGAGGCCGCCGCGGGTTTCGCGAGGCCCGAACTCACCGTTCAGGCCCATCTGGACCTCGCCGAGAACCGCGGTGCGACATTGCAGTTCGGTGAGACGGTGCTCGGCTGGGAGGAGTCGGGGGACGGTGTCACCGTCACCACCGACAAGGGGACCCACACGGCGGGCCAGGTGGTGATCTGCCCCGGTGCCTGGGCACCGCAGTTGCTCGAGCAGTTCGCGGTACCGATCGTCGTCGAGCGCCAGGTACTGCACTGGTTCGGCGCGAGCGCCGGTACCGCCGCGTACGAGAACAACCCGATCTTCATCCACGAGGCCGCGGACGGTATGCAGGACTACGGTTTCCCGGCGATCGACGGTCCCGACGGCGGCGTCAAGGTGGCCTTCTTCCGCAAGGGCATCGAGTGCACGCCGGACACCATCGACCGTACGGTGCACCCGCACGAGATCGAGGCGATGCAGACCCGGGTTCGGCAGACGGTGCCCGGCCTCGACGGGCCGAGCGTGCACTCCGCGACGTGCATGTACTCCAACACTCCGGACGAGCACTTCGTCATCGCGCGGCACCCCGACGCCACCAACGTCACCGTCGCGTGCGGGTTCTCCGGCCACGGTTTCAAGTTCGTGCCCGTCGTCGGTGAGATCCTGGCCGACCTCGCGACCACCGGGACGACCGCGCACCCCATCACCCTCTTCGATCCCCGCCGATTGGTGACCGTATGACAAGCGCCGCGCCCCGCACTCAGTCGTTGATCCCCACTCTCCCCGGATCCTGGTACACCAGCGCGGAGACGTTCCTGGCCGAGCAGGAGCACGTGTTCGAGACGATGTGGTTCTGCGCCGTCCGCAGTGCCGATCTCTCGGCACCCGGCGCCTTCCGCCGCGTCGACGTGGGCCGCGAGAGCGTGCTGGTGGTGCGCGGGCGTGACGGGGCTCTGCGCGCGTTCCT
This sequence comes from Rhodococcus sp. BP-160, assembly GCF_019836205.1. Taxonomy (NCBI): domain Bacteria; kingdom Bacillati; phylum Actinomycetota; class Actinomycetes; order Mycobacteriales; family Nocardiaceae; genus Rhodococcus; species Rhodococcus sp. BP-160. The sequence goes on from NZ_JABUEK010000002.1 coordinate 726,910, forward strand.
CAACGTGTGCCGTCACCGCGGCGCACAGATCTGCACGGAGGAGTCGGGCCAGGTCAAGCGTAATCTGCAGTGTCCGTACCACGCCTGGACGTACGGGCTGGACGGGAAGCTCGTGGCCGCTCCCAATCTGTCCGCGTTGTCGGACGGGTCCGGTGCCCCGCTCGACCGTACGGAGTGGGGTCTGATCCCCGTCGCGCTGCGGGAGTGGCTCGGCTACGCGTGGCTGTGCCTTGCGGACGAGCCGCCGTCCTTCGAGGACGAGGTGATCGGCGCGGTCACCGAGCGGCTCGGCGACCCGACGGCCATCGACCGGTACGACATGCCGTCTCTCGAACTCGGTCGCCGCGAGGTCTACGACGTGGCGGCCAACTGGAAGCTGATCGTCGAGAACTTCATGGAGTGCTATCACTGCGCCACGATCCACCCGGAGCTGACCGAGGTCCTCCCCGAGTTCGCGGACGGGCTCGCGGCCCAGTACTTCGTCGGCCACGGTGCGGAGTTCGGCGCGGAGATCGACGGATTCACCGTGGACGGGTCCGCGGGGTTCGGCGCCCTGCCGACGCTCTCGGAGGATCAGGACCGGCGGTACTACGCCATCACGATCAAGCCGACCGTCTTCGTCAACCTGGTTCCCGACCACGTGATCCTGCACCGCATGTACCCGGTGTCCGCGGACCGCACCGTCGTCGAGTGCGACTGGCTGTACACGCGGGACGTCGTCGAGTCCGGCCGCGACGTCAGCCGATCGGTCGAGTTGTTCCATCGCGTCAACGTGCAGGATTTCGACGCATGTGAGCGAACCCAACCGGCGATGAGCTCACGGGCATACCGTGACGGTGGCGTTCTGGTGCCGGCCGAGCATCACATCGGGCTCTTCCACGACTGGCTGGCGGAACGCCTGCAGGAGGACGGGCGCCTGCAGGGGTGACCGATCGGTGAAAGGGTGGGGCAGTGAATCAACAGACCGAGCACGACGTCGATCCGACACTGTTCGAGCGCGTTCTCCTCATCGGGGGTGAGTGGGTCCCTGCCACCTCGGGGGAGACCCGAGACTGCATCGACCCCGCGACCGGTCGCGTCCTGGTGTCGGTCGACGAGGCCTCGCCGGACGACGCCCGCGCCGCCGTCGCCGCGGCCCGTGCCACCTTCGATCGCGGCGACTGGCCCGCCACCCCGGTCGCGGAACGCTGTGCGGTGCTCGACCGCGTGGCGGATCTCCTGCAGCGCGACAAGGAGCGACTGTCGGTCATCGAGACCCTCGACACCGGGAAGACGTTGGCGGAGAGCCGCATCGACATCGACGACGTCACCTCGGTGTTCCGGTACTACGCTCAGCTCGCCGCCGTCTCGAGCGATCGTCTCGTCGACGTGGGTGATCCTGCGGTCATCTCGCGCGTGGTGCACGAGCCGATCGGTGTCTGCGTGATGATCGCGCCCTGGAACTACCCTCTGCTGCAGATCTCGTGGAAGATCGCGCCTGCGCTGGCTGCCGGCTGCACGATGGTGCTCAAGCCGAGCGAGGTCACCCCGCTGAGCACCATCGCGTTCACCCACCTGCTGGAGGAAGCGGGGGTGCCGGACGGTGTCGTCAATCTGGTGCAGGGCAGCGGCGCGACCATCGGGCCGGCGCTCACGGACAATCCGGACGTCGACTTCGTGTCGTTCACCGGTGGACTGGCGACCGGCAGCGCGATCCTCGCGAGTGCCGCGCCGCACGTGACCAAGGTGGCGGTGGAACTCGGGGGCAAGAATCCGCACATCGTGTTCGCGGACGCCGCCGACGAGGACACGTTCGACGCCTCCGTCGACCAGGTGCTCACCGGCGTCTTCCTGCACTCCGGCCAGGTGTGTTCGGCCGGAACACGTCTCATCGTCGAGGACTCGGTGGCGGATCGGTTCGTCGACGAGATCGTGCGCCGCGCCGAAGCCATCCGGATGGGACCGGGAACGGACCCGTCCAGCGAGACGGGGCCACTGGTCTCCACGACTCAGCGCGACAAGATGGAGGCGTTCGTCGAGACCGCCCTCGCGGAGGGTGCAGTTCTGCGCACGGGCGGCCGCGCACCGTCCGATCCGGCTCTGGCGGACGGAAGTTACTTCCTGCCCACGGTGTTCGACCACTGCTCTCGTGAGATGGACATCGTGCAGCTCGAGACGTTCGGGCCCATACTGACCGTCGAACGGTTCACCACCGAGGAAGAGGCACTGCGACTGGGCAACGACACGGACTACGGTCTCGCGGCCGGTGTGCGCACCACCGATCCCGAACGCGGCGAACGCATGGTGCGCGGGCTGCGACACGGAACCGTGTGGCTCAACGACTTCGGGTACTACACGGCCGCGGCCGAGTGGGGCGGTTTCAAGAAGTCGGGCAACGGGCGCGAACTCGGGCCCGCGGGACTCCACGAGTACCAGGAGACCAAGCACATCTGGAACAACACCGCAGCACCTCGGGCGGAGTGGTTCGGCACCACCAGCTAGTTTCTTCCATTCTCACGTGAGCGAGGCGACATGGTGTCTTCCACTTCCGACGTCGAGGACGGCGGTCTCGGCGATTTCGGATACAAGGAATCTCTCGACCGCAGTCTGGGCAAGTTCGCGAGTTTCGCGGCCGGCGTCAGCTACATCTCGATCCTGACCGGCACGTTCCAGCTGTTCTACTTCGGATTCGGGTCCGCGGGCCCGGCTTATCTGTGGTCCTGGCCCATCGTCTTCGTCGGGCAGATGGCCGTGGCGCTGTGTTTCATGGAACTCGCGGCCAAGTATCCGGTGGCGGGCTCGGTCTACAACTGGGCGAAGCTGCTCGGCAGCCGCATCGTCGGATGGTCGTCGGGGTGGCTCATGCTCACCGCGTCGATCGTCACGTTGTCGGCGGTGGTGCTCGCCCTGCAGGTGAACCTGCCTCGGTTGTGGTCCGGCTTCCAGCTCATCGGGGACGGCACGGGGGAGTACGACTACGCCACCAATGCCGTCGTTCTCGGCACCATGATGATCGCGTTCACGACTCTGGTGAACGCCGCGGGCATCCGGTTGATGGCGCGGATCAACAGTGCCGGCGTCTTCATCGAACTCGTCGCGGCCGTGCTCATCGCCGTGATCCTGGCGTTCAACATTCAGCGCGGCCCGGAGATCTTCTTCTCCACCAACGGGTACGGAACCGAGGAGAGTGCCGGGTACCTGGGCGCGTTCCTCGTGGCGTCGCTGGCGTCGGGCTACGTGATGTACGGCTTCGACACGGCGAGCTCGCTCGGTGAGGAGACCGTCGAACCGCGGCGTACCGCCCCCAAGGCGATCCTGCGGGCCATCCTCGCGTCGTTCGTCATCGGCGGCGCCATCCTCGTGTTCGCCGTCATGGCGGCGCCGGATCTGAACGATCCCGAGCTGGGCACGCCGCAGGGTGGACTGCAGTCCATCGTCACCTCGGTGCTGTCCGGACCCCTGGGAACGGTGTTCCTGATCTGCATCCTGGTGGCCGTCACGGTGTGCTCGCTCGCGGTGCACACGGCGGCGATCCGCCTCACCTTCGCGATGGCGCGCGACAACGCGCTGCCGTTCGGCGAGCGGCTGGCCACCGTGCATCCGAAGTACCAGACGCCCGTGGTGCCCGCCGTCGTGATCGGTCTGCTCTCGATCCTGATCCTGGTGATCAACGTGGGGCAGCCCAAGATCTTCACGGTGCTCACGTCGATCGCGATCATCATGATCTACCTGGCGTATCTGATGGTCACGGGACCGCTCTTGAAGAAGCGATTGAAGGGCGAGTGGCCGCCGAAGGACCTGAAGGAGGGTGGCTACTTCACGATGGGTCGCTGGGGTCTGCCCGTCAACATCTTTGCGGTCGTGTGGGGCGCCGGTATGGCGCTGAATCTGGCGTGGCCGCGCGAAGCCGTCTACGGGACACCCTGGTACAACACCTGGGGTGCGTTCGTCTACATCGGTGTCATCCTCGGGCTCGGATATCTGTGGTACTTCACCGTCGGTCGCGGACACATCGGTACGTTGACGTCACACGCAGCGACCACCACAGCGGGTACGGCGGAAGGCGAGAAGGTATGACGGACGCGATCTTCGACTACGTCATCGCGGGCGGTGGAACAGCGGGATGTGTTCTCGCCGCACGCCTCAGCGAGGATCCCACCGTGACCGTGTGTCTGGTCGAGGCGGGACCCACGGACGTCGGGAACGACGACATCCTGGTGCTCGACCGGTGGATGCATCTGCTCGACTCCGGCTACGACTGGGACTATCCCGTCGAGCCGCAGGAACGCGGCAACAGCTTCATGCGCCACGCGCGGGCGAAGGTGTTGGGCGGCTGCTCGTCTCACAACTCGTGCATCGCGTTCCACCCACCGGCCGGGATCCTGGACGACTGGGAGGCCATGGGCGCCACGGGCTGGAACGCCGAGTCGATCCTCCCGTACGTCTCGCGCGTCACCGGACCGGTGACGCTGCGGGACGTTCCGCCACTCGATCCGTGTGGTGCCGCCGTCCTCGAGTCCGCGGCCGGCGTGGGACTGCCGACCGTGCAGTTCAATCGCGGTGAGACGGTGCTCAACGGGGCCGGCTGGTTCCAGATCAACTCGTCCGACGACGGGTTGCGCATGTCCACCTCGCACGCGTACCTGCATCCGATCATGGCGACGCGCCCCAATCTCGAGGTCCGCACGGGCTGCTGGGTCAGCGAGATCGTCATCGACGACTCGCTCACGGCCACCGGAGTGCGGTATCAGCGTCCTGATCTGACGGGGCACGACGTCGTCTCCGCACGCCGTGAGGTCATCGTCACCGCGGGCGCGATCGACACTCCGAAACTGTTGATGCTGTCGGGAATCGGGCCCTCGGTGCACCTGCGCGAGATGGGGATTCCGGTGCGTGTCGACTCGGCGGGCGTCGGCGCGAACCTCGACGACCACGTCGAGGGCCTGGTGTTCTGGGAGGCGTCGAAGCCGATGGTCACCACGTCGTCGCAGTGGTGGGAGATCGGCCTGTTCGCCACGACCGAGGACGATCTGACGTATCCGGACGTGATGATGCACTACGGCAGCGTGCCGTTCGACATGAACACCCTGCGCTGGGGCTACCCCACCACGGACAACGGCTTCTGCCTGACTCCCAATGTGACACAGGGCCGTTCACGCGGAACCGTCCGACTGCGCTCACGCGATTTCCGTGATCGCGCCAAGGTCGATCCGCGGTACTTCACCGACAGCGAGGGGCACGACGACCGCGTGATGCTCGCGGGTCTCAAGCTCGCTCGACGCATCGCCGACCAGCCGCAGCTGAAGGACTGGATCGCCCGCGAGTTGGCGCCGGGGCCGGACGCCGTCACCGACGACGATCTACTCGACTACGTGCATCGCACTCACAACACCGTGTATCACCCGGCCGGCACCGCGAAGATGGGTGCCGCGTCGGATCCGATGGCGGTGCTCGATCCCGAATTGCGCGTCAAGGGCGTGCACAATCTGCGGGTGGTCGATGCGTCGGCGATGCCGAAGCTGCCGGCGGTGAACCCGAACATCACGGTGATGACGATGGCGGAACGGTGTGCCGACCTCGTCACCGGCTGACACGCTCGCAGAATTCCTCGCCGGTCACTCTCCGTTCGACTCGCTGACCAGAAGCGATCTCGCCGATCTGGCGGCGACGGCGTCCACCGCCGAGTACGCGGCGGGCGACGTCGTGGTCGGACCGGGCGTCGACGACATCGACGCGGTGTGGGTGGTGTGGTCCGGCAGCGTCGACCTGCTGCACCCCGACGACGTCGACGGCGCCGCGCCGCTCGACACGATCGAGCCGGGTGGGCTGTTCGGCTTCTCGGCCATGCTCGTCGGTCTGCGCACGACCTTCACGGCGACGGCGGCGCGGCCGTCGGTCGTCGTGCGCCTGCCGGGTCCGTCCGTGCGACCGGTGTTCGCGAGCCCCGCGGGTGTGACGTACCTGGCTCGCACGATCGCGCAGTCCTTCGGCGGCCGGTCCATCGCCTCACCGAGTCCCGACGGCGCCGGTCTGTCGTCGGCGCCCGGCGGCACCGCGGCCGCCCTCGTGCGTCGTGCGGCGGCGACCGTGGACGCCGACACCTCGATCCGCGAGGCGGTCTGCCTGATGACGGAGCGCGGGTCGTCGTGCGTGGTGATCCCGACGACGCGGGGCCGGTACGGCATCTTCACCGATCGAGACCTGCGGACGCGGGTGGTCGCCGCCGGTGTGCCGGTGGACACGCGGATCGGATCCGTCATGACAGCGCCGGCGGCCGTGGTGGACGCGGACCGGACGCCCACCGGCGTCCTGTTCGAGATGCTCGAGCTCGGCGTGCAACACATGCCGGTCGTCGATGTTCGGGGCGGTCTGGTCGGTGTCCTCGAGAGCGCCGATCTGCTGGCCAACTCGACCACCCGCAGCTTCTCGTTGCGTCGGCACGTCGAGGCAGCCGTGTCCACCGACGCGTTGATCGAGGTGAGTGCGGGTCTGCGTCCGCTGATCGTCGACCTGTGGCGCACCGGGACCACCGCGGGGGCCGCGTCCGGGATCCTGTCCGTGGTGGTGGACGCCCTCGTCCGTCGTGCCGTGGAGCTGGCGATCGCGGCATCGCCGACCCCGCTGCGCGGCCGCGATCTCGCGTGGTTGTCGCTGGGAAGCGTCGGACGACGGGAGGCGATGCCGTCGTCCGACGTCGACAGCGCGTTGTCGTGGAGCGACGGCCTCGCCGGCCGAGAGGAGGCGCTCCGCCGCCTCGCCCGCGCCGTGCACCGCACGCTCGACGCCTGTGGACTGCCCGCCGACACCAACAACGCGATCGCGTCCAGCCCCCGCTTCGCCCGGTCGGCCTCCGCGTGGCGCGCGGCCGCGAGCGGCTGGCTCGACGACCCCCTGGGCGATCGCGGCATCGTCATGTCCTCGCTCCTGGTCGACGGCCGGGTGGTGTGGGGCGATCCCGATCTCCACTCGGTTCCGGACGCGTACCGCAAGATGGCCGTCGAGCATCCCGAGGCGCTGCGGCTCCAGCTCCGCGATGCGCTGGCCACCCGAGCACGGGTGCGGTCGGTGCGGGACGTGCTCGCGCGGCGCGGTACGACGGTGGATCTCAAGTCGCACGCGGTGTCGCCGATCGTGAACCTGGCGCGGTGGGGCGGTATGAGTGTCGGCGTCGCCTGCGCGTCGACACCCGCCCGGCTGACCGCGGCGGCGGGCAACGGATTGCTGTCGGAACTGGACTCACGCGTGCTCGTCGACGTGTTCGAGCGGCTGCAGCACCTGCGTTTCGGCCATCAGGTGAACTGCCTGAGCGACGGGCGCACCCCGACGGACGTCGTGGCCCTCGGTGAGCTGACACCCCTCGAGCGCAGCATGGTGATGGACGCGATCCGGGAGATCGCGTCGGTCCAGCGCAGGGTGGGCCACGTGGCGTCCACCGTCGGTGTCCCCGTGCCCCGCGCGGTGCGCGACCGCTGACACCCGGTGCCGGATAGAATCGGACACCATCATGGCTTCTTCCGAGATCTCCGTGTCCGACACGTCCGGCACCGACGACGGCGACGACGCGGGCAGAGCGGTGACGCGCGGTACCGCGGTGCAGTCGGTCGATCGCGCTCTCGAGGTCCTCGAGATCGTCGCTCGACTCGGGACGGCCGGTGTCACGGCCATCGCCGACGAACTCGGGGTGCACAAGTCCACCGTCTCGCGGCTGCTGGGGGTGTTGGACGCCCGCGGCTTCGTGGAGCAGGTGGGTGAACGGGGCAAGTACCGGCTGGGGTTCACCATCGTCCGCCTCGCCGGGTCCGCGACGGCCGAACGCGACCTCGCGAAGGCAGCGCAGGGCATCTGCGACATGTTGGCCGAGAAGGTGGGGGAGACCACCAACCTCGCGGTGCTCGACGAGGACCGCGCCGTGAACATCGTCAAGGCTCGGTCCGAGTCCGAGGTCGCGCTGCGTACGTGGGTGGGCCAGGGCAGCCCGGTCCACGCCACGTCGAGCGGGAAGATCCTCCTCAGCGGACTGTCGCGGGACGAGGTACGTCGGCGCCTCCCGTCCCGGTTGGACTCCTTCACGGAGACCACGGTGACCTCGTCGACCGCGCTGGAGCAGGAGCTCGAGGCGGTGCGCTCGCGGGGCTGGGCCTCAGTGCGTGAGGAACTCGAGATCGGTCTGAACGCGGTGTCCGCGCCCGTGCGTGACCACACCGGGGACGTCGTGGCTGCGCTCAGCGTCTCGGGTCCGGCCTACCGGCTCGAACCGGACGACTTCGCGTCCGTCGCGGCGGACGCGATGAGTGCGGCCCTCGAGATCAGCCGCAAGCTGGGATACGGCGGCGACTGACACCGTGACTTCTCACAGTCTCGGCGGTGAGTGTTCCGAAGGGAAACATACTTCAGGTATGGTTACGGGGTCCATGACCTGATCGCCGATAGTTTACTCGGCAGTTGGCGGTGTTGCGGTATGACCGGTCTCCACCCGCGCGGCGTGCTCGACGCACCGCCGTCGTCGGCGCTCCAGAGCGGTGTCGTCGCCGCGATCGACGCGGTGGCGCGGCGGAACCCGTCGAGTCTCGCGCTGGTCTCACCCGCCGACTCGATCACCTACGGCGAGCTCGCCGTGGCCGCCAGAAACCGCGGAGCCGCGCTGCGCCGTGCCCACTCCCGCGACCGCGTCCCGCTCGCCGTACTCGCCGACGGCTCGGTCGACGCGGTCACCTCCGTCCTGGCCGTCCTCGCCTCCGGGCATCCCCTGTTCGCCGTCGACGCCGAACTTCCCGATGTGCTCCGCGCGCACGCCTGCGCGGCCGTCGGTGCCGTACCGGCCGCGTCGGTGACGTTCGATGCTCGTCGCGACGCCGTCGTGGATCACGAGGGTGTCTGGTGGGAGTCGCCCGCCTGGGATCAGGGTCTCACCGAAGCCGGCCGGCCCACCGCACTCGACGCCTGGTGGCCCGCCCTCGTCGCGCTCGGTCCGGGCACGACCGGACGCGTCACCGTCACGCACGAGGAGTTGGCCGCGTCGGTGTCCGATCTCGCCGTCCGTGCGGGTCTCGCGCCGGGCACTCTCTTCGACCTGTCCCACCCGTCGGCCTCGGTCGCGGGTCTCGTCGGACTTCTGGCCGGTCTGGTCACCGGCTGCACCGTCAGCGCGCCCGGACGGGGATTTCCCGCGGCGGTGTGACGCCCGGGCCTCCGGTGCGATGCACGTCCGCGTCCGTCGGGGCACACTGTGGCGGTGACCGACGCCGCAGATCAGCCTGCACACCCGACCGTCGAGCACTCTCGGCTCGCCGAATCGCCCGGAGCACAGAGCGCCTGGCGTACCTGGGGCCCGTATCTCGCGGGCCGTCAGTGGGGCACCGTGCGCGAGGACTACTCCGAGGACGGCAACGCCTGGGAGTCCTTCCCCTTCGACCACGCCCGCTCGCGCGCCTACCGATGGGGCGAGGACGGCCTCGGGGGCATCTGCGACCGCTTCGGCTTCCTCAATTTCTCGGTGGCCCTGTGGAACCGGCGCGATCCGATCCTCAAGGAGCGGCTGTTCGGACTCGCCAACGGTGAGGGCAATCACGGCGAGGACGCCAAGGAGTACTGGTGGGCGCTCGACGGAACGCCCACCCACAGCTGGATGACGTGGCTCTACCGCTACCCGCAGGCCGAGTACCCCTACGAGGGGCTGCGTGAGGCGAGCCGCGCGCGCACACGCATGGACCGCGAGTTCGAACTGGCCGACACCGGGGTGCTGGACGAGAACCGGTTCTTCGACGTGGTCGTCACCTACGCCAAGGCGTCGCCGGACGACGTGTGCATCGTCGTCGACGTCACCAATCACGGGCCCGAGGCCGCATCGGTCGACGTGGTGCCGCATCTGTGGTTGCGCAACACGTGGTCCTGGGGGCGCGACGATCGCACCGCCTCCATCGTCGACGTCACGGCGGACGCGCTTCCCGGAGACATGGCCGTGGTGCGTGCGGAGCACGGTTTTCTCGGCCGGTACCACCTCGCCGCTCAGGGTGATGCGCGAGTGCTGTTCTGCGACAACGAGACCAATGCGGTGGAGCTGTTCGGCGCCGCGGAGAACCTCTCGGCCTGGACGAAGGACGGCATCGGGCGGCGCATCGTCGAGGGCGACGAGTCGGCCGTCAATCCGGACGGCACGGGGACGAAGAGTGCGTTCTGGTACTCGCTCGACGACGTGGCGCCCGGCGAGACCCGCAGCATCCGTCTCCGGTTGAGCACCGCGGTGCCGGACTCGTTCACGTTCGGCCCCGGCTTCGACGCGGTCCTCGCCGACCGACGGTACGAGGCGGACCAGTTCTACGACCACGTCATCGGCCCGGATCTGTCCGCGGCCGACCGCCACGTCGCACGGCGCGCCTACGCCGGCCTGCTGTGGTGCAAACAGCTCTACCGCTACGACGTACGCGAGTGGGCGCAGGGTGATCCGGTGGGAGCGTCGGCGCCGCAGTCGCGACTCGACGCGACCGCCCGCAACCATGCCTGGTCGCACTTCTCGCTCGCGGACGTCGTCTCCATGCCGGACGAGTGGGAGTACCCGTGGTTCGCCGCATGGGATCTCGCCTTCCACACCATCCCGCTGGCGCACGTCGACCCGGACTTCGCCAAGGAACAGCTCGTGCTCATGTGTCGCGAGTGGGCGATGCACCCCAACGGTCAACTGCCCGCGTACGAGTGGGAGTTCGGAGACGTCAACCCGCCGGTCCACGCGTGGGCGGTGTGGCAGGTCTACCGCATCGACGGACACCGCGACCGTGAGTTCCTGGTCCGGGTGTTCACCAAGCTGTTGTTGAACTTCTCGTGGTGGGTCAACCGCAAGGACGCGGGCGGCTCCAACATCTTCGAGGGCGGCTTCCTCGGGATGGACAACATCGGGATGTTCAACCGCTCGGAGCCACTGCCTCCCGGTTTCCGACTCGAGCAGTCCGACGCGACCAGTTGGATGGCGTTCTACTGCCAGCAGATGTTCAAGATCGCGATCGAACTGGCACGCCACGACTCCGCCTGGGACGACGTCGCGACGAAGTTCTTCGCGCATTTCCTGTCCATCGCGGAGGCCGTGGGATCCTTCGGGTCGGCGCAGATGTCGCTGTGGCACGAGGAGGACGGATTCTTCTACGACGTCCTCGCCCCACCGCACGGTGACGCGGTGCCGCTGCGGGTGCGCTCGATGGTGGGCCTCCTGCCGATCCTGGGGGCCACCGAGATCCCGTCGTGGGTGCCGAAGGAGTGTCCGGACCTGACGTCTCGCTTGCGGTGGTTGCAGCACCGGAGACCGGATCTGGTGTCCCCGATGATGTCGCGCAACGACAACGGGACCTGGCGCATGCTCCTCGCCCTCGTGGATCCCGATCGGCTGCGGCGCATCCTCGAGCGCATGTTCGACAGCGACGAGTTCCTGTCGTCCTTCGGTATCCGGTCGCTGTCCGCGTCCTACCGCGACGGCGTCACGATGGAGGTCGAGGGCCGATCACTGTCCATCGAGTACGAGCCGGGGGAGTCCCGCACGTCGATGTTCGGCGGGAACTCGAACTGGCGTGGTCCGGTGTGGTTCCCCGTCAACGTGCTGCTCGCCGACAAGCTCCGCGCCTACGGTCGCTACTTCGGCGACACGTTCACCATCGAGATCCCCACCGGGTCCGGCGTGCAGCGCACCCTGGTCGAGGCCGCCGAGATCATCGAGAACGGCCTCGCGGACCTGTTCCGCGTGCGCGGATCCGGTCGGCCGTCGGACGGCGATCGCATCGAGTCCTCGGACGATCCGCTGTGGTCGGAGCATCCGACCTTCAGCGAGTACTTCGACGGGGACACCGGAGAGGGGCTCGGCGCCAGCCATCAGACCGGCTGGACCGCGCTGGTCGCGCATCTTCTCAATCCCAGAGTGCCGCAACCGCCGACGCCGCCGGGTTAACGTGGCGGCATGAAGATTCGCGGAGCTGTCCTGGAAGAGATCGGCCGTTCGCGGCCGTTCGCGGAGTCGCGTCCCCTGACGGTGTCCGAGCTCGAGCTCGATCCTCCCGGCGAGGGGGAGATCCTCGTACGCATCGAGGCGGCGGGGTTGTGCCATTCCGATCTGTCGGTGGTCGACGGCAACCGCGTGCGCCCCGTCCCGATGCTGCTGGGGCACGAGGCCGCGGGCATCGTCGAGGGCGTCGGCCCGGGGGTCGATCTCGCGCTCGGCACGCGCGTGGTGATGACCTTCCTGCCTCGATGCGGTGAGTGCTCGGGGTGCCGGTCGAACGGGCGCACACCGTGCATCCCCGGCAGCGCGGCCAACAACGCCGGCACTCTGCTCGGCGGAGACGTGCGGCTGCGCCGCGACGGCGTCGAGATCAAGCACCATCTCGGGGTGTCCGGTTTCGCGACGCACACGGTGGTGGACCGGCGGTCGGTGGTGCCCGTGGGCGACGACGTCCCGCCGGCCGTCGCCGCGGTGCTCGGGTGCGCGGTGCTCACCGGCGGCGGCGCACTGCTGAACGCCGCGTCCCCCACCGAGGGCGACACCATCATGGTGGTGGGGCTCGGCGGAGTGGGCATGGCCGCGGTGCTCACCGCGGCCTCGCTCGGACTGGGCGACGTCATCGGGGTCGATTCGATGCCGGAGAAGCTGGAGACGGCCCGCGAGTTGGGCGCCACGTCCGTGTACACCCCGCAGGAATTGGCCGAGTCCGGCGTGCGTGCCCAGATCGTCGTGGAGGCCGCCGGCAACGCGCGCGCCTTCGAGACCGCTCTCGCTGCCACGGCTCCGGGCGGCACCACCGTGACAGTGGGCCTGCCGTCGCCGGACGCCCGAGCGTCGATCTCGCCCCTCACGCTCGTGGCCGAGGCGCGGACCATCGTCGGGAGCTACCTCGGGTCCGCCGTTCCCGAACGGGACATTCCGACGTACGAGCAGATGTGGCGCGAGGGCCGTTTCCCGGTGGAGAAACTGGTGTCCTCACGCATCACGCTCGACGGGATCAACCGGGCGATGGACGAACTGGCGGACGGCAAGGCGATTCGTCAGGTCATCGAGTTCGACCACTAGGCTGTCCCCGACAGTTCGAGGTGAGGGGTGAACAGGTGACAGAGGCGATACGTGTCGGAGTACTCGGCGCGGCCGGCAAGGTCGGCCAGGCGGTGTGCGAGGCCGTCGAGGCCGCGGCCGACACGGAGCTCGTCGCTCGCGTGGACAAGGACGACCGGCTCGAGACGTTCGCCGAGAACGGCGCGCAGGTCGTGGTCGACTTCACCCATCCCAGTGTCGTCATGGACAACCTGCAGTACCTGATCGGCGCCGGGATCCATGCCGTCGTGGGCACCACCGGGTTCGACGACGAGCGACTCGATCAGGTGCGGTCCTGGCTAGCGGACTCGCCCGCGACCGGAGTGCTCATCGCTCCCAACTTCGCCATCGGCGCCGTGCTGTCGATGGCGTTCGCGCAGCAGGCGGCACGCTTCTTCGACTCGGTCGAGGTGATCGAGCTGCACCACCCGAACAAGGCGGACGCGCCGTCCGGCACCGCGTACCGCACGGCGGCGCTCATCGCGGACGCGCGGCGCGCGGCGGGAGTGGGCCCGAGTCCCGACGCGACCACCACCGAACTCGACGGTGCGCGCGGCGCCGACGTCGACGGAGTGCGTGTGCACTCCGTGCGCCTCGCCGGTCTGGTGGCGCACCAGGAGGTGCTCCTGGGAACGCAGGGCGAGACTCTCACCATTCGGCACGACTCGATCGACCGCACCTCCTTCACTCCCGGTGTGCTGCTGGGCGTCCGGTCCATCGCGGCGCGGCCCGGGTTGACGTTGGGCATCGAACCGCTGATGGATCTGTGATGAGCAGCGGGAAGTCCGGAGGACGGTCGGAGTGAGCAAGTATTCGCGGGTGGTCGCGATCATCGCCGTGATGGTGTTGGTTCTCGGCGTCTACTTCGTCATCCTGGGCGGGCGGGGGATCGACTTCATCCAGCTCGGCGGTCCGGTCAACATCGGGCTGGGTATCGGTGTGCTGATCCTTCCGCTGCTGGGCCTGTGGATCGTGGCGGCGACGCTGCGGGCGGGTTTTCGGCACCAGCACCTGGCCCGTCGGATCCACGACGAGAATCTCGAGCTGGACGTCGACGACCTTCCGCGCATGCCGTCGGGGCGCATCGAGCGCGGCGCGGCGGATTCGCTCTTCGCGGACGTCAAGGCGGAGTACGAGAAGTCGCCCGACGACTGGCGCACGAACTACCGTCTCGCCCGTGCGTACGACTACGCGGGCGATCGCGGGCGCGCACGCGAGATCATGCGGCGCGCCGTGGAACTCGAGCGCACCGAGAGCGCGTGACCGTCCTGCTGGTGGTGCACCACACGGTGTCGCCGCCCATGGCGGAGATGCTCGAGGCGGTGCTGGCCGGGGCGCGGGATCCCGACATCGAGGGTGTCGACGTCCGGGTGCGCCCGGCCCTGGGTGCCACGATCGCCGACGTGGTCGACGCGGACGGCATCCTCCTCGGCACTCCCGCGAACTTCGGGTACATGTCCGGTGCTCTCAAGCATTTCCTCGACACGGTGTACTACCCGACGCTCGGGTCGATGAACGGAAAGCCTTGGGGCGCCTGGGTGTACGGCAACAACGACACTGCGGGCGCGGTGCGCGCACTGACGAGCATCGTGAGCGGATGGGGCCTCGAGCCGGCCGCGGTGCCCGTCGAGGTGACCGGGTTCGACGCCGCTGCGCGGGAACGGCTCGTCGAACTCGGTGGCACGGTGGCCGCGACGATCATGCCTGCCTGATCACTCCGGAAGGGTCAGCGGGGATGCGGGATCCGGCGCGCTCTCGACGAACGCCGGCGGGTTCGCCGTGTCGAACGTGGTGGGCAGGGTCGCGCACGTCGCGCCGGGCTCCGGGAAAGTGTTCGGATTCAGGCGCAGTGCCGAGACGAAACGGTCGATGCGCTCGTCGTCGCTGCTCTCCACTGCCAGGCGATGCCCCCACGACTGCAGCGAGATCCGGCGATCCATGCCCGGATACGGCGACATCATCAGGTACGGCTCGCCCTCCACCCGCGCGGCCAGCGCTGCGATCTCGCCGTCGTCGAGCGCTTCGGGGTCGTATGCGATCCACACGGCACCGTGTTCGAGGGAGTGCACCATGTTCTCGGTGCGCACGGCCTCCGGATAGACCACGCCGGTGCACGTCGCCCACGCGTTGTCGTGTCGACCACCCATCGGCGGTGAGAAGGCGTACGCCACACGGTAGTTCGGCAGTACGTGGTAGGCGGGCGGGTAGTCGACCACCTCGATGCCGTCGAGCGAGAGAGAGGGGTCGGGATTGTCGGCGGTGGGCACCCACGCGTCGGCCGTCGGACGTCCCTCGACGGCCCTGCCGCAGCCCCCGGCGAGGAGGGCGGCCGACAGGATCAGGGGAACGAGCGCCGACCGATGCATGATTCGAGAGTATCCGTCCGGCCGCACCGTCCTGCTCGTCAGCCGTTCCGCACCACCGCGACGACGAAGACGCGTCGGAACGGGAAGAAGGTGGTCCCGTCGGATCGTGCCGGGTAGGCGTCGGCCAACAACGGAGCGAGGTCGTCGCGGAACTCGTCCCGACCCTTCTCGTCGAGGAGGTCGAAGATCGGGGTGAGAGCGGTGCCGGAGACCCAGTCGAGAACGGGCCGGGCACCACGGAGTTGCTGGACGTACGTGGTCTCCCAGGCGTCCACGGCGCAACCCCGGGCGGCCAGCAGATCGGCGTACTGCTCGGGATCGTCCACGGCGTTCGCGTGCCGCAGCTCGAGAGTGGGAAGTCGCGGTGCCCAGGCGTCCGATGTCGCGAGGTCCCGGATGATGCGGTGCGACGGTGCATCGAAATTGCCGGGCATCTGGACGGCGATCACGGCACCGTCCGGTAACTGGCCGGGCCAGCGCGCCAGCAGTTCCCGGTGTTCGGGCACCCACTGCAGAGTCGCGTTGGAGACGACGACGTCGGTGTCGGAGGACGGCACCCAGTCCCGCACGTCCAGCACGGTGGCGTCCAGACCGGCAGCGCGCGCGGCCGCGACCATGTCCGGCGAGTTGTCCGACGCCTCGACGGCGGCGTCCGGCCAGCGGTGCGCGAGCAACGCCGTCGCATTGCCCGGGCCGCAGCCGAGATCGGCGACGCGCCGGGGACTCCCGACAGCGATGCGTGCGAGCAGTTCGCGGAACGGACGGGTGCGCTCGTCGGCGAAGGTGAGGTAGTCGGACGGGCTCCACATGATGGCTCCTTCGACGGGCCGGCAAACAGTACGCTTGTACTGTTATGCACGCTACGCCGGAGTGAGCAGCACTGTCCACCGGCGCTACGGTCGCTGGACACGTGAGGGTGAGGAGGCTGCCGGTGCAGTACCCGCGATCCGGTGTGGCGTTGCTCGTCGCCGCCGCCGTGCTGTGGGGGACCGGCGGTGTTCTCGGAACCGCGCTGGGTCGCTCCGCGGACCTCCCGTCCACCGCGGTCGCCGCGTACCGGCTCGGCCTCGGCGGGCTGATGCTCCTCGCGGTCGTGGCCGCGACCGGGGGCGTTCTGCCGCGCGGCCGACCTGTGTGGAGTCGCATCGCCGTCATCGGAACACTCGCCGCGGTCTTCCAGGGTGCCTACTTCGCAGCCACCGTCACGGCGGGCGTGGCGGCCGCGACCCTGGTGACCATCGGGTCGGCTCCGGTGGTGGTCGTCCTCGTGGAGTCGCTGACGGCACGTCGCCGCCCGGCGGGTGCCGTCGTGCGGACCGTCGTCGTCGGTGTCGCGGGGCTCGGGCTGCTCGTCGGTTCCCCGGCCGACGGCGATCTGCGGTCCACCGTCGTGGGCGGCGCTCTGGCGGTGGTGTCGGGCAGTGCGTTCGCGACGATGACCCTCGTCGGTCGTCGACATGCCGCGCAGGGCGACGACACCGTCGTCACCGGATGGTCGTTCGTGCTGGGCGGGGCGCTGCTCGCGGTGGCAGCGACAGCCACGGACCGCACGGCGCTGCTCCCGGTCGTGTCGGTGACGAGCATTCTCCTCGTGCTCAGCTTCGCCCTCGTCCCGACGGCTGTGGCCTACAGCGCGTACTTCCGCGGACTGCGGACCGCGGCGGCGTCGACGGCGGCGGTCGTCGCACTCCTCGAACCTCTCACCGGTACCGTCCTGGCAGTGATCCTGCTGGACGAACGACTCACGGCGGTGGGCGCCGTCGGTGCGGTGCTGCTCCTGGTGTCCGTCGTCGACGCCGGAGTGACCCACGCCCGGACGAACGCGGGCGGTGCCCATGCGTGAGCTGTCCGCGGCGGCAGCGCGTCGCACGGCCGTCGCGGCCCAGGGCTTCGGTCGAGCGCGGTCCGGTGCGGTCTCCGGCAGGCGCGCGGTGGCGGGTGTGGTGCGCTCGACGAAGTTGCTGCAGATCGATTCGGTGTCCGCGGCGGTGCGGGCGCACTACGCGCCGGTGTTCAGTCGTGTCGGCCCCTACGACCGTCAGGCGCTGGACGATGCGGCGTGGACCGACACGGCGCGATCGCCGCGCCTGCTCGTCGAGTACTGGGCGCACGAGGCGGCATTCCTGCCCGTCGCCGACTGGCCGCTGATGCGGTGGCGGATGGATCAGTACGAGCACGGTCGGTGGGGCGGCGCCGCGAGGGTCGCTGCGCGCAGTCCCGGACTGGTGGAGGACGTGCTCGACGCGATCCGCGACCAGGGGCCCGTCACCGCGCGAGAGCTCGAAGTTCTGTTGGATCGCCGGAGACCCGGCCCCAAGGGGCCGTGGTGGGACCACAGTGACGTCAAGGTGGTGTGCGAACAGCTCTTCGCCGGCGGCGTGTTGTCGGTGCCGCGGCGGGAACGGTTCACGAGGCTGTACGACCTCGCCGAGCGCGTGCTGCCCCCGGACGTCGTGTCGCGACGGGTGGACGAAGTAGACGCGGTGCGTCAGCTCGTCGAGAAGTCGGCCGAGGCGATGGGGGTCGCCACGGCGGCCGACCTGCGCGATCACTACCGGCTGTCGGCGGCCCAGACCACTCGGGCCGTGGCCGACCTGGTGGACGCGGGCGTGCTGGTGCCCGTGACCGTGACCGGGTGGCGGGATCAGGCTTTCCTGCATCGAGACACCCGGGTACCGCGGTCGGTCGAGTCGGCCGCACTGCTGTGCCCGTTCGACCCGCTGATCTTCGGGCGTCCGCGCACCGAGCGTCTCTTCGACTTCCACTACCGCATCGAGATCTACACGCCCGAGCCGAAGCGGACGTACGGGTACTACGTCTTCCCGTTCCTGCTGCACGACGAGCTCGTCGCCCGCGTCGACATCCGGGTCGATCGCTCCGCCGGAGTGCTCACGGTGCCCGGTGCGTTCACCGAGCCCTCCGTCGACGCCCGCGGCCGCCGTGGCGAGGTGGCGGCGGCGCTGGCCGCGTCGGTGACGGAGATGGCGCGATGGCTGGACGTGGCCGACGTCGTGGTCGGTGACCGTGGTGATCTCGCGGCCGACCTGGGCCGCGAGGTACGCGCCGTCTCTCGATGACGCCGCCACCCCATAGTCTGTGTCGAATGTCCCAGCGTCCAGTGTCAGAGCATCGAGCCGGTGCCCCGTTGTCCGTTCAGCTCGTGGCCGCGACGTCCTTCACCCCTCCGTCGGAGGTGCCGTGGGAGACCGACGCCGACGGCGGTCAGGCGTTGGTCGAGTTCGCCGGCCGGGCCTGCTACCAGAGCTGGTCGAAGCCCAATCCGCGCACCGCGACCAACGCCGGGTATCTCAACCACCTACTGGCCGTGGGGAACTGGTCGGTGTTCGAGCACGCGTCCGCGAGTTTCTACATCACCGGCATCTCACGCTCCTGCAGTCACGAGTTGATCCGGCACCGCCACTTCTCCTTCTCGCAGCTCTCCCAGCGTTCGGTGTCCGAACGCGACGCGCTGATGGTCGTGCCTCCAGCTCTCGAGTCCGACGCGACGTTGCGTGAGTTGTTCCAGAATGCGACCGACTCGTCCCGTGCCGCGTACGACGCGTTGCTGTCCGCACTCGAAGCGGAGACCGGTGCGGACTCGCCTGCGGTCGTCGCCGGGAAGCAGGCGCGGCAGGCCGCGCGCTCAGTGCTCCCGAACGCCGTGGAGACGCGCCTGGTGATGACCGGGAACTACCGGTCGTGGCGGCATTTCGTCACCATGCGGGCCTCCGAGCACGCGGATCTCGAGATCCGACGGCTCGCGGTGGCCTGCCTGCGGCGCCTCGTCGAGGTCGCACCCGACGTCTTCGCCGACTTCGAGATCGAGACACTGGCCGACGGAACGGAAGTCGCCAGGAGTTCGTACGCGGGGGAATAGGCGGCGCGGGTCGTGGGGGTCCGGCGGCCGGACGGGGACCGGGTAACCTTCCTGACCATGACCATCGGTGACACCGCGAGGACTGTCGACGCTGCGGGGACTGTCGACACTGCGGCACGAGTGCAGACGAGCAGCACGCCCTCGCCGTTCGGTGCCGTCTCCGTCGCGATGGTGACACCGTTCACTCCGGACGGTGCTCTCGACATCGACGCCTCCGTCGCACTGGCCGCGCATCTGGTCTCGAGCGGGTGCGACAGCCTCGTGATCTCGGGAACGACGGGCGAGTCGCCGACCACGACGGATCGCGAGAAGGCCGACCTGCTGCGCGCCGTGGTCGCTGCCGTCGGAGATCGCGCTCGCATCGTCGCCGGCGCCGGTACCAACGACACCGCGCACAGCATCGAACTCGCTCGTGCCGCCGCCGACGCCGGGGCACACGGACTGCTCGTCGTCACCCCGTACTACTCGCGCCCGCCGCAGGCCGGCCTGTACGCCCACTTCGTCGCCGTGGCCGACTCGACCGATCTGCCCGTCATGCTGTACGACATCCCGCCCCGCTCGGTGGTGCCGATCGAGACGGAGACGTTGCGTCGCCTCGCCGATCATCCGCGCATCCTCGCCGTCAAGGACGCGAAGGGCGACCTCGCCGCGGGAGCCGAACTCATCGCCTCGACCGGTCTCGAGTACTTCTCGGGCGACGACCCGCTCAACCTGCCCTGGCTGTCCGTCGGGGCCGTCGGCTTCGTCAGCGTCATCGGGCACCTCGTGCCCGGCAAGCTCCGGGATCTCCACTCCGCCTGGGCCGCGGGCGACATCGCCGCAGCGCAAGCCATCAACGTCGGTCTGCTCCCGATCGTGCGGTCGTTCGCCCGACTCGGCGGCGTCACGGGCTCCAAGGCGGGCCTTCGTCTTCTCGGCATCGACGTGGGGGAGCCCCGTCTGCCGCAAGTTCCACCGTCCACCGATCAGATCGATGCTCTGGCAGCCGATCTTCACCGTGCAGGAGTTCTTTGATGACTCGACCGCCCAGGCGGCGCAGTGCCACCCGTAGTGCCGGACCGCCCGCGGAACTTCCTCCGCAGGAACAGCAGCCCGCTCCTCCTGCACCGAAGGCCGAGGCCGCGCCCGTGCAGGACGCCCCCGCGGCGCAGGCGCCGGCGAAAGCCGCTCCCGTGAAGGAGGCGCCCGTGAAGGACGCGCCGACCGGCCGCGACCGCCAGTCGGGCGGCTCGCGATCGTCGAACGGCAACTCGGGCTCGGGTGGGGGCCGCGGTCCTCGGTCGCGTCCCGCGCGCACCCCGCAGAACTCCGCTGCCATCCAGCGACCCGATGCGCGCACGGTCGTGGACAAGACGCAGCGACTCGGAGCTCCGCCCAAGGCACCGAAGAACGGTCTCCGCGTCGTCGCCCTCGGCGGCATCGGCGAGATCGGCCGCAACATGACGGTCTTCGAGCACAAGGGCAAGCTGCTCATCGTCGACTGCGGTGTGCTCTTCCCCGAGGACGCACAGCCCGGTGTCGACCTGATCCTCCCGGACTTCCGTCACATCGAGAACCGGATGGACGACGTGGTCGCCCTGGTGCTCACCCACGGTCACGAGGACCACATCGGTGCCGTGCCGTTCCTGCTGCGCCTGCGCCCGGACATCCCGGTCATCGGCTCCAAGTTCACGTTGGCGCTGCTGGCGGCGAAGTGCCGTGAGCACCGCCAGAAGCCGAAGCTCGTCGAGGTGCGCGAGGGCGAGAGCACGAACCACGGACCGTTCGAGCTCGAGTACTTCGCGGTCAACCACTCGATCCCCGACGCGCTCGCCGTCGCCATCCGTACCGATGCCGGTGTCGCGCTGCACACCGGCGACATCAAGCTCGACCAGCTGCCGCTCGACGGCCGCCTGACCGATCTCGGCGGGTTCTCGCGACTCGGCGACGAGGGTGTCGACCTCTTTTTGGTGGACTCCACCAACGCCGAGGTGCCCGGATTCGTCACGCCCGAGCGTGAGATCGGCGGTGTCCTGGACACGGTCATCGGCAAGGCCAGGAACCGCGTGATCGTCGCGTCGTTCGCGAGCCACGTGCACCGCATCCAGCAGGTCATCGACGTCGCACACCGCTACAACCGCAAGGTCGCCTTCGTCGGGCGGTCGATGGTGCGCAACATGGCCATCGCCCAGGAGCTCGGGTACCTGACGGTGCCCTCGGGTGTCGAGGTCGACATGGACACCGCGACGAAGCTCGCGGACGACAAGCTGGTCCTGGTCTCCACCGGCTCGCAGGGCGAGCCGCTCTCCGCGCTGTCCCGGATGGCGCGGGGTGAGCATCGTCAGATCAACGTCCGTGCCGACGACCTGGTCGTCCTCGCGTCGTCGCTGATCCCCGGCAACGAGAACTCCGTGTTCGCCGTCGTCAACGGGCTCGCGAAGCGTGGCGCCAAGGTGGTCACGCAGCAGAGCGCCAAGGTGCACGTCTCCGGCCACGCGTCGGCCGGCGAGCTGCTGTACCTCTACAACGCGGTCCGTCCCACCAACGCGATGCCCGTGCACGGCGAGTGGCGGCACCTGCGCGCCAATGCCGCTCTCGCGGTGTCGACGGGTGTGCCGGAGGAGCGCGTGGTGCTGGCCGAGGACGGCGTCGTCGTGGACATGGTCGACGGCCTCGCCGAGATCGTCGGCCAGGTGCCAGTGGGCCACGTGTACGTCGACGGCCTGTCCGTCGGCGACGTGGGCGACTCGACGTTGTCCGACCGCCTCGTCCTCGGTGAGGGCGGCTTCATCGCCATCACCATGGCCGTGGACACCACCACCGGCAAGTCCGTCGGCACTCCCGAGGTCTCGGGTCGCGGCTTCTCCGACGATCCCGCGGCACTGAAGGAAGCGGCGCAGCTGGTCGAGGCGGAGTTGGTGCGTCTCGCCGGCGAGGGTGTGCGGGACACGCACCGCATCGCGCAGTCCGTCCGCCGCATCGTCGGTCGCTGGGTGGCGGACAAGTACCGCCGCAAGCCGATGATCGTGCCGACCGTGCTAGAGGTCACGCCGAGCTGACACGGTCGCACTCGACAGGCCGGCCCCGGGGACACCCCGGCGCCGGCCTGTCGTGTCTCTCGCCCCGTCGTCGGCCGGCTAGGCGAGCAGGTTGTACAGACCGACGAGGCCCAGCAGGACGATGCAGGCACGCAGCACCCGCGGTGACAGACGCCGGCCGTACCGTGCTCCCACCGCGCCGCCGATCAGGGAGCTGACGGCGATGAGACCGGCTGCCGCCCAACTGATCCGGTCGAAGGCGAAGATGATGAACGATGCCGCCGCCACGACGTTGACCACGAGCGACAGCAGATTCTTGGCCGCGTTCATGCGCTGGATGTTCTCCGGCAGCAACGCGCCCATGACGCCCATCAGCAGAATGCCCTGGGCCGCGGTGAAGTAGCCGCCGTAGACACCCACGGCGAACGTCCCGATCACCAGCAGCACGAAGCGTCCGCGGCCGATCCCGGTGGCGGTGTCCGGCTCGGAGCGCTTCTGGGCCCAGGCCTGGATGCGGGGGCCGGTGACCACCAGGACCAGCGCCAGGATCAGCAGCACCGGAACCACGGCGGTGAAGGTCTTCTCGGGCAGGTGCTGCAGGAGCCAGGCACCGAGCACGCCGCCGAGCAGCGATCCGGGGAGCTGCCAGCGCAACCGCGACCACTGGCCGCGTAGTTCGCGTCGGTAGCCCCATGCGCCGGAGGCGCTGCCTGCCACCAGTCCGATCGCATTGCTCATGGTCGCCGTGACGGGTGGGTACCCGAAGGCGATGAGAGTGGGGAACGTGATGAGCGTTCCTGACCCGACGACGGCGTTGATGCCACCGGCGGCGAACCCCGCGAGCAGCACGAGGACTATTTCGGAGACGGGCACACCGGCGACCGTACGACACGGCTAGATTCGTGTGTCATGAGCCTTGCGCACGACGAACGTCTGGAACTGGCCGACACGATGGCGAAGGTCGGTCCGGACGCTCCCACCCTGTGCGGTGACTGGACCGTCCGGGATCTTGCGGCGCATCTGGTGATCCGCGAACGCCGCCTGGATGCGGCTCCGGGCATCTTCCTACCGCCGCTGGCGGGGTACACGCGCCGCGTGCAGGACTCGGTCGCCGCGGGGGAGTGGGTGGGCCTCGTCGACGACGTGCGCACGGGACCTCCGGTGTGGTCGCCGTACAAGCTCCTCGACGCGCAGATCAACCTCGGGGAGATGTTCGTCCACCACGAGGACGTCCGGCGGGCCGACGGATCCGCACCGACTCCGCGAGAACTGAGCGCCGAGATGCAGACCGCCCTGTGGGGTCTGCTGGGTCTGCTCGGCCGTGTCGCCTACCGGGGAGCCCCCGTGGCCGTGGACGTGGAGACCCCGGACGGTCGTCGGCGGACGTTCGGGAAGAAGTCGGCCTCGCGCCGGGTGGCGCTGCGCGGGGAGCCGTCGGAGCTGGTGCTGCACGCGTTCGGCCGCGATGCGGTGGTGCTGGAGTTCGACGGCGACCAGGCGGACGTCGCCGCGGTGAAGGGCCTCGACCGCGGCGTGTGACAGCGGTCGAGCTGTTACTGGTGTTGCGGATGGTCCGGATGGGGTCGACCGACTAGCCTGACGGGTATGGCAGGCAAGACGAGTACGCGCGCGTCCCGATCCGGCGCGGCCGGATCGAGCAAGGCAGGCACCGGCACGAGTGGTGCCTCCACCGGACGCGGGCGGACGGTCACGACGCCGCGCAAGCCCACCGCCCCCCGGTCGTCCACCGGGCGCACCCCGGCGACTCGCTCGTCCGGTACCGCACGGTCATCGTCCGGAGCCCGACCTCGCAGCGCCCCCAAGCGCACGATCTCGCCCGGTCGCGCGGCCCTGAACTCCGTGGGTCGCGGCATCGGCAAGGGGTGGGGCCTCGCCGCGCGCGGACTCGGTGCCACCACTCGCACCGTCGGCAAGGCCGCCGACATCGAACACGGCCACCGCCGCGACGGCATCGCCCTCGGGTGCCTCGCGGTCAGCGTGGTCGTCGCCGCCGGTCTCTGGTTCTCGGCCGGTGGCCCGGTCGGGGAGTGGATCGAGATCGGGCTGCGCGCCGTCGTCGGCAGCGCGGCCATCCTGCTGCCGCTGCTCGGCATCGGCGTCGCCGTAGCCCTGATGCGGACCGAACCCGCTCCCGACGACCGCCCCCGGCTCGTCCTCGGGTCTCTGCTCGTCGGCCTGCCGATGCTCGGACTCTGGCATCTGGGTTCCGGATCACCGGACGACCTGGCCGGGCGTGCGTCCGGCGGCGGCTTCGTCGGCTTCGTCGTCGGCGGTCCGCTCAGCAGCGGGGTCACCGTCTGGCTCGCCGTGCCGCTGCTCCTGCTCGCGGTCCTGTTCGGCGTCCTTCTCCTCACCGGGACGACCGTGCGCGACATCCCCGCGCGTCTGCGGACCCTGTTCGGTACGGCGAACCGCGGCGACGAGTACAGCGACTACGAGGACTGGGAGGAGGAGTCGCACCTCGGTGACTTCGCACCGGACGGGTACGACTCCGCGGGCTACGGCTCCTCGTACGACGAGTACGACCCGGCTCTGTTCGACGCCGACGGCTACCCGGTCGACGAGAAGCCGGCGAGGTCGCGCCGCCGCCGATCGTCCGCGCCGGCCGACGCGTACCCGGTGGAGAAGTCGGCACCGGTGGACGACGCTCCCACCGAGTACGTGCCGGTGCCGCCGCCCGTCCGCACGCGTGCGAAGGAACCGGTGGTCGAGCCGACGCCGAAGCCCGCTCCGGTCGTCGCGGCGACTCCGCCGAAGCTGAAGGAGGACGACAAACTCGTCGTGGACCGCGTCGTCGACGGCGACTACGTCCTGCCCTCGCTGTCCCTGCTGATCGACGGCGACCCGCCGAAGACGCGCAGCCAGGCGAACGACGCGATGATCGAGGCGATCTCCGAGGTCCTCGAGCAGTTCAAGATCGACGCCGCCGTCACCGGCTTCACCCGCGGACCGACGGTCACGCGCTACGAGGTCGAGCTCGGACCGGGCGTCAAGGTCGAGAAGATCACGGCGCTCGCCCGCAACATCGCGTACGCGGTGGCCACCGACAACGTGCGTCTGCTGGCCCCCATCCCCGGCAAGTCGGCGGTGGGCATCGAGGTGCCCAACTCCGACCGCGAGATGGTCCGCCTGGCCGACGTGCTGACGGCGCCCTCGACCCGCAAGGATCACCATCCTCTGGTCATCGGCCTCGGCAAGGACATCGAGGGCGACTTCGTCAGCGCCAACCTCGCGAAGATGCCGCACCTCCTGGTGGCGGGCTCCACCGGCTCGGGCAAGTCGAGCTTCGTCAACTCCATGCTGGTGTCGTTGCTCGCGCGGGCGACGCCGGAGGAGGTCCGGATGATCCTCATCGACCCCAAGATGGTCGAGCTGACCCCGTACGAGGGGATCCCGCACCTCATCACGCCGATCATCACGCAGCCGAAGAAGGCTGCCGCGGCCCTCGCCTGGCTGGTCGAGGAGATGGAGCAGCGCTACCAGGACATGCAGGCAAACCGGGTGCGCCACGTCGACGACTTCAACAAGAAGGTGAAGTCGGGCGAGATCACCGCACCGCTCGGCAGCGAGCGCGTCTACAAGCCCTACCCGTACATCCTCGCGATCGTCGACGAGCTCGCGGACCTGATGATGACCGCGCCGCGGGACGTGGAGGAGGCGATCGTCCGCATCACGCAGAAGGCGCGCGCGGCCGGCATCCACCTCGTGCTCGCGACCCAGCGCCCGTCCGTCGACGTCGTCACGGGCCTGATCAAGACCAACGTCCCGTCCAGGCTCGCGTTCGCCACGTCGTCGCTGACCGACTCCCGCGTCATCCTGGATCAGCAGGGTGCGGAGAAGCTCATCGGTATGGGCGACGCCCTGTTCCTGCCGATGGGCGCGGGCAAGCCTACCCGTCTACAGGGCGCCTTCATCACCGACGAGGAGATCACCGCGGTCGTCGACTTCGCCAAGAACCAGGCGGAGCCGGAGTACCAGGAGGGCGTCACCGCGCAGAAGGCCGCGGAGAAGAAGGACGTCGACGCCGACATCGGCGACGATCTCGACGTGCTGCTCCAAGCCGTCGAACTCGTCGTGACGAGTCAGTTCGGCTCGACGTCCATGCTGCAGCGCAAGTTGCGCGTCGGCTTCGCCAAGGCCGGCAGGCTCATGGATCTGATGGAGACGCGCGGCGTGGTCGGCCCGAGCGAGGGATCGAAGGCCCGCGACGTCCTGGTCAAGCCCGACGAGTTGGACGGGCTGCTGTGGTCGATCAAGGGCGGGGATCCGGGAGAGTCGGACAATCCGGACGAGTGACGGTGGCCCCGTTGTGAATTGACTCTCACGCCAGCTGAGTTTTACCTGTGCATTACCCTTCGCGTGCCTCCATACGGCCGGGGCTGTGGCATGGTTGTTCTCAGGAGGGGAGTATCCCCAGCTTGCGAAGGACCCGTCAGCACGATCGAGCCCTGCCTCGATCCGGGTCATCGGCAGACACAGTGGTCACACGAGACATCATCACTGGTTCTGTGGGAGAGACCTCCGGAGCCCACCCATGGACTACCGGAGGTAGTTGCTCACATGAATGTCTCGTCCACAGTCTGGATCGTCACCATCGTGGTGATCCTGGGACTCTTCGTCTTCGACTTCTTCGCTCACGTGAAGACCCCCCACGAGCCGACCTTCAAGGAATCGGCGACGTGGTCCGTCGTCTACATCACGATCGCCATCATCTTCGGCGGAATCGTGTTCTGGCAGTACGGCGCGACCTACGGCGGTGAGTACTTCGCCGGGTACGTCACCGAGAAGGCGCTCAGCGTCGACAACCTGTTCGTCTTCCTCATCATCATGACGACGTTCGCCGTACCGCGTCAGTACCAGCAGAAGGTGCTGCTCATCGGCATCGTGATGGCGCTCGTGATGCGCGGTGGCTTCATCGCCCTCGGTGCCGCGGCCATCAACAACTTCAGCTGGGTCTTCTACCTCTTCGGTGCGTTCCTCATCTACACGGCCTACAAGCTCATCAAGGAGGCCGGGGAAGAGGAGGAGAACGAGGTCCAGCAGGACACCAAGATCATGAAGTTCGCCAAGAAGATCCTCCCCACCACGGACGAGTACCACGGTGATCGTCTGACGGTGAAGATCGACGGCAAGCGCGTGGTCACCCCGATGCTGCTGGCCCTGGTCGTCATCGGTTTCACCGACATCCTGTTCGCATTGGACTCGATCCCGGCGATCTACGGTCTCACCACCGAGCCGTACATCGTCTTCACGGCCAACGCGTTCGCCCTCATGGGTCTGCGCCAGTTGTACTTCCTGATCGGCGGACTGCTCGATCGCCTGGTCTACCTGTCCTACGGCCTGTCCCTGGTACTGGCGTTCATCGGCGTCAAGCTCGTCCTCCACGCGCTCCACGAGAACGAGCTCGGCTTCATCAACGGCGGCGAGAACCTGTCGGTCCCCGAGATCAGCACCGGAGTGTCGCTCAGTGTCATCATGGGCATCCTGATCGTCACCACCGTGGCCAGCCTGCTCAAGACCCGCGGCGACGCGAAGCCCGCGGTGAAGGACGGCGAGACCGGAAGCCCGGTCCTCGGCGACGACACCACGGCCGCCTCGACCGGTACCACGTCGACCGGCGTCACGGACACCGAGCGCGACTCGCGCTGATCCGTCCCGCACGAGAACAGCCCGGCACCGAGAGGTGCCGGGCTGTTCGTGTGTCCGGCGGGTGCCGGAGGGCGGGTCACTCCGCGAGGACGCCCATCACCGGCTTCCACTCCTGGATCGCCACGGCGTCGACGAGCTTCTCCACCGCGAACGGGTCCTCGGCGAACAGCGTGCCCACCTGGTCCGCACTCTCACCCTTGACGATGATGGTGGCGCCGCTGTCGTCCGCGTACGGCCCCGCCACCACCACGATGTCGCGAGCGAGGAGATCCCGCAGCCAGTCGCGGTGCTCGGCGCGGACGCGGTCGCGTCCCTCGGCGGTGGCCGACGAGTACGTGTAGTTGACGAGGAAATGGGCCATCGATGTTCTCCTGCGGTGTGAGCGGGTGGTGGGTGATCTAGAGCGTGAGCAGCATGCGGGTGTTGCCGAGAGTGTTGGGCTTGACGTAGCTGAGATCGAGGAACTCGGCGACACCGGTGTCGTACGAGCGACACATCTCCGCGTAGACCTCGGCGGTGACCGGGGTCCCGTCGATCTCGGAGAACCCGTGGCGGGCGAAGAACGGCACCTCGAAGGTGAGCACGAAGATGCGGGAGAGCTGCAGTTCGCGGGCGACGTCGATCAACCGGGACACGATGAGGTGGCCCACGCCGTGACCCTTGACCGACGGATCGACGGCGACCGTGCGGATCTCGCCGAGATCCGCCCACAGCACGTGCAGCGCACCGCAGCCGGCGACGACACCGTCGACCTCGGCGACCCAGAACTCCTGGACCGCCTCGTAGAGGGTCACGAGATTCTTCTCGAGCAGGATCCGGCCCGCGTAGATGTCGATGAGTCGCTTGATCTCCGGGATGTCGGAGGTGCGGGCACGGCGCAGGCGCACGCGCTCGGTGGTGGACCCGGACGCGGTCCGGACGTCTGCGCGATCCTGCGCCGCCCGGGAGTCCGTCTCCGGATCGAGGTCGGAAGTCATGGGGTGAACAGTAGTCATCGGGCGTACCGATATTGTGACCGTGTGTCCCGCGCCGGTAACTCACGTCACGTCCCGAGAGCGGGCTCGGCGACGTGAGCGCTCAGTACGACGTCGGTCGTGGCCCCGGTGACGCGTCCGCGCCGACGCCCGACGCCGTCGTCGGCTCGGGCCCGCTCACTCCGGCTCCACTGCTCAACATCGCCAACGTCCTGACCGTCCTGCGGATCGCGCTGGTCCCGGTGTTCCTGTGGGCTCTGTTCGCGGACGGTGGCCAGGAGACCGGGTGGCGGCTCGCGGCCTTCGGGATCTTCGTCGTCGCGGCGATCACCGATCGCATCGACGGCCAACTGGCGCGCAAGCACGGGCTCGTGACGGAGTTCGGCAAGATGGCAGACCCCATCGCCGACAAGGCGCTGATCGGGGCGGCCCTGGTCGGACTGTCCATGCTGGGGGACCTGCCCTGGTGGATCACCCTCGTCATCGGTGCCCGCGAGATCTCCATAACGCTCCTGCGGTTCGCGGTCCTGCGGCACGGTGTCATCCCCGCGGGACGCGGCGGCAAGCTCAAGACCCTCGTCCAGAGCGTGGCCATCGGGGTCTACGTTCTGCCGCTTCCCGACGCTGTGATCCCGGCAGCGATGGTGCTGATGATCGTGGCCGTGGCGCTGACCGTGATCACGGGACTCGACTACGTGGTGCAGGCAGTGCGGCCGCGGGTCCGGACACCACACGACGGGCGATGAGCCGTCCGGTGCTCCGCCGCGTGCGGATCGCGAGCGGGGGTTAGGGT
Organism: Rhodococcus sp. BP-160; assembly: GCF_019836205.1. Lineage (NCBI taxonomy): Bacteria > Bacillati > Actinomycetota > Actinomycetes > Mycobacteriales > Nocardiaceae > Rhodococcus > Rhodococcus sp. BP-160. Next base: position 756,646 of record NZ_JABUEK010000002.1, read on the forward strand.
TCTCTCACCCGTTCCGACGGGTGTCCACACGCGTCGCGGGAACCGATCGGACCGTTCCGGCGTTGTAGGTGGACGAGGGTCGAGCGACGGTGCACCGACAGGCGTTCCCGCGGTCGACCACGACGTACTTTGAACACGATGAAGGAGGGGCCACATGGCGCTGCTCTTGCGTGAGGCATTGGGCGACAGTCTTCGCCGCACACGGGTCGCTCAGAGCCGCACTTTGCGCGAGGTCTCCAACACGGCGCGCGTCAGCCTCGGGTATCTCTCGGAGGTCGAGCGTGGCCGCAAGGAGGCGTCGAGCGAACTGCTCAACGCCATCTGCGATGCCCTCGACGTCCCACTGTCGGACGTTCTGTTCGACGTGAGCGAATCGCTCACGGACACGATGGCGAGTGCGGCGGCGTCGACGGGTGTTCCCGCCGAGCGCGGTGCGGCCCACATCTCGGACGAGACGCGCGTGGTCATCCCGGCCCCGACCGCGCGAGCACTCGCCGCTGCCTGATCTTCGCGTCCCGTTTCCGACCATTCGTGGTTCGACATGGGATCATGGCGGGTACCGATCACAGACAGACCGCGTGTCCCGGACACGCGCAGCATCACCGGCGGTGACGGTCGCCAGCCGGGTCGCGTACGCGGCGGATCACATGGAGGCAGGAAGAACCGATGGCCAATCCTTTCGTCAAGGGCTGGAAGTATCTGATGGCTCTGTTCAACTCCAAGATCGACGAGAAGGCGGATCCGCAGGTCCAGATCCAGCAGGCCATCGAGGACGCCCAGCGTCAGCACCAGGCGCTCTCGCAGCAGGCCGCGTCGGTCATCGGTAATCAGCGCCAGCTCGAGATGAAGCTCAGCCGCCAGCTCGACGAGGTGGAGAAGCTGAACGCCAATGCGCGCCAGGCCGTCACCCTCGCCGACCAGGCCAATGCGGCTGCCGACGTCGAGAAGGCCACCCAGTACACCAATGCCGCCGAGGCGTTCGCGGCCCAGCTGGTCACCGCCGAGCAGAGCGTCGAGGACCTCAAGGTTCTGCACGACCAGGCGCTCCAGGCCGCCACCCAGGCCAAGAAGGCCGTCGAGCAGAACGCCATGACGCTGCAGGCCAAGGTCGCCGAGCGCACCAAGCTGCTCAGCCAGCTCGAGCAGGCCAAGATGCAGGAGCGCGTCAGCGAGTCGCTCCGCTCGATGGACACCACGCTGTCCGCACCGGGCAACACGCCCAGCCTCGACGCCGTCCGGGACAAGATCGAGCGCCGCTACGCCAACGCGCTCGGCTCCGCCGAGCTCGCTCAGAACTCCGTGCAGGGCCGCATGATGGAGGTGCAGCAGGCGAGCGTCCAGATGGCCGGACACAGCCGCCTCGAGCAGATCCGTGCCTCCATGGCGGGCGACTCGCTCACCGCCGGCCCCTCCGCGGACGGCGTGTCCACGCAGAAGAACCTGTCGTCCCCGCAGGCGACCCCCGAGCCTCCTCAGGCCAACTGATCCGCCTGCACGAGACCCTCACGGAGCGTTGATGTCCGGACACGGCGACCCGCACCGACGGCAGATGTGGCACGAGCGGCCCGCTGCTCCGGCCGAAGTGGGGCGCGCGGCCGACCTGGTGCGCGCCCGGGCTCGTGGCGTCGTGGACGTCACGCGGCCGTTCCTCGACGCCGCCAAGTCGTGGAACGACCCGCGGAAGAAGGCCGAACGGCGGATCCGTCGGACTCGCCGGCGGGCCACGCTCTTCGGTGCGGCGTCCGGGTCGATGGGCGTCGCCACCGTCACGGTGGCGGCCACGTCCGCACCCGACTGGATCGTCGTCGGGGGATCAGGCACCACGGTGTTGTTCGCGGTGCCCGCCGTGGCCGCGGCGGCGGCCTACCGACGGCTGCGGGCCCAGCCACTGCCGGCAGCAACGCCGGTCCGCCGTGCTCTGCCTCCGGTGGGCTCCGCCGCTCGCGAGCCCATCGAACGTCTCGCGGCCGCCGAACGCAGTCTGCACGAGCTGACGGGCATCCTCGCTCGATCCGGGGCGGTCGCCGCGGACGACGTGCACGACACGACCCGGATCGCCGCGGCCGCGTCGGCAGCCCTGACCGAGGTCGCGCACGACATCGTCGCGATGGAGAGAGCAGCGCTGGGAAGTCCCGCTGCAGCGGTCCATCTGTCCGGGTCCATCGGGTCCACCGCGGCCCGGTTGGCGGACGGTGTGCACCAGTTCGACGGGCTCGTCGCCGCGGCTGCGTTGCTCACCGCGCCGGGCTCCTCCGGTTCGCTCACCGCACTCGACGCGCGACGGGACGCCCTCCAGTTCGCGTCCGATCGCCTCGAGGGTTGGGCATTCGGCCTCGAGCACCTGCAGAAGCCCTGACCTCGGCGACGGTCTCACCCCGACCGCGACCCTGAGATCGACATACCGTCCTCGGGGTCGACCCCGATCTTCACCCTGAACTCCGGGACGATTCGGTGTTGTGCCAGTTCGGTTCTGGCAGTGTCGAACTCGTCGACGGATCGCCGGTGAACTCCACCGCGGCCGGCGACGAGAGTCCCCGACGAGAAGGAGTTCGACATGTTCTGGAAGATTCTCGGTGCGATCGTTCTGGTGTGGATCGGCATCGTCGTTCTCGGCGCCCTGCTGAAGGCGCTGTTCCCCCTGGTGGCGCTGGCCGTGGTGGGAACCGGTCTCTACTTCCTCTTCCGCGCGATGAGCGGCGATCGCGACTCGGCGAAGTCACCCTTCTGACGTCCCCGGTGCCGCGCTGACCTAGGCTTCGCCCATGCTCGTCGCGGTGGTCGCCGGCCCCGATGCGGGGCACGCCTTCCCTGCCATCGCGCTCGCGAAGGCGCTGACGGCCGCAGGAGAGACGGCCGTGGTCTACACCGGCGATCGGTGGCTCGACGCCGCGCGAGCGGACGGGGTGGACACTCGCCTGCTGCCGGGACTGGAACCGCGACCCGAGGACGACGACGCGGACGCCGGCCGCAGAATCCACGAGCGAGCGGCCCACATGTCCTCGATGCTGCTGCCGGTGCTCTCCGAGGCGGCTCCCGATCTGGTGGTCTCGGACATTCTCACGGCCGGCGGCGGTCTCGCCGCCGAGCGGCTGGGAGTTCCCTGGGTGGAACTGTCTCCGCACCCGCTCTACCGGCCCTCCGTGTCGTTGCCCCCGATCGGGAGTGGTCTCGCACCGGGCACGGGACTGCGAGGTCGGTTGCGGGACACCGTGATGCGAGCTCTGACGGACCGGTCCGTCCGAGCGGGGCTGGCGCAGCGCGCTCGGGCGCGCGAGGGCGTCGGTCTGCCCGCGTCGGACCCCGGCCCCGCGCGGCGCCTCGTCGCGACCATCCCCGCGCTCGAGGTGCCGCGGTCGGACTGGCCGGCCGAGGCGCGGGTCGTCGGTCCGTTGTTGTGGGAGCCGACGACCGCTCTCCTCGACCCGCCGCCGGGGACCGAACCGCTGATCCTGCTGGCACCGTCGACGGCCGCGACCGGCGCCGTGTCCATGGTCGAGGCCACTGTCGAGGCGGCGGCGGCCTCACGTGCGCGCGGCCGGAGTCGTCGACTGGTGATCACCACGGTGGACGACGTTCCGGCCGGTCTACCGTCCTGGGCGGTGGGCGGACTGGGGCGCCAGGACGCGCTGCTGCCGCTGGCGTCGGTCGTGGTGTGCGGCGGCGGCCACGGGATGTTGGCGAAGTCGCTGTCCGTCGGCGTCCCGGTGGTCGTGATCCCCGGCGGGGGAGATCAGTGGGAACTGGCCAACCGCGCGGCCCGGCAGGGAAGCGCCACGATCGTGCGTCCGGTGTCCGCCGACGCCGTGGCGGAGGCGATCGACCGGGTGCTGAGCGACTCGACGTACGCCGCCGCGGCAGGTCGCGCCGCGGCGACCGCCGCCGCGGTCGAGGATCCCGTCGCGGTGTGCCGCAGCGTGATCGTCGACTCCCGCCCGCGCTGAGGGGGAGCGCGGACGTCCCGGGTTACGGTGACATGGTGCGCCTGACCGACTTCCACGACCGTGTCGCCGAACAGTTCGGAACCGTGACCGGGGACTCGATGCTGGTCGACCACCTGCTGCTGAGCCTCGGGAACCGCACCGCCGCGCAGGCCATCGAGGACGGCGAGGATCCGAAGGACGTGTGGCGTGCACTGTGCGTCGAGTTCGACGTTCCCCGATCGCGGTGGTGAACCTCCGGCGTGTCGCTGGGTATCGAACACCTGTTCGCTTATAGTCGTGTGCAGAGTCGACGGGAATCGCACGGCAGCGGTTCTTGTCGGTACCCCCCTCTACCTTGGCGACAGATCGACGGGGTACAGACGCTTCGGGGACAAGAACTTCGAGAAGGAGACCATGATGGCTGCAGCTGCATACGATCGGGACAAGGCGCTCGATCTCGCGCTCGCGCAGATCGACAAGAACTTCGGCAAGGGGTCGGTCATGCGTCTCGGCGACGAGGCCCGTGTGCCCATCGCCGTCATCCCCACGGGTTCGATCGCGTTGGACGTCGCGCTCGGCATCGGCGGACTCCCGCGCGGCCGCATCGTCGAGGTCTACGGCCCGGAGTCCTCGGGTAAGACGACGGTCGCGCTCCACGCGGTCGCCAACGCACAGGCCGCCGGCGGCATCGCCGCGTTCATCGACGCGGAGCACGCCCTCGATCCGGACTACGCCGCCAAGCTCGGTGTCGACACCGACGCGCTGCTGGTCTCCCAGCCGGACACCGGTGAGCAGGCGCTCGAGATCGCGGACATGTTGATCCGGTCCGGTGCCATCGACATCCTGGTCGTGGATTCCGTGGCAGCCCTGGTTCCCCGTGCCGAGATCGAGGGCGAGATGGGTGACAGTCACGTCGGTCTGCAGGCCCGCCTGATGAGCCAGGCCCTGCGCAAGATCACCGGCGCCATCAGTTCGTCCGGCACCACGGTCATCTTCATCAACCAGCTGCGCGAGAAGATCGGCGTCATGTTCGGCTCGCCCGAGACCACGACGGGCGGTAAGGCGCTGAAGTTCTACGCATCGGTGCGCCTGGACATCCGTCGTATCGAGACGCTCAAGGACGGAACCGACGCAGTCGGTAACCGCACCCGCGTCAAGGTGGTCAAGAACAAGGTGTCGCCGCCGTTCAAGCAGGCCGAGTTCGACATCCTGTACGGCAAGGGCATCAGCAAGGAAGGCTCGCTCATCGACATGGGTGTCGAGCACGGCTTCGTGCGCAAGTCCGGCTCCTGGTTCACCTACGAGGGTGATCAGCTGGGCCAGGGCAAGGAGAACGCACGCAAGTTCCTGCTCGAGAACACCGACATCCGTGACGAGATCGAGAAGAAGATCAAGGAGAAGCTCGGCATCGGTGCAGACGTGCGTACGCCCGACGAGGCCGTCGCTGCTCCGGTCGACTTCTGACAGCAGGTCTCTCGACTGTGAACGACGACGAGTTTCCGGACTCGCGTGCACCGGGCGCCCGACGTACGTCGGGCGCCCGGTCCCGTTCCGGCCGCCGATCGGGCGAGACGCCGCCCCCGGGCGGGGGCACGGCGGTGCAGGCCAAGGATGCCGCGTTGCGGTTGCTCACCGATCGCGCCCGGAGCCGCGCCGAGCTCGAACAGCGGTTGGCCGCCAAAGGATTCACGGACGAGATCATCACGTCCGTGCTCGACAGGCTGACCGAGATCAAGCTGGTCGACGATCGCGACTTCGCCCATCAGTGGGTCCGCTCGCGACACACGTACTCGGGCCGAGGCAAGCAGGCGCTGCGCACAGAACTACGCACCAAGGGCATCGATCCGGTGCTGGCCACCGAGGCACTCGACATGATCGAGCCCGAGGACGAGCGGGAGCGTGCGCGCGAACTGGTCGTCAAGAAGCTCCGAGCCCCGGCTCTGCTGTCCGCTCTGAACGAGGAGATCGAGGATCCACGGGAGCGGCGTGCGCAACGCGACAAGGTGGTGCGCAAGCTCGTGTCGATGCTCGCGCGTCGCGGGTTCGCCCAGGGCATGGCCTTCGACGTGGTTCGGACAGAACTCGAGGCCCTCGGAAACGATTCCGAAGGCCTCGAGTACTAGAACGTCAGACTGTCGCGCCACCCATGGCGGCACCCTGATCGACAGGAACCGGACTCTTCTTCGCTCGTCGCAGTCGCTTCTCCACCTTCGTGGCGAGGTACGTCAGCAGCGAGTTCAGGATGATCATGATGATGGCCACGATGATCAGCGCCGGCAGGAAGTTGCCGTAGAAGGCACCGACCTGCTGGCCCGACCGGACCACCTCGACATAGCCGATGATGTAGCCCAACGCGGAGTCCTTCAGCGCCACCACCATCTGCGAGATGATGGCCGGCAACATCGCGGTCACGGCCTGGGGAAGCAGGATCATGCGCATGATCTGGCCCTTGCGCAGGCCGATGGCCATGGCCGCCTCGGTCTGACCCTTCGGCAGGGACTGGATGCCCGACCGCACGATCTCGGCGATGACCGAGCCGTTGTAGAGCGTCAGGCCCGTCACCACCGCGGCCAGGGCCAGGTAGCGGGACTTGAACACCTGGTACTCGGCGAAGAACTGGTACAGGAAGATCATCAGGATCAGCACCGGGATGGCGCGGAACAGTTCGACGAAGAATCCGGCGACCAGCCGCACCGGGCGGTGGTCCGACAGGCGCGCGATGCCCAGGACCGCGCCCAGGATCAGCGCCAGCACGATCGACAGTCCCGCGGCGACCAGGGTGCCCTGGATGCCGGGAACCAGGTACGTCGTCCAGGTCGACGACTCGACGAACGGGCTCCACTTCTCCGATGTCAACTGGCCCTTCTCGTCCAGCTTCGCGTAGATCACGTACGCCGCCAGCAGTACCAGGACGAGCACGACGGCCGAGATGATGTGATTGCGCACCTTGGCGCGGGGCCCCGGAGCGTCGTAGAGAACGGTGGCGCGTTCGGCGGAGGCGACCTTCTTGGGCGGTGCCTCGGTGCTCAGAGGTGCGTTCGCTGTGGTCATCGGGCAACCGCCAATCGCTTGCCGAGGTAGCCGAAGAAGAGGCCGGTGGGGAAGGTCAGGATGACGAAGCCGAGCGCGAAGATACCGCCGACGACGAAGATCGCCGCCTCGTTCTCGATCATCTCCTTCATCAGAATGGCCGCTTCGAGGACGCCGATCGCCGCGGCGACGGTCGTGTTCTTCGTCAGGGCAATGAGCACGCTGCCCAGCGGGCCGATGACCGCACGGAACGCCTGGGGGAGCACGATGAAGCGCAGGTTCTGCGAGAACGTCAGACCGAGCGAACGCCCGGCCTCCGCCTGCCCGACGTTCACCGTGTTGATTCCGGACCGCAGCGACTCGCACACGAACGAGGCCGTGTAGATGCTCAGACCGAGAACGGCGAGCCGGAAGTTGTTGTCCGCCTGGCCGGTCGGGGACGCCTGATCGGCGAGCGTGACGCCCAGGGTCTGGTAGAGGCCGAAGGCGCAGAACAGCAGGATCAGCGTGAGCGGGGTGTTGCGGAAGATGGTGACGTAGGTGGCACCGATCCACCGCGCGACGGGAACGGGGGAGACCCGCATCGCCGCGAGCAGGGTGCCGAGGACGAGAGCGCCGATGGCGGAGAGCACCGTCAGCTTGATCGTCATCCAGAACGCGTCGAGGAGTTCGGGCGCGTAGTCACTCAGTATGTCCACCGGCGACTCCTTCCGAGAGCGGTGACGAGTCGAACGGGCGGTTCACCGGTGTGAACCGCCCGTTCGGGTCTCGCGAAGAGTGGTGATCAGTAGCGATCGACGGTCGGCTGTGCGGGCAGCGGGTACCCGGACGGTCCGACGGTGTCCTCGAATGCCTTCTGCCACGACCCGTCCTCGATCATGGCGTCGATCGCGTCGTTGATCTTGGTGCGGGTCTCGTCGTCGCCCTTGGCCAGGCCGATGCCGTAGCGCTCCTCGGTGAACGGCTCGCCGACCACCTTGAGCTCACCCGGGTACTGAGCCGCGTAGCCGGCCAGGATGATGTCGTCGGTCGTGACCGCGTCGACGGCGCCGTTGCGCAGTGCCTCGACACAGGCGGAGTAGGTGTCGAACTCCTGCAGCTGCACGTCCTGCGCGTACTGGTCCTTGACCTTCTGCGCGGGGGTGGAGCCGGAGACGGAGCAGAGGCGCTTGCCACCGCTGAGCGACTCGGGGCCCGTGATGTCGGTGTTGCCGTCGGCAACGAGGAGCGACTGTCCGGCGACGAAGTACGGTCCGGCGAAGTCGACCTTCTCCTTGCGGGCGTCGGTGATCGAGTAGGTGGCGACGATGTAGTCGACCTCACCGTTCTCGATCAGCGTCTCGCGCTGCGCCGACGGCGACTCTTTGAACGTGATGTTCTCCGGCGTGACACCGAGCTTGCCGGCGACGTACTTCGCGACCTCGACGTCGAAGCCGCTGAACGAGCCGTCGGGGGTGCGCAGGCCCAGGCCCGGCTGGTCGAACTTGATGCCGACGGTCAGCTTGCCGCTCTCGGCGCTGGACGACGCGCTGGTGGCCTCGTCGCCACCACACGCGGTGGCGGCGAAGGCGAGCGCGAGTGCGGCGACGCCGACACGGGCGGTACGGGTGATTCTCATCGAGATCCTCCAGAAGTTGGGACGAGCGGGTGGGAGATCAGTGACTCAGGATCTTGCCGAGGAAGTCCTTGGCGCGATCGGACTTCGGTGTGGTGAAGAAGGTCTCGGGATCGGTGTCCTCGACGATCTGGCCGTCGGCCATGAAGATGACACGGTCGCCGGCGCGTCGGGCGAAGCCCATCTCGTGGGTCACGACCACCATGGTCATGCCCTCCTTGGCCAGCGACGTCATGACGTCGAGCACCTCGTTGACCATCTCGGGATCGAGCGCCGAGGTCGGCTCGTCGAAGAGCATCACCTTGGGGTTCATGGCGAGTGCACGCGCGATGGCGACACGTTGCTGCTGGCCGCCGGAGAGCTGCGCCGGGTACTTGTCGGCCTGGTTGGCGATGCCGACGCGTTCGAGCAGACGCTGCGCGGTCTTCTCGGCCTCGTCCTTCTTCAACTTGCGGACCTTCGTCGGCCCGAGCATGACGTTCTCACGAATCGTCTTGTGCGCGAAGAGATTGAAGGACTGGAAGACCATGCCGACGTCCGCGCGGAGCGCGGCGAGCGACTTGCCTTCGGAGGGAAGTGCCTTGCCGTCGACCTCGATGGTGCCCTCGTCGACGGGCTCGAGCCGGTTGATGGTGCGGCACAACGTCGATTTACCCGACCCGGAGGGGCCGAGGACGATGACGACCTGGCCGCTGGGAACGTCGAGTTCGATGTCCTTGAGGACGTGCAGATCACCGAAGTGCTTCTGCACGCCGTGCATCGCGATCATGGGGGCAGACGATGCTGTGGACGAGCGATGTTCGCGCTCGCCGTCAGGGTGGGTCATGGCGATGACCCTAGAGGTAGTTTCCTCCGCCACTGCTCGTTTTGGTGCGGGGACCGCGGATATGTAATGGAAACTTTACTCGGACCGCTCGGTGGGTCGGGTTCGAGCGCCGCCGTACCCTGGAGGGGTGGACACGATCGACACCCAGACCCTGCCTGCGCGGTCCGGGACTGCGCGCACCTACGAGGTGCGCACGTACGGCTGCCAGATGAACGTGCACGATTCCGAACGACTGTCCGGCCTTCTCGAGGAGGCTGGTTACGAGAAGGCCGACTCCGGGTCGTCCCCCGATCTCGTCGTCTTCAACACGTGTGCGGTACGGGAGAACGCCGACAACAAGTTGTACGGCAACCTCGGCCAACTCCGGCCGGCCAAGGACGAGAACCCCGACATGCAGATCGCCGTCGGTGGGTGCCTCGCACAGAAGGACCGCGACGTCGTGGTCACGAAGGCGCCGTGGGTGGACGTCGTGTTCGGCACCCACAACATCGGATCCCTGCCGGCGCTGCTCGATCGGGCGCGCCACAACCAGCGCGCCGAGGTCGAGATTCTCGAGTCGTTGGACGCGTTCCCCTCGACTCTCCCGGCCAAGCGCGACTCCGCCTACTCCGGGTGGGTGTCCATCTCGGTGGGGTGCAACAACACCTGCACCTTCTGCATCGTGCCCGCACTGCGCGGCAAGGAGGTCGACCGCAGGCCGGGCGACATCCTCGCCGAGGTGCAGGCCCTCGTCGACGAGGGCGTGCTCGAGGTGACGCTGCTCGGACAGAACGTCAACGCGTACGGCGCCTCGTTCGCGGATCCCGAGCAGCCGCGTGACCGGGGTGCGTTCGCATCGCTCCTGCGCGCGTGCGGGGAGATCGACGGTCTCGAGCGCGTCCGGTTCACCTCGCCGCATCCCGCCGAGTTCACCGACGACGTCATCGAGGCGATGGCGTCGACGCCCAACGTGTGCCCGACGCTGCACATGCCTCTGCAGTCCGGATCGGACCGCGTGCTGCGTGCCATGCGCCGCTCGTACCGCAAGGAGAAGTTCCTCGGCATCATCGACCGGGTGCGCGAAGCCATCCCGCACGCGTCACTGACGACGGACATCATCGTGGGCTTCCCCGGGGAGACCGAGGAGGACTTCCAGGAGACCCTCGACGTCGTCCGTCGCGCTCGCTTCAGCAGCGCCTACACGTTCCAGTACTCCAAGCGACCGGGAACGCCGGCCGCCGACATGCCGGATCAGGTGCCGAAGGCCGTCGTGCAGGAACGCTACGAACGGCTCGCCGCTCTGCAGGAGGAGATCTCCCACGAGGAGAACCGTCGCGTCGTCGGAACCGAGGTGGAGTTGCTCGTCGCCGACGGGGCCGGACGCAAGAACGCCGTCACCGAGCGGATGAGTGGACGCACCCGCGACGGGCGACTCGTGCACTTCACCCCGACGGGCGCCATCGACCGCGCCGTCCGGCCCGGCGACGTCGTCGTCACCACGGTGACCGACGCGAAGCCTTATCACCTGGTCGCCGACGTCCCGGTGCGCTCGCACCGGCGCACCACGGCCGGCGACCGACACGAGCGGGGCACGATGCCCCGGACCGCACCGGTCGGTGTCGGGTTGGGGTTGCCGTCCGTCGGCGCCCCGGCGCCCGAGCCGGTCACGACGATGGGATGTTCACTGTGAGTACCGAGCCGACGACCGGGTCCGATCCGGCGGCCGCCGAGAAGCGGATTTCGGGGCGTATCGACCCGGGGGTCCGCGCCGTCGTCGTGGCAGTGGTGGTGTTGTTGCTGCTACTGAGCTTCGCACTGCCGCACACAGGTTCGGCCAACGCGTGGGACGTGCTGGTGCACGACGAGGACGCCGTGGCGGAGTCGGTGGCACTGCCGTCACGCATCTTCGTGTGGCTGACCCTGGTGTTCGCGGTCGGCTTCTCGGCCCTCGCCCTGGTCACTCAACGCTGGGCGCTGGCCTGGGTCGCGCTCTACGGGTCCGGGGTGGCGACGGTGCTGGGCATCCTGGCCATCTGGTCGCGTCAGACCGTTCCCGTCGGCCTCACCGGGGCCGGCCCCGGGCTGGGCCTCGTCCTCGGCTGGTTGCTCGTGGTCGTGCTGGCGTTCCACTGGTTCAAGGTGGTGTGGAACCGCTCCAACGCTCAGTGGGCGGCTGCCGCCGCCCGGCGCGACGCGGCCGTGATGGACGAGGCGCGGCGCGAGAACGTGCTGGACACGTCCCGGCGCCGCGACAACTGATCCTCCGGAGTCACAGACCGCCGAGGGCGCTGTCGGCGGCGTCGGCCCACTCGCGCCACTGCTGTGCCTGCGCACGGGCCTTCTCGGCGTCCTTGGCCTTGCCCGCGGCCTCGGCCTTCTGGGCCTGCTCCTCGAACTGCGCGACCCGCTCGCGGAACTGAGCCGCGCGCGCCATCGCCTCGGGGTCGGTGCGTCGCCACTCGGAGTCGGCGGCGTCGCGGACGCGCTTCTCGATCGCGCGGAGCTTGCCCTCGAGATCGTGCATCTTCTCCCGCGGGACCTTGCCGATGGCGTCCCACTTGTCCTGCAATGTCCGCAGTGCTGCGCGGGCCGCCTCGATGTCCTTGGACGGGTCGATGTGACCGGACTCGGCCAGCAGCCGTTCCTTCGCCTCGGCGTTCTGCTCGAACTCCGCGTTCTGCTCGGACTGAGCCGCGTTGCGTGCCTCGAAGAACACGTCCTGGGCGCCCTTGAACTTCTGCCACAGCGAGTCGTCGGCGTCGCGGGGAGCCCGGCCGGCGGCCTTCCACTCGGTCAGGAGATCGCGGAACACCTGCGCGGTGCCCACCCAGTCGGTGGACGACGACAGTTCCTCGGCCTTGGCGACCAGTTCTTCCTTGCGCACCTTGGCGGCACCGCGTTCGCGGTCGAGATCGGCGAAGTGCGCGCCGCGGCGGCGGTTGAACGCCTCCCGTGCCTTGGAGTAGCGCTTCCACAGGGCGTCGTCGACCTTGCGGTCGACGCCGCGGATGGTCTTCCACTCCTCGAGGATCACGCGAAGACGGTCACCCGCGGCCTTCCACTGCGTGGATTCGCTGCCGATGGTCTCGGCCTCGACGGCCAGCGCCTCCTTGCGTGCCGTCGATTCGGTCCGCTCGGAATCCTTGCGCTTGCGATGCTCGGCGGCGACCTCGTCGGAGTGTTCGATCACGGCCTGCAGGCGGGTCGCCAGCGCGTCGATGTCGCCGATCACAGCAGCGGTGGGCAGGGTCTCGGCGAGCGCGACGGCGGCGGTCTTCGTCTTCTTGGCGTCGCCGGCGCCGGAGGCGAGTCGCGCTTCGAGGAGTGCAACCTCCGTGGCGAGATCGTCGTAGCGGCGCCCGAAGTGTGCGAGGCCCTCGGCCGCGTCACCGGCCTGCCAGGAACCGACCTGCCGCTCTCCGTCGGTGGTACGTACCCACGCGGAACCGTCCTCGTCGACCCGGCCCCAGCGGGACGGATCGGTCACGACCGGGACGACAGCGGGCGTCGTCGGCACGTGGTGTGCAGCCGGATGCGGCGTCGGGTGCGACTCCCCGTCGCCTGTGGACGACGACGGTGCGGACGGATCGGCCGGGGCACTGGGCCGGGTGGGCGCCGGGCGCGGTGCGCCGCCGGGTCGAGGACCCGGTCGGGGCCCGGGCCGGGGAGGTGTGGGGCTCGCCTGCGCCTCGCCGGGGGCGTTCTCGGTCGTCTCGTGCTCGGTCATGGTTCTCTCCGTCTCTGCCGCGCGTCACGGCTGCCTGGCGCTACGTGGTTCTCTGCTCGGTCGTTCTCGGCCCATTCAACCCCCTCCGCGCGTCGGCGACCATGCAAACCCCGAGGGACGCGCGGAAAAGGGACGCCCTCGGACGGTCGACTACCGTGGCGTCCGTGCTGTCCGCCCTCGCCTTCGTCCCGTCGCCTCCGTTGCTGCTCGCGGAGCTCGCCGGTTCCGCCACAGGCGAACTGGACGATCTGCGTGCAGCCGTGCGCGAGGTGTGCGACGACCTGGGGCAGTCCTGTCACGGCTGGATCGGGGTCGGGGTCGGTGCGACCACGACCTGGATCGACGGCGATGCCGCGGGTACGTACGCCGGTTTCGGGGCCGATGTCGTGGTCGGTCTCGCCCCGGATCGCGGGCCTGTCGATCGCGCGATGGCGTTGGCCGCGCTGACCGTCGGGCTGCTTCGCGAGCAGGCTGTTCCGCAGTGGTCGGTCCCCGTACAGCTCGTCGCTCGGAACGCGAGTGTCCAGGACGTGGCGGCAGTGGCGCTCGACCTGCGCGGCCGCGTCGACGCCGCGCCCGGCCCGGTGGGGCTGCTCGTCGTCGGTGACGGGGCGACGACCCTGACCGACAAGGCGCCCGGCGCGTTCGACGACCGGGCCGAGGCGGTGCAGCACGCGATCGACGATGCGCTCGGCAGAGCCGACGTCGATGCGCTGGCGTCCCTGGACCCTGCTCTGTGTGATGCCCTCGGCGTGGACGGGCGGGTGGCATGGCAGGTGGCGGCCACGCTGGTCGGACCTGCACGAGTGGTGCCGCACAGTCTCTTTCGCGGTGCCCCCTACGGAGTCGGGTATCACGTCGCCTCGTGGTCGCTGTGACGCGACCGACACCGGTCGCGGTGATCGGACCCACGGCCACGGGCAAGTCGGCCCTCGCGCTCGATCTCGCCGAGCGCCTCGGCGGGCACATCGTGAACATCGACGCGATGCAGCAGTACCGAGGCATGGACATCGGTACCGCGAAGACGCCGGTGGCGGAGCGTCGCGGCATCCCGCACCACCGACTCGACGTCCTGGACGTCACGGAGACGGCAACGGTGGCGGCGTACCAGGACGCCGCGGTGCGGGAGATCGAGGAGCTGCTCGAGCAGTCCGTCGTGCCCGTCGTCGTCGGCGGATCGATGATGTACGTCCAGGCTCTGCTGGACCGATGGCAGTTCCCGGCCACGGATGCCGCGGTGCGTGCCGAACTCGAGGCCAGGCTCGCCGCCGAGGGGGTCGCGGCGCTGCATCGCGCACTCGCCGAGTCCGATCCGGCGGCCGCGGCATCGATCCTGCCGACCGACGGCCGACGCATCGTCCGCGCGCTCGAGGTGGGACGCCTCACCGGGAAGCCGTTCGCCGCGTCGGCGCCCACCATCGGCGAGCCGCGCTGGGACACCGTCGTCCTCGGCATCGACCGTGACACCGACGAGCTGGACGCGCGCATCGCGGCACGCACCGACGCGATGTTCGCCGAGGGGCTCGTCGCCGAGGTCGAGACCCTCGTGGGTCGAGGACTGCGCGAGGGAGTCACCGCCCCGAGAGCGATCGGCTACGCGCAGGTGCTGCAGCTGCTGGACGGCGAGATCGACGAGGCGGCCGCGCGCGAGGCGACCTTCGTCGGTACCCGTCGCTATGTTCGCCGCCAACGGTCCTGGTTCGGCCGCGATCCCCGCGTGCACTGGCTGCGCGGGGGCGCATCGGACCTGCTGGACGCCGCACTGCGCACGAGGGGAGAACACCGATGAGCGATGCGCTCGTCCTGTCGAGGAACGCGCGGTTCCAGCAGTGGCAGTCCTACCTCGTCACCCGCGGCAAGCGCACCAAGGCGGGAGTCTTCCTCGTGCAGGGAGTGCGGCCGGTCACACTGGCCGTCCAGCACGAGTGGCCTCTCGAGTCCGTGCTCTATCGAACCGGCGACTCCCTGTCGTCCTGGGCCACGTCGACCGTGGACCGCTGCCGGGCCGCAGGCGTGCCCGCGGTGGGTGTCGCGCCGGAGTTGATGGCGGAGCTCGGCGAACGCGTCGATCAACCACCGGAGATCCTTCTCCTCGCACGGTCCCGGCTCCTCGATCCCGGCCACTGGACTCCGACGGGCGACGCGCCGGTGGTGGTCGCGTTCGATCGGCCGACGTCGCCGGGCAATCTCGGCACCCTGATCCGGTCCTCGGACGCCTTCGGAGCGTCCGGGCTGCTGGTCAGCGGGCATGCCGCGGACCCGTTCGATCCCGCGTGCGTCCGCGCGACCACCGGCTCCCTGTTCGCACTCCCAGTGGGGCAGGTCGGAGGTCCGGAGCAGGTTCGCGCGATGGTGGACAGGCTGCGGCAGCAGGGCACCGACATGACGATCGTGGGCACCGACGAGACCGGCACGGTGGCAGCGCACGAGCACGACTTCACAGGAGGAACGGTGCTGGTGGTGGGCAACGAGACCCGCGGCATGAGTGCCGCGTGGCGGGATGCCTGCGACGTCGTCGTGTCCATCCCGATAGGCGGCGCGGCGAGCTCCCTCGGAGCACCGTCCGCCGGCGCCGTCGGGCTGTACGAGATCACCCGCCAACGGCTGATCGCGCGGACGTCCGCGCCGGTGGGAGACTGATCCCATGCAGTTCACCAAGGGACACGGAACGCAGAACGATTTCGTCGTGCTGCCGGATCCGGACGCACTCCTCGATCTGAGCGCACACCGTGTGGCGACACTGTGCGATCGCCGAGCCGGGCTCGGCGCGGACGGGGTACTGCGGGTCGCCCGCAGCGGTGCTCTCGTCGACCGCGGCGTGCTCGACGCGCTGCCCGAGGGCGTGTCCGCCGGCGACTGGTTCATGGACTACCGCAACGCGGACGGGTCCATCGCGGAGATGTGCGGCAACGGTGTCCGGGTGTTCTCCCATTACGTTCGTGCGGCCGGTCTCGTGGACTCGGACGAGTTCGTCGTCGGATCGCGCGCCGGCGGAAAACCGGTCACCGTGCACTCGCACGACGCCACCGACGCCGTGGTCACCGTCGAGATGGGCACCCCGCGGGTCTTCGAGATCTCCGACACCGAGGTCGACGGCAGGTCCTTCACGGGCGTCGGCGTCGACGTCGGCAATCCGCACCTGGCCTGCGTGTCCGCCGATCTCGATGCGGAGACCCTCGGCGACCTCGACCTCACGGCGCAACCCACCTTCGACGGTGCGGTGTACCCGCACGGGGTCAACATCGAGTTCGTCACCGTGCCGAAGGACGGTGCGGTGAGCATGCGTGTCCACGAGCGCGGCGTGGGGGAGACCAGATCGTGTGGCACGGGCATCGTCGCCGCCGCGGTCGCGGCCCTGCGCTTCGACGGGTCCGGCGACGGCGAGCTGGCCGTCCACGTTCCCGGTGGTGTCGTGTCGGTGCGCGTGTCGAACGGTTCCGCGTCGATGCGGGGGCCGTCGGTGCTGGTGGCATCGGGGGAGCTGTCGGACGCCTGGTGGGCGGGGCTGGAAGCGTGACGGCCGGGGTGCGGGTATTCCCCGCGACACGGTTGCGTAAATGACAGTGCACGTCAGGACGTTCTCGTGGATCATGGGTCTCGTATGACGACAACGAATGCAGCGGCCGACAGGGCCGACACGACAGGTTCCTCCCACAGCGACGGGTTCGAGCAGGACGCCGAGTGGTCCACCGGCGACATGCAGCTCGACGATCGCAGCGCACTGCGCCGTGTGGCCGGACTCTCCACCGAGCTCACCGATGTCACCGAGGTCGAGTACCGCCAGTTGCGGCTCGAGCGCGTGGTGCTCGTCGGTGTCTGGACCAGCGGTTCCGCCGAGGAGGCGGAGTCCAGCATGACCGAACTCGCGGCTCTGGCCGAGACGGCGGGTTCCGAGGTGCTCGAAGGGCTGGTGCAGCGTCGCGACCGACCCGACGCCTCCACCTACATCGGCTCCGGCAAGGCGAAGGAACTGCGCGAGGTGGTCATCGCGACCGGCGCGGACACCGTCGTGTGCGACGGTGAACTCACGCCTGCGCAGCTGACGGCACTGGAGAAGATCGTGAAGGTGAAGGTCATCGACCGCACCGCGCTGATCCTCGACATCTTCGCTCAGCATGCCTCCTCCCGCGAGGGCAAGGCGCAGGTCGCCCTGGCGCAGATGGAGTACATGCTTCCGCGTCTGCGCGGCTGGGGTGAGTCCATGTCGCGTCAGGCGGGTGGCCGCGCCGGCAGCAACGGCGGTGTGGGCCTGCGTGGTCCCGGTGAGACGAAGATCGAGACCGATCGTCGTCGCATTCGCGAGCGCATGGCGAAGCTACGTCGCGAGATCCGGGGCATGAAGCAGGCCCGCGACACCAAACGTGAGCGCCGGCTGCAGGGCAACGTGCCGTCCATCGCCATCGTCGGCTACACCAACGCGGGGAAGTCGTCGCTGCTCAACGCGTTGACCGGATCCGGTGTGCTGGTGCAGAACGCACTGTTCGCGACCCTGGATCCGACCACGCGCAAGGCGACGCTCGAGGACGGCCGCGAGTGCGTGCTCACCGACACCGTCGGCTTCGTCCGCCACCTGCCGACCCAGCTGGTCGAGGCGTTCCGCTCCACGCTCGAGGAGGTGACGGACGCCGATCTGCTGCTGCACGTGGTGGACGGGTCCGACCCGCTCCCCATCGGGCAGATCGAGGCGGTCCGCGAGGTCATCGTCTCGGTGGTGCGCGAGCAGAACGCCGCGGCGCCCGAGGAACTGATCGTGGTCAACAAGATCGACGCCGCGGATCCCGTCACGCTGACGCAGCTGCGGGGCCTGCTGCCGGGTGCGGTCTTCGTGTCCGCGAAGACCGGTGAGGGCATCGAGGAGCTGCGGACACGACTCGGCGAGCTGGTCCGCCCGCCCGAGGTGTCGGTCAGCGTCCTGCTGCCCTACGACCGCGGCGACCTGGTGTCGCGCATCCATGCGGACGGACGGATCTCGAGCACGAGCCACGAGAGCGGCGGTACGCGCATCGACGCGACCGTGCCGACGGCGCTGGCCTCGATACTCACGCGATACGCCCACAGCGCGTGAGCCGTCGGTTCGCGCCGGTGCTCGGCGCTGCCGTGGTGGCGCTCGTGGCAGCGTCTCCCGCGGCGGCGCAGACCGAGGCACCGGATGCGGAGCCGTACTGTGTGCCGACCGATCCGGGACTGTCCGAACTCTCGGGTATGACGGTGCTCGACGGGACGGTGTACGCGATCGGGGACAGCGGCGCCGACGACCGTGTCGCGCGCCTCGACTCCGAGTGTGCTGTCGCGGAGTGGCTTCCGAATCCGGTGGATCCGTACGACGTCGAGGATCTCTCGTCGTTCGAGGGGTCGTTGTGGCTCGCGGACATCGGCGACAACGACCGTCGACGCGACGCCGTGGCCCTCACCCGGATGGATCCTGCGGCCGGTGGTGCCGGTGAACTGCACCGGCTCACCTATCCCGACGGTGCGCACGATGCCGAAGCACTCCTCATCGGGCCCGACGGCCGTCCCGTCGTCGTCACGAAGGACGGTCTCGGAACCGGTGCCGTGTACACCGCGGACACGTCGGTGTCCGATCTCCCGAGTCCCGGTCCCACCCCGCTGCGCCGCGTGGCCGACTTCGCGCCGTCCGCGACGACCACACCCGGGGGTCCGCCGCTGCTCGACGGCAGTCGCCTGGTCACCGGCGGCGCCGTGAGCGCCGACGGGTCCATCGCTGCCGTGCGCACCTACACCGATCTGTACCTGTGGTCCGTGCGGGACGGTGACGTGGCCGCGGCCTTCGCGTCGGCCCCCGCCCGCGTCGTCGCGCTCCCGCCGCAGCCGCAGGGCGAGTCGATCGCCTTCACCTCAGACGACGAGGTGCTGCTCGGGTCCGAGCAGGGTGTGGACACGGCTGCAGCTCGTCCCGCCGTCCTCGTCCTGCGCGATGTGGCACCCTCCGCCGAGGCCGGCCCGGAGGCCACCGAGACCGCGGACTCCGAAGCACCCGCCGAGCCCACCGGGTCCATCCTCGTTCCGTTGATCGCCGCCGCGGCGTCGGTCGGTGTGGTCGTGGTGCTGACCCTGTTCTTCGTGCGTCGACTGTTCCGGTCGCGGTAGACACAGAAGCACACATGACGACGGCCCCCACGGTGTGTGGGGGCCGTCGTCGTCTGTGCGGAAGATCAGGCGTCGAGGTCCGACGCGACCAGTGCGGCCACCTTGTCGAGCGTGGCCTGATCGTCGCTGGTGATCGTGACCTTGGTGCCCTTGGTGGCCCCCAGCGTCATGATCATGAGCGCGGAGCCGCCGTCGACGGCCTCTTCGCCCTCCACCTCGAGGGTGACGTCGACGCCGGAGTCGGCGACCGCCTCGGCGATGACGGCGGCGGGACGGGCGTGCAGGCCGATGGCGGATCCGACCGTGACCGTGGTGCTGGGCATCGTGGTGATCTCCTTCTTCGTCAGGTGAGTGCTGGTGTCGATACTGCCAGCTGTGGGGGTGGTGACGTGGGTGTCAGGCTGCGACGGCGACGGGTTCGTCGACGATCTCCGCAGGCTTCTTGCCGGCGAACTGCTTGGCTGCGGTGATGAGCGCCGCGGAGACCACGGTGCCGATCGCCAGAGCCAGCAGGAACAGGAAGAAGTTGTTCATCGCGAAGAACACGAGCAGTCCGCCGTGGGGTGCGCTGAGCGTCGTCCCGAAGGACATGATCAGGGCGCCGGTCACAGCGCCGCCGGCCATCATCGAGGGGATGACGCGCAGCGGGTCGGTCGCGGCGAACGGGATCGCACCCTCGGAGATGAACGCAGCTCCGAGAAGCCATGCAGCCTTGCCGTTCTCGCGCTCTACCTCGCTGTAGAGCTTCGGTCGCAGAGTCGACGAGAGTGCCATGGCGAGCGGGGGAACCATACCGGCAGCCATGACGGCGGCCATGATGCGCAGCGATGCCTCGTTGTCGACGCTGAGCCCGGCGGTGGCGAAGGCGTAGGCGGCCTTGTTCACCGGTCCACCGAGGTCGAAGCACATCATGAGGCCCAGGATGATGCCGAGGATGATGACCGACGAGCCCGAGAGGCCGTTGAGGAAGTTGGTCAGGCCGGTGGTGATGGCAGCGAGCGGGCGACCCAGCACGAGGAACATCAGACCGCCGACGACGAGGGTCGCACCCAGCGGGATGATGACGACGGGCATCAGGCCACGGAGCCACGGCGGCACCGCGATCCGGCTGATCCACAGCGCCACGAAGCCGGCGATGAGGCCACCGACGAGGCCACCGATGAAGCCGGCACCGACGAACAGGGCCACCGCACCGGCGGTGAAGCCGGGAGCCAGACCGGGACGGTCCGCGATGGCGAAGGCGATGTAACCGGACAGGGCCGGGACGAGGAAGCCGAAGGCCAGGCCGCCGAGCTGGAACAGCACCGCGCCGATGAAGATGCGGAGCCCGCCGTCGGGCAGGTTGGTGAGGCTGTTGTTGGTCATGATGTCCTCGGCGACACCCTTGATCTCGTATCCACCGAGAAGGAAGCCGAGGGCGATGAGGAGTCCACCGGCCGCGACGAACGGGATCATGTAACTGACACCGGTCAGGAGGATCTGGCGCAACCGGGTGCCCCAGCCGAGTCCACCGGCAGCGGCCGCAGCGGACGCTCCCGGTGCGGTACCGGAGACGCGTGCGGCGTTCGGGTCACCGCCGGCGCGCAGAGCCTCGGCAACCATCTTGTCGGGCTCGTTGATCGCGCGCTTGACGCCGGACTCGATGACGGGCTTGCCCGCGAAGCGCTCGCGGCCCTTGACGCCCACGTCGGTCGCGAAGATGACGGCCTCGGCCGACGCGATGAGAGCCGGGTCCAGTGCCGTGGAGCCGCTCGAGCCCTGCGTCTCGACGTGCACGGTGACGCCCGCACGGTCGCCGGCGTCCTTGAGTGAGTCGGCAGCCATGTAGGTGTGGGCGATGCCGGTGGGGCACGCGGTGATGGCGACGATGTGCTTGGCAGCGTCCGCCGTGGCGGTCGGAGCGGGAGGAGCGGTCTTCGTGGTGGTGACGGGGGCAGCGGCCTTCGGAGCTTTCGGGGCCAGAACGCCCTCGACCAGTGCGACGACGTCGGCGGGGGTGGCCGCCTCGCGCAGCGACGTCACGAATGCGGGCTTGACCAGCGCGCGTGCGAGCGAGGACAGCAGCTTCATGTGCTCCGCGCCTGCGCCCTCCGGTGCGGCGATGAGGAAGACCAGGTCCGCGTCGCCGTCGGGTGCGCCGAACTCGACCTTCGGGTTCAGGCGAGCGAATCCGAGCGATGCCGTCGTGACCGCGGCGGAGCGGCAGTGTGGAATCGCGATGCCGCCGGGCAGGCCGGTGGCCGACTGGGCTTCACGCGCCATCGCGGCGTCGCGGAGTGCATCGGCATCGGATGCGCGGCCCGCGTCGGTGAGGACGCGAGCGAGGCGGGCGATGACGTCGTCCTTCGTCGAGCCGAGATCGGCGTCGAGCAGGATGAGGTCCTCGGCGATGATGCCGGGCTTGGCATCGTGAGCCGTGGTGGGACTGGACATGTCGTTTCCTCTGGGAGTGGAGTGGAGCTGGGGATCAGGACTGGGGTTTCAGGACTGGGGTACGGCGGGTGACGAGTCGAGGGTGTGGACGGGGACGGCAGTGACGTCGACGTCGGACGGCGTCGGCAACCGGGTGCCCGGTAGGGCGGCGGCTGCGGATCCGTAGGCGACGGCCCGGGCGAGTCGACCGGCACCGTCCTCGCCGTTGAGATCGGCCAGGATGTATCCGGCCAACGACGAGTCGCCCGCGCCGACGGTGCTTCGCGGGGTGATCGGGGGAGGGGTGGCGAACCACGACCCTGTCGCGGTGACCAGGACGGCCCCGGACCCACCGAGTGTCGCCAGGACGGCAGCCACTCCGCGGTCGACGAGAACGCGCGCGGCCTCGACCGTGGGATACGGGTCACCCTGTGCGGCACTGGCTTCGAGAGCCGCGCCGTCGTGCCCGGTGAGGTGTGCGAGTTCTTCCGCGTTCGGCTTGATCAGGTCCGGTGCCGTGGCGGGGAAGCCCGCGGCGAGCGCCGAGAGGGGATCGTCGGAGGTGTCCACGGCAACCTTGGCCGACACCTCGTGCAGCGCGGTGACGAGGCGGCCGTACCAGGTGGCGTCGATTCCGGGCGGGATCGATCCGGACAGGACGACCCAGTCGGCGCGCTGCGCGAGTTCCAGGACGGACGCCATCAGTGCGTCGACCGTCTCGGGTGCCAGTCCGGCCCCGGGCTCGTTGATCTTGGTCGTCGTGCCGTCGGACTCGCTGATGGTCAGGTTCGTGCGCGCGACACCCGACGTGGGTACGGCGTGGTACCGGACTCCGAGGGTGCCGAGCGCGCTGAGCAGCGGATCGGAACCGCTGCACGGGAGCACCGCTGTGGCGGTCCGTCCGGCGGAGGTGACGACGCGTGCGACGTTGACCCCCTTGCCGCCGGGCTCCGTCGTGGTCAGTGCGCTGCGATGCACCGATCCGCGCACCAACGGCACGTCGAGGGAGACCGTGCGATCCATGCTGGGGTTGGCCGTCAGGGTGAGGATCATGCGACCACCACCTCCAATCCGTGTTGCTGCAGACGGGTGCAGTCGGTGTCGGTGATGCCGTCGTCGGTGACGAGGACGTCCACACAGTCGAGTGCGGCGAAGGACATGAAGAACTGCAGGCCGATCTTGGCCGAGTCCGCGACGACGATCACGCGGTCCGCCGCGCTCACCATCGCGCGCTTGACGGCGGCCTCGTCGGTGTCGGGAGTCGAGAGACCGTGGCCGACGCTGATCGCGTTGGTGCCCATGAACGTCACGTCGACACGCACGGTCCCGAGCACTCGCAGGGTGTCCTCGCCGACGGTCGCCTGCGTGACACCGCGGACGCGGCCACCGAGCAGGTGGAGATCGAGGGACGGAACCGCGGCGAGACGCGTCGCGATGGGAAGCGAGTTGGTCACCACCGTCAGATCCGACTCGACGGGGATCAGCGCGGCGAGGCGACCGGTGGTGGTGCCGGCATCGAGCGCGATGGATCCGCCGGGTGCCGGCAGGTAGGCGAGGGCGGCAGCGGCGATGCGGTCCTTCTCCTTCGCGCGGGTGTGTTCGCGCTCGGCCATCCCTGGCTCCACCGCGGTGACCGACGTGGCGGGCACCGCGCCACCGTGGACTCGGCGCACGACGCCCATACGGTCGAGCGAGGCCAGGTCACGGCGCACGGTCTCGGTGGTGACACCGAACGTGTCGGCCAGGTCGGCGACGGAGACGCGACCGCGCTGTCCGATGAGGCCGGCGATGGCGTTCTGCCGCTCTTCCGCGTACATCGTGTTCACCGCCCCTCCGTCCGATCCGTTGTTTCACTGTTGGTTTATGTTGTTTTACGCCCGTCTCTGTTGACATGTCAAGAGGTTCGAGTAATCTGAGTCACAAGAGCCATCGCGGGAGACGCGATGCACAGCGGGTAGGCGAGATGCCCCCGCACCACCGCGCAGCAGGAGGAAGCAGATGACGGGATCGCTCACCGTGAACGAGGCACAGCCGACGGCCCACGCGGTGCAGGGCACGCCGGTGGTGCCCGGCGTCGGCTACGGCCCCGCGATCCGCCCGGCGCCGCGCCCCTCACGTCCCGACACGGCCGTCGAGATCGCCGAGGACGCGCGAGATGCGGAGAAGGAGCGCTTCCGCGCCGCGGCGGCCGAGGTCGGTCGACGTCTGCAGGCCCGTGCCGCACTGGCAACCGGCTCCGCGTCCGAGGTGCTCGCCGCCAACGCCGCGATGGCCGAGGACCGCGGGTGGATCGGCGCCGGCGTCAAGGCCATCGGCAAGGGTTCCGACGCCGCGTACGCCGCCGTCACCGCGACGGACCAGTTCGTCGCCATGTTCGCCAAGCTCGGCGGACGCATGGCCGAGCGCATCACCGACCTCATGGACATCTGCGACCGCGTGATCGCCGAGCTGTCCGATCTCCCGGAGCCCGGCGTTCCCACTCCCTCGGAGCCCTCGGTTCTCCTGGCGGAGGACCTCGCACCCGCCGACACCGCGGGACTCGACGCCACGCTGGTCGTCGGCCTCGCGACCTCTCTCGGTGGACCCACCAGCCACACCGCGATCATCGCCCGTCAGCTCGGCATCCCGTGCATCGTCGCGGCGACGGGCCTCGACGACGTCCCCGCCGGGACGCTCGTCATGGTGGACGGCACCACCGGCCGCATCGAGATCGAGCCCGATCCGTCCACGGCACGCTCCGCGGTCGAGGAATCGGCCACCCACCTCGCCGAGGTCGCCGACTGGAGCGGGCCGGGCCGGACGTCCGACGGTCACCGTGTCGACATCCTCGCGAACGTGCAGGACGGCGCCGGCGCTCGCGCAGCCCGGTCGACCGCGGCCGACGGCGTCGGACTCTTCCGCACCGAACTCAGCTTCCTCGACCGCGACGTCGAGCCCACCGTCGACGAGCAGGCCTCGATCTACGCCGAGGTGCTCACCGCGTTCGAGGGCACCAAGGTGGTCGTCCGCACGCTCGACGCCGGCTCGGACAAGCCGCTGCGCTTCGCGAACCACGCCGACGAGGCCAACCCGGCCCTCGGAGTGCGCGGCATCCGTATCGCCGAGGGCAATCGCGGCATCCTGCACCGCCAGCTCGACGCCATCGCGGCCGCGGCGGCCTCGACCGAGTCGTCCCCGTGGGTGATGGCCCCGATGATCGCCACGTCCGCCGAGGCGCAGGCCTTCGCCGCCGACGTGCGGGAACGCGGGCTCACCCCCGGCGTCATGATCGAGGTGCCCGCCGCGGCGCTGCTCGCGGACCGGATCCTCGATCACGTCGACTTCCTGTCCATCGGAACCAACGACCTCGCGCAGTACACGATGGCGGCCGACCGCATGTCCGCCGACCTGGCCGCACTGACCGATCCGTGGCAGCCCGCAGTCCTGACGCTCGTTGCCCACGCGGCGAAGGCCGGCGCAGCGGTGAACAAGCCTGTCGGAGTCTGCGGAGAGGCCGCCGCGGACCCGTTGTTGGCCTGTGTCCTCGTCGGCTTCGGCGTCACGTCCCTCTCGGCCGCGTCGGCCGCCGTGGCCGGTGTCGGCGCAAAGCTCGGCACCGTGACGCTCGGGCAGTGCAAGGCCGCGGCCGAGGCCGTGCTGTCCACCTCCAGCCCGGCCGAAGCACGCGAGGTGGCCGCCGGCCTGCTCGGGTGATGCGCTCCCGCCCTCCGACCGGCCTCCGGCCTTCCCGGTGACCTGCCGACCGGCCTCCGGCCTTCCCGGTGACCTGCCGACCGGCCTCCGGCCTTCCCGGTGACCTGCCGACCGGCCTCCGGCCTTCCCGGTGACCTGCCGACCGGCCTCCGGCCTTCCCGCATGACATCATTTCCGCCGTGACGACAACTCGATCCAGGCAGTTCTTCCCTCGCTGGTCCGTCCACGGTGACGGTCGCACCGTGGCGCCCGACGCGGTCGTCGCTCCCGACGAACGGCTCTCGTGGCCACGCACGATCGGGATCGGGATGCAGCATGTCGTCGCGATGTTCGGTGCCACTCTGCTGGTGCCGACCATCACCGGGTTCCCGGTCACGACGACGCTGTTCTTCTCCGGTCTGGGTACCGCGATCTTCCTGTTGGCCACGCGTGGCCGGGTCCCGAGCTACCTTGGCTCGTCCTTCGCCTTCATCGCACCCTTGGCGGCGACGGCGGGCGACGGTCCCGCTGCGCAGCTCGGCGCGGTGCTCGTGGTGGGCGTGGTGTTGTTCCTGGTCGGCCTGCTCGTCCGGCTGGCAGGGAGCCGCGTCCTCGACGCCGTCATGCCGCCCCTCGTGACCGGCGCGATCGTGGCGCTCATCGGCCTGAACCTCGCGTCCACCGCCGCGACCTCGTACGAAGCTCAGCCGCTCGTCGCGACCGTGACTCTCGTGGCGGTCCTGCTGGTCACCGTCGCGGTGCCTGGGCTGATCGGCCGCCTCGGCATCCTCGTCGGCGTCGTCGTGGGATGGGTGTTCGCTGCCGTCACCGGTGCTCTCGATCCCGCACGCGTCGACGCACTCGGTAGCGCGTCGTGGATCGGACTGCCCGAGTTCACTGGCCCCTCGTTCCAATTGTCCGTCGTGCTCGTCGCCCTGCCCGTCGTCGTGGTGCTCGTCGCCGAGAACGTCGGTCACGTGAAGGCGGTCGCGGCGATGACGGGTCGGTCCCTCGACGACGTCGCCGGTGACGCCCTCATGGCGGACGGCGCGGCGACCGTCCTCGCCGGTGCCGGTGGTGGTTCGGGCACCACGACCTACGCGGAGAACATCGGCGTCATGGCCGCCACCCGCGTGTACTCCACCGCTGCCTACTGGGTCGCCGCCGCCACGGCGCTGGTGCTCTCGTTCTCCCCGAAGTTCGGCGCGCTGATCTTCACGGTCCCGAGCGGTGTCATCGGCGGCGCGACGCTGGTGCTCTACGGTCTCATCGGCCTTCTCGGCGTGCGGATCTGGCAGGAAGCGGGGATCGACTTCACCAAGCCGCTCAACCTGATGGTCGCGGCGGCCGCCCTCGTCGCCGGTGTCGGTGACCTGACACTGACCATCGGATCCGTCGAACTCGGCGGCATCGTGTGGGGCTCGGTCGGCATCCTGGTCGCGTACCCGGTGCTGCGCGCGCTGTCGGAGCGGCGACGAGACTGAGCGGTCTGTGCGACGCTGAGGCGGTGAGCCACGCACACCTCGACCCGATGCGACCCGTGCGCCTCGCGCCGGACGAGTGGCCGTCGACGCCGGCGTGGAAGGTTCCGCTGATCGGCGTCGTCTGGGTTGCAATCGTCGTGGCGACCTTCGCGCTGCCGAACTCTGTTGCTCGTGCGGCCGTTGCGGCTGTTGCCCTGATCGTTGCTGTGGTTCTCGCCGTTGCGTCGACGAGGCGGACCGTGCGCGAGAGCGGCGACCAGCGCATCTCCTGGTTGCGCGGCCCCGCGGTGCGTCGCCGTGACGTCGACCTGCTGCGGAGTGCCAGTGGTTCGGCGGTGGTCGTCGGCGGCTTCGCTCTGAACGGCGTGCCGGGTCAGTACTGGTGGGTGACTCTGGCAATCGTCGCCTGGGTTCTGCCGCCACTCGTCCTGCAGGCTCGGCACAATCGCCGCGTCTAGGCTGGCTCCGTGCCGCATGCCCTCGTCTCGACCCGACACGTCGATGCGGAAACGGTGATCGAGCGGAGCCGGTTCCTCGCCCGCGTGGTCACCGTCCACACCGAGTCCGAGGCGCTCGACGTGGTCGCTGCGGTGTCGGCAGAGTTCCCCGATGCGGGCCACCACTGTTGGGCTTTCGTCGTCGGCGCAGATCAGGAGCACCGTCGTCAGCGCGCATCGGACGACGGCGAACCAGGCGGTACGGCAGGTGTTCCGATGCTCGGCGTGCTGACCGGCCGCGACCTCGTCGATGTGGTGGCCGTCGTCAGTCGGTGGTTCGGGGGCGTCAAGCTCGGCGCCGGTGGCCTGGTGCGCGCCTACTCGGGCGCGGTGAGTGCGGCGCTCGACCGCGCGGAGGTCGGCGAGCTCGCGCGAGTCGACGTCCTCGAGATGGGCTTGTCCCATGCTGATGCCGGTCGGGTGGAGGGCGTTCTGCGAGTGCACGGATTCGCCGTCGACGACGTCGCCTACGGATCCGACGTGCGGCTCCGGGTGATCGGTGACGGCGACCGGCTCGACGGTGTCCTCGCGTCCGCGACCGGCGGCGGTGTGGTGGCCGAGCGCGTCGGGCACCGGTGGGTGCTCGGGCTCTGAGGCGGCTGGGTGCGCTGAGCCGCGGATACCGCGGCTCAACACACCGGATCCGCCCAGCGACGCCGAGGTCACCGAACGTGCTCGCACTGGTCATCGACCCCGCTCGTACCTGGTTCTAGGCTCGAGACAGATCCGCCGTACGCACGACGAGGAGAATCATGAAGCGCACGTTGTTCGAGCCCGAGCACGACCTGTTCCGCAGCTCGTACAAGAAGTTTCTCGAGCAGCACGTCGCGCCGCATCACGCGGAGTGGGAGACGCAGAACATCGTCGACAGAGGTGTCTGGGTCGAGGCCGGCAAGCAGGGCTTCCTGGGCATGGCAGTGCCGGAGGAGTTCGGCGGCGGCGGAGTCAAGGACTTCCGCTACAACGCCATCGTCACCGAGGAGACCACGGCCGGTGGGTACAGCGGCATCGGGTTCACGCTGCACAACGACGTCGTCGCTCCCTACCTGATCGAGCTGACCAACGACGAGCAGAAGCAGCGCTGGTTGCCCGGGTTCTGCTCCGGCGAGCTGATCACCGCGATCGCGATGACCGAGCCGGGCACGGGCAGTGACCTGCAGGGCATCAAGACCAAGGCCGTCCGTGACGGTGACGACTGGGTGCTCAACGGCTCCAAGACGTTCATCACCAACGGCATCAACGCCGACATCGTCATCGTGGTGGCGTGCACCGATCCGGAGAAGGGCGCGCAGGGCTTCAGCCTGTTCGTCGTCGAGCGCGACATGCCGGGCTTCGAGCGCGGCCGCAACCTCGACAAGATCGGTATGAAGGCGCAGGACACCGCGGAGCTCAGCTTCACCGACGTCCGCATCCCTGCCGCCAACTTGCTCGGTCAGGAGGGTATGGGCTTCATCTACCTGATGCAGAACCTGCCGCAGGAGCGTCTGTCGATCGCCGTCGTCGCGGCTGCCGCGATGGAGTCCGCGCTCGCGATGACGATCCAGTACTGCAAGGACCGCAAGGCGTTCGGCAAGCCGATCGGCAAGTTCCAGAACACGCGATTCGTGCTGGCGGAGTGCGCGACCGAGACGACTGCCGTCCGCATCATGGTGGACAAGTACATCGAGCAGCTCAACGCGAACGAGCTGTCGGTCCAGGAAGCCGCCATGGCGAAGTGGTGGACCACCGAGAACCAGGTCAAGCTCATCGACCGGTGCCTGCAGCTGCACGGTGGCTACGGCTACATGAAGGAGTACCCGATCGCCAAGGCGTACATGGACTCCCGCGTGCAGACCATCTACGGCGGCACGACGGAGATCATGAAGGAGATCATTGGTCGCGGTCTGGACCTGTAGGAACCTCGAACACGACGACGCCGGCGCTGGAAATCCAGCGCCGGCGTTCGTGTGTCCGGAATCAGAGCTTGCGCATCACGGTGACGACCTTGCCCAGCACCACGGCGTCGTTCCCGGGAATGGGCTCGAACAGGTCGTTGTGGGGGAGCAGCCAGACGTCCCCACCAGTCCGCTTGAACGTCTTGACGGTGGCCTCTCCGTCGATCATGGCGGCGACGATGTCCCCGTTGTCGGCCACGTTCTGCTGACGCACGACCACCCAGTCACCGTCGCAGATGGCGGCGTCGATCATCGACTCACCGACGACGCGGAGAAGGAACAGCGAGCCGGACCCGACGAGCTCGCGCGGAAGCGGGAACACGTCCTCGACGGCCTGCTCCGCGAGAATCGGACCACCCGCGGCGATACGTCCCAGGACGGGGACGAAGGTCGGTGCGGGCAGGCGATCGTCGTCCGACGACGGTGTGTCCGCGCTGTCGAGGTGATTCGTGGTGTCCGCGGCGACGAGATCGTCCTGCGCGACGGCAGAGACCTCTTCGGGGCGCCCGTTCTCGCCCGGCAGACGCACGTCGACGGCTCGGGGACGGTTGGGGTCGCGGCGCAGGAACCCCTTGCGTTCGAGGGTGCGCAGTTGATGCGCGACCGACGAGGTGGACGTCAATCCGACGGCGTCACCGATCTCCCGGATGCTCGGCGGATAGCCGCGTTCGACGACCGACGCACGGATCACCTCGAGCACTCGCCGCTGACGTTCGGTGAGACCGGACTCGGTGTCGGCGGTCGTGGCCGAGCCGGTCGCTGACGCGCGCCCGCCGACCGTGCCGGATGAGCTGTCGTCCTTCATCGAGATACCTCCATCGGTAGCAGTGGACGTGGGGCAGGTGGTGCTGGTGTCACGTCCGTTGTGCGTGTGTCGAACCTAAACCGAAACGGGACTCGGATCAAACACCTGTTCGAAGCGTGTCGCGTGTTCGATGCACTTTGTCGGACCGGACTGCTATACATCGAACATGCGTTCATTCGAACGCGTGGGCGAATGTGTTGTTCGAACACCTCGGTGCATCGGCGACGCGGACGGCCACCGGCTATCCACGAGGAGTGGTTGCAATGACTCGAAGTGACCTGCTGACTGTCGGCACCGCACGTTCCATCGACATGCATGCACCCGTCCGCACGCGCTGGACCTGCGACGACGATTCCTACTGGGGTGTGGCCGACCGCGCGGCCGGGTCCACGACGACCGACGTGCGCGAGCGCACCACGGTCCGCCGCAGCCCCGCTCCGCGCGACTCCCGCCGCCCCGACGGCGGCACTGTCGACTACCGTCGCCGCTCGAACGGTGTCTCGCAGGTCGAACACCGCACTCGTCGGGGACACGGATTCGCGACGCCCATCGCTGTGGCGCTGATCACAGCAGTGTCCGTTCTGGGGCTGGTGGGGTTGGCGAACATGCGCTCCGCCGACGTTCCGGCACAGCCGTCCATCTCGGAGCAGGTGGAGATGGGCGTCGTCTCCGGACGCTGACACCGGCCGGACACGCCCCCGGGGCCGCGGAAGGCCGTCCCGGTACGCTGGACACACCGAGAGCCGCCGTGGCGCTCGGGAAATGCCCGAGCCATCGAGGGGTCTCTGTCCGATGCACTGCCCGTTCTGTCGTCACCCCGACTCGCGCGTCGTCGATTCGCGTGAAGCGGAAGAGGGCCAGGCGATCCGGCGGCGTCGTTCCTGCCCCGAATGCGGTCGACGCTTCACCACGGTGGAGACAGCAGTGCTCTCCGTCGTGAAACGCAGTGGCGTGAGTGAGCCGTTCAGTCGCGAGAAGGTGGTCAAGGGAGTCCGTCGGGCCTGCCAGGGCCGCCAGGTCGACAACGACGCGCTCGTCCTCCTCGCCCAGCAGGTCGAGGACACGGTGCGGGCTTCCGGGTCGGCCGAGATCCCCAGCAACGAGGTAGGGCTCGCCATCCTCGGGCCACTGCGCGATCTCGACGAGGTGGCCTACCTCCGATTCGCCTCCGTCTACCGCTCGTTCAGCAGTGCGGACGACTTCGAGCGCGAGATCGAGGACCTTCGTCGCCACCGCGCCGAGCACGATGCCGCCCCCGCCCAGGACGCGGAGCCCGCCGCTCAGCGGTGAGTCAGCGCCGCACCGCACGTCGGACGTCGTCGATGGCCTTGCGCACCCGCTTCTCGCTCACCGGGTACAGCGTTCCCAGGGTCTGAGCGAACAGGTTGACCCTCAGCTCCTCGATCATCCAGGCGATCTCCCGCACGGCATCGCTGCGGCCCACCGAGTCCGGTACCGACCCGAGCAGGGCGTCGTAGTCCGCATAGACGCGGTCCAGCACGTCCATCCCCGCCGCGTCGCGGCGAGCGCTGGACGGGAATGCGCGAAGTCGGCGCTCGGCCGCCTCGAGGTAGCGCGGAAGATGTGGCAGGTGCGCTTCGCCGGTCTCGAAGACGTATCCGGGGAAGATCAGCCCGTCGAGCTGCTGGCGCACGTCGTCCGCGGCATCACCCGTCGCGTCGTCGAGTGCGAGGCGGACCCTCGTCGCGGCACCGAGAGATGGTTCCGCCACCCGGAGCACCGCGGCCGTCCGGCCGGCGAGCTCGCCCCGGACCGCCTTCTCCAGCACTGCATACGCCTCGGGCGTGGACACCGGGCCGCCGTGCTTCATCATGAGCTCGTCGGCCGCGAGGGTGCGGCAGTCCTCGACGAACGCCTCGATGCTTCCGTGCGGATTCTGCCCCAGCGCGAGCCGCTGAGCCGGGGAGCGTCCGGTGAGCAGGTTCTTCGTCGACAATGGGATGGCGTCGAGCAGGAGGCGTCGGGTGCCCTCGCGCATCGCTGCTCGCTGCTCGGCGGCGGTGCCCAGGACACGAACGGCGACCCCGCCCTTCTCGGGAACCAGGGCGGGATACCCGGTCACCTTCTGCGAGTTGACCGTTCGGGTGACGGTGGGCTCGAGTGTGCCGATGGTCTCGGACGTCCACCGTGTCACCGGGGCCTTCTCCGAGTCCTTGGCGGCGACGCCGACCGCAGCGGCCGCGGCAGCACCGAGTCGGGTGCGCAAGGCGGAGAGGGACGTGTCCTTGTCCAGTCGACGGCCGCGATCGTCGACCACCACGAACGTCATCTTCAGGTGGCGGGGCAGCGCGGACGGGTCGAAATCAGACGGTGCGATCGGCACGGCGCCCATGCGGGTGAGTTCACGCGACAGTGCGACCAGTAGTGGTTCCGTCCTCGGTCGCATCGCCGCGACGGCGGCCACCGCGTGGTCGGGCGCTGGGACGACGTTGCGGCGCAACTCCTTCGGAAGAGTCTTGATCAGGGCCGTCACCAACTCGACGCGCATGCCGGGGACGAGCCAATCGAATCCGACGTCGGCGACGCGGGGGAGGAGGGCGATGGGAATGGTGATGGTGACGCCGTCGTCCTCCTTGCCCGGCTCGAACTGGTAGGTCAGGGGGAACTGCGCCTCGCCCTGACGCCAGGCGTCGGGGTAGTTGCCCTCGACGACCGCGGCGGCGTCCGGGTTGACGACGGTGGCGCGGTCGAAGTCGAGCAGGTCCGGCGTCGTGCGGGACGCCTTCTTCCACCACCGGTCGAAGTGACGGGCCGACACCACGGTCGCAGGTACACGCTCGTCGTAGAAAGCGAAGAGGGTGTCGTCGTCGACGACGATGTCGCGTCGGCGGGCGCGCGACTCCAGTTCCTCGGCGTCGCTGCGCATCTCCTGGTTCGCGTGGAAGAAGCGGTGGTGCGTCCGCCACTCGCCCTGTACGAGAGCGTGGCGGATGAACAAGTCGCGAGACACCTCGGCATCGATACCGCTGAAGGTGACGGGCCGGCGGGCGGCGAGAGGAATGCCGTACAGCGTGACGCGTTCGTAGGCCATCGCCACTTCGCGCTTCGTCGACCAGTGCGGCTCCGAGTACTGGCGTTTGATCAGGTGCGGGGCCAGCTTCTCGGCCCATTCGGGTTCGATGCGCGCACCCATCCGGGCCCAGAGTCTGCTGGTCTCCACGAGTTCGGCCGCCATGATCCAGCGCGGCGGCTTGCGGAACAGGCTCGAACCGGGGAAGACGGCGAAGGTCGACCCACGTGCTCCGAGGAAATCCTTCTTGTCGCCCTCACGAAGACCGATGTGCGACAACAGGCCCGGCAGCAGTGCTTGGTGGATCACGGCATGGTTCGGCTCCGAGGAGTCGCCCGCGTCAGGCATGGTCCAGCCCAGGCCGCGCGTGATCTGGCGCAGCTGACCGTGCAGGTCCTGCCATTCGCGGATGCGCAGGTAATGCAGGAATTCCGATCGGCACATGCGTCGGAACTGGTTGGAGGACAGCTCTCGGCGCTGGTCTCCCAGATACGTCCACAGTTGCCACAGTGCGAGAAAGTCCGAACCCTCCACCACGAAACGCTTGTGCATCTCGTCGGCGGCCTGCTGATGCTCCGCG
The DNA here is from genome assembly GCF_019836205.1 of Rhodococcus sp. BP-160. Classification (NCBI taxonomy): domain Bacteria; kingdom Bacillati; phylum Actinomycetota; class Actinomycetes; order Mycobacteriales; family Nocardiaceae; genus Rhodococcus; species Rhodococcus sp. BP-160. Next base: position 790,266 of record NZ_JABUEK010000002.1, read on the forward strand.
GGCCGCTCGCGCACGTCCTGGATCGAGAGCGCCGAGACGATGACGAGAACTTCCCGCAGGCATCCGTTGCGGTTGGCCTCTACCAGCATGCGCGCCATGCGCGGGTCGACCGGGAGGCCGGCGAGCTCCTTGCCGAGCGAGGTGAGCACGGGCCCGTCCTCGCCCTGCGACTCGAGCGCCCCGAGTTCGTCGAGCAGGCCCAGGCCGTCACGGATGCTGCGCGGGTCCGGTGCCTCGACGAACGGGAACGCGTCGATGCGGCCCAGTCCCAGCGAGGCCATCTGCAGGATCACCGATGCGAGGTTCGTGCGCAGGATCTCGGGATCCGTGTACTCGGGGCGGGCCTCGAAGTCCTCCTCCGAGTACAGCCGGATGCAGATGCCGTCCGCGACGCGACCGCACCGGCCGGCACGCTGGCGGGCCGACGCCTGCGAGATGGGTTCGATCGGCAGACGCTGCACCTTGGTGCGCAGCGAGTACCGCGAGATGCGCGCGGTTCCGGGGTCGACGACGTACCGAATGCCGGGCACGGTGAGCGACGTCTCGGCGACGTTGGTGGACAACACGACTCGTCGACCGGTGTGGCCGGTGAAGACGCGGTGCTGCTCGGCTGCCGACAGCCGGGCGTAGAGCGGAAGAATCTCGACGTTCCGCAGTCGGCGATCCTTCAACGCGTCCGCAGTGTCGCGGATCTCGCGCTCGCCCGACAGGAACACCAGCACGTCGCCCTCGGGTTCGGTGAGCAGTTCCTCGACGGCGTCGCACGTGGCGTCGACCGGGTCGAGTTCGATGGTCTGCTCGCCGTTCTCGACCGTGAGCGGCCGATACCTGACCTCGACGGGGAACGTCCGGCCCGATACCTCGACGATCGGCGCGTCGACGCCGTTCACCGCGAAATGGTGCGCGAAGCGGCCCGGGTCGATGGTGGCGGAGGTGACGATGACCTTCAGATCGGGACGCTGCGGCAGGAGGCGCGCGAGGTAGCCGAGGATGAAGTCGATGTTGAGGCTGCGCTCGTGCGCCTCGTCGATGATGATCGTGTCGTACCGACGCAGCAGCCGATCCCGTTGGATCTCGGCGAGCAGGATGCCGTCCGTCATCAGCTTGACGAGGGTGTTGTCGCTGGAGTGGTCGGTGAAGCGCACCGTGTAACCGACGGCGTCGCCGATCTCCTGCCCTAGTTCGTCGGCGATACGTTCCGCGACCGTCCTGGCGGCCAGTCGCCGGGGCTGTGTGTGTCCGATGACGCCCTGGACGCCGCGACCGAGCTCGAGGCAGATCTTCGGAATCTGTGTCGTCTTGCCCGAGCCGGTCTCGCCCGCGACGATGACGACCTGGTTCTCTGCGATGGCGGCTGCGATGTCGTCCTTGCGGGCGGACACCGGCAGTGCCTCGGGATACGTGATCGTGGGAACGGAGGCTCGACGAGCCGCGATCGTGGCTTCGGCGCGGCCGATGTCGGCAGCGATCGATGCGAGTTCGGCGGGCTTGCGGCTGCGGTCGAGCCGACGGCGCAGCCTGTGCGCGTCACGGAAGGTGAGGTCGGACAGGCGGGCCGTGAGGTCGCGGCGGGTGGGTCCGGAGGACGGGGGAGCAGATGTCGACATGGCTCACGCCAGTTTATCCGTCACCGCTGCGTCAGGATGCGTGGCCCGTCGTCCGTGATCGCGATGGTGTGCTCGGAATGGGCGGTCATGGTTCCGTCGGCCGACCGGAGGGTCCATCCGTCCGGGTCCATGACGAGCTTCGCCGTCCCGCGGGACCACCAGGGTTCCAACGCGAGTGTCATGCCGGCCCGGAGTGTCAATCCCGATCCCGCACGGCCGGCGTTGGCCACGTGCGGGTCCTCGTGCATCGTCCGGCCCAGGCCGTGACCACCGAAATCGGTGTTGACCTGCTTTCCGGTCTCCCGCGCGACGTTCTCGATCGCCGCCGAGATGTCCCCGAGTCGCCCACCGACGACGGCAGCGGCGATGCCGGCATCCAGTGCGCGCCGGGTGCTCTCGATCAGTTCGACGTCCGCGGGATCAGGGTTGTCGCCGACGACGACGGTCAGCGCCGAGTCGGCGACCCATCCGTCGATGGAGACAGCGAAGTCCAGGCTGAGGACGTCCCCTGCGGCGAGCGTGTGGTCGAACGGGAGGCCATGCAGTACACGGTCGTTGACCGACAGGCAGATGACGTTGCGGAACGGCCCGCTGCCGAACTCGGGGGCGTAGTCCCAGTAGCAGGACACCGCGCCGCGGGTGGCGACGAGGTCGCGGCAGTGATGCTCGAGATCCATCAGGTTCACGCCGGGCTGCGCCTGCTCCGACAGCGTCGTCAGTGTCTCGGCCACGAACGCGCCGGTCACCGCCATTTTGTCGATCTCGGCAGGGCCCTTGAGCTCGATCATCCGTCCATCGCTTCCTGTCGGTATTTCAATACCAACGAACGGTAGCAGACCGGTACAGGAATACCGCTATGCTGACCTCGTGGTCCGCATTCCCCTGAGTCCCGAGCAGGTCGAGGCCGGTCGTCGCCTCGGCGCCGTCCTGCGCGCCGCACGAGCGGGACGAGACCCCGAGATCGTCGCCCGTGACGCCCGGATCTCACCCGAGACGCTCCGCAAGATCGAGGTGGGTCGGATCGCGAGCCCCAGCTTCGGGACCGTGCTGCAGATCTGTGCGGCACTGGGACTGCCGGTATCCGACGCGGTGGACGCATGGCAGGGCGACAGGGAGCATCGCGTCGCGATCTAGTGCTTCGTTGCTCGGCGCCGAGGACCGCGCTCGTGTGAGGATCGCTCCATGACTCCGCCGGACGATCGCGTCGCCACCCCTGTCGCGCTGCGCGTTCTCCGAGTCGTCGCCGCGCTGCTCGGGCTGGCCGCCCTGATCTGGATCCCCGTCCGGTCCGCGGACGTCGCCGGATTCTCGCTAGCCAACTTCTTCAGCTACTTCACCGTGCTGAGCAACGTGCTGGCCGTCGTGGTCTTCGTGATCGGCGGGGTCGTCGATCCCCGCTCCGAGACCTTCGACAGGCTTCGCGGGGCGGCCACGACCTACATGGTGATCACCGGAATCGTGTACGCGGTGTTGCTGTCGAACGTCGACGTGCAGATCCAGGACGCGTGGACCAACTCGGTGCTGCACCGCATCGTGCCCGTCCTCATCGTTCTCGACTGGATCCTGGCGCCACCACGTCGTCGCAGCGCGGAGAGCGGGCCGGTACTGTGGTTGGTCTTTCCCCTGGTCTACGGGGTCTACAGCCTGATCCGCGGGCCCATCGTCGAGTGGTACCCGTATCCGTTCCTGGACCCGCGGGAGCGGGGGTACGGCCCCCTCGCGATCGGGCTCGCCGTCCTGGTCGTGGCGTTCCTGCTCATCGCCCTGGCGGTCGACAGAGTGGGCGAACTGGCGGCGTCCCGCCGGTCGCGGAAGCACGCCACGAGTGGCCTAGGCTGACCTCTCGTGACCACTCCCCAGCACACGTCCTCCGCGTTCTGGCACGGCTTCGCCGACATGCACACCGTCGAGTCCGGCGGCCGATTCGTCGTCGCCCGAGGTGAGGGCGCGCGCATCTGGGACACGGCCGGCACCGAGTATCTCGACGGCACCGCGGGTCTGTGGTTCACGAACGTGGGTCACGGCCGCACCGCCATCGCGGACGCCGTGGCGCGGCAGCTGTCCACGCTCGCGCACTACTCGACGTTCGGCGACGTCGTTCCCGACGTGACGCTGGAACTCGCCGACCGCCTCGCAGCGATCGCGCCCGTCGCGGGCAGCAAGGTCTTCTTCACCTCGGGCGGCTCCGACTCGATCGACACCGCTGCCAAGCTGGCCCGGCGTTACTGGCACCAGATGGGTAAGCCCGGCAAGACCGTCGTCGTCGGCCGCCAGAAGGCGTACCACGGCATGCACGTCGCCGGCACCGCACTGTCCGGACTCCCGCTGAACCGGGAGAACTACGGCGAGCTGATGACGGACGCGCGGACGGTCGCGTGGGACGAGGGCAAGGCGCTGCTCGAACTGATCGAGAAGGAGGGCGCGGACACCATCGCCGCGTTCTTCGCCGAGCCGATCATCGGTGCCGGCGGGGTCTACCTGCCGCCCGAGGGCTACCTGCACGAGGTGCGTCAGATCTGCCGCGACCACGACATCCTGTTCGTGGCCGACGAGGTGGTGACCGGATTCGGTCGTATCGGCGGAGCGTGGTTCGCGTCGTCGAAGCTGGGCCTCGAGCCCGACATGATGTGCACCGCGAAGGGTCTGACGTCGGGCTACGTGCCGATGGGTGCGGTCTTCGTCGCCCCGCGCGTCGCCGAGCCGTTCTACGAGGGCGGCGCCTGGTGGCGCCACGGCTACACGTACGGCGGGCACGCCGGCGCCGCTGCCGCGGCCATGGCCAACCTCGACATCATCGAGAACGAGGACCTGCTGACGCACGCGTCGCGCCTCGAAGCCACGCTGCACCGGCATCTCTCGCCCCTGGCCTCGCACGACCTGGTCAGCGAGGTCCGCAGTGGGATGGGTGTCGTCGCCGCGGTGCAGTTCGCCGATCCGTCCTACGCGATGCCGTTCGTCAAGACTCTGCGCCGCGAAGGTGTCTCCGCGCGAGCGGCCGGCAACGGCGCGATCCAGTTCTCGCCGGCGTTCGTCATGACCGACGAACAGGTCGAACAGATGGCGTCCGCCACCGCGCGGGCGCTGGACGCCACGGTGAGCTGAGCGTCGTGGCAGTTCCCGATCACTGGATCCCGCACGCCCGCGAGGACGGCGAGGTGATCGGGTGGATCGACATGCAGTCGCAGGCACCCGATCTGGTGCCGGTCGACCGGCTCGGCCGACCGTTGGCCGCGGTATCGGAGTGGCCAGAGGCCGAAGAGGCGCTCGAGCCCCGCGGCCTCCGATTCCTGATGGACAAGTTCACATATCAGGGTCGAACGGTGCGGATCCGGACCGTCGACGATCACCGCATCGTCGTGACCACAGCAGTCTCGGACGCGGTGGGAGACGTGGGTGAGGAGTTCGTTCTCGCCTTCCCTGCAGGGGCAGAGTTGCGGGAAGGTCCTGCTCGCTGACTTACCCGGGGTGTACGGATGTTGCAGCATCAGCGGCTCCCGGGGATGTCAGCAGATTCTTGAAACCGTAGCTTGTGTGACGCACAGCAGTCGGCACGTGTCGAGCGTGTCAGTCCCGCGTCGCTGCGTCGACCGAACCCAGCCGGCTGGCCATGCGACTGGTGTCGATGGGCAGGTGTCGACTGCCGAGGAACTCCTTCAGAGGGACATCCGCTAGGAAGTCCGTTCGGATGGACGCGTCGTAAAGGATGTCGACGAGACTGCCGAAACGATGAGCAGCGTCGCGGGCGAGTCGGCTCGGCCCCGGGATTTCGCTGATCACCCACCGGGGGAAGCGTTCTGCCAGGGCGAGGAAATCTGTCGGGGCGTGGGGCCGGACGCATAACGAGTCGAAGGTGAACCACACCAGGTCTGCGCGCACGGCGAGTGTCTCGACGGTTCGACCGCCGATAGTGAGAAGCTCGGCCTCTCGAGGTTCGGGAGCAGGCATCCGGCTCGGCTGGGTGTCCTCGAGGCTGATCCACCGGCCTGCAGCGAAGCCGGTGCGTGTCGACGGGGGTTCGACGGTGCGGTAATCGATCGGTCCGTCGACACACACGACGTTCATCGACCGTTCGATGAGACGGATTGCCGGCTCGAACATGTTGTGGAACAACGGGTTCGGAAGTAGTCCGCTGGGAGCGTAGTTCGATGTCGCAACGACAACCGTCGAACGCTCGAACAGCGCTGTCAGGAGTCGACTGACGAAGATCGCGTCCGCTGGATCGTGGACGTGCAGTTCGTCGAAGCACAGGGCATCGACGTCGCCGACGAGATGGTCCAGTGCGGCAGCCAGGTCGTGGCGGTTCTTGTGAAGAACCGTATGGAGGTCGGCGAGAAAGCGATGGAAGTGAGTGCGCGTCTTCCGGTCGGTCGACGCCAGCGCGAAATACTGATCCATCAGCCATGTCTTGCCGCGACCGGGCGGACCCCACAGGTAGACGCCGCGATTCCGAAGCTGTTCGAGCGCGTCGGCCGCGGCGAGCTGATACATGTCCAGGGTGAGGCCGTCGGCGTGCGCGGCCGCACGGATCGCCCCGGGCGCGACCAGGTTGTCCCGAACAGATCGACGAAGCCGCACCGCTAGACCGTACGAAACTCCTTCACGTCGGGATACGTGTGTTCGGACACGTAGTGACCCGTGCACTGTGCACTTTTCGGCACCCGATCGTCGGAAATTCTGCCAATCGGCAGAATCGACCACGATCGGGTGGCATCAGATGCGGCCGAGGACCTGCGCCACTGCGGAAATGGGTCGCGCGCGGGGCCGTCGAGCACCTACCGTGCAAGGGCCCGATCGAAAGGGGATCACCCATGCGCGATGTGACGTACTACGTGGCGACGAGCCTCGACGGATTCATCGCGGCTCCCGACGGCACCTGGAGCGCGTTCCTCGACGAGGGCGACCATATGGACGTGCTCGTGGACGAGTTCGCCGACACACTTCCCGCACACGTGCAGAGCGCTCTCGGAATCCGTTCCAGCGGAATGTTGTTCGACACGGTGATCATGGGCTGGACGACGTACGCAGCGGCTCTGGACGCGGGCATCGTCAGCCCCTACCCGCACCTGCGGCAGTTCGTGGCTTCTCGGCACCGGCAGACGGAGTCGCCGGACGTGACGGTCACCGCGGACCCCGTCGCCACCGTCCGCGAGCTCCGTGAGGAAGACGGCGCCGAAATCTGGCTGGCGGGTGGGGGAGCGCTGGCGGGTGACCTCGTCGACCAGATCGACCGACTCGTCCTGAAGATCAACCCGGTTGTTCTCGGAGACGGTGTGCGCCTGTTCGCCGGTGCCCGATACGCTGACCGGCCGTTCGAGCGCACCCGACTGCGGGCATTCGACTCCGGAGTCGTCATCGCCGAGTACACCCGTCGAGCGGGGGTCGGATCATGAGCGGCCGGGTGTGGCTGATCACCGGTGCGAGTCGAGGGCTCGGTCGCGCGCTCGTGGACCGTGTGCTCGACGTGGGGGACAGCGTGATCGCGACCGTGAGGGGCGAGGCAGACCTTCCCGCTCACGAGCGACTCGTCGTCGATCACCTGGACGTGCGCGATCGCGGCGCGGCGCGGGCGGTCGTCTCGTCCGTCGTCGAGAAGTTCGGCCGCCTCGACGTACTGGTCGACAACGCGGGTCACGGGGCGGTGGGTGCCATCGAGGAGACGACGGAGCAGGAGGCCCGCGACATCGTCGACACGAACTTCTTCGGTGCGCTCTGGCTCAGTCAAGCGGCTGTCGAGGTCATGCGGCCTCGGCGGTCCGGCCACATCGTGCAGATATCGACCGTCGGAGCCGTCGGCACGATGCCCACCCTGGGTCTGTACGCCGCGTCGAAGTGGGCGCTCGAAGCCTTCAGTGAGGCGATGGAAGCTGAGGTGAAGGATTTCGGGATTCGCGTGAGCATCGCGGAGCTCGGCGCGGTCGACACCCAGTGGGGCACAGGAAGCATGCGATTCAGCGCTCCGTCTCCCGACTACGACGATCTGCGGACCGCGGTGTTCGGCACTCCCGCCGTGCCGTGGCCGCGAGAGGGGACGGGCGGTGGGACGGCGCCCGCGGATGCTGCGGCGGCGATCGTCGACCATGTCCGCAGCCCGGGCGACGACAGGCTGCGACTGCTGGTGGGCGATGACGCGCCCGGACAGGTTGCAGAGGCGCTCGCGCGCCGACTGGGGGACTATCGGCGCGACGAGCGTTTTCCCGCGACTGCGCTCGCTCGCTCGATCACCACTCCGAGCAGTTAGGAGGTGACGATCGAACGCTAGCGCTTCGTGGACGTGGCCACGGCCAGCCGCTGGTGCAACCGCTCGCGCACTTCGTCCGGTTCGTACTGACGACGCTGACGCTCGTTGCGGGCGACGAGGACGCCGGACGCTGCCACGCCGACGGCGCCGGCGAGACCTGCGACCTTCAGCAGACCGCGCACGGAGATCTTTCGGGATCGTGCAGCCATTCATGAAGGCTAGCGCCACGAACTAGGCTCGTCGTCGATGAGCGTCGACGGAGTGTCCTCAGTCAACCTCGCCACCGCCGTGGAGACCACGCGGACAGGCGATCTCTGGATCTTCCGCGGCCGGTCGGCGGCGGATCGTGCGATCCAGACGCTGACGAACAGCCCGGTGAATCACGTGGGCATGGCCGTGGTCCTCGACGACCTGCCGCCCTTGATGTGGCATGCCGAGTTGGGCCAGTCACTGCCCGACATGTGGACCGGGCGCCATCAGCGCGGCGTGCAGCTGCACGACCTACGCGACGCCGTCACTCACTGGGGCGAGCGCTATGACCAGAAATGCTGGTTCCGGCAACTGCAGTCGCCGATCACGCGTGAACAAGAAGACGAGCTGATGCGGACCATCGCGCGACTCGACGGCACCGCATTCCCGACCACCGCGAAGCTGGCGGGTAGATGGTTCGCGGGGCGGCTCCCAGCGGTCTCGGCCAAGGACGACCGTCGACTCGAGACCGCCTACTGCGCGGAGGTGGTGGCCCTGACGTACGAGGCGATGGGTCTGCTCGATCCACGAGAGTCACCGACGCCGCTGAAGCCCTTCGACAAGGTGGGCCTGAGGCCACCGCGGCGCCGCGCGAACTGGTACGACCCCGGCCGGTTCTGGAGCGGCGATCACCTTCCCTTGGCGGAGGGCGTCGAGCTGGGGCGTGAGATCGCGGTCGTGCTGGACTAGAGAGTTCGCGACTCGTCCACCACCACGCGCCCGCCGAGCTCCACCCACCCGTCGTCGGACAACGTGGTCGACAGCACCGACCCGCGGCCCTGGACGATGCTCAGATCTCGACCCAGGAGCTCAGTGACGCGGACGGCGGCCGAGCCCGTGGCTTCGTCCTCGCGGACGCCCATGTCGGGGGCGAACATGCGTGACCGGATCGCCCCGCGCTCCTCGTCCACCCATGCCCAGACGTAGTGGTGGCCCGTGGTGAACTCGGCGGGGTCCACGGCCAGAACGTCGTCGGCGCCCCGGACCTGACGGAACTCGAAGTGTGGTGCCCATTCGGGCCGTGCACGGACGTAGGTGGTGTCGCCGGCGACTCGGACGGCAACCTCGCCCGCGGGGACGAGCAACGTCTCCACCGGAGTTCCGCGGCCGGCCAGCCATGCTGCTGTGCCCACGGTGGGGTGCCCGGCGAACGGCAACTCGACGGCGGGCGTGTGAATGCGGAGGGCGGCGGAGTCGACAGGGCTCTCGGGAACATCGACGAACACCGTCTCGCTGTACTGCAGGTCGTGCGTTACGGACTGGCGATCCGACGGGGCAACGGACGCAGCGTCGACGATGCCGAGGGGGTTGCCCCATCGACCCTGGTCGTCGGTGAACACCCGCACGACATGGACGTCGAATGACATGGTCTTCCTCTCAGCCTGCGGTGACGGTGATGTCGTCGAACACGATCTCGGCGAGGGCGTCGGACTCCTCGACGTCCACCGTCGCGTCCAGCGACCAGCCGTGGTCGCCGTCCGGATCGTCGAGAACCTGACGCGCAGTGGTCTCCTCGCGGGTCTGGACGAACGAGAACAGGTGCGGTCCGCGGGCGGCGGGCGTCATGCCGATCTCGCCGTACTCCTCGAAGTAGGGCTCGAGCTCGTCCTGCCAGTCGACCTCGTCGCCCAGCTCCTCGAGGAGGTCCCAGCGACGACGGGACGCCAGCTCGACGCGTCGGAACAGGGCGTTGCGCACCATGATCCGGAACGCTCGGGGGTTCGCAGAGATGGGTTTCGGTGTGTCGGCTCCGTACGCGACGACGGGTGTACCGTCCTCCTCGAACGTCGGATCGGTGAGGTTCTCCCACTCGTCGAGAAGGCTGGAGTCGACCTGGCGCACCGTTTCGCCGAGCCATTCGGTGATGTCCTGGACGTCCTCGGTGCGAGCCTCCGGTGGAACCGTCTGTCGCAGAGCGCGATACGCGTCGGCGAGGTACCGCAGCACGGAGCCCTCCGAGCGGGAGAGACCGTAGTGTGAGATCAGCTCCGTGAACGTCATCGACTTCTCGATCATGTCGCGCACCACGGACTTGGGGGAGAGGCCGAACTCGGACAGCCAGGGGTGCCCACCGCGGTAGATCTCGAAGGCGGGGCCCAGAAGATCGGCCAGCGGCTTGGGCCACGTGACCTCCTCGAGCAGCTCCATACGCTCCTCGTACTCGAGACCGTCCGCCTTCATCTGCGCCACCGCCTCGCCGCGCGCCGCGTGTTGTTGGGCCATCAGGATCTGGCGGGGGTCGTCCAGGGTGGCCTCGATGACGGACACCACGTCGAGCGCGTAGGACGGCGACTCCTGGTCGAGCAGCTCGAACGACGCGAGGGCGAACGGCGACAGCGGCTGATTGAGAGCGAAATCGCGCTGCAGGTCGACGGTGAGCCGTGCGGTGCGCCCGTCCTCGTCCGGCTCGGGAAGCTGCTCGACGATGCCGGCGTCGCGTAGACCCCGGTACAACCGCACCGCCTGGAGAATGTGTCGCCGTTGGTTCGCTCTGGTCTCGTGGTTGTCCTCGAGCAGATGCCGCATCGCGTCGAAACAACTGCCCGGGCGGGCGATGACGTTGAGCAGCATCGAGTTGTTCACCGAGAACTTCGAGGTCAGCGGCTCCGGGCTCGCCGCCACGAGTCGCTCGAAACTGGGCTTGCCCCAGGAGACGAAACCGTCGGGTGCTTTCTTGCGCTGAATACGCTTCAGCTTCTTGGGATCGTCGCCCGCCTTGGCGACGAGTCGGGCGTTCTCGACCTCGTGTTCGGGTGCCTGCACCATGACGGTGCCGAGGGTGTCGTACCCGGCTCTGCCTGCGCGACCGGCGATCTGATGGAACTCGCGGGCGCGCAACTGGCGCGTGCGAACACCGTCGTACTTCGTCAGTCCGGTGAGCAGCACGGTGCGGATGGGCACGTTGATCCCGACGCCGAGAGTGTCCGTTCCGCAGATCACGGCGAGCAGACCCTCCTGCGCCAGCTTCTCGACGAGCCGCCGGTAGCGCGGCAGCATGCCCGCGTGGTGCACGCCGATGCCGTGACGGACCAAGCGGGACAACGTCTTACCGAATCCGGTGGTGAACCGGAAGCCACCGATGGCCTCGGCGATGGCCGCACGGGTCTCCTTGGAGGCGACGGTGATCGAGGTGAGCGCCTGAGCCCGTTCGAGTGCCGAGGCCTGCGTGAAGTGCACGAGGTAGACGGGTGCGAGGTGCGTGGAGACGAGTTCCTCGATGGTCTCGACGACGGGTGTGAGTCGGTAGGAGAACATCAGCGGCACAGGGCGTTCGGAGCCCTCGACGACGGTGGTGACCCGTCCGGTCCGGCGGGTCAGGTCGTCGCGGAAGAAGGAGACGTCGCCGAGAGTGGCGGACATCAGCAGAAACTGGGCGTGGGGGAGTTCGATGAGCGGCACCTGCCACGCCCAGCCGCGATCGGGCTCGGAATAGTAGTGGAACTCGTCCATGATCACCTGGCCGATGGACGAGTCCGGCCCCTCCCGCAGTGCCATGTTGGCGACGATCTCCGCTGTCGCACAGATGATGGGTGCCGACGCATTGACCGAGGCGTCGCCCGTGACCATGCCGACCTTGTCCGCACCGAAGATCTCGCACAGTGCGAAGAACTTCTCGCTGACGAGCGCCTTGATCGGCGCCGTGTAGAACGATCGGATGCCGGCCGCGTACGCGGCGAAGTGAGCGGCGATGGCCACCATCGACTTTCCCGACCCCGTGGGGGTGGCGAGCACGACGTTGTTGCCGGAGACCAACTCGATGACGGCCTCGTCCTGCAGCGGATACAGCTCGAGTCCACGGTCGGAGACCCAGGTGGTGAACGCGTCGTACAGATCGTCGGCCGACGCGGAGTCAGGAACCATCTCGGTCAGCAGCATCACTACAGGTTACGTAGCCGACCTCTCGTCCGACCCCATGGCACCCAGGACCGCCTGCCTCGTCGTCGCACTGCCGGTGATGGCGTCCTCGCCGACACCGGAGACGAGCATCTGCCGCCATCGCTGTTCGTCGAACTTCAGCGGCATCGTCGTCCCGAGGAAGTTCTCCAGGACCTCGAGAAAGCGCATCGGATCGTCGCGGTACGGGAAGTGGCCGGCGCCGGCGAAGACGTCGAGGCGGGAGCCGGGCATCGCGGCGTGCGCGAGCGTCGCGTGGGCGATGGGGATGACCGTGTCCTGATCACCCCAGATGAGTTGCACGGGCAGGTTCTCGGTCAGGTAACACCGGTCGAGCATGGTGACCACCTGCCCGCGCCAGTCGACGACGGCCCGCAGCGTGCGCAGGTAGGCGTCGTAGGCGGTGGAGTCGAGGAGGTTGCCGAGAACGCGGACCAGATCGGGTGTGTCGTGCAGGACGGCCCCGGGGTGCAGAGGAGTGCCGTCCAACTGGTCGATCGCAGCGCCCGCCATGCGCAGCATGCGCATGGCGCCGGGCAGGCGCAGCAACTTGAACGCCTCGTTGACGATGGGCGTGGACATGAGTCGCAGCGCCGGGTGGACGTCTTTGGTGACACCGCCCGCCGAGACGAGGACGAGGCGCTCGACCATGTCCGGATACTGGTAGGCGAACTGCATGGCCACACCGCCGCCGAGCGAGTGGCCCACCACGGACACCGCGTCGATGTTGAGGGTGACGAGCAGATCGCGGATGCCGTTCGCGTATGCGGCCACCGAGTAGTCGGCACGAGGCTTGTCGCTCAGTCCGTGGCCGAGCAGGTCCGGCGCGATGACGGTGTACTTCGACGCGAGATGGGGGAGCACGTCGAGCCAGGTCTCGGAGCTGTCACCGATGCCGTGGATCAGCAGCAGTACCGGTCCGTCTCCCGCCATCCGGAAGGCACGTCGATAACCGTGCACCGTGCGGAAGTGCAGCCGCGGTTCCGCGTCGGGAACCGGACGCAGGGCGCGGCGGCGTGTGTCGGACATCCCGGCCCCTCTCGATCGGCGGCACCGTGTGTGTCGCCGACCGAGCGTAAACCGGGATCGTCACCGTTCACACAGCCGTCGGGTTACGGCTGGGTAAGAACTCGTGACGTCAGGAGCGGTCGGTTCCGTCCTCGGGACCCTCGTGCGTCTCGGGCGACGGCTCGTCCTCGACGAACTCGGTCTGCTCCGCGAGGAACTTCTCGAACTCGGCACCCAGTTCGTCGCCGCTGGGCAGTTCCTCGTCCGCGGCGAGGAGCGTCGACTGCTGTTCCTGCGCCGTGACGAAGGTGTCGTACTGACGCTCGAGTGCCTGGACCACGGACTGGACCTCCGGGTTGCCCTCGACGTGCTGGTCGACCTGCTCGCGCACCCGTGCCGCGGATTCCGTCAGTGCGTTCAACGGGATGGTCAGCTTCGACGATTCGGCGACCAGTTCGAGCAGCGTCTCCGCCGCGCTCGGGTACGCCGTCTGTGCCAGGTAGTGCGGCACGTGTACCGAGAAGCCCATCGATTCGTGGCCGTGCTGCGCCATGCGGTACTCGAGCAGGGACGAGGCGCTGGCCGGCACCTGCAGCTCACCCGACCACTTGTGGTGCTCGCCCACCAGGTCGGTGTCGCTGGAGTGGGCGGTGACCCCCAGCGGCCGGGTGTGCGGCACCGCCATGGGAATGGAGTTGAGGCCGATGGTGCGGCGTACTCCGAGCTGCTCCGACAGCAGACGCACCGCGGTGGTGAACTTCTCCCACTTCAGGTCGGGTTCGAGACCCGCCAACAGCAGGAACGGGGTGCCCACGGCGTCCTGCACCGCGTAGAGATTGAGGTGCGGCTCGTCGTAGTCGGAGAAGTGGTCGGCGGAGAACGTCATCATGGGGCGACGTGAGCGGTAGTCGAGCAGCTCGTCGACGTCGAAGGACGCCACCAGTTCGGTCTCCAGGGTCTCGCGCAGATGCGTGGTGGCCAGCTTGACCGCGTGACCTGCGTCGGAGAAACCCTCGAGGCCGTGGACCAGCACCGGACCCACGCCGTCCTCGGACGACACTCGGGGCGCTGGAAACTCCAGCTCGTACATTCTCGACTTCTCGTCCATGCCGGTGTCCTTCCTCGTCGCCGTGCGTGTCCTGCCGGGGCACCACTGTGCGGTTACCCCATTTTCCCACAGCGACCCTGCGCGACCGGGCTTCACCCGTTTCTCCTCCCAACGACGGCGGGGACCCCGACATTCCCCGCCGTCGCCGGTCAGCGCGTGAAAGCCTCCAGAGCCCGGATCTTGTTGGCGACGTCCAGCGCCGCGACCTTGTACGCCTCGGACATGGTCGGATAGTTGAAGACGGCGTCGACCAGATAGTCGACCGTGCCCCCGCACCCCATGACCGCCTGTCCGATGTGCACGAGGTCGGTCGCGCCGGAACCGAAGATGTGCACGCCGAGGACCCGTCGGTCGACGGTGGACACGATCAGTTTCAGCATCCCGTGGGAGTCTCCCGCGATCTGTCCGCGCGCGAGTTCGCGGTAGCGGGACACGCCCACCTCGTAGGGAACCGAGTTCTTCGTCAATTCCACCTCGGTCGCGCCGACGTAGGACACCTCCGGGATGGAGTAGATGCCGATGGGCTAATGGTCGGTGAGCTTGTTCCCCGGCTCGCCGAAGGCGTGATAAGCGGCCAGTCGGCCTTGATCCATCGACGTCGCGGCCAACGCGGGGAATCCGATGACATCACCGACCGCGTAGATCGTGTCCACCTTGGTCTGGAAGTCGTCGTCGACGTCGATCCGTCCTCGGGCGTCCGCCTCGAGTCCGGCCTTCTCCAGATCCAGCCCGTCGGTCATGCCCTGACGTCCGGCCGAGTACATCACCGTCTCGGCCGGGATCTTCTTCCCGCTCGCCAGCGTGGTGACCGTTCCCGACGGACCCACGTCGACGGCCGTGACCGCCTCGCCGAAGCGGAACGTGACCGCGAGGTCGCGCAGGTGGAACTGCAGCGACTCGACGATCTCACGGTCACAGAAGTCGAGCATGGTGTCGCGCTTCTCGACCACGGTCACCTTGCATCCGAGCGCCGCGAACATGGAGGCGTACTCGATCCCGATGACGCCGGCTCCGACCACCACCATCGACGACGGGATGAACTGCAGATCCAGAATGCCGTCGGAGTCCAGCACGCGGTAGTTGTCGAACTCGACGTCGTCGGGACGGGCGGGCGCCGTCCCGGTGGCGATCACGACGTTCCGCGCGCCGACCATGATGCGCTCGCCGCGGCTGCGGTCGTCCACCGCGATGGTGTGCGCGTCGAGGAACCGGCCCTCGCCGGTGATCATCTCTATTCGGTTGCGCAGTAATTGCGATCGGACGACCTCGACCTCCTTGCCGATCACGTGGGACGTCCGGGCCAGCAGATCCGACGGCGTGATGTTCGCCTTGACGCGATAGCTCGCTCCGTAGAGCTCGCGTTGATTGAGGCCTGTCAGATAGAGAACCGCCTCGCGCAGCGTCTTCGACGGGATGGTGCCCGTGTTGACGCACACGCCGCCGAGCATGCTGCCCTTCTCGATGATGGCGACGCGCTTGCCCAGTTTCGCCGCCGCGATCGCGGCCTTCTGCCCTCCCGGTCCGGAACCGATGACTACCAGGTCGTATTCGAGTTGGTCCGACATGCCCCAACAAGTAGTCCCGTCAGGAGAATCCGGTGTGCCGTGCGTGTCACGACTGGGTGAACACCTCTCCGATGCAGCAGTTCGCACCTGTGCATCGTTAGGGTGACGGTCAGGTTCGCAGCACCCGGCAGTACCGACAGATGGAGGCAAGAAATGCCACAGCAGGTCCGCGGCGTCGTCGCTCGGAGCAAGGGTGCTCCGGTGTCCCTCGAGACAATCGTCATCCCCGATCCGGGCTCCAACGACGTGGTCGTGCGGGTGCAGGCCTGCGGCGTCTGCCACACCGACCTGCACTACCGCGAGGGTGGCATCAACGACGAGTTCCCGTTCCTGCTCGGCCACGAGGCGGCCGGCATCGTGGAGACGGTCGGCGACGCGGTCACCCACGTCGAGGTCGGCGACTTCGTGGTGCTCAACTGGCGCGCCGTGTGCGGTCAGTGTCGTGCCTGCAAGCGCGGTGAGCCCTGGTACTGCTTCGACACGCACAACGCCTCGCAGAAGATGACACTCGAGGACGGCACGGAACTCTCGCCCGCACTGGGCATCGGCGCCTTCGCCGACAAGACCCTCGTGCACGAGGGCCAGTGCACCAAGGTCGATCCCTCCGCCGACCCCGCCGTCGTCGGACTGCTCGGCTGCGGCGTCATGGCAGGCCTCGGCGCGGCGATGAACACCGGCAACGTCGGACGCGGTGACTCCGTCGCCGTCATCGGATGCGGCGGCGTCGGCAACGCCGCCATCGCCGGTGCCCGGCTCGCCGGAGCGGGCACGATCATCGCTGTGGACCGCGACAAGGGCAAGCTCGAATGGGCGACGGGCCTGGGTGCCACGCACACCGTCGATGCCTCCGACGTGGACGCGGTCGAGGCCATCCAGGAGTTGACCGGCGGCTTCGGTGCCGACGTGGTGATCGACGCCGTCGGACGTCCCGAGACGTGGAAGCAGGCCTTCTACGCCCGCGACCTGGCCGGCACCGTCGTCCTGGTCGGTGTGCCGACGCCGGACATGACGCTCGAGATGCCGTTGATCGACTTCTTCAGTCGCGGCGGTTCGCTCAAGTCGTCGTGGTACGGAGACTGCCTTCCCGAGCGCGACTTCCCGATGCTGGTCGACCTGTACCAGCAGGGTCGCCTGCCGCTGGAGAAGTTCGTGACCGAGCGCATCGCGCTGGACGACGTCGAGGCGGCGTTCGACACCATGGCCAAGGGGCAGGTCCTGCGTTCGGTGGTGGTCCTGTGACCGCGCCGTCCGGCTTCCGGGTCGAGAAGGTCGTCACCTCGGGCACGTTCGAGCTCGACGGCGGATCCTGGGCCGTCGACAATAACATCTGGATCGTCGGCGACGATTCCGAGGTGGTGATCGTCGACGCGGCGCACGACGCGGCCCCGATCATCGACGCGGTCGGCGGCCGGAAGGTCGTCGCCGTGGTGTGCACGCACGGACACAACGATCACGTGACGGTCGCTCCCCAGCTCGCGGAGCGGCTCGACGCACCGATTCTGCTGCACCCGGCAGACGACGTGCTCTGGGAACAGACGCACCCGGGACTGGCTCACCGTGATCTGGCGGACGGGGACCGGATCTCGGTCGCCGGCACCGAGATCAAGGTTCTGCACACGCCGGGACACTCACCCGGGTCGAGTTGCCTGTACCTTCCCGAGGCCGGCCAGCTCTTCAGTGGCGACACGTTGTTCTCCGGTGGGCCCGGTGCCACCGGCCGGTCCTACTCGGACTTCCCGACGATCATCGGCAGCATTCGGGAGCGACTGTTCGCGCTGTCACCGGAGACGGTGGTCAACACCGGCCACGGTGACGGGACGTCCATCGGCGACGAATCGCCCCATCTCGAGGAATGGATCGCTCGCGGGTCCTGAGCCGAGCGCCGGATAACGAACCGGACACCCCTCGGTGTGGCCCGCGGACGGGCGGCCGCCGGTGTGGCAGCGTCGAGGCCACGCACGGTTCCCGGACGCCCGGGGGCCACACCGACAGGGGAGACATGCAGACGCGAGCGACGAGTTCCGATGCCACCAGCAGAGTGTCCGCGGTGCGGGCCGGTGCGCTCGTCGCCCTCGCGGCCGCCGTGCTGGCGGGATGCGGTGGCTCCACGGTGAGCGGGACTCCCGAGGCCGGCGGTCCGCCGCCCTCCGCCGCTCCGTCGAGTGCACCCGGATCATCGTCGTCGACGACCACCACACCGTCGAGCACTCCGTCCAGCACCTCGGCGAGTCCCGACGCGGCGGGATCGCTGTCGGCCCTGCTTCTCGATCCCAGCACCTTCACGGCGCCGTACCAGGCCGTGGTGCTGCCCCCGCAGGCCGTGGCGCAGGCGGCTCAGGACCTCGACGGCATCGCGGCCGACGCGTCCGTCGAACCGGCGGGATGCAAGCCGGAAGCACGATCGTCGGATCCCGACTCGACGGCACTGCTGGTCGCGACCGATCCCGAGAACCGGGCCACCATCTCCATCGAGCTGTCCCGGGTGGACACGACGCTGGAGGATCGGAAGGCGTTGTGGGAGGAGTGCTCGGAGGTCGAGGCCACCTCTGCCGGTGTGACGAGCCTGGTGACCACCGACATCGTTCCGCCGCCGCCGATCGGCGCCGACGACACCCTTGCGCTGCGTCGTACCGTCACCTCCGGCGGCCAGGCGGGCGAGGTCACGCAGTCCATGCTGTCGCTGCTGGCCCAGGTCGACGACGTCCGCGTCACGGCGACGTACATGTCCTTCGGGGAACTGACGCCCGACTCCGCCACGCTCGACCGCACCTTCACCGCCGCGGTGCAGAAGGTCAAGGCCGGGGGATAACCCCATGACCGTGGCCGTACCCGAGCTGTTCCGGGTCCTCGACCTCACGGGTGTCTTCGCCAACGCGCTGCTCGGCGGCGCCGTCGCTCGGGCCTTTCGCTTCGACCTGGTCGGCTTCTCGGTTCTCGCCATCGTCTCGGGGCTCGGCGGCGGCATCATCCGCGACACGCTGCTCCAGGCCGGGCCGCCCGTCGCAGTCACCGACTACCGCTATCTGACGGTGGCACTGATCGGTGCCGTCGTCGCGTTCGCCGTGCGCTTCGAAGGGCGTGGGTGGGACCGAGTCTTCCCGTACGTCGACGCGCTGGCACTCGGCTGTTGGGCCGCGGCAGGGGCTCAGAAGACCCTGGGCGTGGGACTCGGGTGGCTCCCGGCCATCGGACTCGGCGCCGTCACCGCGGTGGGCGGCGGTGCGATCCGCGACGTGGCGGTCGGCCGCATCCCCACCATCTTCGGCGGCAACACGCTCTACGCGTCGTGCGCCCTGATCGCGAGCGCCACCCTCGTGGTGGTGCAGGCCGCAGGGCAACCGACGATCGCTCTGATCGCCGCGACCGTGGTCGGCGCGGCTCTGTGTCTCCTCGCGCGCCGTCGCGGGTGGATGCTGCCGGAGGAAGTGGTGTGGCGCCGTCCGCGGCGCAGACGAGGCCGGTGAGTCAGTGGCTGTCGACGAGGACGGTCATGGGCCCGTCGTTCACCGACTGCACCGCCATGTGCGCGCCGAACACACCCGTCGCGACCGTGATGCCGCGCGCCCGGAGCGATGCCACCACCGCATCGACCAGCGGTTCTGCGACGTCGCCCGCCGCCGCACCGTTCCACGACGGCCGACGGCCCTTGCGCGTGTCCCCGTACAGCGTGAACTGGGACACGACGAGGACCTCGGCTGCGTCGGGATCGTCCGAGACGGATCGTTCGTCCGGCAGGATGCGGAGATCCGCGATCTTGCGGGCGACGTGCTCGACGTCCGCGGCGCCGTCCGACGGTGACACCCCGACGAGGGCCAGGAGTCCGGCGCCGATACGTCCGACCTCCACGCCGTCGACTCGAACGGTCGCTTTGCTCACTCGCTGGATCACTGCGCGCACGGTTGCCTCTCGTCGTCTCCTGACGAGTGTGGCAGCCGCGCGAGCGTCCATCCCCGGGCGCGGGCCGATCCACAGGCCGTTTCATCGGCCCAGGTCGACCCCGGAGGACCTGTCGGCCGCACGCGGACAGTCCTCCTCATGACTCGACGCCCTTACCCCGTTCCCCGCCATCGATCCCCGTCGTCCACGACGGCGGACCACCCCGTCGTGACGTCGGTGGGCGACCTCATCGCCGCCGTTCCGGCTCTGCTCGGCTTCGTGCCGGCGCGGTCCATCGTGCTCATCTGCCTCAGCACCGGCAGCCCCACCGTCGTGGAGATGTGCATGCGGCAGGACCTCTCCGACCGGCTCGACTCACCCGAGCTCGCCGACGTGATCGAGCGGTGCGGCGAGGTCTGCACGAGAGAGGGTCTGGACGCGGTCGTCGCGGTGCTGATCACCGGGTCGAAGTTCACGATGCCGTACGAGGTGGTGGCCGATGCGCTGCGGGACACACTCGACCCGCGCGGGATCGACCTGTTCGGTGTGCACCACGTGTCCCACCTGGCGGTCGGTCAGCGGTGGCGCAGCCTGGGTGGTGATCCGCGGTGCGGCACGCTGCCCGATCCCGGCTCGTCGCAGGTCGCGGCGTCCCGCGTGATGGCGGGACGGCAGATCCGCACGTCCCGGTCGGAGATCGCGCTGCTGCTGCAACCCGTTCCGGAGTCGGAGTGCGAACGGTTCCGCAACAGCCGACTGCGGGTCGAGCTGGAGGACGGGCCGGTCGGCCACTCGGACCTGCTGGCGGACACGGTCGTCTTCCTCGAGGCACTGCACGCCTCCGACGAGCTCGACCACCTGACGGCGGCGCGCATCATGGTGGCGATCAGCACGATCGCGGTGCGGGACGCCGTTCTCGGCCTCGCGACGACCGCGCTGGGACCCACGGCCGAGGCGGTGTGGGTCGAGCTGACGCGGCGGGTCAGCGGACCGGACCGAGCGCACCCCGCGACGATGCTGGGGGCGTGGGCGTACCTGCGCGGAGACGGACCGCTCGCCGGGGTGGCGCTGCAGACGGCGTTGACCGCGGATCCGGAGTACCGCTTCGCGCAACTGCTGGACACGGCTCTGCAGAACGGTGTGCGACCCACCGTGGTGCGTGAGCTCGTGCTGTCCGCGCGGTCACTGGCGGAGGACCTGGGGGTCGAGTTGCCGCCGGACGCGGTGTGAGGCCCGGGGTCAGCGACGGGCGGAGTGCGCCCTGTCGCCGAGAGACTGCAGGAACGCCCAGGCGTCCGCGACGATCACGTCGAGATCGGTGAGCTCGGGCTTCCAGCCGAGCTCGGCCATGGCCTTCTCGCTCGACGCGACGAGCACTGCCGGATCGCCGGCTCGCCGGGGTGCGTCCGTGACGGCGATGTCGACGCCGGTGACGCGGCGGCACGCGTCGATGACCTCGCGCACCGAGAACCCTTCGCCACTACCCAGATTGAAGATCCGGTGATTCCCGGGGACGCTCTGGGACAGGGCGCGCAGGTGCGCGTCGGCCAGATCGCGGACGTGGATGTAGTCACGGACGGCCGTACCGTCCGGTGTCGGCCAATCGGTGCCGAACACCGAGATGGACTCACGGTGTCCGAGAGCGACCTGCAGGACGAGAGGAATGAGGTGGGTCTCGACGACACGGTTCTCGCCGAGACCGGCGTGTGCTCCGGCCACGTTGAAATATCGGAGGCTGGTCGCCCCGAACCCGTGCGCCGCGGTGTATCCCGTGATCGCGTGGTCGATCGCGAGCTTGCTGGCTCCGTACGGGTTGGTGGGCCGAGTGGGGAAGTCCTCCGTGATGGGCGTGCGCTCGGGCTCCCCATACGTCGCGGCGGTCGAGGAGAACACGAGGCGCGGAACCTGGTGCTCGACGATGGCATCGAGCAGTTCCAGCGCCGCACCGAGGTTGCCGCGCCAGTACTTCTCCGGCTTCTCCACCGACTCGCCGACCAACGACTGAGCCGCGAAGTGGAGGACCCCGTCGACCTTCTCGCGTCCGAGCACGGACGAGACGACCTCGGCGACGGGGCCCTCGACGAACTCCGCACCCGAGGGCACCCCGTCGGCGTTGCCGGTGGACAGATCGTCGACCACGACGACGTCGTGATCGTTCTCCATCAGGACGGCCGCACACACACTGCCGACGTAGCCGGCGCCGCCGGTCACCACGAACTTCACTCGAACTCCGATTCCTGTGTATGGGAACTCCGCGAGAGACCCGAGCAGCTAGATGGTGCGGACCTGAACGGCGTGCGCCATCTCCTCGGACAGGTCGACGTCGTCGTGGCCCGGCACGGTAATGGTGACCGCGCCCGGCGTGACGGACACGGTGACGCGCGCGTCCGGGACGACTCCGGCCTCGCGCAGGCGCGCGATCGTGTCGGGGTCGGACTGCACGTACTCCGCGAGGCGGCGCACCACCACGGCGGTGGGCGTTCCGGGCGCGATGTCGCTGAGGCGCACCAGATCCTCCGGCTGCTCGGTCGGCCGGGACGAACCCAGCAGTGCGAGACCGGGAATCGGGTTCCCGTACGGCGAGGTGGTCGGGTTGTCCAGCACCTCGACGAGGCGACGTTCGACCTCCTCGCTCATGACGTGCTCCCAGCGGCAGGCCTCGGCGTGCACGTCCTCCCAGCGCAGGCCGATCACGTCCACGAGCAGCCGCTCGGCGAGTCGGTGCTTGCGCATCACGGCGACCGCGAGCTCGCGGCCCTTCTCCGTCAGCTGCAGATGCCGGTCGCCCGCGACCAGGAGCAGCCCGTCGCGCTCCATCCGAGCCACGGTCTGGCTCACGGTCGGTCCGCTCTGCTCGAGGCGCTCGGCGATGCGGGCGCGCAGGGGAACGACCCCTTCTTCTTCCAAGTCGTAGATGGTCCGGAGATACATCTCGGTGGTGTCCACCAGATCCTTCACAATCACACCCTTCGTCGTCGTGGATTCTACCGGTACGGACGGTTCACCGGTGGGTCCAGGTGCGGCGTGGTGAGCCGCGGTGTGTCCGCCCTGCCACGACCCGTCGAGCACGTGTGCGCGAGTCGATCACGAACGCCGAATCGGACACGTAGGTTGAGGGCCATGACTCTGCAGTCGTCCTCGACATCGCAGTCGCCTCCGGGGCAGTCCGCTCTGGTCTGGAGTGCGGACTACCTGAACTACCGGTGGAGCGACGACCACCCGATGAATCCCACCCGCCTCGCACTCACCATGGATCTGGCGCGGGGGATCGGTCTGCTCGAGGGGACCGAACTGCTGCCGCCGGAGGTCGCGTCGGACAGTGAGCTGTTACGGGTGCACACGCCGGGGTACGTCGAGGCGGTCAAGCGCGCGCCGCGTGACCTGCCGCTGGGTTCGCGGGCGTCCGAGGTGCTGCACGGTCTCGGATCCGAGGACAATCCGGTGTTCCCCGACATGCACGAGGCCAGTGCGGTCATCGCGGGTGGCACCCTGACCGCCGCGCGGGCCATCGCGTCGGGACGCTCGCGCCGCGCGGTGAGCATCGGCGGGGGCATGCACCACGCCATGGCGGACTGGGCGTCGGGCTTCTGCGTCTACAACGACGCGGCCATCGCCATCTCGTGGCTGCTCGACAACGGGTACGACCGCATCGCCTACATCGACGTGGACGCTCATCACGGTGACGGTGTCCAGGCGGCGTTCCTCGCCGATCCCCGCGTCATGACGGTCTCGGTGCACCAGCACCCGGCCACGCTGTGGCCCAATACCGGATGGTCCACCGAGGTGGGTGCCGACACCGCGGAGGGCACCTCCGTCAACGTGCCGGTCCTGCCCGGCACGGGAGACCGGTTGTGGTTGAGAGCGTTTCACGCGGTGGTGCCCGGAGCGGTGGCGGCGTTCAAGCCGCAGATCATCATCAGCCAGTGCGGCGTGGACAGTCATCGGGAGGATCCGCTCGCCGATCTCGGACTCACCGTGGACGGGCAGCGCGCCGCGTTCCGTGCGATGCGCGACCTCGCCGACCAGGTCTGTGAGGGTCGGTGGCTCGCGGTGGGGGGTGGCGGATACGGGTTGGTGCGGGTGGTGCCCCGTGCCTGGACCCATCTCATCGCCGCGGTGCTCGACCGCGATCTCGATCCGACGACGTCCATTCCGGACGAGTGGCACGAGAAGGTGCGGCTCGCCGCGCCGAGCATCGACCTGCCGTCCACGATGAGCGACGACGGCGACGTGGACTACCCGCCGTGGGACGGGCCGGGTGGTTCCCCGGAGTCGGGTGTCGAGCACGTCGATCGCGCCATCCAACGCATCGACACCGCCATCGTGGCCACCCGCCGCGCCGTCTACCCGCTGTGGGGACTCGACCCGGAGGATCCGCGTGACTGACGAGACGCCCGCACCCGAGACACCGACAGCGCAGACGGCACCGGACGCGCCGACGCCGCCGGATCCGAAGGAGCTCGAGCGGCAGCGGGCCGAGAACTACCCGCGGCACTGGGCCGCCGACGTGCTCGCGTCCGACGGCCGCGTGGTGCATCTGCGGCCGATCGTGCCCGGTGACGCCGACGCCCTGGTCGAGTTCCACGGCAAGCTGTCCGAGCGGACGCGGTACCTGCGCTACTTCGGTCCGTACCCCACCATGCCCAAGCGCGACATCCTCAACTTCACGACGGTCGATCACACGTCGCGGGTGGCCCTCGTCGCGACGCTCGGCGACGAGATCATCGCCGTCGGCCGGTACGAGCGCCTGCCGCAGGGCGACGGCAACTCCGCCGAGGTGGCCTTCGTCGTCGCCGACGCGCACCAGGGTCGTGGGCTCGGTCCGATCCTGCTCGAGCATCTGGCGGGGGCGGCCGCGGAGAACGGGGTGCGCCGCTTCGTCGCCGAGGTGCTCGCGGAGAACCGCAACATGGTCACCGTGTTCCGGCAGGCCGGCTACCAGGTCAGTCGCAGCTTCGACGGCGGCGTGCTCAACCTGGACTTCGACATCGATCCCAGCGACGCGCTCGTCCAGGTGCGCAACTCCCGCGAGCGCGCGGCCGAGGCCCGCAGCGTCCGCAACGTGCTCGGCCCACGCTCCGTCGCCGTCATCGGTGCCTCGACGGACCCCGAGAAGGTGGGCAACGCGGTGCTGACCAACCTGCTGCGCGGGTCGTTCACCGGACCCGTCTATCCCGTGAACGCGGAACACACGTCGGTGCGCGGAGTGCGCGCGTACCCGACGGTGCGGGACATTCCCGACGAGGTGGATCTCGCGGTGGCCGCCGTGCCGGCCGACCAGATCGACGCGGTGCTCGACGACTGTCTCGCCAAGGGTGTGAAGGCGCTGGTGGTGGTCTCGTCCGGGTTCGGTGAGACGGGAGAGGACGGGCGCGCGAACGAACGGCGCCTGGTGCACTCCGCTCGTGCACACGGCATGCGCCTGGTCGGCCCCAATGCTCTCGGCGTCGCGAACCTCGATCCCGCGGTGTCGCTCAACGCCACGCTGGCGACGGACCTCCCGGGTCGCGGACGTGTGGGCTTCTTCTGCCAGTCGGGTGCCCTGGGTATCGCCATCCTGGCGCAGGCGTCGAAACGGCTCCTGGGACTGTCGACGTTCGTCTCCGCCGGCAACCGCGCCGACCTGTCCGGCAACGACCTGCTGCAGTACTGGGACCAGGACGAGGCCACCGAGGTGGTCCTGCTCTACCTCGAGAGCTTCGGCAACGCCCGCAAGTTCTGGCGCATCGCGCGCCGGGTCGCGCGGTCCAAGCCGATCGTCGCGGTCAAGAGCGGACGCGGAGCCGTACCGCCCGCGCTGGCGACCGGCACGGACATCGACGACACGATCGTGCGTGCCCTCTTCGAGCAGGCGGGAGTGATCCAGGTCGACTCGATCGCGGAACTGTTCGACTGCGCCATCCTTCTGGGTTATCAGCCCCTGCCGGCAGGTCCGCGGGTCGCGGTGGTGGGCAACTCGACGGCGCTCGGCGTCCTCGCCGTCGACGCCGCACGCGACAGCGGCATGACCGCACCGGACCCGGTCGACGTGGGCGCGCAGGCCACGCCCGAGGAGTTCGCGGCCGCGGTCACCACGGCGCTGCGGTCGGACGACGTGGACACCGTTCTCGCGGTCTTCGTGCCTCCGGTCGCCGTCCGTGTCGCCTCCTACGCCGAGGCACTCGGCGCGGCGGTCCGCGGCGCCGACAAGCCGGTGCTGACGACCTTCCTCGCCGCCGAGGGCATTCCGGACGTGCTGGCGGTCCGCGGCGACGACGGAACGCCGATCCGCGGATCGGTGCCGTCGTATCCCGACCCGGCGCGGGCGGTCTACGCGCTGCAGAAGGCGTGGCGGTACGCCTCGTGGCTGAATCGACCGGCCGACAGCGTGGTGCGGCCCGGCGGCGTCGACGCCGACGCGGCGCGCGCACTGGTGGCCGGCTGGATGGCGGCCAGTCCCTCGGGGCGGTGGCTCTCGGACGTCGAGACCGAGCAGTTGCTGCGGTGCTACGGCGTGGAGATCGCCGCCTTCCGCACGGTGACGGACGAGGCCGAGGCGGTGGAGGCGGCCCGCGAGCTGGGAGGACCCGTCGCGGTGAAGGCCACCGGCGATCAGTGGCGACACCGCCCCGACCTGAGCGGTGTCCGCCTCGACGTCGTGGGGCCGGACGCCGTCGCCCGCGCGTACCGGGATTTGTTCGAGGCATCGGGCACCCCGGTGATGCAGGTGCAGCGGATGGCGACCAAGGGGATCGGGTGCCTGGTGCGGGTCCAGGACGATCCGTCGTTCGGCTCACTGGTGTCGTTCGGGTTGTCCGGCATCATGTCGGATCTGCTGGGAGACAGGGCGTACCGCGTGCTCCCACTCACCGAGAGGGAAGCCGCGGAGCTCATCGACGCGCCGCGGGCCGCGCCGATGCTGTCGGGGTACCGCACCGCGTCCCCGGTGAACAAGGGCGCGCTGGTGGACGTCGTGCTCCGGGTCTCCACACTGGCGGACGATCTGTCCGAGGTGCGCGAGCTGGTGTGCGACCCGGTCCTCGCGTCACCGAGTGGCGCGGAGACCACCGACGCACGGATCCGCATCGGGCCCGAGCCCAGCCGTATCGATCTGGGCCCCCGTCGCCTGCGCTGAGCCCGTGAACGACGACAGGCCCCCGGCGAGAGCCGGGGGCCTGTCTCGTGATGCGGGGGTCGATCAGCTGGCGTAGGACCGCAGTCGCTCGGCGCGGTCGCCCTGACGCAGCTTGCCCATGACCTCACGCTCGATCTGGCGTACGCGCTCACGCGAGAGGCCGAACAGCTTGCCGATCTGGTCGAGGGTGCGCGGCTGACCGTCGTCGAGGCCGTAGCGCAACCGGATGACCTGCTGCTCACGCTCGTCCAGCGTGGCGAGCACGCTGCGCACGTCGGTGTGCAGCAGCCCGGCGATCACGGCGTTCTCGGCGGACGTGGCCTCCGAGTCCTCGATGAAGTCGCCCAGCGGTGCCTCCTCGTCGCTGCCCACGGGCATGTCGAGCGACACCGGGTCTCGGCTGTGGTCGAGCAGATCCGCGATCTTCTCGACCGGGATGCCGGACTCCTCGGCGAGCTCGTCGTCGGTGGCCTCGCGGCCGAGCTGCTGGTGCAGCTCACGCTTGATCCGCGCGAGCTTGTTCACCTGCTCCACCAGGTGCACGGGGAGACGAATGGTGCGGCTCTGGTCCGCCATGCCGCGCGTGATGGCCTGACGGATCCACCAGGTGGCGTACGTCGAGAACTTGAAGCCCTTGGCGTAGTCGAACTTCTCCATCGCACGGATGAGACCCAGGTTGCCCTCCTGGATGAGGTCCAGCAGCGGCATCCCGCGGCCCGTGTAGCGCTTGGCGAGTGAGACGACGAGACGGAGGTTGGCCTCGAGGAGGTGTGCCCGAGCGGACTGGCCCTCGCGGACGATGAGCGCGAGGTCACGCTTCTTGGCGGGGGAGAGGCGCTTGCCGGTCGCGAGCACATGGGTCGCGTACAAACCCACCTCGATCTTCTTCGCCAGATCGACTTCCTCCGCGGCCGTCAGCAGAGCCGTGCGGCCGATACCGTTGAGGTAGACGCGAACGAGGTCCGCTGCCGGGCTCTGTGCATCCAGGTCGGCATCACTCGGTCGAGGGCGAATGGTGGTGGGGCTGGTCATGACGTGCCTCCTGATCGGTGGTGTCTCACTGGCTACAACGCCGGGACACGTCAGAAAAGTTCCCGAAGCCCACCTCCGTCAAACACTCTGAGCTGCGGTTTCACCACCTCAGCCCTGAGAAGTTGCTGAGAGAAACGACTGCTCGGCTCAGGTGGGGATCACCAACCCGTGCACGACGAGCCCCGCGACCAACGCGACGACCGAGTCCGTCAGCTCCGCGGCGTCCACACCGCGTGCGGCCGCGAGAAGCTCGGTGAGGTCGCCGACCGTCAGTCCGCCCGCGCGCATCCCGGCCAGGAGTGCCGCCCCGTCCGCATCGATCTCGTGGGACCACGCGGGCCCGTCGCCGCGGTGGACCCGGCGTACGACGGTGGTCCACCCACCGTCCGGATCGGGGGTGGAGACCTCCTCGAGTGCCGTGGTCGGGGCGACGGCCACACACTCGTCGAGCAGATCGTGTGTGCGGAGCCAGTCCACCCGGTCCAGGACGTCGAGTGCCTCGTCGCCGAGGGGATCCTCGTACCCGTGCATCAGGTCCTCCGCGAGGACGCTGGTGGGCCGGTCGGTCCGGCGGAGGTACACGAAGCCGAAGCCGACACCCGTGACGCCGGCGGCGTCGAGGTGATCGAGCCAGGCGGTCGCCGTCTCGTCGACGGCCGGGTCTCGCAGATCGAGGCCACCGTCCCGCAGCCACGTGCCCACGTAGAGAGCGGGGTCCGCGATGTCGCGCTGCACTATCCACGCGTCGACACCGTGGTCCGGCAGCCAGGAGGTGACCCGTGACCGCCAGTCCTCACCGTCCACGTGAACCCAGGAGGCGAGCAACGAGGCGGTCCCGCCGGGAGCGAGATGCTCCGGTGCCGCTCCCACGACGAGGCTGCTGGCACCGTCGAGGTCCAGGCCGGAATCGCGGTAGGAGTGGGAGACTCGGCCCGATCCGACGACGAAGGGCGGGTTGGCGACGATGCGATCGAAGGTCCGCCCCGCGACGGGTGCGAACCACGAGCCCGGGATCGTCTCGAAGTCCAGACCGTTGAGGGCAGCCGTCATGCGGGTGAGGGCGATGGCCCGATCACTGACGTCGGTGGCGGTGATCGACCGGGCGTACGGCGCCGCGTGGAGCGCCTGGATGCCGCAGCCGGTACCGAGATCCAGGACGGTGGGCGGACTCCCGTCGACACGGGTGGGTGTCCCGCGGACCAGCGACAGCGACGCGTGCCCGACGCCGAGCACGTGATCGGATCCGATACGGACGTCGCGCATGCTGCCGTCGATGTCGGACACCACCCACCGCGTGCCCGTGCCGAGATCGAGGGGGCGGATGTCGAGCAGACTGCGCACGGTGTCGCTGCCGGTCTCGAGGAGGCCGGCAGCGACCGCCCCGTCGAGTGTCGTCGGCGCGAGGGCGGTGGTCGCGGCGTCGATCGCCACGTCGTCGGAGAGCAGGAACAGCCGGACGAGCGTGCCGAGGGGACCGAGTTCTCCGCACCGGCGTCGCACCGGTGCGGGTTCGCCACGTCCTAACGCGGCATGAACCGAGTCGCCCAGTGCCTGCAGGATCCCGTCCGCAGTGAAGTCCGCTCGGTCGAACGCGACCCGCAACGTGGACGCGAGGTCGACGAGGCGGTCCGCGTCCACCGGGACGGACGGGGGAGGCGAGGTGCGGTGGTTCGAGTCGGTCACCGCGTCAGTGTGTCAGCAGACCGATCTCGGGACGGACCCGTCTCAGGACGTGGCGCGCGGATTCGAGATCGCGCGGCGGTCGAGATCGGGTTCCTCGTCGAGGTTCACCACCGGGTGGCTGCGGGCCTCCAGCGCGGTGGAGTCGGTCGCCCGCCAGCCGTAGCGGCTGGGCTCGTCCGCGGTCCGCGGCGGTCGGTCGTTGGCGATCAGGACTGCCATCCACGGGAGAGGAATGGACACGCCGACGATGGCCATGGCGATCCACGGGTTCTGCCACGCGCCGTACGACAGCGCCGCGAGGACCAGCGCCGGGATACGGAAAGACATGATGAAGAGGTATTTGCGCACGCGCGCTCGGTGCTGTTCCTCGACCGACGTTCGTGCCTCGGTGATCAGTACGGCCTCGCGAACGCTGTCGCGGGGTGAGATGCCGTCGTGTGCCATGACTCCACTGTGTCACTACTGAACGAAGTGTGCAGTAATCGGAGGTGGTGAGATGTGCGACGCGCGTGTCGGGAACAACCGTCATAATCGATGCATGAGCACGCAGACCAAGGAACGCCCCGACGTCAGCACCGACGAGACCACCGACGACGACACTCCGAAGTTCTTCCACTACGTGAAGAAGAACCGCATCGCCGAGAGCGCGGTGATGGGCACCCACGTCGTCGCACTGTGCGGCGAGGTCTTTCCCGTCACGAAGTCGGCCAAGCCCGGGTCACCCGTGTGCCCCGACTGCAAGAAGGTCTACGACGGCTTGCGCAAGGGCGAGTGATCCTGCCGATCACGCGTCACCTGACGCTTCTCCGGTGACTCGCCGCCGTCCCGATCCGACCGTGCGATGCGGATCGGGCCGGTGGCCAGCCGGCCGAGAGCGCCGACGGTGCCCGCACCCGGATCGGCTGCCTTCTCGGCGATCCATCCCTTGACCTGGTCCATGCGTGTGGCGCGCGCCGGCCAGAACTCCTGGACCGTGGCGTTGAACTCCGCCCCCAGCACCACCGCGAATCCCAGGAAGAACGTGAAGAGCAGGAAGGCGATCGGAGCCGCGAGCGCGCCGTAGGTGTAGCCCGTTCCGGTCACCCAGGACAGGTAGGTGCGCAGCACCGCACTCGCCAGCATGAAGAACACTCCGGCCAGCAGCGATCCGCCGAGCAGGCGGTGCCACGGCAGCGAGGTGTGCAGAGCCACCTTGTAGAGCGTCGTCAGGCCGACGATGAGCAGCAGTCCGACACCCGGGTAGTACGCGATGTCGATCACCTGCGAGCCGATCTCGAACCACGACGACGGCAGCACCCGACCGATGATGGTGGGCCCCAGCGCGACGAGGGGCAGGACGAACACCGCGACGATCAGGAACGCGACGTACAGCAGCAGAGCGAAGATGCGCTGCCACACGGGGTTGCGCGCGTCCTGCTGACCGTGTGCCTCGACGATGGAGTCGACGAAGGTGGAGATCGCCGACGAGCCGGCCCACAACGACAGCAGGAAGCCCACGGACACGACGGGACCGTGTCCGCTGTTGAGGATGTCCGTCAGCGTGGGGGCGATGATCTCGTCCACGACGTTGTCGCTGAACAGCGTGGAGCTGAACGTCACGATCTTCGACTCGATGATGTCGAGAGTGTTCGGTCCGAACCACCCCGCGATGTAGGTGAGGCTGCCGAGGAGTGCGAGCACCAGCGGCGGCAGCGACAGGGTCTGCCAGAAGGCGGCGGTGGCGGACTTGCCGAAGATGGAGTCGTCCCACGCCTTGCCCGCCGTCCTCGCGACGACGCGCCAGGCCGTGCGCAGCGGCCGTCCCGGGACGGGACCGGGCCCCGGCTCTCCGTCGGGCGTCGACGCTGCCGCGGTGTCCCGATCGGACGTGTTGTCGGCGGGTGCGCTCATGATGACTCCAGCATGGCCCACCGGCGTCGCTCGGGCACGTCCCGGCCCGGTGTGTCGCCGTCGCGGGCACCGGCGGCGACGTGCGCATTGGTGGGCGCGCCGACGTCCGCGATAGTCTGATCGACGGATGTGCACACGAGACGACGAGCCGAACGGGAGTTCCATGCCACGGGTGGTTCGCATCCTTTCAGGTGGACGTACGGCGCCGGACGAGGCCCGTTCATGACGGCCGAGATCGGCGAGAAGGTCGACAGCGCAGGAGGTCTCCCTGTGACAGGGCCGGCCGGATTCGCCCTGCCGCCACTGCGCGCCTGGCAGCGGCGAGCGCTCACGAAGTACCTGTCGGCGGGTCCGACCGACTTCCTGGCCGTCGCCACTCCGGGAGCCGGCAAGACCACGTTCGCGCTCCGCGTGGCGCTCGAGCTGCTGAGCGACCGCACCGTGGACCAGGTCACGGTCGTCGCTCCCACCGAGCACCTCAAGCACCAGTGGGCGGAGGCGGCGGCGCGCGTCGGACTCGCCCTCGACTCCCGCTTCTCCAACAGCACCGGGCAGACGTCCAGCGACTTCCACGGCATCGTCGTCACGTACGCACAGGTGGCGTCGCACCCTTCCCGCCACCGGGTGCGGACCGAGAACCGCAAGACGCTCGTGATCCTCGACGAGATCCACCACGGCGGTGACGCCAAGAGCTGGGGCGAGGGCATCCGCGAGGCCTACGGCGACGCGACGCGCCGCCTGGCATTGACGGGAACGCCCTTCCGCAGCGACGACAGCCCCATTCCTTTCGTGAACTACGAGCCGGACGACGAGGGCCTGCCCCGGTCGCGCCCGGACCACAGCTACGGCTACGCCGACGCGCTGGCGGACGGTGTCGTGCGGCCGGTCGTCTTCCTCGCGTACTCGGGCGAGGCACGCTGGCGCAACAGTGCGGGCGAGGAGTTCGCCGCCCGTCTCGGGGAGCCGCTCAGCGCCGAGCAGACGGCGCGGGCCTGGCGTACCGCTCTCGACCCGTCCGGTGAGTGGGTGCCGTCGGTGCTCGCCGCGGCCAACACCCGGCTGCACCAACTCCGTCAGGGCGGCATTCCCGACGCGGGTGGCCTCGTCATCGCGTCGGATCAGACCACCGCGCGCGCCTACGCGGGAATCCTCGAGGCGGCGACGGGGGAGACCCCGACGCTCGTGCTGTCCGACGATCCCGGGTCCTCGGCCCGCATCGCCGAGTTCGGCGCGGGAACGTCGACCTGGATGGTGGCCGTGCGCATGGTGTCGGAGGGCGTGGACGTCCCGCGCCTCGCGGTCGGCGTCTACGCGACCAGCGCCTCCACACCGCTGTACTTCGCCCAGGCCGTCGGGCGCTTCGTGCGTTCTCGCCGCAAGGGTGAGACGGCGAGCGTGTTCCTGCCCTCGGTGCCGGTGCTCCTGGACCTGGCCAGCCAGCTCGAGGCGCAGCGCGACCACGTCATCGGGAAGCCGCACCGGGAGAAGGACGGTCTCGACGACGACCTGCTCATCGAGGCGAACCAGCAGAAGGACGAGCCCGGCGAGGAGGAGAAGGCGTTCACCTCGCTCGGTGCCGACGCAGAGCTCGACCAGGTGATCTTCGACGGCTCCTCCTTCGGCACCGCGACGTTCTCGGGCAGCGACGACGAGGCGGACTATCTCGGCCTGCCGGGCCTGTTGGACGGCGACCAGATGCGCGCGCTGTTGCGGAAACGGCAGGAGACGCAGCTGGCACGCCCGGCGACGCCCACGGAGACTCCGGCTCCGGTCACCCTCCCGCCCGCCGGGCGGTCCGCGGACGCCGCGAAGCTGGCAGATCTGCGCAAGGAGCTCAACGGCCTGGTGGCGATGCATCACCACCGCACCGGCAAGGCCCACGGCATCATCCACGGCGAACTCCGACGGAGCTGTGGTGGGCCGCCCACCGCGATCGCGACGGCGGAGCAGCTCACCGAGAGGATCTCGGCCCTGCGTTCGTGGTGATCGCAGCACTGCACGAGCCCCGCGCACGACGAAGGGCGACCACCGGATCGGTGGTCGCCCTTCGTGGTGTCAGGAGTCGAGTGCTGATGCTGTGGGACCGAGTGCCCCGGTCATCACGCCATGGCGTCGGAATCCGCGTCAGCGACGATGGTGGCGTTCATCTCGAGGAGACGCGCTTCGTGCTCGTTGGCGTGGTGACGGCAGAACAGCAGTTCTCCGCCGGTGGGGAGGACGGCACGCACCCGCGCTCCCGCTCCGCAACGATCACACCTGTCGGCAGCGGTGAGGGTGGTGTCGGTCAACAATTCGGGCATGACTCCTCCGTACTGACCGTGACTACCACGGTCCTGGGGTCGGTCCGCCACGTCGGTTCGACGCGGTTCGTTCACTCTTACAGACGTATGGGGTTCGTGCGTTGTTCCCACGCGGATGGCCGTGTGTTGTCACAGACACGAAACATGCTGGTGAATCACGTCCCTCCCGAGCATCGTTCGCTGTCGGCAGAACTCACCCGCCCCTGTGCGCCCGTGTCGCGACCGGTGGATACGGTTCGACCATGACGGATGTGGACGTGCGCGGCCTCGCGTCGGTGGGGCGTTCGTTCCCGCCGTGGTCGGTGCCGTTCGTCTTCGTGGTCGGAGCGCTCGCGCAGTATCTCGGTGCCGCCATCGGCGTCCATCTGTTCGACACCATCTCGCCGGCGGCCGTGGCGTGGCTGCGCGCGGCAGGCGCAGCGGCCGTTCTGCTGGCCTGGCGTCGTCCCTGGCGCACGCGATGGACGGCCCGCACCATCGCGGTGGCCGGTGGGTTCGGTGTCGTCACGGTGGGAATGAACCTGGCGTTCTACGAGGCGATCGCCCGCATCCCGTTGGGCACCGCCGTGGCGATCGAGTTCCTCGGTCCTGTCCTCGTCGCCGCACTCGGATCGCGGCGCGCTCGCGACGTGCTCGCACTCGTCCTGGTGGTCGCGGGAGTCGCGCTGGTGGCCGGAGCGCGATTCGACGTGGGCCTGGTCGGGGTCGGTTTCGCACTCCTCGCCGCCGGACTGTGGGCCGGCTACGTGGTGCTCGGGAAGTCGGTCGCGACGGCGGGCGACGGGCTGGACTCCCTCGCCGTCGGCATGGCGGTGGCGTCGGTGATCCTCGCCCCGCTCGCGTTGACGCCCCAGGTACTCGACGATCCGTCGGTGTTCACCGCGCCGTCCACGTGGCTGCTGGGTGTCGGGGTGGGTGTGTTGTCGAGCGTGATCCCCTACGCGCTCGACCAGGTGGTCCTGCGCACGGTCGGACGGGCACGGTTCGCGTTGTTGCTCGCGTTGCTGCCCACCACTGCGACGGTGGTCGGCGTCGTGGTGCTGAGGCAGGTGCCCTCGATCGCCGAACTCGCGGGCATCCTGTGTGTGATCGTCGCCGTCGCGCTGGGCGGTGTGGAACGACGCGCACGACCGGCGCCGCCGGCCGACACGACGCGACTGCAGGACCCGACACGAGAGGACGGCCGATGACCGAGATCCTGGTACACATGTGCCCGGCGGCGGACTGGGAGGCGAGTGTGGCCGCGGGGGAGGTGGCACCCGCGTCGCTCGCCGAGCAGGGGTTCGTCCATCTGTCGACGCCGCAGCAGGTTCATCTCCCGGCCAACCGGCTGTTCGCCGGGCGCCGGGACATCGTGCTGCTGTCGTTGAACCCCACTCGACTGAAGGACCGGCTGGAATGGGAGCCGGGAGTACCCGGCGATCCGAGTTCGATGCTGTTCCCGCACCTCTACGGACCGGTACCGCTCACCGCGGTGGTCGAGGTGCAGCCCTACCCACCCGACGACGACGGGACGTTCGTCGCCGTCGGGTGAGGTGCGGAACTGTCAGTCGAGGTAGTCGCGCAGCACCTGCGACCGGCTCGGGTGCCGCAGCTTCGACATGGTCTTCGACTCGATCTGTCGGATGCGCTCACGCGTGACCCCGTAGACCTGGCCGATCTCGTCGAGCGTGCGCGGCTGGCCGTCGGTGAGGCCGAAACGCAGTCGCACGACACCCGCCTCGCGCTCGGAGAGGGTCTCGAGAACCGACTGGAGCTGGTCCTGCAGGAGGGTGAACGACACCGCGTCGACGGCGACGACGGCCTCGGAGTCCTCGATGAAGTCGCCGAGCTGGCTGTCGCCCTCGTCGCCGATGGTCTGGTCGAGGGAGATCGGCTCGCGAGCGTACTGCTGGATCTCCAGCACCTTCTCGGGCGTGATGTCCATCTCCTTGGCGAGCTCCTCGGGAGTGGGCTCACGACCCAGGTCCTGCAGGAGCTCACGCTGGATGCGTCCGAGCTTGTTGATGACCTCGACCATGTGCACCGGGATACGAATGGTGCGGGCCTGGTCCGCCATGGCGCGGGTGATGGCCTGACGGATCCACCACGTCGCGTACGTCGAGAACTTGTAGCCCTTGGTGTAGTCGAACTTCTCCACCGCGCGGATCAGACCGAGGTTGCCCTCCTGGATGAGGTCCAGGAACGCCATGCCGCGGCCCGTGTAGCGCTTGGCCAGCGAGACCACGAGGCGCAGGTTGGCCTCGAGCAGGTGGTTCTTCGCCCGGTTGCCGTCGCGGCAGATCCAGGTCATGTCGCGGCGCTGGGCCACGGGGAGCTTCTCGCCCTTCTCGGCGGACTCGGCCATGAGCTGGACGGCGTAGAGACCGGCCTCGATGCGCTTGGCGAGCTCGACCTCCTCCTCGGCGTTGAGGAGGGCGACCTTGCCGATCTGCTTGAGGTAGGCGCGGACGGAGTCGGCGGAGGCGGTGAGTTCGGCGTCCTTGCGGGCCTGTCGCAGCGCCTCGGATTCCTCCTCGTCCCACACGAAGTCGCCCGACGCCTTGTCCTCCGGCGTGGGTTCGGTGGTCGCGTCGTCCTCGACCTCGTCGCCGACGGCGACGACCTCGACGACGTCCGACTCGGCTGCGAGCTCGCCCTCGGGAACGTCGATGTCCTCGATGTCCGCGGTGGGCTCGTCGGCGTCGTCGCCGGTCGCAGGAGACGTCGCCTTCTTCGCTGCGGTCTTCGCTGCGGCCTTGCGCGGCGCGGCCTTCTTGGCTGCTGCCTTGCGCGGGGCCGCCTTCTTGGCCGGGGCCTTCGCGGGTGCGGTTCCGACGGCGCCGGGTGCGGTGCCGTCGGCCGACGCGGTGTCGACGGCCGGAGTGCTGTCGACTGC
Organism: Rhodococcus sp. BP-160; assembly: GCF_019836205.1. NCBI lineage: Bacteria > Bacillati > Actinomycetota > Actinomycetes > Mycobacteriales > Nocardiaceae > Rhodococcus > Rhodococcus sp. BP-160. The sequence goes on from NZ_JABUEK010000002.1 coordinate 826,708, forward strand.
CGGCGCGGTGTCCGCGGTCTGACGAATATCGATGGCTGCCACGTACGCCCTTTCGTGACGGTGTCGTGCGGCGTCACGCCAGAGTGATGATCCGGCGGAGAGGTCTGTGGATTTCCCGGCGTGAAACCGGGGCGTGGACCATTGTAACGACCGCCGCGAGTGCACAGCACCAACGCGCGGGAGGACGCCGAGGTTCCCGGCTCGCCGGCAGTGGGGTGTGAGTCACATCGCGCATCGGCGAGCCGACGCGGCGCAGGTCAGAGGGGCGCGTGTTCGCCCTCGACGAGAATCAGGGCGCCACACCGGACTGTGCGGCGAGGGCCGCGCCGACGATTCCGGCGGCGTTGCGCAGCGTCGCGGGCTGCACCGGGGTGCGGTTGGTGAGCAGGGGGATCCACTTCTCGGCTTTGCGGCTGATGCCGCCGCCGGCGATGAAGAGGTCCGGCCAGAACAGATCCTCGATGCGCTCGAGCACGCGCGAGACCTCTTTGGCCCACGCCTTGTACGACAGTCCGTTGTCGTCCTTGACCGACGACGCGGCGCGGTGCTCGGCCTCCTTGCCGTCCACCTCCATGTGCCCGAGCTCCGTGTTGGGCAGGAGGACACCGTTCTGCAGGATCGCGGATCCGATGCCGGTGCCGAAGGTCAGCAGGATGACCACACCCTTGGAGTCCTTGCCGCCGCCGAACTTGTCCTCCGCGATGCCCGCGGCGTCGGCGTCGTTGAGCACGGTCACCGAACGACCCCCGAGATGGTCGCGGAACAGCGCGCCGGCGTCGGTCCCGATCCAGCCCTTGTCGACGTTCGCGGCGGTTCGCGCCACGCCACCGGTGACGACGCAGGGGAGGGTGATGCCCACGTCCCCGGTCCACTCGAAGTGGTCGACGATGGCCGCGACCGTCTCGGCCACGGCCGTGGGAGTCGACGGTTGCGGGGTCTCGATCTTGTAGCGTTCGCCGATCAGTTCGCCGGTGGCGAGATCGACCACGCCACCCTTGACGCCACTGCCACCGACGTCGACACCGAAGCCTCGGCCCTCGGGGTGCGAGCCCGTCTTCCCGGCGATGGAGACCGGGCCGGGTTCGGTGTGGTCGTTCGTCATGACAGAACCTCCTGGTGGCGTACGCACGCGTCGGCGACCGGCGCGTTCGTGCGAGATCTGGTGCGCGCACGTCACCCTAGTTGCTGGCGGCGTTCCCGGTCGCGCGGCACCGCGGCGGGTGGCGCGCCGTACCGTTCCGCCGCCCGATGTGTTCGGATTACCGGGTGACTCCTCATGACGATCTGCCGCAGGACGACTCGACGAGCGCCCTCGACCCGGAGATGTTGCGCCGCATCGCCGTCGACGTCGCACGTGAGGCGGGACGCCACGTACGTCGGCGTCGGCCGGAGGTGTTCGGCGCGGGCGGTGCGGCGGTGGACGCCGTCCGGTCGAAGTCGACGCCCACCGATCCGGTGACGGTGGTCGACACCGAGACCGAACACGTCATCCGGGACCTGTTGAGCCGGCTGCGTCCCGACGACGCGGTACTGGGCGAGGAGGGCGGCGGGGAGGACATCGCCCCGTCCGGTGTCCGGTGGGTCCTCGATCCGATCGACGGCACCGTGAACTTCCTCTACGGCATCCCGGCCTACTCGGTCTCCGTGGCCGCGCAGATCGACGGTGCGTCGGTGGCGGGCGCCGTGGAGGACGTGGTGGGGGATCGCACGTACGCGGCGTCGCTCGGCGGCGGCGCGTGGTGCTCGGACGCGGGCGGAGACTGGGTGCGCCTGCGAGTCAACGACATCGACGACGTGGCACTCACGTTGGTGGCCACGGGATTCGGTTACGACGCGGCGCGCCGCCGCCGTCAGGGCGCGCTGATCGCGGCTCTGCTCCCCGAGGTGCGGGACGTTCGTCGCATCGGCTCGGCGGCACTGGATCTGTGCATGGTGGCGGCGGGGCGCGTCGACGCCCACTTCGAGCACGGGCTCAGCCCGTGGGACTGGGCGGCGGGCGCTCTGGTCGCGGCGGAGGCGGGTGCGCGGGTGATCACTCCGTCGCCGCACTCCCGCAGCGACGACGGCGAGGTGACGATCGCCGTGGCGGAAGGTGTGGCAGACGGGTTCCTGTCCGTACTCGACCGTCTCGGTGGCGTCGCCGCCATCGCTAAGGCCTGACCCGCGTCAGCAGTTGACGCGATGCGCGGCGGCGAGCAGATCGACGTCGAGGTTCGGTGCCGCGGCGCCCGGAGCGACGTCCGCGAGCGAGCGGATGACCTCCTCACCGTCGGTGTTCGGTTCCAGCGCACGGAAGTTGGTGCCCAGCGCGAGATCCACGGTGTCGTCCTCGCGGGTGTCCTGAACGAACTCGGCGCACGGCGCGACCAGTGCGACGGTGCCCGCGGCGGCCACGCCGGCCGCGCCGAACCGGATCTGAGCTATGCACTGCATGTTCTGGTCGACGTAGACCGGGTCGTTGCCCACCTGCACGTCCGGTGCGCTGGCGAAGCCGAAATCGCTGAGATCGGCGGCGATCTCGGCGGCCTGGCCGCCCTGTCCGTTCGCGTTGAACACGCGCACGCGGGTGGCGGACAACGGGGCGGGCTGGGTGTCCGTGACCACCGAGGCGTCCACGACGCTGCCGGGCTCGGCGGCCGCGGGGGCGGCGGGATCGGAGGCCGGCTGGGGGGCGTTGCAGGCGACGGCGTCCGTGCCGGTCTCGGTCGTGGTCAGGATGTTCACCCACACGGCCGCACCGGCGAGGGCGAGCACGACGAGCACCACGAGGATCGGGAAGGCCCGACGCCGCGCGTACGGCCGCCCCTTGTCGTCGGTCGAGGAGCCGTGAGTGATGAGTGAGACCACGGGAGCGTGCCCTTCTGCTGATACGTGTCGCGCTGTCGTGTCACGGGCGGTGACTCGCTCACTGTAGTGGGCCGCGTCGGCATGTGACGCGCGACGCACGGCAGGTGGGAACGTCTGCACGGTCGACGGCGTCGGCCGGGGTGAACAGGGGAGATGCGGTTCCTCCGGGAGCCGGTCGCGCCACGACACACCGCGCTGGGCAGGGTGTTTTCCACACCGGCTCGTCGTCGGCTATTGTCTGGCGGCCCGGCGGATCGAACTCACGGCCGGTCGGGCTCCTCGGGCCTGCACGCCCGCAGCAAGAGAATGTTTCCCGTCACGGGGATTCGGGCACAGTCGGCTCACCCGCACGCCGGCCGTCATCCGTCAGGACGACGGCTGCGAATAGGTGAGCGAGAAGGACGGAGATCCTCCCGGCGGAAGTCGGGAAGAAGTCCGACCGGATCGATGTTCTGCCACGAACAGCAGACGAGGAACACGAACGACCTGCATCGGGATCCGAGGGTGTGAGTCCGACAGAGGACGAGTTCGTCGAACAAGAAGCGGTCGACGTCTTGAACATCCCCCATGAAGGCGATCGAAGGAGACCGGGCACACCCGGTCTCAGCAGGAAGGTAAGGGGAACAACATGGCCACCGATTACGACGCACCACGCCGTACCGAGTCCGACGACGTGTCGGAGGACTCCCTCGAAGAACTGAAGGCACGCCGCAACGAGGCGCAGTCCGCCGTCGTCGACATCGACGAGACAGACACCGCGGAGTCCTTCGAACTGCCGGGCGCAGACCTGTCCGGTGAGGAACTGTCCGTGCGTGTCGTGCCGAAGCAGGCCGACGAGTTCACGTGCTCGAGCTGCTTCCTGGTGCATCACCGCTCGCGGCTGTCGTCCGACAACGGCGGCGTTCTGGTCTGCCGCGACTGCGCGGCCTGACCGAGGAGACCTCCGTCAGGAGGTCGGTGGCTGCGGAGTCAGAGCCGCAGCCACTGCATCCGGGTTCCGGGTGCTCACCAACCAGTACGGTGTCGGGTCGTTCTCGTCGTCGAGGACGACCAACACCATCGGCTTGACCCACGAACGATGCTGAACGAAGGCGGAGGGGTCGAGCTGGCGTCCGAGGGCGGCACTCTTCGCCGTCCCCGGAACCACCGCCACCCGATCGATCACCGATGCGGGGAGCCGAGCCTTGCCGGCGTGCAGCATGCGCTCGCCGTTCTGCTCCGTCACCTCGACGCGCATCCGGCCCAGGTACGTGACCACCCAGATCGCGAACGGCACCAGCACCACGTACGGCAGCCAGGCCATCACGCCGGGTGATCCCATGTGCACCTCGGCCGAGAGGATCGCCGCGACGCCGATCGCGGCCACCCAGTACCAGACGGGTACGCGGAGCCGTTCGCTGTAGACGACCGTCTCACCCCCGCCGTCGTGTGCCGTCCCGGACGTCCGGGTGGCGTGATCTGCTGAGGTCTCTCTCGAAGCTGCGTCGGACACCTCTCCAGAGTAGAGGGTCGGACGGGCGGGAGGTCGACGGTGCATCGGCGAGTAATCTCGACCGATGTGAGCGATCTGACGGCCGAGACGGCGACACGCACGACCCGCGGAGACCAGGGATCGGCACAGGCCGTCGAGACGGTGGCCGTCAGACGACTCGATCCGGACATCCCGCTGCCCGTCCGTGCACACGCCGGTGACGCGGGCGTGGACCTGTGTTCCACCGTCGACGTCGTCATCGAACCCGGTGAGCGTGCCATGGTCGGTACGGGCATCGCCGTGGCGCTGCCGGTCGGCACCGTCGGCCTGATCCACCCCCGGTCCGGCCTCGCCGCGCGAGCGGGATTGTCGGTGGTCAACACGCCGGGAACGGTCGATGCCGGTTATCGCGGCGAGATCAGAGTCTGCCTCATCAACCACGATCCACGCACCCCCATCGAACTGCGGCGCGGGGACCGCATCGCCCAGCTGCTGGTGCAGCGGGTCGAACTGCCCGATTTCGTCGAGGTGGCCGAGCTGGACGACACCACCCGGGGTGTCGGCGGCTACGGCTCCAGCGGCGGACACGCGGTTCTCGATGCCGTCACCGCCAGCGAGAAGGAGAACTGAGCATGTTCGGACGCAAGAAGAAGGGGCGCGACGACGTCGACGCCACCGATCTCGACTCCGCGCAGGACGTCGAGGTCGAGGAGGTGGACGAGGTCGACGAGGTGGACGGTACGGCGGACGACACCACCGGGCCGTGGTCGATCGACGACCTGGACGGCGACCGCGAGAGCATCGCGGAGGGACGGCTCGATCTGGGATCCGTGCTGTTGATGCTTCCGGCCGGCGGACAGCTGCAGGTCGAGATGACGCAGGCCGGCGCACCCCAGGCCGTCCACATCGTCACTCCGAACGGGCGCATCACCGTGGCGGCCTTCGCCGCTCCGAAGTCGCCCGGTCAGTGGCGTGACGTCGCCGCAGAGTTGGCCGACACGCTGCGCCGCGACAACGCGCGGGTGGCCACCGAGACCGGCCCGTGGGGCCGTGAGGTGGTGGGCTCCGCGGCCGGCGGGGATCTGCGTTTCATCGGCGTCGACGGGTACCGCTGGATGATCCGCGGCGTGGCGAGCGGACCGGCAGGCAGTGTCGAGGCCGGATCGCCGCTGGTCGAGCAGGCGCGTGCCGTCGTGGCGGCGACCGTGGTCGATCGCGGCTCGGATCCGCACCCGGTGCGGACGCCGTTGCCCATCAGTCTGCCGCCGGCACTCGCTCAGCAGCTCGCGGCCGCGCAGCAACAGCAGCTGGCGGCCGCACAGGCGCAGGCACAGGCGGCGGTGCAGCAGCAGGTACCCCAGCAGCAGGTGCCCCAGCAGCAGGTACCTCAGCAGCAGGCCCCCGACGCGGACGCCGCTGCCGAGGCGCAACGTCGGCGCGGGCCCTCCGGTTCGGCGATGCAGCAGCTCGACTGAGTTCTCGGCGAGAGCAGCTCGACTAGGACCCGCCCGTCGCACGCCGGAACGCGGTGACGCCCAGCCTGCCGAGCTCGCCCGTGGACGCGGCGAGGACGTCGAGCGCGAAGGTGTCGAGGTGCGCCGTGGGAAGAGCCGCGCACCAGTCCTGCGCGACGCCGAGCGGATGCACCGGGTCGTCGATCGCTGCCACCACGCCGACCGGCACCGCGAGGGATCGCAGGTCGTCGAGGGTGGGTGCCACGTACCGGGCGGCGTCGTCCAGCGCCGTCGGCAGCTGCGGCCACTGTGCTCGCCACGACCGCGTCAGCGCCTCGGCGAGCCACCGCGGACTCGACTGCGCCATCGCCGCCACCGACGCATCGAGGCCGTGGGCCCGCAGCGTCGCCGCCGTCGCGGCGGCACCGACCGCAGCGGGGGAGTCGCCCGGAGATCCGGTCCACGCCGGCATCGCGAGGACGGCGCCCTGCGCGGCGCCCCGACGGTCGAGCGCCCACCGCGCCGCGACCGCCGCGCCGAGTGAGACACCGCCCACGATCAGGTCCCCTCGAACGGCGCCTCGTACGTGGTCGAGCGCCCGCACGTAGCCCCCGACGACGTCGGCGGGTTCGGGCTCGATCACCCGCAGCGACCAGCCGAGATCCGCCACGACATCACCGAAGGCCCCCTCGACGAACGACGCGTCGGAGCCGGTGCCGGGCAGCAGTACGACGGTGGTTGTCTCCATGGTGTCCGCATCTTCTCGTGGCGTTCACCGACCCGACCGGCCGGGTGTGGTGAGGCGTGCTCGGAAAGGTCTACAGTGGCGCTGACAGAAGCAGAACATCCGCCGCGGAAGGCCCGCGCGAACCGCTCCAGGAGCACTCATGGCACCCGCTGCCGCAGGATACTTCCGCCGCATGGCCCGGAAGTTGACCGAGGACATCGATCAACTCGATGCCGAGGAGTTGGAGTCGACGTCGAAGGCGTCCGGCGCCCAACGAGCATGCGATTGCACTCGCGGTGACGAGGTCACCATGGTCGGACGGCTCCGCAGCGTCGAGACGTGCAGCAAGGCCGCCAACGCCATCGTCGAGGCCGAGTTCTTCGACGGCACCGACACCATCTCGCTGATCTGGATCGGCCGACGCAAGATCGCCGGCATCGAGTCCGGCACGCAGTTGCTGGTCCGTGGTCGCGTGGGGGAGCGCGAGGGCCGCAAGGTCATCTACAACCCGTACTACGAGCTGCGCACCGAGGACTAGTTCTTCGGGAGCCGCATCGTCTGGCACCCTGAACTGCATGAGCGAGTCACCGAACAGTCAGCCCACCGACGACGCGCCTCCCGAGACGATCCTGTCCCAGCTCGGTGGGGTCAGCGGACTGGTGTTCTCCACCCTGCCCGTGCTGGTCTTCGTTCCGGTCAACTCCCTCGCCGGTCTCACCGCGGCCATCTGGGCCGCCCTCGGTCTGGCCGTGGCGATCCTGGTGTGGCGCCTCGTGAAGCGGGATCCGATCCAACCGGCCGTGTCGGGATTCTTCGGCGTGGCTGTGTGCGCGTTCATCGCCTACCGCACCGGAGACGCCAAGGGCTACTTCCTGTTCGGGATCTACACCTCGCTCGCGTACGGCGGGGTGTTCCTCGTCTCGATCCTCGCTCGTCGGCCGCTCGTCGGCATCGTGTGGGGCTACCTCAACGGCACCGGCAAGGCCTGGCGCGAGCATCGGGCCGCCGTCCGCGCGTACGACATCGCGACGTTCGCCTGGGTTCTCGTGTTCGTCGCGCGGTACGTCGTGCAATCGCAGCTCTACGACTCCGACCAGACCGGGTGGCTCGCGGTCGCCCGCATCGCGATGGGCTGGCCGCTCGCGGCGGTCGCGTTCGCCGTCACGTTCTGGGCCGTGCGACGGGCCGACGCTGTCGTGGCCGCAGCGACGCACCGGGAGAGCGAGACCACCGAGGTCGTGGACGCGGACCGCATCGAGCCCTGACGGCTGTCAGTCGGTCCTGTCGGTCAACGCTGGGAGAGTCCCAGCACCTCGCGGAGTTCGTCCTCGACGTCGACGGTGGTGACGAACAGCAGTTCGTCGCCGCCCTCGAGCGGGTCGTCCTTCTCCGGGACGATGACGCGACCACCGCGCAGGATGGTGACCAGCGCGACGTCGCGAGGAAGCGTGATGCGGCGCACCGGCTTGCCCGCCAGCGGTGTGTTCGCCGGCAACGTGATCTCCACGAGGTTCGCCTTGCCCTGGCGCAACGTCATCAGGCGCACCAGATCTCCCACCGAGACCGCCTCCTCGACGAGCGAGGCCAGCATGCGCGGTGTCGACACGGCGACGTCGACTCCCCACGACGCGTCGAAGAGCCACTCGTTGCGCGGGTCGTTGACGCGGGCGACCACTCGGTCGACGCCGAACTCGGTCTTCGCCAGCAGGCTCAGGACCAGGTTGGCCTTGTCGTCGCCCGTGGCGGCGATGACCACGTCGTACGACTCGATGCCGGCGCCCTCGAGGGTGGCCAGCTCGCAGGCGTCCGCGTGGATCCACTCGGCCGCCTCGACCGATGCCGGGTCGACGTGGTCGGCCTTGCGTTCGATCAGCAGGACGTGATGGTCGGACCTGAGGAGCTCGCGGGCGATCGAACGGCCCACGGCTCCCGCTCCGGCGATGGCGACTCTCATGACGGATCCTTCGGTGACAGGTCTGGTGCGGGGACGGACACGAGGTGAGGCAGGAGCCGTCAGTCCTCGGGCGGAGGGTTGCTCGCGAGCGCCACGGCCTCGGCGACCATGCCGTCGACCGCCGCGATCCACACCTCGTCGTCGGCCTGGATCACCGTCTTGCGGTCGGGCAGGAGTCCGGCACCGAAGCGGATGATGAAGGCCACTCGGGACTTGGTCGCACTCTCGAGCGCGGTCACGCCCTTGCCCACCCATCCCTCGCCGATGTCGAGGCGGGCCACCGCGACGCTGCCCGACGGATCGCGCCACTTGGTGAGCTCGTTGTCGTGGATCAGCGTGTGCAGGAATCGATCCGTCGTCCACGGCACCGTGGCCACCGTGGGGATGCCGAGGCGTTCGTACACCGCGGCGCGCTTGGCGTCGTAGATGCGCGCGACGACGCGCTCGACACCGAACGTCTCGCGGGCGACACGCGCGGAGATGATGTTGGAGTTGTCGCCCGAGGACACCGCGGCCAGTGCGTCGGCCTTCTCGATGCCCGCCTCGACGAGCACGTCCCGGTCGAACCCCATGCCGATCACCTGACGTCCGGTGAAGTTGGGACCGAGCCGGTGGAACGCGGTGGGGTCGCGGTCGATGACCGCGACCTCGTGGCCGATGCGGGTGAGTGCACCCGCGAGGGCGGAGCCGACGCGGCCACACCCCATGACGACTACGTACAACAGACGCTCCGTTCGGGAGTCGAGAGGACGGTGCCCAGGTGATTGCTGCCGGAAGGGACTTCGCGCAACGCTATCGGTCACCCTGCCCCACGGTCGAGCCCGGTACGGCCTACGCTCTGCGATGTGTCCAAGCTTTCGACGGCCACCAAGAGGCTGCTGCTGGGTAGGCCGTTCCGTAGCGACACGCTCGGACACACGCTCCTGCCCAAACGCATCGCCCTCCCGGTGTTCGCGTCCGATGCCATGTCGTCCGTCGCCTACGCGCCCGAAGAGATCTTTCTGGTGCTGTCGGTCGCCGGGATCTCGGCGTACTCGTTCTCCATCTGGATCGGTCTCGCCGTCGCCGTCGTCATGGCGGTGGTCGTGGCGAGCTACCGCCAGAACGTGCACGCCTACCCGTCCGGCGGTGGCGACTACGAGGTGGCCACCACCAACCTGGGACCGACCGCGGGCCTGACCGTCGGCAGTGCCCTCCTCGTCGACTACGTGCTCACGGTCGCCGTGTCCATCTCGGCCGCTGCCTCCAACATCGGATCGGCCCTGCCGTTCGTCGCGGAGCACAAGGTGCTGTTCGCGGTCGCCGCCATCGTGCTCATCACCTCGATCAACCTGCGCGGCGTCCGCGAGTCCGGTACCGCGTTCGCGATCCCCACCTACGCCTTCATGGTGGGCATGGTCGTCATGCTCGTGTGGGGCCTGGTGCAGGTGTACGTCCTCGGCGACGACGTGTCGGCAGAGTCGTCGAACTTCGAGTTGCAGGCGGAGGACAGTCACCTCTACGGCATCGCGTTCGCGTTCCTGCTGGCGCGCGCGTTCTCCTCCGGGTGTGCGGCGCTGACGGGTGTCGAGGCCATCTCCAACGGCGTGCCCGCCTTCCGCAAGCCGAAGTCGCGCAACGCCGCCACGACGCTCCTGCTGCTCGGCTCGATCGGCATCACGTTGCTGCTCGGCATCATCCTGCTGGCGGAGAAGATCGGTGTGAAGTACGCGGCGGACCCCGCGACCCAGCTCGTCGGGGCTCCCGAGAACTACCAGCAGAAGACGCTCATCGCGCAGTTGGCCGAGGCCGTGTTCCGGCACTTCACGCCCGGCTTCTACTTCATCACCATCGTGACGGCGCTGATCCTGGTGCTGGCCGCCAACACCGCCTTCAACGGGTTCCCCGTACTCGGGTCGATCCTGGCCCAGGACCGCTTCCTGCCCCGCCAGTTCCACACCCGCGGCGACCGGCTCGCGTTCAGCAACGGCATCCTGTTCCTCTCGGCCGCCGCCATCTTCTTCGTCGTCATGTTCGGCGCGGAGGTGACCAAGCTGATCCAGCTCTACATCGTCGGAGTGTTCGTCTCGTTCACGCTCAGTCAGACCGGCATGGTGCGGCACTGGACGCGGTTGTTGCGGACCGAGACCGACCCCGCTCAGCGCCGGTCGATGATGCGGTCGCGTGTCGTCAACGGCATCGGCCTGGCCATGACGGGAGCCGTCCTGGTGATCGTCCTGCTGACCAAGTTCCTCGCGGGCGCTTGGATCGCGATCATCGCGATGCTCGCGATCTTCGGACTGATGAAGCTGATCCGCAAGCACTACGACTCGGTGGCCACCGAGCTCGCCGACGTCGAGTGGGACGGTGTGCTGCCCAGCCGCACGCACTCCATCGTGCTCGTGTCCAAGCTGCACAGCCCGACGCTGCGCGCCCTCGCCTACGCCCGTGCGACCAGGCCGGACACCCTCGAGGCGATCACGGTCAACGTCGACGAGGCGGACACGCGCACCCTGGTACGCGAGTGGGAGAAGAGCGACCTCAGCGTCCCGCTCAAGGTGGTCGAGTCGCCGTACCGCGAGATCACCAAGCCCGTGCTCGACTACGTGCGCCGGGTCAAGCGGGACTCACCGCGCGACGTCGTCACCGTGTTCATCCCCGAGTACGTGGTGGGTCACTGGTGGGAGCAGGTGCTGCACAACCAGAGTGCGTTGCGACTGAAGAGTCGTCTGCTGTTCCAGCCCGGCGTCATGGTCACCAGCGTGCCCTGGCAGCTCAACTCGTCCGAGCGGGCGAAGCGAGAGAGCCTCGAGAACGCACCGGGCTCGTCCCGTCGTGGTTACGAGCCCACCTCGGCCGAACGGCGATCCGAACGATGACCGACTCGTGGCTCGGCGCGGTCGTCGAGGTCCGCGTGGGCAAGCCGGGACACGGCGGCTTCTGCGTCGCACGGCACGAGGGCCGCGTCATGTTCGTCCGGCACAGCCTTCCCGGCGAGCTGGTGACGGCGCGGGTCACCGAGGACACCGGCAAGTCCTTCTGCCGCGCGGACGCCGTCGAGATCCTGGAGGCCTCGCCCGACCGCATCGCGCCGCTGTGTCCCATCTCCGGCCCCGGTGGGTCGGGATGCTGCGACTTCTCCCACGCGACCGCCGAGGCCGGACGCCAGATCAAGGCGGCCGTCGTCGCCGAGCAGCTGAGCCGCGTCGGGGGCATCGAGCGCACCGTCGAGGTGGAGTCGCTCGGTGATCAGACCGGCTGGCGGACGCGCATCCGGTTGGGTGTGGACGACGAGGGACGGCCCGGTTTCCACCGGCTCCGCAGCGCCGACATCGTGACGGATCTGGCCTGCCCACAAGCGGTTCCGGGGATGTACGACGGGCTGGCTGCCCGGTCGTGGACGCCGGGCGCCGATCTCGCGGTGGCCGTGGACTCCGACGGGACCCGTCACGTCGTGGAGATCGCTCCTGCCGTCGACCGTCGCGTGCGCGCCGACACCGGTCGTCGCGGCGCCTCCTCGCGCCGCGCCGCGAAGTCCGGTGACCGCGCGCACCGGGTGCGCGCGGGCTCGGGTCGGGCCGTCGAGCGCGTCGGGTCGCGCGAGTGGACCGTGGACTCGTGGGGGTTCTGGCAGGCTCACCGGGCGGCTGCCACGCAGTACGCCGAGGTGGTCCGGGAGTGGTCCGGTGCTCGGCCCGGTGACACGGCCTGGGACCTCTACGCCGGTGCGGGCACCTTCGCGTCCGTCGTCGCCGAGGCGGTCGGACCGGGCGGCACCGTCGCAGCGGTCGAGTTCTCCCACCGGGCGGTGGTGGACGGGCGTGCTGCGGTGACGGACCTGCCGCAGCTGTCGATGCAGGCAGCGCCCGTCGAGCGCGCGATCGGATCCCTGCCGCCGCAGCCGTCCGTCGTCGTCCTCGACCCGCCACGATCCGGCGCCGGCAGACAGGTGATCGCGGCGGTCGCCGGTGCGCACCCGGATCGTGTGGTGCACATCGGGTGCGACCCCGCGTCCTTCGCACGGGACGCGGGGCTCTACCTCTCGCACGGCTACCGCCTGGAGAATCTCCGTGCGTTCGACGCCTTCCCGATGACCAGCCACGTCGAGTGCATCGGATCGTTCGTCCGGGACTGACGCGTCACTTGGCGTTGTACAGGCGCATCGTGATCGGTCCGAACACCGCCAGCAGTCCGACGGACCAGATGCCGGTCCACATCAGCGCGTCCGTCTCGAGCACACCGTCGGCGAAGCCGCGCAGCGTCGTCACCAGATGCGACACCGGATTGACCGACACGAACGCCTGCAGCCACCCGGGCATCGTCGTCGGGTCGACGAAGATGTTGCTGGCGAAGGTCAGCGGGAACAGCACGAGCATGGACACGCTCATCACCGCGGTCTCGCTGCGCAGCATCAGCGCGAACATCGTCCACACCCACGAGACGCAGAACGAGAACGCCAGCAGCAACGCCACCGACGCCAGCACGCCGAGCACGCCGCCCGCGGGCCGGAAACCCAGCGCGAGACCCAGCACGAGCACGATCGTCGAGGCGAGGGTGTAGCGGACCACGTCTCCGAGCAGGGCGCCGACCAACGGCGCCGGCCGCCAGATGGGCAGCGACCGGAACCGGTCGAAGACGCCCTTCTCGATGTCCTTGTTCAAGGTCAGACCCGTGTACATCGTGATCATGACGACGGTCTGCACCAGGATGCCCGGCAGCAGGAACTGGATGTAGGCACTGGTCGAGCCCGCCAACGCGCCGCCGAACAGGAACGTGAACATCAGCGTGAACATGACCGGGAACATGGTCACGTCGAACAGCTGCTCGGGGACGTGCTTGATCTTCAGCAGTGCTCGCCACCCGAACGAGAGCGCCGCCGACATCGACGACGGTCGATCGGGACGGGGACCGGAGTCGCGGAGCAACTCGGCGATGCTCGGCTGCGCGGTGCCCGTCGCGGCGGTGGGGGAGTTGGTGGTGGTCATTCTCAGGACGCCTCCAGTTCTGTCGTTCGTCCGGTCAGTGCCAGGAACACCTCGTCCAGGCTGGGTTGCCCGAGGGCGTAGGTGGTGACGCCGATGCCGTCGTCCGACAGCGTCGCGAGTGCGCGGGCCACCAGGGCGGTGTCGTCGACCAGCGCTGTGACGGCGAAGGGATCGGACTCGAGAGTCACGTCGGTGTGCAGGGTCGCGCGCAGGACGTCGGCGGCGTCGTCGCGGCGCGACTGTTCCGCGACGCGGACGTGCAGCGACCCCGAGCCGACCGATGCCTTGAGCTGACCGGTGGTGCCCTCGGCGATCACGCGGCCCCGGTCGATGACTGCCACCCGGTCGGCCAACTGATCGGCCTCGTCGAGGTACTGCGTGGTGAGCAGGACCGTCGTGCCGCCGGCGACCAGGGAGCGCACGATCTCCCACACCTGGTTGCGGCTGCGGGGATCGAGACCCGTGGTCGGCTCGTCCAGGAACATCAGCTCCGGCGTGACCACCAGACTCGCCGCGATGTCGAGGCGGCGCCGCATACCGCCGGAGTACGCCTTGACCTGCTTGCCGCCGGCCTCCACCAGATCGAAGACGCCCAACAGCAGATCGGCACGCTCCCGCGACGCCGGGCGCGAGAACCCGTACAGCCGCGAGAGGAGCACCAGGTTCTCCACTCCGGTCAGGTCCTCGTCCAGCGAAGCGAACTGGCCCGTGAGCGCCACCTTCGACCGCACCGCGTCGGATTCCGTCGCCACGTCGTGGCCGAGCACGCGGGCCGACCCGCCGTCGATACCGGTCAACGTCGCCAACATGCGCATCGTCGTGGTCTTGCCGGCCCCGTTCGGCCCCAGCACCCCGTAGACCCCGCCCCGCGGGACGGCGAGATCCACGCCGTCCACCGCCACGGTGTCCCCGAACCTCTTCATCAGACCGACAGCCTCGATCGCCAGGCCTCCGGCCTTCCCGTCCGTCGGCGGCCGGCCTCCGGCCTTCCCATCATGTGTCGTCATGTGAGTGCTGACTCCTGATCCGCCACGATCTCATCGGTATGTCCGGATCGTCCGATCCGGTGCGACGAGCGTCCCGCAGTCATTGCAGGTCCGCAACGGGTTTTTCGCCGGAGACGCCGGTCACCGATCCACTCACGCCCCGGTGACGAATGATTCCTGCACAATGTTCGCGCCGTGGCGTGGGCGCCATTGCCCGGCGGCGTGGGCGCCATGACCCGGTGGCGCGTACGCCAGGACCGCGACGCGCAGGACCACGATCGCCGAGGGGGTGAGGATATGACGACGATGGCCACTAGTCTCATGGTCGATGAACTCGACGATGAACGTCTCGCAGCGAGGTGGGGGTCTGTGAGCGCCGGAGGTACGAGCGCAGCCGACCCGAGCGCCGGCGAGCCTCGGCACCGACGCGCCCCGGACGACACCGCCGATCCGTCGTGCCCCGTTCCCGATCCCGACCTCAAGCGTCGACGTGTCGCCGAGGCCGACGAACTGCGTGCGTTGCTCGCGCGTGTCGCCACCGGTGACCGCCGAGCGTTCGCCGATCTGTACGACGCGACCTCGTCTCGGGTGTTCGGCATGGTGCTGCGTGTGCTGCGCGATCCCGGGTTCAGCGAGGAGACCGCGCAGGAGGTGTTCCTGCAGATCTGGAAGACGGCCGACCGATACGACCCCGCGCAGGGGTCTCCGCTCGCCTGGATGATGACGTTGGCGCATCGCCGCGCCGTCGACCGTGTCCGGTCGGAGCAGTCCGGCACGGATCGCGAGGCGCTCTACGGCTCCTCGACCCACAGTCCCGCGCACGACGAGGTCCTCGAATCCGTCACCCAGACCCTGGAGTCGGAGTCGGTGGTCCGATGCCTGGACACGCTGACGGAGACCCAACGCGAATCGGTACGGATGGCGTACTACAGCGGGTTGACGTATCGGGAAGTGGCCGAGCGCCTGGGCGTGGCCGTTCCCACCGTGAAGTCCCGGATCCGGGACGGTCTGATCAAGTTGAAGAATTGTCTGGGGGTGGAGACCGGTGAGTGACGGAGAAGGTCGCCATCGCCGCCATGACGACGCGTCCGCGCCCGACGACGTGTCGGAGCAGGATGCGATGCAGGACGTGAACGAGATGAACGACAGCGTGGTGGACGACGCCTACGCCTACGCACTGGACGCGATCGACCCCGCCGAGAGGGCGGACATCGAACGCAGGCTCGCGCAGTCGGACGCGGCGACGCGGTCGTGGTTCGAGAGCATCGTCGAGTCGGTCGACGAGACGATGGCGCTCAGCGCGTCGTCCACGGCCGCGGAACCGCCCTCGTCGTTGCGCGCGAGCATTCTCGCCGCGGTGGAGAGCACTCCGCAGGGCGATGCCCGGCCACTGGCCGATCCGATCGACGACGCTCCGGTCGCCCCGGTTGTGTCGCTCGACGATCGCCGCCGCACACGCCTGCGCGTGCTCGCGGCAGCCGCGGCGGCCGTCGTGATCGTCGGAGTGGGCGGCGCCGTGGTCACGCAGCAACTGGGAGACGCACCGTCGTCGCCCACGTCGCAGGTGCTTGCGGCCGGTGACATCAGGACCAGCACCGTCGAGGTCGAGGGTGGCGGTACCGCCACCGTGCGCTGGTCGCGCTCGCAGGACGCCGCCGTGGTCACGCTCGACGGGCTCGCGGAGCCCGGCGACGGCAAGGTGTTCGAGATGTGGCTCATCGGAGAGGATCCCGCGCCGCGCCCGGCCGGTCTCGTCCCCGCCGATGCCGCCACGCCCGCTCGCGAGCACGTCGTCACAGGCTTGAGCGACGCGACCACGTGGGCGGTGACGGTCGAGCCCGAGAGCGGTTCGGACGCACCCACCACGACGCCCATCGCTGCGGTCACGCTCGACGCCTGAGCGCAGCCGGCGGCTCAGACGACGCCGGAACGGCGCAGTGCGGCGACGATCGACTCGGCCTGCTCGTACGCGCGATCGAGAAGCACCTCCAGCAAGGCTGTCTTCGCAGCGGGGTTGCTCTCGGTCATCGCGTCGAAGTCCTTCGGGCCGAGGATCGCGACCGTGGTGTCCTCCACCGCGGTGATGCGGAGCCCGAAGCGTGAGCGCCGGACCAACGGCATCTCACCGAAACTCATGCCGGCGGACAGCGTCGACACGGCGCGGGCCCGGCCGTCCGCGCCGATGAAGTCGACCGCGACGCGGCCGGACAGCACCATCACCAGACCCAGTGACACGTCACCGACCTCGGCGATGACTGTGCCTGCGCTGTACTGCGCGTCCGTCGTGCGGGAGGTGACCGCATCGCGGTGAGCCTCGTCCAGCGCGGTGACGATCGGGTGCTGATCGACCGTCACCTCCGTGGGTTGCCGTGCGCCGCCGCACCACCGGTCGAGGACGGTGTCCTCGCCCCAGCGCAGTGCGGAGTCCAGATCGTCGAACACCCGGCCACTGCCGTCGTGTTCGGACAGGGACGACACGGTGTGCGCCATGGCAGCTCGGGGATCGACCAGGACGGCGGCACAACCCTGTCGGCGGAGCCCGGCGGCGAGGGTGTCCAGCATCGAGCGGGCGACGTCGCTCACCTCGTCGACCCGACGCATGTCCAGGATCACGCCGTCGAGTGCGCTCCCGTCGTCGGCGCCGTGGTCGACGGCCGTGGACACCGCGCGCACGACGCTCTCCGCTGCGGAGAACAGCAGATCGCCGTGCAGTTCGAAGACGCGGACTCGGCGTCCCCGCGCGGCGAGCGTCTCCTGCTCGGCGGCGGTGCGCCGGCGACGCGAGGGGGAGTCGGCGACGGTGTACTCGGCGCGCACGGCGCTGCGTGCGGCTCGGCCGACGTGGAGGAAGTGCAGTTCGAGGCGCGAGGACAGTTCGCGGCACGCCTTGACTCCGCGCACGCTGTTGCCGTGGGCGTCGAGTCTGGGTGAGAACACCGAGATACCGAGCTGACCGGGCAGGACCGCGAGCACCGCACCGGCGACACCGCTCTTGGCGGGGAGTCCGACGCGGTTGACCCAGTCGCCGGCTCCGTCGTACATGCCGCACGTCGTCATGACGCTCAGCACACGCTCGACGAGCACCGGTTCGAGCGCTCGGACGTCGGTACACGGGTTGAGGCCGTTGTTGGCTAGGGTCGCCGCCATGACGCCGATGTCGCGGCACGTGACGTCCAGCGAGCACTGGCGGAAGTAGAGATCGACCATCGCGTCGGGATCGCCCTCGACGATGCCGAAGGAGCGCAGCATGTGGCCGATGGCGCGGTTGCGATGGCCGGTGCGTGATTCGGAGGCGTGCACGGCGGCGTTCATGGCGAGTTCGCGTCCCGCGTACCGCGAGAACGAGGCCCGGATCCGTTCGAACTGCTCGTCGGGCGTCGCGCCTCGCACCAGCGACGCGGAGGTGATGGCGCCCGCGTTGATCATCGGGTTGCGCGGGCGCTCGGTGACGGGGTCGAGGCTGATCTCGTTGAACGGCTCACCGGACGGCTCCACGTCGATCTTGCGGGCCACCGCGGTCTCGCCGCGATCGGTGAGAGCGAGGGCGTAGGTGAACGGTTTGGACACCGACTGGATCGTGAAGGGCACGTCCGTGTCGCCCACCTGGTAGACGTGGCCGTCGGCCGTCGTGAGGCAGATACCGAAGCGATCGGGGTTCGCGGCCGCCAGTTCGGGGATGTAGTCGGCGACGCCACCGGAGGTGTCCGCCACACACAGCGCGTGGACCTCCTCCAGAATCTCCTGCACGACGTCGGTCATCGTCACCACTCTCTCGATTCTGTGCCGCGGCTCGGCGCTCGTACGGTAACCCGCCGATCCGGGTCCACGTAGACTTGTCCGAACTGGCCTGTCCGAGTGCCTCACGGCACGACGGACGACAAGGCAATCTTCGGAGGGGAGCGATTTCGTTGGGTGTTCTGGACGGCGTGCACGAGCCCAGCGACCTGCGTGCCCTCGGCCCGGTGGAGCTGGCCGAACTGGCGGACGAGATCCGTCGGTTCCTGGTCGAGAAGGTGTCTGCCACGGGTGGCCACCTCGGACCCAATCTCGGTGTCGTCGAGCTGACTCTGGCCATCCACCGCGTGTTCGACTCGCCTCGTGACCCGGTGATCTTCGACACCGGCCACCAGGCGTACGTGCACAAGATGGTCACCGGTCGAGCGGACCGCTTCGACTCCCTGCGCAAGGAGGGTGGGCTGTCCGGCTACCCGTCCCGCAGCGAGAGCGAGCACGACTGGGTCGAGTCCTCGCACGCGTCGGCATCCCTCTCCTACGCCGACGGCCTCGCCAAGGCCTTCGAGCTGACCGGGCGCGGCGATCGTCACGTCGTCGCGGTCGTCGGGGACGGCGCCCTCACCGGTGGCATGTGCTGGGAGGCGCTCAACAACATCGCGGCCGGCAAGGATCGTTCCGTCGTGATCGTCGTGAACGACAACGGTCGCTCCTACTCGCCGACCATCGGCGGCCTCGCGGACCATCTCGCGACGCTGCGCCTGCAGCCCAACTACGAACGCGCGCTGGACACCGGCCGTCACATGGTGAAGAACCTGCCCGTGGTCGGGTCGGCCGCGTACGCCATGTTGCACGGCATGAAGGCCGGCCTGAAGGACGCGATCAGCCCGCAGGTCATGTTCACCGATCTGGGCATCAAGTACCTCGGTCCGGTCGACGGACACGATCAGGCGGCTCTGGAATCGGCGCTGCGCCGCGCGAAGGCTTTCGGCGGGCCGGTCATCGTCCACGCGGTGACGCGCAAGGGCATGGGCTACTCGTTCGCCGAGAACGACGTCGCCGACCAGATGCACTCGACGGGAGTCATCGACCCGCTCACCGGCCTGGCGACCAGCGTCGCGGCTCCGGACTGGACGTCGGAGTTCTCCCGTCAACTCATCGCCCTGGGAACCGACCGCGAGGACGTCGTGGCCATCACCGCCGCGATGGCCGGACCCACCGGGCTCGCCGCGTTCGGCGAGGTGTTCCCGGACCGTTTCTTCGACGTGGGCATCGCCGAGCAGCACGCGCTCACGTCCGCCGCCGGTCTCGCACTCGGTGGTCTGCATCCCGTGGTGGCGATCTACTCGACGTTCCTCAATCGGGCGTTCGACCAGCTGCTGATGGACGTGGCACTACTGAACCTGCCGGTCACCCTGGTGCTCGATCGCGCCGGGGTCACCGGATCGGACGGCGCCAGCCACAACGGCATGTGGGACATGTCGCTGCTCGGCATCGTGCCGAACATGCGCGTGGCGGCGCCCCGCGACGGAGCGACCCTGCGCGAGGAACTCGCCGAGGCACTCGCGGTGTCCGACGGTCCCACCGCGCTGCGCTTCCCCAAGGGCGCCATCCCCGACGACATCGAGGCGGTACGGCGTCTGGACGACTCCGTCGACGTGCTGCACGAGCCCGAGGGGGAGTCGGACGTACTCCTCGTCGCCGTCGGTCCGTTCGCGTCGTTGGCACTGGACACGGCGCGAGAACTCGCCGCGGACGGTGTCTCGGCCACGGTCGTCGATCCGCGGTGGGTGCTGCCCGTTCCGGACTCGCTCGTGAAGCTCGCCGCGGACTTTCGTCTGGTGGTCACGCTCGAGGACAGCGGTCTGCACGGCGGCATCGGTGCATCCGTGTCGGCTGCCCTGCGCGCCGGCGGCGTCGACGTCCCCTGTCGGGATCTCGGTGTGCCACAGCAGTTCCTGGACCACAGCTCGCGGGATCGCATTCACGCCGACATCGGCCTCACCCCGTCGGACATCGCCGGCCGGGTGCGTGGATGGATCGCTCACCGGCCCGGCGACATCTGACGGTCGCTACGTCGCCTTGGTGGCGGCGTCCTTCAACTGCGGGAGGATCCGGTCGAGTACCCACGGGGTGCTCACCGGGTTGACGTTGCTCAGACCGGCGATGACCTGCTCGTCACTGAGCGCGACCGCGGATCCGGAGGCGACCGCGGGCAGCGTCGCCACAGCCGGAACCGAGGCGAGGTCGAAGCCCTCCGGAGTGAACGCGACGATCACGTCGGCGTCGAAGCTCTGCACGTTCTCCAGTGACACGGTGGAGAAGAAGGTGTCCGCGGAGTCGGCTTCGTCGAGTGCCACGACGCCGGGGGCGTTGACGAAACCCATCTCGTTGAGAACCTGCACGCGTGGATCGGACGGCATGTAGACGTTCGCCTGACCGGCGTCCGTGTCCAGGTTCACCACCGCGACGGTCTTGCCGGCGAACTCCGGATTGGCCTCGGCCTCCGAGGCGAGCCGCTGGCCCATACCGTCGATGAGAGCCTGTGCCTCCGTGGGCTTCCCGACTGCCTCACCGATCATCGTGGTCTGGTCCTGCCACGTCGTCTGCCAGGCCTCACCGGGGTAGGCGACGACGGGCGAGACAGCGGACAACGTGTCGTAGTACGACTGCGGGAAACCCTCGTAGGGCGCGAGCACCAGGTCCGGCGCCAGGGTCGCGAGGGCCTCGACGTCGGGCTCACCCGCAGCCGGATCCTCGTACAGGGTGGTGGCGTCCGCGTCGTAGAACTCCTGTGCCCACGGCATCACGCCGTTCTCGTCGGCTCCGTAGGTGTACTTCGGCTGGCCGACGGGCGTGATGTCGAGGGCGCCCAGGATGTCCTGCGCGTTCCAGCCCATCGTGACGATGCGCTCCGGTGCGGCGTCGATGGTGGTCGAACCGAAGGCGTGGTCGATGCTGACGGGGAACGCGCCACCCGACGCGGCGGCGGGCGCGTCGGAGTCGGCATCGGACGAACATCCGGCGACGAGGGCGAGCGCGGCGGTGGCCGCGACGGCGGGGAGAAGGCGAAGGCGTTTCACATGGTTAGCCTAACCTATGTATAGCCTCCGGCCCCGTGCGCCCTTCGCGTATCCAGGGATGCGCAAAGGGCGCACGAGGGCGCAGCCCCATCACACGCTGGCGACACCCTTGTCGAGGAACCGGTGACCGGTGACGGCCTCGGAGGTGCCCGTGCGATCGAGGTACGGCACGATGCCGCCGTTCCAGAACCCGAAGCCGCCGCCGAGGATCAGGCAGAGGTCGATGTCCTGAGCGGCCGCGACGACGCCTTCCTGCAGCATGATGTCGATCTCCTCCGCGAAGGCGCGGCGGGTGCGATCGAGCACCTGCTCGGCCGTCGACGGTGAGTCGCCCTGCGGCCACAGATCGGCGATCTCGGGGTCGACGGTCTTGGCTCCGTCGGCGCCGTAGGTCCACACCGCGGACTTCTTGTTCGCGACCATCGCCTGCAGGCCGGGGGAGTCGTGGAACCGCTCCGGGTAGTACTCGGCCATGGTCTCGCCGGTGTGCAGTGCGACGGCGGGGCCGACGAGCGAGAGCAGCGTGAGCGGGCTCATCGGCATGCCGAGCTCGCTGATGGCGTTGTCCGCGACGTCGAAGGGCGTGCCCTCGTCGATCGCGTTCATGACCTCGCCGAGGGCGCGGGTGAGCAAGCGGTTGAAGACGAAGCCGGGCTTGTCGGCGATCAGCACGGCCGACTTCTTCAGAGACTTCGCCGTCGCGAAGGCTGTTGCGAGCGTGGCATCATCGGTCTTCTCGCCGCGGACGATCTCCAGCAGCGGAAGAACGGCCACGGGGTTGAAGAAGTGGAATCCGACGACCCGCTCGGGGTGCTTCAGCTCCGCCGCCATACGGGTGATCGACAGCGACGACGTGTTCGTCGCGAGGATCGTCTCGGGGGAGACGAACTCCTCGAGCTCGGCGAAGACCTTCTTCTTCACGTCGAGGTTCTCGAACACTGCCTCGATGACCCAGTCGGTCGTCGCGAATGCGGACTTGTCGAGCGATCCGGACACCAACGCCTTGAGACGGTTCGCCGCGTCGGGGGAGAGTCGCTTCTTGCCCTGCAGCTTGTCGATCTCGGCGTGAACGTAGCCGACGCCCTTGTCGATGCGCTCCTGGTCGATGTCGGTGAGGATCACCGGCACCTTCAACTGACGTACGAACAGCAGGGCGAGCTGGCTGGCCATGAGGCCGGCGCCCACGATGCCGACGCCGGTGACCTTCCGGGCGAGGGACTTGTCGGGCGCTCCGGCGGGCCGCTTGGCACGCTTCTGCACCAGATCGAAGGCGTACAGGCCGGCGCGCAGTTCGTCGGCCATGAGAAGGTCGGCCAACGCCTCGTCCTCGGCAGCGAAGGCGGCGTCGAGCGACGCGGAGTCGGTGATGTCGGTCGACTTCGCCAGCTCGAGCAGCTGCACGGCGCGCACCGGTCCCGGTGCGTGGTCTCCCGTCTTGCCGGACACGATGGCCTTGGCGCGCGCGATCGCGTCGTCCCAGCCCTGGTCGCGATCGATCTCGGGGCGGGCGGGGGTGACGTCACCGGAGACGACCTTCGCGGCCCACAGCAGTGACTGCTCGAGGAAGTCGGCGCCGCCGAAGACCTCGTCGGCGATCCCGAGCTTCTGCGCGTCCGCAGGCTTCAGCATCCGGTTCTGGTTGAGCGCGTTCTCGATCACCACGGTGACGGCATTGGCCGGCCCGATCAGGTTGGGCAGCAACTGCGTTCCGCCCCAGCCGGGAACGAGGCCCAAGAAGGTCTCCGGGAGCCCCAGTGCCGCAGCGTTGTCCGCGACGGTGCGGTAGTGGCAGTGCAGCGCGATCTCGAGTCCACCGCCCAGAGCGGCGCCGTTGACGAAGGCGAACGTGGGCACCGTCGACTCACGCAGGCGGCGGAACACCTTGTGCCCCAACGTGCCGATCTCCAGGGCCACCGCGCGGTCGGAGATGTTCGGCACACCGTTGAGGTCCGCGCCGACGGCGAAGATGAAGGGCTTGCCGGTGACCGCGACGGCCACCGGACGTGCGGCGTACGCCGCATCGAGGGCCGCATCGAGCTCGGCGAGTCCGGCGGGCCCGAAGGTGGACGGCTTGGTGTGGTCGAAGCCGTTGTCGAGGGTGACGATGGCGACCGGGCCGTCGAGGCCCGGCACGGTGACGATCCTGGTGAACGCGTGGGTCACCACTTCGTCGGCAAAAGCTGAAGTCATGGCAATCACTTGCTTCCGTCGTAGGCGGGGTTTTCCCAGATGACGCTGCCGCCCATGCCGAGGCCGATGCACATGGTGGTGAGGCCGTAGCGGACGTCGGGACGGGTGGCGAACTGTCGGCTGAGCTGGGTCATCAGTCGAACGCCCGAGGACGCGAGGGGGTGGCCGCAGGCGATGGCGCCGCCCCACTGATTGATCCGGGCGTCGTCGTCGGCGATGCCGAAGTGCTCGGTGAACGCGAGGACCTGGATGGCGAAGGCCTCGTTGATCTCGAAGAGGCCGATGTCCTCGATCGACAGGCCGGTGCGTCCGAGCAACTTCTCGGTGGCGGGGACGGGACCGATGCCCATCACGGCCGGATCGACGCCGGCGAACGAGAAGCCCACCATGCGCATCCCGACCTTCAGGCCGAGTTCCGCGGCGGTGTCCTCGCCGGCCAGGATCGCCGCTGTCGCACCGTCGTTGAGTCCGGCGGCGTTGCCGGCGGTGACGCGTCCGGCGGGCCGGAACGGAGTCTTGAGCTTCGCCAGATCGTCCAGGGTCGTGCCGGGGCGCGGCGGTTCGTCCTCGGTGGCGAGGCCCCACCCGGCGGCGGACTTGGTCGCAACGGGAACGAGCGTCTCGCCGATGAGTCCGGCCTTCTTCGCCGCGTCGTACTTCTCCTGGCTCGCGACGGCGTAGGCGTCCGTGCGGTCCTTGGTGATGGACGGGTAGCGGTCGTGCAGGTTCTCGGCCGTGTTGCCCATGACGAGCGCACTCGGGTCGACGAGCTTGTCGGCCAGGAAGCGCGGGTTCGGATCGACGCCCTCGCCCATCGGGTGCCGGCCCATGTGCTCGACGCCGCCGGCGATGACGACGTCGTACTGTCCGAAGCCGATGCCCGACGCGGTGGTGGTCACCGCGGTCATCGCGCCCGCACACATCCGGTCGACGGCGAAACCGGGCACGCTGCGGGGGAGCCCGGCGAGCAGTGCCGACGTGCGGCCGATGGTCAGACCCTGGTCGCCGGTCTGCGTCGTGGCGGCGATGCCGACCTCGTCGACGCGCTCGGGTGGCAGTTCGGGATTGCGGCGGAGCAGTTCACGGATCGCTTTGACCACGAGGTCGTCCGCTCGGGTGTCCGCGTACATACCCTTGGGGCCGGCCTTGCCGAACGGCGTACGAACACCGTCGACGAACGCGACGCCACGACTGGACGCGGATCGAGCGGGAGCGGATTTCGGAGAAGACATGGTTCCTTCCGGCAGGCGCTGGAACGAGCCGGACGCCCGGCTCGCGCGCCCACTCTAACCCGTGCCTACTCGCCGGTAACTTCGGCCGTCCTCGACTCAGCGGCGGTCCGTAGGCCCGCTGCCACGACGGGGCCCGCCACCGCGCGCTGCCAGGGCCGCGACCCGTGCGCCTCGAGGAAACGGTCGACGAGCACGTCCTCGTCCGTCCCGTACTCCGCGACGAGAGCGGGGTGGTCCCAGCAGATGCGACGGACGAGATCGGGAGTCAGCAGGTTCTCGACGGGAATCGCGACATCCGCGGACAGGGCGGCCATCGCGTCGCGGACGGCGGACAGACGCCCGGCGGCCTCCGGATCGCGCCGCGCCCACCGACTGACCGGCGGCGGCCCCACGAAGGGCTGCGTCACCGGGGGCAGCGCATCGTCGGGAAGTGCGCGGGCGTGCTCGATCGCGTCCATCCACACGCGCGCCTGGCGACGCTGACGAGGTCCGCCGAAGACGGGCAACGCGTTCAGCTCGGACACCGTGGCGGGGTTCCTCTGCGCGGCGGCGACGATCGCGGAGTCCGGCAGGACGCGGCTCGGCGCGATGTCGCGGCGGCGCGCGAGATCGTCGCGGGCGGTCCACAGAGCGCGGACGACGGCGAGCGTCCGCGCGTTCTTGATGGTGTGGATACCGGAGGTGCGGCGCCAGCGGTCGGGCTTGGGCGGCGCCGGGGGTGCGGTGCGAATGTACTCGAATTCCTGTGCGGCCCAGTCGGTCTTGCCCTGGCTCTCGAGCTCCTCGGCCATGGCGTCACGCAACTCGACGAGCACCTCGACATCGAGTGCCGCGTAGTTGAGCCAGGTGTCGGGCAACGGTCGGGTGGACCAGTCCGCCGCACCGTGACCCTTCTGCAGCGACAGGCCCAACGTCCGTTCGACGATGGCCGCCAGACCGACACGGTCGAAGCCGGCGAGTCGGCCCGCCAGCTCCGTGTCGTACAGCGACGCGGGAGTCATGCCGAGCTCGGCGAGCCCCGGCAGATCCTGATCGGCGGAGTGCAGTACCCACTCCATGTCGTTCACGACGGCGGCGAAGCCCGCGAGCGCCTCGACACCACCGTCGCGGACCACCGGAATCGGATCGAGCAGGACGGTGCCCGCACCCCGGCGACGGAACTGCAGCAGATACGCGCGAGCCGAGTATCGGAAACCCGATGCGCGTTCCGCGTCGACGGCCAACGGTCCGGTTCCCGACGCCAGCAGCTCCGCGGCCGCTCGCACCGCGTCCGCCGTGTCCGTCAACGGCGGGACCCCCTCGCGTGGAGCGAGAAGGGGAGTCGCCTCCGGCTCGACGGCGGTGTCGCCGGAGGAGGCAGGAGAGTCGGACGTGTCGGGCATTGTTCGAACTCTAGGCTGTCCGACGATCAGGCGTCGGAGCTGCCCGAGTCGGCGCGTGCACCCAGCGCCGTGATGCCCGCCGGGGGCAGCCCCGCGGCGTAGGCGAGAACCTCACCGAACGCTTCGACGTGCACCGACAGTTCCTCGCTGAGCGCGGTCCACGAGGCTCGCAGCTCGAGCTGGTGGGCACGCGGCGGGCCGGCGATGTCCCCGTACCGCACCGAACTCGTCGAGGTGACCGTGCCGCCCAGCGCCGTCAGCGGCTCGGACCGCGCCTCGAACGCGTCGACCAGCCAACTCCACGCCACCTCGGGCAGCAGCGGATCCGACGCCAGCGACGCGTCGACATCGGCCTGGATGTAGGCGACCAGGCGCATGGTGCCGTTCCACGCCTCGTCGCCGTCCGGGTCGTACAACAGGATGAGACGCCCGAACGCGTCACCCTCGCTCTGCTCGGGCACCGACTCCGTCTCGGAGTGGCGCACCTCGGCCCCCAGTGCGTAACTGAACGGTGCCAGGCGCTGCGGAGGCCGGATCGGCCCGACCTCGATGCTCGGGTGGACCGTCGCCCGGTGCATCGCGTCGATGGCGGCGCGGAAGGGCGCAGGCTGCGAGGCGCTCTCGGACGTGGTCACGTGTGCGGACGTTAGCCGCGACCGTCGGCCCAGCGGAGGAGGCGCGCCGGGCAGGTGTGCGTCTCTGGCAGCATGGACGCCGATGAACACCATCCCTGACGCCGTCGGTCCGCGTCGAAGCCTGCCCGAAGCTCCCTTCCTCGCGGCCGCGACGGGACGGACGCCGTCGCGTCGGCCCGTGTGGTTCATGCGTCAGGCCGGTCGGTCGCTGCCCGAGTACCGCAAGTTGCGGGAGGGCACCTCCATGCTCGCCTCGTGCTTCGACCCCGAGATGGTCTGCGAGATCACGATGCAGCCGGTCCGGCGGCACGGGGTCGACGCGGCGATCCTGTTCTCCGACATCGTCGTGCCGCTCAAGGCGGCCGGCGTCGACCTCGAGATCGTGGCCGGCACCGGTCCCGTCGTGGCGAACCCGGTGCGGTCCGTGGCCGACGTGCAGTCGTTGCCGGTCCTGCAGTCGGAGCAGATCGAGCCGGTCGCGAAGGCCATCTCCCTGCTCCTGGCCGAGTTGAAGGACGTGCCCCTCATCGGCTTCGCGGGCGCACCGTTCACGCTGGCGTCCTACCTGGTCGAAGGCGGTCCGAGTCGCAACCACGAGCGCACCAAGGCGCTCATGCACTCGGATCCGCAGACGTGGCATGCATTGCTCTCGTCGCTGGCCGACATGACCATCGCCTTCCTCACCGCGCAGGCCGATGCCGGCGTCGACGCGGTCCAGCTCTTCGACTCGTGGGCCGGGGCGCTGTCACTCGCCGAGTACCGCGAGTTCGTGTTCCCCCACTCCAGCCGCGTGTTCGAGGCCATGGCGTCGGCCGGCGTGCCGCGCATCCACTTCGGTGTCGGGACGGGCGAGCTGCTCGGGGCGATGGGGGAGGCGGGCGCGGACGTCGTCGGTGTCGACTGGCGGATCCCGCTCGACGTCGCCGCTCGTCGAGTCGGTCCGGGCAAGGCTCTGCAGGGCAATCTCGATCCCGCCGTGCTGTTCGCGGGCCCCGACGCGGTGCGCCGTGAGGTCACCCGCATCGTGGGCGAGGCGGACGCCGCACTCGCTTCCGGCGCCACCGGGCACATCTTCAACCTGGGCCACGGGGTCCTGCCCGCCACCGATCCCGACGTGGTGACGTCGGTGGTGGAGCTGGTGCACTCGCTGTGACCTCGGTCGCCGTCGTCGGAGCGGGCATCAGCGGACTGGTGGCCGCGTACCGGCTGCGGCAGTCGCTGGGACCCGCCGCGCGGATCGTGGTGGTCGAGAAGGCGCCGCGCATCGGGGGCAAACTCCGGTCGGTGGACCTGGCGGGTGGCCCGGTCGACGTCGGTGCCGAGGCGTTCATCGCGCGTCGTCCCGAGGTTCCCGCTCTGCTCGACGAGCTCGGACTCGCCGACCAGCTCGTGCGGCCGTCGCCCGCCGCCCGCCCGCTCCTGCGCTCGGGCGGCGCACTGCACGGACTGCCGACCGGCACGTTGATGGGCATCCCGGCCACGTCCGACTCGGTGCGGACTCTGGTCGACGACGCCACGTGCCGCCGCATCGACACCGATCGTGACCGGCCGCTGCGGTGGACGCCCGGCGACGATGCGTCGGTGGGTGACCTGGTGTCCGAACGCTTCGGCTCCCAGGTGACCGCGCGGAGCGTCGACCCGCTGCTGGGCGGCGTCTACTCCGGGCTGGCCGTCACCACGAGCATCCGCGCAGCGGTGCCGACTCTCGCCGCGGCCCTCGACGCCGGTGCCCCGTCGCTGGTGGACGCCGTCGAGCGAGCGCGCCCGACGCCGGCGCCGGGACCGGTGTTCGGCGGACTGCGCGGTGGCTACGGCGTGCTTCTCGACGCGCTGCTCGCCGCCTCCGGTGCCGAACTCGTCGCCGCGGACGTGCGGCGGGTGACGTCCGACGGCCGGGGCGCGTGGCACGTCGACGGCGTCGGGGTGGTGGACGGCGTCGTCCTCGCCGCGCCCGCACCGCAGACGGTCTCGATGCTGCTCGACACGGCGCCCGCACTCGCGCGGGAACTCGGGGACGTGGAACTCGCCTCGTCGGCGGTGGTGGCCCTCGGGTTCGAGGACGGGGGACTACCGCAGAACTCGGGTGTCCTGGTCGCCACGGGGGAGCTCGATTCCTCCGGTGTTCCGTTGCGCGTCAAAGCATTCACGCTGTCGAGCCGCAAGTGGCCGCATCTCGCCGAGCGCGGCGGCCAGCTGGTGCGGGTCTCCTTCGGACGCTTCGGGGACGCGGACATCGTCGACCGGCCCGACGTCGACCTGGTGTCGGCGGCCCGCGCGGATCTGCGTGAGGTGCTCGGTGTGGACGAGGAGCCGACGACGACGTTCGTGCAACGCTGGCACGGCGGACTGCCGCAGTACCGCCCCGGCCACACCGACCTCGTGGCCCGCGTCGAGGACGCCGCCTCGGCGGTGCGCCGACTCGAACTCGCGGGCGCGTACCTGCACGGCGTCGGAGTTCCCGCGTGCGTCGCGACGGCATCCGCGGCGGCGGCCCGGCTGGCGGAGGCGCTGGCCTGACGGCCCGATCGGGACGGCCGGGTGGCACGATGGGTGTCATGGCACGTCTTGATTTCGAAGCACTCAATTCCACGTTGCGCTACTCGATGCACTCGGTGTTCACGGCTCGGCCGGGCGCCCTCGGTGAGGATCGGGAGGCGGTGCTCGCCGAGGTCCGCGCGTTCTTCGACGGTCTCGACGAGACCGACGTCGTGGTGCGCGGGATCTACGACGTGGCCGGACTGCGCGCCGACGCCGACTTCATGATTTGGTGGCACGCGGAGAAGATCGAGGACCTGCAGGCGGCGTACGCGCGCTTCCGTCGGTCCACGGCTCTCGGCCGCGCGTGCGACGCGTTCTGGAGCAACGCCGCGTTGCACCGCCCCGCGGAGTTCAACAAGTCGCACGTCCCGGCCTTCATCGCCGGCGAGGAGCCGGGCGCCTACATCTGCGTGTACCCGTTCGTCCGCTCGCTCGACTGGTACCTGCTGCCCGACGCGGAGCGTCGCACGATGCTCGCCGACCACGGCAAGGCGGCACGCGGCTACAAGGACGTGCGCGCCAACACCGTCCCGTCGTTCGCCCTGGGCGACTACGAGTGGATTCTCGCGTTCGAGGCTCCGACGCTGGACCGCATCGTCGACCTGATGCGTGATCTGCGTGCGACCGAGGCCAGACGTCATGTGCGGGAGGAAGTTCCGTTCTTCAGCGGACCCCGGGTGACGGTCGAGGCGCTCGTCGAGTCACTTCCGTGACCACGCCGGCCGCGGTGCTCTTCGACTTCTCCGGCACCCTCTTCCGTCTCGAGGAGGACGAGAGCTGGTTCACCGATCTGCGTGTCGGCGACGACGAGCAGATCGACGGTCATTTCCAGGCCGAGTTGATGCGCCGCATGACCCAGCCCGTCGGGTCGGTGGTCACCCTGGACGACGACGGCCACCGGGCTTGGGAGGCTCGCGATCTCGACCCCGCGATGCACCGGGCCGCCTACCTGGCAGTGCTGAAGGCGTCGGGTGTGCACCGCGTCGAGCACGCCGAGGCGTTGTACGACAAAGTGATCGACCCGTCCTCGTGGACGCCGTACCCCGACACGGCGCGAGTGCTGCACGGCCTCGCCGATCGCGGCGTTCCCGTGGCGGTGGTCAGCAACATCGCGTTCGATCTGCGCGCGGCGTTCGATCTGCTCGGCGTGCACGACACCGTCGCGCACTACGCTCTGTCGTTCGAGGTGGGCGCTGTCAAGCCCGATGCCGCGATCTTCCGTTCCGCCGTGGACGCTCTGGGCGTCGACCCGGCCTCGTGCCTGATGGTCGGCGACAGCGAGGAGGCCGACGGCGGAGCGCAGGCGCTCGCTATGTCCTTCGCGCTGCTCGATCCACTGCCGACGTCCGAACGACCGTCGGCTCTGCTCGACGCCGTGGCGGCGCACGGTCTCGCGCTCGCGTAGGGCGCCGTGACGTCCGCGCGCCGTGGGGTGCAGCACATGGCCCACTTCGGTATGTACACCGCCGACACGGACGGCCGGGACGTGGTCGCGGTCCGTCCGCCGACGGGCGACGCCGATCCGTCCCCGATCCTGGGCAACGTTCCCGGGTCGGTGACCCATCGCTCGCGTATCCGTCGACCGGCGGTGCGTCGGGGCTGGCTCGAGAACGGCCCCGGACCGTCCACCGCGCGTGGCGCCGATGCGTTCGTCGAGATGGAGTGGGACGAGTTCCTCCCCCTGCTCGCCGGCGAGCTCCGTCGAGTCGTGCGCGAGCACGGCAACGAGGCCGTCTTCGGCGGGTCGTACGGGTGGGGCAGCGCGGGCCGGTTCCACCACGCGCAGAGTCAGGTTCACCGGTTCCTGAACACCCTGGGTGGCTACACGCGGTCGGTGGGCAGCTACTCCCTCGGCGCCACCGGCACGATCATGCCGCGGGTCATGGGGACGCACTGGAAGATGTTCTCGCGCTCCACCTCGTGGGACGTGATCGCCGAGCACACCGATCTGCTGGTCGCGTTCGGCGGGGTTCCGCTGAAGAACACGTCGGTCAATCACGGTGGCACCAGCGATCATCCGACACGCGACGCGCTGCATCGCCTCCGTGCGCGCGGCGGCCGGATCGTCTCGATCTCGCCGCTGCGTGACGACACGGACGGAGCGGCGGAGTGGATCGCACCCGTACCGGGGTCGGACGTCGCCCTCATGTTGGGGCTGGCACACGTGCTCGCCTCGGAGGGGTTGCACGACACCGCGTTCCTGCAGCGGTACACCACCGGGTACGACGTCTTCGAGCGCTACCTGCTCGGCGAGACGGACGGTGTCCCGAAGTCGCCGGAGTGGGCGCAGAGTCTGACGGGCGTCCCGGCGTCGGACATCACCGCCCTGGCGCGGCGCATGGCTCGCGCCACCACGCTGGTCACCGTCACCTGGTCACTGCAGCGCATCCGCCACGGGGAGCAGGCGCCGTGGATGGGTCTCACGCTCGCCGCGATGCTCGGCGGCGTCGGTGTGCCGGGCGCGGGCTTCGGCCACGGCTACGGGTCGATGAACGAACCCGGCCTGGCACCCGTGCCGTATCCGCTGCCCACGCTTCCCCAGGGCCTCAACGGTGTGTCGACGTCGATTCCGGTCGCCGCGATCTCGGACATGCTGTTGAACCCTGGTGGGCCGTACGACGCGGACGGCACCGCGTCGACGTATCCGGACATCCGGCTGCTGCACTGGGCCGGCGGCAACCCGTTCCATCACCACCAGGACATCGGCCGGTTGCGCACCGCGCTGGCTCGCCCCGAGACCATCGTGGTGCACGAGCCGTACTGGACACCGATGGCACGACACGCCGACTTCGTGGTGCCGTCGACGACGACCCTCGAACGCGACGACCTGAGCTGCACCCGCAACGACCCGCTGCTCGTGGCGATGCAGGCCGCCGTCCCGCCCTTCGCCGACAGCCGCGACGACTACGACACCTTCGCGCTGCTCGCGCGAGAGCTCGGCGTCGAGTACGACTTCACGGAAGGTCGCTCGTCCGCGGACTGGCTGCGGCACCTCTACGACCAGTGGCGACGTTTCGTGTCCGATGCGGGGCGGGTGACGCCGCCGGTGTTCGACGAGTTCTGGACCGAGGGAACGTTCCGGATGGACACCGAGGACGGTCTCACGCTGCTGTCCGATTTTCGCGACGATCCCGAGCGGGCCCCCTTGCGGACACCGAGCGGGCGCATCGAGATCTTCTCGGCCGACATCGAGTCGTTCGGCTACGCCGACTGCGGGGGACACCCACGGTGGTACGCACCGGACGAGTGGCTGGGCGGTGAACGCGCACAGGCGTTCCCGCTGCACCTGATCGCGAACCAACCGCGGACCCGGTTACACAGCCAACTCGATCACGGGGCCGTGAGCCTCGCGTCGAAGATTCAGGGCCGGGAACCGATGCGCATGCATCCCGCGGACGCCGCAGCGCGCGGACTCCGCGACGGCGACGTGGTGCGGGTGTTCAACGACCGTGGCTCGTGCCTCGCGGGGCTCGTCGTCGACGATCGCCTGCGCGAGCGCGTGGTGCAACTGTCGACCGGCGCCTGGTACGACCCGCTCGATCCGTCGGACCCGCGCTCGATGTGCGTGCACGGCAACCCGAACGTGCTCACCGCCGACCGCGGCACGTCGTCGCTCGCGCAGGGGTCCACCGGCCAGCACGTCCTGGTGGACGTCGAGAAGTGGACCGGCGAACTGCCGCCGATCCGCGCGCACGATCAGCCGGAGTTCGTCGATCGTGGGGACGTGCGTCAGAAGTAGACGCGGCTGATGACCTGGGCGACCAGCGCGGGCTTCGTCGCACCCTCGATCTCGATGGTCGAGTCGACGGTCATCTGCACCGCTCCGCCGTCCAGCCGATCTGCTGCGGCGAGGACGGCCGTCAGACGAACGCGCGACCCGACGAGCACAGGATTGACGAAGCGAACCTTGTTGCTGCCGTAGTTGACTCCCATCGTGGAGTTCTCGACCGTGTAGGTCTGCCAGGACAGGGCCGGCAGCAGGGACAGCGTGAGGTACCCGTGGGCGACGGGACCACCGAAGGGGCTCTCCTTCGCGGCGCGCTCGGGATCCACGTGGATCCACTGGTGGTCGCCGGTGGCGTCGGCGAACTGGTTCACGCGCTCCTGCGTGATCTCCAGCCAGTCGCTGGTGCCGATGGTCTCGCCGAGGGCGGACACGATGTCGTCCGCGGACGTGAAGGTACGCATGTAGCCGACACTAGCGGCGGCGAGCCGTTCTGCACAGAACCTCTGTCGGGGCGCCACATCCGGCCCTGCGGACCCGGCCTGTGTGCAGGACGAGCGCAGTACGATGCGCCCATGACGTCCCACCCGGAACCCACCGGCCTACTCGAGCGCGCCGAGACGGGTGTCGATCTCGTGCTGGAGCGCGTCCTGGACGTACCGATCGACGACGTCTGGGACAGTCTCCCCGTCAGTGAGCGCACCGCGCGGTGGTACGGCAGCTGGGAGGGAACGCCGGGAGCCGGCAGCACCGTGCGAGTGACGATGGGGTTCGAGGAGAACGCACCTGCCTCCGACCTGACGATCCTGGCGTGTGACGCGCCGAGGTATCTCGCACTGGAGTCCGACGGGTGGACGTTCGACGTGACGCTCAGGACCACGGGAGACGGGACCACGCTGATGTTCCGGCACCACCTGACGACGACGGACGGCCTCGAGGACATCGGCCCGGGATGGGAGTACTACCTCGACATGCTGGTCTCCACACACACGGAAGGATGGTCGCCGTCCTTCGACGACTACCACCCGTCCCAGTGTGGGTACTACGGCTCACTCAGCCCTTCGGCTCCAGCGTGAGCGAGATCGAGTTGATGCAGTACCGCTGATCGGTCGGGGTGGGGTACCCCTCGCCCTCGAAGACGTGGCCGAGGTGACTGTGGCAGTTGCTGCACAGGACCTCGGTGCGCTTCATGCCCATCGACCGGTCGACCTTCAGGATCACGGCGTCGGTGTCCTTGGGATCGAAGAAGGACGGCCACCCGCAGTGGGACTCGAACTTCTCGGTGCTGCGGAACAGTTCGGCGTCACAGGCGCGGCACTTGTAGACGCCCTCGGTGGTGGTGTCGGTGTACTCGCCGATGAACGGCCGCTCGGTGCCGGCCTTGCGCAGCACTGCGTACTCGGCTGCGGTGAGCTTGGTACGCCACTCGTCGTCGGACAGCTCGAACGTGGGCTTCTTCTCTGGTGCGGAACTCATGCCTCCACGCTAATGCGTGGCCGCGGTTCCCGCTGTCGTCGCAGGTACAGGCTTCGGTGAGGTCGTGTTCTCGTCGAGCAGGAACGCCGGATCGATGCCGCCGTCCAGCCGGCCCTCGCGTCGCGCGGTGAGATAGCGACCGACGAGCACGGCGAAGATCACGACGATGATCAGCGACCAACCCCACGTCGTGCGGAGGTACTCGATGGAGCGCCCGAACTCCGGGAAGCGGCCGACGAGCCAGCTGTCATAGCTGAGGAACCCGTACACGGCGAGCCACGCCGGCCAGTTGCGCATCACCGAGTTGCGCAGCACCACCGACATGATCAGCGGGAACAGCATCATCGAGTAGTACATCTGGCCGAGCGACGCGAGCAGGAACGATGCGACCAGCAGCAGCCCACCCGCGGTGGTCACGAAGAACAGCTCGTCGTGGCGGTAGTACTTCCACAGCAGCCACAGGGACACGAGCACCATCACGGCGAACACGGCGCGGAGCGCGAGCACCAGCGCGGTGGGCAGTCCGTAGTAGAGGCCGTTGCCGACGATCGCGCTGTTGAAGTAGTCCCGCGTCTCGAGGAGATACGGCACCGTGTGGGAGACGAAGGCCATCGGGTCGACCGACAGCGGGAGGGCGAGCAGCGTCAGGACGACGGGGATACCGACGGCGGTGACGAAGACGCGCCACTCCTTGCGGACGAGCGGCAGCAGAAGCAGCGGTGCGAGAGTCGGTTTGACGGCGATGGTCAGGCCGATGGCGGCGCCGGACCAGTACGGGTGCCGCCTCAACAGCAGCATCATGAACAGCACTTCGCCGAGCAGGATCAGGCCGTTGATGTTGGTGAAGATCAGTGTGTTGGTGACGGTCTCGGTGGAGAACGCGGCGAGCAGCACCACCGGTGCGGCCACCGACGACAGGCCGAGCTCGAACATGCGCAGTAGCAGGTAGAGCGCGACGATCACGGCGACGGCGTTGACCCCGATGAACAACCAGCGCGAGCGCTCGGGGTCCAGCACGGCCAGCGGCGCGATGATCAGCGTCCCGCTCGGCGGATAGAGATAGTGCGGGTCGACCGAGTCGAAGTTCGCCGTGTAGACCTCGCGCCGGTTCAGAAATGCCAACGCGGCGTTGTAGACCGGGCGGAAATCGTCGGTGATGTTGCCGTTGACGGCCTTGACGATCACGCGATTGAGGACCGTCAGGATGGCGATGGGCCACAACGCGAAACGGATCACCTGCGCGGTGGTCTCACCAGTTCGCGGTTCGAGATGACGGAACGACACCCGGAGACGGTACCCCGGCAACTAGGCCGGACACGCATTACCGCCTTCCGGCACGTCGCCCGTTTCGAGGTACGCCGCGACGGCCGCGCGCCCGCACCCCGAGCCCACCGACACGGGGTGTCCGATGCCGTCCCAGGTGATCGTCGTGGTGGCCGCGCCGGCCGCGCCCAACGCTCCCGTGACCGCCGGAAGCGGCTCCGTACCGGTGACGGCGTCGGCGTTCCCGCTGAGCACCAGGACCGGGAGCCCCAGGGTGGAGGGGACGGGCGGCGGGGTGGTCGCCGGCCACGCCGAGCAGGTGAGCAGGTTCAACGCCGCCGTCGCACCGAAGGCCGGGTACTGGCCCGACCACGACGTCTGCAGCTCCCGGACCCGGTCGGGCGCGGGCCACTGCTGGCCGTCGGTGCAGCGGCTCACGAAATGACCGTCGGTCTCGGTCAGGGCACGCACCTCGTCGACCGCGTCGTCGAGTGCGGTGGTGTTCCCGGCGAGCGCACCTGCCACCGTGTCCGACGTGGAGCGCACCCGCGCGGCGCCGTCGGCGGTGGACGGATACGCCAGCAGGTGGACGACTGCCTGTCGAACGGTGGCACCGGACAGCGGTGCGAGATCACCGGCGTCGGCGCGGCGGAACAGCTCCACCACCTGTGAGCGCGGATCCGCCCCGAGCGAGCATCCGACGGCGGCGCATCGGGTGGCGAACGCCGTCAGGGCGGCCTCCTCCCCGCGCACGGTCTGCTCGGCGCTGGTGACGGCGTCGGTGATGACGCTGGTGGGGGAATCGAGCACGAGACGGGCGACGTGGTCGCCGTACGCGGCCGCGTACCCGAGCGCGACGAGGGCGCCGTTGCCCGATCCCAGGAGCGACAGGGCACGCACTCCCCACGCCTCCCGGAGCGCCTCGAGGTCGTCGGCGCTGTTGGTGACCCCGAAGATGAGTGCCTCGGGAAGCAGGAAGTCGGTACACGCGATCGTCGCGTCGCGGGCGAGGGTCGCGACCTTGTCCGCCGCGTCGGTGCCGGGTGAGTACTGCCCGAGGTCGGTCAGCGCGTCGCGGGTGGACGTGGCACCCGAGTAGCAGTCGAACGGCGCGGAGTTGCCGATGCCGCGCCGATCGACACCGACGATCGGGTGGGCGTCGAGGAGCGCGGTGTCCGGCTGCGCGGCGAGCGCCGCCATGTCCGCGGACGACGGTCGATCGGTGCCGGACGTGTAGACCAGCGGCGCCGCGTCCGCCGGCGTGGCGGCCGTGCGCACGCGGACTGCGGAGAGTTCGAACGTGCCGTCCGAGGCGACGGTGCGGTCGATGGGAGCGGGGAAGGTCGCGCAGTCCACCAGCACTCCGGGCGCGGCCGTGACCCCGCGAGCAGCGGTGGTGCGGGCCGTGCAGTCGGTCCAGTTCAGGTCGGTGACCGGTGCCTCGAGGGGGCGTGGCCCCTCGTCGGTGGGTTCGGTCGTCGCGGGCCCGCCGTCGGACCCGGCCGATCCACCCTCGATCGCCACGTCCGGACGGGTCGACGGTCCGGCCCCGCACGCGGCGGCGACCACGACGACGGCCGTCAGGGCGGCGAGCCGTGACCCGAACCTCGACATCTGCATACGTTCAGCGTGCCATCTCGCGCGCCCGCACCCAGCGCACCAGGATGGTCCCGTCGTCGTCGAGCAGGATGTGGCCCGGGGTCATCGGGCGGTCGACGGCGGCATCGGACGTCGCCATCCGGCCCGAGGTCCCGGCGCTGAGGGTGGGCGAGGTGGTCACGCAGACCTCGTCGACGACATCCGCGGCGAGAAGCGACCCGAAGAGTCCGGGCCCGCCCTCGCACAGCACTCGCTGCAGGCCGAGGTCCTGCAGCAGCGCGACCACGACGTCGCCGGTGAGGTCGCCGTCGGCGCGGACGACGGTGAGCCCGGCGTCGCGCAGTGCCTGCACCTTGTCCTCGGGCGCGTGCGAGGTGGTCAGCACGATCGGCGGCACCTCCGCGCCCGTCACCACCGTCGACTCGGGATCGACGCTCGCGGAGCCGGTCACCACGACGATCGGAGGGACCTCGCTCTGACCCCGCGCGGTGCGCGCGGCGCGCACCGCGTCGGACACCTCGACACCTCCGTAGTTCTCTGCCGTGACGGTGCCCGAACCCACCAGGACGGCGTCGGCGAGCGAGCGGAGCTCGCCGAAGACCGCCTTGTCAGCAGGGGTCCCCAGTCCACCGGACACCCCGTCCTGCGACACCGCACCGTCGATGCCCGCCACGAAGTTGACGCGGATCCAGGGGGAGTGGAGCTCGGCCGGATACGCGTAGAGATCGGTGAGATCGTCGTCGGTCACTGTGAGGTAGGTCCCATTATCGATACGCTGCACAAAAGCCATCACACCACGTCGTTAACCTCGTCCCATGCCACAACGCCTCGTCGACCGCGATCCCGTGGTGCCCGCCGACCAGCTGATCGCCCAGATGGTGCCGCCGGCGATGTTCGACGACGTGAGTTTCGCGTCCTACATCCCGGACCCGAACGAGCCGACGCAGGCCGAGGCCGTGCGCAAGGCGGAGGAGTTCGCCGGCAAGGTCGCGAAGATCCGGTCGGGCGGGAAGCGCGGTCTGTTCGGCAAGAAGACGCCGGCCTCCGGCGCAGGTCTGTACCTCGACGGTGGGTTCGGCGTCGGCAAGACCCACCTGCTGGCGTCGATCTTCCACGCGTCGCCGGAGCCCAAGGCGTTCGGCACCTTCGTCGAGTTGACGCACGTCGTCGGAGCTCTCGGATTCACGAAGGCGCTCGACGAGCTGTCCGGTCACAGCGTGCTGTGCATCGACGAGTTCGAGCTCGACGATCCGGGCGACACGATGTTGGTGTCTCGGTTGCTCACCGAGTTGGCCGCCAAGGGCGTCTCCATCGTCGCGACGTCCAACACGCTGCCCGGCCAGTTGGGCGAGGGTCGCTTCGCCGCTCAGGACTTCCTGCGTGAGATCAAGAAGCTCGGCTCGATCTTCGAGTCCATTCGTGTCGACGGTCCCGACTACCGGCACCGCGACCTGCCCCCGGCTCCGGACCCGATCGGCGCGGACCAGATCGAAGCCGCCGCGGCGGCCGTCGAGGGATCGACGCTCGACGACTTCGACGCGCTGGTGAAGCATCTGAGCACCCTGCACCCGTCGCGCTACGGGAAGTTGATCGAGGGTGTCACGGCCGTCTTCATCGAGAACGTCCACGCGGCACCCGACCAGTCCGTGGCGCTGCGCCTCGTCGTGCTGGCCGACCGCCTGTACGACGCGGGTACGCCGGTCACCGTGTCGGGTGCGAAGCTCGACGAGCTCTTCACCGAGGAGATGCTCCAGGGCGGATACCGGAAGAAGTACCTGCGCGCGACGTCGCGTCTGCTGGCGCTCTCGCGCTTCGCCTCCGTCTGAGTCGCTACCGTCCGAGTCGGCGTCAGGTGAGGTCGCGCTGCATGACGAAGTCCTCGTGCAGCACGGCTCCCAGCGCGAAACGCTTCTCTCCCAGCTGCCGGAAACCGCTGCGCCGATAGAACGCCAGCGCGCGGGCGTTCTGCTGGTTCACTCCGAGCCACAGCGCGCTGCGTCCGAGCCGTCGAGCCTCGTCCGCGGCCGACTCCATCAGTGCTGCAGCAACTCCCGTGCCGTGGGCGGCGGGGTCGCTGTACATCTTGCTCACCTCCACGGCGTCCGTGGCCGTGAGGGCGCTCGACACGTCCGGGTCGGTCGACGCCGACAGGATCAGCATCGTGTACCCGACCAGTGCCGTGCCCTGCGGAGCGACCCGCACGATGCGCTCGTCGTCGTCGAGGTAGGTGCGGAACGCCGACTCCGACAGCACGGTCGCCACGAAATGGTCGATGTCCTCCTGCAGCGTTCCGGGTGGACACGCCAGGGGGAAGGTCCGTCCCGCCAGATCGGCGAGGGCCGGCACGTCGGCGTGCGTGGCGCGTCTCGTGGGCTGTGTCGCCACCCGTCAGGCCGATCGAGGGTGGGCGGCGTGGGGGCGGTCCGTCGCCTCCACGGCGTCCACCACGTTCTTCGCTTGTCGCAGAGGCATTCCCGTGCGATCGCGCAGCAGCGACATCGCCTGCGCCGGCTTGCGCGCGTGCACCAGAGCGGCCACGGCGGTGTGCGTCTCGGCGTCGACGGGATGACGGTCGACGGTCTCCGTCCGTGCGGCGGCGGTGCGGTGTCGCAGCGCGAACCAGGTGACGACGACGGCGAGATCGATGACCACGAGAGCCACGACGAACCAACCCCAGGTAGGCATGAGGCAAGTCAATCACCCTGCGCCGGACGCACACGGCGATTCGGGTGATCGGCGGGCGATCGCCGTTGTGTCTTCTCACTCCCGACGTCCGAGACGTGTCGTTCACGACACCGGACGATCGGGTAGGCGGAGGATGAACGACGAACGATGGCGCGGGGTCACGACGCCGCAGCGTGGCGACGACGAGAGGATCGACATGAGCGAACAGATGACGGTGCAGTACTTCACGGGTCGCGTGGACCGGGTCAAGGCAGCGGTTCAGAAGGCCGTCGACGAGGCGGGCGCGTACGGCAGCGATCAGCTGGTGGCGGATTTCGAGTGGATCCAGTACGCCCACGATCACGTGCACGTGACGACGCGCGACGAGGTGGACTACGTCGACGACGAGACGACGACGCGGCACCTCGACGAGCTGTTCGAGCGGTACCGAGTGGGATGAGGCGGAATGCACGAAGCCCCCGTCCGAGGACGGGGGCTTCGTGTGGTGGTGCGCGATACTGGGATTGAACCAGTGACCTCTTCCGTGTCAGGGAAGCGCTCTCCCGCTGAGCTAATCGCGCGGGACCCGGTGACGGGTGACGAGGTGGAGACGGGAATCGAACCCGTGTGCACGGCTTTGCAGGCCGTTGCCTCACCACTCGGCCACTCCACCGTGGTGACGAGAACCCCGGCTCGTGAGAACCGGGGGACTCGATACCCTCGAGCGGACGACGGGATTCGAACCCGCGACCCCAACCTTGGCAAGGTTGTGCGCTACCAGCTGCGCCACGTCCGCACACTCCTCGGTGGCGTTTCCGCCTCCGTGGTGCGGTTCGAAACATTAGCCCACGTCGGCCGGAAGTCACAAATCCGCTGTTCACACCGTGTTTCCCTGCCGTCACTCCTGTCACGACCGCCGCAGGGTCGGTCGGCCGCAGCGGTGGCCGGCGCGGGTCGGGGTCCGTGTTGGGAGCACCCTCGGGGACGTGTTAACGTTTCCCCTCGTTCGGACGGCGTGCTCGCACGCGGCCCGGTCCCGTGGCTCAGTGGAAGAGCGTCCCGTTCACACCGGGAAGGTCGCTGGTTCGATCCCAGCCGGGACCACAGAGAAGACGACAGGCCCTCGCTGCAGCGGGGGCCTTTCGCCGTTCCGAGGCCGGTGTCCCCGGGTATGGTGACCTGGTGAGTACCGACAAGGCCCCCGCAGACAGGGTCGCCCCCGCAGAGCGCGCAGCGACTGCCGACCCGTCCGCGGTGACGGACTCCGGATCGCGTGAGCGCGGCAGCCGCGGGCGCGAGGAGCGCAGCCGGTACCGCGAGTGGCGTGACGGCATCGCCTCGCGCCCGACCGTGGATCGTGCGTACCGCATCGCGGTGGCCGCGGTGGGAACCGTCGTCCTCGCCCTCGGCATCGTCGCCATCCCGTATCCCGGTCCCGGATGGCTCATCGTCTTCGCCGGTCTCGGCATCCTCGCCTCGGAGTTCGCGTGGGCCAAGACCGTCCTGCACTGGGTGCGGGCCCGGTACGACACGTTCATGGAGTGGTTCGGTCGGCAGAACATCGTCGTCAAGGGACTCGGCGCACTGTTGACCACCGTGGTCGTGCTCGCCACGCTGTGGCTGCTCGGCGCCCTCGAGCTGGTCGCCGGTTGGGTGGGCCTGGACTGGGCGTGGCTGCAGAGCCCACTCTGACCGCCGAGGACGTCGTCACGCGCACCGCGAAGGCGCTGCCGTGGACCGCGAACCTCATGGTGGTCCCGCCCGGGGACGGCTGGGACATCCCCGATCCAGCGCTGCTGGACGTCGCACTGGCTCGGTCCGCCGCGCGGTGGCCCGACGTCTCGGACACCACGTGCGCGACGCTGTGGTGGTACGGCTCCAGCTCGACGCTCGCACTGGTCCTCGGCGCTCAGATGCTCGTCACCGGGCACTGCGTCGACCCGACGGCTCCCGATGCGGTGGTGGCGATCGGCGACACCGGGACCGTTGCCGCACTGATGTCGCCCACGGTGGCGACGTCGGCGGGCACAGTCGTGGCGGACCTGGTCGAGCGCCTGGTCGGGGGGCTCGCACAGCGCGTGCCGGGGCTGTCCGCACCGAGCCTGTGGGCGATCGCCTCGGACTCCGTGGCCAACCGGGTGCTCGACGTGGCCTCCGCACTCGGACGCGAGGCCGACGCCACCGCGATGGCGCGGCTCCTCACGTCGCAGGCTCGGACGCACCGGTTCCCCGAACCGCGTTTCGTGGACGTGACGGCGGACGCGATCGTCACACCGGCGACTGCGAGTGCGCCGGATGCGCACTCGCGCCGTGTCGTCCGTCGTGGATCGTGCTGTCTGGTCTTCGAGGCCGGGGTCGACATGTGCGTCAGCTGCCCGCGTCGCACCCCCGAGGACAGAGCCCGACGGTGGTCGGCGCTTCTCTGACGCGCCAGGCGTTCGGGCGAGGTGTCTGCCGCGTCCCCGATGCCGATACGCTGTGCACGACACCCGACCCACACCTGTCGCCGCCGCCCCACCCGGGCGGCACCGACCCACGTCCGTAGGAGCGCATCACCGTGAGCATGCCCGATTCCGCTGTCCTCGCACCTCGCATCAGCGTGGCCGCAGGGACGACCGCCGGAACGGCGCTGCGCGACACCGGCCTTCCCAACAAGGGGCCGGACGCCATCTTGGTGGTCCGGGACGAGGAGGGTCGACTCCGCGACCTGTCGTGGGCTCCCGAGGCGGACACCGAGGTCGAGCCCGTGCGCGCCGACAGCGAGGACGGCCGCAGCGTCATCCGCCACTCGGCCGCGCACGTGCTGGCCCAGGCGGTCCAGGAGATGTTCCCGAACGCGAAGCTGGGCATCGGCCCGCCCATCGAGAACGGCTTCTACTACGACTTCGACGTGGAGAACCCGTTCACTCCGGAGGACCTGACCAAGCTCGAGAAGAAGATGAAGCAGATCATCAAGAGTGGTCAGCGGTTCTCGCGGCGCGTCTACGACTCCCTCGACGCCGCCAAGGCCGAGCTGGCCGACGAGCCGTACAAGCTCGAACTCGTCGACGACAAGGGCTCGGTCGACGATCCCGAGGTCATGGAGGTGGGCGGGGGAGAGCTCACCGCCTACGACAACCTGAACCCGCGGACCGGCGATCGCGAGTGGGGCGATCTGTGCCGCGGACCGCACGTGCCCACCACCAAGTACATCCCGGCGTTCAAGCTCACCCGCAGCTCGGCCGCGTACTGGCGCGGCGATCAGTCGAAGGCCGATCTACAGCGCGTGTACGGCACCGCCTGGGAGTCGCAGGAGGCGCTCGACGCGTACCTCGAGCTCCTCGCGGAGGCTGAGCGTCGCGATCACCGCAAGCTGGGGTCGGAGCTCGACCTGTTCAGCTTCCCCGACGAGTTGGGATCCGGCCTGCCGGTCTTCCACCCCAAGGGTGGCATCGTGCGCAAGGAGCTCGAGGATTACTCGCGCCAGCGCCATGTCGAGCAGGGCTACGAGTTCGTCTACTCACCGCACATCACCAAGAGCACGCTGTACGAGGTCTCCGGTCACCTCGACTGGTACAAGGACGGCATGTTCCCCGCGATGCATCTCGACGCGGAACTCGCCGAGGACGGCACGGTGCGCAAGCCCGGCCAGGACTACTACCTGAAGCCGATGAACTGCCCGATGCACAACCTGATCTTCGACTCCCGCGGCCGCTCGTACCGCGAACTTCCGTTGCGGCTGTTCGAGTTCGGGTCGGTCTACCGCTACGAGAAGTCGGGCGTCATCCACGGCCTGACCCGTGTGCGCGGTATGACGCAGGACGACGCTCATATCTACTGCACTCGCGAGCAGATGCACGAGGAGCTCACGAACACGCTGAACTTCGTGCTCGGACTCTTGAAGGACTACGGCCTCGACGACTTCTATCTCGAGCTCTCCACCCGTAACCCCGACAAGTCCGTCGGCTCCGACGAGGTGTGGGAGGAAGCGACGACCACCCTCGCCGAGGTGGCCACCGCGTCCGGGCTGCACCTCGTTCCCGATCCGGGCGGCGCCGCGTTCTATGGACCCAAGATCTCGGTGCAGGCGAAGGACGCGCTCGGCCGGACATGGCAGATGTCGACCATTCAGCTCGACTTCAACCTGCCCGATCGTTTCGGCCTCGAGTACACCGGTAGCGACGGTGTGAAGACGCGCCCCGTCATGATCCACCGCGCACTGTTCGGTTCCATCGAACGCTTCTTCGGTGTGCTGACCGAGCACTACGCGGGTGCCTTCCCGGCGTGGCTCGCCCCCGTGCAGGTGGTGGGCATCCCCGTCGCCGAGGCATACGCGGACCACCTCTTCGGTGTGATCGCCGCGCTGCGGAAGGCGGGCATCCGCGCCGAGGTCGACGCCAGTGACGACCGCATGCAGAAGAAGATCCGCAACCACACCACGCAAAAGGTGCCGTTCATGCTGCTGGCCGGGCAGAACGACGCGGATGCCGGTGCGGTGAGCTTCCGCTTCCGCGACGGCACCCAGATCA
The DNA here is from genome assembly GCF_019836205.1 of Rhodococcus sp. BP-160. NCBI lineage: Bacteria > Bacillati > Actinomycetota > Actinomycetes > Mycobacteriales > Nocardiaceae > Rhodococcus > Rhodococcus sp. BP-160. The sequence goes on from NZ_JABUEK010000002.1 coordinate 871,137, forward strand.
ACGGTGTCCCCGTCGACGACGCGGTCACTGCGGTCGCCTCCTGGGTGGCGCAGCGCCGCAACGAGTCCCCGACGGCGGACACCTTCGACACCATCCCCGGCGGGAGTGACGGAGCATGAGCGAGGACGACGCCACCGCCGACGCGGGAGCCATCGTGGACACCGGGACGGGTGACGAGGACCGCCTTCAGCGGCTCTGGTCGCCGCACCGGATGTCCTACATCGCGACGGCTCCGAAGGTCGACGACAAGATGGCGTCGGAGCCGTTCACCCAGATTCCCACGCTGGAGGACGAGGACGGGCTCATCGTCGCGCGCGGAGAGCACGTGTACGCGGTGCTGAATCTCTACCCGTACAACCCGGGTCACCTGATGGTGGTGCCGTACCGCAAGGTGGCCGACCTCGAGGACCTCACGGACGAGGAGAGCGTGGAGCTGATGCGGTTCACGCAGCACGCGATCCGCACGATGAAGCGGGTCTCACGCCCGCACGGGTTCAACGTCGGGCTCAATCTCGGTGCGCCCGCAGGCGGTTCGCTCGCCGAGCACCTGCACCAGCACGTCGTCCCGCGGTGGGGCGGTGACGCCAACTTCATCACCGTCATCGGCGGTGCGAAGGTCATGCCGCAACTCCTCCGAGACACTCGCGCGTTGCTCGCCGCCGCGTGGAAGGACTGACTCCGTCGTGCTGAGCATCTTCGGTAGGGCATCGGCGTCCAAGGTCACCGCGCCGCTGGGCCGCGCCCTCAACAGCACGGGTCTCACGCCGGACTCCGTCACCATCATCGGCACCGTCGCGAGCGTCGTCGCCGCGATCACGCTGTTCCCCGCGGACCATCTGTTCATCGGCACGCTGGTGATCTGGCTGTTCGTCATGTTCGACATGCTCGACGGTGCGATGGCACGTGCGCGGGGCGGCGGCAGCAAGTACGGCGCCGTGCTCGATGCGACGTGCGACCGCGTGGCCGACGGCGCCATCTTCGCCGGGTTGTCGTGGTGGGCGGTCTTCCACCAGAACGATCGGCCGCTGTTCGTCGCGATGCTCGTGTGTCTGGTCACGTCGCAGGTCATCTCCTACGCCAAGGCCCGTGCCGAGGCGAGCGGACTGTCCGCCGACGGTGGCCTGATCGAACGTCCGGACCGCCTGGTGATCGTCCTCGTCGGATCCGGGCTCACCGGCATCGGCCAACTCGCTGATCTCACCTGGCTGCAGTTCGCTCTGCCCGTCGCGACGTACTTTCTGGCCGCGGCGAGCATCGTCACGGTGTTCCAGCGTGTGCTGGCCGTCCGCAACTCCGCCGGTGCCCGCGACATCATTCCGATCCAGCCGAAGGCCAACCGGATCGAGCCGGACAGCACGGCTGGATGAGTCTGTCGGAGCGGCTCGGCGCCGCGGGATACATCGCCGGATGGCGGGTCGTCCGGGCGCTGCCCGACGGCGTCGCGACCCGACTCTTCGACGCCGGCGCCGACCTCGCCGCGCGCCGCAACGGTGGACCGGAGCAGCTGCGCCGCAACCTCGCCCGCGTGCTGGGCACCACCGCGGACGCGGTACCGGACGACCTCGTGCAGGCGTCGGTGCGCTCCTACGCGCGGTACTGGCGCGAGGCGTTCCGGCTGCCGTCCATGGATCTCGCGGCCCAGGCCGCGGCCATCGACGACGCCGTCGTCGGCCAGGAACATTTGGACGCGGCGCTGGCGTCCGGCCGCGGCGCCGTGCTCGCGCTCCCGCACAGCGGGAACTGGGACATGGCGGGTGTCTGGCTCACGCGCACCCGCGGCCAGTTCACGACGGTGGCCGAACGGCTGAAGCCGGAGTCGCTCTACCAGCGCTTCGTCGCGTACCGCGAGTCCCTCGGGTTCGAGATCTTCCCGCTGAGCGGCGGCGAACGCCCACCGTTCGAGCAACTCTCCGAGCGCCTGCGAGACGGTAAGGTCGTGTGCCTCCTCGGTGAGCGCGACCTCGCCCGCCACGGGGTGCCCGTCACGTTCTTCGGGGAGCCGACCCGCATGCCGGCCGGGCCCGCGCGTCTCGCGATCGACACCGGTGCGGCTCTCTTCCCGGTGCACTGCTGGTTCACCCCCACCGGCTGGGGTTTCTCGATCGAGCCCCCGATCGACGTCTCCGCCGGCGTCGAGCAGGCCACCCAGTCGCTCGCCGACCACTTCGCCGCCAACATCGCCGCGCATCCGGCCGACTGGCACATGTTGCAGCCGCTGTGGTGGGACGACCTCTCGCAGGGCCGGCGTGACCGCATGACCGGTGAGGCCGACCGGTGAAGATCGGCATCGTCTGCCCGTACTCGTTCGACGTCCCGGGTGGCGTGCAGGCGCACGTCGCGGAACTGGCCGAGGTACTGATCCAGCGCGGTCACCGTGTCAGCGTCCTGGCCCCGGCGAGCGACGAGACGGCGCTGCCCGACTTCGTCGTCTCGACGGGCAAGGCCCTGAGCTTCCCGTACAACGGCTCTGTGGCGCGCCTGGCGTTCGGTCCGGTGACCTACACCCGCATCCGGGCATGGATCGAGAAGGGCGAGTTCGAGGTCCTGCACATCCACGAGCCGAACGCGCCCAGTCTGTCGATGCTGTCGCTGAAGATCGCGGACGGTCCGATCGTGGCCACGTTCCACGCCTCGACCACGAAGTCGTTGCTGCTGAGCACCTTCCAGGGTGTGCTGCGCCCGTATCACGAAAAGATCGCCGGGCGCATCGCCGTCTCGGAGCTGGCGCGACGGTGGCAGGTGGAGGCTCTGGGGTCCGATGCGGTGGAGATCCCCAACGGGGTCCACGTCCCCGCGTTCGCGACGGCGCCCCTGCTGCCCGGGTATCCCCGGCCGGGCCGGACGCTGGTGTTCATCGGCCGCTACGACGAGCCCCGCAAGGGCATGCAGACCCTGCTGGCCGCGCTCCGGCCCATCGCCGCGGTGTTCCCGGACATCGAGGTGCTGGTCGTGGGCCGCGGCGACGAGCAGAAGCTGTGCCGAGAGGCCGGCGATCTGGCGAAGCACTTCCGCTTCCTCGGCCAGACGACGGACGCCGAGAAGGCGTCGGCACTGCGCAGCGCCGACATCTACTGTGCTCCGAACACCGGCGGCGAGAGCTTCGGCATCGTGCTGGTGGAGGCCATGGCAGCGGGCGCGCCCGTGGTCGCGAGCAATCTGGACGCGTTCCGCCGCGTGCTGCGTGACGGCACGGCCGGTGTGCTCTTCCCGGTGGGCGATTCCGAGGCCATGGCGGACGCGGTGATCCGCGTGCTGTCGAACGACGACGAGCGGGCCGACCTGGTGCGCCAGGCGAGCCGCGCCGCCGTGTCCTACGACTGGCCCGTCGTGGCGGAGCAGATCGTCCGGGTGTACGAAGCGGTCGCGGTGGCCGGTCGCACGGTGAAGGTGATCGACTGATGACGTTCTGGGTGGCCGCCGCCGTCGTGGTCGTGGCACTGCTGGTCCTGCTCCTCGGCCTCTGGGCGTACTCGACGGCGCACCGTCTCGACCGACTGCACGTGCGCTCGGACCGGTCCTGGCAGTCCCTCGAGGCCGCCCTTGCCCGTCGGTCGGTGGTGACCCGTGCGGTCGCCGCCGCCCTGGACGCGCCGGGATCGGTGGAGAGCCGCACCCTGACGACGCTCGCGGATCGGGCGGAACGGGCGGAGCGTGCCGACCGGGAGCGCGCCGAGAACGCGGTGTCCGTCGCGCTGGGCCGCATCGACCTCGCCCGGCTGAACCCGCAGATGATCTCCGAACTCGCCGACGCGGAGGCGCGGGTGCAGATCGCCCGGCGGTTCCACAACGACGCGGTCCGCGACACCGTCGCACTGCGATCTCGTCGACCCGTCCGCCTGCTCCGACTCGGCGGGACGGCCGCGATGCCGACCTACTTCGAGCTCTCCGAGAGCGAGGCGACCCTCGAGGAGGTCGAGGGCGCGTCGACCCGGACGTCGGCGCGCGTCGTGCTGCTCGACGGGCGCGGCCGCGTGCTGCTGCTGCGGGGTCACGATCCGTCGGTGCCCGACGTGCACTTCTGGTTCACCATCGGTGGGGGCGTCGAGGTGGGGGAGACCCTGCGCGACGCCGCCGTTCGCGAACTGCGCGAGGAGACCGGCATGGTCGCTTCGGCGGAGGACCTGCGCGGGCCCATGTGGCGTCGGACCGCGACGTTCTCCTTCGACGGCGTCGTGATCCGGTCGGAGGAGCTGTTCTTCGCTCTCCGCGCCGAGGCGTTCGAGCCGGTGCGCACAGGCTTCACGGAGCTCGAGCGACGCGTCGTCACCGGACATCGCTGGTGCACGGCGGACGAGATCCGGTCACTGGCCGCCTCGGGCGACGCGGTCTATCCGCGCGCGATGGCGGAGCTGCTCGACGAGGCGGACACGGTGCTGGCTCTCCGCACCGATCCGGACGTGCGCGCCATCCACTGACCTGGTGTGATGGCAGCCATAGCGGGCCAGTGCGGTCGAAGTGGTTATCGCGACGAGGTCCAGCCGAGCCTAGGCTCGCGGTGCACCCATTCCCGCATGCCTGAGGAGATCACCGTGACCACCACCCTCCCGTCCGAGCAGGACGCCACTCCGTCCACCGGAACCGCCCGCGTCAAGCGCGGTATGGCAGAGATGCTCAAGGGTGGCGTCATCATGGACGTGGTCACCGCCGAGCAGGCGAAGATCGCCGAGCAGTCCGGCGCCGTCGCCGTCATGGCTCTCGAGCGGGTGCCCGCGGACATCCGCGCACAGGGCGGCGTCTCGCGGATGAGCGATCCCGACATGATCGACAGCATCATCTCCTCGGTCAGCATCCCCGTCATGGCGAAGGCACGCATCGGCCACTTCGTCGAGGCACAGATCCTGCAGAGCCTCGGCGTCGACTACGTCGACGAGTCCGAGGTGCTGACCCCCGCCGACTACGCGAACCACATCGACAAGTGGAAGTTCACGGTTCCCTTCGTCTGTGGTGCGACCAACCTCGGCGAGGCGCTGCGCCGGATCACCGAGGGCGCGGCCATGATCCGCTCGAAGGGCGAGGCCGGCACCGGTGACGTGTCCAACGCGACCACGCACATGCGCACCCTGCGTGACCAGATCCGCCACCTGACGTCGCTGCCCGAGGACGAGCTGTACGTCGCCGCGAAGGAGCTGCAGGCTCCCTACGATCTCGTCGTCGAGGTCGCCCGCGCGGGCAAGCTCCCCGTCACCCTGTTCACCGCCGGTGGCATCGCCACCCCGGCGGACGCCGCGATGATGATGCAGCTCGGTGCCGAGGGTGTCTTCGTCGGGTCCGGCATCTTCAAGTCCGGCAACCCCGAGCAGCGCGCCGCCGCCATCGTCAAGGCGACCACCTTCTTCGACGACCCGGACGTGCTGGCCAAGGTCTCCCGCGGCCTGGGCGAGGCCATGGTCGGCATCAACGTCGACGAGATCCCGCAGCCGCACCGCCTCGCCGAGCGCGGCTGGTGATCTGACACCACCTCCGGTCTGCGGGGGGTGGTCAGCGCTCGACGAGCAGGGCCGGGCGGTCGGGGTGGTCCATCCGCACCTCGACGTCCGCCCGTTCGCCGTGCTCCGCGTGCGCCGTCAGGGCAGGCACCGTCCAGCGCTCGTCCTCCGGGGTGAGGCGCGACGCGGTGCGCTCGGTGAGCGTCAGCGCCACCGTGACGTCGAGATCGAGGCCACGCCCCAGCAGCATGGGGCCCGCGACGACCACCACCTGATTCTGCGCCGCCGTTCGCGGCCGAGCGCGAGCGGAGCGATCGGACCGCTCGTCCCACAGCGCGGGCAACCACTGATCGCGCGTGCGCACCGCCGTGATCACCTCGCGCGTCAGTGCGTCGTAGTCGAACCACAGGGTGCGGTAGGAGAGTTCGTCCTCGTGCCCGTACTCGAGTCGCAGCGACGCGGGCCGCACCCAGTCGTGCAGGGAGACGAGATCGGCGGCGCGGCCGTCCGCGCGGAGCCGGGCCACGACGCGCTGAGCGAAGGCCACCGGATCGGCGGCGTCCGCACCGTCGACGGCCACGACACACCGTCCGTCGACGGCGTCGATGCGGTCCACGACGTGGTCCACCACCGCGTCGGGAGTAGTGGGGGAGAAGCGGGGCACGGCCTCGATCCTGCCCGACGTGCCGCCTCCGCCCCCTGCGAGTACGGCCGAAGTGTCGTTCCGGGGCCCGATTCTGCGACACTTCTGCCGTACTCGCGGGGCAGGTCCCGTCTGTCCCGACCGGAAAGGGTGATCATGGCCGGAATCGAAGAGATCCTCGAGCTCGAGCGCATCGAGAACGACATCTATCGCGGGAGTTCCGTCCCGAGTCAGCTGCAGCGCACGTTCGGCGGCCAGGTCGCCGGGCAGTCGTTGGTGTCTGCGGCGAAGACGGTGGATCCCGCGTTCCGCGTGCACTCGCTGCACGGATACTTTCTGCGCCCCGGAAACCCGAACGAGCCCACCGTCTTCACGGTCGACCGCATCCGCGACGGTCGGTCGTTCGCCACGCGTCGGGTCACGGGCATCCAGGACGGCAAGGCGATCTTCACGATGTCGGCGTCGTTCCACGTGGAGGACGAGGGCATCGAGCATCAGGACCGGATGCCGGCAGTGGTGGGTCCGGAAGACCTCCCCGACGTCGCCGAGGACGAGGCGTTGCGGCAGAAGATGTTCTACAAGGAGTGGAACCGGTGGGACGTGCGGCTCGTCCCGCAGGACCGCATCACCCGGAGCTCCAGTCTTGCTGCGCAGCAACAGGTGTGGATCCGTTACCGCGATCCGCTGCCGGACGACCAGGTCTTCCACGTGTGCGCTCTGGCGTACATGTCGGACATGACGCTGCTGGGTTCGGCGAAGGTCCCACACGAGGACGTCGCCACGCAGACCGCGTCGCTCGATCACGCGTTGTGGTTCCTGCGCCCGTTCCGTGCGGACGAGTGGTTGCTGTACGACCAGACGTCGCCCTCCGCCGGCCTCGGCCGCGCGTTGACCCAGGGACGGATCTACGACCGTCAGGGCCGGATGGTCGCGGCCGTCACGCAGGAGGGTCTGATGCGCTACGACCGCTCGGCGCAGCACACGCCGGGCCTCGAGACGTCACGGTGACAGCTCCGACCATCGGGGTGCTCGCGCTGCAGGGTGACGTGCGAGAGCATCTCGAGGCGCTCACTGCCGCCGGTGCGAGCGCGGTGACGGTGCGCCGTCCCGAGGAACTCGACGCCGTCGACGGTCTGGTGCTGCCCGGCGGCGAGTCGACCACGATGGGGAAGCTGCTGCGGATCTTCGATCTCCTCGATCCGCTCCGCGAGCGCCTCGCCGCCGGTATGCCCGCCTACGGGTCCTGCGCCGGCATGATCCTGCTGGCCTCCGACATCCTGGACACCACCCCGGATGCCGTGCATCTCGACGGCCTCGACATCACGGTGCGGCGCAACGCCTTCGGTCGTCAGGTCGACTCCTTCGAGACCGACCTCGACGTCGCTCGGGTGGGCGGCGAGCCGATGCGTGCCGTGTTCATCCGGGCGCCGTGGGTCGAGCGGGTCGGCGACGGAGTCGAGGTGTTGGCCACCGTCCCGGAGGGTCCCGCGGCGGGCCGCGTCGTCGCCGTGCGGCAGGGCGACGTGCTCGCGACGTCGTTCCATCCCGAGGTCACGGGGGACCGCAGGGTCCACGCCCTGTTCGCCGACATGGTGCGGGAGCGAAGGACCTCGTCCACGCCCGCGTAAGATGGGCACGTTCTCTGCCGGTACGAAAGGGGCTATTGCCGATGAGCGGCCACTCCAAATGGGCGACCACGAAGCACAAGAAGGCTGTCGTCGACGCCCGCCGATCGAAGTCCTTCGCCAAGTTGGTGAAGAACATCGAGGTCGCCGCGCGCACGGGTGGTGGTGACCCCGTCGGTAACCCCACGTTGTACGACGCCATCCAGAAGGCGAAGAAGACCTCGGTCCCCAACGACAACATCGAGCGTGCGCGCAAGCGCGGCGCCGGTGAGGAAGCGGGCGGCGCCGACTGGCAGACCATCATGTACGAGGGCTACGGGCCCAACGGTGTCGCCGTCCTGATCGAGTGCCTCACCGACAACCGCAACCGCGCGGCCGGCGAGGTCCGCGTCGCGATGACTCGCAACGGCGGCAACATGGCCGACCCGGGTTCCGTGTCCTACCTGTTTTCGCGCAAGGGCGTCGTCACGCTGGAGAAGAACGGCCAGTCCGAGGACGACGTCCTCATGGCCGTGCTCGACGCCGGCGCCGAGGAGGTCAACGACAACGGGGACACCTTCGAGGTGGTCTCGGAGCCGACCGACCTCGTCGCCGTGCGCACCGCGCTGCAGGAGGCGGGCATCGACTACGACTCCGCCGAGGCCAGCTTCCAGCCGTCCGTCAGTGTGCCCGTCGACGTCGACGGAGCGCGCAAGGTGTTCAAGCTGATCGACGCGCTCGAGGACAGCGACGACGTGCAGAACGTGTGGTCCAACGTCGATCTGTCCGACGAGGTGCTCGCGCAGCTCGACGAGGACTGACTCCAGCGCGCCGCCCACACTCGTCACCCACTCGCCGCTAAGGTATCGAACAACAGTTCTACGTGTTCGAAGGTCCGGAGCGGCCGAATCCGGTGAGGGAGTGGGCGTTGCGTGTCATGGGAGTCGACCCCGGGCTGACCCGGTGTGGACTGAGCCTGGTCGAGTCCGGCGCAGGCAGAGCGGTCACGGCGCTCGACGTCGACGTGGTGCGGACGCCGGCCGACATGGAGTTGGCGCAGCGACTTCTCCTCATCGCCGAGTCCGCCGAGTACTGGCTGGACACCCACCGGCCCACGGTGGTCGCCGTCGAGCGGGTGTTCTCCCAGAACAACGTGCGCACCGCGATGGGTACCGCGCAGGCTGGGGGAGTGATCGCCCTCGCGGCCGCCCGGCGCGGTATCCCGGTCGCCTTCCACACGCCGTCCGAGGTCAAGGCCGCTGTCACCGGGAACGGCACCGCGGACAAGGCTCAGGTGACGGCCATGGTGACCCGCATTCTCGGCATGCAGCAGGCCCCCCGCCCCGCCGACGCCGCCGATGCTCTCGCCCTGGCGATCTGTCACTGCTGGCGGGCACCCATGATGGCGCGGATGGCCGCCGCCGAGGCGCAGGCAGCCGCGGCGAAGGCCGCGTACGAGAAGAAACTGAAGCAGCAGCGCGCGGCCGTGCGGGCCGCCGCGAGGACGGGAGCGCAGCCGCGATGATCAGCTCGGTACGGGGCGAGGTGCTCGAGATCGCCCTCGACCACGCGGTGGTGGAAGCGGCGGGCATCGGCTACCGCGTCAACGCGACGCCGGCGACGTTGGCCGGGCTCTCTCGCGGAACCGAGGCGCGCCTGGTCATCTCGATGATCGTGCGCGAGGACTCCATGACGCTGTACGGCTTCGCGGACGCCACGTCGCGCGATCTCTTCGGCCTGCTCCAGACGGTGTCCGGCGTCGGTCCCCGGCTCGCCATGGCCGTGCTCGCGGTGCTCGAACCCGATGCGCTGCGCACCGCGCTGACCGACGGCAACGTCACGGCCCTGATGCGGGTACCGGGTATCGGCAAGCGCGGTGCCGAGCGTCTCGTGGTCGAACTGCGCGACAAGGTGGACGCGGTGGTGTCCGGTCCGGCCGGTGTCGCCGCACCCGGCCACTCGTCGGGCCCGGTGCGTGATCAGGTGGTCGAGGCGCTGCTCGGCCTCGGGTTCCCGGCCAAGCAGGCCGAGCCCGCCGTCGATGCCGTGCTGGCAGACGACCCCGCCGTCGGAACGGCGCAGGCTCTGCGCTCGGCCCTGGTGAGCCTGGGCAGGTCGCGGTGACGGACCCGGACGGCACGGACGACTCACTGGTCACCGCCGAGATGGTGCCGGACGACGGCGATCTCGATGCGAGTCTGCGGCCGAAGTCGCTCGACGACTTCATCGGTCAGCCCCGCGTGCGGGAGCAACTGCAGCTCGTCCTGCAGGGCGCGACGCAACGCGGCGGAACACCGGACCACATCCTGCTGTCCGGTCCGCCCGGACTCGGCAAGACCAGCATGGCGATGATCATCGCGGGGGAGCTGAACTCGGCGCTGCGCCTGACGTCCGGGCCGGCCCTCGAACGAGCGGGAGACCTCGCGGCGATGCTGAGCAACCTCGTCGAGGGTGACGTGCTGTTCATCGACGAGATACACCGCATCGCGCGGCCGGCCGAGGAGATGCTGTACCTGGCGATGGAAGACTTCCGCGTCGACGTGGTCGTCGGTAAGGGGCCGGGCGCCACCTCGATTCCGCTCGACGTCGCACCGTTCACGCTCGTCGGTGCCACCACCCGGTCCGGCGCCCTCACCGGCCCGCTGCGCGACCGCTTCGGCTTCACCGCGCACATGGACTTCTACGACCCCCGCGAACTGCAGCGCATCCTGACGCGGTCGGCGGGAATCCTCGGAGTGCGCATCGAGGCGGATGCCGCCGCGGAGATCGCGGGACGATCGCGCGGCACACCCCGCATCGCCAACCGCCTGCTGCGCCGGGTGCGGGACTACGCCGAGGTGCGTGCCGACGGCCGCGTGACACTCGAGGTCGCCCGGGCGGCGCTCGAGGTCTACGACGTGGACGAGCTCGGCCTCGATCGCCTCGACCGGGCCGTGCTCGGCGCACTCGTCCGCAGCTTCGGCGGCGGGCCCGTGGGGGTCTCGACGCTCGCGGTCGCGGTCGGGGAGGAACCGGCCACCGTGGAGGAGGTGTGCGAGCCCTACCTCGTCCGCGCGGGCATGATCGCGCGGACGCCGCGCGGTCGGGTGGCCACGGCCGCCGCGTGGGAACGGATGGGTCTCACACCCCCGCCGGATCTCGCGGTCGGCGGCATCTCGGTGCGGACGAACGAGCCGCAACGCACGCTCTTCGACGAGACCTGAGCCGGTGGATCCGGACGATTCCGGCGTTTCGGGCGGTCGACACGCCCGATCGCCCGACCGAACGTGGCACACTGAAGGTTCCGAGTCCCAAGATCTAAGGATTGACGTTTCTGATGGAACTGCTGTTTCCGCTTCTCGTTCTCGCCCTGCTCGTGCCCATGTTTCTCGGCATCCGCCGCCAGAAGCGTGAGGTGGCCAAGACGGTCGAGCTGCAGGAAGCGCTGTCCATCGGTGATCGCGTCCTGACCACGTCCGGTCTGCACGGTCTCGTCGACGGACTCACCGAGACCACCGTCGACCTGGAGATCGCTCCCGGCATCATCACCACCTGGTCGCGTGCCGTCGTGCGCGACGTGCTGCCCGACGAGGACGAGCTGGACGAGTCAGGTGCGGAGAACTCCGGTCCGACCAGCGACTTCGAGGACCACAGCGACGCCGGATCGCGCGTCGACAGCCTGGAGAACGGCCTCGGCGGCGCGGACGACGGCCGATCGCAGGCACGACTCACCAAGGAGTGAGACAAAGCGGATACACCGCCCCCGAGGTCGTCCTCGGGGGCGGTGCGTCGTTGTGGAGAGGGTACGGTCGGTCAGGCTCCGGCCGTCCGTGACGCCCGCCGCCGCCGCGCTCCACCCCCGTCCGACCAGCAGCAGGTCCGTCTCCTCCAGCCGGTCCGTCTCACTCAGGAGAAGCACTCACCGTGGCCCCATCCAGCGGATCCTCGTATCCGGTGCGGTATCTCGCCGTGTTCGGCGTCTTCATCGCCCTCGTGTACGTCCTGGTCTTTTTCACCGGTGACAAGTCCCCGACTCCCAAGCTGGGCATCGACCTGCAGGGTGGAACACGCGTCACGCTCACCGCGCGCACGCCCGACGGCAGCGCCCCGAGCCAGGAGAGCCTGCGTCAGGCGCAGCAGATCATCGAGACCCGCGTCAACGGTCTCGGTGTCTCCGGCTCCGAGGTGGTCGTCGACGGTCAGAACCTGGTCATCACGGTTCCCGGCGACGACAGCTCGCAGGCCCGCACACTCGGTCAGACGGCCCGGCTGTACATCCGCCCGGTGCTGACGTCCCAGGCCCCCACTCCGGCGGGCACTCCCGCTCCCGCGGCGACCGATCCGGCCGCCGATCCCGCCGCGGCCGATCCTGCGGCCACCACGGCTCCCGCGACACCGGCACCGCAGAACCGGCCCTTCCCGGCGCAGGACCCCACGGACACCCCCGCCCCGTCCGAGACATCTGCTCCGTCCGAGACACCCGCGCCGTCCGACACCTCCGCCTCCGAGCCCGGTGCCGCCCCGCCCGCGTCGTCGGCGGACGAGACCGCCGACGCGATCGCCGAGGCGAAGGCGCAGCGGCAGAGCACCGACCCGACAGTGCAGCAGCAGGCCATGGCCACGATCGACTGCTCCGCGCCCGACCCCCTGCAGGGCAACGACGATCCGGCCCTGCCGCTCGTCGCCTGCTCCACGGACGGCACCGCGGTCTACATCCTCGAGCCGTCGATCATCGACGGACAGCAGATCGCCGACGCCAGCTCGCAGTTCGACACCCAGCAGTCCCGCAACGTCGTCTCCCTCAGCTTCACCACCGAGGGTGGCAACACCTGGGCTCAGTTCACGTCGGCGAACATCGGCAAGCAGGCCGCGTTCACCCTCGACTCCAAGGTCGTCAGCGCACCGGTCATCCAGGGCGCGACCCCCGCGGGCAGCGCCACGCAGATCACCGGCAATTTCACCGCTGACAGTGCCCGCGAGCTCGCCAACACGCTGAAGTACGGATCGTTGCCGTTGTCCTTCGCCGCCTCCGAGGCGGAGACAGTGTCGGCGACGCTGGGACTCGCGTCGCTCGAGGCAGGCCTGATCGCCGGCGCCATCGGCCTCGTGTTCGTCCTCATCTACTGCCTCCTCTACTACCGCATGCTCGGCATCCTCACAGCGCTGTCGCTGGTGCTGTCGCTGGTCGCCATCTACGGGATCCTCGTCCTGCTCGGTCGATGGATCTCGTTCACGCTCGATCTCGCCGGCATCGCCGGTCTGATCATCGGTATCGGTATGACCGCCGACTCGTTCGTGGTGTTCTTCGAGCGCATCAAGGACGAGATACGCGAGGGCCGCAGCTTCCGCTCGGCGGTTCCGCGTGGTTGGGCCCGTGCGCGGCGCACCATCCTGTCCGGCAACGCGGTGAGCTTCATCGCGGCGGCGGTGCTGTACGTGCTCGCCGTCGGTCAGGTGCGCGGCTTCGCGTTCACGCTCGGCCTGTCGACCCTGCTGGACATCGTCATCGTGATCCTCGTGACGTGGCCACTGGTCAATCTCGCCTCGCGGTCCGAGTTCTGGTCCAAGCCGTCGATCAACGGTCTCGGTGCGGTCCAGGAGATCGCCCGCGCGCGCAAACGCGCTGCCGCCGCCAAGACCACCCGCGATGCTGCTACCGCGGCAGCCGGCCCGAGCAAGGAGGCCTGACCCGTGGCCGAGACGACCACCACCACCGAGGACACCGTTCCCGACGCACCCGAGGCCGGTCGCGGACTCCTGTCGCGGCTCTACACGGGCACCGGCGCGTTCGACATCATCGGACGCCGTCGCCTCTGGTACGGCGTCACCGCGGCCTTCGTGCTCGTGTCGTTGCTGTCGATCGCGGTCCGCGGCTTCACGCTCGGCATCGATTTCGAGGGCGGCACGCGCGTGCAGTTCCCGGCTCCGCAGGGCGTCGACACCGCGCAGGTCGAGGAGATCTACACCGACACCCTCGGTCAGGACGCCGTCGCCGTCCAGACCGTGGGCACCGGATCCGGCGCCACCGTGCAGATCCGCTCCGAGTCGCTGGACCAGGGGCAGGCGTCCGCGCTGCAGACGGCCCTGTTCGACGCGTTCCAGCCCGCCAACGCGGAGGGTGAGACCACGCGCGATGCGGTCTCCTTCACCGACGTCAGTGAGACCTGGGGTTCCCAGATCACCGACAAGGCGCTGATCGCGCTCGTGGTGTTCCTGGTGATCGTCAGCATCTACATCGCCGTCCGGTACGAGCGGGACATGGCGCTCGCCGGTATCGCGGCCCTGTTCTTCGACATCCTCGTCACGGCGGGTGTCTACTCGCTGGTCGGGTTCGAGGTCACTCCGGCGACCGTCATCGGACTGCTGACCATTCTGGGCTTCTCGCTGTACGACTCGGTGGTGGTGTTCGACAAGGTCGAGGAGAACACCCGCGGCATCCTGCACCTCAACAGGCGCACCTATGCCGAGCAGGCCAACCTCGCGGTGAACCAGACGCTGATGCGCTCGATCAACACCACCGTCATCAGCGTGCTCCCCGTCATCGCCCTCATCGTCATCGCGGTCTGGTTGCTGGGTGTGGGGACGCTGAAGGATCTCGCACTGGTCCAGCTCGTCGGCATCGTCATCGGCGCCTACTCGTCGATCTTCTTCGCGACCCCGCTGGTGGTCACGCTGAAGGAACGGTGGGGCCCGGTCGCGGCGCACACGAAGAAGGTGCTCGCGAAGCGCGAGGGCACCACGCGTCCGCGCGCCGAGAGCGCGGTTCCGGCCGGCGCCACGGGCACGGCGACCGCCACGGCAACGGCAACGGGTGCTCCGGCCAAGACCGCACGCGCTGCGGCCGCGGCGCCCCGCGCAGGCGCACGCCCGACGGGTAAGCGCGGCAAGCGGAGGAGCTGACATGCGTGCGTCGTCAGGGGTCAGGACAGGCGTCGCCGTCGCGGCGCTCGCCGCGATCACGGCCACGACACTCGTGGCGTGCGGCGACGAGGACACCCGCATCCCGTCCATCGGCTACGCCGTCGACAACACCGTCACCACCTACAACGGCGGAACCGTCGCCGGATCGGTCTCGGCTGCGCCGCAGGCCTTCTCGCGAGTGCTGCCCGGATTCGCGCTCACCGCCCCGAGCGGCGGTGCCGTGAGCGACACCGACATCGGGACGGCCGTGGAGGTACCCGGCGAGCAGCAGGTGGTCACCTACACGCTCGCCGCGCCCGCCGTGTGGTCCGACGGTGTGCCGATGACGTGCGACGACCTCGTGCTGGCGTGGGCCGCACGCAGCGGCCGGACAGCCGCGGACGGAGCGCCGCTCTTCGACGCCGCGTCCACCGCCGGTTACACCGACATCGAACGCATCGACTGCGCTCCCGCGGACAAGGTCGCGACCGTGACGTTCCGCTCGGGACGCGGGTACGTCGAGTGGCAGTCCCTCTTCGGCGCCGGGACGATGATGCCCGCACACGTCGCGGCCCGCATCGCCGGCGTGCCGGACGTGGTGAGCACCCTCGCCGGCGGTGACCAGGACGCACTGCGGCGCGTCGCGGACGTCTGGAACACCGGATGGAACCTCACCCCGGCAGAGGGGGAGGACGTCGGAACCGTCGACCCGGCGGTCTTCGTGTCGTCCGGGCCCTTCCGCATCGAGTCCTACTCGGTCGAGAACGGTCTCGCGCTCGTTCCCAACGAACGGTGGTGGGGTGTTCCCGCCGCCACGGATCGTGTCGTCGTGTGGCCCAAGGGCGCCGACATCGCGGCCAAGGCGGCATCGGGCGACATCGAGGTCGTCGACGCCGACGGCGGCACGGCGACTCCCGACGGCTTCACGTCGACGGCTCAGCCGTCCTTCGGCGTCGAGCAGTTGATCATGGCCACGTCCGGTGTCTTCGTCGACCCGGCCGCACGCCGCGCCTTCGCTGCGTGCGTTCCCCGCGGCGAGCTGTACGCGCAGCACGGCCACCCCGGATACGAGGCGGCGACCGGCCGCGGGTCCGGCATCGTCGACAGCCGGACCACCCTTCCCGCGACGCTGCCCTACCGCTCGGTGGCGGCCACCGCGGCGGAGCGGTACCGCACCGCGGACGTCGCCGGGGTGACCGCGGGTCTCGCCGAAGCGGGTCTGACCGACCCCGTCGTCCGCGTGGGCTACCTGGGGCCCGACGAGCGCCGCGCGGCCGTCGTCGCCGCCATCGCATCGTCCTGCGCACCTCTCGGCATCGAGATCGTGGACGCGTCGTCGCCGACCTTCTCGCCGCTCGCTCTGCGCGCCGGGGAAGTGGACGCCGTCCTGGCCTCCACCGCCGGACAGGCGGGTGCGTCGGGCACGTCCTCCGCCGATCCCGGGCGCTTCGCCCTGCGCGGCGGACAGGGCGTCAACGTCGGCGGCTACGCCAACGGGCGTCTCGACGAGCTGATCGATCGCCTGGCCGTCGACCAGTCCGACGCCACCGTGCTCTCCGCGGCGGTCGAGGCGGAGAACATCCTGTGGACCGACATGCCCACCCTCCCGCTCTACAACGCGCCGCGCGTCACCGCGGTGGCGTCCGGAATGCGTGGTGTGGAGTCGAACCCGACGGTCGCGGGTGCGGGCTGGAACATGGACAAGTGGATACTCGTCGGATGAGTACACCCGGATCGAGCAGCCCCACCACGAGCGCACCCGGTCGCTCGGACGTCGTCGCCCGGTTGACGCGCTGGGCCGACGACTTCCCCACGCCGGGAGTGCGCTTCGCCGACCTCACGCCCGTGTTCGCCGACGCGGAGGGGCTGCGCACCGTGGTGGACTCGCTCGCCGAGGCGGGCCGTGACGCGGACGTCGTGGCCGGTATCGACGCGCGCGGCTTCCTGCTCGGTGCCGGCGTCGCGCTGGCGTTGAACACCGGCGTGATCGCCGTCCGCAAGGCGGGGAAGTTGCCCCCGCCGGTGCACCGGCAGTCGTACGAACTCGAGTACGGCACGGCGGAGCTCGAGATCTCCGCCGAGGGCATCGCGCTCGAGGGGCGCCGCGTACTCGTCGTCGACGACGTGCTCGCGACCGGCGGCACACTCGAGGCCGCCGCCGAACTGTTGACGCGGTGCGGAGCCATCGTGGTGGGTGCCGCCGTCGTTCTCGAGGTGGAAGTTCTGGGCGGCCGCGAGCGTTGGAAGCATGGACCGCTCACGACACTGGGCGTCGTCTGAGCATCCGACCTCGAGAAGATGTGAGGGCGTGCGCTGTGCGCTCCGGTGACGGCGGATAGAGTCGGGTCTCTCGAGCAGCTGAGGAGGTGTCGATCATGACGCGATACATCGGTCGTACCGCCGAGGAGTCCGCAGCAGTGCCGCCTGCCGCGGGGGAGTCCCTGCCGTCCGACGCCGTCCTGCCTGCCGACGCTGCTGCTGACGAGGCCGCGACGGAGCCCGTGCCCTCCAGGGTGGAGCCTGCCGATCCGACAGCGCGCACCGATGCCCTGACACCGGAGCCGGTCGCACCCGCCGCGGAGCCCGTGCCCGATCCGGCACCCTCCTCCGCCACCCCCACTGCGCCGTCGTCCGCGTCCCGGCGCGTTCGTGCGCGGCTGGCCCGCCGCATCACCGCGCAGCGCAACACCGCGGTCAAGCCGGTGCTCGAGCCGTTGGCCGGCACCCACCGGTCGATGTACCCGAAGGCGGATCTCGGTCTGCTGCAACGCGCGTACGACGTGGCCGACGAGCGGCACGCCTCGCAGATGCGCAAGTCGGGTGACCCGTACATCACGCACCCGCTCGCGGTCGCCAACATCCTGGCCGAGCTGGGAATGGACACCACGACGCTCGTCGCGGCGCTGCTGCACGACACCGTCGAGGACACCGGCTACTCGCTGGACCAGCTGCGCACCGAGTTCGGCGACGAGGTCGCCCATCTCGTCGACGGCGTGACGAAGCTCGACAAGGTCGCGCTCGGCACCGCCGCCGAGGGCGAGACCATCCGCAAGATGATCATCGCGATGGCGCGGGATCCGCGGGTGCTGGTCATCAAGGTGGCCGACCGGCTGCACAACATGCGCACGATGCGCTTCCTGCCGCCGGAGAAGCAGGCGCGCAAGGCGAAGGAGACCCTCGAGGTCATCGCACCGCTCGCGCACCGCCTCGGCATGGCGACGGTCAAGTGGGAGCTCGAGGACCTCGCGTTCGCGATCCTGCACCCCAAGAAGTACGACGAGATCGTGCGCCTCGTCGCCGACCGGGCCCCGTCACGCGACACCTATCTCGCCAAGGTGCGCGCCGAGATCAACGCGACCCTGTCGGCCTCCCGCATCAGTGCCGTGGTCGAGGGTCGGCCCAAGCACTACTGGTCGATCTACCAGAAGATGATCGTCAAGGGCCGCGACTTCGACGACATCCACGATCTGGTCGGCGTGCGCATCCTGTGCGACGAGATCCGGGACTGCTACGCCGCCGTCGGCGTGGTCCACTCGCTGTGGCAGCCGATGGCCGGACGGTTCAAGGACTACATCGCGCAGCCGCGCTACGGGGTCTACCAGTCGCTGCACACCACGGTCGTCGGTCCCGAGGGTAAGCCTCTCGAGGTGCAGATCCGCACCCGCGACATGCATCGCACCGCCGAGTTCGGCATCGCCGCGCACTGGCGATACAAGGAGACGAAGGGCCGTCACTCCGGTGACGCGACCGAGCTCGACGACATGGCGTGGATGCGCCAGCTGCTCGACTGGCAGCGGGAGGCCGCGGACCCGGGGGAGTTCCTCGAGTCGCTGCGGTACGACCTCGCGGTCAAGGAGATCTTCGTCTTCACCCCCAAGGGCGACGTGGTGACCCTGCCCGCCGGATCGTGTCCCGTGGACTTCGCCTACGCCGTGCACACCGAGGTGGGGCACCGGTGCATCGGTGCCCGCGTCAACGGGCGCCTCGTCGCACTGGAGCGTCAGCTCGACAACGGCGAGGTGGTCGAGGTCTTCACCTCGAAGGCCCCGACGGCCGGACCGAGCCGCGACTGGGCCACCTTCGTCGCGTCGCCGCGTGCGAAGACCAAGATCCGCCAGTGGTTCGCCAAGGAACGTCGCGAGGAAGCGCTCGAGGCCGGCAAGGACGCCATCGCCAAGGAGGTGCGGCGCGGAGGACTTCCGTTGCAGCGCTTGATGAACGGCGAGTCCATGTCGGCCATCGCGCACGAGCTGCGGTATGTCGACGTCTCGGCTCTCTACACCGCGGTGGGGGAGAACCACGTCTCGGCGCAGCACGTCGTGCAGCGTCTCGTCGCTCACCTCGGCGGTGTCGGCGATGTCGAGGAGGAACTGGCCGAGCGGTCCACCCCGTCCACCATTCCCACCCGTCCGCGCCGCGTCGGCGACGCAGGGGTCATGGTGTCGGGTGCGGACGGCGTCGTCGCCAAGCTGGCGAAATGCTGCACCCCGGTGCCGGGAGACGACATCATGGGCTTCGTCACCCGCGGTGGCTCGGTGAGCGTGCACCGCACCGATTGCACCAACGCCGGGTCGCTGCAGACGCAGTCGGAGCGGCTGATCGAGGTCGAGTGGGCCCCGTCGCCGTCGTCGGTGTTCCTCGTCGCGATCCAGATCGAGGCACTCGATCGCCACCGTCTGCTCTCCGACGTCACGAAGGCGCTGGCCGACGAGAAGGTCAACATCCTGTCGGCGTCGGTGACCACCTCGGGCGATCGGGTCGCCATCTCGAAGTTCACCTTCGAGATGGGTGATCCCAAGCATCTGGGCCACGTGCTCAACGTGGTGCGCAACGTCGAGGGCGTGTACGACGTGTACCGCCTGACCTCGGCGGCCTAGAGCTCGACACACCCCCGGCGAGTACGTCCGACGTGTCGTGATCCCGTCCGGAATCGCAACACTGTCGGCGTACTCGCGGGAGTGTGCGGGGTGAGCCGTCAGGCCAGGTCGAGCCGCACCGTGTTCAGGGTGGTCGCGAGAGCCGGCGCACCGTCCTGCGCGCCACCCTCGACGCCCGCTGCGGCGATCTTGTCGAGCGTCGCGAGGCCGGTCTCGTCGATCGTGCCGAACACCGTGTAGTTCGGGGGCAGCTGCGAATCGCCGAACACGAGGAAGAACTGGCTGCCGTTGGTGTCGGCGCCGGCGTTCGCCATCGCGATGGTTCCGCGGGGGTACAGGACGGGCGACTGCAACGCGGCCGGATCGTCGGCGTACTGGTCCGTGGGGAACTCGTTGGCGTACTGGTAGCCCGGGCCGCCCGTTCCGGCGCCGGTCGGGTCACCGCACTGCAGGACCTTCAGGCTGTCGGCCGTGGTCAGACGGTGGCAGGGAGTGGCGTCGTAATAGTTCTGCCCGGCCAGCGAGGCGAAGCTGTTCACGGTGCAGGGCGCCTTCGTGGCGTCGAGAGACAGGCCGATCGGGCCCTGCGAGGTGTCCATGCTGACGCTGACGTTGTCGTCCGTGGTGGGCACGTTCTCGGTCTGCGGAGCGTTCGCCGGCTTCGCGGCAGTGCCGCCCGCAGGGTAGGAGCAGCTCACGGTCTCGGGCAGCGGTTCCGAGCGGCCGGCGGGCAGCATGCCCTCCGGGGTCGCGTTCTCGCTGGTGGGGGAATCGGAGGCCTCGACGGCGGTGTCGTCGTCGCCGCGTGTCACACCGATGGCGACAGCGACGCCGCCGATGACGACGACCAGTCCGATGACGGCGGCGGCGATGGTCGCCTGCTTGCGTCGTCGCGCCCGAGCGGCACGGTTCTCGAGCTGGCGTTCGAGCTTGCGCTTGGCAGCGTCACGTCGTTGTTCGTTCGTCGGCACGGTTGGCGTTCCTCTTCTCGCTGGAGCGGGTGAGCAGCAGAAGTGTGCCAGGCTTCCCTGAGAGGCACCTGACCCGGTGGACGGCCGAGGTGCCTGCCCCACGTTCCGGGGCGCCCGGTCGCACCGCCTACGCTGGTGGCATTCGTCCGATCGCGGATCGCTGCACCGCAAAGCATGAGGAGTCCTTCACTGTGCGTGTCACCGGATTCCCCGCCGGCATGTTCCAGACGAACTGCTACGTCGTCAGTCGGGACGAGGGGACGGACTGCATCGTCGTCGATCCCGGCCAGGACGCCGCGGCGCCGCTCTACTCGTTCCTCGACGACGCGGGCCTGACGCCCATCGCAGTGCTCCTCACGCACGGCCACCTCGATCACATGTGGGACGCGACGCCGGTGTGCGCGCGCTTCGACATTCCCCTGTACGTCCATCCCGACGACCGCCACATGCTCACCGATCCGGCGTCCGGTATCGGCCCGGTCCTGGCGCCGCTGATCGCGCACTCCACCTTCGAGGAGCCCGCGACGGTGGTGGAACTGGCGCACGGCGACGTTCTCGACGTGGCCGGACTCGGTGTCACCGTCGCGCACACGCCCGGTCACACCCGTGGCTCCGTCGTCTTCCGTCTCGACGGGGGCGAGCAGCAGGTGATCTTCTCGGGGGACACGCTCTTCGCGGGATCGATCGGCCGCTCCGATCTGCCCGGCGGCGATCACGAGCAGTTGCTCGCCTCGATCGCCGAGCACCTGCTGTGCCTCGACGACGAGACCGCCGTGTTGCCCGGACACGGCGAGTCCACCACCATCGGCGCGGAACGCGGCAGCAACCCGTTCCTCGTGGGACTCGGTGGTGTGCGATGACCGGCGACACACAGCGCATCCAGCCGTTCGCCGCCCCCAAGGGCGTCCCGGACTACCTGCCACCCGACTCCGCGACCTTCGTGACCGTGCGCGACGGTCTCACCGCCGCTGCCCGGGCCGCGGGCTACGGCCACATCGAGCTCCCCATCTTCGAGGACACGGCGCTGTTCGCACGCGGCGTGGGTGAGTCCACCGACGTGGTGAGCAAGGAGATGTACACCTTCGCCGACAAGGGTGACCGCAGTGTCACGCTGCGACCCGAGGGCACCGCCGGCGTGATGCGCGCGGTCATCGAGCACAGTCTCGACCGCGGAGCGCTCCCGGTGAAGGTCAGCTACTCCGGCCCGTTCTTCCGCTACGAGCGCCCCCAGGCCGGTCGGTACCGGCAGCTGCAGCAGGTCGGCGTCGAGGCCATCGGGGTCGACGATCCTGCGCTCGACGCCGAGGTCATCGCCGTGGCCGACAGTGGCTTCCGGAGCGTCGGTCTCACCGGTTTCCGGCTCGAGCTCACCTCGCTCGGCGACGAGACCTGCCGCCCGCAGTACCGCGAGCTGTTGCAGGACTTTCTGTTCGGTCTCGAGCTGGACGAGGACACGCGTCGCCGCGCCGAGATCAATCCGCTCCGCGTCCTGGACGACAAGCGACCGCACGTCCGTGAGATGACGGCCGACGCACCGTTGATGATGGACCACCTGTCGGAGTCGGCTCGCGTCCACTTCGACACCGTGCGTGCCCATCTCGACGCGATGGGCGTGCCGTACGTGGTCAATCCGCGCATGGTGCGCGGTCTCGACTACTACACGAAGACCACCTTCGAGTTCGTCCACGACGGTCTCGGTGCGCAGTCCGGCATCGGCGGCGGTGGACGGTACGACGGCCTCATGGCGCAGCTCGGCGGGCAGCCCCTGTCGGGCATCGGTTTCGGTCTCGGCGTGGACCGCACGGTGCTCGCTCTCGCGGCCGAGGGCGTCGCGCCCGCGTCGACGGCCCGGTGCGAGGTGTACGGCGTGCCCATGGGTCCGGAGGCCAAGCTGCGTCTCGCGGTGATCGCCCGGGAACTTCGGGCCGCCGGCGTCCGCGTGGACCTCTCCTACGGCGACCGCGGAATGAAGGGCGCCATGAAGGGTGCCGACCGTTCCGGTGCCCGCCTCGCGCTGGTGCTCGGTGATCGCGATCTCGAGGCCGGAGAGATCGGCCTCAAGGACCTGGCGACCGGCGAGCAGTCGTCGATCCCGCTGTCCGAGGCCACCGCTCGCGTGCGTGCCACGCTGTCGCCAGTGATCTGACCATGGCCGACAGAGGGCTGGTGGCGCTCGATCTGGTGCCGCCGGAGCTCATCGTTCCGCGGCTCCGCGTCGCCGGTGCGGTGTTCGCCGTGGTCGGTGCCGTGCTCGGTGTCGTCGCCGGACTGTTGATCTCGCCGTACGTCGGTGTCGCTCTGGGAGCTGCGCTCGTCGCCACTGCAGGGTTCGCCGTCGTGTCGGGCGGCCGCAGACGCGTGTGGATCGATCACGGTGTGGTGAGCCGGCGCGGGTCGTTCCGCGTGCGACGGGTCAACCTGTCGGACGCGACGAAGGTCGAGGTCCTCGTGCGGGTCGCGCGCGTCAGCCAGGTGCTGATCCGTGTCGGCGACTCGTCCGGCGACGTCACGGTCGGCGTGGCGATGTACACGACCGACGGCGGTCGCGAACTGCAGCCGATCGCGCTGCGCGCGGTGGCGGACGGACTGGCCTCCTCCCCGCTCGCGTCGGCTCTGGCGCTGTCGTCGGTACTGGTGACCCAGCTTCACGCCGAGGCCCGCGAGGCCGGGCTGTCGGAGCGCCCGCTCTATCGGGCGATCGACGTGGTCCGCACGTCCGGGCGAGCCCCGGCGACCGTGCTCACCGACGCCGAGGTCGCGGCTCTCACCGACTGATCGGCCGAGCGGCGTCGAGCAGTGTCGTGGCCGTGTCACGCAGCGACGCCGTCGAGCCCGTCCACCCCAGCACGCGCACCGCGGCGTCGGCGATCGTGTCGGGCGTCGCGAGGGAGTGCCGCGTCGATTCCGCATCGGACCGGGCGCTGATCACCGATTCGACGATGCGGAACGGGAGGGGTGTGAGTTCCTCGGAGACCACCAGCGTGCCGATGTCGACGAGAGCGTCCCGCGACAGCGAGGCGTAGAGCGCCATGAGGTCGGAGCGACGAGTGCGGAACTGTTCGAACCGTGCGCTGCGCAGTTCGGGGACGAGGTACAGGGCGCCGAGGTTCCATCGCGAGGTCATGAGCTGGTCCGCGTCGAACCACACCAGGGCATACAGCGCGCTCGGGGCGTCGGCCGCGGCGTCACGCAGCGCCTGCGCACAGGCCAGGGGTGCGTCGACGGTCCCCACCAGCAGCGCCGCGAGCATGTCGTCCTTGGTGGCGAAGTGGTGATACAGCGACGCCTGCCGGACCCCGACCGCGTCGGCGATCATGCGGGTGGAGGTGCTGGTGACACCCCGCGTCGTGAACAACTCCGCCGCCGCGTCGAGGATCTCCTCCCGCGCCGTGGCTCCCGGTCGCTTACGGGTGGTGAGCCGGGGACGCCCGGCACCGGTGGTGGTCATCGACTACGTGACCAGGAACGCGTCGACCACGGACTGGGTGCCCTGACGCGAGCCGGAGGTGACGATCACGGCCCTGTTCAGGTAGGCGAGCGTCCGGATCGACGTGGACACCGTGAGGGTGCCGCGGAAGTAGTAGAGAGCGGACTCGACGTCCTCCCCGCGATCGAGGGCCTCGACGACCTCGGCCGATCCGAAACGTACGGAGTTCAGCGTCAACCGCATCACGGCGCCCGGGTCGTCCGACTCGACGTCGGCCAACAGGTCGGTGGAGTACGTGGTCGATCCGTCCGCTCGGACGTGGGCGTGCTCGGCACCGACGGCGCGGACGACGGCCTCGACCCCGGGCCCACTCAGCACACCACCCACGACGGGTGCCACGGACTCCGCGCCGACGGGAGTGTCGCCGAGCTGCACCGGATCCGCGGTGCGCAACACGATGCGCAGCAGCGGCTCGAGCGTGGGAGCGGTCGGTTCGATCGACGCGGACGGGTCCGTGGGTTCGGTCACGCGCTCGACCGTATCCGATCCACCTAGTGCCCTCCTGCCTACTTCCCGGCCGGCCTCCGGCCTCCCCGCCGACTTCCCGGCCGGGCTCCGCCCTCCCCGCCTACTTCCCGGCCGGCCTCCGGCCTCCCCGCTCCGACGCCCGGCGCCACGCGCTGAACGACCGCACCGACGATCGGGTCGGACGCACCAACCACGGCCACGGGTGCACCTCCACCGGATCGAGGGCGGCCGCGATGCGTGCCCACCCCGGTACCGGGGCGTGGGTCGCGGCGAGGCGCCGTCCGGCGAGCTCCTCGGTGACCCGTCCCCGTCGTACCTCCAGAGGCCGGACGGCGGCGAGCTCGCCGAGTGTCTCGGCGAGGAAGACCAGTCGCTTGCCGGACAATCGCAACCGTCGGAGCAGCGGCTCGTCGAACACGAACACCGCGGGGCGGGCGTCGTCGGCCGCGAGGGCCGGATCCGCGCTGCCGAGCGACTCCGCCGTCAGCCACACCTCGTCGCCGTCCTCACCCACGGTATCCGCGGGGCCGGCCGGGGTGTCGCCGGTGGCCAGGCTCGGTCCGTCGACCGACGGGCCGAGAGCGGCCGTCGGCCAGTCCTGAATGGGACACGCGGACGACAGCGCGCACGATCGGCACAGGCTGGGTGCGCGTTTCTCCACCTGCCAGCGACTGAACCCGTAGACCTTGCCGCTGCCGGTACCGACGGTCCACTGCCAGCCGAGTCGGTTGGCCGCCCTCGAGCCGTCGAGGAGATGGGTGAACATCTCGTCCTCGCCGTCCCGCCATGTCGCGCCGGCTCGCACGGCCCACTGCGACGCCAGCCACATGCGCGTCTGGTTCACCAGCCACCCGTCCTCGTGCAGCTCGTCGACGACGGACTCCATGCAGCGCATCCGGGCCGGCCACGGATCGTCGGACCAGGTGTCGTGCGCCGAGACGGCCGGACGGGGCTGCTCGCGCGTGAGTGACGCCCCCAGGCGCGAGCCCACCCGTGCGTACAGGTGGCGGGCGTACTCCTGCCACAGCAACTCGTCGCGGTAACGAGACCGGTCCCGGGTCGGCGCGTCCGCCACCGCGTCCCACACCTCGCTCAGCGTGAGCAGGCCGTGCCGGATGTACGGCGACATGCGACTCGCCCCGCGCCGCGACGGCGGTTCCACCGTGCTGCGGGACCGGGCGTAGCCCGTGATGTCCAGGCTCGCGAGAGCGGCGTCGGCTGCCGACTGTCCGCCGCGCAGACCGCCCGCCCGGATCTCCTCGGGCTCTTCGAGGGTGAGGTCACCGAGGTGCTCGGCGACCCAGGCGACGACATCGTCGGACCGGGCGCCGTCCGCAGGTGACGGGGGAGACGGGAGGAGGGCCATGTCCACCGACACTACCGAAGAGTTGACACCTCGATAGAACGGATGTTCGACTGTCTGCGATTCGTCGATCGATCGTGTGTTCGAGGCATCGGTGTGCCGGGGTCGCCGGAGAACAGGAGGGGTCATGCGGTGGGACGGTCAGACACTCGACGCTCCCGACGGGGCGCTTCCCGGCCTCGAGCGCACCGGGCTGGTGCGTGCCGGTCTGGTCCGCACCGTCCGCACGCCCGAGTTCGAGGGCGTCACCTTCCACGAGGTGCTCTGCAAGAGCGCCCTCAACCGGGTGCCCGAGGAATCGGCGCTGCCGTTCCGCTGGACCATCAACCCCGCGCGCGGGTGCTCGCACGCGTGCCGCTACTGCTTCGCCCGGCCGACCCACGAGTACCTCGACCTCGATGCGGGCCGCGACTTCGACTCGCAGATCGTGGTCAAGACCAACATCGTCTCGGTGCTGCGCAAGGAGCTCGCCCGCGCCTCGTGGAAACGTGACCCGGTCGCCCTGGGCACCAACACCGACCCGTACCAGCGCGCGGAGGGTCGCTACGAGCTCATGCCGGGCATCATCCGGGCGCTCACCGAGTCCGGTACCTCGTTCTCGATTCTGACCAAGGGCACGTTGCTGCGACGGGATCTGCCGCTGCTCACCCTCGCCGCTCAGCAGGTGAACGTGCAGGTGAGTGTCAGTCTCGCCTTTCACGACGAGGATCTGCAGAAGTCCCTCGAGCCGGGGGCGCCGTCACCGCGCGCTCGCCTCGACATGATCCGGGCCATCACGGACGCTGGTCTGTCGTGCCACGTGCTCATCGCGCCCGTCATCCCGTTTCTGACCGACAGTCCCAAACACCTCGGCGCCCTGATGGCGGCCCTGGAAGAGGCGGGCGCGACCGGTGTGACCGCGCTGCCGATGCATCTGCGGTCCAGCACCAAGGAGTGGTTCATGAGCTGGCTCGCCGAGCATCATCCGGCTCTCGTGCGCCGCTACCGGGTGCTCTACGGACGCGGGGCGTACGTCAGCCCCGAGTACAAGCAGTGGCTCCGCGACAAGGTGGAACCGTTGCGGGAGAAGCACTCTCTGACGGGGCTCGATCCGGCCGGTGCGCGGCGTGTGGCCAGGGCAGCTCCCGCGGAACCCGCTCCGGAACCGGCGATGACCCTGTTCTGAGTCGACCGGTCAGAAGCCGGGGGTCACGCCGATGTGCTCGAGGTAGCGCCGAGCCGAGCGGACCACCGCGCCGTGAGCGTCCTCCTCGACGACCCGGTCCCACCACGCCCCGACGATGCGCTCGAAGGCCACGTTCTCGAGGAGGGCGACCGTCCGGCGGATCGTGTCGGGATGTTCGGGGATCAGGTTGGGGTAGCTGTACATGAACGAGACCCATCGGCGGTCGGACACCACCTGGACGATGTCCCCGGTGCACAGCGCGCCGCGGCCGTCGGTGCCCGGCCAGTGCAGCACCGAACCGCCCGCGAAGTGCACCCGGGTGTTGATCAGCGTCCGCCCCGGCAGTATCTCCAGGGAGTCGCCCGACCACGTGCGGATGTTGCCGGCGCGGGGCAGCCACGCACGGTCGGACTCGTGCACGTAGATCGGCACGTCGCCGAAGGCCTCGCTCCACTCGACCATCGCGCTGTAGTAGTGCGGGTGGGACAGAGCGACGGCCGACACGCCGCCCAGTTCGGTGACACGGGCGATCGCGGCGTCGTCGATCGTGGTGATGCTGTCCCACAGCAGATTTCCGCCGTCGCCGGGGACCAGCAGCGCGCGTTGGCCGATCGCGAAGGTCGGCTCGGTGCCGATGCCCCACAGGCCCGGGTACTCCTCGCGCACCACGGTCCGGTGCGACGCCGACACCTCGGCGACGGTGGTCCACCGCTGGCCGCCGCGTCCGACGTACTGGCGCTCGTCGGTGCAGATCGGGCACTCGTCCGGATCGACGCGGTCGAACTGCACGCCACACGTCTCACAGACCGGCAGCTCCGTGCGGGACGACATCAGCGGACGGACGACGGGTCGTTCAGATCCGACGCGTCGTAGGTGTTGCAGGCGGCGACAGCTCCCGTGCGGTAGCCGGCGTCGAACCACGCCTGTCGCTGGTCGGACGAGCCGTGGGTCCAGCCCTCCGGGTTCACGCGGCCCGTCGAGGCCTGCTGGATCCGGTCGTCGCCGACGGACGACGCGGCCGACAACGCGTCGGACACGTCCTGGTCGGTGAGCGGATCGAGCAGCGGCTCGGAACTGCCGGGTGCGGGAACGTCGTCGGCCTTGTTCGCCCACACGCCGGCGTAGCAGTCGGCCTGGAGCTCGGTGCGCACGGCGCCGGACTCGGGTCCGTTCGGGTCGGCCTGCGCCCGGCCGATGTCGCCCAGCTGGTTCTGGATGTGATGGCCGAACTCGTGGGCCACGACGTACTCCTGCGCGAGCGGGCCGCCGCTGGAACCGAACTGGTCGACGAGCACCTGGAAGAATCCGGTGTCGAAGTACGCGGTGGAGTCGGCGGGGCAGTAGAACGGGCCGACGTCGGACGTCGCGGCGCCGCACCCGGTGGAGACCTGACCGGAGAAGATGTCGACCTCGGGGCGCTCGTACGGCACGCCCGTCTGCGCCGCCAGCTCGGCGTCCCACACCTGATCGAGACTGTTCACGGTGGCCGTGACCCGGCAGTCGACATTCGCGTTGGCGTCGGCCCCGGTGTCGCAGTTCTCGATGGCGCCGCTGCCCGAGTCCTGCGACGTGGCCTCACCGCCGCCGAGCTGCCCGATCACCGACGACGGGTCGCCGCCGAGCAGCAGAGTGATCACCACGATGACGATGCCGCCGAGACCGCCGCCGACGGCGATGCCCTTGCCGCGGCCACCGGAGGACCGTCGAACCCGGGAGGAGTCGATCCTGGCGTCGGGGTCGAACGTCATGAGTCACCACTTTCGTCGGCGTGTGCGGCTCACAGCTTCGCACGTGGCCACCACCGACACAGCGCTGTTTCTCCCGGCGTCGGGGTGGGCTCGAATGGTCCGTAGGATCACCAGCTGTATTCGTCTACTTCTGGAAGGACTCCTGTGCTGCGCACGCACCTCGCCGGTTCGCTTCGAGCCGAGCACGCGGACCGACACGTCACCCTGACCGGTTGGGTCGCTCGACGGCGCGATCACGGCGGAGTCATCTTCATCGACCTGCGTGACGCCTCCGGAGTGGTCCAGGCCGTGTTCCGCGACGGTCCGGCGGCCGAGCAGTCGCACCGCCTGCGGTCGGAGTTCTGCGTCAAGATCACCGGCATCGTCGAGCTCCGCCCCGAGGGCAACCAGAACCACGAGATCCAGACGGGCGCCGTCGAGGTGAACGTGACCGAGCTGGAGGTGTTGGGCGAGAGCGCGCCGCTGCCGTTCCAGCTGGACGAGACTCCGGGCGAGGAAGCGCGGCTCAAGTACCGCTACCTGGACCTGCGTCGCGCCGGACCCGGTCATGCGATCCGACTGCGCTCGAAGGTCAACGCGGCGGCACGGTCCGTCCTGGCCCACCACGAATTCGTCGAGGTGGAGACGCCCACGCTGACACGCTCGACCCCCGAGGGTGCCCGCGACTTCCTGGTTCCCGCGCGACTCCAGCCGGGAAGCTTCTACGCACTCCCGCAGAGCCCGCAGCTGTTCAAGCAGTTGCTCATGGTCGGCGGCATCGAGCGGTACTACCAGATCGCCCGCTGCTACCGGGACGAGGACTTCCGCGCCGACCGGCAGCCGGAGTTCACTCAGCTCGACGTCGAGATGAGCTTCGTCACGCAGGACGACGTCATCGTCCTCGCCGAGGAGATCCTCACCTCGCTGTGGAACCTGATCGGCCACGAGATCACCACACCCATCCCGCGCATGACCTACGCGGACGCGATGCGCCGCTTCGGTTCCGACAAGCCCGATCTCCGCTTCGGCGTCGAGCTCGTGGAGTGCACCGAGTACTTCGCCGAGACGCCGTTCCGCGTCTTCCAGGCGCCGTACGTCGGCGCCGTCGTCATGCCGGGCGGTGCGTCGCAGCCGCGTCGTCAGCTCGACGCGTGGCAGGACTGGGCGAAGCAGCGCGGCGCCAAGGGCCTCGCGTACGTCCTGGTCCAGGAGGACGGCACCCTCGGTGGTCCCGTCGCCAAGAACCTGTCGGACGCCGAGCGCGACGGACTCGCCGCCCACGTCGGCGCGAAGCCCGGTGACTGCGTCTTCTTCGCGGCCGGCCCCGCCAAGGCGCAGCGCGCACTGCTCGGTGCCGCCCGCGGCGAGATCGCCCGCAAGCAGGGCCTCATCGACGAGAACGAGTGGGCCTTCGTCTGGATCGTCGACGCGCCGCTGTTCGAGCCGACGTCCGATGCCACCGCCAGCGGCGACGTCGCCGTGGGTTCCGGCTCGTGGACCGCCGTGCACCACGCCTTCACCTCGCCGAAGCCCGAGTCGATGGACACCTTCGACACCGACCCCGGCAACGCCCTGGCCTACGCGTACGACATCGTCTGCAACGGCAACGAGATCGGCGGCGGCTCGATCCGTATCCACCGCAAGGACATCCAGGAGCGCGTCTTCGCGATCATGGGCATCGACGCGGAGCAGGCGCAGGAGAAGTTCGGCTTCCTCCTCGACGCCTTCGCCTTCGGTGCGCCGCCCCACGGCGGTATCGCTTTCGGCTGGGACCGCATCACGGCCCTGCTGGCCGGAGTGGACTCCATCCGTGAGGTCATCGCATTCCCGAAGTCGGGCGGCGGCGTCGATCCGCTGACCGACGCGCCGGCTCCGATCACCCCGGCGCAGCGCAAGGAGTCGGGTATCGACGCGAAGCCTGTTCCTCGTCAGACGCCGGGTGGCGCATCGGGCGAGAAGCCCGCGTCGGAGGGCCCCACGACCTAGGGTCGAGGCGTCGCCGGTCACGCGTCGACGACGCGCGGACGGAGAGTGCATGCAGAACCTCAGGGTGGTCAGTCCGGCGGACCGGACCGACGAGGTGCTGCGGGTGCTCGACGAGACTCCCGGCGTCGCTCACGTCGTCGTTCTGCGCGGTGCCGCCGTGCGCCCGGAGGGCGACGTCGTGGACGCCGTCGTCGTGCGGGAGTGCGCGAATCAGGTTCTCGACGGTCTGCGTTCGTTGCGCCTGACCCACGACGGAGCCATCACCATGCAACCCGTGGAGACGGTGCTGTCGGACGCGGCGCGCACCGCGGAACAGGACGCGCCCGGTGACCCGGACGACTCGATCGTCTGGGACGAACTGGTCGGACGTACGCGGGAGGAATCGTCCCTCACCCTGACGTTCGTCGCCTTCCTGACCATCGCGCTGCTGCTGGCGGCCATCGGCGTCGTGACCGACTCGCCGGTCACCATCGTCGGTGCGATGGTGGTGGGACCCGAGTTCGGTCCGCTGGCAGCGCTGTCGGTCGGCCTGGTGCGTCGTCAGCGATCACTGATCCGTCGATCGTTGCTGGCGCTGCTCGTGGGTTTCCCGACCGCGATGGTCATCACAGCGCTGGGGGCGTTCGGGGCCGAGGCCCTCGGATGGATCCGACCGGAGGCGATGGACGACCTGCAGCAGGTCGACTTCATCTACCAGGTCGGTCCGTTCTCTCTCGTCGTGGCTCTGCTCGCCGGCGCCGCCGGCATGCTCGCGCTGGTGTCGGCAAAATCGGCCGCCCTGGTCGGGGTCTTCATCTCCGTGACCACCGTTCCGGCAGCAGGTTTCGCCGTCGTCGCGGCCACGGTGGGGAGCTGGCGCATCGCCGCTCTGTCCGCAGGACAGCTGGGTATCAACCTCCTCGGCATCGTCGTCGCGGCGACCTTCGTGCTCTCCCTGCACCGGCGATCGGCTCGGGCACAGGCGGACAGGTAGATTTCTCGCGGACGTGCGCCGAGCGCGGTGCCGGTCGTCTGCGGAGGGGGAGTTGCGTGCAGCAGGGTGAGGCCACATCTCCCGTGCTCGCGGCGTACCTCGACGAGATCCGTCCGGACGGCCACGACGACCTCGTGGAGAACGCCGTCGACGGTGGTCCGCGGCTACGAGAGCGCTGGGCGGCCCTCCCCGGCGCCGAGGACGTGACCCCGGCTGATCTCGCCGCCGCACAGTTGCGCGTGGGCCGTCTGGTGGACGACTCCGGCATCACCTACAACGACACGGCGGACGCGTCGTCCGAATCGCCGTCGTCGACGCAGTCCGGTGCGCGGTGGGAGCTCGACGTGGTGCCGACGGTGGTGTCGGCGCCGGACTGGGACCGGCTCGAGGCCGGCATGCTGCAACGCTCGCGCATCCTCGACGCGGTGCTCACCGATCTGTACGGCGAGCGCACCCTGATTCGCCGCGGTCTGCTGCCGCCGGAGATCGTCTTCCGGCATCGCGGCTATCTCCGAGCCGCGCACGGCATCACCATCCCCGGCCCACATCAGCTGTTCTTCCACGCGGCGGACATCGCCCGATGCACCGACGGCGAGTTCCGAGTCCTCTCCGACCGCACTCAGGCACCGTCGGGCGCCGGCTACGCCCTGGCGGACCGGTCGATCGTCGCGCGTGCGGTACCGGCTGTCTTCGGCCGGGTGGCGCCCCGTCCCGCGAGCACCTACGTCGGTGCGATGCGCGTGGCCCTCGTCGAGGTGGCGCCTGCCGCCGCCGAGAACCCGCTCGTGGTGGTGCTCAGTCCCGGTGTCTGGTCGGAGACGGCGTTCGACCAGGCGCATCTCGCCTCGGTGCTCGGATTCCCCTTGGTCGAGTCCGCTGATCTGGTCGTCCGCGACGGCGCCCTGTGGATGCGCTCGCTCGGCACCCTGCGCCGCGTCGACGTCGTGGTGCGCCGTGTCGACGACGACTACGTGGATCCGCTCGACCTGCGCCCCGAGTCACGCCTCGGTGTCGTGGGACTGCTCGAGGTCGCGCGGCGCGGAGCCGTCACCGTGGTCAACACGATCGGCAGCGGCGTCCTCGAGAACGCGGCGCTGTTCGGACGGCTGCCGGAGCTGGGCCGGGCGCTGCTCGGGGAGGAGCCCCTGCTCGACTCGGTCCCGGCCTTCTGGGCGGGGGATCCACACGGCCTGTCGCACATCGTCTCTCGTATCGGTTCGCTCGTGGTGTACGCGATCGGCTCGCACGAGAGCGTCGTCGGTCCCGCGCTGTCCATGCGCGAGCGGGACGAGCTGGTGCGGCGGATCGGGGCGGACCCGACGGGGTGGGCGGCGCGGGCGATACCGGACCTGGCGACGTCGCCCGTCGGGCCGGTCGGTCATCGCCGGCACGACGCCGCCGTGCTGCCGAGGCCCGTCGGCATCCGACTGTTCGACGTGGCCGGGCGCCGGGGCTACACCCCGATGACGGGCGGTCTCGCCCAGGTGTTGGTCACGGATCCGCCGTCGGAGCCCATGGCCACGACCGCTGCCAAGGACGTGTGGGTGCTGGCCGAGCGTCGCGGCCGGTCGGATCAGCCGGACGTGTCGAGCGCCGTCGACGCACCGCGTCCGATGGGTGGACGCCGTCCCCGTGTCATCGACTCGGTGAGTACGCCGCGTGTGCTCGACGACCTGTACTGGATGGGTCGCTACGGCGAGCGTGCCGAGGCGACGGCCCGCCTGCTGGTGGCCGCGAACCAGATGGTCCGCGATCATCGCGGCGAGACGCCGTTCGGGGAGCAGGCGCGGTCCGACACGGACGTCGCCCTGGCCGTGGTGCTCGACGCGGTGACCGCGGTGACCGCGACGGCGCCGGGGTTCCGCGCCGCGACCACGCGGTCGGACCTGCTCGCGGAGTTCCGGTCGCTGACGGTGCGGACGCGGCGCACCGGTTCGCTCGCGCACGCCGTGGCGGCGTTGCAGACGTGTGCCCGCGCGGTGCGGGATCAGCTGGGCGAGGACACCTGGGCGGTGTTCAACCGGCTCGACACCGCGCTCGCCGAGTGTGCGGCGTCGCCGGTGTCCGACGAGGCGGGGCTCTGGTCGACGCAGAGCCGTGTCGTGGGGTCGATGCTCGCCGTCGCCGGTCTGTCGGCCGAGTCGATGGTGCACGATCCGGGCTGGTTCCTCATGGACACGGGCAAGCGCATCGAGCGCGCTCTGCAGATCACCGCCCTGCTCGCCGAGACCGTGGGCACCGCACGCCCACCGGCCGTCGAGCAGGCCGTGCTCGGGGCGGTGCTGAACGCCGCCGACTCGTCGGTCACCTACCGGCGCCGCTATCGCGGTGCTCCCGAGGTGGGCGCCGTGGCCGAGCTCGTGCTCTTCGACGGCGGCAACCCGCGCTCGGTCATCCACTCGGTGGAACGAGCAGCGGTGAACCTGGCGTCGCTGCCCGGATCGACGGGGACCTCCCGCACCGATCGGGCGCTCGAGCGCATCGTCGCGACGCTGCGCCGAGTCGACCCGTCCGATCTCGAGGACGTCGACGCCACCGGGACCCGATCGGAGTTCGACGACGTCGTCCGGTCGGTGCACACCGATCTGCTCGACCTCTCCGAGTCGATCACCGCGGCGCACCTGAC
The DNA here is from genome assembly GCF_019836205.1 of Rhodococcus sp. BP-160. Lineage (NCBI taxonomy): Bacteria > Bacillati > Actinomycetota > Actinomycetes > Mycobacteriales > Nocardiaceae > Rhodococcus > Rhodococcus sp. BP-160. Next base: position 905,332 of record NZ_JABUEK010000002.1, read on the forward strand.
GCTGCCCGGCGGCACGCAGCCGTTGTGGGGACGCGGCGGCGGACGGGTGTTGTCGTGACCGATCACGAGGGTGCGCGGTGGTACGCCATCACCCACCGCACCGAGTACGTCTATCAGGGCACCGTGTCGTCGTCGTACGGCCGCGGCCACCTCTTCCCGCGCTCGACCTCGGAGCAGCGGTGTCTCGACGCCTCCGTCACCGTGACGCCGACGCCGACCGACCGGTCCACCGGTGTCGACCTCTTCGGGAACGAGGACGTCTACTTCCACGTCACCACCGATCACGACCGGTTGTGCGTGACCGCGCGCGCCCTGGTCGCCGTGGACCCTCCCGACCCCGCTCGCCTCACCACCCGGGCTGCGACGACGGCGTGGGAGAGTGCTCGTCCCACCGGGGTCGACGGGGCCCTGGACGTCGACTTCGTGCTCGATCTCGTGCCACCGGAGATCACCGACGAGGTGCACGAGTACGCCGCGCTCTCGCTGACCGAGGGCCGCCCGTTGGTGGAGGCGGTGTTCGACCTCAACCACCGGATCCACACCGACTTCGCCTACCTGTCGGGGTCGACGACCATCTCGACGACCGTCGCGGACGTCCTCGCCGCCCGGACCGGTGTGTGTCAGGACTTCGCGCGGGTCGCCGTCGCGTGCCTGCGCTCGCACGGCCTCGCCGCGCGCTACGTCTCCGGCTACCTCGCGACTCAACCGCCGCCGGGCAAGGAACGCATGGTGGGTGTGGACGCCACCCACGCCTGGGCGGCGGTGCGGTCACCGGACGGCTCGTGGCTGGCCTTCGACCCGACCAACGACCAGTGGGTGGACGAGCGCTACGTGACGGTGGCGTGGGGCCGTGACTACGACGACGTCCCTCCGCTGCGCGGCATCATCTACACGGAGTCGGCGGGGAGCCGCATCGCCGTGTCGGTCGACGTCGCGCCGATCGTCCGAGCCGTCTGACCTCGGATCTTGCCTCTCGTGGGCACCGCGGTGCCAGCGGCGCCCCCGAGCTGTCGGGAGAGTGCGATAGGGTCGAGAAACCGCACAGCGAGCCCGTTTCATCGACTGTGGAGCGGGGAACCCGATCCTGCTCCGGCAGTACGCACACAGCATCACAGGCGGCCCTCACGGGCCGACGCGAGTACGGAAACGAGGAATGACCTGCCCGTTCACGAACGAGGTGGGTCGGACAATCGATGACGGCAATGTTGGCAGATCCGGTCACCGAAGCAGTGGCAGCAGCACGAGAACTCCTCACCAGACGCACGGGAGCATCGGTGACCCTGGTCGACCCGGTCGATCTCGGCGGCAGCGGGCGCACCGTGGTCATCCGTGTCCGGGTGGCCGAGAACCCGTTCCAGTTGCCCCGCACGCTCGTGATCAAGCAGGTCCGCGAGACGTCCACGGAGTCGGTGTCCCGCACGGGTCTCGGCGCCGGAGACCACACGGCGTTCCTGCGCGAAGCGGTCTCGTACCAGTTCGCCACCGCCCTCGCGACGCACACCCGTCCCGGTCCCTCCCTCATCGCGTACGACCTGAAGGAACGGCTCCTCGTCCTCAGTGACCTGGGGGACGCCGCGCCGTTCACCAGTCTGATCGCGAACCCCGATCCGTCGTCCGTCACCAACTCGCTCATGGCTCTGGCCCAGGCACTCGGGCGGATGCACGCCGCCACGTTCGGCCGCGAGGAGGATTTCGGGGCGCTCCTCGGTCGCGCCGGCGTCGCCGATTCTCGGGACGGGCTGGCCGATCAGGTCGCGGTGGCCCAGTCGGACGTCCCGGCGATGCTCGCCGCGGATCTCGGCATCGAGGTGCCGCCCGCGGTCGCCGCCGCCGTCGCCCGCGCGGCCAAACTCTTCGGTTCCGGCGGACACCGCGCCTTCAGTCCGTCGGACCTGTGCCCGGACAACATCATCGTCAACGACGAGGGCGTGCGATTCCTGGACTACGAGTGGGGAGGCTTCCGGGACGCCACTCTCGACGTGGCCTACACGCTCCTGTCCTACCCCGGCTGCCTGTGCCGTCTCGATCTCACGCCGGAACGCGCCGAGGCCATGGTCGATGCGTGGCGCGCCGAGGTGGTCGGAATCTGGCCGCACCTCGCCGACGACGACGTGCTGCACGCCAAGTTGCTGGACGCCCAGTTGGTGTGGGCCTGGCTCACGACGCACTGGTTCCTCCCCGACGACGACACCCGCAACGCCGCACTGCGTCGGCACCACCTCTCGGTGCCCCGCGCCGCCGCGCTGACCACGCGGTGGTCCATCCTCTCGGAGTACGCGCGCTTCGTCGGGCACCACGACCTCGCGGACTTCGCGGGCGATGTCCGGCAGGCACTCGCGGCGCGGTGGCCCGCCGCCGCGTCCTGACCGTCCGATGAGCGCCGACGACTCCCTCTTCGACGACGACACCGCTGCTCCCGACGGGGACGCGTTCGTCCCGTCCCCGCGTGCGAGCACACCGGGTGCGCCGCTGGCCGTGCGGATGCGTCCACGGTCGTTGGACGAGGTCGTGGGCCAGGGCCACCTCCTCACCCCGGGTGCCCCGCTGCGCCGCCTGGTGGAGGGGTCCGGGGCAGCGTCGGTCATGCTCTACGGCCCACCCGGCACCGGCAAGACCACGCTCGCGTCCCTGATCTCGGGTGCCACCGGCCGCAAGTTCGAGGCCCTGTCCGCGCTCTCCGCGGGCGTCAAGGACGTCCGGGCCGTGATCGACCTGGCGCGTCGCCGGCTGCTGAACAACGAGCAGACCGTGCTCTTCATCGACGAGGTGCACCGGTTCTCCAAGACCCAGCAGGACGCCCTGCTCGCCGCCGTCGAGAACCGGATCGTGCTGCTCGTCGCCGCGACGACGGAGAACCCGTCGTTCTCCGTCGTGTCGCCGCTGCTGTCACGGTCCCTGGTGCTGCAGCTCCGGTCGCTCACCGGCGACGACATCCGCGAGGTTCTCACGCGGGCCCTGGCGGACGAGCGCGGTCTCGGCGGGTCGGTGACGGTGACCGACGAGGCGCTCGGACACCTCGTGCGGCTGGCCGGCGGTGACGCTCGACGGGGTCTGACAGCGCTCGAGGCGGCCGCCGACACTGCGGGTGCGGGCGGCACCGTGGATCTCGAGACCGTGGAGAAGAGTGTCGACCGAGCCGCGGTGCGGTACGACCGGGACGGTGACCAGCACTACGACGTCATCAGCGCGTTCATCAAGTCGATCCGCGGTTCCGACGTCGACGCGGCCATGCACTACCTCGCCCGGATGATCACCGCCGGTGAGGACGCACGCTTCATCGCTCGCAGGCTCGTGGTGCACGCCAGCGAGGACATCGGCATGGCCGACCCCACCGCGTTGCTGGTCGCGACGGCGGCGTCGCAGGCGGTGCAGACGATCGGGATGCCCGAGGCGCGGCTCGCCCTCGCCCAGGCCACCATCCACCTCGCCACCGCACCGAAGTCCGGTGCCGTCACCAGCGCGCTGTCCGCGGCGATGGCCGACATCGCGGCGGGGAAGGCAGGCGCCGTGCCGCCGCACCTGCGCGACGGGCACTACACGGGAGCCGCCTCACTGGGCAACGCGGTGGGCTACAAGTTTCCGCACGACGACCCCGACGGTGTGCTCGCCCAGCAGTACCCGCCGGACGAGCTGGTGGGCGCCGACTACTACCGGCCCACCAACCACGGAGCGGAGCGAGACCTCGAGACGCGCGTCGGCAAGCTCCGCAGAATCGTGCGTGCTCTCGCGCGCTAGGGTGTTTCCGTGCAGACTCACGAGATTCGCCGTCGTTTCCTCGACCATTTCGAGAAGCTGGGACACACCCCCGTCCCCAGCGCCTCGCTGGTCCTCGACGACCCGAATCTGCTGTTCATCAATGCCGGCATGGTGCAGTTCGTCCCGTACTTCCTCGGGCAGCGCACCCCGCCGTTCGCGCGTGCCGTGAGTGTGCAGAAGTGTGTGCGCACCGGCGACATCGAGAACGTGGGCGTGACCACCCGCCACAACACGTTCTTCCAGATGGCCGGCAACTTCTCGTTCGGCGACTATTTCAAGCGCGAGGTCATCGGCTTCGCGTGGTCACTGCTCACCTCGTCCGTCGAGGACGGTGGCTACGGCTTCGATCCCGAGAGGATCTGGGCCACAGCGTATCTCGACGACGACGAGGCCATCCAGATCTGGAAGGACGTCGCCGGTCTGCCCGACGAGCGCATCCAGCGCCGAGGCATGGCCGACAACTACTGGTCCATGGGCATTCCCGGACCCTGCGGGCCGTGCTCGGAGATCTACTACGACCGCGGACCCGAGTTCGGCAAGGAGGGCGGTCCGGAGGCGGACGAGGACCGCTACATCGAGATCTGGAATCTCGTGTTCATGCAGAACGAGCGCGGACAGGGGACGTCGAAGGACGACTTCGAGATCCTGGGGCCGTTGCCGCGCAAGAACATCGACACCGGTATGGGTGTCGAGCGCGTGGCGTTCCTGCTGCAGGACGTCGACAACGTCTACGAGACCGATCTGGTCCGTCCCGTCATCACCGACGCCGAGGCACTGTCCGGCCGTCGGTACGGGGAGAACCACGACGCGGACGTACGGTTCCGCGTCATCGCCGATCACGCCCGCACCGCGGTCATGCTCATCGCCGACGGCGTGACGCCGGGCAACGACGGCCGTGGCTACGTGCTGCGGCGTCTGCTGCGCCGGATCGTGCGCAGCGCACGCCTGCTCGGTGCCGAGGACCCCTCGATGGCGCGGTTCGTCACGGTCGTCCGCGACACGATGGCCGAGTCGTACCCGGAACTGGTCGAGGACTTCGCGCGCATCGAGTCCGTCGCCGTCGGCGAGGAGAAGGCGTTCCTCGCGACCCTCACGTCCGGATCGCGTCTCTTCGACAACGCCGCTCAGGCCGTGACCGCGTCCGGCGGCACCCGCATCAGCGGTGACGAGGCCTTCGTCCTGCACGACACGTACGGCTTTCCCATCGACCTCACACTCGAGATGGCGGCCGAGGCGGGCCTGCAGGTCGACGAGGCCGGATTCCGCACGCTCATGGCGGAGCAGCGTAACCGTGCGAAGGCCGATGCGCAGTCGCGCAAGCACGCGCACACCGACCTGACGGTGTACAAGGAGTTCGTCGACCGTGGTCCCACCGAGTTCACCGGTTTCGACGAGCTGGACAGCGAGGCAACGGTTCTCGCGATCATCGCCGGGGGTGTGCGGGTGCCCACCGCCGCTGCGGGGGAGAAGGTCGAGGTCATCCTCGACCGCAGCCCGCTGTACGCCGAGTCCGGCGGACAGCTCGCGGACATCGGCACCCTCACGGGCCCGGGACTGAGTGTCACCGTGGGCGACGTGCAGAAGATCGCGAAGACCGTGTGGGTGCACAAGGTCACCGTCGACGAGGGGCAGCTCACCGAGGGCGACGTCGTCACCGCGCACGTCGACCAGCAGTGGCGCCGCGGCGCCACCCAGGGACACTCCGGCACGCACATGGTGCACGCCGCACTCCGCCAGATCCTGGGCCCGAACGCGGTACAGGCCGGATCGCTGAACAAGCCCGGCTACCTGCGGTTCGACTTCACGTACCAGGGTGCGTTGTCGGAGTCGCAGCGCGAGGACATCGAGTCCGTCACCAACGACGCCGTCGCGTCCGACTTCGCGGTCAACACCTTCGTCACCGATCTCGACGACGCCAAGGCCATGGGGGCGATGGCGCTGTTCGGTGAGAACTACGGCGACGAGGTCCGGGTCGTGGAGATCGGCGGACCGTTCTCGATGGAACTGTGCGGCGGCACCCACGTCCAGCACTCGTCGCAGATCGGCCCGGTGACGCTCCTCGGAGAGTCGTCGGTCGGGTCGGGCGTGCGACGCGTCGAGGCCTTCGTCGGCCTCGACTCGTACAAGTACCTCGCCAAGGAGCGGGCGCTGCTCGCCGGTGTCGCCTCGTCGCTCAAGGTGCCCACCGACGAGGTGCCCGCGCGGATCGAGAACCTCGTCGAACGGCTCCGCGTCGCCGAGAAGGAGCTCGAGGCCACTCGCGCCGCCGCCGTGCTCTCGTCCGCCGGGTCCTACGTCGACACGGCGCGCCGGGTCGGGTCGCTGCTCGTCGTCGCGGAGCCCGCGCCGGCCGGCGTCGGTGCCGCGGATCTGCGCACCCTCGTCGGCGACGTTCGCGGCCGGTTCGGCACGCAGCCCGCGGTGGTGGCGCTGTTCGGAGACGTCGACGGCAAGGTGCCGTTCGTCGTGTCGACGACCAAGGCCGCGCAGGAACTCGGCGTGAAGGCCGGTGAACTGGTGGGTGCCTTCGGTCCGAGCATCGGCGGCCGCGGCGGTGGCAAGGCCGACACCGCGCAGGGAGCCGGGTCCGACGCGTCGGGTATTCCGGCGGCGATCGAGGCTCTGCTCGGTCGCGTCACCGAGATCGCCGGGAACTCCTGACGGTGGCCGCCGGCAGCTCCGCGCCCGACCGGCCGGGCGCCGACGACCCGGGGCGGGGGCGGCGGCTCGCGATCGACGTCGGGAGCGTGCGCGTCGGCGTGGCGTCCTCCGATCCCGACGGCACCCTCGCCACACCCGTCGAGACGGTCCCGCGCGCGGCGAAGACACACACCGACTCGGCCGACGTCCAGCGGATCGTCGCGCTCGCAGAGGAGTACGAGGCCGTCGAGATCATCGTCGGTCTACCGCGCACTCTGCGCGGCGAGCGCGGAACCGCCGCCACGCTGGCTGTCCGTTTCGCCCGAGTCCTGCACCGTGCGCTGCCCGGCGTGCCGGTGCGGCTGTCCGACGAACGCTTGACTACGGTGAGTGCCGCGCGTGGTCTTCGAGACAGCGGCGTCCGCGCGAGAGACCAACGGTCGATGATCGACCAGGCGGCCGCGGTCGCCATCCTGCAAGGGTGGCTCGACGAGCGCCGCAGTGTCCTGGCGCGAGAGATGGTCGCCCAGGCGAACGAGGAGGGGGCAACGGTGCCCGAGAATCACGGTCCGGAGCAGGACACACCGGGGACGACCCCGTGACGGACGACGGTCGTGGACAGCGGCCCGACCGACGCGACGAGTGGGACACCGACGAGCTGAATCTCCCGGTCGACGACCTGCGCCGTCAGCCGCTCGCCGACGACCGCCGCGCCCGTCCTGCGCGAGTGGCGTCGGGTCCCGGTGACCGCCCGAGCCGCGCGAGCCGCGCGGACACCCGCCGCGACCGCGCCGCGGCCGGTCGCAAGCGTCGCTCGCGCATCATCGGCGGACTCGGTGTGCTGGTCCTGGTCGGCCTCGTGGCCGTCGGAGGTGTGTGGGGAGTGTCGAAGTTCACCGGCGGCGGGGCCGCGGTCGCGGAGGACTACCCGGGTCCCGGCGGCGACGCCGTGGTGGTGCAGGTCGCCTCGGGCGACACCGCGCAGGAGATCGCGACCGAGATGGCGGACAAGGACGTCACCGCCAGCTCGGCGGCCTTCTACGAGGCCGCGGTCCAGAACACCGCGATGACCTCCGTGCAGCCCGGTTTCTATCGGATGCGCTCGCAGATGGCGGCGGCCGACGCCGTCTCCGCACTGGTGGACCCGGCATCGCGAGTGGGCCAGATCCAGATCGCCGAGGGCCGTCAGCTGCACGACTCGACCGATGTCAACACCGGCGCCGTCCGCAAGGGCATCTACACGCTGATCTCCGAGGCCAGTTGTGCTGTCGGAGAGGGTCTTCCGTGCGTGACATACGACGACCTGAACCTCGCGGGTGCGGGGGACGATCCTTCCGCACTCGGTGTCGCCGACTGGGCGACCGACGCGGTGCGGCAGGTGCCGGATCGCGATCGTCAGCTCGAGGGGCTCATCGCCGCGGGCACGTTCAACTTCGACCCCAGCGCCGCACCGACGGACATCCTGCGTCAACTCGTGTCCGAGAGTGCCGCGATCTACGAGGACACCGGTCTACTGGAGGCAGGCGCCTCCTCGGGTCTCGACCCGTACCAGGTGCTCGTGGCGTCGTCTCTCATCGAGCGCGAGGCGTTGCCGCAGGACTTCGCCAAGGTGGCGCGCGTCATCCTCAACCGTCTCGCCATCGGGCAGCGTCTGGAGTTCGACTCCACGGTCAACTACTCGCTGGACACCACCGAGGTGGCCACCACCGACGCCGACCGTGCGAACGTCACGCCGTGGAACACGTACGCCAAGGAGGGTCTGCCGGCGACGCCGATCTGCTCTCCCGGTGTGGCAGCGGTGCAGGCCGCCGAGGCTCCCGAGCCCGGCAACTGGCTCTACTTCGTCACCATCAACGCCGCCGGTGAGACGCTCTTCACCGACGACTACCAGGTGCACCTGGACAACATCACGAAGGTCGAGGGCGGGTTCCTCGACAGCGGCCGGTGACGTCCGTCTCCGATGCCTCGTCGACGAGGCGCGCGGCCGTTCTGGGGTCGCCGGTGGCGCACTCGCGTTCACCGATCCTGCACGCGGCGGCGTACCGGGAGCTCGGGCTCACCGGGTGGTCCTACGAGCGGGTGGAGTGCACCGCGGAACGGCTTCCGGAGTTCGTGGACGGCCTCGGACCCGAGTGGGTGGGACTGTCGGTGACGATGCCGGGCAAGTTCGCGGCTCTGGCCTGTGCGACCGAACGAACGCAGCGCGCAATCGCTGTGGGCTCGGCGAACACCCTGGTACGCACCGACTCGGGCTGGCGCGCCGACTGCACCGACGTCGACGGTGTCACGGGCGCCCTCGGCACGGTCGGTGTCCGTGACCTGTCGGGAGCGTCGGTGGTCGTCGTCGGGGCGGGCGGAACGTCCCGCCCGGCGCTCGTCGCTCTGCGTGATCTCGGGGCGAATGCGGTCACCGTCGTCTCGCGGGACGAGGAGCGGGCGGAGGGAGCTCTGGTCTGTGCGCGCGACGCCGGTCTCACCGCCCGGTGGAGTGCACCGGACGACGACGCGCTGCCGCGAGCGGTCGCGGACGCGGCAGCCGTGGTGTCCACCGTCCCGCCCGAGGGCGGCGCTGCGATGATCGACGCACTGCGCGGGACGCGCGTGCTGCTGGACGCGATCTACCACCCGTGGCCCACGCCGCTGGCCGCCGCGGTCGAGCAGTCCGGTGGCGTCGTCGTCGGCGGCCTCGCGATGCTGCTGCACCAGGCCTTCGGTCAGGTGGAGCAGTTCACCGGTATGCCTGCCCCGCGTGCTGCGATGGAGCGGGCTCTGCGGGAGTCCTGATCATCCCCGGGTGCGCCGTCGTCCCCGGGCGGGTCGCCGCGGCACGGATCATGGGAGTCACCGGTGCCACCGTGACTGCATGACCGTCCTCCTCGGATCCGCGCTGTGTTGCCTCGCTCTTCTCACCGTCGGTCGGTGGGTGACGCCGACGGTGCCCGACCTGCTCGCGGCCGCCGTCGTCGGTGCCGCGCTCGGCGCGGTCACCACCGACGTGGCGATCCTCGCGGTCGGGGCGTGGTCCTGTGCCGTCGCGCTCGTCGACCTGGTCCGTCACCGCCTGCCGGACGATCTGACGCTGCCCGCCGCGGGTGCGGTGCTCCTGGCAGCCGCCCACCAGGGTGGGGGCGAGTCGGCGCTCCTCGGCGGCCTGGCTCTGGCCGGTGTGCACCTCGTCGGGTCGGTGGCGTCACCCGGATCGATCGGAGGCGGCGACGTCAAGCTGTGCCTCGCACTCGGGGGACTGGGCGCGGTCTCGGGGCCGTCCGTGTGGACGGTGGCCGCCGTGCTGGCACCGACGACGACGCTGGTGCTGGCGGTGATGACGGGACGAACCGGGGGAGCGGCGGGGATTCCGCACGGACCCGCTCTGTGTGCGGCGACCCTGGTGGCGTGGGTGAACGCCGGGACGTGAAAAGATCGATCCGTGTTGCGATGGATCACTGCCGGAGAATCTCACGGCCCTGCCCTGGTTTCCATTCTCGAGGGCATGGTGGCCGGAGTCGAGGTGACCTCCGAGGACATCGGAGCTCAGCTCGCCCGACGACGCCTGGGCTACGGCCGCGGCGCCCGCATGAAGTTCGAGGCCGACAAGGTCACCGTCATCGGCGGTGTCCGGCACGGCTCGACGCTCGGCGGTCCCGTCGCCATCGAGATCGGCAACACGGAGTGGCCGAAGTGGGAGACCGTCATGGCGGCCGACCCGGTCGATCCCGCCGTGCTCGCCGACCTCGCGCGCAATGCGCCCCTGACCCGTCCGCGCCCCGGCCACGCCGACTACTCGGGCATGCTCAAGTACGGCTTCGACGACGCCCGGCCCGTGCTCGAGCGTGCCAGCGCACGGGAGACCGCCGCCCGCGTCGCGGTCGGCACCGTCGCGCGACAGTTCCTGAAACAGGTCCTCGGCGTCGACGTCCTGTCGCACGTCATCTCGATCGGCGCGTCCGACCCGTACGAGGGCCCGGAGCCGTCGGCGGGAGACATCGAGGCGATCGACGCCAGCCCCGTGCGGGCGTTCGACGCCGTGGCCGAGCAGTCCATGATCACCGAGATCGAAGCGGCCAAGCGCGACGGGGACACCCTCGGCGGCATCGTCGAGGTGGTCGTCCACGGCCTTCCCGTGGGACTCGGCTCGTTCGTCACCGGCGACAGCAAGCTCGACGCGCAGCTCGCCGCGGCACTCATGGGCATCCAGGCCATCAAGGGTGTGGAGGTCGGCGACGGGTTCGAGACCGCACGCCGCCGCGGCAGCGCCGCCCACGACGAGATCCTCCCCGGCCCGGACGGGATCGTCCGCACCACCAACCGCGCCGGCGGCATCGAGGGCGGCATGACCAACGGCGCCCCGCTGCGGGTGCGCGCGGCCATGAAGCCCATCTCCACGGTTCCGCGTGCCCTGGCGACGGTGGACATGTCCACCGGCGAGGGTGCGGTGGCCATCCACCAGCGCAGCGACGTCTGCGCCGTGCCGGCCGCGGGGGTCGTCGCGGAGACCATGGTGGCTCTGGTGCTCGCCCGCGCCACGCTGGAGAAGTTCGGAGGCGACTCCGTCGCCGAGACCGCCGGCAACGTGCGCCGCTACGTGGAGAACGCGCAAGCCCGTCCGCCGCGATGACCGGGCAGGCCGGAGGCCGGTCGCAGGATGCCGGGCAGGCCGGAGGCCGGTCGGGGGAGACCGGTGAGGCCGGGGAGGTTTCCGGTCCGCCGCGCGCGGTGCTGATCGGGCCACCCGGCGCCGGGAAGTCCACCATCGGCCGACGGCTGGCTCAGGCCCTGGGCACGCAGGTGTACGACACGGACGTGGCCATCGAGAAGGACACCGGCCGCACCATCCCGCAGATCTTCGCCGAGAGCGGTGAGGCGGAGTTCCGTGCCATCGAGGAGCGCATCGTGCTCGATGCGCTGCGCACGTATCCGGGCATCGTGTCCCTGGGCGGTGGGGCGATCCTGTCCTCGCGCACTCGTGCGGCGCTCCGCGGTCACACCGTCGTCTACCTCGAGATCAGTGTCGGCGAGGGCCTCCGGCGCACCGGTGCGACCACTGCCAACGCTTCGCGACCCCTCTTGGCCGGCTCGGACCCGCGGGCGAAGTACCGCGAACTGATGCGCACTCGGCGACCCCTGTACCGCGAGGTGTCCACCATCCGTGTCCGCACGGACGGCCGCAGCCCTGCTCGCGTCGTCACCGCTGTGCTCGGCCGTCTCGGCGTCGCTCCCGCCGACCGCGTCCCCGCGCCGGCCGCACCACCGCAGCGGACCTCGCCGCGGCGCCGGATCCGGCGCAAGGGCGGACGTCCGATCCCCACCGATCCGGGACCGTTGCCGCGGCAGTCGGCACCACGGACCGGCCGTACCCGACCACCGCAGGATCCACCCCCAGCACAGGAGACGCTCTCGTGACAGAACCTGTTCGTATCGACGTCCGGACGGCGAACTCGTACCCCGTGATCATCGGTCGCGGTCTGCTCACCGACCTGGTGGAGCAGCTCGCGGGCACGCGCACCGTCGCGATCTTCCATCAGCCTCCGCTCGCCGAGACCGCTGAGGCCGTCCGAGCAGCACTGGCGGACAACGGGATCGACGCACACCGCATCGAGATCCCCGATGCCGAGGACGGCAAGGAACTGGCCGTCGCCGGCTTCTGTTGGGAGGTGCTCGGCCGCATCGGTCTGACGCGGAGCGACGCCGTGGTCAGCCTGGGCGGCGGCGCGGCCACCGATCTCGCCGGCTTCGTCGCGGCCACCTGGATGCGCGGCGTCCGCATCGTGCACGTGCCCACCACGCTGCTCGCCATGGTCGACGCGGCCGTGGGAGGCAAGACCGGCATCAACACCGACGCCGGGAAGAACCTCGTCGGTGCCTTCCACGAGCCTGCCGCCGTCCTGGTGGACCTGGCGACCCTCGAGACGGTGCCGCACAACGAGATCGTGGCCGGGCTCGCCGAGGTGATCAAGACCGGATTCATCGCCGACCCGGTCATTCTCGACCTCATCGAGGCGGATCCCGCTGCCGCGCTGGACCCGACGGGCGAGGTGTTGCCCGAGCTGATCCGGCGCTCCATCGAGGTGAAGGCTCGGGTCGTCGCGGCCGATCTCCGGGAGTCCGATCTTCGCGAGATCCTGAACTACGGCCACACCCTGGGACACGCGATCGAGCGCCGCGAGAAGTACAAGTGGCGCCACGGCGCCGCGGTCTCCGTGGGTCTGGTGTTCGCCGCCGAGCTCGGACGTCTCGCGGGGCGACTGTCGGACGATGTCGCCGACCGGCACCGCAGCATCCTGCAGGCGGTGGGACTGCCCGTCAGCTACGACGCGGACGCGTTCGCCCATCTGCTGTCGGGCATGCAGACGGACAAGAAGAACCGCAACGGGCTGCTGCGCTTCGTCGTGCTGGACGGACTGGCCAAGCCGGGCCGCCTCGAAGGACCGGATCCGGCGCTCCTGGCCGCCGCGTACTCCGCAGTGGCGCGTGAGGAGCCGACGACGGGGTCGTCGATCTTCCTCTGACGACGGGGTCGGTCAGGAGGAGCGGTCGCCCTTCGCGAGGTTCGGGCGCCGATCGGAGTCCCGGACCGGCGCGAAGACCTCGGTGTCGGCGTCCGACTCGCCCCGTGCGGGTGCTCCGGAAGTGACGCGGTCGCGCTCGGTCGCGTCCTCCTTCTTGCCCGGCCGCAGGTCCTCCTGCTTGTCGTCGCCGCGTCCGGCCAGCCAGCGGCCCACCGTGACGGCGATGACCGTGGGGATGAAGACGAGCAGAATCGTGAACGCCGCGCCGGAGGTGACCTCGAAGAAGAGGGAGTTGCTGCTCACCGCGAGGTTCGCCACCGCCGAGAACACCCAGCAGACGAGCCCGGCGAGAACACCGGCCACGACCGACGCCTTCAGCCACAGCATCGTGAAATCGGTCCGGCCCTCGCCGTGGTCGCCGCGGCGGTGCGCGTTGATCCCGTCGATTCCGCCCCACACGACGGCCACGAGAACGACGGCGGCCAGCGTGATCATGCGCAACACGGACCCTTGCGCGGGCCAGGCGGAGACCGCCAGCGCGAGCAGCACTCGTGCCACCACATGAACCAGCGCCATCCCCACACCGCGAACCACCCACCCAGTCATGCTGCACACAGTAATCACCCCGGTCGGTCGCGTGTGCTTCTGCCCACATATCCGGGTGCGGTGTCGTCGGGCGGACCGGTGTCGCCGGCCGTCGGTGACGGCGGCGGTAGGTTCGAGAGATGCCGTCCTCCGACCGCGCCGCACGGCGCGACGCCCTCCGAGAACTCGTCCGCGACCGGGAGGCCGACGCGCTCCTGGTGACTGATCTGCTCAACGTCCGCTACCTCACGGGGTTCACCGGTTCCAATGCCGCGCTGCTGCTGAGTGCGCACGACTCCGCCTCCGACGAGTCCGGCACCGTGGTATGCACCGACGGTCGGTACGTGACGCAGGTGGCCGAGCAGGTGCCCGACCTCGCGGCGGTGATCGACCGCGCGGGCCCTGTTCGCCTGCTGCAGGACGCCGGCGGTGCGCGGGGCGGGCAGACCGTCGGATTCGAATCGCACGTCGTGTCCGTCGACGAGCATCAGGCATGGTCCGACGCCGCGTCCTCGCTCTCGCTCCAGCGCATGCCGCGACTGGTGGAGAAACTGCGGATGATCAAGGACGAGAGCGAGATCGACGCGCTGCGACGCGCCTGCGGTGTCGCCGACGCCGCGCTGGCCGCGTTGATCGAGCGGGGTGGCATCAGCGCGGGCCGGACCGAGAAGCAGGTCGCGATCGATCTGGAGTTCCTCATGCTCGAGCTGGGAGCGCACGCCATCTCGTTCGAAACCATCGTGGCCGCGGGCGCATACTCGGCGGTGCCGCACCACCGCCCCACCGGTGCGGTGCTCGAGCAGGGTGACCTGGTGAAGCTGGACTTCGGCGCGGAGGTGGACGGGTACCACTCCGACATGACGCGTACCTACGTGCTGGGCACCCCCGCGGACTGGCAGCGCGAGCTGTACGCCCTCGTCGAACAGTCCCAGGCCGCCGGACGCGCCGCCGTCCTCCCCGGCGCTGACGTGCAAGCGGTGGACGGAGCGGCTCGCTCGGTCATCGTGGACGCGGGGCACGGGGACAAGTTCCTGCACGGACTCGGCCACGGCGTGGGACTCGAGATCCACGAAGCGCCGGGAATCGGTGCCACCGGCACCGGTACACTGCTCTGCGGTGCTGCGGTGACAGTCGAGCCCGGCGTGTACTTCTCCGGTCGCGGAGGCGTACGGATCGAGGACACGCTCATCGTTCGAGAGAACGAGCCGGAACTGCTGACGCTCACCAGCAAAGAGTTCACCGTTCTGTAGGCGAGGGCCTGCCGACCAGTGCTTGTCAGGCCCGGAGGCCGTGCGCGGCGTCCGGGTACCGAGAGACCGAGACGACAGTCGACGAGGAGACGCGAAGCAAGTGGCTTCCACCAGTGATTTCAAGAACGGACTCGTTCTCAACATCGAGAACCAGTTGTGGTCCATCATCGAGTTCCAGCACGTCAAGCCTGGTAAGGGACCGGCCTTCGTGCGCACCAAGCTCAAGAACGTCACGTCGGGCAAGGTCGTCGACAAAACCTTCAACGCGGGCGTCAAGGTCGAGACCGCGACGGTCGACCGACGCGATATGACGTACCTCTACCACGACGGTTCGGACTACGTCTTCATGGACGGCGACACCTTCGACCAGATCTCCGTCGCCGAGGCGACCATCGGCGAGGTCTCGCGCTTCCTGCTCGAGAACATGAAGGTCCAGGTGGCGATGCACGAGGGTCTGCCGCTGTACGTCGAGTTGCCGGTCACGGTCGAGCTGATCGTCCAGCACACCGATCCGGGTCTGCAGGGCGACCGCTCCACCGGTGGCACCAAGCCGGCGACCCTCGAGACGGGTGCCGAGATCAACGTGCCGCTCTTCATCAACACCGGCGACAAGCTCAAGGTGGACTCCCGCGACGGCAACTACCTCGGGCGCGTGAATTCCTGAGTGAGCGAGCCTTCCAAGAACCCTGCCGCACCGGGCAAGCCGGCGGCGAAGAAGCTCGGAGCACGGCACAAGGCGCGTAAGCGCGCCGTCGACTTCCTCTTCGAGGCCGAGGCTCGGGATCTCGATCCCGTGGTGCTCGCGACCGAGCGCGGCGAGCTGTCCGCTCACGAGGAGACGGTGGCGCCGGTCAACGCGTACACCACGACTCTGGTGACCGGAGTGGCCGAGAACCTCGACCGCGTCGACTCGGTCATCGGGGATCACCTGCACCAGTGGACTCTCGATCGTCTCCCCGCCGTCGACCGCGCGATCCTGCGCGTCGCGGTCTGGGAACTGCTCAACGCGGTCGACGTCCCGCCGGTGGTGGCCGTCGACGAGGCGGTCGAGCTGGCCAAGCAACTCTCCACCGACGAATCGCCGTCCTTCGTCAACGGGGTGCTGGGCCAGATCGTGCTCGTCGCACCCCAGGTGCGCGCCGCCGCGGCGGCGCGTCCGGCGGCGCAGAGCCGGCCCGTGACGGAGAACACCGCCGACGACGCCGTACCGCCCGCCTCGAGCTGAGTTCGAGCCCGGCGTGGTTGGTATAGTCACCGCGTCAGACATCCTTTAACGATCCGTCCAGTGAGGCGGAGAAGGAGGTCACCTGTTCTCGTGTCCTCAGACGAGCCCGGTACCCCCGGTCCAGCAGGCCAGTCCCGCGAGCTGTTGTCGTCGGCGGACGTCGGCCGCACCATCGCCCGGATGGCCCACCAGATCATCGAGAAGACCGCATTCGGCTCGGCCGACGCCGCTCCGCTGGTTCTCGTGGGTATCCCCACTCGCGGTTCCACTCTCGCCACGCGCCTCGCGGACCGGATCGAGGAGTACTCCGGACTCCGCCCGCCGGTCGGTTCTCTCGACATCACGCTCTACCGCGACGATCTGCGCAGCAAGCCCCATCGCGCGCTCGAGCGCACCTCGATGCCCGACACCGGTGTGGACGGCGCTCTCGTCGTGATCGTCGACGACGTGCTGTTCTCCGGCCGATCGGTGCGCGCCGCGCTCGACGCTCTCCGCGATCTCGGGCGTCCGCGGGCCGTGCAGCTCGCGGTGCTCATCGACCGCGGCCACCGCGAACTCCCGCTCCGCGCGGACTACGTGGGCAAGAACGTGCCGACCGCGCGCACCGAGGACGTCTCGGTGCTGCTCGACGAGCACGACGGTCGAGACGGGGTGGAGCTCTCGTGAGTGCCCGGCACCTGCTGTCGACGATGGACCTGAGCCGCGACGACGCCACCGACATCCTGGACGAGGCGGAGCGCTTCGAGCAGGCGCTGCTCGGCCGCGACGTGCGCAAACTCCCCACCCTGCGCGGCAAGACGGTCCTGACCGTCTTCTACGAGAACTCGACGCGCACCCGAGTGTCGTTCGAGGTCGCGGGCAAGTGGATGAGCGCGGACGTCGTCAACGTCAGCGCGAGCAGTTCCTCCGCGTCGAAGGGTGAGTCGCTGCGCGACACCGCCCTCACGCTGCGAGCGGCCGGCGCGGACGCCCTGATCGTGCGGCACCCCGCGTCCGGTGCGGCGCACCGCATCGCCCAGTGGACGGCCCTGTCCGACGGCTCGGGTCCGGCCGTGATCAACGCCGGGGACGGCACGCACGAGCATCCCACCCAGGCGCTGCTCGACGCGCTGACGCTGCGCCAGCGTCTCGGGGGAATCGAGGGCCGCCGCATCGCCATCGTCGGTGACGTCCTGCACAGCCGCGTCGCCCGGTCCAACGCGTTCCTGCTGGCCACGCTCGGTGCCGAGGTGGTGGTCGTCGCGCCGCGCACGCTGCTGCCGGTCGGCATCGAGACGTGGCCTGTCACCGTGGCACCGTCGCTCGACTCCGAGCTGCCGGCGCTCGACGCCGTCATGATGCTGCGCGTCCAGGCCGAACGCATGAACGGTGGCTTCTTCCCGTCGGCGCGGGAGTACTCCATCGGATACGGGTTGTCGCAGAAGCGGTTCGATCTGCTCCCCGACCACGCGGTGGTGCTGCACCCCGGTCCGATGCTCCGCGGCATGGAGATCGGCTTCTCGGTCGCCGACGCACCCGAGACCGCCGTCCTGCAACAAGTCCAGAATGGAGTGCACGTGCGTATGGCAGTGCTGTTCCGCCTGCTCATCGGGTCCGAGCCGACACCGGGACTCGCGCGATGAGCGGGACCGTGGTGCTGCGCTCGGTGCGCCCCTACGGCGAGGGTGATCCCGTGGACGTGGTGGTGTCGGGCGGTGTCATCGACGCGATCGGCGCGGACGTCACCGTTCCCGACGGTGCCGAGATCGTGGACGGTGCCGGTGGCGTTCTGTTGCCCGGCTTCGTCGATCTGCACACCCATGTCCGGGAGCCGGGCCGCGAGGACACCGAGACTATCGAGACCGGTTCCGCCGCAGCAGCTCTCGGCGGATACACCGCCGTCTTCGCGATGGCGAACACCTCTCCGGTCGCGGACTCCGTGGTGGTCACCGACCACGTGTGGCGTCGCGGCCAGGAAATCGGGCTGGTCGACGTCCACCCCGTCGGCGCCGTCACCGTGGGCCTGCAGGGCAAGGCCCTGGCGGAGATGGCCACCATGAACGCCGGTGTCGGTGCGGTCCGGATGTTCTCGGACGACGGTCACTGCGTCGCAGACCCACTGCTGATGCGCCGTGCCCTCGAGTACGCGGCCGGCCTGGGAGTGCTCATCGCCCAGCACGCCGAGGAGCCGCGGCTCACCGAAGGTGCCGTCGCCCACGAGGGTCCGACCGCGGCGCGCTTGGGTCTCACCGGATGGCCCCGGTCCGCGGAGGAGTCCATCGTCGCCCGCGACGCGATCCTCGCGCGGGACGCGCGCAGCCGCGTCCACATCTGCCACGCCTCCACCGCCGGCACCGTGGAGCTCCTCGACTGGGCGAAGAAGCAGGGCATCGCCATCACGGCCGAGGTGACACCGCACCATCTGTTCCTGGACGACTCGCGTCTCGAGACCTACGACGCCGTGAACAAGGTGAACCCGCCGCTGCGGGAAGCCTCCGACGTCCAGGCACTCCGCGCGGCGTTGGCCTCGGGTGTCGTGGACTGCGTGGCCACCGATCACGCGCCACACGCCGAGCAGGACAAGTGCTGCGAGTTCTCGCAGGCCCGGCCCGGCATGCTCGGTCTCGAGACCGCCCTGTCGGTGATCGTCACGACCATGGTGGAGACCGGTCTGCTCGACTGGCGCGGCGTCGCACGGGTCATGAGCGAGCGACCGGCGGAGATCGTCGGGCTCACCGACCAGGGTCGGCCCATCGCGGTCGGAGAGCCCGCCAACCTGACGATCGTCGACCCGGACGTCCGGTGGACCGTCGTCCCGAAGGATCTGGCCTCGCTGTCCGCCAACACCCCGTACGAGTCGCTCGAGCTGCCCGCGAAGGTCACCGCGACGCTGCTGCGCGGACGGATCACCAGCCGCGACGGAGTCGCGGCCGCGCCATCGGGAGGGATGAACTAGATGGACAGAGTGCTGTTGGTGGTCGGCTTCCTCGTGTTCTGGGTCGCCATGATCGGCCTGATCATCTGGGGCTGGAAGAACCGTCAGAAGCGTCAGGCCGACGCGATCGGAACCCTTCCGGCCGTGCCGGAGCAGCTCGGCGCCGTCGTCACCCCGGCCTGCACAGGTCTGTACGTGGGATCGACGTTGGCCCCGAGCTGGCAGAACCGGATCGCCGTGGGCGACATGGGCCATCGCGCCACCGGAACGCTGACGCGCTACGAGACGGGCATCCTGCTCGAGCGCACGGGGGAGTCCGACATCTGGATGCCCGCCGACTCGCTCCGCGCCGTGCGGACCGAGCGTGGCCTCGCCGGCAAGGTCATGACCAGGGACGGCCTGCTGGTCGTCCGCTGGGAACTGCCCACCGGCACCGAGATCGACACCGGCTTCCGAGCCGACGACAAGACGGTCTACCCGCAGTGGGTGGACGACACGAGCAGTGACGAGAAGGAGACCGCGTGAGCACCCAGGACGCCGCGGCACTGGTCCTCGAGGACGGGCGCATCTTCCGTGGCACCGCGTTCGGAGCCCGGGGTTCGACCCTGGGCGAGGCGGTGTTCTGCACCGGCATGACCGGCTACCAGGAGACGCTGACCGATCCGAGCTACCACCGCCAGATCGTGGTGGCCACGGCCCCTCAGATCGGCAACACCGGCTGGAACGGTGAGGACAACGAGTCCGTCGGACGCACCGGCGACGCCGACGACTCCCGTATGTGGGTCGCCGGGTTCGCCGTCCGCGACCCCAGCCGCCGCAGCTCGAGCTGGCGCTCGACCGGCACCCTGGGCGAGGAGATGGCGCGGCAGGACGTCGTCGGCATCGCCGAGATCGACACCCGCGCGCTGGTGCGGCACCTGCGCACCCGCGGGTCGATGAAGGCCGGCATCTTCTCCGGGGAGGCCCTCACCGACGTCGACGCGCTGATCGAGACCGTGCGCAGCCAGCCGAGCATGGTGGGTGCGGATCTGGCGGGCGAGGTGAGCACGACCGAGGGGTACACGGTCGACCCCGAGGGCGAGCCCCGGTACTCCGTCGTCGCGGTCGACCTCGGCATCAAGTCGAACACGCCGCGCATGTTCGCGCAGAGGGGAATCCGGGTCCACGTGGTCCCCGCGAACGCCGACATCGACCAGGTGCGGGCACTCGGCGCGGACGGAGTGTTCCTGTCCAACGGACCGGGCGACCCGGCCACCGCGGACTCCGTGGTGCGGCTGACCGAGCAAGTGCTCGGTGACGGCACCCCGCTGTTCGGCATCTGCTTCGGTAACCAGATCCTCGGCCGCGCCCTCGGCCGCTCCACCTACAAGATGACCTTCGGTCACCGGGGCATGAACATCCCGGTGATCGAACACGGCACGGGCCGCATCTCCATCACGGCCCAGAACCACGGGTTCGCGCTCGAGGGCGAGGCCGGCGAGGAGTTCGACACCCCGTTCGGCCGGGCGATCGTCAGCCACACGTGCGCGAACGACGGCACCGTCGAAGGTGTCCGCCTGCTCGACGACTCGGCGTTCTCGGTGCAGTACCACCCCGAGGCCGCTGCCGGTCCGCACGACGCCGAGTACCTCTTCGACCGTTTCCTGCAGCTCCTCGACAAGAAAGCCGGCCAGTAATGCCACGGCGCACAGACCTCCAGCACATCCTGGTCATCGGATCCGGACCGATCGTCATCGGTCAGGCCTGCGAGTTCGACTACTCCGGAACGCAGGCCTGCCGTGTGCTCCGCGAGGAGGGCCTGCGGGTCAGCCTCGTGAACTCGAACCCGGCGACGATCATGACGGACCCCGAGTTCGCGGACTCCACCTACGTCGAACCCATCACGGCGGAGTTCGTCGAGAAAGTCATCGCGAAGGAGAAGGCCGAGGGCCATCCCATCGATGCGGTGCTCGCCACCCTCGGCGGCCAGACGGCGCTCAACTGCGCGGTGGCGCTGCACGAGCAGGGGATCCTCGAGAAGTACGACGTCGAGCTCATCGGAGCCGACTTCGAGGCGATCCAGCGCGGTGAGGATCGCCAGAAGTTCAAGGACATCGTCGCGAAGGTCGGCGGCGAGAGTGCCCGGTCGCGTGTCTGTTACACGATGGCCGAGGTGCACGACACCGTTGCCGAACTCGGCCTGCCCGTCGTCATCCGGCCCAGCTTCACCATGGGCGGGCTCGGCTCCGGCATGGCGTACACGACCGAGGATCTCGAGCGTCTCGCCGGCGGCGGACTGGCCGCGTCGCCGTCTGCGAACGTGCTCATCGAGGAGTCCATCTACGGATGGAAGGAGTTCGAGCTCGAGCTGATGCGCGACAACCGCGACAACGTGGTGATCGTGTGTTCGATCGAGAACGTCGACCCGATGGGTGTGCACACGGGCGACTCCATGACGGTCGCTCCGGCGATGACGCTCACCGACCGCGAGTACCAGAAGATGCGCGATCTGGGCATCGCCATCCTCCGCGAGGTCGGCGTCGACACGGGCGGATGCAACATCCAGTTCGCGATCGATCCGAAGGACGGTCGTCTGATCGTCATCGAGATGAACCCGCGCGTCTCGCGGTCGAGTGCACTCGCCTCGAAGGCGACGGGATTCCCGATCGCCAAGATCGCGGCGAAGCTCGCGGTGGGGTACAGCCTCGACGAGATCGTCAACGACATCACGGGCGAGACACCGGCCTGTTTCGAGCCGACGTTGGACTACGTCGTCGTCAAGGCGCCGCGCTTCGCATTCGAGAAGTTCCCGGGGGCCGACGCCACCCTCACGACGACGATGAAGTCGGTCGGCGAGGCGATGAGCCTGGGCCGCAACTTCACCGAGGCGCTCGGCAAGGTGCTGCGGTCGCTCGAGACCAAGGCCACCGGATTCTGGACCACGTCGGACGAGGTGCTGGCGGGGGACCGGGCGCACGATCTGCAGGCGGTGCTCGCCGACCTGAAGGTTCCCACCGAGGGACGCATCTACGACGCCGAGTTGGCGCTGCGCCTCGGCGGCACCGTCGAGGAGGTCGCCGCCGCGTCCGGTATCGACCCGTGGTTCATCGACGAGATCGCCGGTCTGGTGGAACTGCGGACCCGGCTGCTCGACGCTCCCGTCCTCGACGAGAACCTGCTGCGTCGGGCCAAGCACTCGGGCCTGTCCGATCGGCAGATCGCGGCACTGCGTCCCGAGCTCGCGGGGGAGGACGGGGTGCGCTCGCTGCGCCACCGGCTGGGAGTGCGGCCCGTGTTCAAGACCGTCGACACGTGCGCCGCGGAGTTCGAGGCGAAGACGCCGTACCACTACTCCACGTACGAGCTCGATCCCGGCGCGGAGACCGAGGTGGCCCCGCAGACCACGCTCGGCAAGGTGCTCATCCTGGGCTCCGGTCCCAACCGCATCGGCCAGGGCATCGAGTTCGACTACTCGTGCGTGCACGCGGCCACGACGCTCTCGGCCGCCGGCTACGAGACCGTGATGGTGAACTGCAACCCCGAGACCGTCTCCACCGACTACGACACGGCGGATCGTCTGTACTTCGAGCCGCTCACGTTCGAGGACGTGCTCGAGGTGTACCTGGCGGAGAAGGAGTCGGGCGAGGGCGGACCCGGTGTCGTCGGTGTCCTCTGCCAGCTCGGTGGGCAGACGCCGCTCGGTCTCGCGCAGCGACTGCAGGACGCCGGTGTGCCGATCGTCGGCACGTCGCCCGAGGCGATCGACCTGGCGGAGGACCGCAAGGAGTTCGGTGAGGTGCTCGTCGCCGCCGGTCTGCCCGCGCCGAAGTTCGGCACGGCCACCACGTTCGACGGCGCGAAGCGCATCGCGAGCGAGATCGGCTACCCCGTGCTCGTGCGTCCGTCGTACGTGCTGGGCGGACGCGGCATGGAGATCGTCTACGACGAGGCGTCGCTGGACGACTACATCTCCCGCGCCACCGAGCTCACGCCGGAGCACCCCGTGCTGGTGGACCGGTTCCTCGAGGACGCGATCGAGATCGACGTCGACGCCCTGTGCGACGGCACCGAGGTCTACCTCGGCGGCGTCATGGAGCACATCGAGGAGGCCGGCATCCACTCCGGCGACTCCGCGTGCGCGCTGCCCCCGATCACGCTCGGCCGCACCGACATCGACGCGGTCCGCCGGTCGACGGAGGCGCTCGCGTTCGGGATCGGGGTCCGCGGGCTGCTCAACGTGCAGTACGCCCTCAAGGACGACGTGCTCTACGTGCTCGAGGCCAACCCTCGTGCGAGCCGCACGGTGCCCTTCGTCTCCAAGGCCACGGCGGTGCCGCTCGCGAAGGCCGCGGCCCGGATCGCTCTGGGCGCGACCATCGCGGAGTTGCGGGCGGACGGCGTGTTGCCGCCCACCGGTGACGGCGGGCACGCTGCCTTCGATGCACCGGTCGCGGTCAAGGAGGCCGTGCTGCCCTTCAACCGGTTCCGCAAGGCGGACGGCAGTGGCGTCGACACCCTCCTGAGCCCCGAGATGAAGTCGACCGGCGAGGTCATGGGAATCGACGCGGACTTCGGTACCGCGTTCGCGAAGAGCCAGACCGCCGCGTACGGCTCGCTGCCGACGACGGGGTCTATCTTCGTGTCCATCGCGAACCGCGACAAGCGGTCGATGGTGTTCCCGGTCAAGCGGCTCGCCGATCTGGGCTTCCGCATCCTCGCGACCGAGGGAACGGCGGAGATGCTGCGCCGCAACGGCATCAGCAGCGACGTGGTGCGCAAGCACTCCGACGTGCTCGAGGACGGCGAGCGGACCATCGTGGACCTGATCCGCGAGGGGGAGGTCGACATGGTGTTCAACACACCGTTCGGCAACTCCGGCCCGCGGGTCGACGGGTACGAGATCCGCAGCGCCGCGGTGGCGCGCAACATCCCGTGCATCACCACCGTGCAGGGTGCCGCGGCCGCGGTGCAGGGGATCGAGGCGAGCATCCGCGGCGACATCGGGGTGCAGTCGCTCCAGGATCTGCACAGCTCGCTCACGACGTACCTGCGAGCGGGCACCGGGCCGACGGCCACGACCGACCCGGTCACCCCTCGGTGACGGGAAGTCCGGAGGCCGGGGTGTGGCGCAGGAAGCTGACCACGGCGGTCCGGTCGCGGGGACGCCTGTGTGTCGGCATCGATCCGCACTCCGGGATCCTCGCGTCGTGGGGCCTCGACGACACCGTGGCGGGCCTCGACCGCTTCGCGCGGCTCTGCGTCGAGGCGTTCGCGTCGGACATCGGGGTGGTCAAGCCGCAGGTGGCGTTCTTCGAGCGCTTCGGGTCCGGTGGACTCGCCGTGCTCGAGCGGACCATCGCCGATCTGCGTGCGGCGGGCGTGCTCGTCGTCGCGGACGCGAAGCGTGGGGACATCGGGTCCACGTCCGAGGCGTACGCCCGGGCGTGGCTGGACCCGTCCTCACCACTCGCCTCGGACGCCGTGACGGTTTCGCCCTACCTCGGGGTGGGTGCGCTGACGCCGTTCGTCGAGCAGGCGACTGAGCACGGTTGCGGCCTGTTCGTGCTCGCACGCACGTCGAATCCCGAGGGCGCGGCGCTGCAGCAGGCGGTCACCGCCACCGGTGCGAGCGTCGCGCAGGCCGTGGTCGACGAGGCCGCGGCGGTCAACACGCGGGCGAACGACGACGTCATGGGTCTCGTGGTGGGTGCGACACGCGGACACGGGCTCGATCTGCGGACGTTCTCGGGGCCGATCCTCGCGCCCGGACTCGGCGCCCAGGGTGCCACCGCGCAGGACCTGCCCTCCCTGTTCCAGGGTTCGTCAGAGTTGTTGCTGCCCAACTCTTCCCGCGACGTCCTGCGACACGGTCCGGACGTGGCCGCTCTACGGGAGGCGGCGATCGTCGCTCGCGACACCGTCGAGCACGCCCTCGCATAGACCACCATCGCGGCGACACGGCGGCGGGGGGCAAGTTCGCAATCGGCGCCCTGCCCGGGTACGGTCGCTATCGCCGCTGGTCAATCCGGTGGCAGTGACTGGATGTACCAGAACGGCCGGCTCGCGCACATCGCGTGACGCGGGTACGGAATGCACTTCTCGACAGAGATTCACCGATGAGACGGAGGAACCGTGGCCCTTCCCCAGTTGACCGATGAGCAGCGCGCTGCTGCCTTGGAGAAGGCGGCACAAGCTCGTCGTGTCCGGGCTGAGCTCAAGGAACGCCTCAAGCGCGGCGGAACCGACCTCAAGCAGGTCCTCAAGGACGCCGAAGAGGACGAGATCCTCGGCAAGATGAAGGTGTCCGCACTGCTCGAGGCTCTGCCCAAGGTCGGCAAGGTCAAGGCTCAGGAGATCATGACCGAGCTGGAGATCGCACCCACCCGCCGCCTGCGCGGACTGGGCGATCGTCAGCGCAAGGCGCTTCTCGCCAGGTTCGACTTCGAGGCCTGACAGCGACGTGTCGACCGACAACGAGTCGACGGCAGTGTCGAGCGAGGACTCCTCGCTCAGGAAGGGCCGGCTGGTGGTACTGGCCGGCCCTTCCGCCGTCGGTAAGTCCAGTGTGGTCGCGAAGGTGCGTCAGCAGCTTCCCGATCTGTACTTCAGCGTGTCGGCGACGACGCGCGATCCCCGCCCCGGCGAGGTGCACGGACAGGACTACCGGTTCGTGGACGCCGCGGAGTTCGATCGCATGATCGAGGCCGGTGATCTCCTCGAATGGGCGGAGATCCACCGCGGCCTGCACCGCAGCGGTACGCCCGCCGAGCCCGTGCGTCGCGCGCTCGCCGCCGGTGAGCCGGTTCTCCTCGAGGTGGATCTGCAGGGTGCGCGCGCGGTCCGTGCCGCCGCCCCGGAGGCTCTGCTCGTGTTTCTCGCGCCGCCCTCCTGGGACGTGCTGGTGGGTCGGCTCACCGGCCGCGGCACCGAACCGCAGGACGTCATCGAGCGTCGGCTCGAGACCGCGCGCGAGGAACTGGCGGCCTCCGACGAGTTCGACACGGTCATCGTGAACGACGATGTCGACCGAGCGTGCGCGGAGTTGGTATCCTTGTTGGTCGGTGGCGTCCCGAACGGTGAGTTCGGGACCGCGTGACCGCACAGGTAACACCAGTTTTCTCTTCCGAGGCACCCGCCCCGGTGAATCTTCAGGAGCATTTGTGAGTAGTCCCTTGGCGAACGTGTCCGATTCCTTCTCCCGTATCGACGTGGCGACGTACGACACCCCGCTGGGCATCACCAACCCGCCCATCGACGAGCTGCTGGACCGGACGTCGTCGAAGTACGCGCTGGTCATCTACGCCGCCAAGCGCGCGCGTCAGATCAACGACTACTACAACCAGCTCGGTGACGGCATCCTCGAGTACGTCGGCCCCCTCGTCGAACCGGGTCTGCAGGAGAAGCCGCTGTCCATCGCCATGCGCGAGATCCACGCCGACCTTCTCGAGCACGTCGAAGGCGAGTGAGTTCCCTGTCTCCCTCGGACACGACGACACGGCGTCACGTCGTGGTCGGTGTCGGGGGAGGGATCGCCGCGTACAAGGCGTGCGGGCTGATCCGCCACTTCACCGAGGCGGGTGACGACGTCCGCGTCGTCCCCACCGAGTCGGCGCTGCAGTTCGTCGGCCGGGCGACCTTCGAGGCGTTGTCGGGCAACCCCGTGCACACCGGAGTGTTCGCCGACGTGCCGGAGGTACCGCACGTCCGCCTCGGCCAGAACGCCGATCTCGTCGTCGTCGCCCCGGCCACGGCCGACCTGCTGTCGCGGGCCGCTGCCGGACGCGCCGACGACCTGTTGACGGCGACGTTGCTCACCGCGCGGTGCCCGATCGTGTTCGCGCCGGCCATGCACACCGAGATGTGGGACCACCCCGCGACCGTCGAGAACGTCGCGACGTTGCGCCGGCGCGGTGTCACGGTGATCGAGCCGGCCTCGGGTCGGCTCACCGGCAAGGACACCGGAGCGGGCCGTCTGCCCGAGCCGGACGAGATCGCCGGCATCGCCGAGCTGCTGCTCGAGCGACCCGATGCGCTGCCTCGTGACCTCGAGGGGCGGCGCGTCGTCGTCTCCGCCGGCGGCACGCGCGAGCCGTTGGACCCGGTACGGTTCCTCGGCAACCGCAGCTCCGGCAAGCAGGGTTATGCGCTCGCGCGGGTCGCCGCCCAGCGCGGTGCCGACGTGCTGCTGATCTCCGGCTACACCAGCGACCTGTCCGCTCCTGCCGGTGTCCGCGTCGAGACGGTCCGCACCGCCGAGGACATGCGCACCGCGGTCACGGCCGCCGCCGTCGGTGCCGACGCCGTGATCATGGCCGCCGCCGTCGCCGATTTCCGGCCGACGACGCTCGCCACCAGCAAGATCAAGAAGGGTGCCGACGAGCCGGACACCATCCCGCTCACGCGCAACGCCGACATCCTGGCCGGCCTCGTCGCGGCACGCGATGCCGGTGACCTGGCCGCCGACGCCGCGATCGTCGGCTTCGCGGCCGAGACCGGCGACCAGCACGGCGACGTGCTGACGCACGCCCGCGCCAAGCTGGCACGCAAGAAGTG
The DNA here is from genome assembly GCF_019836205.1 of Rhodococcus sp. BP-160. Lineage (NCBI taxonomy): Bacteria > Bacillati > Actinomycetota > Actinomycetes > Mycobacteriales > Nocardiaceae > Rhodococcus > Rhodococcus sp. BP-160. Next base: position 932,740 of record NZ_JABUEK010000002.1, read on the forward strand.
CGACCTCCTGGTTGTGAATGCGGTCGGTGAGGGTAAAGCATTCGAGATGGACGACAACGACGGCTGGATCCTGTCCGCGGACGGGACCGAGCTGGCGCTCGAACACGGATCGAAGGCGCTCATGTCGTCTCGTGTGATCGATGCGTTGGTGCCCCTGTTGCGCGTGCGTCAACCGTCACCGACGTCGCAGGAGTGTACGAGCGCCGACGACTCGCGGTGACCCGCAGTACTCGAGACGTCGGTGGCTCCGTCTATCGTCGACTGGCGTCTCGGGGAGCGGTTCGATCATGTCGACACATTCATGCGTGTACGAGAGGAAACATCTGTGAGCACGTCCGCCAGTCGGCTCTTCACCAGCGAGTCCGTCACCGAGGGTCATCCCGACAAGATCTGTGACGCCATCAGCGACTCCATCCTGGATGCGCTCCTGACCGACGATCCGCGCGCACGCGTCGCCGTCGAGACCCTGGTGACCACCGGGCAGGTTCACGTCGCCGGTGAGGTCAACACCACCGCGTACGCCGACATCCCGCACATCGTGCGCGAGAAGGTACTCGAGATCGGCTACGACTCGTCGGCCAAGGGCTTCGACGGCAACTCCTGTGGGGTCAACGTCGCCATCGGCGCGCAGTCGCCCGAGATCGCCCAGGGCGTCGACAACTCGCACGAGTCCCGCGTCGAGGGTCTGACCGACGACGAGATCGACCGTCAGGGTGCGGGCGACCAGGGCCTGATGTTCGGCTACGCCATCAAGGACACGCCCGAGCTCATGCCGCTGCCGATCGCACTGGCGCACCGGCTGTCGCGTCGCCTCACCGAGGTGCGCAAGACCGAGGTGCTGCCGTACCTGCGTCCCGACGGCAAGACCCAGGTCACCATCGAGTACGAGGGCAACAAGGCCGTTCGCCTCGACACCGTGGTCATCTCCACCCAGCACGCGGCCGACATCGATCTCGACAACATGCTGACCCCGGACATCCGGACCCATGTCCTCGAGGCCGTACTGGCCGAGCTCGGGCACGACTCGCTCGACACCTCGTCGGTACGCCTGCTCGTCAACCCCACCGGCAAGTTCGTCCTCGGCGGGCCGATGGGCGACGCCGGCCTGACCGGTCGCAAGATCATCGTCGACACCTACGGCGGCTGGGCCCGCCACGGCGGCGGCGCGTTCTCGGGCAAGGATCCGTCGAAGGTCGACCGCAGCGCTGCGTACGCGATGCGGTGGGTGGCCAAGAACGTCGTGGCCGCAGACCTCGCAGAACGAGTCGAGGTGCAGGTCGCCTACGCCATCGGCAAGGCCGCTCCCGTCGGTCTCTTCGTCGAGACATTCGGATCCGAGAACGTGGATCCGCTCAAGATCCAGTCCGCCATCACCGACGTGTTCGACCTGCGTCCCGGCGCGATCATCCGTGATCTGGACCTGCTGCGTCCGATCTACGCGCCCACCGCGGCGTACGGCCACTTCGGCCGCACGGACATCGATCTGCCGTGGGAGAACACCGACCGTGCCGAGAAGTTGCGGTCCGCCGCAGGTCTGTGACGTCTCGCTCCACTTCGTGATCATCGTCTGAAAGGGGTCGGTCGGTGAGTGCCACCGCATCCGGTGTGCGCTCACCGGCCCCCACCCGGCCCATTGCCCGCGTGCTTCCCATGCTCGCGTTGTCCCACCTCGATCGCGATTTCGACTACGTCGTCCCCGCCGAACTGGATGCCGTGGCGCAACCCGGTGTGCGTGTCCGCGTCCGCTTCGCCGGGCGTCTGGTCGACGGGTTCCTGCTCGCCCGCTTCGACACCAGCGACCATCCGGGGAAGCTCGGCTTCCTCGACAAGGTGGTCTCCGCCGAGCCGGTACTCGGCCCCGAACTGCTCGGTCTCGTCGACGCCGTCGCGACGCGCTACGCCGGCACCCGTCCGGACGTTCTTCGTCTCGCGGTCCCACCCCGCCACGCGCGGGTGGAGAACGAATCCCTCGCCTCCGGTGTGCAGTCGATCCCCCTCCTTCGCCGGGACGAGTGGTCCGCGTACCGGCACGGCGCCGAGTTCCTCGACGCGCTCGGCGGCGGTCGGGCGCCGCGGGCGGTCTGGCAGGCGTTGCCGGGGGAGGACTGGGCGGCCCGGCTCGCCGACCTGGCAGCCGTGGCCGTGTCGTCGGGACGGGGAGCCGTTCTCGTCGTCCCGGACCAGCGCGATCTCGATCGCGTGGACACGGCCTGCCGAGCCGTTCTCGACGACGACGCGGTGGTCGCGCTCGCCGCGGGGCTCGGTCCCGCCGAACGCTACCGACGGTGGCTCGCCGCCGCTCGTGGCCGCGCTCGTGTCGTGATCGGCACGCGCAGCGCCGTCTTCGCCCCGGTGCACGACCCGGGATTGATGGTGGTCTGGGACGACGGCGACGACTCGTTGTCGGAGCCGCGTGCGCCGTACCCCCACGCCCGCGAGGTCGCGTTGCTGCGTGCACACCGAGCCGGGTGCGCCGCCGTGGTGGGCGGTTTCTCCCGGACGGCGGAGGCACAGGCTCTGGTCGAGACGGGGTGGGCACACGATCTCGTGGCCACCCGTGACACCGTCCGCGGGCGCGTTCCACGGGTCACCGCTCTCGCGGACAGCGACCACGCGCTCGCCCGCGACCCCGGAGCGCGCGCGGCGCGACTCCCGGCGATCGCCTTCGCGGCGGCCCGAGCGTCGCTCACCGCCGGGCACCCCGTGCTGGTCCAGGTCCCGCGGCGCGGGTACGTGCCCTCCCTCGCCTGCTCCAAGTGCAGGACGCCCGCCCGGTGCCGACGGTGCCACGGACCCCTGGCGCTGCCGTCCGCGCCCGGTGCCGACGGCGCGGGCAGCCCCACGTGCAAGTGGTGCGGCACCGCCGACCCGTCGTACTCGTGCCCCACGTGCGGTTCACGAGCGCTGCGCGCCGTCGTGGTCGGCGCAGGACGGACCGCCGAGGAGCTGGGCCGGGCGTTCAGCGGCGTCCCCGTGCGACAGTCCGGCGGCACCTCGGTGCTCGACACGGTGCCGGCCGGCCCGGCCATCGTCGTGTCCACCGTGGGCGCCGAACCCGTCGCGGACGGCGGCTACGGTGCCGCGCTGCTGCTGGACGGGTGGGCGCTGCTGGGTCGAGCGGATCTGCGCGCCGCAGAGCAGACCCTTCGCCGCTGGATGGCCGCCGCCACCCTCGTGCGCCCGTCGGCCGAAGGCGGTGAGGTGGTCGTGGTCGCGGATTCGGGACTGCCCACCGTGCAGGCATTGGTGCGGTGGGACCCCGTCGGACACGCGCGCACCGAACTCTCCGAACGCACCGAGGTCGGGTTTCCACCCGCGGTGCACATCGCCGCCGTGGACGGCACCACCGAATCGCTGCGCGCCCTGATGGAATCGGCGCGGCTCCCGGACGACGCCGTCACGCTGGGACCCGTGGACCTGCCACCCGGCGAGCGGCTGCCGTTCGGCAGCGAGATCGACGCCGACTCGTCCGCGCCCGTCGAGCGGATGCTGGTCCGCGTCCCGCGATCGTCCGGTGCCGCCCTCTCCCGCGCACTCGGTGAGGCACGGGCCGTGGTGGGGGCGAAGAAGACCGCGTCGGCGCTGCGAATCCAGGTCGACCCGCTCCGCATAGGGTGAACGGCGTGCGCCTCGTCTTCGCCGGTACTCCCGACCCCGCTCTCCCGTCGCTGCGGCGACTGCTCGACTCCTCCCGTCACGAGGTGGTCGGTGTGCTCACCCGACCCGACACGGTGGCCGGTCGAGGGCGCAAGGTCGTGCGATCGCCCGTTGCGATGCTGGCCGACGAGCACGGCATCCCGGTGCTGCAGCCCGCGAAGCCGTCCGACCCCGAGGCGATGGCCGCGCTCCGCGATCTGGAACCGGACTGCTGTCCCGTCGTCGCCTACGGCGCGCTGCTGCCACAGCCCGTGCTCGACATTCCGCGACACGGCTGGATCAATCTGCACTTCTCCCTGCTGCCGGCCTGGCGTGGGGCCGCGCCGGTGCAGGCCGCGATCGCCGCGGGTGACGAGGTCACCGGCGCGTCGACGTTCCTCCTCGAGCAGGGGCTGGACACCGGTCCGGTGTACGGCGTCGTGACCGAGAGGGTGCGCCCCACGGACACCGCCGGAGATCTGTTGACCCGGCTCGCGGACAGCGGGAGCCAGTTGCTCGCGTCCACCCTCGACGGGATCGACGACGGTGCACTGCAGGCGGTTCCGCAGTCGAGCGACGGCGTGTCACACGCGCCCAAGGTGACCGTGGAATCGGCCCGCATCGACTTCGGTCGCCCGGCGCACCTGATCGACCGGCACGTCCGGAGTGTGACACCGGCACCCGGAGCGTGGACCGAGATCGGCGACGTCCGCGTCAAGATCGGTCCGGTGACGATCACCGACGAGGAGCTCGAACCCGGGCTCGTCGAGGTACGGAAGAAGGCGGTCCTGGTGGGTACCGCGACGACGGCCGTGTCGCTCGGGCTCGTGCAGCCGCACGGCAAGAAGCAGATGGCAGCGACCGACTGGGCGCGCGGCGCCCGCGATGTGAACGGAGCGACTGCACGATGAGCGGTGAGCAGACACCGGGGTCCGGCGGTCCTCGTAAGCGTGGCGGGAAGGCCGCCGGGAAGGCCGGCGGCCGGCCGGATGGCGGGAAGGCCGGAGGCCGGCCGGCGGTGGCCGGGGGTTCGAGCAAGGCCGGTGGTCGGTCCGGGAATTCGCGTCCGAAGCAGCCGGGTCGCCCGAATCCTGCCGAGGCGGGATTGGACCCCGCACGGATCGCGGCACGGGACGTCCTGCGCGCGGTGCGGGAACGTGACGCGTACGCGAACCTGGTGCTTCCGGGTCTGCTCCGGGATCGCCGGTTGAACGAGCGTGATGCCGCCCTCGCGACGGAGTTGGCCTACGGCGCGGCCCGCGCGCAGGGGGTGCTGGACGCGGTCGTCGAGCACGCGGCCTCGCGTCCGGTGTCGGACATCGACGGTCGACTGCTGGACGTCATCCGGCTCGGTGCGTACCAGTTGCTGCGCACGCGGGTGGCTCCGCACGCGGCGGTGGCGACGTCGGTCGACCTGGTGCGCAGCGAGGCCGGGCAGGGGCAGGCAGGGTTCGTCAACGCCGTGTTGCGCCGGGTCTCCGAGCGCACGGAAGCAGAGTGGATCGAGTTGCTGGCTCCCGACGCGGAGCGAGATCCGGTGGGTCACTCGGCGTTCCGGCACGCACATCCCGCCTGGATCGCACAGGCGTTCAACGACGCGTTGGGAGCGGATGCTGCGGAGCTGGACGAGGCGCTCGCCGCCGACGACGCCCGCCCGCTGGTGCACCTGGTGGCGCGGCCCGGCGAGATCTCGGCGGACGAGCTCGCGTCGATCACCGGCGGTGAGCCCGGACCGTGGTCGCCCTATGCGGTGCATCTGGACAGTGGCGGCGATCCGGGTCGTCTCGACGCCGTGCGTGAGGGGCTGGCCGGCGTCCAGGACGAGGGCAGTCAGCTGGTCGCTCGGGCTCTCACGCTCGCGGAGCTCGACGGGCCGGACGGAGGTCGGTGGCTGGATCTGTGCGCTGGCCCCGGCGGCAAGGCTGCGCTGCTCGGCGCCATCGCGGCGATCGACGGTGCGACGGTCGATGCCGTGGAACCGTCCGAGCATCGAGCCGACCTGGTGCGCAAGACGGTGCGGGATCTCCCGGTCACCGTGCACGCGGTGGACGGTCGCGCGAGCGGACTGGACGCGGGATACGACCGCGTCCTCGTCGACGCACCCTGCACCGGTCTGGGTGCACTCCGTCGTCGACCCGAGGCGCGGTGGCGTCGTCAGGCGAGCGACGTGGCGGGTCTGGTGACGTTGCAACGCGAGTTGCTCGCGGCAGCAGTGGAGCTGGTGCGGCCGGGCGGAGTCGTCGTCTACTCGACGTGTTCGCCGCATCTGTCCGAGACGGTCGGCGTCGTGGCCGATGCGGTCCGACGTCACGGTCTGACCGCGCTCGACACCGCGACGCTCGCGCCCGGCGTGCCGCGGGCGGCCTCGGGAACGTCTGTGCAGCTGTGGCCGCACCGGCACGGAACGGACGCGATGTTCTTCGCCGCGCTGCGCAAGGATGCCTCCTGACCGCGCTCGTTACCGGTCGGCAACGACTCGCGGGTACAACAGGAACGTGACTCCGCGACTCCTTCGACACCGCACGGCCGGGGCAGCGGTGGCCGCCCTCGCCTCGGTCGCGGTGCTGGGTGGCTGCTCGCTGTCCCCGTCGGTGACGGCAGGGACGGCCTCGGCGCGGACCGCCGACGCGGAGCGGGTGGTCGCGGCAGAGTCGGAGTGGAGCGCGGTCCGTGTGTCGGTGATCGGCGACTCGTTCTCCGCCGGCTCCATGAACGACGTGGTCTGGCCGGACGTCCTGGCGGAGGAACACGGATTCGAGGTGACCAACGCGAGCCTGGGCGGCGCCGGCTACGAGGCGGGCGACGACTATCTCGGCACCTTCGCGGACCAGGTCGCCTATGCCACCGAGGAGAACCCGACGGTCATCCTCGTGGTCGGCAGCGAGAACGACGTCGACGCGGATCCGGCGGACGTGCTCGCCGACGCCACCGACCTGTACGCGTCGCTGCGCGAGCGCTCACCCGAGGCCCGCATCGTCGTCATCGGACCGATCTGGAGCGGGGAGCCGGTGAGCGAGGAGATGTGGGACGTGGACGCCGCGGTCTCCGCCGCCGCGGTGTCGGCCGGGCTGGACTACGTCGACGCGCTGCCGCAGGAGTGGCTGGCCGACCCGCTGATCATCCAGGACGACGGTGATCACCCGACCGACGAGGGTCAGTACCTCCTCGCCGGCCACATAGACGACGCTCTGATGCAGGTGGATCCGGACCTACTAGGCTGATCGCCCGTGGCCCCGACTCCGCAGCACCCGATGATCGCACCGTCCATCCTGTCCGCCGATTTCGCGCGGCTCGCCGACGAGGCCGCGGCCGTCGCGGGCAGCGACTGGCTGCACGTCGACGTGATGGACGCGCACTTCGTCCCGAATCTCACCCTGGGTCTGCCCGTGGTGGAGAGCCTGCTGAAGGCGACCGACATCCCGCTCGACTGCCACCTCATGATCGAGGACCCCGCCCGCTGGGCGCCGCCCTACGCCGAGGCCGGCGCGTACAACGTGACGTTCCACGCCGAGGCCACCGACGATCCGCGCGCCGTCGCCCGCGACATCCGGGCGGCGGGCGCTAAGGCCGGGCTGTCGGTCAAGCCCGGTACCCCGATCGAGCCGTACCTGGAGGTCCTGAAGGACTTCGACACGCTGTTGATCATGAGCGTCGAACCGGGATTCGGCGGCCAGAGCTTCATGCCGGAGGTGCTGGACAAGGCTCGCGCCGTCCGCCGGCTGGTCGATTCGGGTGAACTGACGCTGGTGATCGAGATCGACGGCGGCATCAACGCCGACACCGTGGAGCAAGCCGCTGCCGCGGGCATCGACTGCTTCGTCGCGGGCTCGGCGGTGTACTCGACCAGTGACCCCGCGGGTGCCGTGCGTTCGCTGCGTGAGTCCGCCGCCAGCGCGTCGCCCCACCTGTCCGGCCGGTGACCGGGAGCCTCGACCCGATCGATGCCGCGATGCGGCGGGCGATCGAGGCATCGGTCGCGGCGCGCGGTGTCAGCACTCCCAATCCTCCCGTCGGCGCCGTCGTCCTGGACCGGGACGGGCTGGTGGTCGGAGTCGGCGCCACCGCGGCACCGGGCGGCCCCCACGCGGAGATCGCCGCGCTAGCGCAGGCGGGCGAGCGAGCGCGCGGCGGCACCGCCGTGGTGACGCTGGAGCCGTGCGACCACACGGGACGCACGGGTCCGTGCTCGCAGGCGCTGCTGCGCGCGGGTGTCGTCCGCGTCGTGCACGCGCTCGGCGATCCGAACCCGCTGGCGGCAGGCGGCGCGGAGACTCTGCGCGGTGCCGGCGTCGAGGTACGGTCCGGCGTTCTCGCCGATCTCGCCGAGGCCGGGCCGATGCGTGCCTGGCTGCATCGGCAGCGCACCGGGCGCCCGATGCTCACGTGGAAGTACGCCGCCACGCTCGACGGCCGCACCGCGGCGCCGGACGGCACCAGCCGCTGGATCACGGGGGAGATCGCTCGCGCACACGTCCACGCCGAGCGCGCGCGGATCGATGCGGTGGTGGTCGGTACCGGGACCGTGCTCGCCGACGATCCGGTGTTGACGGCGCGACTGCCCGACGGGTCGCTCGCTGCGCACCAGCCGGTGCGCGTGGTCGTCGGGCTGCGCGACATCCCTGCCGGGTCTCGGATCCTCGACGACTCCGCCCCCACCCGCATCGTGCGGACCCGCGACCCGTTCGCGGTGATGGAGGCCCTCGCGGATCTGACCGACGTGGTGCTGGAGGGCGGATCGACGCTCACCGGAGCGTTCCTGTCGGCGGGCCTGGTCGACCGTGTCACGGCGTATCTCGCGCCTGTCGTGCTGGGCGAGGGTCCGACCGCCGTGCGGGGGACGGGTGTCGGAACAATTGCCGATGCGATGAGGTTTCGACGAGAGTCGGTGGAGACGCTGGGCGACGATCTGCTCGTCCGACTCGCTCCGCTACGGTCGTCCGACCACTGAGCCGAACAGAGATCACTGCACCAGCTGGTGCCGAGAGGATGACGAGCATGTTCACCGGAATCGTCGAGGAACTGGGCAGTGTCACCGCCAAGGAGGATCTGGCGGACGCGGCTCGCTTCACCGTGCGTGGCCCGCTGGTCACCTCCGATGCGTCGCACGGGGATTCGATCGCCGTGAACGGTGTGTGCCTCACCGTCGTCGAGGTCGCGGACGGCGCGTTCACGGCCGACGTGATGCAGGAGACACTGAACCGTTCGTCACTGCAGTCCCTGGCCGTGGGGTCACCGGTCAACCTCGAGCGTGCCGCCTCGCTCGCGTCGCGGCTCGGTGGGCATCTCGTCCAGGGCCACGTCGACGGGACCGGGGTGGTGCTCTCGCGCACCCCGTCGGACAACTGGACCGTGGTACGCATATCGCTGCCCCGTGACATCGCGCGATACGTCGTGCACAAGGGGTCCATCACGGTCGACGGGGTGTCGCTGACGGTGTCCGCACTGGGCGGCGAGAAGGACGATCAGTACTTCGAGATCTCCCTGATTCCTACCACCCTGTCGCTCACCACACTGGGCGAGGCGGAGGCGGGAACGCAGGTCAACCTCGAGGTCGACGTGATCGCCAAGTACGTCGAGCGGTTGCAGAAGGTCGACTGAACATCGGCCCCCGCAGCGGGGGTCGTAGTCTTGAGAACACAGGATCTGCCCGACACTGCGGGCAGCAGACGTGGGGAGCGCACGGCGTGACCAGGTTCGACACCATCGAGCGCGCTGTCGCCGACATCGCCGCCGGCAAGGCCGTCGTCGTCGTCGACGACGAGGACCGCGAGAACGAGGGCGATCTCATCTTCGCCGCAGAGAAGGCCACACCCGAGCTGGTGGCCTTCATGGTGCGGTACACCTCGGGATACCTCTGCGTTCCGCTGTCGGGCGAGGACTGCGATCGCCTCGGACTGCCTCCCATGTACTCCACGAACCAGGACAAGCACGGCACCGCGTACACCGTGACCGTCGACGCTCGCGTCGGTATCGGTACGGGCATCTCGGCATCGGACCGCGCGGCGACCATGCGTCTGCTCGCGGACCCCGACACCGGTGCGAACGACTTCACCCGTCCCGGTCACGTCGTCCCGTTGCGGGCGAAGGAAGGCGGCGTGCTGCGCCGCCCCGGCCACACCGAGGCCGCGGTCGACCTCGCCCGGATGGCGGATCTGCGCCCGGCCGGCGTCATCTGCGAGATCGTGTCGCAGAAGGACGAGGGCGAGATGGCCCGCACGGACGAGCTCCGTGTCTTCGCCGACGACCACGACCTCGCGCTCATCTCCATCGCCGACCTGATCGCGTGGCGACGCAAGCACGAGAAGCACGTGGTGCGCATCGCCGAAGCGCGCATCCCGACGGCGCACGGCGAGTTCCGTGCGGTGGGCTACCAGAGCGTCTACGAGGACGTCGAACACGTGGCGCTGGTGCGCGGCGACATCGCCGGGCCCGACGGCGACGGCAGCGACGTGCTGGTCCGCGTCCACTCCGAGTGTCTGACCGGGGACGTGTTCGGCTCGCTGCGCTGCGACTGCGGTCCGCAGCTGGACGCGGCGCTCGACATGGTGGCGCAGGAGGGTCGCGGAGTGGTGCTCTACATGCGCGGTCACGAGGGCCGTGGCATCGGCCTGCTGCACAAGTTGCAGGCCTACCAGCTGCAGGACGCCGGCACCGACACCGTCGACGCCAACCTCGCGCTCGGCCTGCCCGCCGACGCGCGGGACTACGGCATCGGAGCGCAGATCCTCGTCGACCTGGGCATCTCGTCGATGCGTCTGCTGACCAACAACCCGGCGAAGCGGGTCGGCCTCGACGGCTACGGCCTGCACATCACCGAGCGGGTGCCGATGCCGCTGCGTGCCAACGCCGAGAACCTCACCTACCTGCGTACCAAGCGTGACCGGATGGGCCACGACCTCGTCGGGCTGGACGATTTCGAGACGCCAGTGGTCACCCCCGATGCGGGCGGCCTCTGATGAGCGGCGAGGGCGAACCGGTACTGCAGCTCTCGGGCGCCGAGGACCTCGAGGTCGCGATCGTCGCGGGCCAGTGGCACGAGAAGGTCAGCACGGCACTCGTGGACGGCGCACTCCGCAAGGCCGACGAGGTGGGACTACGGAACGTGACTCTCGTGCGTGTCGCCGGAGCCATCGAGATCCCCGTGGTCGCACAGCAGCTCGCCCGCACCCACGACGCGGTGGTCGCTCTGGGCGTCGTGATCCGGGGCGGGACACCGCACTTCGAGTACGTGTGCGACGCCGTGACCGCCGGGCTGACCCGAGTGTCGCTGGACGAGTCCACCCCGGTCACCAACGGAGTACTCACCGTGAACGACGAGCAGCAGGCACTCGATCGCGCAGGTCTTCCCGGGTCCAAGGAGGACAAGGGTGCGCAGGCCGTCGCGGCGGCCGTCGACACGGCGCTGACGCTGAAGGGCCTGCGTCACGGGAGTCCGTCGTGACCGACACAGCGAGTCAGCAGTGGGAACTCGAGGCGCGGCCGCGCAAGAGCGCGAAGTACGCCGTCGGTGTCGCCGCTCTCCTCGTCATCGTGCACACCACCCTGGGGATTCTGCTGCGGACCGGCAACACCGGCGTGTTCTTCCAGCGCGTGGACCAGTTCGCCATGATCGCCATCGGGTGTGGCATGGCGGCGGGCGTGCTGTTGCTGACTCGTCCGCGGATCAAGGTCGGTGCGCAGGGCGTGCTGGTGCGCAACCTCGTCACCGAGAAACTGATTCCCTGGGACCTCGTGCGCGGCTTGTCCTTCTCGCCCGGATCGAGCTGGGCTCGCGTGGAACTGCCGGACGACGAGTACGTGCCGGTCATGGCGATCCAGTCCAACGATCGCGAGTACGCGGTGCACGCCGCGCGTACGTTCCGCTCTCTCGAGCAGAAGTACGCCGCAGCCAGCTGATCGAGGTCACTCGATCCCGTCTCCCATGACGACACCCTCGCGCCGGGGATCGGCACCGCCGATCCAGCCGTCGTCAGATCGGACCAGGGCGCTCGAGCCGCTGGACTGATCGGCCACCGACACCTGGTGGCCCATCGCCCGCAGATTCGAGACCAGCGGATCCGCGGCACCGTCGTTCTGCGCGTCGATGTTCGGATGCTCGCCGCCGACGTTCGTCGTCGGCGCGTTGGCCGCACCCACGTTGACGGCGGACACGGCCTGCTGCGGATCGAGACCCCAGTCGAGCATGCCGACGAGGTTCTTCACGACGAACTGGATGATGACCGAACCGCCGGGTGATCCGGTCACCAGCCGCACGTCACCCCGCGCACCGTCGTCCCCGCGGTCGAACACGATCGTCGGCGCCATGGAACTGCGGGGACGCTTGCCGGGCTCCACGCGGTTGGCCACGGGTACCCCGTCGGGCCCCTCGGGTGCGGCCGAGAAGTCGGTCAGCTGGTTGTTGAGGATGAAGCCCTCCGTCATGTGGAAGGAGCCGAACGCCGACTCCACCGTGGTGGTCATCGACGCGACGTTCCCCGCGCTGTCCACGATGCTGAGGTGACTGGTCCCTGCCTCCGGTCCGGCGTAGCTGCTCAGGGGTATCGGACCGAAGTCGCCCGGTTGAGCCGTGCCCATGCTGCGGGCGGGATCGATCATGCGGGCGCGCTGCTCGAGGTAGTCCGGATCGAGCAACTCGGCGGGGCTGCCACCGGGCAGGGGGATGTAGTCGGGATCGGCGACGTACTTGTCGCGGTCGGCGTACGCGAGGCGCTCCGCCTCGGCGATGAGATGGACGCCCTCCGCGTCGGGGACTCCGCCGTCGGCATCGGGGGAGGCGGGTGCGTACTGCGCCATGTCGAAGTGGGACAGGATGCCCATCGTGGACGCGACCGCGATACCGCCCGACGACGGGCCCGGCATGCCGCACACGTCCGTGTCGCGGTACGGCACGCACACCGCGTCCCGCTCCTTCGCCTCGTATCCGGCGAGGTCGTCGAGTGTCAGCCGGCCGGGGGTGCGCCCGCCCGTCGTGTCCGCCGTCGCGTCGACGATGGACTGCGCCAGCGCACCGGTGTAGAACGCGTCGGCCCCCTCGGTGGCGATCGCGCCGAGCGTCTTGGCCATCGCGGGGTTGGTCAGCGTCGTCCCCGCCGCCTTCGGGCTGCCGTCCGGCTCGAGGAAGTAGTCACGCGAGGCGGGGTCCAAAGCGAGTTTCGGCGCCGAGTCCGCGATGGACGACGCCATCCGCGGACTGATCTCGAAGCCGTCGTCGGACAGCGCGATGGCCGGATCGAACAGTGACCGCCACTCCTTGCTCCCGTGATCGCGGTGGACGTCGTCCAGCATGCGCACGACGCCGGGAACGCCGATCGCGCGGCCGCTCGATCGGGCATCGGGCTTCGGCACGGACAGATCGGCGGGCGCACCGGGGGCAGCCGTGTCGTCCACGAAGCGCAGATAATTCGCGGTGGCAGAGGCGGGAGCCGTCTCACGGCCGTCGTAGGCACGCAGAGTCCTCGACTCGGCGTCGTAGTAGAGGAGGAAGGCGCCGCCGCCGATACCGGAGCTCTGCGGCTCGACCAGTCCGAGCACCGTCTGCGCCGCGACCAGCGCGTCGGCCGCGGTCCCGCCGTCGCGCAGCACCTCGCACGCCGCCTCCGTCGACACCGGGTTGGCGGTCGACACCGCGTACGTGGCGGTGCGCACCGCGGTCATTCCGGTGCGGTAGCCGGTGGCGACCTCCGGCGCTCCGTCCGGTCCCGTGCCCGCGTCCGCGGTGACGGGGGTGCCGCCTCCGCCCGCGACGCACGAGGGGGTCGAGCCGGAAGCGTCGCCACCGCTGCCCGAGGAGCAGGACACGGCGGTGAGGGCAACGACGGCCGCGAGGGCGAGAGGACGAGTCAGTGATCGGCGGGAAGTCACCGATCCATGACACCGCGTCCTCGCGTGGTTCGCAGCCCGAACGGCGGATTTCGACTGTCGGTCACGACGACTACCGTGGAGCTGTGTCCGACCCCGCTACGTACCGCCCGGCCACCGGAACCATTCCGGTCGAGCCAGGGGTCTACAAATTTCGTGATCCGCACGGCCGCGTCATCTACGTCGGCAAGGCGAAGAGCCTGCGCAGCCGTCTCAATTCCTACTTCGCCGACATCGCCGGCCTGCATCCGCGCACTCGTCAGATGGTCACCACAGCTGCCAGCGTCGAATGGACCGTCGTCACCACCGAGGTGGAGGCGCTCCAACTCGAGTACAACTGGATCAAGGAGTTCGATCCTCGATTCAACGTCCGGTACCGGGACGACAAGAGCTATCCGATGCTCGCGGTCACGCTCAACGAGGAGTACCCGCGGTTGTTCGTCTACCGCGGGCCCCGGCGCAAGGGTGTGCGCTACTTCGGCCCGTACGCGCACGCGTGGGCGATTCGAGAGACGTTGGACCTGCTGTTGCGGGTGTTCCCTGCGCGGACGTGCTCCGCTGGAGTGTTCAAGCGGCACAACCAGATCGGTCGGCCCTGTCTGCTCGGGTACATCGACAAGTGCTCGGCGCCGTGCGTCGGACGCGTGTCGGCGGCCGAACACCGTGCGACCGTCGAGAACTTCTGCGACTTCCTGTCCGGCAAGACCGACAAGCTCGTCCGCGAGCTCGAGAACCGGATGCAGAAGGCGTCGGAGGACCTGGACTTCGAGACGGCGGCCCGGCTGCGTGACGATGTGGGGGCACTGCGGCGCGCGCTCGAGAAGCAGGCCGTGGTGCTCGGCGACGGCACCGACGCGGACCTCGTCGCCTTCGCGAGCGACGACCTCGAAGCGGCGGTCCAGGTGTTCCACGTCCGCGGCGGTCGCGTGCGCGGCCAGCGCGGGTGGGTCGTGGAGAAGGCAGGCGAGGTGATCGACGCCGCGGTCGCGGCCGAGGCGACGTCCGCCGGGGCCGACGACCGTACCGAGGCGCAGGACGCTCCGGTGGACGCGGAGGCGGCGTCCGATCTGCCGGCTCTCGTCGAGCAGTTCCTCACCCAGTTCTACGGCGAGCAGGCCTCGCTCTCGTCGTCCACCGAGGACGCCGCTGCCAACGCCGTACCCCGCGAGGTGCTCGTTCCGGTGCTGCCGCCGAACGCCGACGAGGTGCAGGCGTGGCTCAGTTCGCTGCGCGGGTCCGCGGTGCAGCTACGGGTGCCTCGTCGCGGCGACAAGAAGGAGCTCGCCAAGACGGTGTATCGCAACGCCGTCGAAGCGCTCCAGCAGCACAAGATGAAGCGTGCGGGCGACTTCACGTCGCGCTCCGCAGCGTTGCAGGGCATCCAGGAAGCGCTCGACCTCGACAGTGCACCGTTGCGCATCGAGTGCATCGACATCTCGCACGTCCAGGGCACCGACGTGGTCGCGTCGCTGGTGGTGTTCGAGGACGGGTTGCCGCGCAAGAGCGACTACCGCCACTACTCCATCAAGGAGGCTGCGGGAGACGGTCACTCGGACGACGTCGCGAGCATCGCCGAGGTCACACGGCGACGGTTCCTGCGTCATGGCAAGGACTCCGGCGGCGATCTGGCTCCCGAGGCCTCCCTCGACCCGCAGACGGGTCGGCCCCGCCGCTTCGCCTATCCGCCGAACCTCTTCGTCGTCGACGGCGGCGCACCGCAGGTGGCCGCGGCGGCCGAGGTGCTCGACGAGCTGGGTGTCACCGACGTCGCGGTGGTGGGTCTCGCGAAACGGCTCGAGGAGGTGTGGGTGCCGGGGGAGAGCGACCCCGTGATCCTGCCGCGCACCAGCGAGTCGCTGTACCTCCTCCAGCGGGTTCGCGACGAGGCGCACCGCTTCGCCATCACGTTCCACCGCAGCAAGCGGTCCAAGCGCATGACGGCGTCCGCGCTGGACTCGGTGCGCGGGCTCGGTGAGGCGCGTCGCACGGCGTTGGTGACGCACTTCGGCTCGGTGGCCAAGCTCAAGCAGGCCGAGGTGTCCGAGATCGTGAAGGTGCCGGGTATCGGCGAGACGACGGCACGCGCCGTCCTCGAGGCACTGGGAGTTCCACAGGACCAGGACGCGTCGGCTGCCGCGGCCGCGTCGGAACCGACCGCGGTCCCCGACAACGAAGCGGACAGCGCCCCGGTACGACATGATGAACGCACCGACGGCAGCGACCGTGACGAGCTGCCGGCACCGTCCGGTGAGCCGCTGTCGGTGGCCGCGCATCGAGGAACAGGACACCGGGACGAGTGAACGTGCAGCGAGAGCAGGTGGGTGACCCCGTTCGACCGCACTCCGACATCGACGTCGCTCTGGTCACAGGGCTGTCCGGTGCCGGGCTCGGCACGGCGGCGAAGGTCCTCGAGGACCTGGGCTGGTACGTCGCCGACAACATGCCGCCCGAGCTGATCACTCGCATGATCGAGATCGGTCGCACCTCGGACCCCGGCATCGAGCGGCTCGCCCTGGTGGTCGACGTGCGCAGCCGATTGTTCAACGGCGACGTCGGCACCCTGCTCGCCGACCTGGCAGCGGACGGGGTGCGCCCGCGCGTGCTGTTCCTGGACGCGTCCGACGACGTGCTGATCCGGCGATTCGAATCGGTGCGCCGCAGCCACCCGCTGCAGAACTACGGTGTGGACGGCACGCTCACGGAAGGCATCTCGGACGAGCGGGCCCGGTTGGCCACCGTCAAGGAGGCCGCGGACATCGTCATCGACACGAGCTCGCTCTCCGTGCACGGTCTGCGCGATCGTGTCGCCGCGGCGTTCGGCGACGACGTGGTGGGCACCGTGGCCGTCACCGTCGAGTCCTTCGGCTTCAAGTACGGGGTACCGCTCGACGCAGACGTGCTGTGTGACATGCGTTTCCTCCCGAACCCGCACTGGATCCCCGAGCTGCGCCCGCTCACCGGCAAGGACGCCGGCGTGCGGGACTACGTGCTGGGGCAGCCGGACGCGGAGGAGTACCTCGAGCTGTATCACCGCCTGCTGACGATGACGCTCGCCGGCTACCGGCGCGAGGGCAAGCGGTACATGACCGTCGCCGTCGGCTGCACCGGCGGCAAGCATCGCAGCGTCGCCATGACCGAGGCGCTCGCCGAACGGCTGCGTGCCGATGCCGACACCAGTGTCCGCGTCGTGCACCGCGACCTGGGTCGAGAGTGAGCGCGGACGGCGGACGCGGCGACGACGACGCTCCGCACATCGTCGCGCTCGGCGGCGGACACGGCCTCTACGCGACCCTGTCCGCCGTACGGTCGCTCTCCACGCGGGTGACGGCGGTGGTCACCGTGGCCGACGACGGCGGGTCGTCCGGCCGATTACGCGCCGAGCTCGGCATGATTCCGCCCGGCGATCTGCGCATGGCGCTCGCAGCGTTGGCCGCAGACTCTCCGCAGGGCAGGCTCTGGGCCGACATCCTGCAGCACCGCTTCGGCGGCAGCGGCGCGCTCGCCGGGCACTCGGTGGGCAATCTTCTGCTCGCCGGACTGTCCGAGGTGCTCGGTGACCCGGTCGCCGCACTCGACGAGGCCGCGCGGCTGCTCGGTGTCGACGGGCGGGTGCTGCCGATGTCGCCCATCGCCCTGGACATCGAGGCGGACGTGTCGGGACTCGAGTCCGACCCGCGCGTGAGCCGCGTCATCCGTGGGCAGGTCGCCGTCGCCACCACTCCCGGCAAGGTGCGGCGCGTCCGACTGCGCCCGTCGGATCCGCCGGCCACCGAGCAGGCCGTCACCGCTGTGGGCGCCGCCGATCTGGTCGTTCTCGGACCCGGGTCGTGGTTCTCCAGTGTGTTGCCGCACGTCCTCGTGCCCGAGCTCGCCTCGGCGCTGCGCGCCACCGAGGCCCGCAAGGTGCTGGTGCTCAATCTCGGGCCGGAGCCGGGGGAGACCACGGGATTCTCGGCGGAGCGTCATCTCCACGTACTGTCCCAACACGCGCCGGGTTTTCGGGTGCATCACGTGGTGGTCGACTCGACGTCGGTGCCGCCGGGGTCCGAGCGTGATCACCTCGCGCGGGCCGCCGCGGTGTTCGGCGCCGACGTGATCCACGCCGACGTCGCGGGGGCGACACCACACGCACACGACCCGAGCAAGCTCGCGGCCGTGTTCGCCGCTGTTCTCGAGGGCGCCGACCGGGCCGACCTCGACAGCAGCACCGACAGCAGGAAGGGATCGACGTCGTGGCCATGACAGCCGATGTCAAGGACGAACTGAGCCGCCTCACCATCACGGCGGTCAGCTGCCGCAAGGCGGAGGTCGCCGCGTTGCTGCGCTTCGCCGGGGGGCTGCACATCGTGGCCGGTCGCGTCGTCGTCGAGGCGGAGGTGGACCAGCTGTCCATCGCCCGGCGGCTCAAGCGCGAGGTGTTCGATCTGTTCGGCTACAACGCGGACGTGCACTCCATCGGCGCGGGCGGGCTGCGCAAGTCGACCCGCTACATCGTCCGGGTGGCCAAGGACGGCGAGGCCCTGGCGCGCCAGACCGGGCTCCTCGACATGCGTGGTCGGCCGGTGCGCGGACTTCCCGCCCAGGTGGTGGGCGGCACCGTCGCCGATTCCGAGGCGGCGTGGCGCGGTGCGTTCCTCGCGCACGGCTCGCTCACCGAACCCGGTCGATCGTCCGCGCTCGAGGTCAGCTGCCCCGGACCCGAGGCAGCACTCGCGCTGGTCGGCGCCGCCCGCAGGCTCGGTGTGGCGGCCAAGGCCCGAGAGGTGCGCGGCGCCGATCGCGTGGTCGTACGCGACGGCGAGGCCATCGGTGTCCTCCTCACGAGGATGGGCGCCCAGGACACTCGACTGACGTGGGAGGAGCGCCGGATGCGCCGGGAGGTGCGGGCCACGGCGAACCGTCTCGCGAACTTCGACGACGCCAACCTGCGACGCTCCGCGCGGGCGGCCGTCGCGGCCGCGGCGCGGGTCGAGAGGGCGCTCGCGATTCTCGGCGAGGACGTCCCGGACCATCTCGCCGCGGCGGGTCACCTGCGCGTGCAGCACCGCCAGGCGTCGCTCGAGGAGCTCGGGCAGCTCGCCGATCCGCCCATGACGAAGGACGCGGTGGCGGGCCGGATCCGCCGACTGCTGTCCATGGCCGACCGCAAGGCGAAGGACTCGGGCATCCCGGACACGGAGTCGGCCGTCACGGCCGACCTGCTCGACGAGGCATGAGCGCGGGTGCCTGACCGAGAACTGCACCACCCCGAACCATTAGGGTGATCACAGGTCACGGAGCGGCTCGGTCGCCCGTGACGGACACGTCCGCACCATCACGTGCGGTGGAGGAAACCGATGCACGACCCGTGCATCGACGAGGAACACGAGTTTCAACACAAAGGAGCGAACAGTGACGGTTCGGGTTGGCGTGAACGGCTTCGGTCGTATCGGACGTAACTTCTTCCGGGCGGTCGATGCGCAGAAGGCGCTCGGCACCACCGACATCGAGATCGTTGCGGTGAACGACCTCACCGACAACGCAACTCTCGCTCACCTGCTCAAGTACGACTCCATCCTCGGCCGCCTCCCGCACGACGTCTCGCTCGAGGGCGACGACACCATCGTCGTCGGCGACCGCAAGATCAAGGCTCTCTCGCTGCGCGAGGGTCCCTCCGCCCTGCCGTGGGGAGACCTGGGCGTCGACGTCGTCGTCGAGTCCACCGGCATCTTCACCGACGCGTCGAAGGCTCAGGGCCACATCGACGCCGGTGCCAAGAAGGTCATCATCTCCGCGCCGGCCAAGGGCGAGGACATCACCATCGTCATGGGCGTCAACGACGACAAGTACGACGGCAGCCAGAACATCATCTCGAACGCCTCGTGCACCACCAACTGCCTCGGCCCCATCGCCAAGGTGCTCGACGACGAGTTCGGCATCGTCAAGGGCCTCATGACCACGATCCACGCCTACACGCAGGATCAGAACCTGCAGGACGGTCCGCACTCGGACCTGCGTCGCGCCCGCGCCGCCGCGCTCAACGTCGTACCCACGGGCACCGGCGCCGCGAAGGCCATCGGCCTGGTGCTCCCGCAGCTGCTCGGCAAGCTCGACGGCTACGCGCTGCGCGTCCCGATCCCCACGGGTTCGGTCACTGACCTCACCGCCCAGGTGCGCAAGACCGCCTCGGTCGAGGAGATCAACGCGGCCATGAAGGCTGCGGCCGAGGGCCCGCTGAAGGGCATCCTGAAGTACACCGACGCACCGATCGTCTCCTCCGACATCGTCACCGACCCGGCGTCGTCGATCTTCGACTCGGGCCTGACCAAGGTCATCGAGGACCAGGTCAAGATCGTCTCCTGGTACGACAACGAGTGGGGCTACTCGAACCGTCTCGTCGACCTCATCGGACTCGTCGGAAAGTCGCTCTGACCCGATGGCCGTCAAGACACTGCAGGATCTCATCGACGAGGGCGTCGACGGACGCGGCGTCCTCGTCCGTGCCGATTTCAACGTTCCGCTCGACGACGGGCAGATCACGGACGCCGGCCGTATCGAGGCGTCGCTCCCGACGCTGAAGACGCTGCTCGAGGCGGGTGCCAAGCTCATCGTGACCGCGCACCTCGGCCGGCCGGAGGGCAAGCCGGACGCCGCGTTCTCGTTGGCTCCGGTCGCGGCGAAGCTCGGCGAACTGCTGGGTCGCCACGTCCAGCTCGCCGGTGACGTCGTCGGTCAGGACGCCGAGGCTCGCGCCGAGGGTCTGACCGACGGAGACGTTCTCCTGCTCGAGAACATCCGCTTCGATCCGCGCGAGACCAGCAAGGACGACGCCGAGCGGCTGGCGCTGGCGAAGGAACTGGCCACGCTGGCCGGCGACGACGCCGCGTTCGTGTCCGACGGCTTCGGTGTCGTGCACCGCAAGCAGGCGTCGGTCTACGACGTCGCGACGCTGCTCCCGCACTACGCGGGCACGCTGGTCGCGACCGAGGTCGACGTCCTGACGAAGCTGACCGAGACCCCCGAGCGTCCCTACGCCGTAGTGCTCGGCGGCTCCAAGGTGTCCGACAAGATCGGTGTCATCGAGGCGCTGGCGCCGAAGGTCGACACGTTGGTCATCGGCGGCGGCATGGCTTTCACCTTCCTTGCGGCGCAAGGGTATTCCGTGGGCACGTCGCTGCTGCAGGAAGATCGCATCGAGACGTGCAAGGACCTGCTCGAGCGATTCGGTGACGTCATCCACCTTCCGACGGACGTCGTCGTCGCCGACAGCTTCTCCGCCGACGCGGAGTCGAAGACGGTGAAGGCGTCGGAGATCCCCGACGGCTGGATGGGTCTGGACGTGGGACCCGACTCGGTGGATCGGTTCGAGGCGGTGCTGAGCAACGCCAAGACCATCTTCTGGAACGGTCCCGCCGGAGTCTTCGAGTTCGAGAAGTTCTCGAAGGGCACCGAAGGTATCGCTCGGGCGATCATCGCGGCGACCACGAAGGGCGCGTTCAGTGTCGTGGGCGGTGGCGACTCCGCCGCGGCCGTGCGCACGCTGGGTCTCCCGGACGCCGGTTTCTCGCACATCTCCACCGGTGGCGGTGCCTCCCTCGAGTACCTCGAGGGCAAGCATCTCCCCGGCCTGTCGGTCCTGGAGGGCTGAACCATGACATCTCCACGAGCTTCGCTCGACCGTAAGGCCAGGACCCCGTTCATCGCCGGTAACTGGAAGATGAATCTGAACCACCTCGAGGCCATCGCGCTGGTGCAGAAGATCGCGTTCTCACTGCCCGCGAAGTATTTCGAGAAGGTCGACGTCGCGGTCATCCCGCCGTTCACGGACATCCGCAGCGTCCAGACGCTGATCGAGGGCGACAAGCTGCTGCTCACCTTCGGTGCGCAGGACCTGTCGCCGCAGGACTCCGGCGCGTACACCGGTGACATCAGCGGCGCGTTCCTGGCCAAGCTGGGCTGCACGTACGTCGTGGTCGGGCACTCGGAGCGTCGCGCCGGACACGGCGAGACCGACGAGACGGTGCTCGCCAAGACCAAGGCCGCGCTGAAGCACGGACTCGTGCCGATCGTCTGCATCGGTGAGGGTCTCGAGGTGCGGGAGGCCGGCGAGCACGTGGCGTTCAACGTCGAGCAGCTCCGCGCGTCCCTCGCGGGTCTGAGTGCCGAGGAGATCGGGAAGATCGTCGTCGCCTACGAGCCGGTGTGGGCCATCGGTACCGGCCGCGTGGCCAGTGCCGCGGACGCGCAGGAAGTCTGCGGAGCCATCCGTCAGGAGCTGGCGTCGCTCGCCGACGTCGACACCGCGGCGGCGGTCCGTGTGCTGTACGGCGGATCGGTCAGCTCGAAGAACGTGGGCGAGATCGTCGGCCAGACCGACGTCGACGGTGCACTGGTGGGCGGAGCGTCGCTGAAGGCGGACGAGTTCGCCACCCTGTGTGCCATCGCCGCCGGGGGACCGCTTCCCTGACCCACCGTGCATCACCGATCGAAGGGCACGTCGCACACGCGACGTGCCCTTCGTCGTTCGGCGGCGCGCGGCCTGTAACATTGGCCATCATGCGCACGTTCCTGGACATCCTGCTGGTGGTCACCAGCATCGGCCTGCTCGTCTTCGTCCTGCTGCACCGCGGCAAGGGCGGCGGCCTGTCGAGCCTGTTCGGTGGTGGCGTGCAGTCGTCTCTGTCCGGGTCCAGCGTCGTCGAGAAGAACCTCGACCGTGTCACCGTCTTCACCGGTGTCGTGTGGCTCATCTGCATCCTGGGCATCGGCCTGGAGATCAAGTTCGCCTGATCGGGTGACGTGACCCCTGCCGTGAGCCCCGCGCTGCGGTCCGGGGGTGCGCCGACGATACTGTCCTCATGACAGTCGTGGATCCAGGTCTGCCCGCCACCGAACCTCTGCGAGAGGACATTCGGCTCCTCGGTGGAATACTCGGTTCCGTCGTCCGGGACCACGAGGGCGAGGAGATCTTCGACCTCGTCGAGCAGGCCCGAGTGGAGTCGTTCCGCGTGCGGCGGTCGGAGATCGATCGCGGCGAACTCGCCCGGCTCTTCGACGGTATCGACATCACGCGTGCCATCCCGGTGATCCGGGCGTTCAGTCACTTCTCGCTTCTCGCCAACCTGGCGGAGGACATTCACCGCGAGCGCCGCCGCGCCGTGCACGTGCGTGCCGGGGAGCCGCCCCAGGACAGCAGTCTCGCCTCCACCTACAGCAAGCTCGATGCGGCGCGCCTCGACGCCGCCACGGTGGAGGACCTGCTCCGCGACGCCCTGGTGTCGCCCGTCATCACCGCGCATCCCACCGAGACGCGTCGCCGCACCGTGTCGGAGATCCAGAGCCGCATCACCGATCTGATGCGCTTCCGTGAGCGCACGGAACTGGACGACACGGAGATCGCGGAGACCGACGCGAAGATCGAGCGGCAGATCCTCGCACTGTGGCAGACGGCGCTGATCCGGCTGTCCCGCTTGCGGATCCAGGACGAGATCGAGGTGGGTCTGCGCTACTACGACATGTCGCTCTTCGACGTGATCCCAAGCATCAACACCGAGCTGCGGGCAGCGCTACGCAGCCGTTGGCCGGATGCCGACCTGCTGACGCAGCCGATGCTGCGACCCGGATCGTGGATCGGCGGCGACCGGGACGGCAACCCCTTCGTCACCGGGGAGATCGTGCACCGCGCGACCAACCGTGCCGCGCAGGTCGCGTTCACCCGGTATCTCGCGGATCTCGTCGGTCTCGAGCACGAGCTGTCCATGTCGGCTCGGTTGATCGACGTGGACGCGGACCTGCAGGCCCTGGCCGATGCGTCGAAGGACGAGTCGGCGTTCCGTGCGGACGAGCCCTTCCGGCGAGCTGTGCGCGGTATCCGCGGGCGACTGTCGGCGACGGCACGCCGCATGCTGGACGTGGTTCCGGACAACACCCTCGACTCGCCGGAACTCGAGCCGTACGGCGCCCCGCAGGAGATGCTCGACGATCTGGACCTGTTGGACCGCTCGTTGCGGCGCACGGCCAACGGCGTCATCGCCGACGACCGACTCGCGACGCTCCGGCAGGCGCTCGAGACCTTCGGGTTCCACCTGTCCGGGCTCGACATGCGGCAGAACTCCGAGATCCACGAGCAGGTCGTGGCGGAGTTGCTGGCCTGGGCGGGCGTCCACGCGGACTACGCGTCACTGTCCGAGGACGAGCGCGTCGAGATCCTCGCCGCCGAGCTCGAGACGCGGCGACCCCTCATCGGGCCCCGCGCGGAGTTCAGCGAGCAGACGGCCAAGGAACTGGCGATCGTCGAGTCCGCCGCGGACGCCGTGCGCACGTTCGGCGGCGGCGCGGTGCCGAACTACATCATCAGTATGTGCACCTCGGTCAGCGACATGCTCGAGGCCGCGGTGCTGCTCAAGGAGGCGGGCATCCTCGATCCCGGCGACGCCGAGACGGGTCCGTCCTCGCCCGTCGGTGTGGTGCCGCTGTTCGAGACGATCGACGATCTTCAGCAGGGCGCGGCGACCCTCACCGCGACGTTGTCCATCCCCGTCTACCGCGCGCTGGTGACGTCCCGCGGGGACAACCAGGAAGTGATGCTGGGGTACTCCGACTCCAACAAGGACGGCGGGTACCTGGCCGCGAACTGGGCGCTCTACCGTGCCGAACTCGACCTCGTCGAGGCTGCACGCGCCGCCGGGATCCGGCTACGACTGTTCCACGGCCGCGGTGGCACCGTGGGCCGCGGCGGTGGCCCGAGCTACGACGCCATCCTCGCTCAGCCCACCGGTGCGGTCACCGGCTCGCTGCGGATCACCGAGCAGGGCGAGGTGATCGCGGCGAAGTACGCGGAACCCCGCCTGGCGCGCCGCAACCTCGAGACGCTGTTGGCGGCGACCATCGAGAGCACGTTGCTCGACGTCGAGGGGCTCGGGGACGACGCCGAGCCGGCCTACGCGTTGCTCGACGATCTGGCGGCACGCGCCCAGGCCGCGTACGGGGCGCTGGTCCACGAGACGCCGGGCTTCGTCGAGTACTTCCGGATGTCCACACCGGTCGCCGAGATCGGGGAGCTCAACATCGGCAGCCGGCCGGCGTCGCGGAAGCCCACCAACTCGGTGTACGACCTGCGGGCGATCCCGTGGGTGATGTCGTGGAGTCAGTCGCGGGTGATGTTGCCCGGCTGGTACGGGGTGGGTACCGCGTTCGAGGACTGGGTCGGCGGCGACGCGGACAAGCTGGCCACGTTGACCGATCTGTACCGGCGGTGGCCGTTCTTCCGGACGGTGCTGTCCAACATGGCGCAGGTCATGGCCAAGTCGGATCTGGGGCTCGCCGCCCGGTACTCCGAACTGGTGCCGGACGAGCAGCTCCGCAAGACCGTGTTCGACATGATCTCGACAGAGCATGCCAAGACCGTGTCGATGTACCTGAAGATCACCGGGCACGACGGGCTGCTCGACGACAACCCGGCGCTGGCGCGGTCGGTGTTCAACCGCTTCCCGTACCTCGAGCCGCTGAACCACCTGCAGGTGGAACTACTCGCACAGCTGCGGGCGGGAGACGATCGCGAGCAGGTCAAGCGCGGCATCCTGCTGACCATGAACGGGCTCGCGACCGCGTTGCGCAACAGCGGATAGAGGGAACCGCGCGGACCCTCCCGGCGTCGAACAGAACAGACACATTCGACGCCGGGAGGATCTCCGTCATGACTCCGCAGAACGAACACCGTTGCACCGCAACCGCATCCGCGTGGCGCAGGGGAGTGCCCCGGCGTCGACCAGCGGCCTCGACACCCGTCCGACCGAAGGACGATCAGCCCGGACGGCCGCCGGCCTGACCGTCGCTCAGAGGCGGGACGCCGACCCCGCGTCGCTCAGAGGCGGGACGCCGACCCCGCGTCGCTCAGAGGCGGGACGCCGACCCCGCGTCCAGGAACCACACGGTCGACTCGAGGCCGTGTGCCCCGGCGGCCGGATGCTCGACCGGGTCCGCGCCCCCGACACAGGCGGCGACGGCATCGGCCTTGCCCTCGCCCGAGACGAGGAACCACACGTGCCGAGACCTGTTCACCGCCGGGAGCGTCAGCGTGATGCGCACGGGAGGCGGCTTGGGGGAGTCGGTCACGGCCACGACCCAGCGTGACTTCTCCTGCACCGCGTCACCGTGGGCGAAGAGGGAGTTGACGTGAGAATCCGGGCCCATGCCGAGCAGGTGGATGTCGAAGGCGGGTCCGTCCTCCGGTGCGAAGGCTGCCACCGACTGCAGGTAGGTCACCGCCGCGGCCTCGACGTCGTCGCCCAGCGGCGAGTCGGACGGGGCCATGACGTGCACGCGGTCGGGATCGACGCCGACGTGATCGAGCAGGGCGTCCCTGGCCTGCACGTAGTTGCGTTCCGGGTCGCCCTCGGGGAGGAAGCGTTCGTCACCGAAGAAGACGTCGACGGCGGACCAGTCGATATCACCGCCGAGGTCGCGGACAGCGGCCAGGGTCGCGACGCCGGTGCCGCCACCGGTCAGCACCACGGAGGCGGTACCGCGTGCTCGTTGGGCATCGACGACCACCGAGACGAATCGCTCGGCCGCGGCGCGGGCGAGAGCCGCCGTGTCGTCGGAACGGTGGATCTCCGGTCGTGTCTCACTCATAGGTCACCTTCGTCAGGCCGGCGAGGGCCTCTTCGTAGATCTCGTCACGGTCGAGTCGACGCAGCTCCTCCGCGAGGCAGTCGCGGGTCTCCCGCCGGGCGAGTGAGACCAGCGTGTCCGGTTGTCCGGTGCGGATGAGGGTGGCCGTGGTGCCGGTCTGCGGCCTGCTGATGGACACGGTGCTGTCGGCCAGCTCCATCTCCACGCGCAGGTCGCCGACCTTGCGCACCACGGGGACGTCGAGGCGGGCGGCGAACCACCCGGCGAGGATGTCCAGTGCGGGCTCCTCGCGCAGACCCGACACGGTCACCGATCGCACCGGCTCGGCCTGCTGGTCGAGTGCCGTGGTGAGCAGCGCGCGCCAATAGGTGATGCGCGACCAGGCGAGGTCGGAATCCCCCTCGGCGTACGACTCGAGTCGCGACGAGATGGCGGCGCGCGGGTCGGGTGAGTTGGTCGCGTCGGTGATCCGGCGGATGGCGAGTCGGCCCACCGGGTCCTCCTTCGGGACCGCCGGTGCTCCGCTCGGCCACCAGGCCACCACGGGGGTGTCCGGCAGCAGGAAGGGGAGAACGACGCTCTGCTCGTGTTCCGACAGCTCGCCCCGTAGTCGCAGGAAGACCACCTCGGACGCGCCCGCGTCGCCGCCGACGCGGATCTGCGCGTCCAGCACGTCGTCGTCGTCGCGATCACCGCGGGCCAACACGATCACACGACACGGGTGCTCCCGGCTGGCCTCGTTGGCCGCCTCGATCGCGGCTTCGAACTTCGCGGGATCACGGATGACGACCACCAGGGTGAGCACCCGACCGAGCGTGACGGCGCCGCCCGATTCGCGGAGCTCCACCAGCTTCTTCGAGACGGCACCGGTGGTGGTGGCGGGCAGATCGACGATCACGGCCTTCTCCATTCGCGTCCGGTGCGCTGCATCATCTCGTTGGCCGAGTCGGGGCCCCACGTGCCGGCCTCGTACGGATCGGCCGCACCTCCGGACGCCCAGTACTCGAGGATGGGGTCGAGGATCTTCCACGACAGCTCGACCTCGGCATTGACCGGGAAGAGCGACGGCTCACCGAGCAGCACGTCGAGGATGAGCCGCTCGTACGCCTCGGGCGACGACTCGGTGAAGGCCTGGCCGTAACTGAAGTCCATGCTGACGTCCCGCACCTGCATGCTGGACCCCGGCACCTTCGATCCGAAGCGCAGCGTGACGCCCTCGTCGGGCTGCACGCGGATGACGAGTGCGTTCTGGCCCAGTTCCTCGGTCATCGTGGCGTCGAACGGCAGGTGCGGTGCGCGTTTGAAGATCATCGCGATCTCGGTCACGCGCCGCCCGAGCGACTTCCCCGTGCGGAGGTAGAACGGCACGCCGCCCCACCGCCGGGTGTCCACCTCGAGGGTGATGGCCGCGTAGGTCTCGGTGTTCGACTCCGCGTCGAACCCCTCCTCCTCCTTGAGCCCCTTCACCTTCTGGCTGCCCTGCCACCCCGAGGTGTACTGCCCCCGGGCGGCGGTCTGCGCGAAGGGCTCCGCCAGACGCGTCGAGGAGAGGACCTTGATCTTCTCGCTCTGCAGCTCGCTGGGGCTGAAGCTGACCGGCTCCTCCATCGCGGTGATGGCGAGCAACTGCAGCAGGTGGTTCTGGATCACGTCGCGCGCAGCGCCGATGCCGTCATAGTACCCGGCTCGACCCCCCAGGCCGATGTCCTCGGCCATCGTGATCTGCACGTGGTCCACGTAATGGGCGTTCCAGATCGGGTCGAACAGCTGGTTGGCGAAGCGCAGCGCCAGGATGTTCTGGACCGTCTCCTTGCCGAGGTAGTGGTCGATGCGGAAGACGCGATCCTCCGGGAACACCCGGTTGACGATCGCGTTGAGCTCCTTCGCGCTCGCGAGATCGTGGCCGAAGGGCTTCTCGATCACCACTCGACGCCAGTGCCGCGGCGCCTCGTCCTCGGTCTCCGGCCCGGTGGCGAGACCGGACGCCGACAACTGCTCGAGCACCGTGGGGAACGCGCCCGGCGGGATGGACAGGTAGAACGCGTGGTTCCCACCGGTTCCGCGCTCGACGTCGAGTTCCGCGAGCGTTCTCGTGAGCTGATCGAACGCCGCGGCGTCGTCGAACGACCCCTGCACGAAGCGGATACCTTCCGACAACCGTTCCCACACGTCCTCACGGAACGGCGTCCGGGAGTGCTCCCGGACCGCGTCGTGGACGATGGTGCCGAAGTCCTGGTCCGACCATTCACGCCGGGCGAACCCGACCAGCGCGAACCCGGGCGGCAGGAGCCCACGGTTCGCGAGGTCGTACACCGCCGGCATCAACTTCTTGCGCGCCAGGTCGCCGGTGACACCGAAGATCACCAGGCTGCAGGGCCCGGCGATCCTCGGGAGACGCTTGTCTCTGCTGTCACGGAGCGGATTCACCCAGGGTGTGGCTGACTCCGTCGCCACGGTTCAGCTCTTCGACGCGGCGGAGAGTTGCTCGGAGGTGGCGTCGAGCAGTTCGCCCCACGACGCCTCGAACTTCTGGACGCCCTCGTTCTCGAGCACGAGGAAGACGTCGGTCAGGTCGATACCCAGTGCACTGATGGCGTCGAAGACGGCCTGCGACTCCTGACCCTTGCCCGTGATGGTGTCGCCGGTGACCTCGCCGTGGTCGGCGAAGGCGTCCATCGTCTTCTCGGGCATGGTGTTGACGGTGTTCGGGGCGACGAGCTCGGACACGTACAGCGTGTCGGGCAGGGTCGGGTCCTTCACTCCGGTGGAGGCCCAGAGCGGGCGCTGCGGCCGGGCGTTGTCGGTCAGCATGCCCTGGAAACGCGACCCGATCTCGAACACCTGCTGGTAGGCGACGTACGCGAGGCGTGCGTTGGCCAGTGCGGCCTTGCCCTTCAGGTCGGTCGCCTCCGGTGTTCCGATGGCGTCGAGACGCTTGTCGATCTCGGTGTCGACGCGCGAGACGAAGAACGACGCGACCGAGTGGATCGACGACAGGTCATGGCCCGCGGCCTTCGCCGACTCGAGTCCCTCGAGGTAGGCGTTCATGACGGCCTCGTAGCGATCGACCGAGAAGATGAGCGTGACGTTGACGCTGATGCCCTCGCCGATGACCTTGGCGATGGCGGGGATGCCGGCCTCGGTGGCGGGGATCTTGATCAGGACGTTGGGCCGGTCGACGATCTTCCACAGCTCGATCGCCTGCGCGACCGTCTTGTCGGTGTCATGGGCCAGGCGGGGATCGACCTCGATGGACACCCGTCCGTCGACTCCGTTGGTCGCCTCGTACACCGGTGCGAGCACGTCGCACGCATTGCGGACGTCGTCGGTGGTGACCGTGCGGATGACGGAATCGACGTCGGCACCGCGAGCGGCGAGCTCGTTCACCTGCTCGTCGTACGAGGTGCCCTTCGACAGGGCGGCCTGGAAGATCGACGGGTTCGTGGTGACGCCGACGACCGACTTGGAGTCGATCAGGTCCTTCAGGTTGCCCGAGGAGATCCGGTCACGGGAGAGGTCGTCCAGCCAGACCGAGACTCCGGCGGCGGACAGGTCTGCGAGGTTCTGGTTCTGAGTCATGCTGTCATCCCTTCACGTTGGTGATGGAGCGCTGAGCTGCGGCCACGACGGCCTCGGCCGTGAAGCCGTACTCGCGGAAGAGCGTCGCCGCGTCCGCGGACTCGCCGAAGTGCTCGAGCGAGATGATCTCGCCGAAGCCGCCGACGATCTTGTACCAGGGCATCGCGATGCCGGCCTCGATGGAGACACGGGCCTTCACGGTGGGCGGAAGGACCTGGTCGCGGTAGTTCTGGTCCTGGCTCTCGAACCACTCGACACACGGCATCGAGACGACGCGCGCCGCGATGTCCTGCGCCTCGAGAAGCTTCTGTGCCTCCACGGCGTACTGCACCTCGGAACCGGTCGCGACGATGATCACGTCGGGTGCGGCCTTGGACGACTCGACCAGGACGTACCCGCCCTTGGAGACACCCTCGTAGCTGGTGCCGTCGAGAATCGGGATGCCCTGACGGGTGAGCGCGAGGCCGACGGGTCCGCTGCTCGACGAGCGCGCGAGCACCGCGCGCCAGGCGTGGGCGGTCTCGTTCGCATCGCCGGGGCGCACGACCGAGAGGTTCGGGATCGCGCGCAGCGCCGCGAGGTGTTCGACCGGCTGGTGCGTCGGGCCGTCCTCGCCGAGACCGACGGAGTCGTGGGTCCAGACGTAGATGGGATCGATGTCCATGAGGGACGCGAGGCGCACCGCGGGACGCATGTAGTCACTGAACTGCATGAAGGTGCCGCCGTACGCACGCGTCGGTCCGTGCATGACGATGCCGGACAGGATCGCGCCCATCGCGTGCTCGCGGATACCGAAGTGCAGCGTGCGGCCGTAGGGCTCGGCGTCCCAGTCGTCGGTGGAGATCGACGTCGGACCGAAGGACTTGGCGCCCTTCATGGTGGTGTTGTTGCTGCCGGCGAGGTCGGCGGAGCCGCCCCACAGCTCCGGCAGGACCGGGCCGACGGCACTGAGGACCTCACCGGACGCGGCGCGCGTCGCGATGGCCTTGCCGCCCGGCTCCCAGGTGGGGAGGACGTCGGTCCATCCGTCGGGCAGCGTGCCCTCGGTCAGACGGTCCAGCAGGCGGCGACGGTCGGGCTCGCGCTCGCTCCACGCGTCGAAGTCCTTGCTCCACGCCTCGTGCGCCGCGCGGCCACGCGCCTGCAGGCCGCGGGTGTGCTCGATGACCTCGTCGGTGACCTCGAACGTCTTCTCGGGATCGAAGCCGAGCGCCTTCTTCACGGCGGCGACCTCGTCGTCACCCAGAGCGGCACCGTGGACGGCACCGGTGTTCATCATCGTGGGGGCCGGGAAGCCGATGATGGTGCGCAGCACGATGATCGAGGGCTTGTCGGTGACGGCCTTGGCCGCCTCGACCGCCTCCTCGATGGCGGTGACGTTCTCGCCGCCCTCCACGACCTGCACGTGCCAGCCGTACGCCTCGTAGCGCTTGGCGGTGTCCTCGGACAGCGCGATGTCGGTGGAGTGCTCGATGGAGATCTTGTTGTCGTCGTAGAACAGGATCAGGTTGCCGAGCTGCTGCGTGCCGGCGAGCGAGGACGCCTCGGAGGTGATGCCCTCCTCGATGTCGCCGTCGGACGCGATGACGTAGACGTAGTGGTCGAACGGGCTGTCGCCCCATGCGGGCTCGGGATCGAAGAGTCCACGCTCACGGCGCGACGCCATGGCCATGCCGACGGCCGAGGCCAGGCCCTGACCGAGCGGGCCGGTGGTGATCTCGACGCCCTTGGTGTGGCGGAACTCCGGGTGGCCGGGGGTCTTCGACTTGAACGTGCGCAGCGCCTCGAGATCGGCGAGCTCGAGGCCGAAGCCGCCCAGGTAGAGCTGGATGTACAGCGTGAGGCTCGAGTGGCCGCACGAGAGCACGAAGCGATCGCGGCCGATCCACGTGGTGTCCGTGGGATCGTGGCGCATCGTGCGCTGGAAGAGCGAGTACGCCAGGGGAGCGAGGCTCATGGCGGTTCCGGGGTGGCCGTTGCCGACCTTCTGCACCGCGTCGGCAGCGAGAACACGCACAGTGTCCACCGCCCGTGTGTCCAGATCGGTCCAGTCGCTCGGATGGTGAGCGCTGGTGAGAACGGTGATGTCGTCTGTGATCGACACGGGTGGAGATCTCCTGACACTGTCGGGGTGGGGGTGGCCAGTAGTGCACGGACGCGGCGCACTCGTCGCCGCTCCGCGCGTGATGAGCCTAGTTCCCCGGCGGGTCGGTCGGGGATACCCGGTTCACGGTCGAGCCTAGTTCCGTCCGGGACGCCTCGCTGGTTCCGCGACGGGTGGTCCGCCGCCGCCGATCCGTCACACGACGCCCGAACCATCCGACTACCCGCCGATTGGGGTGATGACACAGGCGGCGTCTACCATCGCTTGTAGTAGCACCATTCCGCTCGGTAACTGGGCCGGGTGGTGGAGCGGACGGTGCGAGAGGGAGATTCGAGTGGGTATGCGGCAGAGCCCGAGCGGACACGGGTTCACCGACAGTCCGACCCGGGACGTGTCGACCGCTCCCACGTCGAGACTCGGCCGGCTGACGGCCAAACCCGCCGCCTACATCGCGCTGACGAAACCGCGCGTGATCGAGCTCCTCCTGGTCGCGACCATCCCCACGATGCTTCTCGCGGACCGCGGCACGGTGAACCTCCCGCTGCTGTTCGCCACGCTGTTCGGCGGGTGGATGGGTGCCGCCAGCGCCAACACGCTGAACTGCGTCGTCGACGCGGACATCGACAAGGTCATGAAGCGCACCGCGCGGCGGCCCCTGGCCCGCGAGGCCGTGCCGACGTCGCACGCCTTCGTCTTCGGCGCGCTCCTCGGAGTCGGATCCTTCCTCTGGCTCTGGTGGGCGGCGAACCTCCTCAGTGGGATCCTGGTCGTCGCGACGATTCTGTTCTACGTCCTCGTCTACACGATGGTGCTCAAGCGCCGGACCTCGCAGAACGTGGTCTGGGGCGGTGCCGCGGGATGCATGCCCGCACTCGTCGGATGGTCCGCCGTGACCGGGACCGTCGGGTGGCAGGCGATCGTCCTGTTCCTCGTCATCTTCTTCTGGACTCCGCCCCACACATGGGCCCTGGCCATGCGCTACAAGGACGACTACAAGGCGGCGGGTGTGCCCATGCTGCCCGTCGTCGCCACCGAACAGGTCGTCACCCGGCAGATCGTCCTCTACACCTGGGCCACGGTTGCGGCCACGGCTGCGTTGATCCCGGCGGCCGGTGTCGTCTACGCCGCGGTCGCCCTGGCGGCGGGTGCCTGGTTCCTCCTCATGGCGCACCAGCTCTACTCGGGCGTGCGACGCGGCGAGGCCGTGAAGCCGCTGCGCCTGTTCCTGCAGTCGAACAACTACCTCGCGGTCGTCTTCATCGGTCTCGCCGTCGACTCCGTGCTCGGGATGTCCACGGTCTCCGACTTCTTCTCCTGACACCCGCTCCGCGTCAGGGTTCCAGCACGATCGATCCCGCCGTCCGCCGGCTCTCCAGGTCGATGTGCGCCTGCCGGGCCTGCTCGAGCGGATAGCGATGCTCGACTCGGACCGTCAGGGTTCCGTCCGCCAGCGCGCGCACCACGTCTCCGCCGCGCCATTCCAGCTCTGCCCGGTCGCGGATGTGATGCGCGAGGGTGGGGCGGGTCAGGAACACCGAGCCGGCCTTGTTGAGGCGTTGCGGGTCCACCGGCGGTACCGGCCCGCTCGCGGCACCGAAGAGGGCCACTGTCCCGCGGATGCGCACGCTCTCGAGGCTCGCGTCGAACGTCGAGGCACCGACGCCGTCGTACACCGCCGCGACGCCGACACCGTCGGTGATGTCGCGCACGCGTGCCGGGATGTCGTCGTCGTAGCGGAGAACGTGAGTCGCGCCTGCTTCGCGCGACAACGCCTCCTTCTCGTCGGTGGACACGGTGGTGATCACCGTCGCGCCCTTGGCCGTGACGAGCTGCGTGAGAATCAGCCCGACTCCGCCCGCGCCGGCATGCACCAGCACCACGTCGCCGGACCGCACGGGGTACGTCGACTCGATCAGATAGTGCGCCGTCATGCCCTGGAGCAGCACGGATGCCGCCTGAGGGGGATCCACACCCGCCGGCACCGCGATGGCAGAGGCGGCCGGGACCCGCACGAGTTCGGCGTAGCTCCCGGGCGCTGCGGCCCATGCGACGCGGTCGCCGACCGAGAACCCGGACACCTCCGAGCCCACCTGCTCGACTAGGCCGGTGCCCTCGTCGCCCGGGACGTACGGCAGCTCCCGCGGGTAGGACCCGCTGCGGAAGTACGTGTCGATGTAGTTGATCCCGGAGGCCTGGACCCGGACCAGTAGATCGGCCGGGCCGGGTACCGGATCGGGGACGTCGGTCACGTCGAGGACGTCGGGTCCGCCGGTTCTGGTCACGAGTACAGCGCGCATGGGAAAAGTCTGCCACCGCGCCCGCGACAGCGGGGGCGGGACGGACCCACCGCTGAGTTACCGGCCAGTAGGGACGCGTGGGACGGACCGGGTATTCTCACGATCATGAGCACCGAGAGCATCGAGAACGCACCCAAGGGTGACTCCGGGCAGAGCACCGAGACGGCGGCCCCGCCGTCGAACCTGGTGTCCTCGATCGAGTCGTTCGTCGCAGCGCACGGCGGGTCCGCGACGGTGGTGTTGCAGCCGCTCGGCCGCGCCGGTGTCCGCATGACCCTGGTCGGCGCCGACGGGATCCTGGGGGACCGGGTCGCCGGCAATCTCCGCATCGCGCACGCGGTGGTGGACTCGCTCGACTCCGTGACCCTCGGTGACTGGGACCGCGAGCTGACGAGCATCGTCACCCCGCGCAAGGGTCACTTCGCGCAGATGGCGGGATGGGTGGCGCGTCAGTCGCGTTTCCCGAAGGCGCGCAACGGTCTCTGACCGCGTCCGATCAGTCCGCGCGGGCCAGCCGCGGCGAGGTCACGTCGGTGTCCTCGGCTGCCGGCACGGTCTCCCGCTCCCGCAGAGACACCCAGAGAGCGGCCGTGGCGGCCGTGGCCGCGGCAGCACCGGCGACGTGGACGGCCACGAGGGCCGCAGGGACGTCGGTGAAGTACTGGACGATGCCGACGCACGCCTGGGCGACGACGATCGCGATGACCACCTGCAGACGCTTCTTGATGGCGGAGGCTCCGGACGGACTGACGGCGTAGACGGCGAACGTGAGCCCCACCAGCAGCGCCAGGTACCCCACCAGAAGTTCGGCGTGCAGGTGCACCAGCGTGACGATCTCCACCTCGAGCCGAGCCACGTCCGCGTCACCGGCATGCGGTCCCGCGCCGGTGACCATGGTGCCCGCCACCAGAACTCCGGCGAGAAGGGCCGCAGACAGCACGGTCAACCACCGCAGCGGCGCGGGCACGGCGGGTACCGAGACGCCCTCGTCCTTCTCACCGATCTTGTGGAACAGCAACGTCGCGAGCCAGACCATCAGCATCGAGATCACGAGGTGCACCGCCACGGTCCACCACAGCAGCCCGGTGAGCACCGTGATGCCGCCGACGCCGGCCTGCAGCACCGTGCCCGCAGGCATGAGCCACGCGTAGACGACCACCTCGCGGCGGCGCCGTGCCCGTGTCACCGCCAGGACGATGGCAGCCGCGGTGAGGACCACGGCGAAGGTGAGCATGCGGTTGCCGAACTCGACCGCCTGGTGCAGGACGGGCACCTCGGACACGCCGACGGGCGTGAAGCTGCCGGGGAAACACTGCGGCCACGTGGGGCACCCGAGCCCGGAGCCCGTCACCCGGACCACGGCGCCCGTCACCGAGATACCGCCCTGCGTCAGGATCACGACGAACGCGATGATTCGCTGGACGCGAACGGAGGGGACCGGGAGGCGGTCGACCACGGAGAAGTACGCACGGGAGAGCACACGTCGATGGTAGACGGCATCTCCTACGCTGCGTAGTTGGCCTGCGGCCTGGGGTAGTCGGCCTGCGGCTTCGGGTGGTCGGACTGCGGCTTCGGTGTCAGGTGAACGAGAACTTGCGGGTCGCCCAGAAGCCGCAGATCGCCGCCCACACGACGAGGACCAGGATGCCGAACAGATCGGCTCGTCCCACGACGGCCTGCTCGAGCGTCTCCGCCATCGCGCCCGACGGGATCAGTCGCGCGATCATGCGGACGCCGCCGGGAAGTGCCTCGTTCGCGAACACCACGCTGCCGATGCCGAGCATCACGAACCACGCGATGTTGGCGAGGGCGAGCACGATCTCGGCCCGCAGCGTCCCGCCGAGCAGGAGGCCCATCGTGGCGAAGGTGACGGTGCCCAGAGCGATGACCAGCGCGCCCAGCACGAGTCCGCCGGGAGTCGGACGCCACCCGAGGGCGAGGCCGATGGCGCCGAGCAGTACCGACTGCAGCACGACCACGAGGAGCACGGCGATCGACTTCCCGGCGATCGCGCCCCACTTCGGCAGAGCGGTGGCGCCGAGTCTCTTGAGAGCGCCGTAGCGCCGGTCGAAGCCGACGGCGATGGCCTGACCGGTGAACGCGGTCGACATCACCGCGACGGTCATCACGGCGGGCACGACGGTGCCGACGCGCTCGGTGCCGAAGTCGCCGAACGGCAGCAGCGTGAGGCCGATGAGCAAGGTCACCGGGATGAACATCGTCAGCAGCAGCTGCTCACCGTTGCGCAGCAGCAGAAGCAGTTCGAGGCGGCTCTGCGCCAGCAGCATGCGGCGGCGCGGTGCGGGCCGCGGATCCGGTGTGAACGTCCCCGGTGCGAATCGGTCGGACGCACGTTCGGACCGTGATGTCACGCTCACCCTCTCAGTTCCCGCCCCGTGAGGTCGAGGAAGACGTCCTCGAGGCTGCGCTGCTCCACACGGAGATCGGTGGCCAGCACGTTCAGTCGAGCACACCACGAGGTCACCGTCGCGAGCACCTGGGGGTCGATGGTCCCCTCGAGCAGATACGAGCCCGGCGAACTCTCGACCGGATCGAACCCCTCGGGCAGCACCATCTGCAGCAACGACAGGTCAAGGCCGGAGGGCGCGGAGAAGCGCAACTGGCCCTCGGCGCCCCGTCGGGTGAGCTCGGTGGGCGTCCCCGAGGCGACGACCTGGCCGTGGTCGATGATCACCAGGTCGTCCGCGAGGTGCTCGGCCTCGTCCATGAGGTGGGTGGTCAGCAGGATGCTCACGCCGTCGCGCCGCAGCGCCTCGACGAGGTCCCACACGAGGAGCCGGGCCTGTGCGTCGAGCCCGGCGGTCGGCTCGTCGAGGAACACGAGCTCGGGACGGCCGACCAGAGCACAGGCCAGCGAGAGGCGTTGTTGCTGACCGCCGGAGAGTCGTCGGTACGGCGTGCGGACGGCATCGGTGAGCCCCAACTGTCCGAGGAGCCACGCGGGATCGAGCGGGTCGGCCGAGTACGCGGCGACGAGGTCGAGCATCTCGCCCGCACGCGAGCCGGGGTAGGCGCCGCCGCCCTGCAGCATGACCCCGATCCGCGGCTTGAGACGGTCGGAGTCGACGATGGGATCGAGCCCCAGGACGCGGACCTCACCGGAGTCGGGCGTGTGGAAGCCCTCGCACATCTCGACGGTGGTGGTCTTGCCGGCCCCGTTGGGACCGAGGAGTGCGAGCACCCGGCCGCGCTGCAGCTCGATGTCGAGTCCGTCGACGGCCGCGACGTCACCGAAGTGCTTGACCACACCGCGGAGCGACACCGCCGGAGAGTCCGTCGGCGTCCCGGCATCGGACGCCGTGGGCGGAGGGACAGGTCGGGCGGTCACGATGATCCAGCGTAGGCGTCCGACGGACGGTCCGGCGCCGCCGCCCCGTCGCGTGCCCGCCAGGGCAGCAGTCGCCTCGTCGAGGCGTACAGCACGGCGATCGTCAGGACTGTCGCCACCGCCGCCTGGACGATGACGAAGGGCTGGACCTCACCGCCGGTCGGCATGACGATCAGCGAGACGAACGCGGAGAAGACGATCACCGGCACCCGGAACGCCGGTCGGGTGGCCCAGGCGGCCAGCGGGGTGACGGCCCACAGCAGGTACCAGGGCTGGACCACGGGGAAGAGCAGCACGAGTGCCCCGAGCGACACGCCGAGGGCTCCGATGGGGTGGAGCCGACCCAGCAGGACCGACACCAGCATCCGCACGATGATCAGCGCGGCCACCAGGGAGGCGATCGGGCGGGTGAGGGACAGCACGGCGGTGGTGTGGTCGCCGATGCCGAGGAGGACGCCGGCGCCTCCCGTGGCGAGGCCGAGCAGTGTGGGCAACGACATCCAGCTGCGCACGGCGTTGGCCGTGCCCAGGGTGTCCAGCCAGCCGAATCCGAGCCCGCTCGCGGCGCTGACGCCCAGGATCACGGCGACGGTCACCGCGCCGAGCAGGGCGGCGGCGGCGGCGACGTCGCGGGGCCGACCACCCCATCGACGGGCCAGGGCCATGCCCACGAATCCGAGCGCGAGCACCGACGGGATCTTGATCGTCGCGGACAGGGCGATGACCGCCGCGCCGGCGAGCAGCAGCACGCCGGTACGGCCCCGCAGTGGTGCCGCGGACTCGACCGCGCGGAACGAGAGTTCGAGCCCCGCGAGCATCAGGCCCAGCATTGCGGCCTCGTTGTGGATCCCGGCGACGAGGTGGAAGAGCAGGAGCGGATTGGCGGCACCGAGCCACAGCGCCGCCACGCTGGACACTCCGCACCGGGCGGCGAGGCGGGGGAGAGCCCACACGATGAGCGCGACGCCGATCAGCGCGACGATGCGATGCAGGAAGATCCCGGCGACGATGTCGTCACCGGTGAGCGCGGTGATGCCCCGACCGATCCACAGGAAGAACGGTCCGTAGGGCGCCGGGGTGTCGCGCCAGATGGTCGGCACGGTCCTGGTCAGCACATGGTCGACGCCGAGTGCCGCCTGCGGACCGATGGCGTACGGATCGAGTCCGCGGGCCGTGATCTCGCTCTGCGCCAGGTACGAGTAGACGTCCTTGCTGAACATCGGTGGCGCGACGCACAGCGGCACGATCCACAGCGCGAGCGTGCGGTCCAGCTCGGAGCGAGACATCCGGCGCGGCGACGAGTGCGCGCCGAAAGATCCCACGGCGAGGCGGCCGAGGAGCAGCCATGCGAGCACCACGACGGCGGTGCCGATCATCGTGATGGTGAGTGCGGCGGGGAGCGCGCGAGCGAAGAGCCCGAGCACGCGGACACCCTGCACCGGGTTCTGGAGAACCGGTTGTGCGCCGGCGCCCAGTGCACCGAGGGCCATCATCGCGGCGCCGATGGCACCGAAGCGGCGGATCCGTGTGAGATCGCGCACCTCGGCGGCGTTCAGTTCGGGGCGCTCGGGCTCGTTGTCGTGCAGAAACGCGACGCGGTCGCTGCGCGGAGACCCCTCGATCCCCAGCACCCGACGCGTCGCTCGACGGGCCGTCGCCCGCATCCGCGCGGCGGTACCGGAGCGGCTCGGCTCCGTCGCACCCGCCGTGACCACGTGGTCGGTGCCGCCCGCGAGGGACGCCGAGGCGTCGGTCGGTGTCACCGGCGCGGAGGGCACGGAGTCGTCGGCAGGTGCGGGCACAGAACGGAGCGTATCGACACCGGCGCCGATCACGAACGTCGCCGCGGCATCGGCCCAGCTACCCAGGGTGCCCTTGCTGGAACCTCTCCGGTAATTCGGTCACACTGGTGTTGTGAAAACGACTACCGAACGTTCCGGCGAGCGCGTCAGCGCCCGCGCCGACGTCGCGTCGGTCACTGTCACCCCGGCTTCGGGATCTGGTTCAGCAACGTCGGGCTCGGCAACGTCGGGCTCGGCAACGTCGGAGGGTCGCACGCGGTCGTCCGTCGTGACGCTTCTGCTCGAGGAGGGTCCGATCAGCGCCACCCAGGTCGGGTCCCGTCTGGGCATCAGCGCCGCCGGCGTGCGGCGCCACCTCGATGCTCTCATCGACGCGGGCGACGCGCGCGTCACGATGACCTCGCGTCCCGGTGCACGTACCCGCGGTCGCCCCGCGAAGCTGTTCTCCCTGACCGCGCACGGACGCTCTCGACTCGGCCACTCGTACGACGATCTCGCGGGTGCGGCCATGCGGCACCTACGGGAGATCGGCGGCGACGACGCGGTGCGCACGTTCGCCCGCCGACGCATCCAGTCCATCGTGGGCGACGTCGAGCCTGCCGACACGTCCTCGCAGCAGTCCGTCTCCGAGACGGCCGACGCCATCGCCGAGGCGCTGACCGAGTCCGGCTTCGCCGCCTCCACCCGCCCGGTCGGCAACGGGGTGCAGATC
This sequence comes from Rhodococcus sp. BP-160, assembly GCF_019836205.1. NCBI lineage: Bacteria > Bacillati > Actinomycetota > Actinomycetes > Mycobacteriales > Nocardiaceae > Rhodococcus > Rhodococcus sp. BP-160. Next base: position 972,689 of record NZ_JABUEK010000002.1, read on the forward strand.
TGCCAGCACCACTGCCCGGTCTCGCACGTCGCGGCCGAGTTCCCCGAGCTGTGCACCGCCGAGCGCGAAGCGTTCGCCGATCTGCTCGGAACGCACGTGCAGCGCCTCGCCACCATCGCCAACGGTGACTGCGCGTGCACCACCCATGTGCCCCTTCGCACACTCTCGACTCCCGAATCAGGCAATACCGACGACGATGTCGGCGTTGCACCGAGTGATGCTGCCGACAGCGGCACGGTCCACCACGACCGCACAGCTCTCGATTCGGCCCGTACCACCAGCTCCAGCCCGAACAGCCCGCTCGATCGTCTCCGGAAGGAGCCCGCATGACCGTCACACCAGACCAGGTGACCCCCACGGTGCCCGCGACACTCACGCAGGACGAGACCATCGCGTCTCTCGGGACCTACGGATACGGCTGGTCCGACTCCGACGTCGCCGGTGCGAGCGCCAAGCGCGGCATCAGCGACGCCGTCGTGCGCGACATCTCCGACAAGAAGAGCGAGCCCGAGTGGATGCTCGAGGCACGCCTCAAGGCGCTGCGCACGTTCGAGCGAAAGCCCATGCCGAACTGGGGCTCGAACCTCGACGGCATCGACTTCGACAACATCAAGTACTTCGTGCGGTCCAGCGAGAAGCAGGCCGCCACGTGGGACGATCTGCCCGCCGACATCAAGAACACGTACGACCGCCTCGGCATCCCGGAGGCGGAGAAGCAGCGCCTCGTGTCGGGTGTCGCCGCTCAGTACGAGTCCGAGGTCGTCTACCACTCGATCCGCGAGGATCTCGAGGAGCAGGGCGTCATCTTCCTGGACACCGACTCGGGTCTGCGTGAGCACCCGGAGCTGTTCCAGGAGTACTTCGGCTCGGTGATCCCGGCCGGCGACAACAAGTTCTCCGCGCTGAACACCGCGGTGTGGTCCGGTGGGTCCTTCATCTACGTGCCGCCGGGCGTCCACGTCGACATCCCGCTGCAGGCGTACTTCCGCATCAACACCGAGAACATGGGTCAGTTCGAGCGGACGCTCATCATCGTCGACGAGGGTGCGTACGTGCACTACGTCGAGGGCTGCACCGCCCCGATCTACAAGTCCGACTCGCTGCACTCGGCGGTCGTCGAGATCATCGTGAAGAAGGGTGGTCGGTGCCGCTACACCACCATCCAGAACTGGTCGAACAACGTCTACAACCTCGTCACCAAGCGCGCGAAGGCCGAGGCCGGCGCGACGATGGAGTGGATCGACGGCAACATCGGCTCGAAGGTCACGATGAAGTACCCGGCCGTGTGGATGACCGGTGAGCACGCCAAGGGCGAGGTTCTGTCGGTGGCGTTCGCCGGCGAGGGCCAGCACCAGGACACCGGCTCGAAGATGCTCCACCTCGCGCCGAACACGTCCTCCAACATCGTGAGCAAGTCCGTCGCTCGCGGCGGCGGCCGGGCGTCGTACCGCGGCCTGATCCAGATCAACAAGGGCGCGCACGGGTCGAAGTCGACCGTCAAGTGCGACGCACTCCTGGTCGATCAGATCAGCCGCAGCGACACCTACCCGTACGTCGACATCCGTGAGGACGACGTGACGATGGGCCACGAGGCCACCGTCTCCAAGGTCAGCGACGATCAGCTGTTCTACCTGATGAGCCGCGGCATGACCGAGGACGAGGCGATGGCCATGGTGGTGCGCGGCTTCGTCGAGCCCATCGCCAAGGAACTCCCGATGGAGTACGCCCTCGAGCTCAACCGCCTGATCGAGCTGCAGATGGAGGGATCGGTCGGATGACCCTGCCCCACACCGACACCGGGGTGAAGGCTGCCCTCACCGGCGAGAACCCCGCCACCGAGAACAAGCGCGCGATCGTCGCGAACAAGGGCGCGCAGTTCTCGTCCTACGACGTCGCCGCGTTCGAGGTGCCGTCCGGCCGCGACGAGATCTGGCGCTTCACACCGCTGCGGCGCCTGCGAGGTCTCCACGACGGCACCGCCGTGGCCACGGGCTCCGCGACCGTGACGGTCACCGATGCGCCCGAGTCCGTGCGCGTCGAGACCGTCGGTCGTGACGACGCGCGGCTCGGCACCGCGGGTGCGCCGGCCGATCGGGTCGCCGCCCAGGCGTACTCGTCCTTCGACTCGGCCACCGTCGTCACGGTGGCCTCCGAGGCAGAGCTCGCGGATCCGCTGATCGTGACGGTCGACGGTCCGGGAGCGGACGTCGTCGCCTACGGCCACGTCCAGATCCGCGTCGAGGCGTTCGCCAAGGCGACCGTCGTGCTCGAGCAGCGCGGCAGCGGAACCTACGCCGAGAATGTCGAGTTCGTCGTCGCGGACAGCGCACACCTCACGGTCGTCGCGCTGCAGGAGTGGGACGACGACGCGGTGCACGTCGCGTCGCATCACGCGAAGGTGGGCCGCGACAGCGTCCTGCGTTACGTGTCGGTCAGCCTCGGCGGCGACCTGGTGCGCCTGACACCGACGGTGAACTTCACCGGTCCGGGTGGCGACGCCGAGCTCCTGGGCCTGTACTTCGCGGACGACGGTCAGCATCTCGAGCAGCGCCTGCTGGTCAACCACACCGCGCCGCACTGCAAGTCCAACGTGGTCTACAAGGGCGCCCTGCAGGGCGACCCGGCGTCGAAGAAGCCCGACACCCACACCGTGTGGGTCGGCGACGTCGTCATCGGTGCGAAGGCGGAGGGGACGGACACGTTCGAGCTCAACCGCAACCTGATTCTCACCGACGGCGCGCGCGCGGACTCCGTCCCGAACCTCGAGATCGAGACCGGCGAGATCGTCGGGGCCGGTCACGCGAGTGCCACGGGTCGCTTCGACGACGAGCAGCTGTTCTACCTCCGTGCTCGCGGCATCCCGGAGGACCAGGCACGCAAGCTCGTCGTGCGCGGCTTCTTCCACGACATCATCGCGAAGATCCCGGTCGCGTCCATCCGTGAGCGTCTCTCCGACGCGGTCGAGGCGGAACTCGCCATCACCGGCGTCTGACCCCTCGCGCGACCACCTTCTCCCGATTCACAGACAGGCAAGGAACATCATGTCCACTCTCGAAATCCGCGATCTGCACGTCGACGTCGCGAACACCGACGACGCCGCGCAGCCGATCGAGATCCTGAAGGGCGTCGATCTGACGGTCTCGTCGGGCGAGACGCACGCCATCATGGGCCCCAACGGCTCGGGCAAGTCGACGCTCTCCTACGCGATCGCCGGCCATCCCAAGTACCGCGTCACCTCGGGCACCATCCTGCTCGACGGTGAGGACGTGCAGGAGATGTCCGTGGACGAGCGTGCTCGCGCCGGCCTGTTCCTCGCGATGCAGTACCCCGTCGAGGTTCCCGGTGTCTCCATGTCCAACTTCCTCCGCACCGCTGCCACCGCCGTGCGCGGCGAGGCCCCGAAGCTGCGGCACTGGGTGAAGGAGGCCAAGGAGGCGATGACCGAGCTCGACATCGATCCGGCCTTCGCCGAGCGCAGCGTCAACGAAGGCTTCTCCGGCGGCGAGAAGAAGCGCCACGAGATCCTGCAGCTGGGTCTGCTCAAGCCGAAGATCGCCATCCTCGACGAGACCGACTCGGGCCTCGACGTCGACGCCCTGCGGGTCGTGTCGGAGGGTGTCAACCGCTACAAGGAGCGGGAGAACGGCGGCATTCTCCTGATCACGCACTACACCCGCATCCTGCGCTACATCACGCCCGATCACGTGCACGTGTTCTCCGCGGGCCGCATCGTCGAGTCCGGTGGACCCGAGCTGGCCGACGAGCTCGAGGCGAACGGATACGAGCGCTTCACGAAGACCACCGCGGGCGCATGACGGCCGTCGCGTCGGTCGGCACCCTGGACGTCGCGAGGCTTCGGGAGGACTTCCCGATCCTCGGTCGTACCGTGCGAGACGACAAGCCTCTCGTGTACCTCGACTCCGGCGCGACGTCTCAACGTCCGGTGCAGGTGCTCGATGCCGAGCGGCACTTCCTCACCACCTGCAACGCCGCCGTGCACCGCGGGGCCCACCAGCTGGCCGAAGAGGCCACGGACGCCTACGAGGGTGCCCGCGCGGGCATTGCCGCCTTCGTGGGTGCCCGCGCGGACGAGATCGTGTTCACCAAGAACGCCACCGAGTCGCTCAACCTGGTCACGCACGTCCTCGGCGACGACCGCTTCGCGCGGTCGCTGCGTCCCGGTGACGAGATCGTCATCACCGAGCTCGAACACCACGCGAATCTCGTTCCATGGCAGGAGCTCTCACGCCGCACCGGTGCGACGCTCCGGTGGTACGGGGTCACCGACGACGGCCGGATCGATCTCGACTCGCTCGAGCTCACCGACCGCACGCGCGTGGTCGCGTTCACCCACCAGTCCAACGTGACGGGCGCGGTGGCTCCCACCGAGGAACTCGTCCGTCGTGCACGGGCGGTCGACGCACTGGTCGTCCTCGACGCCTGCCAGTCGGTGCCGCACATGCCGGTGGACGTCTCCGCGCTCGACGTCGACTTCGCGGCGTTCTCCGGGCACAAGATGCTCGGACCGTCCGGGGTCGGTGTCCTGTACGGCAAGTCGGCGCTCCTGGCCGAGATGCCTCCCTTCATCACCGGCGGGTCGATGATCGAGACCGTGACGATGGAGCAGACCACCTACGCACCGCCCCCGCAGCGGTTCGAGGCCGGTGTGCCCATGACGTCGCAGGTCGTCGGTCTGGGTGCCGCCGTGGAGTACCTGAACGCGCTGGGGATGGACGCCGTCGCCGCGCACGAACAGACGCTCACTGCTGCCGCACTGTCGGAGCTCGCCACCATCGACGGGCTCCGCATCATCGGGCCCACGGACACGCAGGACCGCGGGGGAGCCGTGTCGTTCGTCGTCGACGGCATCCATGCGCACGATCTGGGGCAGATCCTCGACGACGAGGGCGTCGCCATCCGCGTCGGGCATCACTGCGCGTGGCCGCTGCACCGTCGTTTCGGCCTTGCCGCGACGGCCCGTGCCTCGTTCGCCGTCTACAACACGGTGGAGGAAGTGCACGCGCTGCGCGACGCGATCCGCACGGCACAGTCGTTCTTCGGCGTCGGCGGTGCCGCGTGAGAATGGAACAGATGTACCAGGAAGTGATCCTCGATCACTACAAGCACCCGCACGGTCGTGGGCTCCGCGAGCCGTTCGGCGCCGAGGTGCACCACGTCAACCCCACGTGCGGTGACGAGGTCACGTTGCGCGTGAACGTCGCCGACGGTGTCGTGGCCGACGTGTCCTACGACGGGCAGGGGTGCTCGATCAGTCAGGCGGCCACCTCGGTTCTGACCGACCAGGTCGTCGGACTCTCCGTCGAGGACGCGCTTCTCACGGTGGACGCCTTCTCGGCGATGGTCGGCAGCCGCGGCACCGTCGAGGGTGACGAGGACGTCATCGGCGACGGCATCGCCTTCGCTGGTGTGGCGAAGTACCCGGCACGCGTGAAGTGCGCGCTGCTCGGATGGATGGCATTCAAGGACGCCGTTGTTCGTACTGTGGAGACGCAGGACGAGCACGCGAACAGTGGAGGACGATCATGACCGATACCGACAACGGCGCAGTGGCGCCCGATTCCGTCATCGAAGACCTCGAGGAGGCCATGCGTGACGTTGTCGACCCCGAGCTCGGCATCAACGTCGTCGACCTCGGACTGGTCTACGGAATCACCATCGACGACGAGGCCGTGGTCACCCTCGACATGACGCTGACGTCCGCGGCGTGCCCGTTGACCGACGTCATCGAGGACCAGAGCCGCACCGCCCTGGTGCGCAGTGGTCTGGCCGAGGACCTCAAGATCAACTGGGTCTGGATGCCGCCGTGGGGACCGGACAAGATCACCGACGACGGCCGCGAGCAGCTGCGCGCGCTCGGCTTCACCGTCTAGAGCCGGCTCACCCGATCTCACGCGAGAAGATGCGGTACGTCCTGCTCGGGTCCACCGGGTAGGACGAACGCACCGAGTGGAACCAGCCTCCGTCCGCCAGCACGGGGGCTGCCTCCACGGAGGCGTATCCGCCGTCGTGGAGGCGCTGGAACAGTTCGAAGATCAGCAGTGCCGAGGTGCCCTTGTCGGGGCAGCTCGGGTCCACGAACATCATGTCGAGCCGCACGTGCGTGCGGTGTCTGCGTCCGCCGGGCCCCCGCCACCGCGCGATCGTGTGGAGATCGCGCACGATGCCGAACCGTGAGCGCACCGCTCCGAGGGCCGCCTTGTTCACGTCCGGGATCCCCATGACGAAGCCGACGACCTCGCCGTCGAGTTCGGCGAACAGCACGATCTCGGGATCGAGGATCGGACGCATGGTCGCCACGAGCGCATCGAGTTCGTCGGGTTCCACGGGCGTGAATCCCCAGAACGACGCGAATGCGGTGTTGTAGAGCACGCGCAGCTTGGCCACGTCCTCGTCGAACGTCGCCGGATTCATCGGCCGGACGACGACGGACGACCGCGCCTTCCACCTCTGGCCCATCGCGTACTTGCGTGCGAACGGCGGCGACTGGACGAGCGTGTGCGGGTCGTCGTGATAGAAGCTGTGGAACTCCTTGATGCTGGTCATACCCCACGACTCGAGGAGATCGGCGTAATACGGGGGATTGTGGGGCATCCCGACCAGCGGCGGAATGTCGTTGCCGTGCACCAGCACTCCCGCGCTCCACAGCAGTGACGGGCTCATCGGACCCACCACGGTGCTCAGCGACCGCCCCCGAGCCCAGGCGGCCACGGCGTCGAGCAGAGCGTGCGCGGCCTCCCGGTCGTCGAGGCACTCGAAGTAGCCGAAGTACGCGGTCTGCTCCTCGTAGTGCGAGATGAAGACCAGGTCGGCGATGGCCGCGATCCGCCCCACGAGCCGCCGACCGCGATACGCGAGGAACGCCTGACTCGTCATCCGGCTCCGCGTCTTCTCCGACGGCCGACGCAGCATCGAGTCCACGTCCGCGATGTCGCCGGGGATCCAGTTCGGGTCGTTCCGATAGACCGCGAACGGGACTTTCGCGAAGGCCGTCCAGTCGCGACGGGTGCGTACCGCCGTGATGGTCACGGCCGCGGTCGTGACCGGCCGACCGACCGTACGTGAGGTCATGAGAGGGCCTCCTCGAGATCGTTCTGCATCGTGCTCCGGGTCGTCGGTGCCGGCCGCACGAGGGATCGGGCGAGCACCGACTCACCGGCCCACACGTACTGCCCCGGCCGTACCAGGACGTCGCCGTCGAGCAGAGCGTCGGGAAGGAACACGTCGCACTGTGACCCGAAGCGGATCAGGCCGTACTGCTCGCCGCGAGCGAGATTCTGACCGACCTCGACGTGGGCGACGATCCGGTCCACCCACAGATCGGCGATCTGTGTGACGAAGACGGTGGGACCGTCGGCGTGCCGGACACCGATGGTGAGTCGCTCGTTGGTCAGGAGGTACTCGCACCCCTCGTCGTAGGGCGTGCGGTGCAGGAACAGGTTCGCCGTCATGCGAGCCATCGACCTGTTGAACGGCGCCGCGCCGCGGTGTTCACGCACCACCACCGCCCCCTCGATCGGTGCGCGATTGCGGTGGACCGAGTGCTCGGTCATGTAGGTGCCGACGAGCCACCCGCTGGCGTCGGAGTCGATCCCGGCGTACTCGGACAGCCGGATGGTGCGCCGCTTCTTCACGGCGACCGGCATCTGGCCCGACTCGACACGCTTGACGTAGGTGATGTACCCGTCGGCCGCCGACACGATGGACGACGGGTCCGGGGGCACCGACCGCTCCGGATCACGGAGGAAGGCGGCGCTGCGCCAGTACGAGTACCCGCCTACGAGCGCAGCGAGAGCCACGGTTCCAGCGGTGGTGGCTGCTCTGGTCACGACGGCTCCACCGCCGTCTCCTTACCGTGGTCGATGCGCTCGACCAGTGCGATGAACGCGTCGTAGAGATGGGTGCGCAGCACGGCGTCGATCGCGACGGCGAGCACTCCGAGGGTCGCGCAGGCGACGTAGTAGACGAGCCCGAGGGTGAAGTTCACGAAATCGCCGAGGAACACCCGGACCCGGTACCTCGCGCCGGTTTCCAGGAACATCGGTTGCGGCGGGACGCGACTCATCGTGCACGACCGAGGACGTCGCGGGTCTGTGCGCTTCTGCTCACGCGGTGACCAGTCGGGGTCGGCGCGCCGTCGCGTCGCGGAACTGGATGACCGACAGGTACAGCGCGAAGAGCGCATCGTGATCCCACGAGGATCCGTCGAAGGACGACGGCATGAGCGACGGTGCGTTGGAACGGCGGATGAGGTCGTTGACGTCGGACCCGAGCAGGGACGCCGTCTTCTCCGCCGGGATCTTGCTGTCGACGATCGCTTTGAACTCCGCCCACGGCACGAGGTCCAGGCCGAGAGCCGATGCCAGGACGGCGTTGCTGTAGGGCACCGGATTGGACGGCACGAGGTGGGGGAGCGTGCCGTCGCCGAGAGCGTTGTCCGCCAGCACGCGCGCGAGCACGTCGACGGGCGCGTAGTTCATGCCCGGACCGTCCCACATCGCACCGACACTGTTCGCCAGCTCGATCGCGCGCCAGAAGCTGTAGACGCGACCCGGGTCCTTGCCGACGGTGGTGCTGCCGAGCACGTACGGCGACTCGACCAGGGTGACGGAGGCGACGCCGTCCCGTGCGAGCCATCCGAGGAGCTGACCGTTGATCCACTTCATCTGGCAGTAGCCCGAGTACCACCAGGAATCGGGACGCAGGAAGTCCTCCGGGCTGGTGTAGATGAAGGCGCCGATCGACCCCATGTAGGTGAGGTGCTTGCGACGGTCCTCCAGGGTGAACTGGACGACGCGCAGCAGGGAGACGAACCAGTCCTGTCGCAACTCGAGGTAGCTGGAGTCGTAGTCGGTGGAACTGGCCGAGTTGAACACCTGGTCGACGGTGCCGCGGAGCCGCAGGTAGGTGTCCTCGTCCAGACCGAAGTTCGTCCGGGTCGGAACCGCCTCGATGACGACGATCTTCGCGAGATCGATCCCGGTGATCGAGTACTGGGCGACGGTCTCCTCGAAACGCTCGGCGGCGGAGGAGTCGCCGGCGGATCGGACACCGGCGTAGACCGTCGTGATTCCGGGGCGCAGAGACAGTTCCGCGACGAGATGCGCTCCGACGAAGCCGTTGGCACCGAACACCAGCGCGATCTCGTCGGCGGGCGGCGCCATGGAGCGCACCTGCTCGGCGGTGCTCGGATCGACGATCGGTCGCAGCAGCTCGTGGTCGCCGGCGGACAGCGCCGCGACGTCCGCATACTTTCGCGAGAACAACAGCGACGGCGCGTCGCCCGTCAGAGCGACGACCGGACTGACCAGGTGCCCGTCGTTGGCGACAGTGCTGAACGTGTACTCGTCGAACATGTGATCTCCCCCGATGGATGCGGCGCCCGTCGCCGGTGTGACCGGGACGACTCGCTGTGTCTCTCCAGAGAGAGTAAAAGCATCCTTGGGGTGATCAACCACGTTTGGCGTTGTGAGACATACGGTTCCGTGGGCACTTGATTGTGAGGCCCGTGCGGACGCGCACGCCGTGGTCGTGAGACCTCACGCCCCCTTGCGCTGCTGGTCCTCGTCGCCCGACGACGTGCCGCTCCCGGCCTTCTTCGCCGCCGCCTTCTTCGCGGCCGTCTTCTCGGCGGGCGCTTTCTTCGCCGCCGCCTTCTTCGCCGCCGCCTTCTTGGCCGGTGCCTTCTTCGCGGCTGCCTTCTTCGCCGGAGCCTTCGTCGCGGACTCTTCGTTCCCCGACTCGTCCTTCGTCGATGCCGAGTCGGTGTCGCCGCGACGACCACGGCCGGACCGGCCCGCCGCCTCGACGCTGCGTTGGAGTGCCGCGACCAGGTCGACGACCTCGGCGTCCTCTCCCGAGTCGGTGTCCTCCGGTTCGGCGTGCACCACCTTCTCGCCGCCGTTCTCGATCATCTCGTCGAGGACCTTGCGGAGTTCGATCTGGTAGTCGTCGGTGTACTCGGACGGGTCGAAGTCGCCCGACATGCTCTCGACGAGCGCCCCCGCCATCTTCAGTTCGTTGGGGCGGGGCGCGGTGACGTCGTCGAGCGAGGAGAACTCGGCGGCCCGCACCTCGTCGGGCCACAGCAGCGTCTGGATCATCAGCACGTCGTCGTGCACGCGGAGGGCCGCGAGGCGCGTCTTCTGTCGCAGCGTGAAGTGCACCAGTGCGGTGCGATCGGTCGTGGACAAGGTCTCCCGGAGGAGCACGTACGCCTTCGGGGACGTCGAGTCCGGCTCCAGGTAGTAGCTCTTGTCGAACAGGATCGGATCGATCTGGTCGGTCGGCACGAACTCGAGAACCGGGATCTCGTGCTTCTCGGCGGCGGGCAGCGACGAGAAGTCCTGATCGGTCAGGATCACCCGGTCGCCGTCGGGGGTCTCGTAGGCCTTGTCGATGTCGGCGAACTGCACCGACTCACCGCACACGGAGCACTTCCGGTCGTACTTGATGCGACCGCCGTCCTTGCCGTGGACCTGATGGAACTTGATGTCGTGGTCCTCGGTGGCCGTGTACACCTTGACCGGGACGTTCACCAGGCCGAAGGCGATGGAGCCTTTCCAGATCGATCGCATGTGTCCAATCTTGGGGCACGCCCGGTCACATTTCCACCACCCGTCACGAACGCGTCCCCACCGCTGCGGAGAACATCGCCCGACGGACCGCTCCGAGGATCACGCGGCGGTCGGACGAACCGATCCGCGAGAACAGCGTCAGCATCGCCCGGGACATGCCGGCGACGTCGTCGTCCGACGACAGATAGGCGCGTTGCAGCGTCGACGGCATCTCGAAGAATCGGTCGAAGAACGGCGCGAGGGCATCGGGCGGGAAGGACAGCAGAGCGTCCGCGCCCACCGACCGCAGCCGGGTGACCGCCCGCGATCCCGCCGAGTCGACGCCGCCGCCGTCCAGCACGGCCGACGCGATGACGTCCGCTCGGCGCAGGGAAGCAGCGACGCTGTACCCGGTGGCGGTGTGCAGAGCCGGACTCCGCGTCCCGGTGGTGACGACCCCGCGCGTCGGACGGGTCGGCGGACGCATCGCGAAGCGCACCCGCTCGACGGGCTCGTCGCCGCGCAGAGTCACACCCCGCGCAGCCAGTCGTGCGAGCAGCCGACGCGCGAGCTCGGGTGAGGTGAGGCCGGGCCGGCCGACCAGGCAGGTTTCCTCGAGCAACACCGCGCCGCCGCCCAGCGGCACGACGTACAGGAAGGACGGCACTGCGTCCGCGTCCGCACCGTTGTCCCGCCGCCAGTCCATGATCACCGCGGACTCGCCGCCGCAGGCACGTGCAGCGGTCTCCTCGTCGACCACGACCCCGTGGGCCGTCTGCTCGGGGACGCCGGGTCCGACCGCCGAGCCGCGGGCGTCGATCACCGTGCCGCCGGACAGGGAGGTGCCGTTCCGCAGGGTCACCGACGTGGGCGTGACCTCCGCCGCGGACTCCGCGACCACCGACACTCCGTCGAGCGTGAGGTCGTCCTGCAGTCGTCCGGTGTCGAGCACCGAGTACCCCCGGTCCACCACGTGTCGGCGTGTGCCGACCACGACGGGGGAGCAGGACGTGGACGCGCGCGTCGACTCCGGCACCCAGTCCGGAATCTCGTCGGTCCACATCCCGTACGTGTTGATCCATCGACGATCCGGACGGGGGTCGACGAGAGTCACCGTTGCCCCCGCGGCCGCGCAGCGATGTGCCGCCGCGCGGCCGGACGGGCCGGCGCCGACGACGAGGACGTCGGTCAGAACGTTCCCGTCGCCAGCAGTCCGCCGTCGACGCGCACCGTCTCGCCGGTGATCCACGACGCGGCGTCGGACACGAGGAACCCGACGAGCGAGGCCACGTCCTCGGGCGTTCCCAGCCGCTTCATCGGGTAGCCGGCGGCCGCCGCCTCCTCGCCATCGGCGACGAGTGCCTCGGCGAACTTGGTCTTGACGACGCCCGGGGCCACCGCGTTCACACGGATCGAGGGTCCGAGCTGCCACGCGAGCTCCTCGGTCAGCCGGATGAGCGCCGCCTTGGACGAGCCGTACGCGGCGATGACTCCGGTGGATCGGATTCCCGCCACGCTGGCGAGGTTCACGACCGAGCCGCCGTGCTCGCCCATCCACGCTCGGTGCGCCTCCTGGATGAAGCCGAGTGTCGCGACGACGTTGACCTCGAAGATCTTGCGGACGCCGGCCAGATCGGCCTCCATCAGCGATCCGTACACCGGATTGATGCCGGTGTTGTTGATCAGAATGTCGAGTGAGCCGAGCTCGGCGACCGTGCGGTCGACCGTCTCGCGGCGGGACTCCTCGTCCCCGGCGTTGCCGGCGATGGCGAGCACGGTGGCCCCCGGTACCGCGGCGCGCAGCTCCTCGGCGGTGGCGTCGAGCTGCTCCTTCTTGCGGGCGGTCACCGTCACGGCGGCGCCGCGAGCGAGGAGGTCGGCCGCGATGGCCCGACCGATTCCGCGGCTCGCGCCGGTGACCACGGCGACACGCCCCTGCAGATCCTGTTCCTTCTCCATGCGTCGAACGTTAGCGGAGTCACGTCTGCGTGGACCGTGGGAGCCCGCGGAGGCGTTAAAATGAGGGATTGCTGCGCAGTCGACTTCGCGCTGCGCCCGGTCTGCCACCGGACAACTACGACGATCGAGGAGTTCGCACCGTGATCACCGCCACCGACCTGGAGGTTCGTGCCGGCGTGCGTACTCTTCTGTCCGCTCCCGGGCCCGCCCTGCGCGTGCAGGCCGGCGACCGCATCGGCCTCGTGGGCCGCAACGGCGCCGGGAAGACCACCACTCTCCGCATTCTGGCAGGAGAGGGCGAGCCCTACGCCGGCTCGGTCACCCGCACCGGGGACATCGGTTACCTGCCGCAGGACCCCAAGGAGGGCGACCTCGACCTGCTGGCCAAGGACCGCGTCCTGTCCGCCCGCGGACTCGACACCTTGCTCCACGACATGGAGAAGCAGCAGGCGCTCATGGCCGAGGTGGCCGACGAGGATCGCCTCGACAAGGCCGTCCGCCGATACGGCGAGCTCGAGGAGCGTTTCGCCTCGCTCGGCGGCTACGTGGCCGAGAGCGAAGCGGCGCGCATCTGCAACAGCCTCGGACTTCCCGACCGTGTCCTGGCGCAGCCCCTACGCACCCTCTCCGGCGGTCAGCGCCGCCGCGTCGAGCTGGCACGCATCCTGTTCGCGGCGTCCGACGGCAGTGGTGGTCGCTCGGCCACCACGCTGCTGCTCGACGAGCCCACCAACCACCTCGACGCCGATTCCATCACCTGGCTCCGCGGCTTCCTGCAGAGCCACGAGGGTGGGCTCATCGTCATCAGTCACGATGTGGAGCTGCTGAACGACGTCGTGAACCGAGTGTGGTTCCTCGATGCCGTCCGCGGCGAGCCGGACGTCTACAACATGAACTGGAAGAAGTACCTCGACGCGCGCTCGACGGACGAGCAGCGTCGTCGCCGCGAGCGTGCCAATGCGGAGAAGAAGGCCGGCGCTCTGCGCGCGCAGGCCGCCAAGATGGGTGCGAAGGCCACCAAGGCCGTGGCCGCCCAGAACATGGCCAAGCGTGCCGACAAGCTGATGGCGAACCTCGACGAGGAACGCGTGTCCGACCGGGTGGCACACATCCGCTTCCCCGAGCCCGCACCGTGCGGCAAGACGCCGCTCATGGCGTCGAACCTCACCAAGATGTACGGGTCCCTGGAGATCTTCGCGGGTGTGGATCTGGCCATCGACCGCGGTTCCCGCGTCGTGGTGCTCGGCCTCAACGGCGCCGGCAAGACGACGCTGCTCCGCATCCTCGCCGGCACGGAGAAGAGCGACTCGGGCCAGATCGAGCCCGGTCACGGTCTACGCATCGGCTACTTCGCCCAGGAACACGACACCCTCGACGACATGGCGTCGGTCTGGGAGAACGTGCGGCACGCGGCACCGGACACCCCGGAGCAGGAGCTGCGGTCGCTGCTCGGTGCGTTCATGTTCACCGGCCCGCAGCTCGAACAGCCGGCCGGCACTCTCTCCGGCGGTGAGAAGACGCGACTCGCGCTCGCCGGCCTGGTCTCGTCGGCGGCCAACGTGCTGCTGCTCGACGAGCCGACCAACAACCTCGACCCGATCTCGCGTGAGCAGGTCCTCGAGGCGCTGCGGAGCTACAAGGGCGCCGTCGTGCTGGTGACGCACGATCCGGGTGCGGCCGAGGCACTGTCTCCCGAACGAGTGATCCTCCTGCCGGACGGCAACGAGGACCACTGGTCGCAGGACTACCTCGACCTGATCACGCTCGCCTGAGTCGGCTCACGGCCGATCGCGACGGACCGACTCCTCGACCAGGTCGAGGACGGCCGACAGGTTCTCGGTGCCCTGGCCCGACGCGATGCGGGTCACGAGACCGTCCATGACGAGGTCGAGGTATCCCAGCAGTACCGCGGTGGGCACGTCGTCCCGCAGTCGGCCCGCAGACTTCTGACGCTCGAGACGTGACAGGACGGCGTCCTGCAGCTCGACCGAGCGCTCCGACCACCCGGCCCGGAACTCGGCGTCGGTCTTGAGCCGCCGAGCGATCTCTAGACGCGTACCGAGCCAGTCGAACTGGTCGGGGGCGGCCAGCATGTCCCGCATCACCTGGACGAGCCCCTGCTCGGCGGCGACATCGGCCATGCGGCGCGCGTCGTCGCGGGCGAGCGCGAGGAACAGCCCGTCCTTGTCCTTGAAGTGGTGGAAGATCGCTCCTCGCGAGAGCGAGGTGGCCTCCTCGAGTCGCCGCACCGTGGCGCCCTCGTAACCGTATTCGGCGAAACAGCGGCGCGCGCCGTCGAGGATCTGACTTCGGCGCGCCGCGAGATGGTCGTCACTGACCTTCGGCACTCGGTGCTCCTGTCGTGTGCTGGGGACATCGTGCTGATCGCAGAACGCGCACGACCGAACCGGCGATACACGCGGTATCGCGGCGCGGTCGTGCGCGTTCTGCTCCCCTCACGGGGCAGTGATCACTGCGGTGATCAGCCGATCATGTTGCGCAGCACGTACTGCAGGATGCCGCCGTTGCGGTAGTACTCCGCCTCGCCGGGGGTGTCGATGCGGACCACGGCGTCGAACTCGACGGCAGAGCCGTCGTCCTTCGTCGCGGTGACGTGCATCGTCTTCGGCGTGCGGCCCTCGTTCAGCTCGGTGATGCCCGAGATGTCGAAGGTCTCGGTGCCGTCGAGCTTCAGCGACGCCGCCGACTCGCCGGCGGGGAACTGCAGCGGGACGACGCCCATGCCGATGAGGTTGGAGCGGTGGATGCGCTCGAACGACTCGGTGATGACGGCCTTGACGCCGAGCAGGCGGGTGCCCTTGGCAGCCCAGTCACGCGAGGATCCGGAGCCGTACTCCTTGCCGCCCAGGACGACCAGCGGGATGCCGGCGTTCTGGTAGTTCTGCGACGCGTCGTAGATGAAGGCCTGCGGGCCACCGTCCTGCGTGAAGTCGCGGGTGTAGCCACCCGAGACGTCGTCGAGGAGCTGGTTGCGCAGCCGGATGTTCGCGAACGTTCCGCGGATCATGACCTCGTGGTTGCCGCGACGCGAGCCGAAGGAGTTGTAGTCCTTGCGCTCGACACCGTGCTCGTCGAGGTACTGCGCAGCAGGCGTTCCTGCCTTGATGTTGCCGGCGGGGGAGATGTGGTCGGTGGTGACCGAGTCTCCGAGGTACGCCAGCACGCGCGCACCGGAGATGTCCGTGACGGCTTCCGGGTCCTTGGGCATGCCGTCGAAGTACGGGGGCTTCCGCACGTAGGTCGACTGCGGGTCCCACTCGAACGTCTTGCCGTCCGGGGTGGGCAGTCCGCGCCAGCGTTCGTCGCCCTTGAAGACGTCGGCGTAGCCCTTGGTGTACATCTCCTTGGAGATGGACGAGTCGATCGTGTCCTGGATCTCCTTGGGCGAGGGCCAGATGTCCTTCAGGAAGACGTCGTTGCCCTCGTTGTCCTGACCGAGTGCGTCGTGCTCGAAGTCGAAGTCCATGGTGCCGGCCAGCGCGTAGGCGATGACGAGCGGCGGGGACGCCAGGTAGTTCATCTTCACGTCGGGGGAGATGCGACCCTCGAAGTTGCGGTTACCGGACAGGACCGCGGTGACCGTGAGGTCGTTGTCCTGGATGGCCTCGGAGATCTTGGGATCGAGCGGTCCCGAGTTACCGATGCACGTGGCGCAGCCGTATCCGACGAGGAAGAAGCCGAGCTTCTCCAGGTACGGCCACATGCCGGCCTTGTCGTAGTAGTCGGTGACCACCTGTGAGCCCGGCGCCATCGAGGTCTTGACCCACGGCTTGCTGGTCAGACCCTTGTCGACGGCCTTCTTGGCCAGCAGGGCAGCGCCGAGCATGACCGACGGGTTCGAGGTGTTGGTGCACGAGGTGATCGACGCGATGGCGACGGCGCCGTGGTCGAGGACGAACGAGCCCTGCTCGTCCGAGTCGACGCGCACCGGGTTGGTCGGGCGACCCTCGGCGTTGCCGGCGGCGGAGTGCAGCGGAGCCGCATCGTCGTCGGCGAAGGACAGCGTGGCCGGATCCGAGCCCGGGAACGTCTCGTCGAGTGCCTCGTCCAGCTTCGACGGGGTGGCGTCGACGTCCTCGCCACCCACGTAGTTGTGGATGTCCTTGCGGAACGCGATCTTGGACTCCGACAACAGGATTCGGTCCTGCGGACGCTTCGGTCCGGCGATGGACGGCACCACGTCGCCGAGGTCGAGCTCGAGGTACTCGGAGTACGTCGCCTCGTTCTCGGGGTCGTGCCACATGCCCTGTTCCTTGGCGTACGCCTCGACGAGCGCGAGCTGCTCGTCGGAGCGTCCGGTCAGGCGCAGGTAGTCGACGGTCTCCGAGTCGATCGGGAAGATCGCCGCGGTGGAACCGAACTCGGGGCTCATGTTGCCGAGCGTCGCGCGGTTGGCCAGGGGGACCTCGGCCACGCCCTTGCCGTAGAACTCGACGAACTTGCCGACGACGCCGTGCTTGCGCAGCATGTCGGTGACGGTGAGCACCACGTCGGTCGCGGTGACGCCCGGCTTGATCTCGCCGTTGAGCTTGAAGCCGACGACGCGCGGGATGAGCATGGAGACGGGCTGGCCCAGCATGGCCGCCTCGGCCTCGATGCCGCCGACGCCCCAGCCCAGCACACCGAGGCCGTTGACCATCGTGGTGTGCGAATCGGTGCCGACACACGTGTCGGGGTAGGCCTGACCGCCCCGCACCATGACGGTGCGGGCGAGGTGCTCGATGTTGACCTGGTGCACGATGCCGGTGCCGGGCGGGACGACCTTGAAGTCGTCGAACGCACCCTGGCCCCACCGCAGGAACTGGTAGCGCTCACCGTTGCGCTGGTACTCGATGTCGACGTTGCGCTCGAAGGCGTCCGCGCGGCCGAACACGTCGATGATGACGGAGTGGTCGATGACCATCTCGGCCGGAGCGAGCGGGTTGACCTTCTCCGGGTCGCCACCGAGAGCGGTGACGGCCTCACGCATGGTCGCGAGGTCCACGATGCAGGGGACACCGGTGAAGTCCTGCATGATCACGCGGGCCGGCGTGAACTGGATCTCGATGCTCGGATCGGCGGACGGGTCCCACGCGGCGATCGCGTCGATGTGGTCCTTGGTGATGTTCGCGCCGTCCTCGGTGCGCAGGAGATTCTCCGCGAGGACCTTGAGGGCATAGGGCAACTTCTCGGTGCCGGGGACGGCCTTCAGGCGGAAGATCTCGTACGAGTTCTCTCCGACCTCCAGCGTTCCCTTGGCGCCGAACGAATCGATACTTGCGGTCACGTCAGCTCCACTCGTCTTCTGGGCTGCCGTCGACGGGGCTGTGTCGACGGCGTGGCGAGAGCGGGCGGACATCGCCGTGGGTGAGGGTGCACCCGGGTGGCGTCGAGGCCGCCGCAGTCTCGGTGTTTCGATTCTAACAGTACGCTTGTCCTGTGAGAACGAGTGGCCGAATCGCCGTGTCGCTCTCACCGTGGTGCGCACTCATCGTTCCCCGGCAGCGTTCCGGGCGCAACGAAGGGCTGCCTCCGTGCACCTCGGTGCGCCTCGGACTCGGCGACGGTCCCGTCCCGTAGGGTCCCGCTCGACGGCGCACACACTTCGACCATCATCGCCTCGCGATCCACCGCATCGCCTCGCGATCGACGACAACGGACGGACGATGTCTCTCTCTCCTCTCCCGGCCCTACCGCTGAGTGATCAGCCGCTGGTCGCCCTCCCGATGATCAGCGAGGTGCCGACGTTCGTCGACCTGCAGGCGACCCTCGCCGACGTCGCGGACGACGGGGTGGCCGCGCCGGGTCAGGACGTCGTCGGGCTCGAGGGTGTCGTGGCGCGCGCCGGCGAGCACGGTATCGACCTGAGCATCGTCGTGCTCGACGCGCCGGCGCCGCTCGATTCGCAGCTCCGCGATCTCGCCACGTCGGTCGGTGCCACCGACGGTGGGACGGTCCTCGTGATCGGTCCGGGACAGGTCGGCACGTTCAGCGACTCGGTCGATCGCGTGACGCTCGAAGCGGGTCAGGATCAGGCGTACACCGGCAACGCGGTGCAGTCCGCGGACAACTTCCTCGACGTGCTCGTCGAGCCCGGCCCACCGTGGACCGGCATCACTCTGGGCCTCGTTCTCGTGGTCGTCGCCGTGCTCGGCGGCACCTGGTGGGTGAACGAACGCCGACATCGTTCGGGAGATGTCACCGATCGAGAGGCCGTCACGCCCGACGGGCAGTGACCGTTCCCAAAAAAAGTCTCAACGAATCTTTCTCGGACAACGTCCTGATCAGCGCGGATGCGGTCGGCGGAATGACACATGTGTCATTTGTGACTGGAGTTCCTTAAGCGTTCGAAGTGTCGTACGGTTCGCATGGCACTGCTTGGGGAAGAAGTGTCGCAGAGGGGCTGGTCGTTGCTCCCGGGTCGGCCGTTGTCGGCTGTGGTCCGGGATCCTGTCACGCTGCGTCGTGTCCTCCCCACGCGTGCGGTGGGTGAATCCGCACTGCGGACGTGAGGGAGACGAACAGGTGAAGCGATACTCCGGAGGTCGACGGCACGTCGGTCGATCGCGGGCTCTGCGTCGCACGATCGGGGGCGCCGTCGTCGCGACGACGCTGCTGCTGTCCGGGACGGGGTTCCTCGCACCGAGTCTCGCGTCCGCCGTGCCGCCGCCCCCGCCCAATCCCTCCGACTCCGACATCGCCGCCGCCGGTGCGCGCGTGGGGGACCAGCTCGGACGAGTCGGTCGACTCATCGACCAGGTCGCCTCGGCCAACCAGCAGCTCGCCGCGATCGACGCGCAGGTGGCCGTCAAGCGCGAGGACGTCAACAAGGCCCTCGTCGACCTGCAGAACGCTCGCACCGTCGCCGACGCCGCCGCCGCGGCCGTCGGCATCGCGCAACAGGCCCTCCGCGACGCCGGCCAGATGATCTCCGACGCGCAGAAGAAGTTCGACGCCTTCGCCGTCACCGACTACGTCAAGGGCACCGGGTCCGCCGGTGTCTCCTCACTGCTGGACGCGCAGGGGCCGCAGGACGTGCTCGATCGCGCGCAGATCCTGCGGATGCTGTCCGCCAAGCAGAACGCCACCCTGGACAGCCTGCAGCGGGCGCGTACCGAGGAGGCCAACCGAGACTCCACCGCACGCCAGAGCAAGATCGAGGCCGACCGTGCCTCCGCGGAAGCGGACGCGAAGAAGGACGAGGCGGAACAGGCCATCGCCGCGGCCGTGACCGCACAGCAGGAGCAGGCAGCGCAGAAAGCGGCCGTCGAGGCACAGCGGGACAGCGCCTCCGCCGAGCTCGAGCAGGCGCGCAACGACGCCGCGGGGCTCGAGGGACAGCGCGACGCGTACTCGCAGTGGGACCAGCAGCGTCAGGCGGAGGAAGCCGCCGCCGCGGCAGCCGCGCAGGCAGCGCAGGAGGCAGCGGTGGCCGCGGCCGCCCGGGTGGCCGCGAACCAGGCCGCCGCCGATCGTGCCGCAGCGTTGGTGGACGGGGAGCGCGACCACACCGACCTGACCGGATCGACGTCGAGCGGCACCTCGTCGGGCGGCACGTCGTCCGGTACCTCGTCCTCGGGCGGCACGTCCTCGGGCGGCACGTCCTCGGGTACCTCGTCGTCGGGAAGCACGTCGTCGGGCAGCACGTCGTCGGGCAGCACGTCGTCCGGCGGCGGTCGCGGGACCGCCACCAAGGATCCGTCGCTCACCGGGTCCGCAGCCATCGAACTCGTCATCGACCGCGGCATGTCCGTGTTGGGCACCCCCTACTCGTGGGGTGGCGGCAACGAGAACGGGCCGACCAAGGGCATCCGTGACGGCGGTGTCGCCGACAGCTACGGCGACTACAACAAGGTGGGCTTCGACTGCTCCGGCCTCATGATGTACGCCTTCGGTGGACTCGGGATCTCGCTCCCGCACTACACCGGCTACCAGTACACGGCCGGCAAGCAGGTGCCGTCGTCCCAGATGCGCCGCGGCGACATGATCTTCTACGGTCCGGGCGCCTCGCAGCACGTCGCCCTCTACCTCGGTGACGGCAAGATGCTCGAGGCTCCGCAGTCGGGATCGGTGGTGAAGGTGTCGCCCGTCCGTTTCGACGGCATGACGCCGTACGCCGTCCGCATGGTGGAGTGACACCCCGTCCGAGCAGGTAGAACGTCATGTGTCCTCGCCACCTGCAATAGTGGTGCTCGGCAGCAGAGTCCGGGTAGAAAGCGGTGGTTCCACAGGTGACGTCACGAGAGACCGACACGACCGACATCTCTCGGGACGTGCAGACGCTCGAGAAGGCCGTCTACGAGGTCAAACGCGTCATCGTCGGTCAGGACCGACTGGTCGAACGCATCCTCGTCGGGCTTCTCGCACGGGGGCACGTCCTGCTCGAGGGTGTTCCCGGTGTGGCGAAGACGTTGGCGGTAGAGACGTTCGCGACGGTGGTCGGGGGCTCGTTCTCCCGCGTGCAGTTCACGCCCGACCTGGTGCCCACCGACCTCATCGGTACGCGCATCTACCGTCAGGGCAAAGAAGAATTCGACACCGAGCTCGGCCCGGTGGTCGCGAACTTCGTGCTCGCGGACGAGATCAACCGAGCTCCGGCCAAGGTGCAGTCGGCTCTCCTCGAGGTGATGGCCGAGCGCCACGTCTCCATCGGTGGTCACACGTACCCCATGCCGGATCCGTTCCTGGTCATGGCGACGCAGAACCCCATCGAGAACGAGGGCGTGTACCCCCTTCCCGAGGCGCAGCGCGACCGCTTCCTGTTCAAGATCGTCGTGGACTACCCGACGGTCGAGGAGGAGCGCGAGATCGTCTACCGCATGGGCGTCGCGGCACCGAAGCCCAAGCAGATCCTCGACCCGGTCGAGTTGGTGCGCCTCCAGAACGTCGCGGCGTCCGTGTTCGTCCACCATGCTCTGGTCGACTACGTCGTGCGCGTCATCGCCGCCACCCGTACTCCGCGCGACGTGGGCCTCGACGACGTGGCCGGCTGGATCGCCTACGGCGCGTCACCCCGTGCGACCCTCGGCATCATCAGTGCCTCCCGTGCGCTGGCGTTCCTGCGTGGACGGGACTACGTCGTGCCGCAGGACGTCCTCGACGTGGTGCCGGACGTGCTGCGGCACCGTCTCGTACTCTCGTACGACGCCCTGGCCGACGAGATCACACCCGAGCAGATCATCACGCGCATCCTGCAGACCGTGGGTCTGCCGCAGGTCGGCGCGCAGCCGATCCAGCCGCAGGCTCGCCAGCACAACGGGCCCCAGCACAACGGGCCCCAGCAGAACGGGCCCCAGCAGAACGGGCCCCAGCAGAACGGGCCCCAGCAGAACGGGCCCCAGCAGAACGGGCCCCAGCAGAACGGGCCCCAGCAGAACGGGCCCCAGCAGACCGGGCCCCAGCAGCAGGGGCAGGGCGGACCGCAACAGTTCCAGCCCGGTCCCGACGCATCGCCTCAGCAGGGTGGCCCTCAGCAGAACGGTCCCCAGCAGGGTGGCCCGGCGCCGTGGATGCAGAAGCAGACTCCCGCGACCGATCCCACGCGGTGACCATGGCGTCACCCACGGGTGGCCGGCCCGGTGATCCGGTGTTCGGCGCGCCCGCCGTGCAACAGTCGTTGCGCGGCGCGCCTCCGTCCTTCGCCTCGGGGTCGCTGGAGGACCCCCGGTTGTCGGCTGCGCTGCGCACCCTCGAGCTGACCGTTCGCCGCCGACTCGACGGTGTGTTGCACGGCGATCATCTGGGTCTCATACCGGGCCCGGGATCGGAACCCGGCGACGCACGTGAGTACCAGCCGGGCGACGACGTACGTCAGATGGACTGGTCCGTCACCGCCCGGACGACGCACCCCCACGTCCGGCAGAGCGTCGCGGACCGCGAGCTCGAGACGTGGATGGCGATCGACCTGTCGGCCTCCCTCGACTTCGGCACCGCGGGGTGCGAGAAGCGGGACCTCGCCGTCGCGGCCACATCGGCCATCGCGCATCTGACCAGTGGCGGCGGCAACCGCATCGGCGCCGTCGTCGCGACGGGCGAACGCGTCGTCCGGGTCCCCGCGCGGGGCGGTCGGGCTCACATCCAGTCCCTGCTCCGCACCGTGGCCACCACACCGCACGCACCCGACGGCACCCGCGGCGACTTCGTCGGCGCCATCGACGCTCTGCGACGGCCCGAACGTCGACGCGGCATGGTGGTCGTCGTCAGCGACTTCCTCGGTCCGACGGACTGGGAGCGTCCGCTCCGCGCCCTGGCGGCGCGCCACGACGTGCTGGCCGTGGAGGTCGTCGACCCCCGCGACCTCGAGCTGCCGGATGTCGGTGACGTGGTGTTGCACGACCCGGAGACGGGACGGACGCGGGAGTTCAGCACGACACCCCGGTTGCGGGAGGACTTCGCGGCCGCCGCTGCGGCGCACCGCGCGAACGTCGAGAAGATCCTGCGTGGCTGCAGCGCGCCTCGGCTCACCCTGCGGACTGACGGCGACTGGATCGCCGACGTCGTCCGCTTCGTGTCCCGGCGACGCCACGGCGCGAGCATGGGAGCGAGTACGCGGTGAGCCTGTCCGATTTCTCGTCACCCTGGTGGCTGCTCTTCCTCCTCGTGGTCGCGGGCCTGGTGGTGGCCTACGTGCTCGCGCAGCGCCGCCGTCAGCGCAACACCATGCGCTTCACCAACATGGAGTTGCTCGAACGCGTCGCACCGCAGCGCCCCGGACTGGTGCGCCACGTCCCCACGGCGCTCGTGCTCGTGGGGCTGCTCTTTCTGACCGTCGCACTGGCCGGACCGACGTCCGATCAACGGGTTCCGCGTAATCGGGCGACGGTCATGCTGGTCATCGACGTGTCGTTGTCGATGGAGGCCACCGACGTCCAGCCGACGCGACTGGCAGCGGCGCAGGAGGCCGGCAAGCAGTTCGCCGACGGCCTGACTCCCGGCATCAACCTCGGACTCGTCGCGTTCGCGGGCACGGCATCGGTGCTGGTCTCACCGACCACCGATCGTGAGGCGACGAAATCGGCCATCGATCGGCTGCAGCTGGCCGAGCGGACCGCCACGGGCGAGTCCATCTTCACGGCGATGCAGTCGATCGAGACACTCGGCGCGGTGC
Organism: Rhodococcus sp. BP-160; assembly: GCF_019836205.1. Lineage (NCBI taxonomy): Bacteria > Bacillati > Actinomycetota > Actinomycetes > Mycobacteriales > Nocardiaceae > Rhodococcus > Rhodococcus sp. BP-160. The sequence goes on from NZ_JABUEK010000002.1 coordinate 996,329, forward strand.
TCGGTGGATCGGACGCGGCGCCGCCGGCACGGATCGTGCTGCTGTCCGACGGCAAGCAGACCGTTCCCGAGAACCCGGACGACCCGCGCGGTGGGTACACGGCGGCCCGCGAGGCGGAGACGAAGGGGATCCCGGTCTCCACCATCTCGTTCGGCACCAGTTACGGCACGGTGGACATCACCGACGAGCAGGGCGACACCCAGCGCGTCGCGGTGCCCGTCGACGACCCGTCGCTCGAGGAGATCGCACGCCTGTCGGGTGGCAACTTCTTCACGGCGTCGAGTCTCGAGGAACTCACCGAGGTGTACGACACGCTCGAGGAGCAGATCGGCTACGAGACCACCCGCGGTGACGCGAGTCGGCCCTGGTTGATCGCCGGAGTGCTGTTCGTGTCGGCGGGACTTGTCACAGCATTGTCACTACGCCAGCGAGTCCCCTGAAACGCATCGGTAAAGTACGCGCGGGTCGAGGCGATCGACGACGTCCGTGATCGCCCACCGACTGGCCGTTGCTGCGAGCAGCACCCCCGAGAGAGAAGGTTCATCCGTATGTCCTCTGCGCCCGAGTCCGCGACACCCGACGCGACGGCCGGCGGGGGATTCGTCTCCCGGTCCGTGCTCGTCACCGGCGGTAATCGGGGCATCGGCCTGGCCGTGGCCCGCCGACTCGCCGCGGACGGCCACAAGGTCGCGGTCACGCACCGCAGCTCGGGTGCACCGGACGGACTGTTCGGGGTGCAGTGCGATGTCACCGACACCGCGTCCGTCGATGCCGCGTTCACCGAGGTGGAGAAGCATCAGGGCCCCGTCGAGGTGCTCGTCGCCAACGCGGGCATCACGGACGACACCCTGCTGATGCGGATGACCGAGGAGCAGTTCACCTCCGTCATCGACGCCAATCTCACCGGCGCGTTCCGGGTGGCCAAGCGAGCGAGCCGCTCGATGCTGCGGGCACGCTTCGGACGGTTCGTCTTCCTCGGTTCCGTCGTCGGTCAGGCCGGCGGACCCGGCCAGATCAACTACGCGTCCTCCAAGGCGGGTGTCGTCGGCATGGCGCGCTCGCTCACCCGTGAGCTGGGCTCGCGTTCGATCACCGCGAACGTCGTGGCACCCGGGTTCATCGAGACCGACATGACGGCCGAGCTCGACGACAAACTCCGGGACACCGCGCGCGAGTACATCCCGCTCAAGCGACTCGGTACTCCCGAGGACGTCGCCGCGGTGGTGAGCTTCCTCGCGTCACCCGATTCGAGCTACGTCTCCGGCGCGATCATCCCGGTCGACGGCGGTATGGGCATGGGCCACTAGCCCACCTCGACCCGACTCCTGCCCGATCGACTCGGGCACACCAGACTTCACACGAAAGGCACACGCACATGGGCGGACTGCTCGAAGGCAAGACCATCCTGATCACCGGGATCATCACCGACGCGTCCATCGCGTTCCACGCGGCCAAGGTCGCGCAGGAGCAGGGCGCCAAGGTCGTCATCACCGGGTTCGACCGGCTGCGACTGATCGACAGGATCGCCCAGCGACTGCCGGAGCCCGTGCCGCCGGCGATCGAGCTGGACGCGACGAACGAGGAGCATCTCGCCGCACTCGCCGGTCGCATCTCCGAGGTCGCTCCGGAGGGCATCGACGGCGTTCTGCACTCCATCGCGTTCGCTCCGCGCACCCTGATGGGCCCGGGGTCCAAGCCGTTCCTGGAGGGACCGGGTCCCGACGCCGCCGCCGCGTTCCAGATCTCTGCCTGGTCCTACGCCTCGCTCGCACGCGCCGTGCTCCCCGTCATGAACGAGGGTGGATCGATCGTCGGCATGGATTTCGATCCGCGCACGGCGATGCCGTTCTACAACTGGATGGGCGTGGCGAAGGCTGCGCTCGAGTCGGTCAACCGCTACGTCGCCCGCGAGGTCGGCGAGGCCAAGAAGGTCCGTTCCAACCTGGTCGCCGCGGGCCCTATCAAGACGCTCGCCGCCAAGGCCATCGCGGGTACCGCGACGGGTGACGCGGACAAGATGAACCAGCTCAACGAGTACTGGAACGGTGCGTCCCCTATCGGCTGGAACTTCAACGACCCGACGGCCGTGGCCAAGTCGATCTGCGCGCTGCTGTCGGACTGGCTGCCGGCGACGACCGGGTCGATCGTCTACGTCGACGGCGGCGCGAGCCACAACACCTGGCTGCCCGAGAATCTCTGACATCTCGCCTCGATCCGAGCATCCTCTCGGGTCCACCGAAACGGGTTCCGGCACAATGGCGTCATGACCTACGACGCGCTTCTGCTGCTGTCCTTCGGTGGGCCCGAGGGGCCGGACGAGGTGCGGCCGTTCCTGGAGAACGTCACCCGTGGCCGCGGAATCCCGCCCGAGCGCCTCGATGCCGTCGCCGAGCACTACCACCACTTCGGTGGGGTCTCGCCGATCAACCGACTCAACCGCGAGATCATCGCCGCGGTCGAGACCGAGTTCGCGCTCACGGGCATCGATCTGCCGGTGTACTTCGGTAACCGCAACTGGCACCCCATGGCGGAGGACACCGTCGCCGCGATGAAGGCCGACGGCGTGCGCAACGCGCTGGTGTTCCCCACCTCGGCCTGGGGCGGGTACTCGGGCTGTCGGCAGTACCACGAAGACATCGCCCGCGCCCGCGCCGCCGTGGGGGAGGGCGCTCCGCAGCTCACGAAACTGCGGCAGTACTACGACCATCCGCTCATGGTGGATGCCTTCGCCGACGCGATCCGCGCGGCGATCGGCAGGCTTCCGGCGGATCGCCGGGCCGGTGCTCGCGTGGTCTTCACGGCGCACTCGGTGCCCGTCTCGGCGGACGAGGCCGCGGGTCCGCCGTCGGCGGGCGGCCACCTCTACAGCCGTCAGGTCACCGAGGCGTCCCGATTGTGCGCCGCCGCAGCAGGTGTCGACGAGTTCGACGTCGTGTGGCAGTCCCGGTCGGGACCGCCGCAGATCCCGTGGCTGGATCCCGACATCTGCGATCACCTCGAGGCCCTGGCGGAGACGGGCGTCGACGCCGTGGTGATCTGCCCGGTCGGGTTCGTCTCGGATCACCTCGAGGTGGTGTGGGACCTGGACACCGAGGCCGTCGAGAAGGCGCAGGAACTGGGCATCGCTCTCGAGCGCGCAGGCACGCCGGGTGCGGACCCCCGATTTGCCCGGCTCGTGCGGACGCTGGTCGAGGAACGCACCGCGGGCACCGCACCGCTGCGTCTGGGTTCCGAGCCCGCCTTCGGGACGACCGTCGACGGAACGCCGTGCAATCCCGACTGCTGCGAGCCCCCGGTGCGTCGCCGCCCGGCCTGACAGCTCGAACATCCCGGAACCACCCACCCGCGCGAGGGGGTACCGCTAGCGGCGATCGGGCGACAGGTACCCGTCCACGGCGGCGCGCACGGCGGCACGGCGCGCGGCGCGCACGGCGCGACGCAACGGTCGGAGCACGGCCTCGCGGGCCTCGGCACCGCTGCTGCTGGGTGCCTCCGAGGGCGCCGACGTCTGCGCGGCCGCGAGGATGGCGTCCACCCGATCGGCCGTGTCGAGAACTCGGGTGGTGCGTTCGGGGAGCGGCGGGTAGCGATGGCGGCTCGCGATGGCGAGGCGCTCGGCGATCATCGTGTGCGGGTCGCCGCCGGAACGGCCGGTGTCGACCGTCTGCACCGCGGTGAGGGCCTCGGCCGCACTCCGGACGGTGTCCCGCATCGAGTACTCGATCTCCCCGAGCGCCAGCTCCTGGTAGGTGACCGGCACGGTGACGGTGAACACCGTCCACCGCATGACGTCGGGGCCCTCGTCGGTGGGGACGAGTCCGACACCCGGCTGACCCGGCACTCCGATGACGACGCCTTCGCCCGCGAGCACGGCGGCGGCCGAGAACGCGGAGTCGGTCGGCAGCCCGGCGACGTCACCGGGGGCGGGAAGAACCATGTCGACGGTCACCTCGCGGTCGCCGACGGGCGCCGCGGCGCGGACGACTCGGAGCAACTGGGCGATGCCGATGTCACGAGGAGTGGGCCACGGGAGGTCGTGCCGCTCGGCTGTCTCGGGATCGGCGGCGACGACGAGGGCCAACGGTGCCCACTCGGTGAGGGCATCGATCACGTCGTCGGGCGGCGCGGCTCCGGCGAGCCAGGCGCCGCACCAGATGGCGAGGCTCGAGGATGGGGACGACACCGTCCGATCATAGGCGGCGTCGGAGGCGACCGGCGTGGCTGCGGTCGGGGAGTGCGCGGCGCCGATACCGTGGGACGGCCCGGTGACCCGACAGTCCTGTCCCGGGAGTGAGCGCGGAGGGCGAGGGAAGACGATGACAGCGGACAACCGGTACGGCGGCGACATCTTCGCCGGGCACGCGAGGCGAGCGCGACGCGTGGTCCCGACGATGGCGGCCGAACGGGACGTGGTGGTCGAGGACGCGGCGACCGGATTCTGCGGCGCCGTGGTGGGTTTCGAGCGCACGTACGACGGTGACTTCGTCCGGCTCGAGGACGGCCGAGGCGTACGGAGGCTCTTCGCGATGCGCGAGGCCGCCTTCCTCGTCGACGGAAGCCCGGTGACGCTGACGCGTCCGGCGCCGACCCGTGCCGTCGCTCCGACCCGCTCGGCCTCCGGGTCGACGCGGGTGGAGAACGTACGAGCGAAAGTGGCTCTGCCCAGCCGTATCTGGGTGGAGGGCATTCACGACGCCGCCATCGTCGAACGGGTCTGGGGCCACGACCTGCGGGTCGAGGGTGTGGTCGTCGAGCATCTCGAGGGACTGGACAACCTGGCAGAGCGGTTGCAGGAGTTCGGACCCGGGCCGGGACGCAGGGTGGGGGTTCTCGTCGACCACCTCGTCGACGGCTCGAAGGAGGACCGCCTGACGCGGTCCCTCGGCCCGTACGTGACGGTCACGGGACACCCCTACATCGATGTGTGGGAGGCGGTGAAGCCCGCCGCGGTGGGCATCGAGGCATGGCCACGGATCCCGCGCGGCACCGACTGGAAGACCGGCATCTGCCGCGAGTTGGGTTGGGGCACACCGCAGGACGGGTGGCGCCGGGTCTACGGTGCGGTGTCCAGTTTTCGCGATCTCGAGGCGCCGCTCATCGGCGCGGTGGAGCGCCTCGTCGACTTCGTCACCCTGGGTGACGAGAACGGGGAGACAGGTCGGTAACGATCTCCCCACGACGGTCGCGCGCACCCCACGGGCTCGTCGTTCGTCGCTACTGTGGAGTTCGTGGTTGCACTTCTGTGGCTCGTCGGAGCGGTGATTCTCGCTGCGGGTGAAGCGCTGTCCGGAGATTTCTTCCTTCTCATGCTGGCCGGCGGGGCCCTGGGTACCGCGGGCATCTCGGCGCTGACCGACTTCCCCGTGTGGGGCGACGCGATCGTGTTCGCGATCCTGTCCGGAGCCCTCATCCTGGGTGTCCGGCCGGTGCTGACCCGCCGGTTCTCGACGCCCCCGCCGACCCCCACCGGGATCGCCGCGCTCACCGGGCGATCCGCGCAGGTGCTGGATGCCATCGATCAGCACTCCGGCACGGTGCGGCTGGACGGTGACGTGTGGACGGCTCGTCCGCTCGATCCCACCGAGGTGTACGCGGCCGGAACGACCGTGACCGTGATGAAGATCGACGGCGCCACGGCCGTCGTGTGGAAAGGACCCTAGATGGGTGACTATGCCGCCTTGATCGCCCTTGCCGTGGTGGTGCTGTTCGTCGCCGTGGTGGTGGCGAAGTCGGTGACGCTCGTGCCGCAGGCCGAGGCCGCGGTGATCGAGCGTCTGGGCCGATACTCGAAGACGGTCTCCGGGCAGCTCACGTTCCTCGTGCCGTTCGTCGACCGTGTCCGAGCGAAGGTCGACCTGCGTGAGCGCGTCGTGTCCTTCCCACCGCAGCCGGTGATCACGCAGGACAACCTGACGGTGTCCATCGACACCGTCGTGTATTTCCAGGTCACCACCCCGCAGGCCGCGGTCTACGAGATCAGCAACTACATCGTCGGCGTCGAGCAGCTCACCACGACGACGCTTCGCAACGTGGTCGGCGGTATGACCCTGGAGGAGACGCTCACCTCGCGTGACTCCATCAACGGCCAGCTCCGCGGAGTGTTGGACGAGGCCACCGGGCGATGGGGCCTGCGTGTCGCCCGAGTGGAGCTCAAGAGCATCGATCCGCCGCCCTCCATCCAGGAGTCGATGGAGAAGCAGATGAAGGCGGACCGCGAGAAGCGCGCCACCATCCTCACGGCCGAGGGACACCGTGAGTCGTCCATCAAGACGGCCGAGGGTGACAAGCAGTCGCAGATCCTGTCCGCGGAGGGCGCCAAGCAGGCCGCCATTCTCTCCGCCGAGGGTGAGCGTCAGTCCCGCATCCTCCGTGCGCAGGGTGAGCGGGCGGCCAAGTACCTCAACGCACAGGGTGAGGCGAAGGCCATCGAGAAGGTGTTCGAGGCTATCAAGGCCGGCAAGCCGACGCCCGAGTTGCTCGCCTACCAGTACCTGCAGACGCTGCCGAAGATGGCGCAGGGTGATGCGAACAAGATGTGGGTGGTGCCGTCCGACTTCGGTGATGCCCTGAAGGGCTTCGCCAAGAATCTCGGTGCGCCGGGCGACGACGGCGTCTTCCGTTTCGAGCCCAGCGACCAGGGCGAGACGCACTCCAAGCCGGAGGACGACTCCGCGGAGGTGGCCGACTGGTTCGACACGAAGACGGACCCGGCCATCGCTCGGGCGGTCGCCGACGCCGAGGCCGTGGCACGCAAGCCTGTCGACACGTCGTTGGCCGCCGCACCCAACCCGGCGCGGGACTCGGCTCCGGAGCCCGCGAAGGCCGTCGAGGCCTCCACGCCGGACGGGTCCGGGTCGGGCGACGACGCACCGCGCGAACTGGACCGCTGACGGTCAGGCAGCCAGGCCCGCGCCGATGCCGCCCGCGGCGAGTGCCCAGAGCACGCTGGTGAAGGTTCCGATGATGAAGTACTCGGACGCCCGCGGGTCACGGAGTTCGGGGTAGCGCGCGAGTCCCTTCACCGCGAGCACCACGGCGATGCCCTCGGGCCACCCCGTGAGCACCGCGACCACGACGGCGATGCGTTCGAGTGTGCCGATGACGAGCCCCCCACGCAGGACGGGGCGCTCGTCGTCGGCATCGCCGTCTCCGGGCTCGGGCCGTCGGCGCGCGAGATGGAAGACCGCGGGAACGACGACGGTGCCGCCGGTGACGGCGACCGCGACGACCAGGACCATCGCGACGACGAGTGGTGGCCCGGTGACCGGTGCGCCGGCGATCGCGGCGGCGAGACCCGCCAGTGCGAGCATCCCGGCGGACAGGAGTGCCGGAAGCCACCAGCGCAGCGGCGGCAGCCACCGGACGCGGCGTCCCGGCGCAGCCGTCGGTGGGATCGTCGGCACCGGTCGGGCGGGAAGCAGTGCTGCTCCGGCGGAGAGCGCGAGTGCGAGCAGCGCGAGGGTGGTCGCCATCAGGCGTCCGTTCCGCGTGCGCGCAGATCGGCGAGCGCGAGCATCCGCGCCACGACCGGTCGTGCTGCACGCTCGGCCTGCCACCCCGCGACGGCCAGTCGTTGGGACACTGCCTGCGGTGTGATGGACAGTTCCTCGGCGACGGCGGTCTGCGATCCGAGCCTGCGGACACTGTCGACCGCGGCGCGGCCCTGCTCGGTGCGCCGGACCAGGAGCAGTGCGAGCAGTGCCACCACGGCGTCGGCATCGCCGGCGGACTCGGCGTCACCGCCGCGGACCGCGATGTGGGCGACGGCGTTCTTGGCGCTGTCGACGGCGTCCCGCGCGGCTTCGAACGCCGGGCCCCGACCCGCTCTGGTGGAGCGTGGCAACGGATCCTCCACGGCCCCCACCCCGATCCCGACGCTCCAGTGCCCGTCCTCGAGGAAGTCGAGGGCGAGGTCGAGCGCCACCGACGCGTCGTCCGCCACACCCTGGACCTCGTCGCCGGCCGTGCGTTCGAACGGGCGCACCAGGTCGGTGGCTCGGTCGAGGATGTCGGCGACGCGATCGATGTCGCGTCGACTTCCGCGTTGGTCCACGGTCAGAACGAACATCGATCAACCCTAGAAGCTTGATCAGTCGGAATCAAGCCTCGAGTCTTGATGCGTTGCGACGTACAAAGTTCGTCGTCGACCTTGATCCGTCCACATCAAGCCCATGACCTTGACCTCATCGATCGCCGGCCACCGGCATCCGCGCGTCCAGGATCAGTCCCACGACGCCCACGGCAATGCAGACCCCCGAGATCGCGAGCAGGACCGGATCGCCGTGACCGGCCAGAGCGTCGCCGAGCAACACGATGCCGACCGTTCCCGGGATCACCCCGACCACCGTCGCCAGCGCGAACGGCACCACGGCCACCGAAGACAGGCCGGCGGAGTAATTGACCACCGAGAACGGCACCGGCGCGATGAGTCGAAGACTCCCCACCGCCAACCATCCCCGTCGCGCGAGACGGGAATCGACGGCCCGGATCACCGGATGGTCCCAGCGTGCGGTCACCACGTCGCGGCCGAGTGCTCGGACCAGCAGGAACGCGAGCACTGCACTCACGGTCGTCGCTGCGACCGCCACACCGACCCCCGTCACGGGTCCGAACAGCACACCCGCCGACACCGTGAACAGGGTGCGGGGGATCGGCGCCACCGTGATGATCGCGTGCGCCGCGAAGAAGACGAGGGGGAAGGCCGGCCCGACGGCGACGGCCCACTCCCGCACGCGGTCGATGGTGGGGAGGGGTACGAGCAGTGCCACGACGATCAGGGCGGCGAGCACGGTGACGGTCGCGGCCACGCGCAGCACGAGCGCGCGGCGGCCTCCGACGACGATCGACTCCTCCGACGGCACTGTGTCGTGCGGGTCGATGTCGGGGGTCGTCACGTCTGCTCACGCTACCGAAGAGCGATGCGAGCGGTGCTCGTCGACGCGGTCGGAACGGTCACTAGGAGGACCGATGCTCGGACGCCCTACTAGTGTGAAGTTTGTCTCAGGCCACTGTGATGGGACTCGGGATAGCGTGCCCGGAGTGCGGTTAACATCACAGCATCCGCAGGCGCGAAAGGGACACATGGCCACGTCACACACCGGGACACCGGATTCCGTCGCTGCCGAGGACGTCGGCGCGGCCGTACCGGTGAGCAGCGCCGAGGAGGGTTTCGCGACCTGGCGCCGCGGCGTGGCCGGGGTGCTGGCCAAGGCTCGTCGGGTGGACGTCTCGGAGCTCCCCGAGCATCCGGAGACGCTGCTCGAAGTGACCACGTACGACGGGGTCACGGTGCGGCCCCTGTACGGGCCGCTGGACGAGACTGCCGAGGCTCCGCTGCCCGGCACCTTCCCCTTCACGCGCGGCACGGACGCGCATCGCGACGTCAACGTCGGGTGGCTGGTCGCCGGTCGGTTCGGTCGTCCCGCCGGTGCGGACTCGGACGCGGCGACGCTCAACGACCAGCTCCTCGACGCGCTGCAGAACGGCACGAGCGCCCTGTGGCTCGACACGGCGTCCGTGGGCGCCGAGGGCCTGGCCCGCGCACTCGACGGGGTCCTGCTCGACCTCGCGCCCCTGACACTGGACGCGGGTGCGGACGTCACAGCGGTGGCCGACGCGTTGTTCGCGCTCCTGGACGAGCGCGGTGCCGCCGCCGACGTCCGACTGGGGGCGTCACCGCTGACCGATCGATTCGCCGACCTCCCGGGTGCGAGCGAGCAGGACGCGATCGATCTCGCGGTGCGGGCAGTGGCGCGCACCGAGCGGGTGCGCGCGATCACGTTGGACGGCACCGTGTTCCACGCTGCCGGGTCGGCAGACGCGCAGGAGGTCGGTCTGACCGTCGCGGCCGGACTCGAGTATCTGCGCGCGCTCACGGCGGCGGGACTGTCCACTGTCGAGGCATTGGGACAGGTGGAGTTCCGGCTCGCGGCCACCGACGAGCAGTTCGAGACCATCGCCAAGTTCCGTGCGGCCCGGCGGGTCTGGGCCCGGGTGGCCGAGGTGCTCGGGGCGCCGGAGCACGGCGGGGCCCCACAGCACGCCGTCACCTCGGCGGCGATGATGACGCAGCGCGATCCCTGGGTGAACATGCTGCGCACGACGCTGGCCGCGTTCGGCGCCGGTGTGGGCGGAGCCGACGCGGTGACCGTCCTGCCGTTCGACGCCGCGATTCCCGGCGGCGCCGCGGACGTCTCGCAGACCTTCGCCGCACGGATCGCGCGCAACACCCAGCTGCTCCTGCTCGAGGAGTCCCACCTTGGTCGGGTGGTCGATCCGGCCGGTGGTTCCTGGTACGTCGAGTCGCTCACCGACGCGCTCGCGGACTCGGCGTGGTCGGTCCTGCAGGCGGTCGAGGCCGCCGGCGGTTACCGCGCCGCGCTGGAGTCCGGTGAGATCGCGCGCCGGGTCGAGGAGACCCGAGCCGCCCGTGCGAGCGACATCGCCCACCGCCGCACCGCGGTCACCGGTGTCAACGAGTTCCCGAACCTGCAGGAGCCGACGCCCGCGGCCTCGGGGAACGGCACCGTCGCCGGACGTCCCGCGACGCGGTACGCCGCCGAGTTCGAGGCGCTGCGTGATCGCAGCGACGCGGTGCTGGCGGACAAGGGCAGTCGCCCGGTGGTGCTGCTGGCGCCGTTGGGCAGCGTCGCGGAACACAACGGACGCACCACGTTCGCGGCGAACCTCATGGCGTCGGGCGGGATCGAGGCGGTGAACCCCGGTGCGGGAGCCGATCTCGCCGCGGTGGCACGCGAGACCGCCTCGCCGATCGCCGTGCTGTGCGGCACCGACAAGCGGTACGCCGCCGAGGGACCGGACGCCGTCGCCGCTCTGCGGTCGGCGGGGGTGCGGACGGTGCTCGTCGCCGGCGGTGCCTCGGCCTTCGCGGACGCGTCGCCGGAACAGACCCCGGACGGACATCTCACGCTCACCATCGATGCCGTCGCCGAACTGAGTGCTCTTCTCGATGCACTCACCGGCGAGGCTCGTACGGAAGGACACACCGCATGACCGACGACGCTGGTGACATGGGCCCCGTGGGCAGTTTCGCGGACGTTCCGCTCGTCGACCCCCGCGGTGCGGACGCGGCAGCGCCGGCGGCCGACGATGCGCGCGCCCACGTCGAGGCGGCCGCGGCGGCTCACGGCTACTCGCCCGAGCAGGTGGTGTGGTCCACCCCCGAGGGCATCGACGTCCGACCCCTGTACACCGGCGCCGACCGGGCGGAGGCGGCCGAGGCCGGGTACCCGCTCGACTCCTACCCGGGCACGGCTCCGTTCCTGCGCGGTCCGTACCCGACGATGTACGTCAACCAACCGTGGACGATTCGTCAGTACGCCGGATTCTCGACGGCGTCGGAGTCCAACGCGTTCTACCGTCGTAACCTCGCTGCCGGTCAGAAGGGGCTGTCGGTCGCGTTCGACCTCGCGACGCACCGCGGCTACGACAGTGACCACCCGCGCGTGCAGGGCGATGTCGGCATGGCGGGTGTCGCGATCGACTCGATCTACGACATGCGCCAACTCTTCGACGGGATCGACCTGGGGTCGGTGTCGGTGTCGATGACCATGAACGGCGCCGTGCTGCCGATCCTGGCGCTGTACGTCGTCGCGGCGGAGGAGCAGGGCGTCGGACCGGAGAAGCTCGCCGGCACCATCCAGAACGACATCCTCAAAGAGTTCATGGTGCGCAACACCTACATCTATCCGCCCGAGCCGTCGATGCGGATCATCTCCGACATCTTCGCGTACACCTCGACGCACATGCCGAAGTTCAACTCGATCTCCATCTCCGGCTACCACATCCAGGAAGCCGGCGCGACGGCCGATCTGGAGCTCGCGTACACCCTCGCCGACGGGGTGGAGTACATCCGCGCCGGGCTGGCCGCGGGCATGGACATCGACACGTTCGCCCCGCGGCTGTCCTTCTTCTGGGCCATCGGCATGAACTTCTTCATGGAGGTCGCCAAGCTGCGCGCGGGCCGGTTGCTGTGGGCGGAGCTGGTGCAGAAGTTCGACCCGTCCAGCGCGAAATCACTGTCGCTGCGCACACATTCGCAGACGTCCGGCTGGTCGCTGACGGCGCAGGACGTCTTCAACAACGTCTCCCGCACGTGTATCGAGGCGATGGCGGCGACGCAGGGACACACGCAGTCACTGCACACCAACGCGCTCGACGAAGCGCTCGCGCTGCCCACCGACTTCTCCGCCCGGATCGCCCGCAACACCCAGCTGCTGCTGCAACAGGAGTCCGGCACGACGCGGCCCATCGATCCGTGGGGCGGCTCGTACTACGTGGAGTGGCTGACCCACCAGCTCGCCGATCGGGCCCGCGCGCACATCGCCGAGGTCGAGGAGGCCGGCGGAATGGCCAAGGCCATCGGCGAGGGCATCCCGAAGCTCCGCATCGAGGAGGCGGCGGCGCGGACACAGGCGCGCATCGACTCCGGTCGGCAGCCGCTGGTGGGTGTCAACAAGTACGTTCCCGACGAGCCCGACGCCATCGAGGTGCTCAAGGTCGAGAACTCGCGGGTGCGCACCGAGCAGATCGAGAAGCTGGAGCGGCTGCGCGAGGAGCGCGACCCCGGCCGCGTCGAGGCGGCGCTGTCCGCCCTCACCGCGGCGGCCGCGTCCACCGACGGCGGGATGGAGAACAACCTGCTCGCCCTCGCCGTCGACGCGGCGCGGGCCATGGCGACGGTGGGCGAGATCTCCGACGCTCTCGAGAAGGTCTACGGACGGCACCGCGCCGAGATCCGCACGATCAGCGGTGTCTACCGGGACGAGGCGGGGAAGGCCACGAACATGGTGCATGCAGGCGAGCTGGCGACGGCGTTCGCGAAGGCGGAGGGCCGCCGACCCCGCATCCTGGTGGCGAAGATGGGGCAGGACGGACACGATCGCGGGCAGAAGGTCATCGCGACGGCGTTCGCCGACATCGGCTTCGACGTCGATGTCGGCCCCCTGTTCCAGACCCCCGAGGAGGTGGCGAACCAGGCCGCCGACAACGACGTCCACGTCATCGGGGTGTCGTCGCTCGCCGCCGGTCACCTGACGCTGGTTCCGGCGCTGCGGGAAGCACTCGCCGCCGTCGGCCGGTCCGACATCATGGTCGTGGTCGGCGGCGTCATCCCGCCGGGCGACTTCGACGCGCTGCGTGAGGCCGGGGCGGCCGCGATCTTCCCGCCCGGCACGGTGATCGCCGACGCCGCGGTCGATCTCATCGGCCAGCTCGCGGAGAGCCTGGGTCACGGCGCGGCCGTCTCGGACGCAGGAGCGAACGCCTGAGCATGTCCGACGCGACCGCAGCACGTCCCACGCGTCCGGCGATCGATCTCGACGCGCTCGTGGCCTCGGTGCGGGCCGGTGAGCGTGCCGGGCTGGCGCGTGCCATCACCCTCGTCGAGTCCACCCGCGACGACCATCGCGACCTCGCCCAACAGATGCTGCTCGAGCTCCTTCCGCACGCCGGGGGGTCACATCGGGTGGGCATCACGGGCGTACCGGGAGTCGGCAAGTCGACGTTCATCGACGCCCTGGGCATGACGCTCATCGAGAAGGGCCACCGCGTCGCGGTTCTCGCGGTGGATCCGTCGTCGACCCGTACCGGGGGCTCCATCCTCGGGGACAAGACACGGATGGCACGGCTCACGGTCGCGCCCGAGGCGTACATCCGGCCGTCCCCGACGTCGGGAACCCTCGGCGGTGTCGCGAAGGCGACCCGCGAGACGATCGTGCTGCTCGAGGCGGCCGGCTACGACGTCGTGCTGGTGGAGACCGTGGGGGTCGGGCAGTCCGAGATCACGGTCGCGGGCATGGTGGACACCTTCTGCTTCCTGACGCTCGCGCGCACGGGAGATCAGCTGCAGGGCATCAAGAAGGGTGTCCTCGAACTCGCCGACGTGGTCGCCGTCAACAAGGCCGACGGGAACCATCTCCGCGACGCCAAGGGTGCCGCGCGCGAACTCGCCGGAGCGCTCCGACTGATCTACCCGCACGACGCCCTGTGGACGCCGCCCGTGCTGACGATGAGCGCGATCGAGGAGACCGGACTCACGGAGTTCTGGGACACTGTGTGCCGCCATCGCGACGTCCTCACCGCGGCAGGCGACTTCGACGCCCGCCGCCGCGACCAGCAGGTCCAGTGGGTGTGGACCATGGTGCAGGACCAGCTGATGCGCCGACTGTCGTCGAGTCCCGCGGTGACCGCCGTCCGCGCCGACGTGGAGAGGCGCGTGGCCGACGGATCGCTCACGGCCGCACTGGGTGCGCAGGAGATCCTGACCGCCTTCGACGGCTGAACTCAGGTCCCGGCGGCGAACGCCCCGACCGTCGCGAGCAGGTGATCGAAGAAGGCGTCCGGATCGGTCGACACGGCGATCGCGGCATTGGGGCGACGTCCCCAGAACCCGCGCCGGTCGGCCACCGTCGTTCCCCGCGTGAGGGTCCCGACGAGTTCGACGTCGACGGTGGCCAGGGCGTACTCGGCGATCTCCGGGTGCAGTGCGACGGCCGCCGCGAACGGGTCGTGCATGTGCGCCAGGTATCCCTCACCCTGCGCGTGGTGGAACTCCATGTAGAACCGCACCGCGTCCGTCAGGTACCGCACGACGGGCACCGACGCCGTCGAGCGTGCTCCCACCTCGTCGATCGAGAGATGCTCCACCGGAACGGATCCGGCGATCTCTGCCAGACGTGCCACGTGAGACGGACGCATCTCGATCCGTTCCGTCAGGCCCAGGGCGCACACGATCGGCTCCCGGCCCGAGGGCACCGCGTCGAAGGCGTCGAACACCTCCTTCGCAGCTTCCGGGTCGACCGCCACGTTCCATTCGGAGGTGGGCGTCGTGTTCCCCGGGTGATCGATGCTGCCGCCCATGATCACCAGACGCTTCAGCAGCACGGGTAGTGCGGGCTCGAGCCGCAGTGCCAGAGCCAGATTCGTCATCGGACCGGTCACCAGTCCGACCAGCTCGCCCGGGTTCTCGCGCGCCAGGTCCACCCACGCCTGCGCCGCCGTCCGATCGGAGACGGTCATGGTGGGCGCCGGCAGATTCGCGTAGCCCACTCCCAGCGGACCGTGCGTGTCCTCCGTCGTCATCAGCGGGGCGACCAGAGGTGCGTCGACGCCGACGGCCACCTCCACGTCGGTCAGACCACAGATCTCCAACCAGGACAGCGTGTTCCGTGTCACCTGCGCGGTGGGCACGTTGCCCGCCGTGCAGCACACGGCCACGATCTCGGCCTCCGGACTCGCAGCCAGATAGACCAGAGCGAGGGAGTCGTCGATTCCGGTGTCGACGTCGACGAGGAGTCGAGTGCGGGCGGGGGAGTCGACGTCGGTCATGCCGCCATCCTGTCAGGACGGGAAGCGCGGCTCGTCGCATCCCCACGGGCGGGCCGGGAAGGGGTGATCGTCGTACTCCGCGAGCGCCGGTCGGGCCGTGCGCACGTCGTCGTGGAGGACGGTGTGCTCGTCCGTCGGCAGCACGGGGTCGGCCGGAGTGTCGACCCTGCCGTCGGCATCGAGCAGCCAGGCGGCAGTGCGTGCCAACGAGACCGACACCGTCCTACCGATGCCACCGTCGAGGCGCTGGGTCAGAGCGTCGACGATCCCCGCCGCCAGCAGGTGGCCGGACGCGTGGTCGAGCGCCTGCACCGGCAGCGCCCCCGGAACCCCGGCCGTCCCGCCGTCATCCGACCGGCCTCCGGCCTTCCCGCCGTCATCCGACCGGCCTCCGGCCTTCCCGCCGTCATCCGACCGGCCTCCGGCCTTCCCGCCGTCATCCGACCGGCCTCCGGCCTTCCCGCCGCACATGTTCGCGATGCCGGACGCCGCCTGCACCAGGCTGTCGAATCCGCGCCGCCGTGCCCACGGCCCCCGGCCGCCCCACGCACTCACCGTCCCGATGATCGCTCCGCTCGGCCGGTGCGCGCGGAGGTGGTCGTCGATGTAGGAGCCCGGCCGGTAGCCGCCGACCACCACGTCCACCGACGACATCAGCGCCGTCAGTCGCTCGTCGTCGTCGTCGACGAGCACGTCCAGGAGTGTCGAGTACTTGCCGGCGCCGGTGTCGAGGTGCTGGGCTTCGATCTCCGGCAGCAGTGGGGAGTCGACCCGCAGTACCGATGCACCGAGGAGGGCCAGATCGCGCGCGGCGACCGGGCCGGCGATGACCCGCGTGAGATCCAGTACGCGCACCCCGGCCAGCGGTCGCATCGGGTCGGTCGGTGGTTCGGGGAGCGACGGCAGACCGTCGGGACGCACGGTGGACGAGACGATGGGGCCGGAACGCGTGAAACGGCCGGGCGCCGAGCCGAACCACTCGTCCGGGGTCCGCACCGCCACGACGAGCGCGCCGAGTTCTGCTGCACGCTCCTCCACGTCCAGAGCCTCGTGGCGGAGCAGAGCCGCCGCGACGGCGGTGTGGTCGGCGTCGTCGGCGAGCTCGAGTAGCGAGAGCAGTCGCGCCCGGTGGTGCGGGTAGTTGGCGTGGGTGCGCACCCACCCGTCCGCGGTGCGGAAGAAGCCGGACAGGGCGGCGAACCCTGCGACCGGCCGCCCGTCGATGCGCAACAGTCTGTCTCCCGCGAACGACGCCGCGACCCGATCGCCGACCACCACGCGCGGTGACGGCGCGGTCAGCCCCGAGGCCACGCGGAACCGGTCGACCGCGGAACCGAGTGCAGCGACCGCACCGACGGCCAGCGCGGCCACCGGCAGGGTCGACGACAACACGCCCTCGGACACGGGTCGCACGGTGATGTCGGCGGCCTGAGCGAGACCCAGGTCGGCCTGGTACCGGTGCAGCAGGTCGGTCATACCTTGCGCGCGGAGATCTCCATGCCGGCGCCGCGGAGTCGGTGGATCAGCGCGTCACCGATTCCGGAGGCCGGGGTGAGCACGCCGCCGCCGACGGAGGGGAGTGCGTCACGGTCGAGCGCGAGCGCCAGTGCCGATTCGCCCAGCATCATGGCGGTGGCCGCGTAGCCAGGATCGCCCTTCGCCTTCACGCGCGAGACGTACCGGTCACCGGTGCTGGTGGTGGTGTAGACGTCGATCGTGAAATGCCCCTTCTGCCGGGTCTTCTCGCTGGGACCGTCGCCCGGCTTGGGCAGGATCTTGTCGAGGAGGAAACGGGTGGGCTTGAAGGCCATGCCCGCGACGAAGGCGCCCAGTCCGGCGAGCACGGCACCGGCGATCACCGGGGAGGCGGGCGACGAGCCGACGCTCATGACCTCGCTGTAGCGGAAGTTCTTGCCGTACGGGTATCCGAGCAGCGCGTTCGTGCGGCGCACGACCCGAGTGTTGTACGAGGACATCACGAACGGTGCCTTCCACCCCTTGAGATCGGGGTGGATGTCGGCGCCCTTGACGATGGGGGTGTCGCTCTGGCGTCCCAGATCCGGCTCGATCGAGCGGTCGGGGCTGAGCGAGTAGGGGCTCGCCGCCATCTTCGCCGCGGCGCGGTCCTTCGTGATCTCGTCGATCTGGCCGCGCAGCGAGTCGATGGTGCCGCCGCTGACTCCGCCGCTCATCGACGTCACGACGAGGGTGGTGTCGGTCAGGTCGCCTGCTCCGTCCTCGTGGACCTTGGAGTAGAGCGCGTGCACGCCGATGTCGGACGGCACCGAGTCGAAGCCGCAGGAGTGCACGATCCGAGCGCCGGTGGAGTGTGCGAGATCGTGGTTCTGGTCGGCACTGAGGCGAGCGAACAGCACTTCGCCGGTGAGGTCGACGTAGTCCGTGCCGTGCGCCGCGCAGACGTGCGCGAGCGTGCGTCCGAACTTCGCGTACGGCCCGACCGTGGTGATGACGACCTGTGTGCGAGAAGCGATGTCGGTGAGCGCGGCCTCGTCGTCCGCGTCCGCGACGAGCAGTGGCCAGTCGGCGGCGCGGGACGGCAGACCGCGACGGGTCGACTCCAGCTTGGATCGGGACCGGCCCGCGAGAGCGATCGACGTGCCCTGCGGGGCATGATTCGCCAGGTACTCGGCGGTGAGCGCGCCCACGAAACCGGTGGCGCCGTAGACGACGACGTCCAACTCGCGATCCCCTGCCGTGTCGAGATCGGACGCAGTGTCGAGTTCGGATGGATCAGGTGCGGAAGTCTCGGCCATCACCCGAGCCTACAAGCGCTCCTGTGACCCACCATCACTCACCACGACCACGTGTGGACGGCCTCGCCCTCGTGCATGAGCTGTAGGTAGTCGGACAACATGCCCGCCACCGCGCGCTCGCGCGACTCCCCGGCACGCTCGCGTGCGACGACGGCATTGCGTTGCCACACCGATCCGGACTGACGGCGCAGGCATCGACCCTCGATGACCCGGAGGTAGCGGTCGCGCACCTCGGTGTCCACGCCGTACGACGCGAGACCCGCCTCGGCCATGGGCAGCAGTCGGCGCAGGACCAGCTCCTGCGGCGAGATCCAGCCGACCTCCGGCCAGTAGAGCCTCGAGTCGAACCCGCCGCGGGCCGCCGAGTGCAGGTTCTCCACGGCGGCGTCGAACGACATCTGCGTCCACACCGGCCGGTCCGCGTCGACGAGCGACCGCAGGGTGCCGTAGTACAGCGCCGCGTCGGCGAGGACGTCGAGCACGGTCGGCCCTGCGGGAAGAACGCGGTTCTCGAGGCGGATGTGCTGCTCGCCGTTCGAGGTGTCGTAGATCGGACGGTTCCATCGGTAGACGGTGCCGTTGTGCATCTTCAGCTCGGTCAGGCCGGGCGCTCGGCCCGCCGCGAGTTCGGCCATCGGATCCTCGTCGGACACGACCGGCAGCAGCGCGGGGAAATACCGCGAGTTCTCCTCGAACAGATCGAAGATCGACGTGATCCAGCGCTCGCCGAACCACACGCGGGGTCGTACTCCCTGGTTCTTGAGTTCCTGTGGGCGCGTGTCCGTCGCCTGTTCGAACAGGGGGATCCGGGTCTCGTGCCACAGTGCCTTGCCGGCGAGGAAGGGGGAGTTGGCGGCCAGTGCCACCTGCACTCCCGCCAGCGCCTGCGCGGCGTTCCAGTGCGCGGGGAACTCCGTTGGCGAGACCTGCAGGTGTAGTTGCACGGAGGTGCACGCGGCCTCGGGGAGGATCGTGTCGGAGATCTCGTTCAACGACTCGATGTCGTGGCTGCCGGGCAGAGGGACCCCGGTGATCGACAGTTCGATGTCCTCGCCGCGCGCCGCGAAGATCTGTTGGTTGAGCAGGTCGTATCGCGGATTGCTGGACAACCAATGGTGGGCGAAGTGATCCTTGCCCAGCGTGGGCAGCATCCCGATCATCGCCAGGGCGCATCCCTGCTCACGAGCACGGGCGTCCGCGGTGTCCAGGGAGGTGCGTAATCCGTTCTCCAGGATGCGCATCCGGTCGCCCGCCAGCGGTTCCGGGGCCACGTTGATCTCGATGTTGAACTGGCCCAGCTCGGTCTGGAAGTCCGGATCGGCGATCGCCTCGAGCACGGCCGCGTTGGCCATGGCCGGCTGCATCGACTCGTCCACCAGGTTGAGCTCGATCTCCATGCCCAGGCGTGGCTCGTCCACCCGGAAGGTGTCGTCCGCCAACATCGCCGCCAGGGCGTCCAGACACTCCTGCACCTTGTGCCGGAACATCTGCCGGTCCTTACGGCTGAACGTGCGCTGCTCGACCTCGTCGCCCATCACGACATTGCACCACGTGGGCGGCCGCCAGGCGCACGACACGGGGGTTCGGCGGTGTCACCAGGGCGAGGCCGCGTAGTCCTTGAGGAACTTCCCGTGCAGATCGACACCGAGCTCACCCTGGACGATGGGGTCGTAGACACGAGCCGCGCCGTCCACCAGATCCAGGGGCGCGTGGAAGCCCTCGTCGGCGAGGCGGATCTTCGTCGGGTGCGGGCGTTCGTCGGTGATCCAGCCGGTGTCCACCGCGCTCATCGAGATGCCGTCGTCGAGCATCTCGTTCGCACTGGTGCGCGTCAGCATGTTCAGTGCGGCCTTGGCCATGTTGGTGTGCGGATGCCCCGGTCCCTTGTAGCCGCGGCCGAACTGGCCCTCCATCGCGGAGACGTTGACGACGTAGGACCGACGATGCGGCGACGCCGCCAGGGCGGCGCGCAGGCGCGAGACGAGGATGAACGGCGCCACCGAGTTGCACAGCTGCACCTCGAGCAGCTCGACGGGATCCACCTGGTCGACGGTGTGCACCCAGCTGTTGGTCGGCGCCTCGTCGGGTACCAGCCCACCCGCGTCGATCGCCGTTCCGGCAGCCATGCGCTGCAGGGACGCCGAACCGGCGACGAGGGCCATGGAGGTCACCTGCGACGGCCCCATGTTCGCCATGACGGCGGTGTCGAGAGCGACGGTGTCGCCGTCGGTCTCGCCGAACGCTCCCACCAGCGCTGCCGGGTGGGCATCGCTCGTCGCGCCGAACGTGCGCACCCCGAGCGCTGCCAGATCGACGCCGTGCTCACCGTCCTCGAGGGCGGTGTACGAGCCGGCGGACCGCTTGACGGTCTGAGCGGCGTTGTTGATCAGGATGTCGAGCGGGCCCTCCGCCGCGACGGAGTCCGCGAACGCGACCACCTGCGCGGGATCACGCAGGTCGATGCCGACGACGGACAGCCGATGCATCCAGTCGTGGCTGTCGGACATCGAGGAGAACCGGCGCACCGCGTCCGCGGGGAAGCGCGTCGTGATGGTCAGGTGAGCACCGTCGCGCAGCAGGCGCAACGCGATGTACATGCCGATCTTCGCGCGCCCGCCGGTGAGCACGGCGCGGCGGCCGGTGAGATCGGTCCGGGCGTCCCGCTTCGCGTGGTTCAGGGCGGCGCACTCGGGGCAGAGCTGGTGATAGAACGCGTCCACCGTCGTGTACCGCTGCTTGCAGATGTAGCAGGGACGCGCACGCTGCAGTGTGCCCGCGGTCTCGGTGGTGGTGGCCGACGTCAGCGCCAGCCCGGCGGTCTCGTCGTCGATGCGGTCGGGTGATCCGGTCGCCGTGGCGGCGACGACGGCGCGGTCGGCGTCGGCGACGCGGGCGCGCGACTCCAGGCGGCGACGCTTCTTCGCGGCCTTGAACATGCCGGCCGTGGCACGCTGCACGGTCACGGCGTCGGGGTGATCGTCGTCCAGGGCCGCCGCGCGGTCGAGCACGCGCAGGCACGCGGCGAGTTCGTCGGGGTCGATGCCCGTCACGCTGTGCTCCGTCATCGCCGCCTCCACGCTCCCGTGTCATGACGAAAGCCCCGATTCCGTGAGGAATCGGGGCTTTCGTCGGTCTGTCTTCGGTGTCCGAGGGGGGACTTGAACCCCCACGTCCGTTAATAGGACACTAGCACCTCAAGCTAGCGCGTCTGCCATTCCGCCACTCGGACAACCCGCGTCACGCCCTGCTGGTCACACACAGTTCACGATCGCGTCGCACCCATGTTCTCGGTGCGGTCGCTAAATCTAGCCGATACCGCGCCCTGGACCAAAACCGCACGTCGCAGCACCTGCCGAGGCACCTGGAGTGGTAGGAACGAGCTGTGTCCGCAACAGGAGAGAACGACCACCAGACCGAGAAGCAGACCGTGGCCGTGGACGAGGTGGTCGACCTCGTCTCGTCGCTGATCCGCTTCGACACCTCCAACACCGGTGAGCTCGAGACCACCGCCGGCGAGAAGGAGTGCGCCGAGTGGGTGGCGCGCCAGCTCGAGGCCGTGGGGTACGAGACCGAGTACGTCGAGTCGGGTGCGCCCGGCCGCGGCAACGTCTTCGCCCGACTGGCCGGCGCCGACAGCTCACGCGGCGCGTTGCTCGTGCACGGCCACCTCGACGTCGTTCCGGCCGAGCCCGCCGACTGGAGCGTGCATCCCTTCTCGGGTGCCGTCGAGGACGGCTACCTGTGGGGACGCGGCGCCGTCGACATGAAGGACATGGTCGGCATGGCCCTGGCGCTGGCCCGACAGTTCAAGTCGGCCGGCACCGTCCCGCCCCGCGACCTGGTCTTCGCGTTCCTGGCCGACGAGGAGGCCGGCGGCAGGTACGGGTCGCACTGGCTCGTCGAGCACCGACCCGATCTGTTCGAGGGTGTCACCGAGGCCGTCGGCGAGGTCGGCGGCTTCTCGCTGACGGTGTCCACCCCCGAGGGCGACGAGCGTCGCCTCTACCTCGTCGAGACGGCGGAGAAGGGGCTCGCCTGGATGCGTCTGACGGCCAAGGCTCGCGCCGGTCACGGATCGTTCCTGCACGAGGACAACGCCGTGACGTACCTCGCCGAAGCCGTTGCAGCACTGGGTAACCACCAGTTCCCGCTGGTGATGACGGACTCGGTGACCGAGTTCCTCGCCGCCGTGAGCTCGGAGACCGGCCTGGCCTTCGACCCCGAGTCGCCCGACATCGACGGCACCCTCGCCAAGCTCGGCAGCATCGCCCGCATCGTCGGCGCGACACTGCGCGACACGGCAAACCCCACGATGCTCTCGGCCGGGTACAAGGCCAACGTCATCCCGCAGACGGCCTCCGCCACCATCGACTGCCGCGTCCTGCCGGGACGCAAGGCGCAGTTCGAGCGCGAGGTCGACGCGCTCATCGGTCCGCACGTCGAACGGTCCTGGATCACCGACCTGGAGCCGTACGAGACCACGTTCGACGGGCACCTCGTCGACGCGATGAACGACGCGATCCTGGCGTTCGACGAGAACGGTCGCACGGTGCCCTACATGCTGTCCGGCGGCACCGACGCCAAGGCGTTCGCCAAGCTGGGCATCCGCTGCTTCGGCTTCGCGCCGCTCAAGCTGCCGCCCGAGCTCGACTTCGCGGCGTTGTTCCACGGCGTGGACGAACGGGTACCCGTCGAGTCGTTGATCTTCGGTACCAAGGTCTTCGAGCACTTCCTTCTGCACAGCTGACAACCCCCGAACCCATATCTCCCGAGAGGACCTCATGTCACACGATCCCTACGCCGCACTGCCGTCGCTGCCGTCGTTCGAGCTCACGTCGGACAACGTCACCGACGGTCAGCCGCTCCACGAGGACCAGGTCAGCGGCATCATGGGCGCAGGCGGCCACGACAACTCGCCGCAGCTGTCGTGGTCGGGTTTCCCGGAGGAGACCAAGAGCTTCGCCGTCACCGTCTACGACCCCGATGCGCCGACGGCGTCCGGTTTCTGGCACTGGGCGGTGGCGAACATCCCCGTCTCGACCACCACCCTGGTCACCGGAGCGGGCGACGACAGCTCCACCGGGTTGCCGAACGACGCGATCACGCTGCGCAACGACGCGGGCCTGGCCCGGTTCATCGGTGCCGCACCCCCGCAGGGGCACGGACCGCACCGCTACTTCGTGGCGGTACACGCCGTCGACGTCGAGAAGCTCGAGATCGACGAGAGTGCGTCACCGGCGTACCTCGGATTCAACCTCTTCAGTCACGCCATCGCGCGTGCCGTCATCGTGGGCACGTACGAGCAGAGCTGACGAGAACCGAGTCAGCGCGGCCCGGGCCGCGGGACAGTCTCCGTGCCGACCGCGTCGGCCACCGAGGCGAATCCCGCGGCCCGAGCTCGTCGAGCCAGGCCGACGGCGACGCGACGCGCCCAGAACGGACCGCCGTAGACGAAGCCGGTGTACCCCTGCACGAGGGTGGCACCGGCGAGGATGCGTTCCCACGCGTCGTCGGCGGTCTCGACGCCGCCGACCGAGATCAGCGTCATCGAGTCCCCGACGCGTGCACGCAGTCGGCGCAGCACCTCGAGTGATCGGTCCGCGACGTACGGGCCGGAGACGCCACCCGCTCCGAGATCCGCGGCCCCGGCCGTCCGCAGCCCGTCGCGCCCGATGGTCGTGTTGGTCGCCACGATGCCGGCGGATCCCAGCTCCATGGCCAGGTCTGCCACCGCGTCGACGTCGTCGTCCGACAGGTCGGGCGCGATCTTCACCAGGACGGGCACCGTCACGACGCTCGCCACGGCGGCCAGCAGAGGCCGCAGCGATTCCACCGCCTGCAGATCCCGCAGTCCGGGGGTGTTCGGCGAACTCACGTTGACCACGACGAAGTCCGACAGCGGGCCGAGCAGCCGCGCACTCTCCGTGTAGTCGATCGCGGCGTCCGCCGCGGGAACCACCTTCGTCTTGCCGATGTTGGCGCCGACCGGGATGTCCCCGCGTCGTCCGCGCAGACGCTCGGCCACCGCCGCAGCACCCGGATTGTTGAAACCCATGCGGTTGAGCAGGCCTCGGTCGGCGGGAAGCCGGAAGAGTCGAGGCTGTGGGTTTCCGGGTTGCGCCTGCGCGGTCACGGTGCCGACCTCCGCGAAACCGAACCCCAGCGGACCCCACGCGTCGACACCCTCACCGGTCTTGTCGAAACCGGCGGCCAGCCCGACCGGGGTGGGAAACGTCACGCCGAAGGCGGTCGTCCGCAGTGCCGGATCTCGGACCGAGAGCACGCGCGAGACCAGCGCACGCAGGGGCGCGAATCGAGTCACCGCGACCATCGCCGCGAATGCGAGGTGATGAATGCGTTCCGGAGGGAGCAGGAACATCGCGCGGAGCAGCAGCCGGTAGGGGCTCACAGCCTGGAAACCTCTCGTCGGGGAATCTCGTCGGTGGTGCGGCGCCGCCACTCGGTCAGAGACCGGGATCGGGCACGTGGTGCGCGGTCTTGCGTCGTTTGAGAAGTACTCGCCTGCTGCCGTCGGTGTACAGCCGGACCCGGGAGAGCTCCCACCCACCGAACTCGGCGGAGATGGCCAGCCGCATCGAGGCCGTCACTCGGGTGACGTCCGGCGGCAGCTTGATGGGCACGTACTCCCAGTCGTCCGACTGGGTCTCCCAGCCGACGGGCATCGCACGGTTGTTCCGGTTCACGGATCTCGCTCTCGTCCTCGCGGGCACTCACGCCCGGGTCGGGATCACCTGGACCCCGGCGCCACTGTTCGAGCCTACGAAAAGTTCGCCGGACTGCGAGTCCACGGCGAGCGAGTCGGGCTGGCGCACTGTGGGGAACCGTGCCGACTCGACAGGAATTCCGGAGGTGATGTCGAATCCCACCACCTCGTTCAGTGCGGTCACGGTCACCCACACGGTGCCGTCGTCCTCGCACGCGACGGCGAACGGGGAGCCGGCGACGGGGTAGCGCTGTCGCATGATCAGATCGGGGTCGCCCGTGAAGACGAGCAGTTCGTCGTCGGTCGTGTCGGCGACCACGACGGCACCGTCGGCGCATCCGGTCATGCGGGTGGCCCCGTCGCCTGCGCGCAGCGCGGCGCCGAGACGTTCGGCACCGACGTTCACGGACGTCACCGACGTCTGCCGGGTGTCCAGGGACACCAGATCGTCTCCGGTGCGTACGAGACCGTCGACCGACGCCTGACCGGGGATGGTGCTCTCGACCGCGCCGTCGGCTCCCGTGATCACGACGGTTCCGGTCGGCGTCCCGATGGCGTACCCGTCGTCCCACGGCGTCACCGAGGCGGCGCCGCCGTCGACCGCGACGTCCGTCGTCGCACCGGACTGCGCGTCCACCCGGCTGATGCCCGACGACGACGTGACCAACAGTTCGCCGTCCCTGCCGGCGGAGACGGACGTGCCGGGTGCGGAGAGTCGCACCGAGCGCGGATTCTCCTCCGAGTCGAGCGGGGTCAGCAGCAGCGTCGTACCGTCGTCGGTGAGGATCCCGGCGATCCGGTCGCGAGGCTCGATCGCGAGGCCGTCGACGGTGGCCGGACCGCCGAAGCGCGGGTCGGCCGTGACGCCCGCCGGCGTGACGGTCGTGTCGGGGGACACCGCGGCGACCTCCGGCTCACGCGTGTTCAGCTGCTCCGGATCGTCGGAGTTCGCGCATCCTGCTGTGACCGTCGTCACCAGGGCGAGGCCGAGAAGGACGAAACGGGTACTGCTGCGTCGTGCCGAGTGGGCACTGGTCGGTCGGGGTGCCATGGGGGTGATTCTCCTTCAGGTCTTCTCTCATCCGATCATCTCGCCGTCCCGGCGCGAGCACAGGGGAGGGATGTGTCCACCATGACGCGTCTGTACTTTTCGACGAGTGCCTGTCGACGAGAGAGAGCGAGGGAGGGCGCATGACGGGGCCGAGCAATGCGGAGTTCTCGGTGGAGGACGTGTCGGTGGGGGCGCACGCCCACGGGTTCGGGTCCACTCCGGACGGGCGGAGCTTCGCCTTCCGGGTACGCGGTAAGTCGTTGCGCGTGGAGGTCTACCGCTCCGACCTGGCGCAGGCCGTTCCCGACGATCTCGACGTCGACGCGGTCGCGGAGCGCGATGTCACGGACGTCGACCTCTCGGACGAGCGCTCGATCGTCGCCGCGGTCCGGGACGCGGTCGCCGACGTCCGTCCGCTCGACTCGCCGCAGCCGCCCGACACCACACTCCTGCGATCGCTGCTCGGGCGGCTGGGCAACGCGATCGACCCGAAGTGACGGTCAGGAACTGACGTCGTCCAGCGCGGAGGTGATGGCCGACGGAAGCGCGACCTCCTCGGCGGCCAACACACCCGTCAGCTGACCGATGTCCCGCGTCCCGACCACGACCGACGCGACACCGGGGCGATCTCGGGCCCACGCCAGAGCCACCGCGAGTGGCGACGTGCCCAGACCGTCGGCCGCCGTGATGACAGCCTCGACCACCTTCCCGCCGTCCTCACCGAGGAAGGGTGCGAGCGCGTGGCGTCGGTGATCGTCCGCGCCGCGTGAATCCGCGGGTACACCGTCCCGGTACTTGCCCGTGAGCACGCCGCCCGCCAGAGCCGACACCGCGAGAACGCCCACGCCGTGGTGGTCGGCCGCGGGGAACAGCTCGTCCTCGGCGCCGCGCGCGAGCAGGGAGTACTCCGCCTGCGCCGCGGTGATGTCGACGGACGCCGACACGGTGGCCAGCTGCCACGCCGTGAAGCCGCGAACACCCGCGTAGCGGACCCGCCCGGACGAGACCGCGTGCTCCAGAGTCGCCGCCACCTCACCGAGAGGGGTCTGCGGATCCCACGCGCCGACGCTCCACAGATCGAGGTGATCGGTGCCGAGCTCGCGCAGTGTCCTGTCCAGGTCTGCGAGGAGCGCGCGCCGCGAGCAGTCGACGGTCCAGTGCCCCGAGGTGTCCGGACGCGAGACGCCGGAATCGATGCTGAGAACCAGCTCACCGCGCGGAACCACGTCGTCGACGATTTCGGCCAACACCCGCACCGCGCGTCCGTCTCCATACGAGGCGGACGCGTCGACGAGGGTCCCGCCCGCGTCGACGAACGCCGTCACCTGCGCCGCGGCGTCGTCACCGTCGACTCCGCGTCCCCATTCACCCGTTCCGAGCCCCAGGCGTGACACCCGCAGCCCGCTGCTCCCGACCGTTCTGTGCTTCATGAAGGCAGTGCATCCGTTTCGCCGTGTTCCGTCCGTGTCTCGTCCTGCCGACACGGTGGTCGAGGCACGACCCTAGTACGGTCGTGCCTCGTGACTTCGACAGGAAACCTCGTCGGTGGCGTCTGCGCGCCGCGGAATCGGACGGCAGGAGAGCAGCGATGATCGCGGAATCGATGTCCTGGGTGCAGGCCCTCGTGCTCGGCGCCGTGCAGGGGTTGACCGAGTTCCTCCCCATCTCCTCCTCTGCACACCTGCGCATCGTCTCCGAGGTCTTCTTCGGTGACGACGCCGGCGCGTCGTTCACCGCGGTGACGCAGCTCGGTACCGAGGCCGCGGTCCTGCTCTACTTCGCCCGCGACATCGGGCGCATCGTCGCGGCGTGGTTCCGCGGAATCGCCGACAAGTCCCAGCGCGACACGCTGGACTACCGCATGGGGTGGTACGTCATCTTCGCCACCATCCCGATCGGGGTGCTCGGCTTCGTCTTCAAGGACGCGATCCGGACGGGCGCGCGCAACCTGTGGATCATCGCGACGCTGCTCATCGTGTTCGCCGTGGTCATCGCCGTCGCGGAGAAGGTCGGCCGACAGACGCGACCGATCGAGAAGCTCACCACCCGCGACGGCCTCGTCATGGGCGCGGCGCAGTGTCTCGCGCTCATCCCGGGCGTGTCCCGATCCGGCGCCACCACGAGTGCCGGTCTGTTCATGGGGCTGACGCGTGCCGCCGCGGTCCGCTTCTCGTTCCTGCTCGCGATCCCGGCCGTCACCGCGTCCGGACTCTTCTCCTTGCCGGATGCCTTCGAACCGGCGGGCGAAGGTCTGCAGGCGTCGGGATCCCAGCTCGTCGTGGCGACGCTCGTGGCCTTCGTACTGGGGTACGCCTCCATCGCCTGGTTGCTGCGCTTCGTCGAGAACCACTCGCTGTACTGGTTCGTCGGGTACCGCATCGTCGTCGGCGTCGCGGTTCTCGGCCTCCTCGCCACGGGTGTCGTCGCAGCGAACTGACGCCACCGCGACGCCGGGCGCCCCTCGCGTCTCACTAGGCTGAGGTCATGACGGTCATACTTCTGCGCCACGGACGCTCGACGTCCAACACGGCCGGCACGCTCGCGGGCAGGTCGGACGGCGTGGAACTCGACGATCTCGGTCGGGAGCAGGCGGAGCGCGTCGTCGCCCGTCTCGAGGTGCTTACGCTCGCGGCGATCGTGCGATCACCGTTGCTCCGGTGCGAACAGACGGTCGCGCCCCTCGCTGCGGCGCGCGAGCTCGAACCCGTCGTGGAGGATCGGCTGCTCGAGGTCGACTACGGCGAGTGGACCGGCAAGCCGATCAAGGATCTCGTGGGGGAGCCGCTGTGGAAGGTGGTGCAGCAGCACCCGTCCGCTGCCGTCTTCCCCGGGGGTGAGGGCCTCGCCGACGTGCAGATCAGGGCGGTGCGCGCGATCCGTGAGATCGACGCGCGGCTCGCCGCCGAGCACGGCGCCGACGTGCTGTGGGTGGCCTGTTCGCACGGCGACGTCATCAAGTCCGTCCTGGCCGATGCTCTGGGGTCGCACCTGGACCAGTTCCAGCGCATCGTGGTGGACCCGGCGTCGATCAGTGTCGTCCGGTACACCGAGACGCGGCCGTTCGTCCATCGTCTCGGCGATCTCGGTGGGGATCTGACGCAGTTCGTTCCGACGCCGCCCGCCGAGACGGACACCACTGCCGAGGCCCCGTCCGACCAGGCTCCGACCGCGTCGGAATCGGACGCCGTCCCCGGTGGTTCCACCGGACAGTGACAACACGCGGATAATGGGAGTCACAGCCGCGGCAGTTCGGCGGCGCGATCTTTGGAGGTGCAGATATGCCACGCGCGATTCACGTCTTTCGCACCCCCGACCGGTTCGTCGCCGGAACGGTGGGTGAGCCCGGCGATCGATCCTTCTACCTCCAGGCAGTGCACGACGCCCGAGTGGTGTCGGTGGCACTCGAGAAGCAGCAGGTTCAGGTCCTGGCCGACCGTGTCGGGCTCCTGCTCGACGAAGTGGCGAGGCGCTTCGGTACCGATGTGCCACCCGAGGAAGCCGATCCGAGCGACGTCGACCCACTGGTGATGCCCGTGGACGCCGAGTTCCGGGTCGGGACCATGGGTCTGGGCTGGGATGCCGACGCCGGCGCCGTCGTGGTGGAGCTGCTCGCCATCACCGAGACCGAGATCGACGAGTCGGTGGTGCTCGACGACACGGACGAGGGTCCGGACGCCGTGCGGGTGTTCCTGAGTCCGGAGCAGGCCCGTGAGTTCGCCGCGCGCAGCGAGCGCGTCATCGCTGCCGGTCGGCCCCCGTGCCCGCTCTGCGGTGAGCCCCTCGCGCCCGGTGGTCACATGTGCGTGCGGACCAACGGGTACCGGCGCGGCACCGTGCTGGGAAGCGACACCACCGAGTTCGGGGACGAGTCCTGACCTCCGCCGGCGACGCCACCGCGCCCTGGACCGACGACGACACGGACCTGCTCGCGCACGGCGAGATGACCATCGTCGGTCGCGTGGTGCAGGCGTCCAACGCGACGCTCGTGTGCGAGATCGAGCGTGAGGATCCGGCGCCGGCACTGCGCTGTGTCTACAAGCCGGTGCGCGGGGAACAGCCGCTGTGGGACTTCCCCGACGGCACGCTGGCGGGCCGCGAGATCTCGTCCTACCTGATCTCCGACGCACTGGGCTGGGGCGTCGTGCCCACGACCGTGCTACGGGACGGTCCGCTCGGCGTCGGCATGGTGCAGCGGTGGATCGACACCGTCGAGCGCCTCCCCGAGAAGGGCGAGGGCTACGACATGGTGGACCTCTGCCGCCCCGACCTAGTGCCCTCGTCCTACATCCCCGTGCTCCGGGCCTACGACGATGCCGGCGACGAGGTGGCACTGGTGCACGCGGACGATCCGCGGCTGCACCGGATGGCCGTGCTCGACGTCGTCATCAACAACGCCGACCGCAAGGGCGGACACGTGCTCGAGGCACTCGACGGCTCCGTGTACGGCGTGGACCACGGCATCGCCCTGCACCGGCAGAACAAGCTGCGGACCGTGCTGTGGGGGTGGGCCGGTCGACCCGTCGACGCCGCGCTGGTGGCCGACCTCGTCGACTTCTCCCGCGACCTGCGCGGTGCCTTCGGGGACACCCTCGCGCCGCACATCACCGACGAGGAGATCGAGGCGCTGGCCGGTCGCGTGTCGCGGTTGCTCGCGGAACCGGTCATGCCGGCGCCCGACTCCAGCAGGCCCATTCCCTGGCCCGCGTTCTAGACCGGGCACGCGGCGGCGGCTCCGGCCCGACCGGATAGTCTTCACCCATGCAGTCGTGGCCCGAAGTGGACGTTCCCAGCGTGCCGGGCGAGGGCCCGCCGCTCCGTTTGTACGACACGGCCGATCGCGCCGTGCGTCCCGTCGCGCCCGGTTCGACCGCCACCATGTACGTCTGCGGCATCACCCCGTACGACGCGACGCACCTGGGCCATGCGGCCACCTACCTGACGTTCGACCTCGTCAACCGGGTGTGGCGCGACGCCGGCCACGACGTGCACTACGTCCAGAACGTCACCGACGTCGACGACCCGCTCTTCGAGCGCGCGGCACGCGACGGCGACGACTGGGTGTCGCTCGGACAGCGCGAGACCGACCTCTTCCGGTCGGACATGACCGCGCTCCGCGTCATCCCGCCGCGCGACTACATCGGCGCGGTCGAGTCCGTGACCGAGGTCGTGGAGCTCGTCGAGAAGCTCGTCGCCTCGGGCGCCGCCTACGTGGTGGACGACGCCGAGTACCCCGACGTGTACTTCCGCGCGGACGCCACCGAGCAGTTCGGCTACGAGTCCGGGTACGACCGGGCGACGATGGACACCTTCTTCGCGGAGCGCGGCGGAGATCCCGACCGCCCCGGCAAGCGCGACCCTCTCGACGCCCTCGTCTGGAAGGCCGAGCGTCCGGGCGAGCCGTCGTGGCCCTCGCCGTTCGGTCCGGGGCGCCCCGGCTGGCACATCGAGTGCGCGGCGATCGCGTTGAACCGCATCGGATCCGGCTTCGACGTGCAGGGTGGCGGCAGTGACCTCATCTTCCCGCACCACGAATTCTCCGCGGCCCACGCCGAATCGCTCACGGGCGCAGACCGTTTCGCGCGACACTACGTGCACACCGGCATGATCGGCCTCGACGGCGAGAAGATGTCCAAGTCGCTGGGCAATCTCGTCCTGGTCTCGAAGCTCACCGCTGCGGGTGTCGATCCCGGTGCCATCCGCCTCGGTCTCCTCGCCGGCCACTACCGGCAGGACCGCACCTGGACCGACGAGATCCTCGCCGCTGCGCAGGACCGACTCGCGTTGTGGCGCAAGGCCGTGGCGCTCGAGTCGGCACAGTCCGCCGAGGACACCGTCGCCCGCGTACGCCAGCACCTGGCCGACGATCTCGACTCCGCCAAGGCACTCGACGCGATCGATGCGTGGGCACACGACGCCGTGACGCTCGGCGGCTCCGACCCCGCGGCGCCGGGGCTGGTGTCGCTGGCGGTGGACGCGCTGCTGGGTGTGAAGCTCTAGCTCGTCGGGAGTGGTGTTTTTGCTCTTCTCGGTGCGATATCGAGCGGGATCCCGCCGATTCGGCGCTCGAGCGGAGCAGAAACTCCACATCCACAGGTAGCCGTCCGTCCCCGGGGTCGACCATCGCCGCAGATCGCCGTCATCGGGCAGTGTCCGCGATGGGCCATCGTCGATGCTGTGCCCGTCACTCGAGTGTCGACCCTCGCCCAGTTGACCGGTGCCGGAATGTCCGCCACGACGATTCGTCGACGCTTCCACCGCGTGCTGCCCGGAGTCTTCTGCCAGGAGGAGCCCGCCTGGTTCGACCGCTGCCTGGCCGTGACTCTGTGGCGCCCCGACGCGTTGCTGAGTCATACGAGTGCTGCCCGGCTGTACGGGTGGATCGGCGAACCGTCCGGTGTTCACGCTCTGGTCGGCGAATTCGCAAGGCCACGGGCACCTGAATGGTTGACGGTGCACAGACGCAGGCAGGGTGCCTGCGACGAGGTGCTGGGGTTGCCGGTCACCACTCGGGAGCAGACCCTCATCGACTGCGCGGCGGTGCTGAGCGATGCCGCTGCCGAGCGGCTCGTGGACGACGCTCTGGTGCACGAGGTCGACGAGAACCGCGTTCGCGCGCTCCTCGACGCACTACCTGGCCGGCGCGGGCACATCCGTGCGCGGCGCCTCGTCGACACCGCTGCGCGCGGCTTCGCCTCCGAGCCCGAGCGAGTACTCGGGCGTGAGCTGATTCGGCGACATCTCCGCATGCAGACCAATGTCCGGGTGGGTGCGTTCGTGGTGGACTTCTACGACGAGCTCGCCAACCTGGTGGTGGAGGTGGACGGGTACGCATTCCACAGTGCACCGGAGGTGTTTCGCCACGACAGGCGACGGCAGAACGTTCTGATCCTCGGCGATCTGCGAGTTCTGCGGTATGCCGCGTTCGACGTGCTGAAGGATCCCGGTGCCGTCGCCGACGAGATCGTCGCGGAGGTACGACGTCGTCGGCACGCGCGGCGGTGATGGTTCTGCTCCGCTCGCCCAGCTTTCGAGCGGGTTCCCGCTCGAATGGGGTCACGAGAGGAGCACCACACCCACCATCACACCTCGGCGAAGTCCAGCCCACCCTCCGCGGGGAGGTCGACGCGGCGGCTCAACGGCGAGCCCAGTGCCGCCGCCAGGTCGGACCCGTCGTGCTCCGCGAGCAACTCCCCGTTCTCCCACACGAGAAGCGCTGCGCTGACGGTGTTCTCGACCGTCGAGTGCGCGAGGTCGTAGTGGGCGCACCCGGGCACGTCGCGGTAGGTGATCCAGAGGTCGTAGCCCGTCATGAAGAGGTCCAGGTCGAACTGCACACTGAGACCGAGGAGTTCGCTGCGGCCGTTGTCGTCGACACCCGCGAACGCCTCGTCCAGTGCGAGCAAGCGCGGTGAGTGCGGGTCCGCGGACGACAGCATCACGTGCGCCGCCGCGAAGAGCGGGAGGTGCAGCGACACCGACTGCTCGCCGCCCGAGAGCGCACTGTGGCGTGCGACGGTGAGCCGGTCCTCGGAGCCGTCACCGGAGATGAGCGTGAACGCGAAGACGCGCCACTGCCGGTAGTCCAGTGCGGCACTGAGGATCTCGGGGTACGAGCGCTCGGGATGCTGCGCCCGCGCCGTCCGGATCTGTGCCGCGAAGTGCACACGCATCTCGGCCAGTTCCTCGGGTCCGAGCGCGGAGGCGTCCCGCTCGAGCAGCTTCGACACGGCACGGGTGCTGTCGTCGAGGTTGTCCGCGAGCACCCAGTGCACGCCGATGGTGTTGCCCGACGACATGCGTCGCTGCTTCATCTCCGATCCCATACGGGCGATCAGTTCGCGGGCGTCGACCGTGCGCTCGTGGATCTGCTGCGCCAGGCCGGTGAGCAGAGCGTCCTCGAGGATGCGGCGCTCGGCATCGGTGAGCAGCGTCTCCTGGTCGCGTCGTGCCGCGTCGATGCGATCCGCGAAGTCCGCGATGGTGGAGTGGCCCTGCTCGTCCTGCACCCGCACCACGGTGACCCCGTCGGCCGCGTCCCAACTGAGCCGGAAATCCTGACCCGACGCGGCCAGCTGAGCGTCGAACTCCTGCAACGCCGCCGTCAGCGCGCTGCGTGTGGAGCGGCGGCTCGCATCGCTGACCTTGACCTGCGCCGTCGCCTCGGTCAGCTCGGTGTGCAGTCGGTGCACTTCCGGGGGCAGCACGTCCGGGGCCTCGTCTGGCCCGGCAGCCGTGTCGGTTCGGTAGAGCAGTTGCTCGACCGTCGACCAGGCCGCGTCGCTCGCCGGCCAGGAGCAGTCGCGCGCCGCACCGAGCACCGCCAGCAGATCGCGGTGCGCGTAGGGAGCCAGTCGCGCGGCGTCGCTGAGCGCTTCGGTCAACGCGGTCGTCAGTCCGGCGACGGCCGTCTCGTGCGCGCCCTCCGCCTTGCCGATGGCCTCGCCCGATTCACGGTCCGCCTTCGTGGCGGCGCGCTGCTCGGTCTTGCACGCCTCGATGCGCATCCTGATCGCGTCGAGTTCGGCATCGATCTTCTCGGCGCTCGCACCGAGCGAGTCCCGCAGCATCTCCAACTTGGCGTGCTGTTGCTCGTATTCGGATTCGGCGATGGCCGCTTCCTCCGCGTACTCCTCGGCCAGAATCATGGCCTCGTCGAGGCGCCCGGCAGCTTCCCGGTCGCGCTCGGCGGACCGGTCCGCGTCGCCGCGGTGGCGCAGGATGGCGGAACCGGTGTTCTCGAAGTGGCGGATCGCCGCCGCGAGCGCGTCGAGGTCTCGCGGCGTGAACGGAGCCCGCCGCGCGACGGCGTCCGTCCGCAGACGTCGTTCGGCGGCAGACAGTTCGGCGATCGCGTGGTCCAGTTCTCGGTCGGCGGACGCGACCGACTCGGTCGTCGATCGCAGAGCGCCGGCGGCCGACGTGACCGCCCGGAGCGCCGCGGCGACCTCCGACGTACGAGGAACCGTCGAGACGGCGGCGCGGATCGAGTCGAGACGTTCTCGACACTGCTCGGCGACTCGATCGGCCTCGTCGCGCCGCGCGGTGGCCACCTCGAAGGCCTCGTCGATCTCCGCGATGCGGGACGTGCGCCGTGCAGCTCGTGCCGTCGCTCCGATGTACTCGGCGGCGTCCTTGTGGTGCGCGCCGCGCACGAGACCGTGCGCGAAGCTCCCGTCCCGTCCGACCCCCGCAGAACTGCCCACGTCGTCCAGAGCGATCGAGTCGAGGATCGCCCGCACGGTGCTGTGCTGCACGGGGATGTCGTCCTCGACGACGAGGACGTCGGCCAGCGATCGCCCGGTCACCGGTGCGGTGGCGGTCAGGTACTGATCCGAGACGAGCCCCGTCGGAGCCGTGTCGGCGACCCACGCGTCCAGCAGGGTGGCCGCGTCGAGCGCGGCCTCGAGGGCCGCGGCATCGTCGGCGCTGACGTCGTCGGCGAAGCGGACGAGTGTCCAGAACGGTGCGCCGTCGAGACCCGCACGGTCGCCGGTACGGGTGCGCAGCGCCGGGGGAGCGTCGTCGTGCTCGGCGGCGACCGACGCGCGCTCGGCCGTCGACTCGGTGATGGTGCGCGCCGCGTCGTCCCGGTCCTGCAGTGCAGCACTCCGTCGGTCCCGCACCGTGTCGAGCAGCTCGCGAACTCCGTCGCCGAGTACCTCGCCGAGCGTGGGTGCGTCGTCCTCGCCGATGCGTGCGAGCGCGGTGTGCAACGACTCGAGGATCTCGCCGTCGTCCAGCACCGAGGCGTGCGTGGCCCACCACGCGCGCAGCGATTCCGCCGTCACGGCACGGGACGACTCGACGGCGGCCTCGGCCTCGCGGACGGAGGCCACCGCGGCGTCGTGCAGTGTGTGGGCGCGGTCGGCGGCCCGTTCGGTACGGGCACGCTCGGTGGTGGCACGGTCGACGACGGACAGCGCGGCACGTACGGCCCGGACGTCCCCGTCCCGCTCCTCGGCATGACCGCGTACCGCTGCCGTGATCTGGTCGGTACGGGCGTCGCGGGGGAGTGGCGTCCAGGCGATGCCGGCGTCCTCGGCGGCCGCGAGGAGCTCGTCCTCGGCGCGGACGATCGACGCGGTCGACTCCCGCAGCGCCACTGCGGCCTCGTCTGCCTCTCGTCGCCGGACGTCGACGGCCTCCGTCGCCTTGCGAGCCTTGTCGCGCTGCTGCACGGTGGACACCTCGAGCTTGCGGACCGCATCCGCGAGATCGTCGAGCTGCTGCTTGCCCTCGTAGGCGGTGGACCGTTGCAAGGTCTGCTGGTCGGCGACGGCGAGATCGAGTGCGCGCTCGGCTGCCTCGTACCGCTTCTCCGCCTCGACGCGCTCGACCCGTCGTCGTTCACGCAAGCCCTTGGCGGCGAAGAGGGCGACGGTGGCGTGGTCGACGGCCTCGAGACGTCGACCGACCTGATCGACGTCGGTGCGCGCCTGGACGGCAAGGTACTTCGAGTAGACCTCGACGAACCTCTTCGACGCTTGGTCGGCCTGCACCAGTCCCTCGAGGGCGCGGCCCACCTCCTCCATGTCGCTGAAGGAGCGCGCCGCCTCGAGGACGAGGTGCTCGTCGAGGGGGCGCAGTCCGTCGGACAGCGCGCGAGACAAGCCCTTCGGGTCGAGGTTCTTCGCCAACTGCGGGCGTCGCAGCGTGAGAATCAGGGTGATGAGCTGGTCGTACCGCTCGGCGCCGAGACCGAACAGTCGCGCGTCGATGGCGGCGCGGTAGTCCACCGGCCGATCGACGATGGCGTCGGTCCCGATCTGCTCGGCCAGTTGCTTCTTCGTCAGCGGCCTGTCGTCGGTGCCCAGCAGCGAGAAGTCGACGCCCACGCGGCCGTCGGCGACGAAGTACCAGCGCGTCACCTTGTCCGCCGACCGTGTCGCACGCATGCCGATGCCGACGGTCACCGCTTCGGGCTCGTCCCGATCGCCACGTGCGAACTCCATCCACACGTACGAGTGCGCCGAATCCTGGCCGCGGTAGAGCAGATTGGACTTCATGGTGCGTTCCTCACCCGCGAACGGGTTGAGGCGACGCGGCTCGATCCGGCCGTCGAACACGAACGGGAACAGCACCTCGAGTGCCTTGGTCTTGCCGGATCCGTTGGGGCCACGCAACACCAGCCGACCGTCGGCGAACGAGAACTCCTGATCGCGGTAGTCCCAGAGGTTGATGATGCCGGCGCGCGTGGGCCGGAATCGGGTGCTGCGCGTCACGGGGTGTGCTCCTCGAGGGTGCTCGTGTGATCGGTGGGAAAGAGGCCGGCGGACGCCTGTTCTCGGACGGTGACGACCACTCCCCGATAGCGCGCCAGGGCCGGCAACGCGACGATGCCCCCGCGTACCGGTGCCACCAGAGTGAGGTTCGTCAGGAGTGCGACAGCGGCCGCGCGAACCCCGGCACGGTCCGCCTGCCACTGAGCGGCGAAGGTGCGGCCGTAGGCGTCGACGAGGGCGCCGACGGTCTCGTCGAGCCAGGAGTCCGCGACGAACGGGTGCCGGATCGGCTCGTCCGACGCCTCCACCGTGTCCGGGGCGACCGAGTCGTCGACCAGGTCGTCCACGACGCCGCCGTCCGGGATCGCGCTGTCGAGTGCCGCGAGCAGCTCGTCGGTGGGGTCGATGTCCGCCTCGAGCGTGGTCCGATCGTCGGCATCGGGATCGAGTACCCGCTCCGCGATCTCACCGGCGAGGAGAAGGGCGACCTGCGCGACCGTGCCGGTGGACGGAAACCTGATGTCCGACAGGCGTCCCGACGTGTCGATGAGCGCGATGCCCTCCGCCCGGCGTTCGACGGACAGTCCGGTCAGCAGCCGGACATCCTCGACGGACCGGTCGTCCGGCACCGAGTCGGGGCCGTGGACCACGGGCTGCTCGACGAGCGCACGGCGGGCACGGCGAGCGCGATCGGCCGGGTCGTCCGTGGTGCTGTGCAGCAGGTGTGCCGTGCTGCGCAGATGCTGGAGCGCGCGCGGTGGACGAAACAGGGCCACGACGACGGAGCGGTCGATGTCGTACAAGGCCTCTCCCGCGTCGGGGTTGTGCGCCCACCCGCCGGCATCACCGTCGGCCAGGGTGATCGCACCGCGAACGGACAACCAGCCGACGGCGTCGACGAAGGCGTCCCGGTCGGTCGCGCGTTCGGTGTCGAGGTCGACCCCGACCACCCGTCCGGCATCGGAGGCGACCTGAACCGCCAACTCGGACAACGTGATCTGGTCACCCGCGCGACCGAGTGCCGCCAGGGTGAGCGCCAGGAATGCGTAGCGGCGACGGTCGAAGACGCGGTCGGAGGTCGTGCGGGCCGGTCGACTCGCGTCCAACCGGTCGAGTACGGGGTAGAGCCGGGCCGTGGTCTCCGTGACCTCGAGTCGGTATCCGAAGAGATCGAGCATGTCCTCGCGCAGTTCCGTGGCCCATCGGCGAACCAGGGGCAGGGCGATGCGGTCCGGGTAGGTGCGGGTGATCAGGTGGTGGGACAACACGACTCGGGCGGCGCGCTGGTAGGAGTCGAGTGCCAGGCTCGGAATGGTGCGTGCTCTCATCGCCGCGCGCCGATGGTGAGTGACAGCCGTTCGAGGTGCAGCAGACCGCGTTCGGTGCGCACCACGGTGGACTGCTCGTGCGGTGCCAGTGTCAGGGTGACGCCACCCTCGGAGCCGGTCGAGCTGCCCACGCGGCCGCTGACCGGGACGCGTGCGGTGAGGGCGGCGTTGAGCAGCCCGAGCAGCACGTCGGTCTCCTCGTTGGTCAGATCCCGTTCGTACACCCCGTGTTCGGCGAGTGATCGCGCGGCCTGAGCGCGGCGACGCTGCACGCTCAGCTGTTCCTCGCGCAGACGCCGGACACCGGCGTCGTTGCGGTGGACCCTGGCAGGAGCACCGGCGGCGGGGGGCCGACCGGTCTCGGCGAGCGTGCGCGAGATCTCGACGGGCGGAGCGTCCCACCACGATCGCGTGGTGGGAATGATGTCGTCGTCGGGGTGGACCATCGACAGGTGACGAGGCCGGCCGAGGCCGAACACGGCACCGAACAGGGCGTGGGCGGACTCCTCGGAGGGAGCGGACGCGAACCACCCGGCGAGATGTCGCAGCTGGGACTCGCGACTGACTCCGCCCCTGCGGGTCTCGGTGACGCGGCGCAGCAGCGACAGCACGGCGGCGATGGCGCTCATGGTGCCCTCCCGCAGACGATCCGACTCGGTGAGCTCGCCGTCGGTGGAGGTGAACCAGTGCACGAGACCGGTCCACCGGCCCGCCCAGTCGGCGCGGCGCTCCTCGCGGCTGAGGAAGACGCGTTCGTCACTGGCTGCCACCCGGTCGAGCAGCGAGTCGAGTCCGGTGGCATCCACCCGCTCGATGGCGGCGGTGAGCTTGGGGCCGAAGCGGGCGAGGTCGAGGGAGAACTCCCGCATGTGGGAGAGCAATGCGTCCTTGTGTGCCAGGAACGACTCGGGTGTGACGTCCGTGGTGCGGACGAGGTCGCCCAGCGACAGGTAGAAGTGCGCGGCGCGGGTGGCCATGTCGTTGAGAGCGGTGTCGAGCCGATCGAGTTTGCGGTACACCAGGTCGGCGTCCCCGGCGAGGTTCGCCGCCGCGAGATCCTCCAGGTCGGCGAGCAGCTCGGGCAGCACCAGACGCGAGAGCGAGGCGTCCTCGGGGCGGGCGGCCAGGACGTCCTCGACGGCGCGGTATGCCTGGTAGCCGACCTGACCGAACTGGTAGACGTAGTGGCGATTGCGGTACTCGGCGAGCGTGGCCGCGCGGGTGCCGTCGTAGCTGCGTTCGAGGACGCCCCACGTGTGCAACTGTTCGAGCAGCGGGCCGATCTCGACGCCGGTCAGAGTGTCGCCGCCGTCGGTGCGGGCCAGGATCTCGGCCACCTCGCCGGCGTGCAGCAGAACGACGTAGCCGGTGCGTGCATGTTCGAAAGCGCGCAGAACCCGCAGGTAGTCGGCCCGTTTCTCGGCTGTCGCGAACGAGAAGAGCCGGAGCCTGTCGTCCACCACGAAGGAGTCGGCGGATTCGGTCAC
Organism: Rhodococcus sp. BP-160; assembly: GCF_019836205.1. Classification (NCBI taxonomy): domain Bacteria; kingdom Bacillati; phylum Actinomycetota; class Actinomycetes; order Mycobacteriales; family Nocardiaceae; genus Rhodococcus; species Rhodococcus sp. BP-160. The sequence continues at coordinate 1,036,263 of NZ_JABUEK010000002.1, forward strand.
TGCAACAGGGTAGGCGGTCAGGACAGTCGGACAGCCACCTGCCCGTCGACGACGTCGGCACGGTGGGTCGCGACCGTTCCGATGCCGTCGGTGGTGCACCGGCCGGTGTCCAGGGAGAACTGGTACTGGTGCAGGGGACACACGACGACGGCCCCGTCGATCTGCCCGTCCGCCAGCGGCCCGCCGCGATGGGGGCACACCGCGTCCATGGCGCGGACCGTCCCGTCGGTCAGGAGGAAGACGGCGATCTGTCGTCCGTCGACCACGTAGGTCCGGCCCTCGCCGGGGGTGAGATCGTCGACGGTTCCCACCACGGTCGCCTGTGCCGTCGTCATCGAACCGGCACCTGAGGCAGCGGGAGAAGCGGGAGGGAGGGCGCGAACTGGGCCGGTGACCGCGGCGCCGCGCGTTCCTTCCACGGATCGGTGTAGCCGTCGATGGATATCTGGATGCGCTCGTCGAGTCCTGCACAGAGACCCTCGGCGTCGTCGACGAGCAGTCGCTGCAACGTCTCGAGGCCGACCCGCGGGACGAAGGCGTAGGTGCGCTCGAGCCACTTCGCCTCCTCGCGGTAATACTGGATGAACCGGCCCGCGAGGGTCAGGACCTCCTCGGGGGAGTCGACCGTGGCGAGGACGTCGCCCTTGCGGATGTGTGCGCCGGCCGCGCCGCCGATGTAGATCTCCCAGCGGCCGTCGCCGACGGCCACCACACCGAAGTCCTTGCAGAGCGCCTCGGAGCAGTTGCGGGGGCATCCGGCCACGGCCAGTTTGAGCTTTGCGGGAGTTTCGAGACCCTGGAACCGTTCCTCGATCGCGATGCCGAGTGCGGTGGAGTCACCGAGTCCGAAACGGCAGAAATCGCTGCCGACACAGGTCTTCACGGTGCGCATGCTCTTGCCGTACGCGAACCCGGACGGCATGTCGAGATCGCCCCACACCTTCGGCAGGTCCTCCTTCTTGATGCCGAGAAGATCGATGCGCTGTCCACCGGTGACCTTGACCAGCGGGACCCCGTACTTGTCGGCCACATCGGCGATGCGCCGCAACTGGTCCGGGGTGGTCACGCCGCCCTTCATCTGCGGCACGACGGAGAAGGTGCCGTCGCGCTGGATGTTGGCGTGAACGCGGTCGTTGATGAACAGCGCGCCTCGCTCGTCGACCCAGTCGGGTCCCCAGACCACGCGCAGCAGCGAGGCCAGCGGCATCTTCGCGGTCGCGTCCTCGGCGTCGGCCAACGCATCGAAGACTGCGGAGACGGACCGGAGGTTCTGCGAGCGGACGGCCTCGATCAGCTCGGGCTTGGACATCGGGATACAGGGGACGTACCAGTCCGCCGCGGGATCGACCGCGAGCGCTCCACCGGCGGCGCAGGCGACGATGTCGGCGACCAGGCCCTTGCAGGATCCGCATCCCTTGCCCGCACGGGTCTTTCCCACGACCTCGGAGACGGTGGTGGCCCCGCCGTGCACGCAGGCGACGATGTCGCCCTTCGTGACCCCGTTGCAGTTGCACACCTGGACATCGTCGGACAGTTCGGCGGCGCCGGTCTCCGCGCTCGGCGTACCCATGTCGAACAGCATGCTGATGCGCTCGTCGGGAAGCGGTACCTTCTCGTCGAACGCCTGAGTCAGGAAGCTCACCTTGCTGATGTCGCCCAGCAGCATCGCGCCGATCAGCTTGTTGTCCCGCACGACCACCGACTTGTAGGTGCCGCTGCGGGGTTCGTAGAACTGCACGAACTCGTCGGTGTCCCGCTCGGGACCCTTGACACCCATGGCCGCAACATCGACGCCCGCGACCTTCAGCTTCGTCGTCAGCCTCGAACCATGATATGCCGCAGCCGGATTCGCGCCGGTCAGCACGTCGGCCAGGACCGACGCCTGCTCCCACAGCGGGGCCACGAGGCCGTACACCTCACCGCGGTGCTGACAGCATTCCCCGACGGCGTGGATCGCTCCCTCGTCCTCGCACCGCATCTGATCGTCGACGACGATGCCGCGCTCGATCACCAGTCCGGCCCGCCGCGCGAGGTCGACGTTGGGGCGGATACCGGCCGTCACGACGATCATGTCCGCGGGCAGGGTGGAGCCGTCGTTGAACGCGACCCCGGTGACGGCACCGCTCTCGTCCCGCAACACAGCCGTGGTGCGCTTGGACGTGTACACGCCGACGCCGAGGTCCTCGATCTTGTTGCGCAGCACGCGTCCACCACGTTCGTCGAGCTGCTGGTTCATCAGGTGACCGGGGGAGTGCACGACGTCCACGTCGATGCCCTGCGTGCGCAGACCGTAGGCGGCTTCGAGGCCCAGCAGTCCACCACCGATGACGACGGCGCGGATGCCGTCGCGGGAGGACGCCATCTGCAGCATGCCGTTGGTGTCCTCGATCGTCCGGAAACCGAAGACGCCGCGCGCCAGTCTGCCGTCGGCCTCACGCAGTCCGTCCATGTTGGGAAAGAACGTCGTGCTCCCGGTCGCGATGATCACGGTGTCGTAGGGGACGACGCGTCCGCTCTCGCACGTCACGTTCTTGGCGAAGCGGTCCAACGCCACCGCCCGGTCTCCGACGTGGAGGGTGACACCGTTCTCCCGGTACCAGGCCATCGGGTTGAGCATCAGATCGTCGTCGTCGATGGACGACTCGCCCGAGAGCACGTGCGAGAGCATGATGCGGTTGTAGTTGCCGTACGGCTCGTCGCCGATCATCGTGACGTCGAACTTCGCACGGTCGCGGCCGAGGATCTCCTCGACGGTGCGAGCCCCCGCCATTCCGTTGCCGACGACGAGCAGTCGTTGCCGTTCTCCTGCAGCCGGCATCAGAAGATCATCATCCCGAAATCGACGACGACCTCGCCGCTGCAGCCGTCGGGCGCCGCGACGGTGAGCTCGAGAACCGAGTCGGGATCGACGTCCTCGACGACGCGCAGCGGAACGTTGACGCTCGCCTTCGCGCCCATCGGGAACACGCGCATCGACTCTCCGTCGCGCGTGAGCGTGACGACGACCAGTTCGTCGGAGGAGTTACCGCCGCGGAAGTAGAGCGGCTGGGCGGTCAGGCCCGACGGAACGGTGTACGCCGTGGCGGCGTCGAGAAGCTCGGACTTGCCCAGGCCGTGCCCGACGAAGGGAAAGACGCCTTGGATGAACTTCGGAGTGCTGGCCATGGGACGACTGTCCGTGCACGCGGTGACGGCACTGCTGCGCCCGTGTTACGGCGGCGTCATCATTCACTCTCGAGCGCGGCCGCCGCAGTGTCAGGTCTTCCGCCCGGTCATCACCAGCGGCGCGACCACTGCCAGCAGGACGGCGGGAATGACGAAGGCCGACGTCGGGTGCACCGCGTACAGCGGGGTGAGCGCGAGAGGAGCGAAGGCCGCCCCGGAGAACCGGAACGACTGGACGACCGACACGGCGCCGCCGCGGTTCGCCCCCGACGAGCCGAGGACAGCGGCGTTGACGCCGACCAGGATGAACTGGCTGGCGACACCCGCTGCCGCCCAGACGAGGCCGACGACCACCAGGCTGGGCATGGTGCCGGCGAGGGCGATGAGGACCGCGCCGACAGGAGCGGCACCCACGATCGCTCGGCGTGGCCCGATGCGGTCGATCAGTCCACCGACGCGTCGCGCCACCAGGATTCCGGCGACCCCGAACACGGTCAGCAGCAGTCCGCGCTGTGTGGAGGACAGACCGAAAGTGTCTTCGGCGCGGAAGGCGACGAGGAAGTTGAGTCCCCCGAGCGCGCCCCAGCCGAGGAGCGCGACCACTGCCACGCGGAGGACCGGGACGGTGAGAGCGTCGCGCAACCGTTCGGGACGACCGCCGGGGGTGGACGGCGCGGTGGCCGCGGGGAGCCCGACCAGCCCGAGGATCGCGGCGACGACGGCCAGCACGACGAACGCGTACCGCCAGTCGAACTCGGCGGCGAGGCCCCCGACCAGCGGCGCACTGGTCTGACCCGCCGCCTGCAGGGCGCCGAAGGTACCCAGCACCCGTCCCAGTCGCTCGCGGGGAGTGACGGCCGCCAGTGACGCGAGGAGCAGCGGCGTCGTGAAGGAATTGCCGATGCCCTGCAGTGCGCGCGCACCCAGCAACAGGTCGAGCGTGGGCGCGACCGCACACAGGAGCGACGAAACGACGTAGAGCAGGTAGGCGAGGCGCACGGTGCGCACCCGGCCCCATCGCGCGCCGAGGGTGCCCGACACGAGCATGGCCAGGGCGAACGGGAACAGGTACGCGCTGAGAGTCGATGCCGCCGACCCGGTGGACACCCCCAGATCCGCGCCCATCTCGGGCAGCATCGAGGACACCACTCCGCCGCCGAACGGGCCCAGGAAGCCGCCGGCGTACAGAGCGCCGATGCGGAGCCGTGCGAGTCGCGCGCTCACCGGTGACGAGCGCGCGTCACAGCCCGAAGCTGCCCGGCCCGCGTCGGCGCAGGTAGCGCTCGAACTCGGCGGCCAGCGCATCGCCGTCCACCTTGGAGACGGCCTCGGACATGTCGACCTCGGCGTCGCCGCGCTCCTCGAGGGTGCGGACGTACTCGGCGATCTCGTCGTCGTCCTTGGTCATCTCGGTGACCGACTCCTCCCAGTCCTCCGCCTGGGACGGCAGCTCGCCGAGCGGCACCTCGATGTCGAGGACGTCCTCGACACGCTGGAGCAGGGCGACGGTGGCCTTGGGGTTCGGCGGCTGGGACACGTAGTGCGGTACCGCCGCCCACAGGGACACTGCCGGAATCCCCGCTTTGACGCACTCGTCCTGCAGAACACCGGTGATGCCGGTCGGGCCCTCGTACCGGGTCTGCTCGAGGTTGAACTGCTCCGCCGACTCGGTGCTGTACGCGGTGCCGGTCACGGGAACGGGCCGGGTGTGGGGCGTGTCGGCGAGCAGTGCGCCGAGAATCACGACCGTCTCGACCCCGAGCTGGTCGATGAACTCGAGCAGGTCGTCGCAGAAGCTCCGCCACCGCATGTTGGGCTCGATACCGCGCAGCAGCACGACGTCGCGGTCGCTGCCGGGAGGCGAACACACCGACAATCGCGTCGACGGCCACTCGATCTCGCGCGTCACACCGTCCACCTGTCGGACCGTCGGGCGGTTGACCTGGTAGTCGTAGTAGTCCTCGGAGTCGAGCTCGGCCAGGGGCGTCGCGTCCCAGATCAGTTCGAGATGCTCCACCGCGCCGCTCGCGGCGTCGCCCGCGTCGTTCCATCCCTCGAACGCCGCGACGAGAATCGGGCTGCGCAGGGTCGGCAGGATCTCGTCCAGCTCGGACTCGTCCGTCGCGGAGTCCTGATCGTCCGCTCCGACACCGGCCACCAGCTCGGCAGCGACGCCGGCGGCGAGGTCTGTCGGGGGGTCCTGGACCACGGGGAGATCGCCCTCGGGCGTTTCTGGCGCACTCACCCGCCCAGCCTACGACCAGAGCTGTCGGGACAGACCACTACGCTTGGGGGCATGCCTGTCGAATTCCGATCACGCCTGCTCGATGCGCTGTCCCAGCGTGTTGTCATCGGCGACGGTGCCATGGGAACGATGCTGCAGGCCGCAGACCTGACGCTGGACGATTTCCGCGGCCTCGAAGGCTGTAACGAGATCCTCAACGACACGCGTCCCGACGTGCTCCGCCAGATCCACCGGGAGTACTTCGAGGCGGGCGCGGACGCCGTCGAGACCAACACCTTCGGGTGCAACCTCCCCAACCTCGCCGACTACGACATCTCGGACCGCATCCGCGAGCTGTCCTACAAGGGAACGATCCTGGCCCGCGAGGTCGCCGACGAGATGGGTACCGGGCGAGACGGCATGGGCCGCTTCGTGCTCGGGTCCATGGGGCCGGGCACCAAACTGCCCACCCTCGGCCACGCCCCGTTCCGGGCGCTGCGCGACGCCTACGCCGAAGCAGCGCTGGGAATGATCGACGGTGGCGCCGACGCCGTCCTGATCGAGACGTGCCAGGACCTGCTCCAGGTGAAGGCCGCCATCCTCGGCAGTCAGGCCGCGATGGAGCAGCTGGGCATCCGCATCCCGATCATCACGCACGTGACGGTCGAGACCACCGGCACGATGTTGCTGGGCAGCGAGATCGGCGCGGCACTGACCGCGATCGAGCCGCTCGGGGTCGACCTGATCGGCCTCAACTGCGCCACGGGCCCCGCCGAGATGAGCGAGCACCTGCGTCACCTCAGCAGGCATGCCACCGTGCCGGTCTCGGTCATGCCCAACGCCGGCCTGCCGCAGCTCGGCCCCAAGGGTGCCGAGTACCCGCTCGGTCCCGACGAGCTGGCCGAGGCGCTCAGCGGCTTCGTCACCGAGTTCGGCCTCTCCCTGGTGGGTGGCTGCTGTGGAACCACCCCGGAGCACATCCGCCAGGTCGCCGACGCGGTGCACGACGCGCGCCGCGGAGTGCGGGACCCGAAGCCCGAGAAGGGTGTCTCGTCTCTCTACGCAGCGGTGCCGTTCGAGCAGGACGCCAGCATCCTCATGATCGGCGAACGCACCAACTCCAACGGTTCGAAGGCGTTCCGTGACGCGATGCTGGCCGAGGACTACCAGAAGTGCCTCGACATCGCGAAGGACCAGACGCGCGACGGCGCGCACATGCTCGATCTCAACGTCGACTACGTCGGCCGCGACGGTGCTGCCGACATGTCGGCTCTGGCCTCGCGCCTGGCCACCTCCTCGACGCTGCCGATCATGCTCGACTCCACCGAGCCCGCAGTCCTGGAGGCCGGGCTCGAGCACCTCGGTGGGCGCAGCGCGGTCAACTCCGTCAACTACGAGGACGGCGACGGGCCCGACTCGCGCTTCCAGCGCATCATGACGCTGGTCAAGCGTCACGGAGCGGCGGTCGTCGCGCTGACGATCGACGAGGAGGGTCAGGCCCGGACGGCGGACTGGAAGATCCGCATCGCGGAGCGGCTCATTGCCGACATCCGCGACAACTGGGGTCTGCCGGAATCGGACATCATCCTCGACACCTTGACGTTCCCCATCTCGACGGGTCAGGAAGAGGTCCGGCGGGACGGCATCGAGACCATCGAGGCCATCCGTCGACTGCACGAGAGTCATCCCGAGGTGCACTTCACCCTGGGTATCTCGAACATCTCGTTCGGCCTCAATCCTGCTGCGAGGCAGGTGCTCAACTCGGTCTTCCTGCACGAGTGCACGGAGGCCGGGCTCGACACGGCCATCGTTCACGCGTCGAAGATCCTCCCCATGGCGCGTATCCCCGAGGAGCAGCGCCAGGTCGCGCTCGACCTCGTGTACGACCGTCGCCGCGAGGGCTACGACCCGTTGCAGGCGCTCATGGCGCTGTTCGAAGGCGTCTCCGCGGCGTCCGCACGCGAGTCGCGGGCACAGGAACTGGCCGGCCTTCCCTTGTTCGATCGCCTCGAGCGCCGCATCGTCGACGGTGAGCGTGCCGGGCTGGGAGACGATCTCGACGAGGCGATGCAGGAGAAGCCGCCGCTCGCGATCATCAACGAGACGCTGCTGTCCGGCATGAAGACCGTCGGTGAGCTGTTCGGGTCCGGGCAGATGCAGCTTCCGTTCGTGCTGCAGTCCGCCGAGGTGATGAAAGCGGCTGTGGCACACCTCGAGCCGCACATGGAGGCGTCCGACGAGGACGGCAAGGGCCGCATCGTGCTCGCCACCGTCAAGGGCGACGTCCACGACATCGGCAAGAACCTCGTCGACATCATCCTGAGCAACAATGGCTACGAGGTGGTCAATCTCGGTATCAAGCAGCCCATCTCGGCGATTCTCGACGCCGCGGTGGACAAGCGTGCCGACGTCATCGGCATGTCCGGTCTGCTGGTGAAGTCCACGGTGGTCATGAAGGAGAACCTGCTCGAGCTCAACGCCAAGGGCGTCGCCGAGAAGTTCCCCGTCATGCTCGGTGGCGCAGCGCTCACCCGGTCCTATGTCGAGAACGATCTCGCCGAGGTCTACGAGGGTGAGGTGTCGTACGCGCGTGACGCGTTCGAGGGCTTGCGCCTGATGGACACGATCATGAACACCAAGCGTGGTGTGGCACCGGCGGAGAACAGCGAGGAAGCCCTCGCCGCGAAGCAGAAGACCGCCGAGCGCAAGGAACGGCACGAGCGTTCGCGTCGCATCGCGGAGAAGCGCAAGGCCGCCGAAGCACCCGTGATCATCCCCGAGCGGTCCGACGTTTCCGTCGAGAAGGAACTGCCGTCGCCGCCGTTCTGGGGCAGCCGCATCGTCAAGGGCATCTCGCTGTCCGAGTACTCGGGGCTTCTCGACGAGCGTGCCCTGTTCCTCGGTCAGTGGGGTCTGCGCGGCGCACGCGCCGGTGAGGGCCCGTCCTACGAGGATCTGGTGGAGACCGAGGGCCGGCCGCGGCTGCGGTACTGGCTGGACCGTCTCAGCACGGACGGCATCCTCGCGCACGCGGCGCTGGTCTACGGGTACTTCCCGGCGGTGTCCGAAGGTGACGACGTCGTCGTGCTGGAATCACCCGAACCCGATGCGGCGAAACGTTTCCGCTTCACCTTCCCGCGTCAGGACCGCGGCAGGTTCCTGTGCATCGCCGACTTCGTGCGCTCCCGCGAACTCGCTCGGGAGACCGGCGTCGTCGACGTGCTCCCGATGAACCTGGTGACGATGGGTCAGCCCATCGCCGACTTCGCCAACGAGCTGTTCAAGGCGGATGCGTACCGCGACTACCTGGAGGTGCACGGCATCGGCGTCCAGCTCACGGAAGCCCTGGCCGAGTACTGGCACCGCCGCGTGCGCGAGGAGCTCGTGCTTCCCGACGGCCGGTCGCTGGTGGACCAGGATCCGTCCGACGTGGAGGGGTACTTCAAGCTCGAGTACCGCGGTGCCCGGTACTCGTTCGGGTACGGCGCGTGCCCCGATCTGGAGGACCGCATCAAGCTCGTCGCGATGCTCGAACCCCAGCGCATCGGGGTGGATCTGTCCGACGAGTTGCAGTTGCACCCCGAGCAGTCGACGGATGCGTTCGTGCTGCACCACCCGGAGGCGAAGTACTTCAATGTCTAGCGGGCAGGCCGGAGGCCGGTCGGAGTTGAGCGGGCAGGCCGGAGGCCGGTCGGATGTCTGAGCTCCAGGCCGTCTTGTTCGACATGGACGGGACGCTGTTGGACTCGGAGCGCCTGTGGGACATCGCGGTGTACGAGCTGTCCGAGTCACTCGGGCGCGAGCTCACTCCGGAGGTGCGGGAGTCGACTCTGGGCAACTCGATGATGGGTGCGCTGGCGAAGGTCTACGCGCACGTGGGACGGGAGGCGTCGCCGGAGAACCTGGCGGAGTCCGCTGCCTGGCTCAACGGCCGTGTTGTCGAGCTGTTCGCGGGTGGTCTGCCGTGGCGTCCGGGTGCGGAGGCGGCGCTGGATCTGGTGCAGTCGGCCGGTCTGGGCTGTGCCCTCGTCACCAACACCGAGCGCATGCTGACGGAGATCGCGCTCGAGACGCTGGGCCGTCACCGCTTCGGCGCGACCGTGTGCGGCGACGAGGTGACGCACGCGAAGCCCGCTCCCGATCCGTACCGCCGGGGCGCAGAGCTGCTCGGTGTCGACACGGCGTCGTGCGTCGCCGTCGAGGATTCGCCCACGGGAACCGAGTCCGCCGTCTCGGCGGGATGCGCCGTCGTCGTGGTGCCCTCCGAGGTGCAGGTGCCCAGCGGACCGGGCCGTACGTTCCATACCAGCCTCGAGGGGCTCACCCTGGACGATCTCCGGTCTGCGCGCGCCGGGGGACACTGATAGCGGTCCGCGGGCCGCGTCGTGGAACAATCATCACCCGTGAAGAACTTCGAGTCCCTGTTCGCCGAGCTCACCGACCGCGCTGCCACCAGGCCCGAGGGCTCGGGCACCGTCGCCGCGTTGGACGCGGGTGTGCATCAGCAGGGCAAGAAGATTCTCGAGGAGGCCGGCGAGGTGTGGATCGCCGCGGAACACGAGACGGACGAGGCGCTGGCGGAGGAGATCTCGCAGCTCCTGTACTGGATCCAGGTGTTGATGGTCGGGAAGAACCTCTCCCTCGAGGATGTCTACCGACATCTGTGAGCGGACCACCCCACTTCCACCGCCACCGATCTTCCCGCACCCCAGGAGTCCCACCATGCTTCGCGTCGCCGTCCCCAACAAAGGTTCCCTGTCCGAGCTCGCCGGAGAGATTCTGAGCGAGGCGGGCTACCGTCGCCGCGCCGATTCCCGCGATCTCACCGTGCTCGACAACGCCAACAACGTCGAGTTCTTCTTCCTCCGTCCCAAGGACATCGCCATCTACGTGGGCTCGGGTGAGCTCGATCTCGGCATCACCGGCCGGGATCTGTCGCTCGATTCGGGCGCACCCGTGACCGAGCGGCTCGCACTCGGATTCGGCAACAGCACCTTCCGCTACGCCGCGCCGGCCGGCAAGGAGTGGACCCCGAACGATCTGGCGGGGCTCCGCATCGCCACGTCGTACCCCAACCTGGTCCGCCGGGACCTCGCGGCGCGGGGCCTCGAGGCCACCGTGATCCGTCTGGACGGAGCCGTCGAGATCTCCATCCAGTTGGGTGTCGCCGATGCGATCGCCGATGTCGTGGGCTCGGGACGCACACTGCGTCAACACAACCTGGTGGCGTTCGGTGAATCCCTGTGCGATTCGGAAGGCGTGCTCATCGAGCAGGCGGGCTCGCCCGTCGACGACAAGGCGCGCAACCAGCTCATCGCGCGTGTCCAGGGCGTCGTCTTCGCCCAGCAGTACTTGATGCTCGACTACGACTGCCCGCGCAGCATCCTCGACGACGCCGTCAAGATCACGCCCGGCCTCGAGTCGCCGACGCTGTCCCCGCTCGCTGACGAGGCGTGGGTGGCCATTCGTGCCATGGTTCCGCGCAAGGGACACAACGCCGTGATGGACGAGCTCGCCGAGCTCGGCGCCAAGGCGATTCTGGCGTCCGACATCCGGTCGTGCCGCGCATTCTGACGCGTCCGCTCCGTTGTGATCGGTCCCAGTAGTTTCTGATCGGTACCGACCAGTCTCCTCTCGTCGCTAGAGTCGCGTCGTCGAGAGGATCCGTCATGACCGTCGTCGATTCTGCGAGCCCCGACCTGCTGGTCTCGCTCGCCGCCGCACTCACCGGAACACTGTCGCGTCCGGGGGAGCCCGGATACGAGCGGTCGGTGCCGTGGAACGTCGCCGTCCCCGTCGATCCGGTGGCAGTCGTCGCGGCCGCCACCGCGGACGATGTCGCCGCCACCGTGCGGGCAGCGCGCGAGGCCGGGCTTCGCGTGGCCGTGCAGGCCACCGGACACGGGGCGGTGCGCATCGGTCCGGACACGATTCTGGTCCTCACCGGTGATCTCGACGAACTGACGATCGACCCCGACACGCGCGTCGCCCGGCTCGGCGCCGGGGTCCTGTGGCAGCAGGTTCTCGACGCCGGTGCGCCGTCCGGATCGGCGCCGCTGTGTGGGTCGTCGCCGAACACCGGCGTCACGGGATTTCTGACCGGTGGGGGAATCGGGCCGGTGGCTCGGACGTACGGGGTCTCGTCGAGTCGTGTGCGCGCGTTCGATCTCGTCACGGGCGACGGCACACTGCGCCGGGTGACACCGGACAGCGACGCCGATCTCTTCCGCGGCCTGTGTGGGGGCAAGTCGACACTCGGCATCGTCACCGCGGTCGAGACGGAGCTGCTGCCGATCGCCGAGTTCTACGCGGGCGCACTGTATTACGACGGCCGGCACGCGGCGGCGGTACTCGAGGCGTGGCGGGTGTGGAGCGCCACGCTGACCGAGGAGCACAACACCTCGCTGGCGTTCCTCCAGCTTCCACCGCTGCCCGGCGTGCCGGAACCGTTGGCCGGGAAGTTCGTGGTCGCGGTGCGTTTCGCATCGGTCGCGGAGCCGGGGATCGCAGCCGACGTTCTCGCGCCGATGCGCGCTGCGGCCCCGACCGTCATCGACACGGTCACGACCATTCCGTACGCGGCGGTGGGGTCGGTGCATGCCGACCCGGTGGATCCGATGCCGACACGTGAGGCCACGACGATGCTCCGCGTATTCGACGAGGAGGCGGCAGCGACCGTGTTGGTCATGACCGGCCCCGCGTCGAGTTCACCGCAGGTGATCGTGGAGCTGAGGCTGCTCGGCGGCGCTCTCGGCCGGCCGGGACCGCATCCCGACGTGTACTGCCATCGCGAGGCCGCCTACAGCCTCCTGTGCATCGGAGTGCTGGCGCCTCCCGTCGCCGATGCGGTGATCGCGCACGGCGAGGCAGTCGTGGAGGCTCTGGCACCGTGGTCGACCGGTGGTGCGTTGCCCAACTTCGCGGCGTCCGACGACCCCGCTCACCTCGCACGGGTCTACGACGAGGACACTCGGGCCTGGCTCGGAGCCCTGGCCGAACAGCACGATCCCGCGGGGATCTTCCGCGTCGGACAGGTGGTCCGGCTCGGCTGATCCGGTGTGGAGACGTCAGGCGCGAGCGCGCACCTCGAGTGTCTGGAACGTGCGGCCCACCGACCCCGTCGCGTCGTACAACGTCGAGGTGCACAGCCCGATGCCGTCGTCGCCGATCGCGGTGCGGGCCTGCACACCCACCCATTCGCCGACGGGTTCGCGCACGATCTGCACCGTCAGATCGGTGTTGAGGAACGTCCACTCCGTCGGATCGAGAAGCGCCGCGACGCCATTGGCGATGTCCGCCACGGCGAACAGTCCGACGATCGGCGACGTCTGCTCGCCGGCCACCACGGGATACCTCGGACGTGCCCACACCCGGCCGGGCTCCGACGCCGTCACCGGGCGGGCGCCCCGGAACTCGAGACTGTCGAGGAACCCGCCGTGCCAGTGGTCCGGAAATGCCCACCCGGCCTCGGACTCGTCCGGACCGGGCACCAACGGTGGATCGAGAGTCTGCCCGGCCGCCGAGGTGTCGGTCATCGCCACGCGCCAGGCCGTGGCACGCGCGACCGCCCTGGTCGACCCGTCGGGCAGATCCGCGACGAGGTCGGCCGACAGCATGGCGACCCGTCGACCGGGGCGTTCCACACGGGCCTGCACGGTGAGTTCTCCGACGGGCACCGGCCCGAGGATCTCCATCGTCACCCGCGCGAGCCGGGTGCCCGGCACCGGCGAACACTGCTCCAGTGCTCGCGCGAGCAGCGCCGACGGGGGAGCGCCGTGTTGCATGGTCTCCGCCCACACACTCGTGGTGAGCCGCGTGGCACGATAGCGATCGGTTCCCTCGACACGGACGAAGAGTGCATCCTCGCTCACGCCGTGACCTCCGTCGGCTCGCTCGGCCACCCCGGGTACTCGGGCGGAGTGCCGCCGAAGGACGGGCACAGGGCCTGGAAGTCGCACCACCCACACAGCTTTCCGGGCTTGGGGCGGAAGTCGCCCGTCTCGCCGGCGGACCGGATGGCCGTCCAGATGGCGGACAGCGTCCGTTCGAACCGGCGGAGCTCGTCCTCGTCCGGGGCGTAGGTGAGAATTTGGCTGTCCTTCAGGAACAGCAGGCGCAGCTGCGCGGGAACGATGCCGCGCGTGCGCATCAGCACCACCGCGTAGAACTTCATCTGGAACAACGCCTTGGCCTCGGCGATCTCGCGCGGCGCCTTGCCCGTCTTGTAGTCGACGACGCGCAGCTGCCCGGTGGGCGCGACGTCGATGCGGTCGATGTAGCCGCGCAACAGCACGCCGTCGTCCAGTTCGGTCTCGACGAGCTGCTCGCACGACTCGGGGTCGAACCGTGTGGGGTCCTCGAGCGAGTAGTAGGACGCCACGAGCGACTGCGCCTCGGCGACGAACTTCTCGCGCTCGTGCTCCTCGACGAGATCGGCCGCGTACTCGTGCGACACGACCATGGCGTCCCATTCCTCCTGCACGAGGGTGCCGGCCCGCGTCGAGACCCGGTCCACCGCGGGCAACGCGTAGAGCGACTCGAGGGCGGAGTGCACGAGGGTGCCGCGCAACTGCGCCTTCGACGGCGGTGCGGGCAGGCGGTCGATGGCCCGGAACCGGTAGAGCAGGGGGCACTGCTTGTAATCCGCTGCGCGCGAGGGCGACAACGCGGGACGACGGCGAGGACGGTCGGGTGCCGCCGCGGCGACGTCGGTGACGACGGGGTCTTCGGTCGAGATGCTCACGGCGCCGACACTATGCCCGCTCACCGACACGATCCGGTATCTGCCCTACAGTTCCCCGGGGCGCGTCGCGCCCCGAGAGCGCCCCGCTTCGTGGGCGGGACCAGAGTGCACCGGAAAGAGGACCACCCGTGGAACCGACCGACACCGACACGTCTGCGCGCGCGAGCGGACCGTTCCGCGTCGGTGATCGCGTGCAGCTCACCGACGCCAAGGGGCGGCACTACACGGTGGTGCTCGACGCGGCCAAGGAGTTCCACACCCACCGCGGCGGGATCCGCCACGACGATCTGATCGGTGTCGACGAGGGCAGCGTCGTGAAGTCGACGAACGGCACCCCGTATCTCGCTCTGCGCCCGCTCCTCGTCGACTACGTGCTGTCGATGCCGCGCGGCGCGCAGGTCATCTACCCCAAGGACGCCGCCCAGATCGTGCACGAGGGCGACGTCTTCCCGGGTGCCCGCGTGCTCGAGGCGGGTGCCGGTTCCGGCGCCCTGACGTGTTCGCTGCTGCGTGCCGTCGGTCCGCAGGGGCGCGTCATCTCCTACGAGGTGCGCGAGGACCACGCCGTGCACGCGGTGCGCAACGTGGAGACCTTCTTCGGCGAGCGGCCGGAGAACTGGGACCTGGTGATCGACGACGTCGCCGCGTTCGACGTCGCGCGTCACGAGGGCATGGTCGACCGGGTGGTGCTGGACATGCTGGCGCCGTGGGACGCACTCGACGCCGTCGCCGGTGCGCTGGTTCCGGGCGGCGTGCTGATCGTCTACGTGGCCACCGTCACGCAGTTGTCCAAGGTCGTCGAGGCCCTGCGTGCGCAGGAGTGCTGGACCGAGCCGCGGTCGTGGGAGTCGATCGTGCGGGGGTGGCACGTCGTCGGGCTGGCAGTGCGACCCGAGCACCGCATGCAGGGGCACACCGCGTTCCTGGTCAGTGCGCGTCGTCTGGCCGAGGGCACCGTCACCCCGAAACCGCAGCGACGGGCCGGCAAGACCCCCACCGAACCCGCCTGACACCGGGGGTTCATGCACCGACCGTGTGCCGTTCGTCCGCTGTCTGTCGGTGGTCGGTGACAGTGTCTGACCACGGTCGTCACACACGTTCGCGTTTCGCCCGGTAGCGTTGAGAAATCGCTTTGGGAGGAGTCCTGCATGAGCCCTACAGACAACCCGGACCAGTCCGCAGTCCTGGCCGAACTCGATGCCCTGCGAGCCGAGGCCACCGTCCTGCGCCGACAACTCGACGCTTCCCGTGGGGGTGCGCCGTCGGCGGACACCCGTAACACCGACGTGCGTGATCTCGAGTCGCGGGTCGACTCGCTCTCCACACGCAACACGAAGCTGATGGAGACGCTCAAGGAGGCGCGCCAGCAGCTCATCGCCCTGCGCGAGGAGGTCGACCGGCTCGGCGCACCGCCCAGCGGTTACGGCGTCCTGGTGCACACCTACGACGACGCGACGGTGGACGTGTTCACCTCGGGCCGCAAGATGCGCCTGACGTGCTCGCCGAACGTCGACGCCACCGCACTCCGGCCCGGCCAGACCGTGCGTCTGAACGAGGCCCTCACCATCGTCGAGGCGTGTGAATTCGAACGCGTCGGCGAGATCAGCTCCCTTCGCGAGATCCTCGAGGACGGCAAGCGCGCCCTCGTCGTCGGCCACGCCGACGAGGAACGTGTCGTGTGGTTGGCGACTCCGCTGCAGGAGATGGCCGACGACGAGGCACCGGAGGATCCGGACGGGCCGTCGCGCCGCCTGCGCCCCGGCGACTCGTTGCTGGTCGACACCAAGGCCGGCTACGCGTTCGAGCGCATTCCCAAGGCCGAGGTCGAGGACCTCGTGCTCGAGGAGGTCCCCGACGTCGGCTACGAGGACATCGGCGGCCTCGGGCGGCAGATCGAGCAGATCCGCGACGCCGTGGAACTGCCCTTCCTGCACAAGGATCTGTTCCGTGAGTACTCGCTGCGCCCGCCCAAGGGTGTGTTGCTCTACGGGCCTCCCGGCTGCGGCAAGACACTCATCGCCAAGGCGGTCGCCAACTCACTGGCGAAGAAGATCGCCGAGGCACGGGGGCAGGACGCACGCGACGCGAAGTCCTACTTCCTCAACATCAAGGGCCCCGAGCTGCTCAACAAGTTCGTCGGTGAGACGGAGCGCCACATCCGGTTGATCTTCCAGCGGGCTCGCGAGAAGGCGTCGGAGGGCACTCCCGTCATCGTGTTCTTCGACGAGATGGACTCCATCTTCCGTACCCGTGGGTCGGGCGTCTCGTCCGACGTGGAGACCACCGTCGTTCCTCAGCTGCTGGCCGAGATCGACGGTGTCGAGGGCCTCGAGAACGTCATCGTGATCGGTGCGTCCAACCGCGAGGACATGATCGACCCGGCCATTCTTCGCCCGGGCCGTCTGGACGTGAAGATCAAGATCGAGCGGCCGGACGCCGAGTCCGCGCTCGACATCTTCTCGAAGTATCTCGACGACTCGCTGCCCGTCAACGCCGACGATCTCGCGGAGTTCGGCGGCGATCGCGCCGCCTGCATCCGCGGCATGATCGAACGCGTCGTCGAGCGCATGTACGCCGAGAGCGACGACAACCGATTCCTCGAGGTCACCTATGCCAACGGTGACAAGGAGGTCCTGTACTTCAAGGACTTCAACTCGGGCGCGATGATCCAGAACATCGTCGACCGCGCGAAGAAGTACGCCATCAAGTCGGTGCTCGACACCGGGACACCGGGTCTGCGCGTCGGACACCTCTTCGACTCCATCGTCGACGAGTTCGCCGAGAACGAAGATCTGCCCAACACCACCAATCCCGATGACTGGGCGCGCATCTCGGGCAAGAAGGGTGAGCGGATCGTCTACATCCGCACGCTCGTCACCGGTAAGAACGCCAGTGCGAGCCGCTCGATCGACACCGAGTCGAACACGGGTCAGTACCTCTGACCGCCCACCTGTAGCAGCGCCGAGACGATCACGCGGGTGTCCGGAACGAAGGGCCACGCGGGATCGTCCAGGTGTGTCAGCACCTCGACGTCCGACCACCACCAGCCGTCCGCGATCTCGGACGGCTGGTGGTGCATCGGTCCGTCGTGACGCACCTCGTACGCGAACAGGTGGCAGCGCACCGTCGCAGCGCCGGATCGTCCCGTCCAGCGGCCGACCACCGGGTCGCCCGTCACGTCCGCTACGACGCCGAGTTCCTCGGCGAGTTCTCGCGAGGCGGTCTGTCGAGGGTCCTCCCCGGCATCGACGACCCCACCGGCCAGAACGTCGTGCATCCCCGCGAACACCGACTTGGTCGTCGTGCGGCGGTGGACGTACACGCGTGACCCGTCGGTGGATCGCACCAGCACGCCGGCACTCGCGTGCCACAGGCCGCGCTCGTACACCTCGGTGCGCGGCGCTTCGCCCACCACGTGGCCACGCTCGTCGTACACGGCCACGATCTCGTCGTCAGGCATGCGTCACCGCTCCCACTCGATCAGGGGTCACAGGGTCGATAGCCTAGGGTCGAGAGCATGCAGCGCATCATCGGCATCGAGGTCGAGTACGGAATTTCCTCTCCTACCGAGCCTTCCGCCAATCCGATCCTGACATCCACCCAGGCGGTGCTGGCGTACGCCGCCGCGGCGGGTGTGCCGCGGGCCAAGCGGACGCGCTGGGACTACGAGGTGGAATCGCCGCTGCGTGACGCACGCGGGTTCGACCTGGGCCGGTTCAGTGGCCCGGCGCCGATCATCGATGCCGACGAGGTCGGCGCGGCCAACATGATCCTCACCAACGGCGCGCGTCTCTACGTCGACCACGCCCACCCGGAGTACTCCGCACCGGAGGTGCGCGATCCGCTCGACGCCGTCATCTGGGACAAGGCGGGGGAGCGCGTCATGGAAGCGGCTGCGCGCCATGCCTCGAGCGTGCCCGGCGCCCCGCGCCTGCAGTTGTACAAGAACAACGTCGACGGCAAGGGCGCGTCCTACGGCACCCACGAGAACTACCTGATGTCTCGCGAGACCCCGTTCTCCGCGATCATCGCCGGGCTCTCGCCGTTCTTCGCCTCCCGCCAGGTGTTCACCGGCTCGGGCCGCGTCGGCATCGGTCAGTCCGGGGACGAGCCCGGATTCCAGCTCTCGCAGCGCGCCGACTACATCGAGGTCGAGGTGGGCCTCGAGACGACGCTCAAGCGCGGCATCATCAACACCCGCGACGAGCCGCACGCCGACGCCGACAAGTACCGGCGCCTGCACGTGATCATCGGTGACGCCAACCTCGCCGAGATGGCGACCTATCTCAAGGTCGGAACGACGGCCCTGGTGCTCGACATCGTCGAGGCCGGCGTGGACCTGTCCGATCTGCAGCTGGCCCGTCCGGTGACGGCGGTGCACCAGATCAGTCACGACCCGACGCTGCGCCGCACGGTCGCGCTCGCGGACGGTCGCGAGCTGACGGCGTTGGCACTGCAGCGCATCTACCTCGAGCGCGTCTCCGCGCATCTCGACGCACAGGGCGAGAAGGATCCGCGCGCCGCCGACGTGGTCGAGAAGTGGGCGATGATCCTCGACAAGCTCGAGCGCGACCCGATGGACTGCGCGTCCCTCCTCGACTGGCCGGCGAAACTGCGGCTGCTCGAAGGGTTCCGCAACCGCGAGGGACTCGGCTGGTCGGCGCCGCGACTGCACCTCGTGGACCTGCAGTACTCGGACGTCCGCCTCGACAAGGGTCTCTACAACCGGCTCGTCGCGCGCGGATCGATGGAACGGCTGGTCTCCGAGCAGGACGTCATGGACGCCGTCTCGAACCCCCCGACCGACACCCGCGCGTACTTCCGCGGCGAGTGCCTCCGCAAGTTCGGCCGCGACATCGCGGCCGCGAGCTGGGACTCGGTCATCTTCGACCTCGGTGGAGACTCGCTGGTGCGTATCCCCACCCTCGAGCCACTGCGGGGGAGCAAGGCCCACGTCGGTGCTCTGCTCGAATCGGTGGACTCGGCCGCAGAACTGGTGGACCAGCTCACCACCTGACGGTCCGCCCGTGCCGGACGTACGGTGGGTTGTCACCCTGTGACGGCGCATGCTCGGTAGGGTGAAGTTTCGCTGCGTGTCGAGAGAACACGCGGTTCGTGACGAGGAGGTCGGCTATGGCACAAGAGCAGACCACACGCTCCGGCGGTGGCGATGACGACGACGGTTCGGCCGAGGGCGCATCGGGTCAGGAACGACGCGAGAAGCTCGCCGAGGAGACCGACGATCTCCTCGACGAGATCGACGACGTGCTCGAGGAGAACGCGGAGGACTTCGTCCGCGCCTACGTGCAAAAGGGCGGCCAGTGACGGACGCGAACTCCGTTCCCCGTCCCCACGAGAGCGACACCACCCTGCGCTACGGGTCGCCGTTCTCCTCCTTCAGTGAACACTTGCGGGCCTACGCACCGCACCTGTTGCCCGAGAACCGTTTTCGTGCGGATCTCGCTCTGTCCCCGGAGGCGACGATGCAGTCCGACATCGCACCGCACGGCACCACCATCGTGGCCGTCACCTTCGACGGCGGCGTCATCCTCGCGGGTGATCGCCGCGCGACGATGGGCAACCTCATCGCCAGTCGCGACGTCGACAAGGTGTACGTCACGGACGACTACTCGGCCGCCGGCATCGCGGGAACCGCCGGCATGGCGATCGAGCTGGTGCGGCTGTTCGCGGTCGAACTCGAGCACTACGAGAAGATCGAGGGCGTCTCCCTCACCTTCAACGGCAAGGCCAACAAGCTGTCCTCCATGGTGCGGGCCAATCTCGGTGCGGCCATGCAGGGTCTGGCTGTGGTTCCGCTGCTCGTCGGTTACGACCTCGACGCCGTCGACGCCCGCCATGCGGGGCGCATCGTCTCCTACGACGTGGTCGGTGGCCGCTACGAGGAACGGTCCGGCTACCACGCGGTGGGATCGGGATCGCTGTTCGCGAAGTCGGCGATGAAGAAGCTCTACCGCGAGGACATGACCGAGGACGAGGCACTGCGCGTCGCGGTCGAATCGCTGTACGACGCTGCCGACGACGATTCGGCGACCGGCGGACCGGATCTGACCCGCGGCATCTACCCGACGGCGGTGGCCATCGGTGCCGGGGGAGCGAACCTGGTGGGATCGGACCGCATCGAGGCTCTGGCCCGTGCGGTACTGCAGGACCGATCGGAAGAAGGGGGTGCGCGCCGATGACGATGCCGTACTACGCGTCCGCCGAACAGATCATGCGCGATCGTTCGGAACTGGCGCGCAAGGGAATCGCACGCGGTCGCAGCGTGGTCGTGCTGACCTACGCGGACGGCGTGCTCTTCGTCGCCGAGAACCGGTCCTCCGCACTGCACAAGGTGAGCGAGCTGTACGACCGCCTCGGCTTCGCCGCGGTGGGCAAGTACAACGAGTTCGAGAATCTGCGCCGCGCCGGCATCGTGCACGCCGACACCAAGGGCTACACCTACGACCGTGCGGACGTCACCGGACGATCGTTGGCCAAGGCGTACGCGCAGACGCTCGGCACCATCTTCACCGAGCAGCTCAAGCCGTACGAGGTGGAGATCTGCGTGGCCGAGGTCGGTGCCGTCGACGAGAGCCCCCGGTCCCAGCTCTACCGCATCACGTACGACGGCTCGATCGTCGACGAGGTCGACTTCGTGGTCATGGGCGGTGCCACCGAACCGATCTCGACGGTCCTGCGCGAGAAGTACCGCTCGGGGCTCGATCTCGACGCGGCGGTCGCGCTGGCAGTCGGTGCGCTCCAGGACTCCACGTCGACGCCGCCGACCAACGGTGCCGCGAGCGAGCCCGCGGAGAAGCGCGTCCTCGAGGTCACGAGCCTCGAAGTGGCCGTTCTCGAACAGACGCGGCCGAGGCGTGCGTTCCGGCGGATCTCCGGAGCGGCGCTCCAGGGACTGTTGCCCCCCGGTTCGGAACCTGCGGGCACCTGACCGACCGGCTACGAAGCACCCGTCACGCGCGCGGCGCGTCGGCGGTGCCCGTTCCGTACAGCGTGAGCAGCGAGGGCCGGGCCCGGTAGTCGAAGGCCCGGCCCTCGCCCGCCACCTCCCCGTCCACCGCCACCGCGACCGTGGTCTGCAGGTTGCGCACCGAGACCGCCGGCACCCGCAGATGGCGGTAGGTGGGCGACGTGCCGAGAGTCCCGGTCATCGCGGCGAGTGCGAGGCGGGTACGCGAGAGCCGCATGTGCGCGCGCAGGAACCGCACGTCCAGCACACCGCTCGCGATCGACGGCCGCGACATGGGCACCTGATCACCCGGCGTGTAGGTGCCGTTGCCGACGAACATCATCCACACCGAGTCGCGGCGCCCGTCGATCTCCACGTGCATCGGCTCGGCCACCGCCAGGACGGCCACCATCGCGGCCGCGGCCGCGGGCCACTTCCCGATGCGTGAGCTCCACTTGTCCCGCAGCCGAACCGAATCCGGGTAGCCCCCGATGCTGGCGGTGTTGACGAAGAGGATCTCCTCACCGCCGTCGATGCTCACACCGCCGAGATCCACCCGGCTGGACGCGCCGCGAGTGACGGCGTCCGCGGTGACCGACACCTCCACCGCGCCGACGTCCCGTGCGAAGTGGTTCAGCGTGCCGCCGGGGAACACCGCGAGAGGAAGCCCCGTCCGCACCGCGGCCGCGACGGCAGCGGCCACCGTGCCGTCCCCTCCGCAGACTCCGAGCGCGAGCACGTCCGATCCTGCGGCGCGGACGAACTGGGCGGTGAAGTCGTCGTCGGCGTCCGGCTCGAGGAACCGCGCCCTCGGCAGGGCCTTCGCCACGTCGGCGACGACTTCCGAATTGTGGGTGCCCGCGCCCGGATTGACCAGCACGAGCATTCCCTCACCCTCGTGCAGGGCGGGCGCCAGCCCCGCGGGGCCCAACTCGGCCGACTCGGTGGAGCGCACGGCCCACCAGCGGCGGGTCGACAGCGCGACCGCGACCCCGAGCGCCGCGCCCACCACCACGTCCGACGGCCAGTGCACACCGACGTGCACTCGCGAGTACGCGACCGTCGCGGCCAGCGGGGCGACCAGGAGACCGGCGAGCGGAGCCTCGAGCGCCACGCCCGTCGCGAACGCCGCGGCGGAGGCGGCGTGACCCGACGGGAACGACGACGACACGGGTGGGGTCATGATCCGCCGGAGTGCGGGGACCGACGCGGCCGGTGGACGATCGCGGGGGAGCAGCGGCTTGAGCACCCCGTTCGCGAGCGAGCTGGCACCCACGACCGCGAGCATGCCGCGTACGGCACCTCGTCGTCGGGGGCCGCCGGACGCGGCGAGCGCCGACGCCACGATCGCCCACAGAACGCTGTGATCGGCGAGCCCGGTGAGCGTGCGCAGCGCCGGGTCCAACCCCGACGGTCGCGACGCGAAACTGGCCTTCACCAGCGCCAGATCGACGGAACGGGTACGGCCGCGCAGCGATCGGGGATTCACCTGCGCCACACTACGGCTGCCACGGGCTCGGGTAGCCGATGCCGCGGTCGATGCCGTTGTACTGTCGAAGTGTGCAGCGACGAATCATGGGGATCGAGACCGAGTTCGGTGTGACGTGCACGTTCCACGGGCACCGTCGACTCAGCCCGGACGAGGTGGCCCGGTATCTGTTCCGGCGTGTCGTGTCGTGGGGACGCAGCTCCAACGTGTTCCTGCGCAACGGTGCGCGGCTCTACCTGGACGTCGGCTCCCATCCCGAGTACGCCACTGCCGAGTGCGACAGCCTTCTGCAGCTGGTCACGCACGACCGCGCCGGCGAGCGTGTTCTCGAGGACCTGCTCATCGACGCCGAGCAGCGTCTCGTCGAGGAGGGCATCGGCGGCGACATCTACCTGTTCAAGAACAACACCGACTCCGCGGGCAACTCCTACGGCTGCCACGAGAACTACCTCGTGGTGCGCGCCGGCGAGTTCTCCCGCATCTCCGACGTGCTGTTGCCGTTCCTGGTCACCCGCCAGCTCATCTGCGGCGCGGGCAAGATCCTGCAGACGCCGAAGGCCGCCACGTTCTGCCTCTCGCAGCGCGCCGAGCACATCTGGGAGGGCGTGTCGTCCGCGACCACCCGCTCACGGCCCATCATCAACACGCGCGACGAACCGCATGCCGACGCCGAGAAGTACCGTCGTCTGCACGTCATCGTCGGCGACTCCAACATGGCCGAGCCGACGACCATGCTCAAGGTCGGCACCGCAGCGCTCGTCCTGGAGATGATCGAGGCGGGCGTCTCGTTCCGAGACTTCGCCCTGGACAACCCGATTCGCGCCATCCGCGAGGTGTCCCACGACTCGACGGGGCGGCGCCCCGTCCGCCTCGCGGGGGGACGCCAGGCCAGTGCACTCGAGATCCAGCGCGAGTACCACGCCCGCGCCGTCGAGCACCTGCGCAACCGCGAGCCGGACGCGCAGATCGAGCAGGTCGTCGACCTGTGGGGCCGCACCCTCGACGCCGTCGAGGCGCAGGACTTCGCCAAGGTGGACACCGAGATCGACTGGGTTATCAAGCGCAAGCTGTTCGATCGCTATCAGGACAGGTACTCGATGGACCTGTCCGACCCGAAGATCGCCCAGCTGGACCTGGCCTATCACGACATCAAGCGCGGCCGCGGCGTCTTCGACGTGCTGCAGCGTAAGGGACTGGTCAAGCGCGTCACCGAGGACGACCAGATCGACGAGGCGGTGAACACGCCGCCGCAGACGACACGCGCGAAGCTGCGTGGCGAGTTCATCAGCGCCGCACAGGAGGCGGGACGCGACTTCACCGTCGACTGGGTGCATCTCAAGCTCAACGACCAGGCTCAGCGCACGGTGCTGTGCAAGGACCCGTTCCGCTCGGTCGACGAGCGCGTGGAGCGCCTGATCGCGTCGATGTAGAGGCCGACGGTCCTCCTTCTCCACAGGAGTCCCGTCCTCCCCACCCCGGCGATGCGCACGGGTGGGGAGATGCTCAGCCACTAGGCTGGGTCGGTGGCGATCTCCAAAGTCGAGCGGTTGATGAACCTCGTCATCTGCCTGCTCTCGACACGGCAGTACCTGACCGCCGAGCGCATCCGCGAGTCCGTCGCCGGATACGAGGACTCGGCGAGCGACGAGGCCTTCAGTCGCATGTTCGAGCGCGACAAGAACGAGCTGCGTGATCTCGGCGTCCCGCTCGAGACCGGTCAGATCTCGCGCTTCTCGACTGTCGAGGGGTACCGCATCAACCGCGACCGGTACGAACTCCCCGATGTCGACCTGGCCAGCGACGAAGCCGCTGCGGTCGCCGTGGCCGTCCAACTCTGGGAGTCGCCCGAGCTCACCTCCGCCGCTCAGAGCGCGATGTTGAAGTTGCGCGCCGCGGGCGTGCAGGTGGACACCGAGAACTCGCCGGCCGCCGTGACCGCCGTTCCGTCCCGCAGTCGAGGTTCCGAGCCCGCGCTGGGCAAGCTGCTCGCCGCTATCGACGCCGGCCGGTCCGTGCGGTTCTCGCACCGTTCCACCCCGGCCGCCCCCTTCCGGGAGCGCACCGTCGAGCCGTGGGGAGTGGTCACCCACTCCGGACGCTGGTACCTCGTCGGGCACGACACCGAGCGCGACGCCGTCCGTACCTTCCGCCTGTCACGGATCGGGGACGACGTCGTGGCCTTCGGACCGGCGGGATCGGTGCGCAAGCCCGACGACGTCGATCTCGGTGTCATCGTGGCCCGCGCCGCCGCGAGCGGTGACGTGGCGGGCAGCGCCGACGTCTGGGTGTCGGAGGGACGGGGACTCGAGCTGCGCCGTCTCGGCACCGAGGTGGAGACGCGTGAGCTCGTGGGGCGACGCGGTTCCGTGGTCCGCATCCCGGTGCGGTCGTGGGAGTGGATCGCCCGGGTGGTAGCCGGCCACGGCGCCGACGCGATCGTGCTGTCGCCGACCGAACTCCGCGACATCGTCGTCGGCACCCTGTCCGTGAGCGCGCACCGCGCGCCGACCGACGCCGTCTCGCCCGGGAGCAGCTCATGAGCGTTCGCCTGTCCTCGCGGCTGGCCCGGCTGCTCAACCTCGTGCCGTACTTCATCGCCAATCCGGGTATCAGCGCGGCCGACGCCGCGGCCGAGCTCGGGGTCACGACCAAACAGCTGATGGACGACCTGAACCAGCTGTGGATGTGCGGACTGCCCGGATACGGTCCGGGCGATCTCATCGATCTGTCGTTCTCCGAGGACAGCATCGAGGTCACGTTCTCCGCCGGTATCGACAGGCCGCTGCGCCTGACGTCCACGGAAGCGACCGCACTGCTCATCGCGCTGCGGTCACTCGTCGAGATGCCCGGCATGGTGGACCCGTCCGCGGCGTACCGCGCCATCGCGAAGATCGAGGCCGCGGCGGGTGTCGCGGCGGCCGAGGGGCCGGACGACACGCCCGAGCCGCAGGAGAGTCCCAGTGTCACGACCGTCCGTGGGGCGCTCGCCCGCGGTCGCGCGCTGCACATCACCTACTACTCGGCATCGCGGGACGTGGTGTCCGAACGCACCGTCGATCCGTTGCGCATCGTCCTCGTCGACGATCAGAGCTACCTGCAGGCCTGGTGCCGCGACGCGGAGGGCGTCCGGCTGTTCCGGCTGGACCGCATCGATGCCGCGACCGAGCTGGACGAGCCGTCCGCACCGCCCGAGCAGGCCCGGACCGGTGGGGACGCACTCGATCTCTTCCACGACGATCCGTCGCTGCCGCTCGCACGGCTCGTCGTCGCACCCGACCACGTGTGGATTCTGGACTACTACCCCATGACGCAGACCGCTGCGCACGACGACGGCTCGATCGAGGTCTCGATGCGATTCGCGACGCTCGACTGGATGAGCCGTCTGGCGCTGGGTCTGGGGTCGGGAGTGCGGGTGCTCGGACCGCCCGCACTGGTTCGTGAGGTCACCGCTCGGTCGCGCGACGCCCTCGACGTCTATCGCGCCGTCTCGGGAGCGTGACCGGCCCATCTCGAGTCGTCCGGACATGCAGGACTCGTCCGGTGAACTCTCGGCGAACGGTCGGTACGCGGGTCCACCGGACACCGGGTGGGAGCCCTCGGGTCCGGTAGCATCGAATCCACCGAAACTGGGAGGTTTTCATGGGTGCGTTACAACCCTGGCACTGGATCGTCCTGATCGTCGTGCTCGTACTGCTGTTCGGATCGAAGAAGCTGCCCGAGGCCGCACGTGGCCTGGGACGCTCGATGCGCATCTTCAAGAGTGAAGTGCAGGAGATGCAGAACGACGGCAAGAAGCCGGACACCACCACGAACTCGGCGCCGGCACCGCAGTCGCAGTTGCCGTCCCCGAACACGGTCACCCCGACCGTCGCGTCGACCGAACCGACGCACGAGCAGCACCCGCGCTCGGCCTGACACTCGCAGGCACCACGGTCGGGGCGATGTCGCCTCGGCCGTTTCGTGGGTGGTGACCGAGGTTCGCGCCCGCTGCGGCGTGCGCACCTCGGCACCCGTCACCGCGAACCACAGTCTTCAGTCCAGGCACCGCAGTCGACAGGCGAAGAGTCACCGTGCGCATACCGTTCGATCCGCGACAGCGCAGGCGTCGCGTCAATCCCGACGGCACCATGTCGTTGGTGGAGCATCTCTACGAGCTCCGCACGCGTCTGCTGTGGTCGATGCTGGCCATCGTCCTCACCACGATCGTGGGGTTCTTCTGGTACTCGCACTCGCTGCTGGGCATCGAGTCGCTCGGTGACCTGCTCCGCGGGCCGTACTGCTCGCTCCCGTCCGAGAGTCGCGCCGAGCTCACCGACGACGGCACGTGTCGGCTGCTCGCCACCGGACCGTTCGAGCAGTTCATGCTCCGGTTCAAGGTGGCCATCACCGCGGGCGTCGTGCTCGCCTGCCCCATCTGGCTCTATCAGGTGTGGGCGTTCATCACGCCCGGCCTCTACCGCCAGGAACGGCGCTACGCCATCTCGTTCGTCACGGCGGCGGCCGTGCTCTTCGTCTCCGGCGCCGTCCTCGCCTACATCGTCGTCGCGAAGGCCCTGCACTTCCTGCTGACCATCGGCGACAACGTCCAGGTCACCGCTCTCAGTGGCGCCGAGTACTTCGGCTTCGTCATCAACCTGCTCGTCATCTTCGGCGTCAGCTTCGAGATCCCGCTCCTGATCGTCGCGCTCAACGCCGTCGGCGTCCTGAAGTACGAGAAGCTCCGCGGCTGGCGTCGCGGGCTCATCTTCGCGATGTTCGCCTTCGCCGCCGTCGTCACGCCCGGCGGTGACCCCTTCTCGATGACCGCGCTGGCGCTCGCGCTGAGCATCCTCGTCGAGTTCGCCATCCAGATCGCGCGCGTCAACGATCGACGGCGCGCACGGCGCGAGACCGAGGAGTGGGGGAACGTCTCCGATGACGAGGCGTCGCCTCTCGACACCTCGGCCGCCCCGGTCGGCAGGCCCGTCCCGGTGCGTCACGACGCCGACGCCGACTACTCCGACACTCTCTGAGTTGCCCACGCTGTCTGAGTGACCCCCATCGGCGGACACCCTCTAATCTGGAGTCGTGGCCAATCACAGCGGGCAGCAGAACACCGGCGACATCCGGACTCGACTCGTGGACGGGCCGAAGCTGACCGAGTTCGCGGCGTCGCTTCCGTTCCCGCTCGATCCCTTCCAGATCCGTGCGTGCTCGGCCCTCGAGGACGGGCACGGCGTACTGGTGTGCGCGCCGACCGGAGCCGGCAAGACCGTCGTCGGCGAGTTCGCCGTCCACCTCGCACTCACCAGCGGCGCGAAGTGTTTCTACACCACCCCCATCAAGGCACTGAGCAACCAGAAGTACGCCGAGCTCGTCGCGCGCTACGGCAAGGGCTACGTCGGCCTGCTGACCGGTGACCAGAGCATCAACTCGGACGCACCGATCGTCATCATGACCACCGAGGTGCTCCGCAACATGCTGTACGCGGAATCGCCTGCGCTGCGCGGACTCTCGCACGTGGTGATGGACGAGGTGCACTACCTCGCCGACCGGTTCCGCGGCGCCGTGTGGGAGGAGGTCATCCTGCACCTGTCCGAGGACGTCCGGCTCGTCAGCCTGTCGGCGACGGTGAGCAACGCCGAGGAGTTCGGCGCCTGGATGGAGACGGTGCGTGGCAACACCACCGTCGTCGTCGACGAGACCCGCCCGGTTCCGCTGTGGCAGCACATCCTCGTCGGTCGCCGCCTGTTCGACCTCTTCGACGTCGAGGCGAACAACGGTGCTCCGGGCGGCGTGGTCGTGGACAAGAACCTCGTCCGGTACGTCAAGGAACGAGTGCAGGCCGAGCGCATGGGCGCCTGGGAGGCCCCACGCGGCCGTGGCCCGCGGTCGGGTCGGTCCGGTGGCCGCCCCGGCCGGCCGGAATCTCGTCCGATCCCGCGGCCCGACGTCATCAAGCTCCTCGACGAGGAGGGGTTGCTCCCCGCCATCACGTTCATCTTCAGCCGCGCCGGGTGCGACGGCGCCGTCGATCAGTGTCTTCGATCGGGACTGCGGCTGACCTCCGAGGAGCAGGCGCGCGAGATCACCGAGGTCGTCGAACGCCACACCGCCGAGATCCCGCGCAGCGACCTCGAGGTGCTCGGCTACTGGGAGTGGCGCGACGCCCTCGAGCGGGGCATCGCCGCGCATCACGCAGGGATGCTGCCGGTGTTCCGGCACACGGTCGAGGAACTGTTCGTCCGCGGTCTGGTCCGCGCGGTCTTCGCGACGGAGACCCTCGCCCTCGGCATCAACATGCCGGCGCGGACGGTGGTGCTCGAGCGCCTCGTGAAGTTCAACGGTGAGGCGCACGCCAACCTGTCGGCGGGGGAGTACACGCAACTCACCGGCCGCGCCGGTCGTCGCGGTATCGACGTCGAGGGTCATGCGGTGGTGCTGTGGCAGTCGGGTGTCGAGCCGACGGAGGTGGCCGGGTTGGCCTCCACCCGTACGTTCCCCCTGCGGAGTTCGTTCCGCCCGTCGTACAACATGGCGGTGAACCTGGTCGACCGGATGGGTGTCGACGCGTCCCGGATGCTGCTCGAACGGTCGTTCGCGCAGTACCAGGCCGATGCGTCCGTCGTCGGGTTGGTGCGCGGTATCGAGAAGAACGCCGTGGCTCGGCGCGAGTTGCTCGGCAAGTTGGGCGGCGAGGACTCGCCCTACGTCGAGTACACCGCCCTGCGCGCGCGCCTCAAGGAGCGCGAACGCGAGCTCGAGCGTCAGGGCCGCACGGATCGTCGCAACGATGCCGTCACGTCGCTGGTGTCGCTGCGGCGCGGCGACGTCATCTCCATCCCGTCCGGTCGACGCTCGGGACTGGCTGTCGTCCTGGAGACCGACGCGAACTCGGTGGACCCGCGGCCGCTGGTGCTCACCGAGGACAAGTGGGCGGGGCGCGTGTCGTCGGCGGACTTCCCCACACCGGTGTCGGCTCTCGGCCACATGCGCCTTCCCCGCCACGTCGATCACCGCACGGCGCAGACCCGTCGGGACCTGGCGTCCGCGCTCCGGGGAACGGGGATCAGCGCGCCGGGACGCGGTCGGCGCCGGCAGTCGTCGGCAGGCAACGATCGCGAGCTCGGAGTGCTGCGCCGCGCCGTCCGCTCGCATCCGTGCCACACCTGGCCGGATCGTGAGCACCTCGCCCGGCTGGCCGAGAAGTACAGCCGGCTCGAACGTGACACCGATGCGATGAAGCAGAAGGTCGCCGCGACCACCAACTCGTTGGCCCGTACCTTCGATCGCATCCTGGCGCTGCTCACCGAGCGCGGCTATCTGGCCGCCGGTCCTGACGGCGAGGTCGCGGTCACCGACCGTGGAGCCAAGCTCGGACGTCTGTACTCGGAGTCGGACCTGCTGGTCGCGGAGTGCCTCGCCGAGGGAATCTGGCGAGGCCTCGGGCCGGCCGAGCTCGCCGCCGTGGTCTCGACCGTCGTGTACGAGTCGCGCCAGGAGGGTGAGAGCGCGGAGCAGGGTCCGACCGGGAACATCCGACACGCGTTGACCCGCACCGTCGCTGCGTGGCACGAGCTCCGCGCGGACGAGATCCGACTGAAGCTGCCTCCGACGCGGGAACCCGACACCGGGTTCGCGGTGGCCGTCTACAAGTGGGCTCGCAAGGAGTCGCTCGAGGACGTGCTGTTCGCCGCGGGTCAGCACGGCCGCGCCCTGTCCGGCGGGGACTTCGTACGGTGGTGCCGCCAGGTCATCGATCTGCTCGACCAGATCCGCTCGGCGTCCCCCGACGACGAGGTCACCGCGACCGCCACGAAGGCGATCTCGGCGATACGGCGCGGAGTCGTCGCCGTCGATGCCGCATGATGGTCTCCACAGTCACTGCAGTCACCACAGGCACCCACCGGAGGCGATGATGAGCGGCCCGTACAACCCCGACGACCGTTCCTCGGCCGGTGAGGACACGCCCACCAGCCAGTACCCGAGCGGACAGCAGCCGGGCTACGACCAGCAGGCCTACGGTCAGCAGCCCTACGGTCAACAGCCCTATGGTCAGCAGCCCTATGGTCAGCAGCCGGGCTACGACCAGCAGGCCTACGGTCAGCAACCCCAGTACGGGCAGCAGCCTTACGGCCAGCAGCCCCAGTACGGCCAACAGCCCTACGGCCAGCAGCCCCAGTACGGCCAACAGCCCTACGGCCAACAGCCCTACGGCCAGCAGCCCCCGTACGGCCAGCAGCCCTACGGACAGCCGGGTTACCCGCAGGGCAACCAGCAGTGGAACGCCGCGC
Source organism: Rhodococcus sp. BP-160 (assembly GCF_019836205.1). Lineage (NCBI taxonomy): Bacteria > Bacillati > Actinomycetota > Actinomycetes > Mycobacteriales > Nocardiaceae > Rhodococcus > Rhodococcus sp. BP-160. Next base: position 1,067,124 of record NZ_JABUEK010000002.1, read on the forward strand.
CGGCGCAGAAGCAGTCGAAGGTGCCGTTCATCGTGGGCGGCGTCGTCATCGCTGCGATCGTCGTGGCGGGTGGGATCTACGCGGCCACGTCGCTGGGCGGCGACACCCTGGACAACTCCGCGGTGCAGAGCGGGGTGGCCAAGATCGTGACGGAGTCCTACGGCGCGATCGACGTCTCCGCGGTGTCCTGCCCGTCGGGCCAGAAGGTGGAGGCGAACACGACCTTCTCCTGCGACCTGACGGTGGACGGTGAGGCGCGCTCGGTGACGGTGACCGTCAAGGACGACCAGGGCACCTACGAGGTCGGCCGGCCCCAGTAGCTCACCGCGCCATCGCGGTGAGAAGGCGGCCGACGGAGTTCTGCACGCCGAGTTCCTCGGCGAGCGCCGCGAGGCGTTCCGGATCGACGGGCTCGTGCGGCAGCACGTCGGGGCGCGACCAGATGATGTCCGCATCGGTCACCACCCGTACCACCGGGAGTGCAGCGTCGATGTAGTCGCGGGAGCTCTGGATCTTCGCGCGCACCCCGGCCGACATCTCGGGGTCGCCCGAGTCGGCGGCGGCGAGCAACGCCTCGAGGGAGCCGAACTTCTGCATGAGGGACGCCGCGGTCTTCTCCCCGACGCCCTTCACCCCGGGCAGTCCGTCGGACGAATCACCGCGCAGCAGTGCGAGTTCCGCGTAGCCCGGCCCGGGTCGGTCCGCGGGCACCCCGTACTTCTCGGCCACTTCTGCCGGGCCGAACAGCTCGGCTTTCGCCAGTCCGCGTCCCGCGTAGAGCACACGCACCGGAACCGGATCGTCGGAGACGACCTGCAACAGGTCGCGGTCTCCGCTGACCACCACCACGGTGCCGTCGCGCTCGGTGGCGGCGAGGGTTCCCAACACGTCGTCCGCCTCGAGACCCTCCGCTCCGGCCGTCGCGATGCCCGCGGCCTCGAGGATCTCCAGGATCAGGTTCACCTGCGGACCCAGTGCGTCGGGTGCCTCCTCCGCGTCCGGGCCCGCAGCGGACTCGGTGAGCACCCGATGCGCCTTGTAGGACGGCACCAGATCGACCCGGAAGGTGGGACGCCAGTCGAGGTCGAGGCAGACGGCCAGTCGGGACGCACCCGTCCGCGTGATGAGGGACGCGACCATGTCGGTGAAACCACGCACCGCGTTCACCGGCCGACCGTCGGGCGCCGTGATCGATTCGGGCAACGCGTGGAAGGCCCGGAACCACAGGCTCGCCGCATCGAGGAGAAGTACCGTGTCTCTGCTCTCGGCCGTCATGCGCCACATCCTGCCGCATGTAGGCGGCACCGGAGTCGATAGCCTGGCGTCATGACGTCTCGGTTTCCCTCCTCCGTGTATCGCACCCGCCTCGACCGAGCGGCGGCTCTCGCTGCCGAGGCCGGTCTCGACGCGCTGCTGATCACGCCCGGACCCGACCTGCGTTATCTGCTCGGCTCGCGCGCCGAGTCGTTCGAGCGTCTGACCTGCCTCGTCGTCCCGGCGGACGGCACGCCCGCGTCGGTGGTGGTGCCTCGCATCGAACTGGCGGCGTTGAAGGACTCGGCCGCGGCCGACCTGGGAATCGAGCTGCGGGACTGGGTCGACGGCGTGAATCCGCATCAGGCAGTCGCGGCGCTGCTTCCCGGCCCGGCCCGGACCGCTGTCACCGACGCCATGCCCGCCCTGCATCTCGTTCCGCTGACCGAGGCGCTCGGCGCGATGCCCGTCCTGGCGACGGCGGTCCTGCGCGAGCTCCGGATGACCAAGGACGACGCGGAGATCGGCGCGTTGCGCACGGCGGGCGCCGCCATCGACCGCGTCCACGCGCGCATGGGCGAGTTCCTCGCGGCCGGGCGCACCGAAGCGCAGGTCGCTGCCGACATCTCGGCCGCGATCCTCGAGGAGGGACACACCGAGGCGGCGTTCGTCATCGTCGGCTCGGGCCCGCACGGCGCCGACCCGCACCACGAGGTGTCCGAGCGCGTGATCGAGGAGGGCGACGTCGTCGTCATCGACATCGGTGGCCCCGTCGAGCCGGGCTACAACTCGGACTCCACCCGGACCTACAGCATCGGCGAGCCGTCGGACTCGGTCGCTGCGACCGTGGCGGTCCTCGAGCGCGCGCAGCAGGCAGCCGTCGATGCAGTCCGTCCCGGAGTCACCGCGGAGTCGATCGACGCCGCCGCACGCGACATCCTGGTCGACGCCGGCTACGGCGACGTCTTCGTGCACCGCACCGGGCACGGCATCGGCCTCTCGGTGCACGAGGAGCCGTACATCGTGGCGGGCAACGACATTCCGCTCGAGGTGGGGATGGCGTTCAGCATCGAGCCGGGGGTGTACTTCACCGGCGAGTGGGGCGCCCGCATCGAGGACATCGTCATCGTGACTCCGGAGGGGTGCGAGTCGGTCAACACGCGGCCGCACGGCCTGACCGTGCTTCCGGTGCGATGAGCCTCGACCTCCTCGCCACACTGCGACGCGAGGGCGACCGCCTCGCGTCGATGCCTGTCGATGCGCTGACGGCGCCGGTACCCACCGTGCCGGGATGGACGCTCGAGCACGTGGTCCGACACACGGGCAAGGTCCACCGGTGGGCGAACGCGGTGATCCTGGCGGGCCCGGGTGCGGACACGGGCGCGGTGGCGAAGCAGCAGGTCGAATCGTTACCCAAGGGCCCGGACAGTCTCCCCGCGTACCGATCGTCGCTGGAGGCGATGGTCGCCACGTTCGAGTCGACGGATCCCGAGGCGGTCGTGGAGACGTTCGTCGGCGCGCGCACGGCCGCGTGGTGGCTCCGACGGCAGGCACACGAGGTCGCCGTGCACCGCATCGACGCCGCCGACGCCGTCCGCGCCGCCGGGGGAGTGGCGCCCGAGGCGCTCGATCCCGACGCCGCCGCGGACGCCGTGGCCGAGCTGACCGAGGTGCAGTATCCGCACCGACTGCTCCTCGACCGCCTGACGCCCGAGTCGATCGGGCGCACCGTGCACGTGCACGGAACGGACGTGGACGACCTGGAGTGGACGTTCACGCTCGGGGCCGACGTCCTCGCCAGTGCGCGCGGGCACGGGAAAGCCGATGTGGCACTGCGGGGTACGGCAGAGCACCTGCTGCTGGTGCTCTGCCGTCGTCGACCACTCGACGTGCTCACCGTCTTCGGTGACACTTCGGTCGCGGAGTCACTGCTCGACGCGTCCCGCTTCTGACGTCACTCGAGGAAGTCGAGCAGCGCCGTGTTGACCTCCTGGTAGTGGGTCCACAGGAGACCGTGGGGCGCGCCCTCCACCTCGATGTAGGTGGCCTCGGGGAAGGCGTCGTGGAACGGGCGACCCGTCGAATCGATCGGCAGGATGTTGTCCGCGGTGCCGTGCAGGATCAGCGTGGGCTTGCCCGACTCCCGGACGGTTTGTACGTCGGCGCGGAAGTCGGTGAGCCACGTCGGAACCACCGCGTACGCGGCGATCGGCGCACTCGCCGCCGCGACATTCCAGCTGTTGCGGACGGCGGCCTCGCTGATGCGCGTGCCGAGCGTGTCGTCCAGGTTGTAGAAGTCCTTGTAGAACGCGTCGAACCAGGCGAAGCGGTCTCCGCGTGCGGCGGCTTCGATGCTGTCGAACACCGACTGCGGCACACCCGTCGGGTTGTCGTCGGTCTGCAGGAGGAACGGCTCGAGCGACGCGAGGAAGGCGAATTTCGCCACACGGTCGGTCCCGTATCGCGAGGCATACCGCGCCAGTTCACCGGTACCCATGGAGAATCCGACGAGAATCACGTCGCGCAGATCCAGCGCTTCGAGCACCTCGTTCAGGTCCGAGGCGAAGGTGTCGTAGTCGTACCCGGACGTGGGCTTGCTCGACTGTCCGAAGCCTCGACGGTCGTACGTCACGACGCGGTGGCCGGCGTCGAGCAGAGCCGCGGTCTGGCGCTCCCACGAGTGTCCGTCGAGCGGATATCCGTGAATGAGGACGACGGGCTGTCCACTGCCGTGATCCTCGTAGTAGACGTCGACCGGGGTGCTGTTCTCGTGTCCGACAGTGATGTTTCCCATGGCGTGCGCGACCTTTCGACGGGAATGTCTCTCGTGGAGAACGAGCGTTCTCGCTCGTGTCGGCTACAGTAGAGAACGTTGGTTCTCGCCGCAAGTGCTCATGACGACAGGAGGGTTCGTGGAGACCGATCATCGCGCCAGGATCCTCTCGGCGGCAGACACGCTGTTCTATGCCAAGGGGGTGCAGGCCGTCGGTATGGACGAACTGCGCACCGAGGCGGGCGTTCCGCTCAAACGGCTCTACGCGGAGTTCCCGTCCAAGTCCGCGATCGTCACCGCGGTGCTCGACGGCCGGACGACGATGTGGAACAGCCGCATCGACGAGGCCGAGAGCGCACACGAGTCACCGCGAGACAAGCTGTTGTCTATCTTCGACTTCCTGCACGACTGGTTCCTCGAGGACGACTTCCGCGGGTGCGCGTTCATCAACTCGTTCGGGGAACTCGGCGCCACGATGCCCGCGGTGTCCGATGCCGCGCGCGCCCACAAGCTGACGTTCATCGACCATGTCACGACGCTGGCCGTCGCGGCCGGGGCGTCGCCCACCGTGGGACTGCAGATCGCGCTGTTGGCCGAGGGTGCTCAGACCACCGCGGCCATCACGCGGTCGAGCGAGACCGCGCGGGCGGCCAGGGAGGCCGCCGCCCGATTGCTCAGTCCCGCAACGACTGGGAGCCCATCACCCGGGTGACGGTGATCTCGATGACCACGCGCTCCGGGTTCTCCCGCGGCGTCCGGTAGCGCTGGGCGTAACGGTTCTCCGCATCACGCACGGCGTCGGGTTCGCGCAGGATGCGCGCCGGCCCCTCGAGGGTCAGCCATCGCGCCCCGTCGACCTGAGTCACGGCGCCGTAGCCGCCGCGCTCGGCGTTGCGCACCTTCTGCGATCCGTCCCGCGTGATCACTCGCGCCAGACCTGCCTCCGGATCCCACGTGAATCCCACCGCCACCACGTGCGGTGTGCCGTCCTGACGCTTCGTGGCCAGCGTTGCCAGATGACGCTCGGTGAGGAAGGTTCCGGCGTCGGCGTTCAGCGAGGAGGGGGTGGCGGGCATGACCGCCACGATAATCGAGGACACTGGACGCCGTGACCCACCCACCGGCCGGCCGTGACCTGACCACACCCGACCAGTCGAGCACCGGCATCCTGCTGCTCCTCGGTGGTCGCAGCGACATCGGTCTCGAGATCGCGGAGCGCCTCGCGCGCGGCCGCCACGTCGTCCTCGCCGCCCGTCGGTCCGACGATCTGGTCGCCGAGTCGGATCGAGTGCGCGCGGCCGGCGCGAGTCGGGTGACGACGCTCGAGTTCGACGCAGACGACCTGGCGTCGCACGACGGTCTCGTGACGTCGGTTCTGGCTCACGGGCCGATCGACACGGCGGTCCTGGCCTTCGGCATCCTCGGCGATCAGACGCGCGCCGAGACGGATGCGGCGCACGCGGTGGCCGTCGTCCACACGGACTACGTGGCGCAGGTCAGCATGCTGACACATCTCTCGACGGCGCTGCGCGAGCAGGGATCCGGCCGGCTCGTCGTCTTCTCTTCCGTCGCCGGCGCTCGGGTCCGCAAGGCGAACTACGTCTATGGGTCGGCGAAGGCCGGACTGGACGGATTCGCGTCCGGTCTCGCCGACGCGCTGCACGGGACCGGTGTGCGGTTGCTGCTGATCCGACCGGGTTTCGTCATCGGCCGGATGACCGAGGGGATGTCTCCCGCACCGATGTCGAGCACACCCGGCCAGGTGGCCGACGCGGTGGTCCGCGCGTTGAGCTCGCGGACCGACGTCGTGTGGGTGCCCGGCCGTCTGCGCCTACTCGTCGCTCTGATGCGCGTCCTCCCACGTCCGATCTGGCGCCGGATGCCGCGATGATCGACGTCGTGGGCGTGGGCGCCGACGGGTGGGCCGGGCTGTCGCCGACCTCCCGTGACGCCGTCGAATCCGCGGACGTCCTGTTCGGCTCCGAGCGTCAACTCGACGCGGTGCCGGGCACCGCGGCTCGGCGAATCGCGTGGCCCACCCCGATGCTGCCCGCTCTGACCGGTCTCCTGGACGAGCATGCCGGTACGCGGCGATGCGTGCTCGCGAGCGGTGACCCGATGTTCCACGGGATCGGCGTGACGTTGACGCGGCTCCTCGGTGCCGATGCGGTGCGCGTCCTTCCGCACCCCTCGTCGGCGTCGCTCGCGTGCGCCCGTCTCGGCTGGGCGCTCCACGACGTCGAGGTGGTGTCCCTGGTGAACAGGCCGATCGAGACCGTACTGCCTGCCCTGACACACCGACGCCGCGTCCTCGTGCTCGCCGAGAACGAGAGCACCGCAGCCGAACTCGCGACTCTGCTGCTGAGCCGCGACCTCGGCTCCAGTGCCATGTCCGTGCTCGAGCAACTCGGGGGACCGCGCGAGCGGGTGCGTGCGCTGCCCGTCACCGACTGGGTACACGCGCGCGACGTCGACTCACTGAACGTCGTCGCGCTCGAGGTGCGGGGCCGCACCGTCTCGCGCGCACCCGGACTCGACGACGCGCTCTACGTGGGCGACGGTCAGCTGACCAAACGCGAGGTCAGGGCGCTGACTCTCAGCGCCCTCGCGCCCTCACCGGGTGAACGTCTGTGGGACGTCGGCGGCGGGTCGGGAAGCATCGCGATCGAATGGATGCGCACGCATCCGGCATGTTCCGCGATCGCGTTCGAGCGCGTCGAGTCCAGATCCGCCACCATCCGGACCAATGCTGTCGCCCTGGGCGTTCCGTCGCTCGTCGTCCGCGGCGCGGCACCCGATTCCTTGTCCGGTGCGCCCGAACCCGACGCCGTGTTCGTCGGGGGCGGCGCGACGCAACCCGGAGTGATGGACGCCTGCTGGGACGCCCTGCCCGAGGGTGGGCGGCTGGTGGCCAATGCCGTCACCGCCGAGTCGGAATCGCTTCTCCTGCAGTGGTATCAGCGGCACGGTGGTCTGCTGCGACGACTGCAGGTGCATCGCGGCGAACCGCTCGGCGGATTCACCGGGTGGCGTCCGCAGATGCCGGTGACGCAGTGGAGCGTCGCGAAGAACGAGAAGGAGACAGCGTGACCGTCAGATTCGTCGGCGCGGGACCCGGTGCAGCCGATCTCGTGACCGTCCGCGCAGCCCGCATCATCGCGTCGAGCCCGGTCTGCCTGTACGCCGGGTCGCTGGTGCCACGCGAACTGCTCGACACGTGCCCGGCAGACGCCCGCGTCGTGAACACCGCTCGCATGACGCTCGACGCGATCGTCGACGAACTCGTCACCGCCTCGTGTGACGGCCTCGACGTCGCCCGCGTGCACTCCGGCGATCCGTCGCTGTACAGCGCCGTCGCCGAGCAGGCGCGACGGCTCGACGCGGCGGGCGTGGACTACGAGATCGTGCCGGGTGTTCCGGCGTTCGCCGCGGCTGCGGCCGCGCTGGGTCGCGAACTCACCGTGCCCGGGATCTCGCAGAGCGTGGTGCTGACGCGGGTGTCGACGTTGTCGACGGCCATGCCCGACGGCGAGGATCTGCCCACGTTGGCACGGAGCGGGGCGACACTGGTCATTCATCTCGGTGCGCGCCAGATCCACAGCATCACCGAGCAACTCGTGCCGCACTACGGATCCGACTGTCCCGCAGCGGTGGTGGCCTTCGCCAGCCGCGCGGACGAGGTGATCGTGCGGGGCACCCTGGCCGATCTCGCGGACGCGACGGTGGCGGCGGGCATCGTCAAGACGGCGGTCGTGGTCGTGGGCCGCGTCTTGTCGGCCCAAGGCTTCCCGGACAGCTTCCTGTACTCGGCGGCCCGGCGACGGCTCGATCACTGACCGTCCGGGGCCGGTAAGGTCGCCCCAATGCATGTTCTGGTTCTCGGTGGCACGTCCGAAGCACGTCAGCTCGCGATCAAGCTGGACGGACTGCACGGCACCACCGTGACCTCCTCGCTCGCCGGCCGAGTGGCCGATCCCGTGCTCCCGGTGGGGGAGGTGCGGATCGGCGGCTTCGGTGGAGTGGACGGTCTGCGCGAGTGGATCACGGAGCACGAGGTGACGCACGTCGTCGACGCCACGCATCCCTACGCCGCGACGATGACGGCGCACGCGGTCGAGGTCTGCACGGCGGCCGACGTGCCGCTGGTGCTGGTGCGTCGCGCGCCGTGGAGCCCGCTGGCCGAGGACGACTGGATCACGGTGCCGTCGATGCCGGCGGCAGCGCAGGCACTCGCCGACCGACCCGCTCTCGCCCGCGTCCTGCTCACCATCGGCCGACAGGGCGTGCACCACTTCGCGTCCCTGGACGACCGGCACTTCATCGTGCGGTGCATCGATCCGCCCGAGGGCGAGGTCCCCGCGCACTCGAGCATTCTGGAGTCACGCGGGCCGTTCGACCTCGAGGGCGAGCGCGAGCTGTTGGACGAGCACCGCATCGACGTGGTGGTGAGCAAGAACAGCGGCGGCAAGCTCACGTCGGCCAAGCTTCAGGCCGCCCGCGAGCGCGGCATCCCCGTCGTCATGGTGGAACGGCCGCCCGTTCAGGACGACGTTCCCGTGGTGCCGACAGCCGACAAGTGCGTGACCTGGTTACTGAAGCGACGCACTCCCCGCGCCGCTCCCGACGCGGGCGATGGGATCGACGGTGTCGTAACGCCGTGACGTGAATACCCGCGGGCCGTCCGCGGTGTGATCGACCGTCGTGGTGGACGCTCCGACGATGAGCAGACAGCGCATGTCGATCGTGGCCGGGTCGAGATCCCCGAGCCGGACGACGGTCACCGATTCCTCGGGTCCCGAGACGTCGCGGCCCACGACGACGGGAGTGTCCGGGCCACGGTGCTCGAGCACGAGCGTCTTCAGCGCCTCCACCTGCCAGGTCCGCGAGCGCGAGGCCGGGTTGTAGACGGCGAACGCCATGTCGGCCGCCGCGATCGCGCGGATGCGGCGCTCGACCACGTCCCACGGCTTGAGGCGATCGGACAGGGACAGAACGGCATAGTCGTGGCCCAGGGGAGCGCCGACGCGGCTCGCGACCGCGTTGGCGGCCGTGACCCCGGGGCAGACGCGCACGGGAACGTGGCGCCATCGGTCCTGCGCCGCCACCTCGAGAACCGCTGCGGCCATGGCGAACACGCCGGGATCGCCGGAGGACACGACGACGACCCGACCGCCGCGAGACGCGAGATCGAGTGCCATCTCGGCCCGTTCCGATTCGACTCGGTTGTCACTCGCGTGTCGACGCTGGCCGGCTCGAACGGGCACCCGGTCGATGTAGGTGGTGTAGCCCACGAGATCGGTGGCGCGGAGCAGCTCGCCGCGCACCTCCGGCGTGGTCCACTCGGCCGAGCCCGGACCCAATCCGACGACCACCACCTCGCCCGACGCAGCGGGTTCGCTGACCACGTAGGACGGGCTCGAGACCACGGCGATGGAGAAGTACGGAACGTCCGTCGCGTCGTCGGCGGCGAGAACGCGTTCGCCGGTGGTGCTCGCGCGCTCGACGTAGCGGGCGCGGTCGATCATGCCGCTGTCGCGCAAGGCTTCGCGCACAGCGGGATACGTGCGGCCCAGCTTGAGGATCGCGGCGGAGTCGGTGTCCTCGAGTCGCCGCGTGAGTTCAGCGCGGGGCAGGGTCCCCGGCAGGATGGTCAGGACCTCGTCACCCTCGACGAGCGGTTCCCCGACCGCCGCGGACGCCGCACTGACCGACGTGACGCCGGGGATCACCTCGGTGTCGAAGCGGTGCGCGAGACGAACGTGCATGTGCTGATACGAGCTGTAGAACATCGGGTCGCCGGCGGCGAGCAGCGCGACCGAGCGACCGGCCTCGAGGTGCGCCGCCAGACGTTCGGACGCTTCGACGTAGAAGTCCGCGAGAGCGCCGTCGTACCCGCCGGGGTGGTCGGTGCCTTCCGTGGTCACCGGGTAGACCAGGTGCTCCTCGATCTGACCCTCGCGCAGGTACGGCTCCGCAGTGCGGCGAGAGATGCTCTTGCCGTGCCGGGCGCTGTGGAAGGCGACGACGTCGGCGGCGGTGATGACCCGCGCGGCTTTGACCGTCACCAGCTCCGGATCACCCGGGCCGATACCGACACCCCAGAGCTTGCCGCTCATTCGCGTTCCGTCGCAATGGCATTGACGGCGGCTGCGGCGATGGCGCTGCCACCGCGGCGGCCGAGGACGAGCAGGTGGTCGAGGCCGAGAACGGAGGCGACGAGATCGTCCTTCGACTCCGCGGCGCCGATGAAGCCCACGGGCCCACCCAGGATCGCGGACGGGCGCGGAGCGCCCTGCTGGATCAACTCCATGAGCCGGAACAGTGCGGTGGGTGCGTTGCCGATCGCGACGACGGCGCCGTCGAGGTGGTCGACCCACAGATCTACCGCTGCGGCCGTTCTGGTGGTGCCGCGCTCGCGCGCCATCTCCGGGACGTCCGGTGCGTTGAGGGTGCAGATCACCTCGTTGTCGGCTGGAAGCCGTCGACGGGTGATGCCGGACGCGACCATCGTCGCGTCGCACAGCACCGGGGCCCCGGCGCGGAGTGCCGCGCGACCCTTGGCCACGACGTCGGGTGTGGACGCGATCGACTGTGCGAGATTCACCTCGCCGCAGGCATGGATCATGCGCACGACGACCTGGGCCACATCGTCGGAGAAGGCCGACAGATCGGCTTCCTCGCGAATGGTCGCGAAGGAGCGCCGGTAGATCTCGTCGCCGTCGCGAATGTAGTCGTGCATGGCTCCACGATAGGGAGCGATGACGCGCCGCGGTCGGCCAGGGTCCGGCGCCGCGGCACGGGGGAGAGGCACCACGGATCGACACCGAATCGTGACGCTCGGTCTGTTCCGGTCGCGCTGCATCGTCCGTAACGTTGCCGAGACGAACGACCGCGGGGTCGTCGACGAGAACGGAGCCGAACCATGTTTCCGAGCGATCTGTTCGACCTCGCCGGCCACTGGCTGGTCGACAACTACGCCTTCCCGGGCCAACAGATACTGACCATCGGTGCCGCGCTGTACTTACCTGATCGTGACCGCACCGGGCTCCTGATCGGATGCAGGCGGCTCAGGAGCGCTGGTAACCGCTCTCGTTCGCGACCACGTCGGTGACCTCACCGCGGGGTCGGCCACATCGGCGCTCACACCCGACCCAGTGCTCCCGGCCGTCGCCCACCTCGCCGTTCTCCACGGCGACGTCGAGATCGGCGCGCACGTCGGAGTGCGACTTCGCGCAGCCGGGAGAGCCGACGCACGAGCTGGCCCGCACCCACGGTGACTCCGCGTCGAAGATCAGGCCCATCGGGGCCAACACACGCACGACCTGCTCGGCGACGCCCTCGTCGAGATCGAGGAGCACGATGCCGCGCCACGGCGTGACGTGGATCGGCTTCTCGACCGCCGCGAGGAAGAGGGCGGTGCGGGCCGGCAGCACGCCGTGGGCGAGTGCGGCACCGAGCGCGACGGTGGCGTCGTCCTGCACGAACCATCCGATCGGCGGCTCCACCGACGTCTCGACGGCGACCCGAGGGTGGTCGCCGACAGCGTGATCGACGTGACCGAGCACAGCCTCCACGCCGTTCGGCATCTCCGCGATGCGCCAGTGCCCCTGCCGCTCGCGGCGGAACCCGCGTGCCGCGTCGAGCATCACCGCGACCGCGTCGGCCCGCGGGACCCGGACGCCGCTGTCGGCGCCCGCGAGGATGAGGGCGAAGGCGTCCTCGTCGACGGCGTGGACGCCGATGTCGGCGCCGAAACCCGTCACATCGCCGCGGCCGTCGTCGACCGAGAAGAGCACCCGACCCGGCAGGTCGGCCAGCTCAGGATCACTCGTGAGCGAGGTGTCCAGCGAGGACACCAGGTCGCGGACGTCGGCCGTTCCGCCGAGACGACCCGAGAGTGGCGACGCCAGGATGTTGCGGACCCGCTCGTGGGTCTCCGACGGCAGAAGTCCCGCGGCCGCGAGCCGGTCGGCCAGGTCGTCGGGATCGCGTACCGCGCGGAGCTGGACGTTCCCCCGGGAGGTGAGCACCAACTCACCGTCGGACAAATCTGTCGACGCCGCCGCGAGCACACCCATCTGCTCGGCGCTGAGCGCGCCGCCGGGCAGACGCACCCGAGCCAGCAAGCCGTCCTTCGCCTCGTGCAGTTGGAGCGCCCCGGGGCAGGCGTCCCGTCTGGTCCTGTCCCCGGCATCACTCATGCAGTCCAGGCTACGACGTACGATCATCGCGAAGCACCCCGGAAGCCGGTGAGACTCCGGCGCGGTCGCGCCACTGTGACTCCAGCGTCTCCGGAGAAGTCAGACCTGGGGTGCACACCGACGCCGACGGGGCGCGAAAACCCCAGGGAAGGCTCCACCACCGTGATCTTGCTGCTCTCGACATCCGACACCGACCTGCTGAGCGCACGTGCGTCCGGCGCCGAGTACCGCTGGGCCAACCCGTCCCGCATCCTCGTCGACGCCGATCTGCCGACGCTCATGGACGGTGTCGACCTGGTGGTCGTGCGCATTCTCGGCGGGCGCCGGATGTGGGAGAGCGGTATCGACGCGGTGCTCCGCGGCCCCGTTCCGGTGGTCATGCTGGGCGGCGAGCAGGCTCCTGATGCCGAGTTGATGGAACTGTCGACAGTGCCGGCGAATGTCGCTGCGCAGGCGCACCAGTACCTGGCCGAGGGTGGCGCGGACAACCTCCGCGAGCTGTCGTGGTTCCTGTCGGACACCGTTCTGCTCACCGGTCACGGATTCGAGCCGCCCGCCCATCTCCCGACGTGGGGTGTGCTGCGCACCCGTGCGCCTTTTGCGCATCCAGAGGTACGCGAAAGGCGCACGGGGGCAGAGCCCACGATCGCCGTCCTGTACTACCGAGCCCAGCACCTCGCGGGCAACGTCGACTACATCCATGCCCTGTGCGACGCCATCGAGGCGAAGGGCGCCCGCGCGCTCCCGATCTACTGTGCGTCGCTGCGCAGCGCGGAACCCGAACTGCTCGAGGCGTTGCGCGAAGCCGACTCCATGGTGGTCACCGTGCTCGCGGCCGGCGGAACCCGTCCCGCCAACGTGGGCGCCGGTGGCGACGACGAGGCCTGGGACGTCGCCGAGCTCGCCGCGCTCGACGTGCCGATCCTGCAGGGCCTGTGCCTCACCAGCTCCCGCGCGATGTGGGACGCGAACGACGACGGCATGTCCCCGCTGGACGTCGCGACCCAGGTCGCGGTGCCCGAGTTCGACGGTCGCATCATCACGGTGCCGTTCTCGTTCAAGGAGATCGACGCCGACGGCCTCAGCACGTACGTACCCGACCACGAGCGCTGTGCGCGTGTCGCCGGCATCGCGGTCCGGCATGCTCGACTGCGCCGAATTCCCGCAGCCGACAAGCGCATCGCGCTGATGCTGTCCGCGTACCCGACCAAGCACGCCCGCATCGGCAACGCCGTCGGACTCGACACCCCGGCGTCGGCGATCGGTCTGCTGACGCGGATGCGCGAGTTGGGCTACGACATCGGACCCGTCGACGGTGACGACGCGGTGCCCGGCCTCGCCGCGCAGGACGGCGACGCCCTCATCCACGCGCTCATCGCCGCCGGTGGGCAGGACGCCGACTGGCTCACCGCCGAGCAGCTCGAGGGCAACCCCATCCGTATCTCGGCCGCGCGCTACCGACACTGGTTCGACACGCTGCCGGAGGACCTGCGATCCGGCGTCGTCGAACACTGGGGCGAGGCACCGGGCGAGCTGTACGTCGACCGTTCAGCGGATCCGGAGGGCGAGATCGTCATCGCCGCACTGCGGTTCTCCAACGTCGTCCTCATGGTGCAGCCGCCTCGCGGGTTCGGCGAGAACCCCGTGGCGATCTACCACGATCCGGATCTTCCCCCCAGCCACCACTACCTCGCCGCTTACCGCTGGCTCGCGGCCCCGGAGGAGGACGGCGGTTTCGCCGCGGACGCCGTCGTGCACCTCGGCAAGCACGGCAACCTCGAGTGGTTGCCCGGCAAGACTCTCGGCATGTCCGCTTCATGCGGCACCGACGCCGCGTTGGGCGATCTGCCACTGATCTACCCGTTCCTGGTCAACGACCCGGGTGAGGGGACACAGGCCAAGCGCCGCGCGCACGCGACTCTCGTCGACCACCTCATCCCGCCGATGGCCCGCGCCGAGAGCTACGGCGACATCACCCGCCTCGAGCAGTTGCTCGACGAGCACTCCAACATCTCGACTCTGGACCCGGCGAAGCTGCCGGCAATCCGTCAGCAGATCTGGACGCTCATGACCGCGGCCCAGATGCACAAGGACCTCGGCCTGGAGGAACGCCCCGACGAAGAGGTGTTCGACGACATGCTGCTGCACGTCGACGGCTGGCTGTGCGAGATCAAGGACGTGCAGATCCGCGACGGGCTCCACGTCCTCGGGCAGGCTCCGCGCGGTGAGGCGGAGGTCGACCTCGTGCTTGCCATGCTGCGGGCCCGTCAGATGTGGGGTGGGGAGCGCACCGTTCCGGGTCTGCGGGAAGCATTGGGTCTCAGCGAGGACGGCGACGAGGCCCGTACGTCGGTCGATGCCGTAGAGGAGCAGGCACGTGGTCTCGTTGCGGCACTGCACCGCGCCGACTGGTCGGTGGACGCCGTCGACGGCATCACCGCGGGACTGCCCGACACCGTCGCCGAGATCCTCCGCTTCGCGGCCACCGAGGTGGTTCCCCGTCTGCGCGGAACCGACCAGGAGATCGACCGTGTACTGCATGCGCTGAACGGCGGATTCATCCCGGCCGGTCCCAGCGGGTCGCCGCTGCGTGGACTCATCAATGTGCTGCCGACCGGCCGCAACTTCTACTCGGTCGACCCCAAGGCGGTGCCGTCGCGGCTCGCGTGGGAGACCGGCCAGGCGATGGCCGAGTCGCTCGTGGCCCGCTACCTGCAGGATCACGGCGAGTACCCGCGCTCTGTCGGGTTGTCGGTGTGGGGGACCAGCGCCATGCGTACCTCGGGTGACGACGTGGCCGAGGTGTTCGCACTGCTCGGCGTGCTGCCCGTGTGGGACGAGGCGTCGCGCCGCGTCACGCACCTCGAACCGATCGCTCTGGACGAGCTGAAACGGCCGCGTATCGACGTGACGGTCCGCATCTCCGGCTTCTTCCGCGACGCATTCCCGCACGTGCTCGCGATGATGGACGACGCCGTCCGCATGGTCGCGGGCCTGGACGAGACCGACGAGCAGAACTATGTGCGTGCGCACGCACAGGCCGATCTCGCGGAGCACGGCGACGACCGCCGAGCCACCACCCGCATCTTCGGATCCAAGCCCGGCACGTACGGCGCCGGACTGCTGCAGTTGATCGACAGCAAGAGCTGGCGCAGTGACGAGGATCTGGCGCAGGTCTACACGACGTGGGGCGGCTTCGCGTACGGCCGCGGACTGAACGGCGTCCCGGCAGCGGACGACATGCGTTCGTCCTACCGGCGCATCGCGGTGGCGGCGAAGAACACCGACACCCGCGAGCACGACATCGCCGACTCCGACGACTACTTCCAGTACCACGGCGGCATGGTGGCGACCGTGCGTGCGCTCACCGGCACGTCTCCCGAGGCGTACATCGGCGACAGCACCCGCCCGGAATCGGTGCGCACCCGCACGCTGCACGAGGAGACGTCCCGCGTGTTCCGTGCGCGCGTCGTCAACCCGCGCTGGATGGACGCGATGCGGCGGCACGGGTACAAGGGCGCATTCGAGATGGCCGCGACGGTCGACTACCTGTTCGGGTACGACGCCACCACGGGAGTCGTGCAGGACTGGATGTACGAGAAGCTCACGCAGGAGTACGTCCTCGACGAGACCAATCGGAAGTTCATGTCGACGTCCAATCCCTGGGCGCTGCACGGAATCTCCGAGCGACTGCTCGAGGCCGTGGAACGCGGCATGTGGGCGGAACCGGACCCGGCAGTGCTCGCGGACCTCCGTGCGGCCTACCTCGAGAGCGAAGGCGAGCTCGAGGGCGACTGACCGGCCTATCCTGTCTCGTATGAGCAACCCGTTCGGTGACGTCGGCACCGCGAAGTACGTCCTCCTGACCACATTCACCAAGGACGGCACCCCCAAGCCGACACCCATCTGGGCGGCGCTCGACGGGGACCGGCTCCTCATGTGGACGCAACGGGAGTCGTGGAAGGTCAAGCGGATCCGCAACACGCCGCGCGTCACGGTCGCGACCTGCGACCGCAGTGGAAAGAACGTGGGCCCGGCCATGGACGCTGTCGCCGAGGTGCTGGACGACGCAGGCACCGCGCGTACCCGCGACGTGGTGATCGAGAAGTACGGCATCACCGGCCGCATCGTGGTGACGATGAGCTCGCTCTTCAAGGGTAAGAGCAGCACCGTCGGGTTGGCGTTGCGCGCGGCCTGATTCCGTGTCGGTGGTGTCGGTTACTGTGTGGTCAGGTCGTCGGGGGGCGGTCTGATCGGGGCATCACCGGGGGTGAATTCGTGTACGACACAGTGGTTTCGACGGATGTGGTGGTGTCGGCGAAGGTCGACGCCCAGGCGTCGTTCGCCCGGACCGTGTGGGCGTCGTGTGCGTACGTGCAGGAGTCGTCGCGTCGGCCGGCGGTGCTCGGTCCGGGTGGGGTGTTCGACGCGGAGGCTGCTGAGATCTGTGCGGTGGCGGAGGTCGCGGCGGCGTTGTCGGTGTCGACGCGCACGGTGACCGAGTGGCTGTTCCTGACCCGCACCGCGCATCCTGCGGTGGCGGAGGCGTTCGATGCGGGCCGGTTGGCGTATGCGGCGTTCCGGACGGTGTGCCGGTCGGTGGCCGGGGTTCCGAACGCCACCGAAGCGCTGCTGCAGCGGGTGATCGCTGCCGCGTCGAGGTGCACTCCGGGTGCGGTGGCAGCGGCGGTCGACCGGATCCTCGCGGAGTTCGACGCGCAGTGGCACCGGGAAGCGCGTGAACGGGCGACGCGGGAGCGGTCGGCAACGGTGCGGAAGCTCCCGCGCGGTCAGGCGGAGCTGACGATTCGTGGCCCGGCGGAGCAGGTCGCGGCGATGTGGCGGGCGATCGTGTCGGCGGCGCGTGGGGTGTGCGCGACGGATCCGCGGCCGCTGTCCGCGCGGTTGTTCGATGCAGCGCACGCGGTGCTCGCCGGCGGAGCTGTCGCGTGTGAATGTGCTGGCCAGGACTGCGAACAGCGGGAGACGGTCGCCCGTACCGAGGCCACCGCGGTGATCGTGCTCGACGCGGCCACGGCGGCGGGGTTGGCGGGGGAACCCGGGCATCTCATGGGTTGGGGTCCGGTTCCTGCGGACACTGCACGGAGGATCGCCGAGGATGCGACGTGGCAAGCACTCATCACCGCAGCTGGCGGAACTGAACCGCGGGCGGGGTGCAGCTGCCGATGCCCGGAGCACGACCCACCGACCGACTCCGAACCACCGGGCCCGCCTGTGCCCGCCGCCGGGCGGGAAGTCCGCCGCACCCGCCGCATGCCCGCGGGGTGGACCCCCATCAAGGGGAAACTGGGCAGCACGACAGCCCGCAAAGTCAGGGAGCAGGTCGAGTACCTCCGCACGCTCGCACCATCGGCGTTGGACCGTGCCGTCGCAGACCCCGACGGACATGGGGGATTCGCCGTACCCCCGGCCGGGGCGTTGACGTACCGGCCGTCCGAGGCGATCGCCGCCCTGATGACAGCCCTGTATCCGACATGCATCCATCCGGGGTGTGCTGTGCCGAGTGCGGACTGCGACCTCGACCACGTGGTCCCGTTCGACCACACCGACCCCCGGAGAGGCGGCTGGACCGTCACAGGCAACCTCACGCCGCTGTGTCGTCGGCACCACGGCCTGAAGACCCGGCGGCAGTGGCACCACCGCATGCTCCGGGACGGGATCGTCCATGTCCGCGACTCGCACGGCACCGACTACTTCACCGCACCCGGCGAGTGAGGCCCCTCCTACTGGGCCGCGCTCACGGACGACATGTGGAAGTCGGGGATCCGCATCGGGGGCATCGCTGCGCGGGTGAACCAGTCCGACCACTCACGCGGCAGGGTGGGAACGGTCGTACCCGCCTCTGTCGCGCGGCGCAGGATGTCGAGCGGGCTCTCGTTGAACCGGAAGTTGTTCACGGCAGCAGTCACTCGGCCGTCCTCCACCAGGTAGACGCCGTCCCGCGTCAACCCGGTGAGGAGCATGGTCGTCGGGTCCACCTCGCGGATGTACCAGAGGGTCGTCAACAAGAGTCCGCGTTCGGTGCGCGCGACGAGGTCGTCGACGGAACCGCCGGCGCCGCCCACCATGACGAGGTTGTCACCGGGCACAGTGGGTGTGGCCCCGAATTCTGCTGCGGCGGAACGTGGGTAGGCAAGGGAGGTGATTGCACCGTCGCGAATCCAGTCGGTGCGGCCGGCGTCCATTCCGTTGTCGAACACCGACACCGCGTCGCTCGAGGATCCGGTGACCACGAACGGGGCGTACTCGAGGCCGTTCTCGGACGGGTCGGAGTACAGCGTGAGACCGAGGTGTCCGAGCACCTCACCGACGCGGGTGCCGCCGCCGGGAGCGGACAGGGCGGTGCGGCCCTCCTGCGCGCCCCGGCCGTCCATCGACCACAGCAGATCGATCATCAGATCGGCGACCGCGGACGGTGGGAGGATCGTCTCGTAGCGTCCGGCGGAAAGGTCGACGGTCCGGGCGGACCAGTCGAGCCGGCGCGTCAGTTCGGCCAGGGACGCATCCAGATCGATGTCGCGGAAGTCTCGGGTACCGGTGCCCACCCAGGCACTGGCACCGCCCGAGAGACCACCCCTCTTACCGTTGATCTCGAGCGACCCGACAGGTTCGACGACGCGCCGCCGTACCCCGGTGGACGTGCCCAGCCACACGGTGCGGACCGTGTGATGCGCGAAGCCGTACAACGCATCGGCTCCGTCGAATCCCCGCGCCAGGCCCGGTACCACGGAGTCGAACACGTCGATCCCCGTGCGGAGCGGGACGTCGCCCCAGCCGGAGTCCGGCGTCGGGGCGCCCTCGACGAGGGGCATCGCATCGGTGGCGGGCTGAGCCGCACGAGCGGCGTCCTCGGCGGCTGCCACGACGCCGGCGACATCATCCGGATCCATGCTCGTGGACGAGACCGTTCCCACCCGCGCCGCCGTGCCGTCCCGCACGATCGAGACGACGGTCCAGGACCTCGAGTCACCCACGCCGTTGGTGGTCATCGAGTTCCCGGCCCACCGCAGGGATGCCTCCGAGATGTCGGCGACGATCACGACGGTGTCCGAGACGGTGGCGTACGACAGCGCACGCTCCACCAGATCGTGGCCGCCGAGGGGAGTGCTGACGCTCACCGACCCGCCTCCGTTCGTGTGTTGAGGACGTTGACCGAACGGAAGAGAGCAGCGGGGCAGCCGTGCGACACCGCCGCCACCTGACCGGGCTGCGCCTTGCCGCAGTTGAACGCGCCGCCCAGACGCCACGTGGACGGTCCGCCCACCGCCTCCATCGAGCCCCAGAAATCGGTGGTCGTCGCCTGGTACGCCAGGTCCCGGACCTGGCCCGCGAGAGCCCCGTTCTCGATGCGGAAGAAGCGCTGGCCGGTGAACTGGAAGTTGTAGCGCTGCATGTCGATCGACCACGACTTGTCGCCCACCACATAGACGCCGTGCTCGACGTCGGCGATGAGATCGTCCACGCTGCGATCGACGTGCGGGTCCGGTTGCAGCGAGACGTTGGCCATCCGCTGGATCGGGACGTGGTGGGGCGAGTCCGCGTACGAGCACCCGTTCGACCGCTCGAGCCCGAGGCGGGGGGCGAACACCCTGTCGAGCTGGTAGCCGACGAGAACCCCGTCGCGCACCAGATCCCACGACTGCGAGGCCACGCCGTCGTCGTCCCACCCGATGCTGGACAACCCGTGGCGTTCGGTGCGGTCGGCGGTCACGTGCATCGACTCACTGCCGTAGCGCAGCGTGCCGAGCTGGTCGGGCGTCGCGAAGGACGTTCCGGCGTAGGCGGCCTCGTAGCCGATGGCTCGGTCATATTCCGTGGCGTGGCCGATGGACTCGTGGATGGTGAGCCACAGGTTGGTCGGGTCGATCACCAGATCGGTGAGACCCGGCTCCACGCCGGGGGCCTTCGTCTTCTCGGCGAGCCAGTCGGGGATGCGCGAGAGTTCGTCGTCCCAGTCCCACAGTCCGTCGGCGCCGGTCCCGTCGGAGGTCAGGTACTCCCAGCCACGTCCCGTCGGGGGAGCGAGGGTGCGCATCGAATCGAAGCCACCCGACGCGGAATCGACGGACACGGCGTCGATCTGCGGGTGGAGTCGCACCCGTTGCTGCGTGATGCGCGACCCGGCGAGGTCTGCGTAGAACGACTGCTCCTTGACCTGCAGCACGAAAGCACTCACGTGGTCGACGCCGTCCGAGGCCAGCAGACGGCCGGAGTACTCGCCCAGCAGATCGACCTTGTCGGTGGTGGGGACGTCGAAGGGATCGATCTCGTAGTCCGACACCCACGACACGTTCTCGTACACCGGCTCGGAGGCGAGCACGACGGGATCCCGGTTCAGGTCGCGCAACGCCTGTGCGACGAGCACGGCGCGCGAGGTGACGGAGACGGCCTCGTCCACCGACAGCACCGCACCGGACGCGAATCCCCAGGTTCCGTCGACGATCACCCGGACCGCGAGGCCGAGCGTCGTCGCCTCGACACTCGACTGCACCTCGCCGTCGCGGAGAGCGAGCGACTGCGTCCGCAGTCGATGCACCCGCAGATCCGCATGCGTGGCACCGGACGCACGTGCCGCTGTCAGCGCCGCGTCCGCGAGCGCGTGCAGTGGCAGGGCGACGAAATCGCTGTCGACGTCTCTCACATCGGTGACGCTAGCCGAACTGTTGCCACCCGAGTCGGATGACGAGCGCGAACACCACCACCAGCAACACGATGCGCACGAACCCGGCGCCCCGCGAGATCGCCATGCGTGAGCCGACCAGCGAGCCCGCGACGTTCGCGACGGCCATGGCGAGGCCGAGCAACCACAGGACGTCGTCGGTCGCCGAGAAGTACAGGAGGGCGCCGATGTTGGATCCCAGATTCAGCACCTTCGCCATCGCCGCGCTGCGCACGAACTCGGTGCCGAGCAGGGTGGCGAACGTGATGATGAGGAAGGTGCCGGTGCCCGGACCGAGGATGCCGTCGTAGAACCCGATGCCGACGGCGGCCACCACCACCACGATGGTGATGCGGCGGCGCGTCGGCGGATCACCCACCACGACGCCGACGGTGGGGCGCAGCGTCACCAGCACCGCGACGCCGACCAGCACCACCAGCACGATGGGGATGAAGAGGTCCTTGTCGATGAGACTGACCGTGGCGGCGCCGAACGCCGCGCCGACCGCGGCCACCACTCCGGCGGGTGCGAGGAGCCGCCAGTTCATCGGGACCTTGCGGGAGAAGGTCAGCACCGCGGCGGTGGTGCCGGCGACGGAGGCCAGCTTGTTGGTGGCCAGCACCGTCTGCTGGGTCGTGGCCGCCGGCGTGACCAACAGGAGTGCGGGCAGCAGGATGAGCCCGCCGCCACCGACCACGGCGTCCACCCAACCCGCCGCCAGCGCGGCAGCCAGCAACACCGACCAGTCACCAGCACCCATGGCGGACATTCGATCACAGCTCCCGCGCTACGCTTCGACCACGATGCGCCGATTCAGCGAATGGCTCCGCCACCGTCCGTTCGCGGTCGACTGTGCGCTGGCGGTGTCACTCTTCCTCATCGAGCTCACGGCCGTCGCTGCCGTGCAGCAGCCCCTCGTCTACGTGGCGATGGCGGTCGCCGTGTCCACGCCGATCGCCTGGCGCCGCCGCTACCCGGTGGCCGCCGCCTGGACGGCGCTCGCACTCGGCCAGGTCGCGACTCTGATGGTGTGGGCGTCGGAAGAACCGCGCACGCTGCCGCCCGGGCAGCTCGGCTTCGTGGTGATGCTCTATACGCTGGCCGTGTACACCGACCGGCGCACGACCCTGCTCTTCGCGCTGGGCCTCGCGGCCGACATCGTCGTCGTGCGGCTCGTGCTCGGGTCCGACTGGACCTCCACCATCTTCTTCGTCCTCCTCTACGCCCTGGCCTACATCACGGCGGAGTTCCTCGGGACTCGCCGGGCCTACGTCGCCGAGGTCAGCGCACGGCTCGCCGTCGCCGAATCCGATCGTGACCGACGCGCCGTCGAGGCGGTGTCCGCCGAGCGCACCCGCATCGCCCGCGAACTGCACGACGTGGTGGCCCACGCGGTGAGCGTCATGATCGTGCAGGCGGACGGGGCGTCCTACGCGCTGCGGTCGGACCCGGAGCGGGCCGCGGCGGCACTTGCGAACATCTCCGCGACCGGCCGCACCGCACTCACCGAACTCCGACGCACGGTGTCGCTGTTGCGGACCGACGAGTCGTCCGAGTCCCACCCCGAGTACGGCACCGCGGCCCTCGCCAAGATCGTGGAGTTGATGCGCGCCGCCGGGCTGCGGGTGTCCATCGAGCAGACGGGCGAACTCGACGACCTGCCGCCGGCGGTGTCGCTCGGGGTGCACCGGCTGGTGCAGGAATCGCTCACCAACGTGCTGCGCCACGGCGGTGAGCGGCCCCGAGCCGTGGTGGCCGTGCGCCGCGAACCGTCCGCGGTGACGGTGTCGGTGATCAATTCCTCGGACGACACCGGCCCGGCCGTCGACATCCACGCCGCACCCACCACCAGCGGCTTCGGCGTCATCGGCATGCGCGAACGTGTCGCCGTGCTGGGCGGAGAGCTCCGAGCCGGTCCGCTGCCGGACGGCCGGTGGCGCGTGGCCGCGACGCTGCCCCTCGAACTGAAGGCCGCGCTGGGCGTCGACCAGGACCACCCGGACCGCTAGGTTGTCTCCCGTGTCCATCTCGGTGCTCCTGGTCGACGATCAGGAACTGATGCGCATGGGTCTGTCGATGGTTCTCGGCGCGCAGCCCGACATCGACGTGGTGGGCGACGTGCCCGACGGTGCCTCCGCGATCGCCGCGGCCGCGCGCCTCGAACCGGACGTCGTGCTGATGGACGTCCGCATGCCCGGTATCGACGGTGTCTCGGCCACCGAACGCATCATCGCGGCGCAACCCGAGGTGCGGGTCATCGTCATGACGACCTTCGACCTGGACGAACACGCCCTGGGCGCACTGCGTGCCGGTGCCAGCGGATTCCTCCTCAAGGACACGCCTCCGGAGGACCTCGTGTCCGCGATCCGCAGCGTGGCGGCAGGGGACGCCGTCGTCTCGCCGCGGGTGACCCGACGTCTGCTCTCCCGCATCGTCGCCGGGCAACCGCGCGATGTTCCCGGACGATCGGCAGCCGTCGAATCGCTCACCGACCGTGAGCGCGAGGTGCTGCTGCTCATCGCCGCCGGCAAGTCGAACGCCGAGATCGCGGGTGAGCTGTTCCTGTCCGAGGCGACCGTCAAGACCCACGTCGGCCGCATGCTCACCAAGCTCGGGCTGCGCGATCGCGTCCAGGCCGTCGTGCTCGCCTACGAGCTCGGACTGGTCACTCCGGGCGCCTGACCGGCCGGGAGAAAAACGAGGCGGTCGCGCGTTGACACGGCAGACGGGTTCGACCAGTCGCCGAAAGGACTCCCGCGATGCCACTGCTCTACTTCTTCCTCTACCTCGTCGTCGAGATCAGCGCCCTCGTGTGGCTCGGCTCGGCGATCGGCATCCTGTGGACGGTGTTCGTGGTGATCGCACTGTCCGCTCTGGGCATGGTCGCGATCCGCTCCCAGGGTCGGCGCGTGCTCTCGGAACTGCGCTCGGCCAACGCCGGACGCCGCTCACCCGGCGGCGCGGTCGCGGACGGCGCGCTCGTGGCCCTCGGCTCGGTCCTGCTGACGATCCCCGGTCTCGTCTCGAGCGTCCTCGGCCTGCTGCTGATGATCCCGCTGACCCGCGCGCTGCTTCGTCCGGTCATCGCGCGGTCCGCCGCCCGGCGCGTCGAGACGGCCGTGGCCTCGGGCCGTACGTTCCCGCCCGGTGGATTCGGGCCGCAGGGATTTGGGGCCGGTCACGTGGTCATCGACGGCGACGTGATGCCGGACCGCGGGAATTCGGCCCCTCGCGACACCCGCGGTGTGATCGACGGCACCACCGGCCGCGACGAGCGCTGACCCCCGACACCCCGGCCGCCCGACACCGGGCACACTGGCGAGCGTGAGTACGCATCTGCTGGTCGGCGGACGGATCTACAGCCCGTCCGCGCCCGACGCGACAGCCATGGCCGTCACCGACGGCACCGTCGTCTGGATCGGTGAGGATCGCCCCGCGCGGGCGCTGCATCCCGACGCCGAGGTGGTGGAACTGAACGGGGAGTTCGTGACTCCCGCGTTCGTGGACACCCATGTCCACACCACCGCGACAGGTCTGGCGCTCATCGGACTCGATCTGAGCGGCGCTCGGTCTCTCGACGAGTGCCTGCGCGCTCTCGCCGCGTACGCGGCCGAGGACGGGGGCACCCTGATCTGGGGACAGAACTGGGACGAGTCGACGTGGCCGGAGGGGCGCGGCCCCACCACCGCGGAGCTCGACGCCGCAGCACCCGGACGGGCCGTGTACCTCTCGCGCATCGACGCGCACTCCGCGGCGTGCTCGACGGTGCTGCGTCGCGCCGCCGGAGACGTGGTCGCCACCGCAGATCCGCAACGGCCGCTCATCGCGGAGGCGCACCATGCCGTGCGCACCCGGGCGCTGGACCTGCTGAGCCCCGCGGGCCGGCACCGCGCCCGCGTCGCCGCGCTCGATCATGCTGCCGCGCACGGGGTCGCCGCCGTGCACGAGTGCGCCGGCCCCGACATCTCCGGCCGCGTCGACCTGGCCGAACTCCTCGCCCTCGAGCACGGCGTCGAGGTGCGCGCCTACTGGGGCGAGGCCGTCTCGACCCCGGACGAGGCGACGGCACTCCTGGCCGCGACCGGCGCGCACGCCCTGGGCGGCGACCTCTTCGTCGACGGTTCGATCGGCTCGCACACCGCCTGGCTGCACGACCACTATGCTGACCACTCCGGTTGCGGCCGTTCGTATCTCGACGTCGACGCGATCGCGGCGCACGTCTCCGCCTGCACCCGCGCCGGGATCCAGGCCGGCTTCCACGTCATCGGCGACGCCGCCACCAGTGCCGTGGTCGAGGCGTTCGGGCGGGTCGTGGCCGAGCTCGGCGGCCCCGCCGTGGCGTCTCGCGGCCATCGCCTCGAGCACATCGAGATGGTGTCGTCCGAGCAGGCCGACGCCCTCGCGGCGTGGGGTGTCATCGCGAGCGTGCAACCGGTGTTCGACACCTACTGGGGCGGTGAGGAGGGCCTGTACGCCACTCGACTCGGCGCGGAGCGCGCTCGCGCACTCAACCCGCTGGCGATGATGGCGTCCGCCGGGGTGTCGCTGGCCATCGGGTCGGACGCACCCGTCACGCCGCTCGAGCCGTGGCGCGGTGTCCGCGGAGCGGTCAACCACCGCACACCGGGCAGTGCCGTCTCGCCCCGCGCCGCGTTCTCCGCGGCGACGCGCGGCGCCTGGCGCGCCGGGGGAGTACGCGACGGCCTGGCCGGCACGCTGGTGCCGGGCGCGCCGGCCAGCTATGCGGTGTGGGACGCCGCGGAACTGGTCGTGAGCGCACCACGGGACTCGGTGCAGCGCTGGTCCACCGACCCGCGGTCACGAGTTCCGGCCCTGCCTCGCCTCGATCCCGAGGCGCCGGACCCGGTGTGCCTGGAGACCGTGCACCGCGGCACCACGGTGTACCGCGCGTGAGCGTTCCCGCTCGACTGATCCCACCCGCGCGGCTCGTTCTCTCGGCCGGCGCCGGCGCGCTCCTGTTCGCGTCGTTCCCACCGCGATCACTGTGGTTTCTCGCGCCTGTCGCCCTGGCGCTCGTCACGTTCGTCCTGACCGAGCGGCGGGTCGACGATCCGGCGCGCGCCCTGTCGCTGAAGGGCGGCTTCCTGTACGGGTTCGCCTTCGGCCTCGGCTTCTTCCTGCCGCTGCTCCCGTGGATCGGCGTGTACGTCGGACCGCTGCCGTGGATCGCGCTTGCCGTCGCAGAGTCACTGTTCCTCGGTCTGTTCGGACTGCTCGCCGTGGTGGTGTCCCGCCTGCCGTTCGCCGCGGTGTGGATCACCATGGTGTGGTCACTGACGGAGTGGTTGCGCAGCACGGTCCCGTTCGGCGGATTCCCCTGGGGCCGTCTGGCCTTCGGTCAGTCCGAGTCACCCCTGCTTCCGCTGGCCGCACTCGGCGGCGCCCCGCTGCTCAGCGCCGCGGTGGCACTGATCGGTGTGTGCCTGACGCTGCTGTGCAGGAGTTTGCGCACCGGCTTCGCCGTCACCTCGGTCGCCGGGCTGGTCGCGCTCGCCGCCGTGGCGCCGGTCGTCGCACTCGCCGTGCGCCCCACGCTCGCGGGTCCACAGGACGGTGACGACACGATCACCATCGCGGCCATCCAGGGCAGCGTTCCCCGGCTGGGCCTCGACTTCAACGCGCAACGCCGCCAGGTGCTCGACAACCACGTGAACGAGACTCTCCGGCTGGCGGAGGAGGTCGAGGCGGGGCGGACCCCGAAGCCCGACGTCGTCATCTGGCCGGAGAACGCGTCGGACGTCGATCCCACCCGCGACGCGACCGCAGCGGCCGAGATCACCGCCGCCTCCGTGCGGATCGACGCACCGATTCTCGTGGGCGCGGTGCTGTCGAATGCCGACGGCACCTCCACCAACTCGGTCATCGCCTGGGACGGAGCCGCCGGACCGGGGGAGCGCCACGACAAGAAGATCGTCCAACCGTTCGGGGAGTATCTGCCGTACCGCAGCTTCTTCCGGCTGTTCTCCTCGTACGCCGACTCGGCGGGCAACTTCGTGCCCGGCGACGGCGACGGCGTCGTGCACGTGCCCGCCGGCACGGATCGCGAGCAGCGGGCTCTCGCGGTGGGTGTCGCGACCTGCTACGAGGTGGCCTTCGACCGCGCACCCACCGAGGCGGTGCGCGCCGGCGCCCAGATTCTCGCGGTGCCCACCAACAACGCGACCTTCGGCGACACGGAGATGACCTACCAGCAGCTGGCCATGTCGCGAGTCCGGGCGGTGGAGCACTCGAGGACCGTCGTGGTCGCCGCCACCAGCGGGGTCAGCGCCGTCATCGCGCCCGATGGTTCCGTGACCTCT
This sequence comes from Rhodococcus sp. BP-160, assembly GCF_019836205.1. NCBI lineage: Bacteria > Bacillati > Actinomycetota > Actinomycetes > Mycobacteriales > Nocardiaceae > Rhodococcus > Rhodococcus sp. BP-160. The sequence goes on from NZ_JABUEK010000002.1 coordinate 1,094,352, forward strand.
CGGACCGCTCTCTTCGACGCCGACCATCTGGTCGCCACGGTGGGTCTGCGCACCGACACCACACTCGCGACGCGGCTGGGATCCACCGTCGAGTACGTGTTCGTGGCCCTCGGCGTCCTGAGTGTGATCGGCGCCACGATACCGAACGTTCGACGGCGCCTGGCCCGCTGACCGGGCACACGGCTCCGCGTCCGCTGGTCGGGGCGGTCTTTCCGCACTTTTGGTGATCTGTCACCGCGATGGACGTAACGTTTCGGGTCCGCAAACCGAGAAGTTGGTAAGTCTCACCCATCCACGACGGGTGGTTGAGCGAATGCCACATACAGCTCAGTACAGAGTGCGACCACGGTCGGGGACACCGGAAGTCACACACAGCACGCAGACGTGCGGCCTGATCGGCCGCGGCGTCGATGCTCTCTGCGTCCGTTCGGTGGAAGTGTGCGTCGTCTCGCACAGCCCGGGGAGCAGGACCGCTCCTCGGCCACGGGACCGACGAGGAGGAGCGAACGATGACGACGTCGGACAGCGCACCGAGAACCACCGAACCGGCCGACACGACACCTACCGTGAACCGGACAGCGTCCGATCCCTTCCCGCTCTCCCCGGCGCAGGCCAGCCTGTGGTTCGCCCAGAAGCTCGCTCCCGAGGTTCCCCTCACCGTCGCGCAGTACGTCGACGTGCAGGGTGACCTCGACATCGACCTGCTCGAACGCGTGGGTGCCCGCGCGGCCGCGGAACTCCAGTCCGGCGAGATCAGGCTCGTGGAGATCGACGGTCAGCCGTATCAGGTCGTCGACCCGGCAGCCACCGTGCGCACCACTCGGCTCGACGTCCGGTCCGAGGCGGACCCGATCGCCGCGGCCCTGGCCTGGATGCAGAAGGAGATGCGCTCCCCGGTCGATCTGGACCGCGATCCGCTGACCGTCAACGTCGTCTTCCGCGTCGAGGACCACCGCTACTTCTGGTACACCCGCATGCACCACATCGCCGGTGACGGATACGGCGCCGTCACCGCCATGAAGCGCGTCGCCGAGCTGTACACCAACGAGCAGGCCGGTGTTCCCACCCCGGACAGCAAGGCCGGCGACCTGGCCACGCTCTACGCGGCAGAACGCGCGTACCGCACCTCCACCAGGTTCGAGACCGACCGCGCCTTCTGGCAGGACACGCTCCAGGGTCTGCCGGACACCTTCTCCCTCGCCGATCGCACCGCCCCGGCCGCGCCGAGTCGCCTGCGACTCAACGGTGTCACCGACGAGACCGTCGGCGACATGCTCACCTCCGCGGAGGAGCGATTCGACGCCAGTGCCGCTGCCGTCGTGGCCGCGTCCTTCGCCGCCTACCTGCACCGGGTCACTGGGCGCGCCGACGTCGTCATGAGTCTGCCGGTGTCCGTCCGCACCACCGCGGCGCTGCGCCGCTCGGGCGGCATGGTGTCCAACGTCGTACCGATCCGCGTGCACATCTCGCCCGACATGAACATCGGCGACCTGGTGTCGTCGGTGACCCTCGAGATCACCGGTGCGCTGCGCCACCAGAAATACCGCCACGAGGACATCCGCCGCGACCACGGCAGCTCGACCATGCACCGCGGGTTCTTCGGACCCATGGTGAACATCATGCTGTTCGACTGGACCGTCGGTCTGGGCGATCTGGTGGGCCGGCTGCACCTGCTCTCCAGCGGTCCCATCGAGGACTTCACCTTCAACGTCTACAACAGCGGCGGCAACTCGCTGAACATCGACTTCGAGGGCAACCCGTCGCTGTACGACGAGGACACCCTCGCTGCCCATCATCGGCGGTTCCTCGCCTTCTTCGAGAACTTCCTGGGACGCGGGGCACGAACTCGCGTCTCCGGTCTCGACGTCGTGCTGCCCGACGAGTACGACCGTGTGGTCACCGAGTTCAACGACACAGCCGTGAGCGTTCCGCGGACCACGCTGCCCGCGCTGTTCGACGCACAGGTGCGGCGCACCCCGGACGCGACGGCCCTGGAGTTCGCCGGCACCGCACTGACGTACGCGGAACTCGATCGTCGCTCGTCCCGCCTGGCGCGGGCGTTGATCGCCCGCGGCGTCGGACCCGACGTGCTCGTGGGCCTGGCCATGCAGCGCTCGCTCGACCTCGTCGTCGCGATGTACGCGATCGAGAAGGCCGGCGGCGCCTACGTACCGCTCGACCCCGATCATCCCGCCGAGCGTCTCGGCCACGTCCTCGACACCGCCCGGCCCGCGTGCGTGCTGACGGTGTCCACGCAGGGTGTCGTCCTGCCCGACACCGCTGCGCGCGTCGACGTCGACACGCTCGATCTCGCCGGACTCGCCGACACGCCGGTCGGCGACAGTGAGCGCACGGCGACTCTGCGACCCGATTCGCTGGCGTACGTGATCTTCACGTCGGGTTCCACGGGCCGCCCCAAGGGTGTCGGGGTGTCGCACCAGGCGATCGTCAACCGATTGCTGTGGATGCAGAACGAGTACTACCTCGGCGCCGACGACGCCGTGTTGCAGAAGACTCCGGCGACGTTCGACGTCTCGGTGTGGGAGTTCTTCTGGCCGCTCCAGGTCGGCGCCCGCCTGGTGATCGCGGAGCCCGACGGGCATCGCGATCCGCGCTACCTCGCCTCGATCATCGCCGGATCAGGCGTCACCACGGCACATTTCGTGCCCTCGATGCTCGGCGCCTTCGTCGCTGAACTGCGCGCGTCCGACGCCCGGCTCGGTGACCTGCGTCAGGTGTTCTGCAGCGGTGAGGCACTGCCCGCGGAGACGGCATCGGCATTCCGCTCGCTCACCGGGTCCGCGCTGCACAACCTCTACGGGCCGACCGAGGCCGCCGTCGACGTCACCTACTGGGAGGTGACCGACGCCGACGCCGTCACGGTGCCGATCGGACGGCCGGTGTGGAACACCGCGTTGCAGATCCTCGACGCCCGGCTCGAGCCGGTTCCGGTGGGAACGGCGGGCGAGCTCTACCTCGCGGGCGACCAGCTCGCCCGTGGCTACGTCGGTCGGCCCGATCTGAGCGCCGACCGGTTCGTCGCCGACCCGCTGTCGGCGCACGGCACCCGCATGTACCGCACCGGCGACCTGGCGCGTTGGCGGGCCGACGGCGCCGTCGAGTACCTGGGCCGCACCGACTTCCAGGTCAAGATCCGCGGACTGCGGATCGAGCTCGGCGACGTCGAGGCGGCTCTGGTCGCGCATCCCGCCGTGCACCACGCGGTGGCCGTGGCCCACGTCGACGAGCGCGGCGAGACCACGCTCGTCGCGTACGTCGCACCCGAGCCCGGCACCGACGCGGCGAGCGTCGAGGTCCGCGCTGTCGCCGCGACCGTCGCCGACCGCCTCCCGTCCTACATGGTGCCGTCGCTGGTGATCGTTCTCGACGCACTTCCGTTGAGCGCCAACGGCAAGGTCGACCGCAAGGCACTGCCGGAACCGGTGCGCCGCCGGGCCGACGTGCCCTCGGTCCCGCCGCGCACAGAGGTCGAGCGACGCATCGCCGAGACCATCGCCGACGTGCTGGACGTCCCCGTTCCCGGTGTCCACGACAGCTTCTTCGAGATCGGCGGCAACTCGCTGCTGGCCACGCGCGTGGTCTCCCGCATCAGCGCCGAGCTCGGTGCCGACGTGGGCATCAAGGACCTCTTCGAGGCGCCGACCGTGGCACGTCTGGCGGATCGCGTCGCCCATGCGCCCGTGGTCACCACCGGGCCGCCGCTGGTCGCAGGACCTCGCCCGGATCGCATTCCCCTCTCGCTCGCCCAACAGCGACTGTGGTTCCTGAACCGGTTCGACTCGGCGTCCCCGGCGTACAACATGCCGTTCGCCATCACGTTGCACGGCGACCTCGACGCGGACGCTCTGAGTGTCGCGCTCGCCGACGTCCTGGAGCGCCACGAGACGCTGCGCACCGTGTATCCCGACTCCGCCGACGGTCCGCACCAGGTGGTGCAGGACCCCGCGCACCACGACCTCGCGCCGATCGACACCGACGACTCGGCGCTGGCCGACACCGTGCGGGAGTTCGCGTCTCACGGATTCGACGTCACGCGGGAGCACCCGGTCCGTGTCCGCCTGTTCCGCACCTCGCCGACGTCGCACACGCTGGCCGTGGTGCTGCACCACATCGCGTCGGACGGGTTCTCCTTCGGCCCCCTCGCGACCGATGTCATGACCGCCTACGCTGCGCGGACGCAGGGGAGTGCGCCGCTGTGGGCACCGCTCGACGTGCAGTACGCGGACTTCACGCTCTGGCAGCACGCCGCACTCGGAGACGAGAACGATCCGACCTCGATCCTGCGCAGTCAGATCGACTACTGGACCGCGCGGTTGGACGGCCTGCCCGACACGCTCGAGCTGCCGACGGATCGCCCCCGTCCCGCTGCACCGTCGCACCGCGGCGGCGCCCACGACTTCCACATCGACGCCGATCTGCACCAGCAGCTCCTCGTGCTCGCATCGGACACCTCGGCCAGCCTGTTCATGGTGTTGCACGCGGCACTGTCCGCGCTGCTGGGACGGCTCGCGGACTCGGACGACGTCGCGATCGGGTCGCCCATCGCCGGTCGCGGCCACCGCGCGCTCGACGGACTCGTCGGCATGTTCGTCAACACACTGGTGCTGCGGTCGACGCCCGCGCCGCACGTCCCGTTCACCGACCTCCTCCGCGAGGTACGCGATCACGACCTCGAGGCGTTCGCCCGCGCGGACGTCCCGTTCGAGCGTGTCGTCGACGCGGCGGCACCGGAGCGCTCGACGTCGCGCCACCCGCTGTTCCAGGTCGTTCTCTCCTTCGAGAACCTCGCGCCGGTCCGCGTCGAGATGGCCGGACTGGATGTCGAGGTCGCCGAAATCGACTCCGGCACAGCCAAGTTCGACCTCACGCTGCAGCTCTCGGAGCGCACCACGGTCGACGGTCGGCCCGACGGGGTCGATGCGCGCCTGGGCTACGCCCGCGATCTGTTCGACGACGCGACAGCCGCGACGATGGCGCAGCGACTGGTGTCCGTCATGCGATCGGTCGCGGCGGATCCCACCCGAGCGATCGGCGACATCGATCTGTCCACGTCCACCGACGCTCCTGCCGTCCTCGTGGGCGCGGCAGCCGGGCCCACCTCGTCGCTCGCCGACATCCTCGTCTCGGCCGCGCGGCGCGATCCGTCCGCCACCGCCGTCGTCACGGCGGACGGCTCCGTCACGTACGGCGAACTCGACGACGCGTCGGACCTTCTGGCGCACGCGTTGATCGCCGAGGGAGTCGGCCCGGAATCGATCGTGCCCGTGTGTCTCGAGCGCTCGATCGACTCGATCGTCGCGACCTGGGCCGTGACGAAGACCGGCGCCGCCTTCCTCCCGGTGGATCCGCGCTACCCGGCGGACCGCATCGAGCGCATGGTCACCGACGTCGCCGCGTCCCTCGGCATCGCTGCCGCGGGAGCCGCACTGCCCGTCGCGGTCCGGTGGGTCACCGTCGATCACCGATCCGACGAGTCCTCGGCGGCACTGCCCGTACGGGTGCGCCCGGAGAACCCGGCATACCTCATCTTCACGTCCGGATCCACGGGCACCCCCAAGGCGGTCGTGGTGCCGCACCGCGGCCTCGCCGACTTCGCCCGCGAGCAGGTGGCGACCTACCGAGTCGGACCGCGATCGCGCACACTGCATTTCGCCTCGCCGAGTTTCGACGCCTCGATCCTGGAACTGCTCATGGGATTCGCCGCGGGCGCGACCGTCGTGGTCGCCGGTACCGACGTCTACGGCGGCGACCGCCTCACCGCACTGCTGCGTGATCAGCGGGTGACCCACGCCTTCGTCACCCCTGCTGCTCTCGAGACGGTGGACCCTGCGGACCTCGACGCTCTGACCTTCGTCGGGGTCGGCGGCGACGTCTGCAGTCCCGCCCTCGTCGAACGGTGGGCGCCCGGCCGCCGCATGCTCAACCTGTACGGGCCGTCCGAGGCCACCGTCGTCGCGACCCTGACACCGCCGATGGCACCCGGCTCGCCCGTCACCATCGGCGCCCCGCGCCGCGGTGTCGACGTGCGGGTGCTCGATCGTCGTCTGCGCCCGGTGGTCCCCGGAGTTCCCGGCGAGCTCTACCTGTCCGGGCCGGCGCTGGCCCGCGGGTACCTCGGGCGCCTGCCGCTGACCTCCACCCGCTTCGTCGCCGATCCGTTCGGCACGCCGGGTGACCGTATGTACCGCACCGGCGACGTCGTCGCCGCCGTGACCACCACCGCGGGAACCGAACTGGTGTTCCGCGGCCGAGCCGACGACCAGGTCAAGGTGCGGGGTCACCGCATCGAACTCGCCGAGATCGACGCGGTGCTCCAGCGTCATCCGTCGGTCACGTTCTCCGTCACGAGCGTGCAGAACGCGGGCCGGGCCGACGCCCGCCTGGTCTCGCACCTCACGCTCGCGCCTGGCGCCGCCGGAACCGAACCGGTGCTCGAGCACGCCCGCCGCACCCTGCCCGGGTACATGGTGCCGTCCGCGGTGGTCGTGCTCGACGAGGTGCCCCTCACCCCGTCGGGCAAGCTCGATCGCCGCGCGCTGCCGATGCCCACACCGGAGACGGCGGAGACGGCGTACCGCGAGCCCCGCACCGAGACCGAGTGGACCGTCGCCCGCGTGTTCGCGGACGTCCTGACGGTGCCCCGGGTCGGTCTGGACGACAGCTTCTTCGACGCCGGTGGCAACTCGTTGATGGCGACCCGTGTCACGAGTGCGATCGGCGCCGCGCTGAGCCGTGAGGTGGAGGTGCGCACTCTCTTCGAGGCCCCGACCGTCGAGGCGCTCGCGGCTCACCTCGACGCCGACAGCGGTGCGGCGTCGCGGATCCCGCTCGTCGCGATTCCGGCGGCGAGCCGTCCTGACCGGATCCCGCTGTCGTCGCCGCAGCAACGGCTGTGGTTCCTCAACCGCTTCGACCCCACCTCCGACGCCTACAACATCTCGTTCTCGGTGCACCTGGACGGCGTCCTCGACGCCCCCGCGATGGCACTGGCGTTGGCCGACGTGGTGGAACGGCACGAGAGCCTGCGGACCGTGTTCCCCGAGAGCGATCACGGACCGCACCAGGTCGTCGCACCGGCAGCACCCGCACCGCTCACGACGACCGTCGTGGACCGCGGCGACGTCGCGGACGCGCTGACCCGGTTCGCCCGTCGCGGGTTCGATCTCACGGTCGAGACCCCGCTGCGCACCACTCTTCTGTCGATCTCCGAGACGGAGCACGTGCTCGGTCTCGTCGTACACCACATCGCCGCGGACGGGTGGTCCCTCGGACCGCTGACCCGCGACGTCATGGTCGCCTACGCTGCCCGCACCCGCGGAGCTGCCCCGCAGTGGACCCCACTTCCGGTGCAGTACAGCGACTTCACCCTGTGGCAGCGAGCCGTGCTCGGTGACGAGGCCGACCCGGAGAGCCGGGCACACCGCGACCTCTCCTTCTGGACCGACACTCTGGCCGACCTTCCGGACGAGTGCGCCCTGCCCGGCGATCGCGGCCGCCCGGCGGCGCCGTCCCACCGGGCCGGCGTCCACGAGTTCGCCGTCGATCCGGCCGTGATGACCGCACTGTCGGCCGTCGCCGAGCGCCGGGGCGGCACCACGTTCATGGCGATGCACGCCGCACTCGCGGTCACGCTCGCTCGGCTCGCCGACACCCGGGACGTGGTGATCGGCACCCCGATCGCCGGCCGACGCGATCGCGCACTGGACGAGCTGGTCGGCATGTTCGTCGGCACCCTGGTCCTGCGCTCCGACGTGGCGCCGTCCGACACCTTCGCCGACCTTCTCGGCCGGGTCCGCAGCACCGATCTCGACGCGTTCGCTCACGCGGACCTGCCGTTCGAGCGTCTGGTCGACGCTCTGTCGCCGTCGCGGACGGCCGGTCGGCACCCGCTCGTGCAGGTAGTGCTGGCCTTCCAGTCCGACGGTGTCACCAGCGGCGAACTCGACGGTCTCACCGTCACCGCGTCGGAGATCGACCTGCAGCGCAGCAAGTTCGACGTCGAGCTCGCCGTCACGGAGAGCACCGACGCCGACGGCGAGCGGTCGTGGCGGTTCCGCGTCACCTACACGCGCGATCTCTACGACGAGAGCACCATCGCCGCCTTCGCGGACCGTGTCAGCGCCGTGCTCACCACGGTGGCCCGAGACCCGTCGGTGACCGTGGGCGACATCGAACTCCTGTCCCATCAGGAGTCCCGCGAGCTGACGACACGGGCCGGCGAGCGTCCCGGCGCACCGGTACTGCTGCCCGACCTGTGGGCCGCCGTCGCGCGGGAGAACGCGAACACCACTGCGCTGGTGCATGATCCGTCCCACGGCGTCGACGTCACGGCTCGGCGGTCGCGCACGTACGCCGAGCTCGATGCCGACGCCACCCGTCTCGCCCGGGTCCTGCTCGAACGCGGAGCCGGACCCGAGCGCGTCGTCGCCCTGGCGCTCACCCGGTCGGCGGAGTCCGTCGCGGCGATGCTCGCCGTGGCGATGACGGGCGCGGCCTGGGTCCCCGTCGATCCGCGCTACCCTGCGGACCGCATCGACCACATGCTCACCGACAGCGGGGCCGACCTCGGTGTCTGCACCGTGGCCGACCGCCCGGCGGCAGGACGGGACGTCGACTGGATCGTGTTCGACGACCCGGCCACCGTCGCCGACATCGCGACCCGGTCGACGGAACCCGTCACCGACCGTGACCGGACGTCCACGCTGCGTGTCGACCATCCGGCCTACGTCATCTACACCTCCGGATCGACGGGACTGCCCAAGGGCGTCGCCGTGACGCACTCGGGACTCTCCTCGTTCGCAGAGGTGCAGCGCACGACGTTCGGCATCACCGGAACATCGCGGACCCTGCACTTCGCCTCGCCGAGCTTCGACGCGTCGGTGCTCGAGATCCTGATGGCGATGGGCGCCGGCTCCACCGTCGTCGTCGCCCCGAGCGACGTCTACGGCGGCGCGGAGCTGGCCGAACTGATCGACCGCGAGTCGGTCTCGCACGCCTTCGTCACCCCGGCCGCGCTCGCGACCGTCGACGTCGCCGCCCGATCACTGCCGAGTCTCACCACCGTGGTGGTGGGCGGCGACACGTGCTCCGCAGACCTGGTGCGGCGCTGGTCGGTCGGACGTTCGCTGTACAACGGGTACGGCCCGACGGAGGCGACCATCGTCGCCGCCATCGCGGAACTGCGTGCCGACGAACCGGTCACCATCGGTACGCCCATCGCCGGAGTCCGCGCCGTGGTGCTCGACGCGCGTCTGCATCCGGTGCCGGTCGGCGTCACGGGTGAGCTGTACCTGTCGGGTGTCGGCGTCGCTCGCGGCTACCTCGACCGCGCGGGACTGACGGCGGGCCGGTTCGTGGCCGATCCGTACGGCACAGCGGGGGAGCGGATGTACCGCACCGGCGATGTCGTGCGGTGGACTGCGGACGGCCGGCTCGACTACGTCGGACGCTCGGACACCCAGGTCAAGATCCGCGGATTCCGCATCGAGCTCGGTGAGATCGACGCCGCACTGACGAGGGACCCGTCCGTCGGCTTCGCGCACACTCTGGTGCACACCGATGCCTCCGGTCGCGCCTCGCTGGCGTCCTACGTCGTCGCCGCCACCGGACACGACATCGATGTCGACGCGGTCACGGGCGGCGTCCGCTCCGTTCTGCCCGGCCACATGGTGCCGGCATCGATGACGGTTCTCGAGCGCATCCCTCTCACTCCCGTCGGCAAGCTGGACGTGCGGGCGCTTCCCGCCCCGGTCGTCGTGGCCGTCGACCGCACTCACGACGCGCCGGCCTCCGAGACCGAGCGGACCGTCGCCGAGACCGTGGCGGCAGTGCTGGACCTCGACGTCGAGGTCGGACGCGACGACAGCTTCTTCGCACTCGGTGGCAACTCCCTGTTGGCCACACAGGTCGCGTCCCGCCTGGGTTCCACTCGCGGCGTTCGGGTTCCGGTCCGGGCACTCTTCGAGCACCCGACGGTCGCAGCCCTCGCCGCGCACATCGACGGGCTCGCCGAGTCCGCCGGCCCCGCTCTCGAGGCACGGCCTCGACCCGACCGGATCCCGCTGTCCTCGGCGCAGCAACGCCTGTGGTTCCTCAACAGGTTCGACCGGGCGTCGGGGGCGTACAACGTGCCCTTCGCGGTGCGCCTGACGGGACCGCTCGACATCGCCGCGCTGGAAGCCGCGCTGCGCGACCTCGTCGACCGCCACGAGGTGCTCCGGACCGTGTACCCGGACTCGCCCGAGGGCCCGCACCAGGTGATCCTGCCTGCGGACGAGGTGCCGGTGGCGCTGGAGCCCGTCGTGACCGAGCCCTCCGCGGTGACGGCCGCGATCGTCACGAGCGCGGCCCGCGGGTTCGACGTGACCACGCAGGCACCGCTGCGGGTGGACCTGCTCGAGGTGACGGCCGGGGTCGAGCACGTCCTCGTCGTCACGCTGCACCACATCGCCGCGGACGGCTGGTCGCTGGCGCCGCTCGCCGCCGACCTGCTCACCGCCTACACCGCGCGGTCCACCGGCACGGCACCCGCGACGGAGCCACTGCCGGTGCAGTACGCGGACTACACGCTGTGGCAGCGTGACCGGCTCGGCTCCGAGGACGACCCGTCGAGCCTCGTCTCGACGCAACTGGCGTACTGGACGGCGGCGTTGACCGGAGCTCCCGACCGTATCGACATCCCCACCGACCGTCCGCGGCCGAGCGTGCCGTCTCACCGGGGCGGGGTGGTCACCACCACGGTGGGTGTCGACACGCACCGGCGGCTCGTCGACCTTGCGCGGCGGGAGAACGCGACGCTGTTCATGGCCGTCCACACCGCCCTCGCCGTCGTGCTCGGCCGTCTCGCCGGCCGCTTCGACACGTCCGTCGGTACCGCGGTCGCCGGCCGCGGCGACCAGGCACTGGACGCGCTGGTCGGAATGTTCGTCAACACGCTGGTCCTGCGCACGCGGGTCTCGCCGACCGCGTCGCTGACCGAGGCGTTGCAGCACGTGCGCGCGGTCGATCTGGACGCGTTCGCGCACCCCGACGTTCCGTTCGAACGTCTGGTGGACGTGCTGCACCCGCAGCGCAGCACGAGCCATCACCCGTTGTTCCAGATCATGTTGTCGTTGCAGGACGACGTTCCGACGACTGCCCGCATGGGCGAGGTGACCGTCGACGCGGCCGAGGTGGACGTCGCCGTCGCCAAGTTCGACATCCAGTTCACGGTCACCGACCGGCGCACCGACGACCGGGAGCCGGCGGGGCTGACCGTCACCGCCGACTACGCGACCGATCTGTTCGACGCCGCCACCGTGAGCACCATGCTCGATCGTCTGGTGGGCGTGTTGGGCGTCCTGGCCACCGAACCCGACCGCAGCATCGGCAGCGTCGAGATGTTGACCTCGCAGGAGCGAGCCCATCTGGTGCCCGTGCACGGCGGCGAGACCGATCCTGATCCGTCGCTGACCCTGTCCGAGGTGTTCGAGCAGACCGCACGCCGGGTTCCCGACCGCATCGCGGCGGAGTACCTCGGCGCCCACATCACCTACGGCGAGCTCGACCGACGTTCGACCACGGTGGCCCGAGCTCTCGTCCGGCGCGGTGTCGGACCGGAATCACTGGTGGCCCTGGGCTTCACGCGATCCTTCGACTCTCTCGTCGCGGTCCTGGCCGTCGCGAAGGCCGGCGGCGCCTTCGTCCCGGTCGACCCGCACTACCCGGCCGACCGCGTCCGTCACATGCTGACGGACTCGGCGACCACGTGGGGACTGACGACCGCGGAGCACCGGGCGGCCGTGGACGGAGTCTCGTCGACACGGTGGCTCGTGCTCGACGACGCGGACACCCTGGCCGAGCTGGCTCGTACGTCCGACGAACCCCTCACGCCCGCAGAGCTTCTCGGACCCATCGCTCTCGTGCACCCCGCGTACGTCATCTACACCTCGGGGTCGACCGGGACACCGAAGGGCGTCGTCGTCACCCACGCCGGCCTGTCGAACTTCGCCGGCGAGCTGCGCGATCGATTCGAGGTCGACGAAACGGCACGCGTACTGCACTTCGCGACACCGAGTTTCGACGCCGCCGTCATGGACCAGCTGTTCGCGTACGGATCCGGCGCGACACTCGTCGTGTCACCGCCCGGGGTCTACGGCGGCCGCGAACTGGGCGACCTGCTGGGATCGGAACGCATCACGCACGCCTTCATCACGACCGCGGCATTGTCGACCGCGGACCCGGCGAGCGCGACGTCGTTGCGACACATTCTCGTCGGCGGCGAGGCGTGCCCACCGGAACTGGTGGAGCGCTGGGCTCCGGGACGCTCGCTGTACAACGTGTACGGGCCGACGGAGACGACCATCGTCACGACGATGAGTGCGCCGATGGTGCCCAAGGGTCCGGTCACGATCGGTGGACCGATCCGCGGTGTCGCGGCGCAGGTCCTCGACCGCCAGCTGCAACCGGTGCCGTTCGGCGTCGTCGGCGAGCTGTACCTCGCCGGACCGGAACTCGCTCGGGGATACCTCGGGCGCACAGCGTTGACGTCGTCGCGGTTCGTCGCCGATCCGCACGGCAAGCCGGGTGAGCGCCTCTACCGCACCGGTGACCTGGTGCGCTGGCGCGAGTCCGCCGACGGCGACCCGACCCTGTCCTACGTGGGCCGGACCGATCATCAGGTCAAGATCCGCGGGTTCCGCATCGAGCTGGGTGAGATCGACGCCGCGTTCGACGTGCACGACGGCGTGGACTTCGCGACCACGATGGGCCACGTCCTGCCCTCAGGGGACACCGTCCTGGTGTCCTATGTCCTGCCGCACCGGGAGTCGTCGGTCGACACGGCGTCGCTGCGTCGCCATCTGCAGGAGCGACTGCCCGGCTACATGGTGCCGCAGTCGATCATGCTGCTGGACGAGCTGCCGCTGACCTCCGTCGGCAAACTCGATCGGCGGGCGCTGCCCGCTCCGGAGTTCGCCGTCACCGGCGAGCATCGCGATCCGGGCACCGCGACCGAGCGCGCCGTCTGCGCTGTCTACGAAGACATCCTGGGGGTGGCCGGAGTCGGACTCGACGACAGCTTCTTCGAACTCGGCGGCACGTCGCTGGTGGGGACGCGCGTGGTCGCTCGACTCGAAGAGACCCTCGGCACCACGGTTCCGATGCAATGGTTGTTCACCGACTCCACGCCGGCAGCTCTCGCCGCGCGCATCGACGACACCGCGCATCTGTCGGCGGACGAGGTCGCGGCGACGGCCACGGCGTCACTGGACATGCTGCTGCCGCTGCGCCCGCAGGGTTCCGCGTCACCGGTGTTCTGCATTCATCCGGCGTTCGGACTGTCCTGGAGTTACAGCGGTCTGCTCGCCCACCTCGACTCGAATCAGCCGGTGTACGGCCTGCAGTCACCCGTCGTCTCGGGACGCACCGAGGAGTTCGACACGGTCGAGGAGCTGGCCCGGTACTACGTTCGCGAGATCCGGTCGATCCAGCCGCACGGTCCGTACCACCTGCTGGGCTGGTCGCTCGGAGGCCTCATCGCCCACGCGATGACCGTCGAGCTGCAGCGGGTGGGGGAGAGCGTCGCGACGCTGACCATGCTCGACAGCTACGTGCTCGCCGACGAGTACCTCGAGTCGACACCGTCGGTGCGGGATCTCATCGAGGAGTTCACCGGCCACGAGTTGCCGGCAGGCGTGGAACCGACGGTCGCGGAGGCGGCGGCCGCGCTGCGGTCCGAGGGTGGTCCGATGGCGGCGATGACCGTCGACACCCTCGAGCGGCTGTACGCGGGCTACGTGAACGGGACCTCGCTGGCGCACGGGTACTCACCGGGCGTCGTGGACTGCGACGTGCTGTTCTTCACCGCGACCGAGGACGAGGTGAACCGGAACGACGTACGGCGGACCGCCTCGGCCTGGCGTCGACACGTCCGCGGTGCCATCCACGATCACGCGGTGCCGGTCGCACACTCCGCGATGACCGATCCGCAGGCACTCGCGATCATCGGACCGATCGTCGCGCAGCACCTGCGCTGATCTCGACGGACCCGAGACACACCGAGGGCCCCGGAGTAGATGCTCCGGGGCCCTCGGTGACGACAGGGGAGAGGCGGTCAGACTCCGGCGCCGCGACGCTTCGCCTTGAGCAGATCCATCCGCTCCTTGAGCAGTTCCTCGAGCTCCTCCACCGAACGCCGCTCGAGCAGCATGTCCCAGTGGGTGCGCGGGGGCTTGACCTTCTTGGCCTCGGGCGCGGTGCCCTCGATCAGACTGCCCTCGAGACCGTTGCGGCAGAGCCAGGTGCCGGGCAGCTCGGCGTCGTCGGCGAAGGGAACGTCGAACTCCTCGCCGTTGTCCGTCCGGTATCGAGCCATGCGCCGGGGCGCGAGGTCGTGGTCGCGATCGGTCTCGTAGCTCACCGCTCCGAGTCGACTACCTCGTAGAACGCGATCTGCCATGGTGGAGTCCTCTCTCGATCGTGGTACGCATGTCGCGTCCGTCGAATTCAACGCGCGTGGTGCGCGGAACGTTCCCGCACGCGAACACCCCATTCTAACCGGTGATGCGGCAGGGTCCGCGCACGTCGGTATCGTCGGGTCGATGCGGGGTGAATCCGGGACGGTGGGCGGTGGGATCGGTCGGTCCCGCGCACGGCGCCCGAGCACGTGTCTGTGGTGCGGTCGGCCGGTGGTCGAGGGCGCTGCGGGCCGGCGCCGACGGTACTGCCGTCAGTCCTGCCGTCAGCGTGCCTACGAACAGCGGACGTCGCTGAAGGACACCGTCGTCGCGGACGACGCCGTGGTGCTCACGGAGGCCGAGGCCGGTGCCGCCGCCGATCGCGCATTCGGAGTCCGGTGCGCCGCCGAGGACGTGGCCACGGCCGTCGCGGAGGGCGCCGACGCGGCCGAACTCGCCGAGCTCTGCGACCGGTTGGTCACCCTGGCCAAGGACGCGGAACGACTGCGCTGATCCTGATCAGACACCCAGGTCGCTCGGGTGGTAGCCCTGCGGATACCCGGGGTACGTCCGGTTGCGCGGATCCTGCGCCGACCGCGATGCCGTCCGCTTGGGCAGCAGACGCTCCACGCGGCCTCGGGCCTGCAGCGCCGACTCGAGCGCCGGGCGCACGGCGGGGACCGGGTCGCCGAACCCGAAGGCGCGGGTCATGTCCTGATCGATCATCGACAGCACGGCGCCGCGCACCGCGGAGCGGACCGGGCGCGGGTACCACGACGCCAGCAGGTCGCGGGTGTACTCGCCGATGGCCCTGTTGTCGTCGGAGTAGACGAACCGCTCGCGCTCGTACCGCACCTTGAAGGCGTGGAAGTCGGCTGTCGACGCGGGAATGTCCCGGATGCCCATCCGGATCCCGACCTCGCGGTAGAACGCGACGCTCGCGATCCGTTCGTGCGGATGCAGGCGCCGCCACCCGTAACGGTCGATCCAGTCCAGCGGATCGAACGCGAAGGTGGAGAGCACGTACAGCATGTCGTCGTTCGAGATGTCGTAGCGCGCGTGCATGCGGTTGACCGCGCGGAGCGACGCGCGCCCGCGCTCGGAGTCGTACCCGTGTTCCACGAGTTCCGACATCAGCAGCGCGGTGTCGTCGTACCGCTTCTGGGGGCGGTGCTCGAACTCTCCCGTCCTGCGGAGCAACGCCGAGATGGTGGGCACGCAGTACGTGCGGAACAGCGCGAACTCCAACGCGCGCTGATAGTCCCAGGGAAACTCGCACCCCGCCGTGATCTTGAGGACGGTGGCCGCGTCCGCCACCGGATCCAGCTCGTCGATCACCCGCACCCACCCGAACCGCCCGAAGCGCGGCCGGGGGAGGGTGGTCATCGCCCGTAGACCTTGGTCAGCAACAGGCGCGCGACCGCGACGTCACGCCGCTTGCGCGTCATCGTCACCAGGCCCAGCGGGGCGGCGAAGCGTTGCTTCGTCACCGACTTCACCCGGGAGAACTCCCGCAACCCGTCGGCGCCGTGGATCCGTCCGAAGCCCGAGTCGCCGACTCCGCCGAAGGGCAGCGCGCCCACCGCTGCGAAGCCCAGCACGGAGTTGACCGTCACCACTCCGACGCGGAGCCGGTCCGCCGCCCGCTCGGCCGCGGCCTTCGACGCGGTGAAGACCGACGCGCCCAGCCCGTACTTCGAGGCGTTGGCCCGCTCGATGCCCTCGTCGAGATCACGGACGCGGTTGACCACCACGGTCGGACCGAACGTCTCCTCGGCGACGGCCGAGCTGTCCTCCGGCACGTCGAGCAGCACGATGGGATCGACGTACGGCGCCCGGACGGATTCGAGTCCGCCGACGACGGCGCGACCACCGCGCGCCAGGGCGTCCTCGACCTGGTCCCGCACGATGTCGACCTGCTTCGGCAACGTCATGCGTCCGTACTGCGCATCGTCCGCGTCGCCGACCCGGAGGTCGCGTACACGGGAGGTCAGGATGTCCACGAAACGATCGGCGACCTCCTCGACCACGTAGATGCGCTCCACACCCGCGCAGGTCTGGCCCGCGTTGCCCATGGCGCCGAACGCGGCGAAGGTCGCCGCGGCCTCGAGGTCGGCGGTGGCGTCGACGATGAGCGCGTCCTTGCCGCCGCCCTCGACCACGATCGGCGTGAGCGTCTCCGCGCACACCGCCATGACCTTCTTCGCCGTCGCGGTGGACCCGGTGAAGGCGAGCTTGTCCACTCCCGAGCGGCACAGCGCCTCGCCGACCCGACCGTCGCCGGTGACGGTCTGGAGCACCTGGTGCGGCGCCGCCAGCGACGCCCAGGCGTCGGCCAGCCAGGTGCCGGTGCGGGGAGTGAGCTCGCTGGGCTTGAAGACGACGGCGTTGCCGGCGGCCATCGAGTACGCGAGCGACCCCATCGGTGTGTAGACCGGATAGTTCCACGGGCCGATCACGCCGACGACACCCATCGGTTGATACCGCACGGAGGCAGCGTGATTGATGCTCACCAGACCCGGGAAGACGGACCGCTCCCGCAGGACACGTCGCGCGTTCTTCGCGGCCCACGTGAGATGCTCTACCGCCAGCATGACCTCGAGCAGAGCGTCGTCCTTCGGCTTGCCCGTCTCCTCGCGCACGGTGTCGACGAGCGACCCCGACGTCCGGGCGATCCTGGATCGGAACTCGAGCAGCCACCCCTTGCGATCCGTGAAATCGAGAGCGCCCCACCACAGTGCCGCGTCACGCGCGCGGGCGACGGCCGCGTGCACCTCTCCGTCGGACGGCGTCGGTGCCGCGGTGCGTTCCGGAGAGTGCTGGACCGTCATGTGTGTACCCCTCAGTCAGCCGAATGATCCACTGTGATCGGTGACACTATGGCTGATCGCCGTCCGCGACAATGACCGAGCCGACCGTGGTCGGTGACCCGAACCGACCGTCAGGCGATGTCGCACCCGTCGGTGGGTACGTCGGCGAACCTGTCCATCAGGTACGCCGCGGCCGCACCGCCGTAGCCGTCGATGATCTGCGGACCGAAGTGATTGGGCAGCACCGCACCCGGCAGGATCGGCGGCAGCGGGTTCGACCGGAACGTCACCGACGCACCCTGGCCGCACCACTCCTCCGCCAACTCCCGCGCCTGCCCGTACGGCACCGTGTCGTCGTTGATGCCGCTGGTGATCAACACCGGGGCCGACGGCCGCAGGGTGCCCGTACGCAGCTTCTCGAAGATGGGACCGGCCTCGGGCACGGATCTCAGATTCTCCGACATCGAGCGCCCGTCCTTCGTCAGCGTCTCGGTGCGCAGGAACGGATACGTCAGGATCGTGTCGGCGATGCACTGGGTCGACAGGTCGTTCAGCACCGTCTTGCCGTGATCGGAGACGCGCTCCTCGACGCGGGCCCGCAACGACGGGTTTCGCTCGAGGACTCCGTTCAGTGCGTACCCGATGACTCCGCCGATGAGAGTGCCGTCCACCGTGTTCAGCACGTCGAGCAGGTCGGCCGTCGGTGCGCCCGCCCACGTGCCCTTGATGTTCAGTTCCGGTGCGTACCTCGCCGCCGACTCGGCCGCGGCGGCGGTGGCGCCGCCGCCCTGCGAATAGCCCCAGAGACCGATGGGGGAGTCGGGGTCGCCCGCCAGCGCGTTCGCCGCTCGCGCGCCGTCGAGCACCGCGTGCGCCTCCTCCGGCCGGTTGACGTAGGTGTGCAATCCCGGCGTGCCGAGACCGATGTAGTCGGTCACGAAGACGCGCGCGCCCATCGACCCCCAGAGCGTCGACGACACGAGTTCCTGGTTCGCCGAGAGGGACAGGGGGTCCGTCGTGAGGTTCAGCCCGAGCGGGAACGCCCGCGACGGCGCGCACTGGTCGCCCTGCCCCACCGTCCCCGGAGCGACCACGACGGTGGGTCTGGGGCCGACGCCGCGCCAGGGAACGGCCGAGTCGATGAACGTTCCGGTCACCGCGACGGGCTCGTCGTTCTCGGTCCGCGAGGTGTACATGACGCGCTGCGCGGTGGCGGGATAGCGACCGTCCACTCCCGGCGCAGCGAGAAAGAGCGACATCGGCTCGGTGCGGAGCACCGTGCCCGGCGCACCAGCGACGTCCGTCGGTGGGGAGTAGAAGTCGTCACCGGGGGCTGCGTCGGCGAGTGCGGGTGCGACACCGACCAACGCCACGAGCACGGCTCCGACGATCAGACTGCGTGACAGTGTCATCGACTTCCTTCCCGCTGCGCAGACCCCCCGGCAGGCGCCCTGAAGTTAGACAGTTCTGGCACCAGGTGTCAAGGTCACGAGGTGAAGCCCGTCACTCCGGCGGCACGGTCATCGACGCCGGGAGCCACCGCAGGAGGAAGGCGCGGAGGTCGTCGTCGTCCGCGATGGACGGATCGTCGAAGAGCACGACGGACAGTCCGAGACGAGTGGTGATGAGGACGATGTCGTCCAACACCTCCGCGACCCGGGGGTCGAGTGCGGTCAGCGGGGACAGTAGATCTCGCACGACGGGAATGGCGTGCTGGACGACATCGGGATGCAGCACCGGGTTGATGCCGTCCAACCGCAGCAGCGCTCCCATCGCGGGAATGTCGCGCACCGCCCGCCGACCACCGATCACCATCTCCACGACGTAGTCGCGCACGGTCTCCGGGCCGTCGAGGCGCGACCGGATCTCGGTCATGACCTCGACCGCCAAATGCTCCATCGTGCGGGTCACCAACACCTCGCGCGTGCCGAAGATGGAGTACACGGTCTGTCGGGAGACCCCGGCAGCGGCGGACACACCCGCGATGGTGACGCCGTCGAAACCGTGCTCCGCGATCACCTCGAGGGTGGCCTCCATGATCTTGCCGCGCGATCGCATGGGACCAGTGTGCGGGATCCTCACGTCAGCTGCGGTCGCGCCGAGCCACCTCGAGCTCGAACCCGGCCGGCATGAGGGTGAGGCGTTCGTCGATGGCGAGCTCGTAGCCCGGATCGGGAGCGACGTCGAAGGTCTGGAGGATCGTGCCCAGCACCAGCAGCGACTCGTGGAGAGCGAACTGGCGCCCGATGCAGGCACGCTCGCCCGTGCCGAACGGCTTGTAGGCGTGCGGCGGCCTGGCCCGCACGTTCGCCGACAGGAAGCGGTCCGGGTCGAACACTTCGGGATCCGGCCCCCATACGGGATCGCGATGCAGACCGGGGATCAGCACCAGGGCCCAGTCGCCCGCGGCCATGGGACGCCCGCCGACCGTCGTGTCGTGGCGTGCCTCGCGCGCGTAACCAGGGGCCGTCGGCCACAGGCGCAGTCCCTCGTCGAGAACCCGTCGGACGAAGCGCAACTTCGCCACCTGCTCGAAGGACGGCGTGTCCGCACCCCACACCTCGTCCACCTCCGCACGCGCCCGAGCCCACATCTCGGGATGCCTCGACAGGTAGTACAGGGCGAACGACAGTGAGCCGGAGGTCGTTTCGTGTCCGGCGATGAGGAAGGTGACGATCTGATGCCGGATGTTCACCTCGTCCAGCGCGTTGGGATCACCGTCGCGTGCCGCCTCGAGCATGATGTCCAGCAGATCGCCGTCGCCGCTCGACTCACCGTCCCGGCGGGCCCGCACGATGTCGTCGAGCAGCTCGGCCATGAAGGCCTTGTCGGCATCGTTCCGCCGTTCGCGACGCCGGAACACCAGGTCGCCGACGACGGGGAGCGGCAGCAGTGCGCGGCGCTGGTTGTGCTGCAGGGTCCGCACCATGGCCCCGACGAACGGATGCGTCTCGGCGCGGGTGAACGAGTCGAAGCTGTAGCTGAACCCCGTGCGGCCGATGGTCTCGAGCGTCAACTTGGTCATGTCCGAGGAGACGTCGACCCGATCACGGGACGACCAGTGCGACACCAGCTGTCCGGCGACGTCCACCATGATGTCGTGGTAGCTCCGCATGGCCGACTGCGTGAACGCCGGCCGGAGGAGATCGTGGGCCTTGCGCCAGTTCGGTTCGTGCGAGTACGCCGTGAACAGTCCGTCCCCGCCGATCGAGCGCAGTCCGGCGACCGCGGGTGCCACGTGCTTGACGAACCGCGACTCGTCGCTGAGTTCCTCCACGAGATCGGCGCCCGACACGATCACGAACCGGCGCCCCAGGACCACCCGCTCGAAGATGGGGCCCAGCTGCGCGGCCAGCGCCACCGAGTCCTGCACCGGGGTGCTCGCGTGTACGCCCAGCACGTCGCCCAGCACCGGGAGTCGTCGAGGGGGATGGGGAAGCGGAGAAGTGGACGAGATCGTGGTGACCACGGTCGGACCCTTTCGCGTGGGTGGCCGGCGTACTGAACCGGGATACAACAGCGGACGGTACCCCCTACTGAACGCGTGTCAAGTATCACGAGCAGTCCCGTAACATGGCGCAGGTCATGACCACTCCCCGCAAACGCCTGTCACCCGATCAGCGTCGGCACCAGTTGCTCGAGATCGGGTCACGACTGTTCGCGGAACGGCCCTACGACGAGGTGTGGATCGAGGAGGTCGCCGACCTGGCCGGCGTCTCGCGTGGGCTGATGTATCACTACTTCTCGTCCAAGAGGGATTTCTTCGCCGACATCATCCGGCTCGAATCCGCTCGGATGGTCGAGATCACGGCTCCCGACACCACGCTGCCCGTCGAGCACCAGGTGTCCGCCGGACTGCGCGCCTACATCCGCTACTCCACCGATCACGCTCACGGACTACGGGCCATCGATCGAGGAACGATGTCGGGCGACGTCGGTATCCAGGCGATCCTCACGGCCGAGTTCGAGACGCAGCAGCAACGGATCCTGGCGGCTCTGGGACCCGACGACGGCGCGGACGAGGTGACCCGGGTGGCCGTGGCCGGGTGGGTGTCGTTCGTTCGCGCCGTGTGCGTGGACTGGGTGGACAGGCAGTCGATCTCGGCCGACGAGGTGCATGATCTCTGCATGCGCGCACTGCACGGACTGCTGCGGCATTCCTGAGAGGAGGACGCGTGACCGACACCGGTGCGGACTCGCGACACCTCGACGATCTGCGTCGTCTCCGTCGAGTACGGGACCGAATGGACCGCGAGTACGCCACGCCACTGAACCTCGAGACCCTCGCGCGCGACGCGCACATGTCCGCGGGGCACCTGAGCCGGCAGTTCCGCGCCGCGTACGGAGAGTCGCCCTACGCGTACCTGATGACGCGGCGCATCGAACGAGCCATGGCGCTGCTCCGGGGGTCGGAGAGGTCGGTGACGGAGATCTGCTTCACGGTGGGGTGCTCCTCACTGGGCACCTTCAGTACCCGTTTCTCCGAACTGACCGGACTGTCCCCGTCCGCGTATCGGCAGCAGAACCAGTCCACGGAGGCCGGCGCGCCGTCGTGTGTCGAGAAAGTGGTCACCCGACCGATCAGGAATCGAGAAGCGGACCGCGCCAGGCGAACCTAGTGTCGTCGCCATGACACTCACCATCGCCTCCAGCTTCCTCCCGCAGGACGATCCGGAGGCCGCACTGGCCTTCTACCGCGACCTTCTCGGCTTCGAGGTCCGCCTCGACGTCGGGTACGAGAACCTGCGGTGGCTCACCGTCGGCCCGCCCGGGCAGCCGGACACCGCCATCGTTCTGACACCGCCCGCGGTCGACCCCGCCATCACCGAGGACGAGCGCCGCACCATCACCGAGATGATGGCCAAGGGCACGTACGGCGGCATCCTGCTCGCGAGCGACGACCTCGAGGCGACCTTCGATGCACTTCAGGCCGCGGATGCCGACATCGTGCAGGAACCGACCGACCAGCCCTATGGGATCCGGGACTGCGCGGTGCGTGATCCCGCGGGCAACCTGATCCGCATCCAGCAGCGTCAGCGGTAGTCGCTCAGATCGAGGTTCGCGTCGTCCGAGCCGCCGAACCTGCCGGCCAGCGCTCGCACCGGCGCCGAACCGGCCAGTCGCACAGCAGAGTTGAAGACCGCGAGCCCCACTGCCGTCTTCGGGTGCGCCAGCCTCGGCGTTCCCGGCGGCAGCGACTGCACCGTGTCGACGAAGGGCCGCATCCGCGCGTCCCACGCCGTGAACGCGGCCCGGTGATCATCGGTGCGGGCGAGTTCGGCGGCCAGTACGTAGGCACCGGTGATGGCCAGTGTCGTGCCCATCCCACTCACCGGAGTCGCGCACCAGGCCGCGTCGCCCACCATCGCGACCCGGCCCGACGACCACCGTGGGGCGTGGACCTGAGCGAGGCGGTCGACGTACAGCTCCGAGGCGGAATCGAGCGACTCCAGGATGCGGGGAGTCTCCCAGCCGGCGCCGGCGAACGTCGCCCGAAGGGCGGCGACGACCTCCGGCTGCCCTGCCCGCTCGAGGCCGGTCGGCCCCGACAACCAGGACAGGCTGAAGCGCGTGGTGCCCTGGTTGTCCGGGCGCAAGCCGGCCACACGTCCGCCGGTCGCGTTGTACCAGCGCCACCATGCATCGTCGTCCGGGGTGCGGGGGAGCACCCCGTAGGCGGTGTACAGCCCGAGATCTCGCGTGACGGCCTCGCCGGGAAAGACGATCTCCCGGCTCCCGGACCGCACTCCGTCGGCGAACACGACGAGGTCGTAGCGCTCGGGAGCGCCGTGCTCGAACGTCACGTCGACACCGTGGGCGTCCTGATCGCAGCCCACGACCCGGTCGCCGTAGCGGTACTCGACGTCCGGTCCCGACGCGTCGACGAGGATGCGCGCGAGTTCACCGCGGAGGATCTCCAGCTCGGCCGTCGCGCCTCCGCTGTCCGCCGTACCGGCCGGGAACGCCGCGATCGTCGCGCCCCGTCGATCGACGAACCGGGTGCCCTGTTCCGTCGTGGTCGCGGCGAAGAGAGCGTCCTCCAGACCCATGCGGCGCACGACCTCGCGGCCGGGACCACGAATGTCGATGTTCTGCCCGCCGAGCCGAGGCGACGGCGCGCGCTCGACGACCGTCACGGCACGACCCGACCTCGCGAGCCAGTACGCGAGGGTCGGGCCGGCGATGCTGGCCCCGGTGATCAGTACACGTCGTTCCACAGTCACGATCTTCGCCTTCCGTGCTCACGACCTGTGCGGTACAGGAAGGACTTCGTCGACCGACGGTACGTCGGTCGACGTGCGACGCTCAGGCAGGGTTCCAGGTGATACCAAATCGTGCCGATAATCGACATTATGTCAACTCCCGGGAATCTCCCCACCCCTTGCCGCGTCAGGTACCTCATCAGGTGCAGTCCCCCCGAGAACGTCCGCGTCTCCGCCAACTCCAGGCCCGCCCACTCGTCGAGCACCGTGAAGAACGGCGTACCGGCGCCCACCAGAACGGGATGCGTCATGATCACAAACTCGTCGATCAGCCCGGCCCTCATCGCCGCCGCGGCCAGTGTGGCGCCGCCGATGTTCATCGGGCCACCGTCGCCGGCCTTCAGACGGACGATCTCCGCCACGGCGTCACCTGTGACGAGCCGCGCGTTGCCCTCCACCGCGTCCAGGGTCGACGAGAACACCACCTTGGGCATGTCGCGCCACCGACGGGCGTACTCGACGTGCGCGGGCGTCGCCCCTGGCTGCCGATCGGCCGTCGGCCAGTGCGCGTTCAGCGCCTCCCACAGCCTCCGCCCGTAGAGCGTGAGGCCCGTCGAGTCGACGCGGTCGGACCACCACTGGAACGCCTCGTCGCTCGGCACGCTCCAGCCGAGGTCGCCATCGGGCGCCGCGACGTAACCGTCCACACTCGTGTTCATCGCGAATCTCAGTGTGCGCATGACGTTTCCCCGTCAGCGGCGCACATCGAACACCTGCTTCTGGACACCGTTGCCGTACACCTCGTGCTCGACGAGCGTCAGCACCGTGGCGCCCTTGTCCGTGTCGCTGAACAGGCGCAGGCCGGCGCCGAGCAGCAACGGGAACACCAGCAGGTGGTACCTGTCGACCAGCCCGGCGTCGGCCAACGCACGTCCCAGCGTCGCGCTCCCGTGCACGAGGATCGGTCCGCCCTCGGTCTCCTTCAGCGCGGCGACGTCGTCGAGTGATCGAAGAACCGTTGCAGGCCAACGCGAATCATCATCATCGAGCGTCGTCGAGACCACGTACCGCGGCATGGCGTTGTATCCGGCGAAGTCCTCCATCGTGGGCCACACGGGCGCGAACGCCTCGTAGGACCGGCGACCGAGCAGCAGCGCGGCGGCCTCCCCCTGCTCCCGCCCCTTGATCTCGTACGCGGCCTCGTCGAATTCGACGTCCGTGAAGGTCCAGCCCGCATTGCGGTATCCGGCCTCTCCACCAGGCGCCTCCATCACGCCGTCGAGCGAGACGAACGCGGTGACGATCAACGTGCGCATGTGCACTCCTTCGTTCCCCGTGGGCGCTGGTCGGCCCACGAACACTCCGACCGACGCACACGTCGAAAGTCATCGGTTGCGCCACACCCCGGATCGCCTGTAATACTTACCCTTATGACTAACCATACGGCAGAACTCGACGCCGTGCTCACCGCCCTCGGAGATCCGACGCGGCGAGCAGTCGTCCGGCGTCTCGGTGCCGGTCCGGCAAGCGTCGGTGAACTGGCGGCGCCGTTCCCGATCGCGCTTCCCACCTTCCTCAAACACGTCCGCAGTCTCGAGTCGAGCGGGCTCATTCGCACGGCCAAAGTAGGACGCGTCCGGACGTGCACTCTGCACAGGGAACGACTCGACCTCGTCCAGGACTGGCTCGACGATCAACGACACCTCTGGGAGAGCCGCACGGATCGGCTCGAACAACTCGTCACCTCCCCGACTCCGACGGAAGAAGACTCATGACCGCGCTCCCGATCGATCCTGCCCTCGACCTCGTACTCGATCGCGTCATCGCGGCTCCTCGTCACCGCATCTGGGAGGCATGGACGAACTCGTCGTTGCTGTCACAGTGGTGGACACCGGCACCCACCGTCACTCGGGTGGACCACCTGGAGGTGCGACCGGGCGGGGCGTTCGTCACCGAGATGAGCGACGACGGAACGACATTCGTGCCCCACACCGACGCCGTGTTCCTCGTCGTCGAGCCCGACACCCGGCTGGTGTTCACCAACACTCTCGACAGCGGGTGGCGCCCCGCGTCGCCGCAGCCGGTCGCGATGTCAGCGGAGATCACGCTGACCGACCACCCGCGCGGCACTGCTTACCGGGCCGTCGTCCGTCACGGAGATCCGACGACACGCGATCGTCACGCGAGCCTCGGGTTCGCGGAAGGGTGGGGCTCGGTCACCGCAGCACTCGCCCGGCTGGTCGAGTAGTCGGGCGGCTGTAGCGTGTCGGGCGTGAACTCCTCTCGTACCCTCGGTGTCCTGCTGGCCTCGTCCGCGTCGCTCGTCCTGGTGCTGTCCGGATGCAGCTCCGACAACGACACGCCATCTGCCGCCACCTCCTCCAGCGCCGCATCCTCGTCCGCGGGGTCGTCGTCGACCGCAGCTGCCGAGTCGTGCCCCACCGCGGCGCCCGAGTCCGGTGCCGCGGCCGAGTGGGACCTCGACGGTGACACGGGCAGCATCGCGGTGACCGGGTCCACCGACGATGCCGCTCCCCTGGTCACCGTCGAGGCACCCTTCAGCGTCGCGGAGACGCAGGTGCAGACATTGCAGGCCGGCGACGGCCCCGTCGTCGCGGCGGACGCCACCGTCTCCGTCTGCTACATGGGCGTCAACGGACGCGACGGATCCACCTTCGACAGCAGCTACGAGCGCGGCGCCCCGGTCGAATTCCCCCTCGACGGTGTCGTGGCCGGTTTCCAGAAGGCCATCGCCGGCCAGACCGTGGGATCGACGATCGGCGTCGCGGTGACCTCCGCGGACGGTTACCCCAACGGTCAGCCGCGCGCGGGCATCCAGCAGGGCGATTCTCTGATCTTCGCGATCAAGGTTCTCGGCGTCAGCTGAGCAGCATGACGAGGGACGTGCCGGTCGACCGCGGACCGCTGTTCGACGGTGTCCGCATCGGCCGGCCGGCGACCGGTGCGTTGATCGACGCGGGGTATCGCACGGTGCACGACCTCCCGGCGAACCTCGCGACTTTGTCCGCGCTACACGGAGTGGGGCCGTCCGCGATCAGGCGGTTGGCCGAGGCACGCGACGATCGGCGATGAGGGGAACCTCGCCAGAATCGACGCGGCACTGCGGCACCGCAGGCGGAGACTCCGCACAACGATGCGCGAGAGGAGATCTGGGCGGTTCTGGGCGAGATCCTCGTCGACCGCCTCGTCGCGAACGTGTCGGCCCGCGAGCTGGCGTCGTCGCTGCGTGAAATCGACGAGCTCTGCGACCGAGTGGAGTCGTCGTGGACGGTGATCGATGCTCCCGATCTCGTCGCCGACCTCTGGACTGTGCCGGCGTACCTACGCCACTGCGCACCCTGGCTCGACGACGATGACAGGGCGGCGGTCCGCAGGAACGTCGGGTCCCCCTGGACCACAGCAGATCTCCCGGTCCTCGATGTCGCTCGTCGCCGCCTCGGCGATCCACGGGCGACGGCGATGCGCGCGCGCCGCGCTCGTGCCACGCTCGGTGCGCACCACCGGCGTGGGCGTCCGGCACGCCGACGTCGACGACCTGGCGGCGGTGCTGGACGAGCGGGCCGCGACGAGTGAGGGTGTGGCCTGCGTCATCGGGATGCCGTCTCTACCGGACACCGCGAGGATCCGATCGTCGAGCGCACGATCGGCGAAGGGCCTCGGGTTCGATCTCGTCGACCGGTCGAGTGCGGACAGCGCCGTCGATCGGCACGTGGCGATGACCCGCGCGACCCAGCAGCTCGTCGTACTCCGTTGATCAGCTGTCGAGGGTGATCACCACACGCACGCCACCCTTGTCGGCGACCACCGCCTGTGCGCTCCCCCGATGCTGATGGCCCGCGATGTCGACGGTCACCGGGGCGGGGTCGGGATGGAAGTTGCGCCACCAGGCTTTCTGGCTCGGTGCCGCGACCATCACGGTGACCCTGTCGCCCGATCGCCGGTAGGAGACGGGCAGCGAGATGGTCCGGCCCGACCGTCGGCCGGTGTAGGTGATGGTGGCCAGGCCACGCCCGAGAACGGCGGACAGCACAGGCAGTCGCATCAGCGGTCGAACGACCTGGTTCGCGACGTTGGCGACGGTCTGGAACGCGGTCATCTTCGTACCCCCTGCGAGCGATGGATGTCGCCTCGCATCATGCCCCCGCGGGGGCCGGACGACACGCCGTTCGACCCGTGTTCGCGCCCCGTTTCCTGACTCATTCCAGAAAAGTCGTGCATACTGTTCGACGTGAGCCCATCGTCGAACTACCCGGAGATGCTGCGTGGTGCCGCGCTCCGAGTCACCCGCCCCCGTCTGGCGGTGCTCGACGCGGTGCACGAACATCCGCACGCCGACACCGACACCGTCTACGGAGCCGTTCGGGCCACCCTGCCCGACGTCTCCCGCCAGGCCGTGTACGACGTGCTCCACGCTCTCACCACCGCGGGACTGGTACGGCGCATCCAGCCGTCCGGCTCGGTCTCGCGGTACGAGAGCAGAATCGGCGACAATCACCACCATGTCGTGTGCCGCGCGTGCGGCACCATCGCCGACGTGGAATGCGCCGTCGGCGAGGCTCCGTGCCTCACTCCGTCGGAGGCCCATGGTTTCGTCGTCGACGAGGCAGAGGTCATCTACTGGGGCCTGTGCGAGAACTGCTCCACCAGCGTCAGCCCCTGATCTCGAGGCGCGAAGGCGCCGCGAAATCAGTTCATTCATCTTCTCTTGGAGGGAAACTCGTGTCCGAGGACCACACAACACGCGAAAAAGAGATGAACCAGGACCAGCCGCAGGACGCGTCCGGCGGCTGCCCTGTCATGCACGACAAGATGCCGATGCCGGTCGAGGGTGGCACCAACCACGAGTGGTGGCCCAAGGCACTGAACCTCAAGATCCTGAAGAAGAACCCCGCCGTCGGCGATCCGATGGGCGCCGACTACGACTACGCGGCCGAGTTCAACTCGCTCGATCTCGCCGAGGTCAAGCGCGACATCGAAGCGGTCATGACGAACTCGCAGCCGTGGTGGCCCGCGGACTTCGGCCACTACGGCCCCTTCTTCATCCGTATGGCGTGGCACGCAGCCGGCACGTACCGCAAGCAGGACGGACGCGGCGGAGCCGGAGCCGGCATGCAGCGCTTCGCACCGCTGAACAGCTGGCCGGACAACGCGAGCCTGGACAAGGCCCGTCGCCTGATCTGGCCCGTGAAGCAGAAGTACGGCCGCAAGCTCTCCTGGGCCGACCTCATCGTCCTGACAGGCAACGTCGCCATCGAGTCCATGGGACTGCCCACCTACGGCTACGCCGGCGGTCGCGTCGACGCCTGGGAGCCGGACGAGGACGTCTACTGGGGCCCCGAGCAGACCTGGCTGGGCGACGAGCGCTACGACGGTGATCGTACGAGCCTCGAGAACCCGCTGGCAGCCGTGCAGATGGGCCTGATCTACGTCAATCCCGAAGGCCCGAACGGCAACCCGGATCCCGTGCAGTCCGCACTGGACATCCGCGAGACCTTCGGCCGCATGGCCATGAACGACGTCGAGACCGCAGCACTGGCCGTCGGCGGACACACCTTCGGCAAGACCCACGGTGCGGCCGACCCCGATGCGCACATCGGAGCCGAGCCCGAGGGCGCCCCGATCGAGCAGATGGGCCTGGGCTGGAAGAACAGCTTCCAGAGCGGTGTCGGCGCAGACGCGATCACGAGTGGCCTCGAGGTCATCTGGACCCCGACCCCGACGCAGTGGGACAACACCTTCCTCGAGACGCTCTACGGCTTCGAGTGGGAGCTCTACAAGAGCCCCGGCGGCGCACACCAGTGGCGTCCGAAGAACGGTGAGGGTGCGGACCTGGTTCCCGACCCCGCCGACCCGACGAAGCGTCGCCATCCGTCGATGCTGACCTCGGACATCGCGATGCGCGTCGACCCGATCTACGAACAGATCACCCGTCGCTGGCTCGACCACCCCGAGGAGCTCGCAGAAGAGTTCCAGAAGGCGTGGTTCAAGCTCACCCACCGCGACATGGGACCTGTCAGCCGGTACCTCGGACCCGAGGTGCCGTCGGAGACCCTGCTGTGGCAGGACCCGATCCCGGCCGTCGACCACGAACTGATCGACGATGCACAGATCGCCGAGCTCAAGTCCACCATCCTCGATTCCGGACTGAGCACCGAGCAGCTCATCTCGACCGCGTGGGCCGCAGCATCGTCCTTCCGCGTCAGCGACAAGCGCGGCGGCGCCAACGGCGGTCGCCTGCGCCTGCAGCCGCAGGCGGGCTGGGAGGTCAACGAGCCTGACGAGTTGGCACAGGTCATCCGCGTGCTCGAGGGCATCCAGGAGTCGTTCTCCGGAACGGTGTCGTTTGCCGACCTCGTCGTCCTCGGCGGCGTCGCGGCACTCGAGAAGGCATCGGGCGTCAGCGTTCCGTTCACCCCGGGCCGCATGGACACCACGCAGGAGCAGACGGACGTCGATTCGTTCTCGGACCTCGAGCTGAAGGCCGACGGCTTCCGTAACTTCCTCGGCAAGGGCCAGAAGCTGCCGGCGGAGTACTCCCTCGTCGACCGGGCGAACCTGTTGTCACTCAGCGCACCCGAGCTGACCGTCCTCGTCGGTGGTCTGCGTGTTCTCGGCGCCAACTACCAGAACTCGTCGCACGGCGTTCTGACCGACAAGGTCGGCACACTGTCCAACGACTTCTTCGTGAACCTTCTCGACATGGGCACCGAGTGGGTTCCCACGTCGGAGGACGGCATCTACGAGGCCAAGGATGCTGCCACCGGTGAGACGAAGTGGACCGGCACCCGCAACGACCTGGTGTTCGGCTCGAACTCCGAACTCCGCGCCATCGCCGAGGTGTACGCCTGCGACGACGCGAAGGACAAGTTCGTCCAGGACTTCGTCGCCGCGTGGGACAAGGTCATGATGCTGGATCGCTTCGAACTGGCCTGATCTCGCTCCTGAACACCACACCACCCCCGCACCGAGTCCTCGGTGCGGGGGTGGTGTCGTCTCAGCGTCGGGTGCGGCGGACGGAGATGGGGAGCCCGGTCAGCGCTCTCGCCGCCGAGCCTGCCATGGCCAGATAGCCCGCGGCGCTGCGCCACGACGCCGCCACCGAGAAGACGGTCCTGGTGGCCGCGGGTCCCGGTCGGCGCCCGGCGAACCGGTCGTCGAGCCATCGGAGCGTCAGCGGGACCGACAGCGGCAGCAGCGTGATGTGTTCGCTGGTCCGGTCTCGGATGTACTGCACGGAGGCACCCGCGTCCCGGTAGCGCGTCACCTGCCCGTCGACATCGTCCACGGCGATGATCTGATCGTGCGTGGCCTGCAGGACGAGCAGCGGGAACCCGGGCGCCGAGCGGCCCGGCTGGATCTCCTCGAAGATCGTCACCATCTCCGGACGAGCCATGACGTCGGCGATGGGAATGGTCGAGTAGTCGTCGAGGTCGAATCCGCGAAGCGCGATGATGGCCTGCATCGTGGTCATCTTGTTCGTCGACGCCAGCAGCTCGAGACCCTCCTCGGTGACGAACTCCTGCATCACGTCGTCCAGGGCCGGGTAGGTACGCCGCAGCCCCTCGATGACGAGAGTCGGCAGCGCGGCGTAGCGGGTGGCGTTCAGCCGGAAGAACGCTGACGCCGGGTCACCCACCGGCGACCCGAGAACGGCTCCGACGACATCGATCTCGGGTGCGTACTCCTCCGCGGCCTCCGCCGCCCAGGACGACGCGAGCCCACCACCCGAGTATCCCCACAGTCCGACCGGTGTGGTCGTGTCGAGACCGAGCTCGTCGAACGAGAGCGCGGCCCGGACGGCATCGAGAGTGCAGTACCCGGGCTCGAGCGGGGCGCCCCAATGCCCCTCGGCACCTTCGTGATCCGGGATCGAGACCGCCCAACCCAAGCGCAGGGCGTGCAGGACGAGCAGGAACTCGTACTGCGGCACCGTGCCGCGCGCACGTGACCCGAGCCGGAGCGCGTACGACGGGAACGATCGACCGGACACGGCGTCGATGGCGCACTGATACGACAGGAGTGGTCGCGTCGCGTCGGGGACGGCTCCGGCGGGCAGCAAGACCGTGGTGACACTCACGCGTGGCACGCGCTCGAGATCCTCGGTGCGATACAGCAGCTGCCAGGCCTGCACGCGCTGCCGCACCCGGCCGAACACACCGATGCGCACGGGTCTGGTGCGCAGGACGTCGCCGCACGCGGCACTCTCGAAACCGTCGGGCGCGGCGTAGAACGGGTCTCGCTCCGGGGTGGTGACCGGGCCCTCGGACCAGTGCTCGGTCTCGGGCGGGCCGCCCGCGTCCCTGTCGTACTGCTCGATGCTCATGCCCACGGTTACCCCTGTCGTCGGGTCACACTAACCTTCCGACCCGTGAGCAGGACCGATCAGCCCTCGACGGTGCCGACGCGGGTGGCCGGATCGTCGTCCGAGGCCCGTGCGAGCACCGGGACGAGCGCGTCCACCGCGTACGGAAGGCTGAGGGGGCTGGCGAAACCGAGAGCGGCCGGCACGGTGGTCCCGAATTCGCCGACGTAGACGGTGCGATCCTCCTTCACCACGTTCAGGCTCTGCAGCAGCGGATCACCGGCGACGTCCTCGGGAGTGACGCCCAGCAGCACGAGAGTCTGCTGATCGAGCAGGTCGTAGCGCTCCGGGCTCACCGTCCCGGTGGTCTCGGGCGTCGCGAAGCCGAGGTCGGTGAAGAACCTGTTCCGCGGGTCACCGCTGTCGAGGATGTAGAAGGTGCCGTCGAGATAGAGCGCGACCGCAGCCGTGCGGCCGGCGAAGGACGGGTTCTCGGTCGTGGCGTCTACGAACGTCGCGTCGACCTCGTCACGCACGGTCTCTGCCTCGGCCGTCTTGCCCAGGGCGGTTCCGTACGCGGCCAACTGGTCTCGCCACGACGGGGTCTCCGACCCGTCCGAGCCGGGGATGTCGCCGACCGTCGTGGCGATCTGTCCGAGCTGCTGGTACTCGGGCTCCTCCAGATAGGCGTACGTCGCCATGATGAGGTCGGGCTCCGCGGCCGCGACACCTTCGAGATCGAGTGTGTCGCTTCCCACCTCGGGAATCGTGGCACCGTTCAGCTGCTGCTGGGCCCACGGTCGGGTGGTGTAGTCGTACCCCGTGAATCCGCGGGTGGCCACGGGTGTGACACCGAGAGCGAGCGCGAAGTCCTGGTCGTTGTACCCGGCGGTCACCAGACGCTCCGGCGCACCCTCGACCGTCACGGTCCCGAACTTGTCGGTGACCTCGGCCGGGAAGGCTCGCGACGCGTCCGCGGCCGGCGCCGAGTCCGTGTCCGACGAGCTGCACGCCGCCGTTCCGAGCAGAAGAACGGTGGCCGCGACGGACACACCGACGGAGACGCGCATGAAGAACCTTTCGGGGACGACTGGTGGAGCAGGCTTGCGGTAAGGCTACCCTCAGCTCAACGGGAGAGCTCGAGGGCCTCACCCAGTCGACGCCAGTCGTCCACCGGCGGAACGTTCATCGCGGATCCGA
Organism: Rhodococcus sp. BP-160; assembly: GCF_019836205.1. NCBI lineage: Bacteria > Bacillati > Actinomycetota > Actinomycetes > Mycobacteriales > Nocardiaceae > Rhodococcus > Rhodococcus sp. BP-160. The sequence goes on from NZ_JABUEK010000002.1 coordinate 1,127,344, forward strand.
GGACCTGGACGAGGACGCTGGTGGCTCCCGCCTCGATGTGCTCGCGCACTCGGGCCACAGTCGCGTCGAGTCCGCGCGTCACCATCGCCTCGGCGAGCTTCTCGCTGCCGCCGCGGACGAAGTCGTCCTGCCCGAAACCCAGACGCTCCCAGTTGTTCCGGTAGTTGGGCAGCCCGGTGTAGATGTTCAGATGCGCGTGCGCGCGTTCGGCCCACACCTCCGCGTCGGTGTCGGCGACCGGGTCCACCACCGCCGCCTGCTCGACGACCAGTTCCGGGCGCTTCTCGCCGTCTCCGGCATCGAGGATCTCGCGGGCCGTCGCCGTGTGCTCCGGTGTGACGAGGTACGGATGCGCCCCCGCGGTGCGATCGCGGGACAGCTCGAGCATCTTCGGACCCAGCGCCGCCAGCAGTCGTGGTGGGTTCTGCTCTTCCCCCGCCACTGCCGCGGGTGCGTTGTCGAGTGCGTCGAGATACTCCCGCATCGCCGCGACGGGCTTGCCGTAGTTGTGACCGCGCATGCGCTCGACCAGCGGAGCGTGCGACACGCCGAGTCCCAGGACGAACCGACCACCCGAGACGGCATGCAGGGTACGTGCCGCCGATGCGGTCGCCACGGCGTCGCGGGCGTAGATGCTCGCGATGCCGGTACCGACGATGAGCGACGACGAGGCGCCGAGGTACATCTGCGCGGCGGTGAGCGCCTCGCGGCCGTAGGCCTCGCCGAACCAGAGCGAGTGCCAGCCCTGCGACTCCACCTCCCCCACCACGTCGGGAACCGCCGAGGCGGAGACCCCGTCGAGCGTTCCGGTCCAGATGCCGATCGTCGCGTGTGCCGTCATGGCGTCCAGTGTGCCCGCACTCGCACCCTACGAATCCAGGGGACCGTCGACGGTCTGCCGGAGCCGTTCGAGGGTGGCCGCGATGTGGTCGCCGTTGACCGTGGCGCGGTCGCGGACACCCGTCGCCAGTCCGCCGACGCCGACGAACCACCGCGGACGCCGGTCCCACATCCGCTCGGTCACCGTGGTCTCGCCGCCGTCGCCACCGCCGTCGATGTCGTAGCGCCAGTGCGCGATCGGCAGCGAGAACGGGCCGTAGTGCACGTCGAAGGCGAAGGTTGCTCCGGGGTCGGCGGCGGTCACGGTGCATGTGGTCGACCATCGATGCAGACCGTTGCGATTTCGACCGACGAAGGACGCACCCGGACGGGCGCCGGAGCTCCCCACCCACCGCATCGAGTGCGTCTCGTCCGCCAGATCGGCGAGTCGGTCGAGATCGGTCAGGAGGGCGTACACGTCCTCGGCATCGGCGCGGACCGTCACGGATCCGGACGCGAGCGGAGCGGTCGAGTCAGGCGTCACCGGTGCACCGTAGCGACCCGACAGCCTCGATGCGGGCGATCGACGACGGTGTCGCCTGAAGTCAAGAACGACGGCCCGCCGTCCGCGATGATCGAGACGTTGGTACCGCCGAGCTCAGGAGTTGTCATGTCGTCCTTGCCCCCCTTCCGCTTTCCCGGCGCCACCGCGCTCGTCACCGGCGCCGCCAGTGGCATGGGTGAGCAGATGGCCCACGAGCTCGCGCGACGGGGCACCGATCTGATCCTGCTCGACCGGGACGCCGATCGGCTCGCCGACGTCGCACGCGCCATCGAGTCCGCCTCACCGGCACGCAGCGTCGACGTCGTCGTCGCGGACCTCTCCGACCTCGACGCGCTCGGCGTGGTCATCGACGGTGTGATCGAGCGGCACGAGCGCATCGACCTGCTGATCAACAACGCCGGTATCGCGTTCGGCGGCTCGTTCGAGCAACTCACCGCCAAGGACTTCGACTCGGTGATGACCATCAACTTCCATGCGCCGGTGGACATCACCCGACGTCTGCTGCCGACGATGCGCCGATCCACGGGCGCGCACATCGTCAACGTGTCGAGCTTGTTCGGCATCGTGGCGCCTCCGGGGCAGTCGGCCTACTCGTCGTCGAAGTTCGCCATCCGCGGGTTCACCGAGTGCCTGCGCCACGAACTGGCGCCGACGATCGGCGTGACGTCGGTGCACCCCGGCGGCATCAAGACCCGCATCGCCGAGACGGCCGGTTCGGCCGCCGGAGCGACGGACAAGGAGATCGCGGACGGCAAGGCCACCTTCGCCAAACTGCTCACCTATCCCGCGGACAAGGCTGCACTCCGCATCCTCGACGGGGTCGAGAAGCGCAAGGGACGGGTCCTCATCGCCGCGAGTGCCCACACCGTCGACATCCTCGCCCGCGTGTTCCCGTCCGCCTACTACGCCGTGATGCGCCGCGGCATGTGACGGACGCGCTGCCGCTCTCAGGACAGATCGAGAGCGGCAGCGAGGTCGGTCTCCACCTGGTCCCTCGTCACGCCCAGACCACTGAGCAGCCCCGTCCCGTTCTCGAACTCCAGCAGCGCGAGGAGCACGTGTTCGGTGCCGACGTAGTCGTGGCCGAGGCGTAGCGCCTCGCGGAACGTCAGTTCCAGAATTTTCGCCGTCGCAGCGTCGAACGGAACGAGTGCCGGCGGGTCACCGTGCTCCCCCGCGGACGAACCTCGTGCCGCGACGGCGGCGCGTACGTCGTCGGGCGTCACCGACTGTGTCGCGAGCAGACGGGTGCCGAACGAGTCGGGGTCCTGCACCAGTCCGATGACGAGATGGTCGGGAGTGATCGACGATGCTCGTTGCGCTCGGGCCTCGGTCTGCGCCGCCACCACGATGTTCTTCGCGCGCTCGGTGAAACGAGCGAAACCCTGGCTCGCGTTCAATGCCTCGTCGGCGTGCGGCCTGGCCACGAACTTCTTCTGCACGGCCTGTTTGCTCACTCCCATACTGCGGCCGATGTCGGTCCAGGACGCCCCGGACCGACGAGCCTGGTCGACGAAGTGTCCGACGAGATGGTCGGCCACGTCGCCGAGTCGCTCGGCGGCGACGACGGCTCGCGAGAGCTGGATCAGGGGGTCGGTATCGGTGCGAGAGACGGCGACGATCAGATCGTCGAGGCGCACGCCGGGCGCGGGATCGGTATCGGTCATGCGTCAACCGTAGGGTGACGACCACCCACCGTCAACCCCAAGTTGACGATGGGTGGTCCTGTGCATGGCGGGTCAGGCGACTCCGGCGGCGCGTCGCACCGACCGACGCGGCGTTCCCGAGAGGGTCTTGCCGAGGTCGCCCCGCAGCGTGGTGATGGAGTCGAGGATGTAGTTCTGACGCACCAGCCACGGGCCGTGATCGCCCTGCCGGGGAAAGGCGTCGATCGAGCGCTGGACGTAGCCGGACTGCAGGTCCAGCAGCGGACGCTCCTCGAGCGGGCCGTCGGGCTGCGGGACGATGGACGCGAAGTCCTTGTCGTCCATGTAGCCGAGCACGCGGCACACGAGACGCGACGTCAGATCGGCGCGCAGAGTCCACGACGCGTTGGTGTATCCGATGCAGATGGCGAAGTTCGGGACACCTGTCATCATGGCGCCCTGCCACACGAATTGCTTCGACAGATCGACGGTCACGCCGTCCACCTTGGGTTCGATGCCGCCGAAGGCGAGCAGTTGCAGCCCCGTCGCCGTGACGATCACGTCGGCGGGCAACGAGGCGCCCGACTGCAGGTCGATACCGTCGGCGCGCACGGAGGCGATGCGGTCGGTGACCACCGACGCCTTCCCCTTCTTCATCGCCTTGAACAGATCGGCGTCGGGGACGGCGCACAGTCGCTGATCCCACGGGTTGTACTCGGGCGTGAAGTGCTCGGCCACCAGCTTCTCGTCACCCAGGATCTTGGTCGAGAGGTTGGTGAGGAGTCGCCGTGCCGCCTGCGGACGACGCCGGCAGAACTGATAGAAGCCGGTGCTGAACAGAATGTTCTTGACCCGGATCACGCTGTGCGCCAGACCAGCCGGGAGAAGATCACGAATCTTGTCCGCCTGCTTGTCACGTCCGGGGACCGCGCTGATCCAGGTGGGTGAACGCTGCAGCATCGTGACGTGACCGGCGTCGCGCGCCATCGACGGCACGAGAGTCACCGCGGTGGCGCCACTGCCGATCACGACCACGTTCTTGCCGGCGTAGTCCAGATCGTCGGGCCAGAACTGGGGATGCACCACGGTGCCCTCGAACGTGTCGAGTCCCGGGATGTCGGGGTTGTAGCCCTTGGCGTAGTCGTAGTAGCCCGAGCAGCAGTACAGGAAGCCACACGTCATCTGCTGCTGCGAGGTTCCCGACTCGTCGGTCACGTCGAGAGTCAGGGTCCAGCGAGCCTCCGCGGTGGAGAAATCCGCGCGGACGACGCGGGTCCCGTACCGGATGTGCTCGTCGATCCCGAACTCCGCAGCGGTCTCCTCGATGTACTTCAGAATCGAGTGCCCGTCGGCGATGGACTTCGCTTCGCGCCACGGCTTGAACTGGTAGCCGAGCGTGTACATGTCGGAATCCGAGCGCACACCGGGGTAGCGGAACAGATCCCAGGTGCCGCCCATCGAGGACCGCGCCTCGAGGATGGCCCACGACTTGCCGGGATGCTCCGTCGACAGGCGGTAGCCCGCACCGACGCCGGAGAGCCCGGCGCCGACGACGATCACGTCGAGATGCTCGAGGGTGGTGTCGGTCGGGGACGAGTCGAGTCGATCGGTGGTGGACGTCATGACTCCAGTGTCCTCGTGCCACCACCCGATGGCTTGACACCACACGACAACTAGTTGACTTCAGACGACAGCTACCCCAAGGTGAGCGCTGTGCCCGCCATCCGCTCCGCCGGTCTCCGCGGCTTCCGCGCGACCGTGGCCGAACTGGGCGGGGACGCCGAGGCGTACGCGGTCGCGGCGGGGCTGCCCGTGGACGCGCTCGACGCCGACGACCTCCTCGTCGAGGACGTCGCCATGGCCGCGGTTCTCGAGATCGCCGCGGCGGAGCTGGCGTGCCCCGATCTGGGGTTGCGGATCGCACGGCGCCAGGATCTCGGCATGCTCGGGCCGCTCGCACTCGCGATCCAGAACTCCTCGACCGTGGGCGAGGCACTCGAGTGCACCGAGCACTACCTGTTCATCCATGCCCAGTCACTCAGCCTGCGTGCCGAACCCGACCCGTACGGGACGCCGGGGATCGTCGCGCTGCGGTACGGAACGAAGCCCGGGGTCGTCGCGCCCGTCCAGGGCACCGACATGGGGCTGGGGTTCCTCCACCGCGCCACCATCGCACTGGTCGGCGGGTCGTACGGACTCCGCTCGGTCGAGCTCCCCTACGTGCCGGCGGCTCCGGTGTCGGTCTACGAGAACTTCTTCGGCGTCGCGGTCAGCGTCGGCCGTCCCGCCGCCGTCCTCCGGGTCCCGGCCACACTCCAGAACCGACCGCTCCACGGCGGGGACTCGAACCTCAAACGGCTGGCCCTGGCCTTCCTCGCTCGGCAGGGCGCCGGACCCACCACCGAGGTGGCTCCGCGGGTGCGCACCATCCTGCAGCAGTCCCTCGGCACCACCCCACCGCACATCGACGGTGCCGCACATCTGCTGAACCTGCACCCGCGGACGTTGCAACGCCGATTGGCCGGGGAGGGAACGTCGTTCGCGGCGATCGTCGACGAGGTGCGCCGCACGGAGGCCCATCGGTACCTCACGACGACGTCGCTGCCGATGAGTCAGATCGCGGCCGCTGTGGGACTGTCCGAGCAGTCCGCCTTCACTCGTGCGTGCCGACGGTGGTGGAACGCGACGCCCACCACCGTCCGCCGCGGCGCTCTCTGACCCGACTCAACTGAAGTCGGTCGACGCCAGATCCTTCTCGTCGTCCACGATGGCCTTGACGATCCGGTCGGCGACAGCGTCCGGATCGAGACCGTCCGGCATGGTGGGCGCCGTGCCCGCGATCGCGCGCCCGGCCAGACCGGTCTCGGTGTGCGGCGGACGTACGTCCACCACGCGCAGCTTCCGCCGACGCGCTTCCGGTCGCGCCGCCTCGACGAACGCGCTGATGCCGGCCTTCGCCGCGCAGTACGCCGCCATCCCGCCGACGGGCTTCTCCGCGATCACTCCACTGATGCTGACGACGACGCCCCCGGACTCCACCTCGGTGAGTGCCGATCGCACCAGCCGCAGAGGCGCCAGCAGATCCACCAGCAGCAGATCGTCGACGGTGTCGTCGTCCACCTCGGCCGCGGGTCCGAACGCCACCACGCCCGAGGCGATGACGACGCCGTCGAGCGTTCCGGTGTGGCTCTTGGCCGCCGCGATCAGGTCGGCCGGGGCCGCGGGGTGGGTCAGGTCCGACGCCACGAGGTGCGCGCTGCCCAGGTCGACACCGGCCAGCGTCTGCTCCGAGCGGCCGGACGCGGTGACGGTGGCGCCGGCGTCGAGCAGGCGGCGAGTGATGCGCGATCCGAGAGCGCCGGAAGCGCCGGTCACCAGGAAGTGCTTGCCCGGGAGGTCCATGTCAGTTCTCCAATCCGGCGAGTGTGTCGACCACGGCTGCGGTGGCGGACCGGGTCCAGGTCACCGGGTCCTGTCCCTGCGGGCTCACGCACACGGTGTCGACTCCGAGCGCGGCGAACCCTTCCATCTCCCGGAGGAAGCCGGCCTCGTCGGCCACCGGGTCGAGCGAGGTGATGATGGTCTTCTCGATCTCCGCGTAGTCGCGGTTCTCGCGCTCGCAGTGACCGCGCAGCACGTCGAGCTTGTGTGCCACGGTCTCCTGGTCGGGGGCGAAGAGGTTGCACAGCGAGGCGTACCGCGCGACGAACGCGAGTGTCTTCTTCTCCCCCGACCCGCCGACCATGATGGGCGGACCCGGACTCTGCAGCGGCCTCGGCTCGCAGAGCGTCTCGGCCAGCGAGTAGTGCGTGCCCTCGAAGGGTCCGTCGTCGTCGCTCCACATCTGTCTGCAGATGCGTAACGTCTCCTCGAGACGCTCGAACCGCTCGGACATCGACGGGAACGGCACACCGAGGCCGCGGTGCTCGCGCTCGTACCAGGCCGCACCGATGCCGAGCATCGCTCGACCGCCGGAGAGCACGTCCAGGGTCGTGACCGTCTTCGCCAGGAGCCCCGGATGCCGATAGGTCACGCCCGTGACGAGCAGGCCCAGGCGGATGCTCTCGGTCCGGCCCGCGAGGAAGCCCAGCGAGGTGTAGCCCTCGAGCATGGGGTCCTGCGCGGTCGCCAGATTCTCCATCTGGAACCAGTGGTCCATGAGCGTGAACAGCGTGCACCCGCCGTCCTCCGCAGCGCGCGCGGAGTCGGAGAGCAGTCCCGCCGTGGCCGCGGAGCCACCCTGAAGGGTGAAGTAGGGATAGTGGACTGCCAACTGCACGATGGTTCTCCTCGATGGTCGGATCAGCACTCCGCCGACGCGGTGCACTCCCGGGGAACATTCGGAGCACCGGGCACCGTTGGTCCTCGTATGACTGGTTCGAGAACGACACGCACCGTGGTCGCCACGGCCTTCGGTGGACCCGACGTCCTGGCGATCCGCGACGAGGTGGTCGACGAACCGGGTCCCGGACAGGTCGTCGTGGACATTCGCGCCGCCGGCGTCAATCCGTTCGATCACAAGCTCTACAGCGGCGCATTCGGGACGGACGAGAGCACACTCCCGCTGCACCTCGGCAGCGAGGCGTCGGGCGTGGTGTCCGCGGTGGGGCGCGATGCCGTCGGACCGGCGGGTCCCGTCCGTGTCGGCGACGAGGTCATCGTTCTGGCAGACGGCGCCTACGCCGATCGCCTTCTCGTCGATGCCGACGCGGTGCTGCCGAAACCGCGGGCGCTGGGCTGGGAGGAAGCGGCCGGGTACTCCCTCACTGCGGCCACCGCCTACGACATGGCGGAGCTCGCGAACGTCGAGGGGGGCGACCGCGTCCTGGTCCACGGAGCATCCGGCGCCGTCGGCTCGCAGGCGGTCCAGCTCGCCCTGCACCGCGGAGCACAGGTGATCGGCACCGCGAGTCCTCGCAACCTCGACGCGGTGCGCGCCCTCGGCGCCGTCGCGGTCGCGTACGGCGACGGTCTGCTCGACCGGGTACGCACCGCGGCGCCCGACGGCGTGGATGCCGCGCTGGACACGGCCGGCACCGACGAGGCGATCGACGTGTCCCTGGCGGTGGTGCAGGACCGGACGCGCATCGTGACCATCACTGCCTTCGGTCGGGCAGCCGACGAGGGTTTCCGGTCCGCGGGCGGCGGGAACAACGAGAGCGCCGCACGGCGCAAGGAGGCGCGTCTACCTCTGCTCGAGTTGGCCGGATCGGTGATCACCGTGACGGTGGCCGGGACGTTTCCCCTCGCGGAGGCGGCCACCGCCCACCGCGAACTGCAGACGCACCACCCGCGCGGCAAGTACGTCCTCGTCCCCTGACGACGGCCTCGCGGAGACGCGCGGGGGTGGGGAGACTACCGTTGAGCTCAGAACGCATAGACATCTAGGAGCGGATACATGAGCGTCGAGACGAACGAGAAGAAGCGCCACCGCGTCGTCGTCATCGGGTCCGGCTTTGGTGGCCTCTTCGGCACACAGGCCCTCAAGCGAGCCGATGTGGACGTCACGCTCATCGCGCGGACCACCCACCACCTGTTCCAGCCACTGCTCTACCAGGTGGCCACGGGCATCCTCTCGGTCGGCGAGATCGCCCCCGCGACCCGCGTCATCCTGCGCAAGCAGAAGAACGCCGAGGTTCTGATGGGTGACGTCGAGACCATCGACCTGACGAACAAGACCGTCACCTCGCGGCTGCTCGAGCGCGAGACCGTGACGCCGTTCGACAGCCTCATCGTGGCTGCGGGCGCCCAGCAGTCCTACTTCGGCAACGACCACTTCGCCGAGTTCGCACCTGGCATGAAGACGATCGACGACGCCCTGGAACTGCGCGGACGCATCCTCGGCGCGTTCGAGCAGGCCGAGTTGTCCACCGATCCGGCCGAGCGCGAGCGCCTGATGACGTTCGTCGTAGTCGGCGCAGGCCCCACCGGCGTCGAGCTCGCGGGCCAGATCTCCGAGCTCGCGACGCGCACGCTCGACGGAGCCTTCCGCAACATCGACGCCAAGGACGCGAAGGTGGTGCTGCTCGACGCGGCGCCCGCCGTGCTCCCCCCGATGGGCAAGAAGCTGGGCGAGAAGGCCGCGAAGCGCCTCACCAAGCTCGGTGTCGACATCCAGCTCAACGCGATGGTCACCGGCGTCGACAACGACGGTCTCACCGTCAAGGACAAGGACGGCACCGAACGCCGCATCGAGGCGCAGTGCAAGGTCTGGTCCGCCGGCGTGCAGGCCAGCCCGCTGGGCAAGCAGCTCGCCGACCAGTCGGACGGCACCGAGGTCGACCGCGCGGGCCGTGTCGTGGTGGAGCCGGATCTGACCGTCAAGGGACACCCCAACGTGTTCGTGGTCGGCGACATGATGTCGGTCAAGGACGTCCCGGGTATGGCGCAGGGCGCGATCCAGGGCGCCAAGTACGCGGTGAAGCAGATCAAGGCGTCACTCGACGGACAGAACCCGTCCGAGCGCAAGCCTTTCTCGTACTTCGACAAGGGGTCGATGGCCACCGTGTCGCGATTCAGCGCCGTGTGCAAGGTCGGCAAGCTGGAGTTCGGCGGGTTCATCGCCTGGGTCGCATGGCTCGGACTCCACCTCTTCTACCAGGTGGGATACCGGAACCGTCTGACGACGGTGATCTCCTGGTTCGTCACCTTCCTGGGCAAGGGTCGGGCGCAGATGGCGTCCACCGAACAGCAGGTGTTCGCGCGCCTCGCGATCGAGCAACTCCACACGCTCGAGCAGGAGAACCGCGTCGACGGCGTGGCGATCCCCACCCGCACGGTCGAGGCGACCTCGAAGGCGGCGGACCGCGAGTCCGGTGCCACGGCCGATGCAGCGGAACAGAGCAAGCAGCTCGACAGCACGGAGAAGCGGGCCGCCTCCGGCGCCTCACCCACACCGGCGGAGCGTCAGGGCGAGGAGCCCTCCGCGAACGACGGAGCGGCGGAGACCGCGGAGGCCAAGCGCGCAGGCTGATCTCCCCGCGCCGAGAGCGCAGCGACCGACCGGGTGACCGGGAGCCGATGGCCGAGCCAGGTGGACAGTGTTCCGCCTCCGGCCATCGGCATCGTCGTCTCCAGACCGGCCACGGCGTCTCCGGAAGGACTGTCCGCCAGACACTCCGGCCAGGTCAACGTACTGATCGATGCGGTCGGCGCGAAGAGCGCGTCGTGCCCGGCAGCGCCCCTACCCAGGTCGAGTCGGTGGCGGAGCACCGGACCGGCCACGCCGTCGACTCGAAAGAGACCCGACCACCGGCCGTCAATGTCCCCGGTCCGGCCGATCTGGATTCGTTCGCGCACGGCGGCGCGCACCCGGTCGCCGAGATGCAGCGACACCGACGATCGGTGGTCCGCCGATCCGGCGACGATGGTGGGTTCCGGGTCCACGATCACCTCGGCGCCGTCCTCGACGTCCACGGTCCACGACGCGTGCGACACGTCGGTCGAGCGCCCGGGCAACGCCACCGAGGCGGCGACACTGCACACGTGCAGCCGCGCCCCCGCCTCGACCACGATCCGGACGTCGATGGTGTCCCCACCCAGCGGGGTCGCGGCCGAGCCGACGAGGTGGACACGGTCGACTCCGGTCCGGCGTACGGCGAGCCCGCCCACCGCCTCGATGCGCGGTGACCTGCTCCGCGACGCGACGACGAGCACCGTCGAGCGCAGCGCGCCGTGCGTCGTCACGTCAGGCGGCGACGGCAGCGAGCTGCTCGCGCACCCAGGTGAGCACCACCGTCGCGGCAGGATCCTCCGTGAGCGAGATCAGAGCGGTGGGACGACCCTCGCGCACCCGCACCGCGTCGTTCTCCATGACCGTGAGGTCGGCACCCACCATGGGGGCGAGATCGGTCTTGTTGATCACGAGAAGATCCGAGAACGTCACGCCGGGACCGCCCTTGCGCGGCACCTTGTCACCGCCGGCGACGTCCACGACGAAGATCTGCACGTCGATCAGCCCGGACGAGAAGGTCGCGGTGAGATTGTCGCCGCCCGACTCGACGAGGATCAGATCGAGCGGCGGATTGGCGTCGACCAGGTCGTCGATGGCATCCAGGTTCGCCGTGATGTCGTCACGGATCGCCGTGTGCGGGCAGCCGCCGGTCTGCACGGCCGTGATGCGCTCGTCCGGCAGAACTGCGTGACGGCGCAGGAAGTCGGCGTCCTCCGTCGTGTAGATGTCGTTGGTCAGCACGGCCAGTGACAATTCTTCGCGCAGCTGGCGGCACAGCGCCGCCACCAGTGCGGTCTTGCCGGATCCGACGGGACCGCCGATACCCACGCGCAGCGCTTCTCCGGGTGTGCGGACGCGCTTGGGCCGGTCCAGGGCGTGGGAGTGGGGCTCGCCGTCGATGAGATGCGGAGGCATGGGTGTTCTCTCTTTCTGTGGGGTGATCAGGAGACGAAGAGCGGGCGTTCGCGCCGGACGTGACGTTCGCCGAGGTGGTCCAGCAGCGGATCCGATTCGTCGGACAGAGCCGGGAGCGCGCGTGCCACCGACGCCGCGATCCGGTCGCACTCGGCCGCGAGCGCCACGGTGCACCCCGCCACGGCGCCCGGGTCCAACGCGAGAAGTCGCTGGGCGGCGATGGCGGCGCCCGTCATGGCCGTGTAGATCTGCACGGACGCCGTCTCGTACGGTCCCGCGCCGGTGACGGCACCGACGACTCCCGCCACGACGGGCAGGTGCGGGCGCCGTCCGACCGCCGTCCAGTCGTGGTCCGGCCATACCGTCTCGGCGAGGCGACGCAACCCCCTCCCCTGGGCGCGGGACGCGGCGCGAGCCGCAGGAGACGGCGTGCGGGCGTCGGTCTCGCGATCGGCGGCGTCCGCGGGCAGGACACCGGCGGCCACAGCGGCAGCGACCGACGCCGCCACGGCGCCGCTGATGCGCATACGCCGCAGCAGATACGCCTCGAGCGTCGGCAGGTCCCGGACGAGTCCCTCGGCGATCGCCTCCTCGACTCCCCCCGAGTGCACGTGCCCACCGATCGGGAGCCGTGAGTCGGCGAGGGTGAGCAACGTGGCGAGGCCGACACCGGAATGCGGATTCGTCATCAGAACAGGAAGTACCGCTGCGCCATCGGCAGCTCCGTCGCCGGCTGCTCGGTCCAGACGTCGCCGTCGATGCGGACGGTGAAGGTGTCCGGATCGACCTCGATGCGGGGAACCGCGTCGTTGTTCACCATCTGTGCCTTTCCGATGCCGCGGACGTTCCCGACCGGAACGAATCGACGCGCGACGTCGAGGCGATCGGCCAGCCCGTCGTCGAGCGCCTGGGGCGCGACGAAGTGCACGGACGTGGCGGCCGCCGCCTTGGGTGCCGCTCCGAACATCGGTCGCGGCAGTTCCGGCTGCGGTGTCGGAATCGAGGCGTTGGCGTCGCCCATGGTGGCCCACGCGATCATGCCGCCCTTGATCACCAGATGCGGCCGGACACCGAAGAACGCCGGCTCCCACAGCACGAGGTCGGCCAACTTGCCGGGCTCGACGGATCCGACCTCGCCGTCGAGTCCGTGCGCCACGGCCGGGCAGATCGTGTACTTCGCGACGTACCGCATCGCGCGGTTGTTGTCCGCACGGTAGTCACCGGCGAGGAAGCCACGACGCTTCTTCATCACGTGTGCGGTCTGCCACGTCCGCATGACCACCTCACCGATGCGTCCCATTGCCTGCGAGTCGCTGCCGATCATCGAGATGGCACCCATGTCGTGCAACAGATCCTCGGCCGCGATGGTCGAGGGGCGGATGCGGCTCTCGGCGAAGGCGAGGTCCTCGGGAATGGACGGGCTGAGGTGGTGACAGACCATCAGCATGTCGAGATGCTCGTCGAGAGTGTTGACCGTGTGCGGCCGAGTCGGGTTGGTCGAACTCGGGAGCACGTGGGGCTGCGAGGCGACCGTGATGATGTCCGGCGCGTGCCCGCCGCCCGCACCCTCCGTGTGGTACGAGTGGATGCCGCGACCGGCGATCGCGCCGAGGGTGTCCTCGACGAAGCCCGCCTCGTTCAGAGTGTCCGAGTGGAGCGCCGCCTGCACACCGGCCTCGTCGCAGACCCGCAGGCACGCGTCGATGGCGGCCGGGGTCGAGCCCCAGTCCTCGTGCAGCTTGAATCCCGATGCGCCGGAACGTAACTGCTCCCACATCGCGTCGGGTGAGACGGTGTTGCCCTTGCCCAGCAGCGCCACGTTCAGCGGCCACCCGTCCATGGCCTCGAGCATCCGCGCCAGATGCCAGGCACCCGGGGTCACGGTGGTCGCCTTCGTGCCCTCGGCGGGGCCGGTGCCGCCGGCGATGATGGTGGTGATGCCACCGCCGAGCGCCTCCTCCATGAGCTGGGGGGCGATGAGGTGCACGTGGCAGTCGATGGCGCCGGCGGTCAGGATCTTGCCGTTGCCGGCGATGATCTCGGTGGACGGCCCGATGACGAGACCGGGATGCACTCCCGGCATGGTGTCCGGGTTCCCGGCCTTGCCCAGCGCCACGATCCGTCCGTCACGCAGTCCGACGTCGGCCTTGATCACACCCCAGTGGTCGAGCACCACGACACCGGTGATGACGGTGTCGGGCGCACCGTCGGCCCGCGTGGCCCGCGACTGTCCCATCGACTCGCGGATCACCTTGCCGCCGCCGAACACGGCCTCGTCGCCGGCGAGACCCGGCCCACCGCTGCGGTCCTCGGTGATCTCGATCAGCAGGTCGGTGTCTGCCAGGCGGATCCGGTCACCCGTGGTGGGTCCGTACAGCTCCGCGTAGCGCGAACGATCGAGGTACGCCATCAGTGACCGTCCCGGGGTGTCGTGTCGTCCAGTGCGCCGGGCGGGGTGAGCGAGATGCCGTGAACCTCGCGGAGACCGCCGATGTCGACGAGCACGACCTCCTGAGCGATACCCGGTTCGAACCGCATCGCGGTGCCCGCCGGGATGTCGAGGCGCTTCCCGTGCGCGGCGACGCGATCGAACGTCAGCGCGGCGTTGGCCTGCGGGAAATGGACGTGACTTCCCACCTGCACCGGCCGATCGCCGTCGTTCACGACGTCGAGAGTGAGCGACGCACGACCGGCGTTGAGCTCGATCGACCCGTCCTCGGTGATGATCTCTCCGGGAATCACGCGTACTCCTTCACGAGATCGGGTCATGAACGGTGATGAGCTTGGTGCCGTCCGGGAACGTGGCCTCCACCTGCACCTCGTGCAGCATCTCCGGGATGCCGTCCATCACGTCGGCGCGGGTCAGCACCTCACGGCCCGACGACATCAGTTCCGCCACGGACCGCCCGTCGCGTGCGCCCTCGAGCAGGTGGTCGGTGATCAGCGCGATCGCCTCCGGATGGTTCAACCGGAGTCCGCGCTGCTGCCGGCGACGCGCCAGTTCCGCGGCGTAGCTGAGCAGCAACCTCTCCTGCTCGTGCGGAGACAATCTCATGGGGGACACTTCCCTTCGCGGCGAACGACGGCGACAGGCAATGCTGGCACGACCTGGGCCGTCGCGCTCGCCGGACGCGCGTCAGGACGCGCCGATCCGCCCCGTGTCCTCGATGTTCTGCAGTCGGACCTGGCCGCGGGCGATGAGACGGTCCGCGGCATCGGTGATGGTGACGGTCCAGATCTGCTGGGTCCGCCCGCGGTGCACGGGCAGTGCCTCGGCGGTGAGCACGCCCTCGCGGGCGGCGCGGATGAAATCGGTGGTGTTGTTGACTCCGACGACGTGGCCGCGATCCCCCAACCACAGGGCGCCCGCCGTGCTCGCCAGCGACTCGACGACGGCGCAGTGCACGCCGCCGTGCACGATCCCGAACGGCTGCAGGAGTTCCGGGCGCACGGTCCACTCCGCGGTGACCCGATCGGGCCCCAGTTCGCGGAACTGCAGACCCAGCACCTTCCCGAAACCGCTGTCCAGCTGCTCTCGAAGTTCGTCCGACACCGACGGTGACACATCGTTCATGGCGTTCAGTGAATCACGTGGACGGACACGAAGCGGCGGGCCTCGCAGTGTGTCGCGAGGCCCGCCGGGGCACGGACGCCGACGTCGCTGCAGCCCTCAGGACGTCGGCACGATCCGAAGTTCGTGTGGCTCGGACTATACAGGATAGCCTTGCCTAAGTCACGCAGGTCGCCGTAACCGAACGCGCCACCCCGCGTCGACGAACGCATCGAGGAGCATCTGCCCCCTGCGCCAGCCGCCGTCACGAGACACGCCACCCAGCAACGGAACTCGTGCCGAGGCGCCGAGGACCGACTCGCCCACGATGCGGCTCATCTGCGTGACGTCCAGAGGACCGAGCGCGGACAACCCTGCCGCGGCGACCTCGAGCGAGCGAGCAGCGCGATGCGCGGTCCAGGCCGCGAGCGCCTCGTCGCACGGCATGACCACCGTTCCCGCGGTCGCGCCCGAGCCGGACACCGAGCGCAGCGCCGTGTCCCGCACGCCCGCCCAGTCGATGCCCACGTCGCTGTCGAGATGGATCCAGAGATTCTCGGGGCCGGGATCCCACACGCGTCCGCATCCGACGAACGCCGCGGCCGAACGTCCCACGACCGCGTGCACGAGTGCGGCCGCCACCTGGTCCACCGCACGACGCGGGTCCGGATGGTCGAGCGACGACCGGCGCAGCAGGGCCTCGAAGCGGCCCGACTCGAGCCCGGTGGCGAACGACCACCAGCGACGCTTGCTCTGCTCGGCCATGTCCGCGACGGCGTACACGCGGGGGGCCTCCGGATCGAGGTGTCGCAGAGCGGTCATGGTGTGCCGGAAGGCGGTGGACACCGCGGCTCGACGATCGTGCGGTGAGACGACGGTGTCGATCGTGACTGTCATCGGATGGAACTCCTCGTCTGCAGGTGCCCGGACGGTGACACGCACCGACCGGTCGAGGCGACCGGTCGAGTCATAAGGTAAGCCTAACCAATACACCGAAGACAACCGGGTGTGGTTCGCATCACCGCGAGACCGCGCCGCCACACGACTGCTTAGGCTTGCGTAACCTTCCATGAGAGACACCACCACACCGATCGAGGAGGACCGCGTGACCGACACCGCGTCCGGACCTCTCGCATCTCACCCCGGCCCGAACGACCTCCCCGAGCCCGGCACCATGGTTCGTCCCGATCGCGACTACTCGATCGCCGACGCGGATCGGCGGGCGCCCGGCCGGGTGACCGTCGCGGCAGCCTCGGCGGTCGACGTCGGTGTCGTCCTGCTCCCCCTCGTGCTCGGCCTCGTCGTCGTCCGATCGCTCGCCGACGACAACGGCGGCGGCCAGGTCGACCGCGCGGTCTTCGGCGTCATCGCGGTGCTCGCGGCCGCGGGTGTGCTGGTGTGGAACCGGGGGTTCCGGGACGGTCGCGCCGGACAGAGCGTCGGAAAGTCCCTGTTCGCCCTCGTGCTGCGGGACGCCGAGACCGGTGACGCGGTGGGCGTCCGACCTGCTCTGACGCTGCGTCGGAAGCCCGGTGTCGAGACGGTCCGGCTCACCGTCGCGGTCGCGGAGGACTTCGAACCGGTCGCTCCGGACACCTCCTCGGCAGCGACCCGTCGACGCCGAACCTCCGGACTGATCATCCTCGTCGCCGCCATCGTGCTCGTCGCGCTCATGAGCGTGGCCGTCGGTGCGCGGCCGCTCACCTTCGCCGAGATCTTCCATGCGCTGTTCTCCGCCACCGGGACCGACACCGACGTGATCGTCCGGTCGCTACGCCTCCCCCGCACGATCCTCGGACTCGTCGTGGGCATCGCACTCGGCGTCGCCGGCGCCCTGATCCAGGGCCACACCCGCAATCCGCTCGCCGATGCCGGGTTGCTCGGCCTCAACGCCGGTGCCGCCTTCTTCGTCGTCATGGCGATCTACCTCTTCGGCATCACGTCCCCCGGTGGCTACCTCTGGTTCGCCTTCGCCGGCGCTGCCGCGGCCAGCATCGTCGTGTTCGGTACCGCGTCTCTGGGCGGGGCGAGGGCCAACCCGCTGTCGTTGGCCCTCGCGGGAGCCGCGATCGCGTTCTTCCTGCAGGCCATGACCAACGCGGTGGTGCTGCTCGATCAGACCACCCTCGACAGCTACCGGTTCTGGGTCGTCGGCTCCGTCTCGGGACGCGGGCCGGACATCTTCTGGACCGTGCTCCCGTTCATCGTCATCGGGCTGATCATCGCCGTCGCGGGCACGCCCGCCCTCAACACGATCAGCCTCGGTGACGACGTCGCCCGCTCACTGGGCACCAACATCACCCTCACGCGCGTCGTCGGCATCGTGGCCATCACACTTCTGACCGGCGCGGCGACCGCTGCGTGTGGGCCCGTGGCCTTCGTCGGACTGGTGGTGCCCCACATCGCGCGTGCCATCACCGGCCCGGACTATCGCTGGCTGCTCCCGTTCGCCGGCGCGCTGGGCGGTGTCCTGCTCGTGCTCGCCGACGTCATCGGTCGCGTCGTCGTGCGGCCCGGTGAACTGCAGGTCGGCATCGTGCTCGCGCTGATCGGCGCGCCGTTCTTCATCGCCCTGGTACGCCGTCGGACGTTGGTGTCGCTGTGACCGCCCACCCGACCGTCCGTTCCGCGGCGACCGCGCCGTCGGTGGCGGGTCGCCCGGCCTTCCGCATGGGACCGCTGTCGACGGTGCGTCGCCCCGCCAGGGTGCTCGTCGCCCTCGCCCTCGCGATCGTGCTGTTCCTCGTGTTCTGTCTGAACGTAGGGCGCGGCGAC
This sequence comes from Rhodococcus sp. BP-160, assembly GCF_019836205.1. Classification (NCBI taxonomy): domain Bacteria; kingdom Bacillati; phylum Actinomycetota; class Actinomycetes; order Mycobacteriales; family Nocardiaceae; genus Rhodococcus; species Rhodococcus sp. BP-160. Next base: position 1,145,067 of record NZ_JABUEK010000002.1, read on the forward strand.
TACCCGCTGTCGATCCCGGACGTCGTGAACGTGTTGGTGGGCGGCGGCTCGCGGATCGAGCGTTTCGTCGTCATGGACCTCCGCCTGCCGCGTGCCCTCACGGGCGCGCTCGTAGGAGCTGCGCTCGCCGTCTCCGGCGCGTTGATGCAGTCGATCACCCGCAACTCACTCGCGAGCCCGGACATTCTCGGCATCACGTCCGGCGCGAGCGTCGCCGCCATCTCGCTGATCGTCCTGAGCGGCACCAGTACGGCCGTGGGCCTGTTCGCCACGCTCGGCGTGACCCTCGCCGCTCTCGTCGGCGGGCTGCTCACCGCAGCGCTGGTGTACCTGTTGTCGTGGCGGGGCGGAGTGCAGGGCATGCGGCTGGTGCTCGTGGGCATCGCGATCAACGCCATGATGGTCGCGCTGATCGGCTGGATGTTGGTCAATGCCGACATCACCGACGTCACCCGCGCCCAGCTGTGGCTCACCGGGACGCTGTCCGGCGCCACGTGGTCGCAGGTGTGGCCCGTCACCGCCGCCGTGGTCGTTCTCGGAGCGGGCTCGGTGATCATGTCGTTCCGACTGTCCGCCATGCGGCTCGGGCCGGACACCGCCCGCTCGCTGGGCGTGGACGTGCAGCGGTCCCAGGCCGTCCTGCTCGTCATCTCGGTCGCGATGGCCGCCATCGCCACGAGCGTCGCCGGCCCGATCGGATTCGTGGCCCTCGCCGCGCCGCAGATCGCCCTGCGGCTGACCCGGTGCGCCGAGCCTCCGCTGATCGCCTCGGCCCTCACCGGCGCCGTCACCGTGGTGGGGTCCGACCTGGTGGCGCGCACGATTCTGCCGGTCGAGCTCCCCGTCGGCATCGTCACGTCCGTCCTCGGCGGACCCTTCCTCCTCTATCTGCTGGTCCGAGTCAACCGAAAGGCGACAGTATGAGCGTGCACGCGCATCCGGAGATCACCGGAGCCACACCTCCGCACCGTCTCGCCGCGGAGAACATCTCGGTGGGCTACGGCGACCGCATCATCATCGAGGGGCTCGACCTCGAGATCCACACCGGCGTCGTCACGACGGTCATCGGACCCAACGGCTGCGGCAAGTCGACTCTGCTGCGCGCCCTCGGCCGCCTGCTGTCCCCGCGCCAGGGCCAGGTGACGCTGGACGGCAAGGCGATCGGCCACATGAAGACCCGCGACGTCGCGCGCACTCTCGGGGTGCTCCCGCAGTCGCCGATCGCCCCGGAGGGGCTGACGGTGGCGGACCTGGTGGCACGAGGCCGCCATCCCCACCAGTCCTGGATCCGGCAGTGGTCCCGCGACGACGAGTCCGAGGTGGCGCGTGCGCTGAAGCTCACCGGTATCGAGGATCTCGCCGAACGTCCCGTCGACCAGCTCTCGGGAGGACAGCGCCAGCGTGCCTGGATCTCCATGGCACTGGCGCAGGGCACCGACGTCCTGCTCCTCGACGAGCCGACCACCTACCTCGATCTCGCGCACTCCATCGAGGTCCTCGACCTGGTGGACCGGATGCACGACGAGATGGGCCGGACCGTGGTGATGGTGCTGCACGACCTCAACCTGGCCGTCCGCTACAGCGACCGTCTCGTGGTCATGCACGAGGGAGCGATCGTCGCCAGCGGTACGCCGTCCGAGGTCATCTCCGAGAAGATGCTCTTCGACGTCTTCGGCCTGTCCGCGGCCGTCATCGACGACCCGGTCTCCGATCGTCCGCTGATCGTGCCCATCGGCACCCGCCACGTCCGGGCGGGCGCCGGCATCCGACCGGCCTGACGGTCAGCGGTCGATCATCGTCTTCACGAGCCGGACACTCTGACCGAAGGACACGTCCGGCAGGTAGGCCCGTCCGATGGCGTTGCCGATGCTCGGTAGCGCAGCCGGATCGGGGAACGTCATGTACATCGGTTCGTACACCGGCTGGAACTTCGACTTGAACGCCAGCAACGACCGGAAGCCGTAGACCGGTTCGAGCGTGCGGCCCACGACGTCGAGCAGACGCTCGAGCATCCCCGAGAGTGTCGACGTCTGCGCCGTGTCCTCGGTCGGATCGCCCACCTTGGCCAGCGGCGCTCCCGACAGACTGAGGAACTGCGCGCCCTCCTCCTGCAGGGACAGTGCGGCGGACGCGATGAGGAATTCCATCGCGGGCCGGAAGCCCTCGGACCGACGGCGCATGAAGTCCAGGGTCCAGCCCACGACGACGCCGTCGCGGTACACCGGCATCCACGAGGTGATGCCGTGCACGGTGCGCTGCTCGTCCACGGCGATGAGGCACCGGACCTGCGGATCGTCGACCTCGTCCAGGCCGCCGAGCGTGAAGCCCATCTCGGGCATGCCCTTGTCGGCGACCCATTCCTCGGAGATCGCGGTGATCTGGTCCGTGATCGCCAGCGGCGCCGTCGGGAACGAGATCCACTCGGCCTCGACACCGGCCTTCTTCGCCCGGTTCACCGCGGTGCGGACGTCCTGGAACTTCTTGCCCGTGAAGGCGAGATCCGCGAGCGGGAGCACGGTCTCCTCCCCCACCTGGATGCTCTCCCAACCCAGAGCGCCGGTGATCGCCGCGACGTCCGGCGTCACCGAGTAGAAGCAGGGCGACCATCCGTTCGCGGCGGCGTACTCGGAGAAGCCGACGATGGCCGCCTCCCGGTCCGCGGGCGGACCCACCGGATCGCCGGTGGTGAGGGCGATGCCCGAGATCACCCGGAACGCGACATAACTGTGACCGTCGGGCGAGAACCAGTACCGGTTGCCGCGCCACGTCGTCATCCAGGACAGGGCGCTGCCGCTGCTGCTCGTCAGCACCGCTCGGGCGCGCTCGGTGGCGTCGGTCTCCACGCCGTACGCCGGTCTCACGAACGACCCCGCGGTCGCGACGACCAGCACCGCCCAGAACACGATGCCGGTCCATTCGTAGAGCACGGTGGCGAGCCAGCTCGTCGGCAGGAAGGGCGGGTCGAACCACTGCAGCAGAACCGGGGGCACGAGCCGCTGCGGGAAGTCGCCGAGCAGCGTCAGCACTCCCGGGCTGCCGTCGAAGCCGGACCGGATCAGCGCGCCGACGGCGACGTAGAGAACGGCGAGAACCGCGCCGGCCCCGACCACGGTGGCCCACAGTCGCGTGTACGTACCGGCAGGCGCGGACACGTCGAAGTTCGTGCGCGTGACCACCAGCAGTGCCATGACCGCCAGGGGGACGACGAAGGGGACGGCGGTGCGGTAGAGCGTCGGATCTGCGACGCCGTAGAACAGCGTGTCGCCGTTGTCCAGATCGGCGAAGCGGATCAGGTAGTTGGCGAGCGCCAGGGCCAGCAGCACGACCTGCGAGACCATCGCACCGATCCAGGCGAACCGACGCCCGCGGCGCAGTCCGTCGCTGAGGACCAGCAGATAGACCGAGGGCATGACGCTGGCCAGCACCGGTCCCACTCCGCCGAGTCGGAGATCGAGCAGCCCGCGTCGGCAGTCGGTGGACCCCGGATCTGCACCACAGACCAGGTTCACCTCGTCGAGCGTCCACTCCTGGCTGCGGAACAGTTCGCGCAGGACGGCGAACGGGCCCACCGCATTGGGCGAGAAGGCAGCGATCATCGGGCCGATCGCGGACGCCGCGACGATGAGGGCCACCAGCACCCGACCCTCGCGGCGGGTACCGGCGAGATGGGTGGCACGAGAGGATCGTCCGACGATCAACGGACCCGCCACTGCGCCGACCACGACCGAGCCGAGCGCGGTGATGTCGGCGAGATGGCCACCGAACAGGGCCATCACGACGGTCAGCGCCACGAGGCCCACCCGCACCCGCCGACGCCAGAGCGTTCCCATGTTCGCGCTGGCCACCATCAGCGTGCCGAGGATCCAGGCCGTGGGGCCCGAGGTGACGCCGAGATGAAGCTGGAAGCCCCACCCCTCGTCGAGCAACTGCCCGAGAGCGGCCAGCGCGAGACCCAGCAGCGAGCCGCCCACCTGGGTCACCAGGACGGCGACCGCGAAGCGCCGAGTACCCATCCGGTGCTCGATCGGCGCTGCCACGACCAGGAACAACGCGGTGGCGACGACGAAGGCGGCCACCCCCACGGCGAAGAGCCCCGACGTGACGGGGGTCCAGAGCCGCAGGTTCTCGATCGGAACGATGCCCAGCGCGGTGTGGTGGTCGAGGAAGCTGCGATAGCTGCGTGTGGTGAGGGAGAGCACGATCAGCCCCACCCACATGACGGCCAGCAGTGCGAGGCTGACCGGAGCCCCCTTGGCGCCGTAGGCGATCGTGGACCACAACCGTGCGCCCTGGCGACCGGTTCGTCCCCACCACGCGGCGATGTCGGTCCGCGCACGGGCGACCGGACCCTGCGCGGGAGATCCTGCGACGGACGGATCGGTCACGACGTCAACCCCAGCCGGGTGCAGAGCCAGTCCAGCTCCAGCTTCAGGCCCGCAGACCACGTCTCGTAACTGTGTCCACCCGGGACCTCGGCATAACGCACGTCCATTCCGGCTTTCTGTGCGGCGGCGAGCAGCTGCTTCGCCGAGTTCTGGTAATCGGGATCACTGGCGCCGACGACGAAGGCGCCGGCGCTGGTGGGGTACTGGCGTGTGGCCATGAGGTTCATCGGGTTCACGGCCTCGAATGCGGCCTCGCTTCCGCCGAACGCCGCGTCCAGCGTGCGCTGCTTGTCCCCCAACGTCGGTTCGAGCTGCCCCGAGAGAACGAGGAAGGTCGGGTACAGCTGCGGGTAGTTGGTGGTCATCTGCATGGCGCAGGTACCGCCGTAGGAGAGCCCGCCGATCGCCCAGTGCGCCGGATCGGTGTCCACCTGCAGGGTCGCGTTCACCCACGCCGGCACGTCCTTCGCCAGATAGGACGCCACGTTGCCGAGCGGAGAGTCGACGCAGAGCGGATTGGCGATGGTGGACCCGGTCGCGTCCGCCACCACCACGACGGGTGCGAGACCTGCGTGATCGGCGGCGTAGGCGTCCATCGTCTGGACCAACCGGCCGCCGGTGAGCCAGTCGTCGGGCGCTCCGGGTTGGCCGGCGAGCAGCACGAGGACGGGCAGCAGCGGCCGGCGTGCGGTGAAGTACGCGGGCGGCAGGTAGACCTTCGCGTTCCGAGCGGAGAAACCCGACTCCGTGCCCGGGATCGGCGTGTCCAGGATGCGACCACCGGTCGGCATGTCGGCGGGGGCGGTCCACACGCTCGCGAGAGGTGTACCGGTGATCGGGTCGGCGGTGCGGCCGGTGACGTCGTCGACGTCCACCTCCTGCACGGACGAGATCCCCAGGGCGGTACCGACGGTGGGGTAGGCGTCGAAGACCAGGTTGACCTGCAGCGCGGACGTCGCGACCACGGCCACCGTCGCGATCACGGTCACCACGCGGGTCCACCACCGTGTCGCGGCCAGCATCCGCGGCACGAGGAGGAACAGACCCAGGACTCCGAGACCGACCCAGACGTAGACCGACGTCTCGACGGGATCGGGGAAGACCCGCCAGATCTTCTCGATGCCGAACCACGCCGCCACCGTGAGGACGGCCGCCACCGCGACGGCCACCGGGACGGCGCGGGTGAGGTGCCGCCGACGCCGCGCGAGCACGAGCCAGACGAGCCCGAGCACTCCGACGACCGTGACGACGATCGGGACCGGTCCACTGACCAACGACGTGTCGACGAATGCCACGGCGCAACAGTAGCCGCGCAGTAGTTCTCGACGCGTGTTTCCGCGCCGGTGGACGCGCGCCGACGTGCGACGACGTGCGACGACCCGCTGCTACACCGTGTAGTACGCATTTGCGTCGGAGTGGCCGTATCATCTGACGAATGGCAGGCCTGGGCGATCTCGAACGAGCAGTGATGGAACATTTGTGGTCGAGTTCGGAGCCGCAGACCGTCCGTCAGGTCCACGAGGCACTGGCGTCGAAGCGTGAGCTCGCGTACACGACGGTCATGACGGTCCTGCAGCGTCTGGCGAAGAAGAAGCTCGTCACCCAGCAGCGGGACGACCGCGCGCATCGGTACGCTCCGGTACATGGGCGCGAAGAGCTTGTCGCCAGCCTCATGGTCGACGCCCTCCAGCAGGCCGACCGCTCCGGCGGACGCGCTGCGGCCCTGGTCCACTTCGTGGGTCGGGTCGGCGCCGACGAGGCCGCCGCACTCCGGGAGGCCCTCGCGGCATTGGAGACGCAGGACGACGGTTCCTCCAACGCCTGACCTCTCGACCCTCGACACTCCCTCCCACACGACGGTGAGGACATGAACGCACCGACAGCACTGGTCTTCGCGGTACTCGCGTTGATCCTGACGGGACCGGTTCCCGCGATGCTGTCCCGTGCGACGTGGCCGCACCGGACACCGCGCGCCGCCCTGGTGCTGTGGCAGGCAATCGCACTCGCCGCGGTGCTCTCGGCCTTCAGTTCCGGTCTCGCGATCGCGAGCCAGCTGCTCGTCCCCGGACCGGACGGTCGGCCCACCACGGCGCCGACGGCCGAGATCGACGCCCTCGGCCTCCCGCTGTGGATCCTCTACGTGACGGTGCTCGCGATCACCCTCGTCATCGGTGCGCGGCTCGTCTGGGCCACGTCCCTGGTGGCGATCAAGACCCGACGACGGCGTGCGCGACACCGCACGCTGGTCGACATCCTCGATCGCAGTGCGGGCGAGACCAGTGCCCACGGAACCGACGTGCGGGTCCTCGAGAGCCTCGACCCCATCGCCTACTGCCTGCCCGGACTGCGGCAACGCGTCGTGGTCAGCGAGGGCACGTTGTCCAACCTGGACGACGACGAGCTGGCCGCCATCCTGACCCACGAACGCTCCCACCTGCGCGCGCGGCACGATCTCGTTCTCGAGGCGTTCATGGCCGTCAACCAGGCGTTCCCGCACGTCGTGCGCAGCCGGTCCGCGCTGGGGTCGGTGCAGCTGCTGGTCGAGCTGCTCGCGGACGATTCCGCGGTGCGCGTCACGGGCCCTCGTCCCCTCGCCCGCGCTCTCGTGGCCTGCTCCGGATCGTCGGCGCCGCGGGGAGCGCTGGCCGCGGGTGGGCCGAGCACGCTGGTGCGGGTGCGCCGGTTGGCCACTCCCGGTTCCACCCCGGGTGTCGCCACTCTCGCCTATCTCGCGTCGGCGGCCATCCTCGTGGTGCCGACCATCTACGTCGCCGTGCCGTGGTTGACCGAGCTGACGCGCCTCGCACGACACGGTTCGTGACTACTGGCTCACACGAGTCGGCATCGGCACCACTCGTCGCGTAGTGTTACCCGTGGTTCATCAGAACCATCCGTTAGTCGATATGGCACAAATTTCGCCGTCGCTCCGATCCGTCCCCTCGTGGACGCCACGGAGTCGTACCGGTGACAAGACACCTCACATTGCGCCCGAGCTCCGCTTGCGCATCGATGACCAGGTGATGTGTGCCCTGGCTCGTCACGCTGCGCGGTGATTCATCGTTGCTGTGCACCGACGCGCCTGCAACCCCGAGAGGTACCACCGCGTTGACCAGCGCCACCCCCGTTTCTGTTTCTGCCACCAGCACTCCCGAGGCGTCCGAGACCACGTTCTCCGACCTCGGACTTCCCGCGGCCATCGTCGCGGCGCTCGCCAAGAACGGCATCACCGTTCCCTCGCCCATCCAGAAGATGGCCATCACCGACGCCCTCGCCGGCCGTAACGTTCTCGGCCGCGCACAGACCGGATCGGGCAAGACGCTCGCGTTCGGTCTGCCGATGCTCGCCCGCCTGGCGTCGACCGGTACCAAGCCCGCCGCGAAGCGTCCCCGCGCACTGGTGCTGGTCCCCACCCGCGAGCTCGCCTTCCAGGTCGTCGACTCGCTGCAGTCCTACGCCACCGTCCTCGGACTGAGCGTGCGTCCGGCCGTCGGCGGCACCCCGTTCGGTCGTCAGGCCGATCAGCTCCGCCGCGGTGTCGACGTTCTCGTCGCCACCCCCGGACGCCTCGGCGATCACCTGCGTCAGGGCACCTGCGTCCTCGAGGCAGTGGAGATCACCGCACTCGACGAGGCCGACCAGATGGCCGACATGGGCTTCCTGCCCGAGGTGCGCGACATCCTCGGACAGACCGCGAACGGTGGCCAGCGCATGCTGTTCTCCGCCACGCTGGATCGCGAGGTCCAGTCGTTGGTCCGCCAGTTCCTGGCCGACCACGTCCAGCACTCGACCGGTGACAGCAAGGCCGCCGTCGAGTCGATGGATCACTACATCCTCAATGTCGGCCGTGGACAGAAGGACATCGTCCTGTCCGAGATCGCCGCTCGCGAGGGTGGCCGGACCATCATGTTCGCCCGCACCAAGCTCGGCTGCGACGGCATCACCGATCGCCTTCGCGCCGTCGGCATCCACGCCGAGTCGCTGCACGGCGGCAAGGCTCAGAACCAGCGCACCCGCGTGCTCGACCGCTTCAAGAGCGGCCGCACCCCCGTGCTCGTCGCCACCGACGTCGCCGCACGCGGCATCCACGTCGACGGCATCGACCTGGTCGTGCACGTCGATCCGCCCGCGGATCACAAGGACTACATGCACCGCGCCGGCCGTACGGCACGTGCCGGTGCGGCGGGCACCGTCGTCGCCATCGCGCTGCCCAACCAGCGCCGCATCATCAGCCGGCTGACCGGCCAGGCCGGGGTGAAGGTCACCTCGGTGGACGTCTCCCCCGGTTCGGTGGAGCTCGGTTCCATCACCGGAGCCAAGGCTCCGTCCGGCGAGCCGGTGCGTGAGGCACCGCGTCGCGAGCGTCCCAGTGGCCCCTCGCGCTTCGGCACCTCGGGATCCCCGCGCACCGGTGGCTACCGCGGCGGCGACTCCGGCGGATACCGGGGTCGCGACGAGAACCGCACCGGTGGGTACCGCGGCGGTGAGTCGAGCGGTGGCTACAAGGGCCGCGACGAGAACCGCACCGGCGGCTACCGCGGCGGCGAGTCCACCGGTGGCTACAAGGGCCGCGACGAGAACCGCACGGGCGCAACGGCTTCGCGCACCGGCGGGTTCCGCAGCCGTGCTGCGGGCACCGCGCGCGACTGACAGCTCTCCCGTCCTTGTCCGGCCCCGACTTTCGCGTCGGGGCCGGGCAGGGAAAGCTGGGGGAATGACTTCCTCGGATTCTTCACCTCTCGCCCAGATCGGTGTCACCGGCCTCGCTGTCATGGGGTCCAACCTGGCGCGGAACTTCGCCCGCCACGGACACGTGGTCGCGGTGCACAACCGGAGTTACTCCAAGACACAGACTCTGCTCGACGCGCACGGCAGTGACGGCACCTTCGTCGCGTCCGAGAGCATCGAGGACTTCGTGGCCAGCCTCGAGAAGCCACGCAAGGTCGTCATCATGGTCAAGGCCGGCGATCCCACGGACGCGGTCATCGAGGAACTCGCCGGCGTCATGGACGAGGGCGACATCATCATCGACGGCGGCAACGCCCTCTACACGGACACCATCCGCCGCGAGTCCTCGTTGAAGGACCGCGGCCTTCTCTTCGTCGGCGCCGGCATCTCCGGCGGCGAGGAGGGTGCACTCAACGGCCCCTCGATCATGCCCGGCGGCCCCGCGAAGTCGTACGAGTCGGTCGGGCCCCTGCTCGAGTCGATCTCGGCACACGTGGACGGCACCCCGTGCTGCACCCACATCGGCCCCGACGGGTCCGGGCACTTCGTGAAGATGGTGCACAACGGCATCGAGTACGCCGACATGCAGCTCATCGGTGAGGCCTACAACCTGCTACGCGACGCGCTGGGCATGGATCCGGACGCGGTCGCAGACGTCTTCCGCCAGTGGAACGAGGGCGACCTCGAGAGCTACCTCGTCGAGATCACCGCGCAGGTGCTCGCCCACAAGGACGCGAAGACCGGGAAGCCGCTGGTCGACGTCATCGTCGACGCCGCCGAGCAGAAGGGCACCGGTCGCTGGACCGTCAAGTCCGCGCTGGATCTCGGAGTCCCCGTCACCGGCATCGCCGAGGCGGTGTTCGCCCGAGCACTCTCGGGCGCGCGCGGCCAGCGCGTGGCGTCCAAGGGTCTGGCGTCGGGAACGCTCTCGGCGAAGCCCGAGGACATCGAGACCTTCACCGAGGACATCCGTTCCGCGCTGTACGCCTCCAAGGTCGTCGCCTACTCGCAGGGCTTCGATCAGATCGCCGCCGGTTCGGCCGAGTACGACTGGAATCTGCACCCCGGCGATCTCGCCACCATCTGGCGCGGAGGATGCATCATCCGGGCCCGGTTCCTGAACCGCATCAAGGACGCCTACGACGAGAACCCGGAACTGCCCGCGCTGTTGCTGGCGCCGTACTTCCGTGACGCCGTCGAGAACGCCGTCGACAGCTGGCGTCGCGTCGTGTCCACCGCGACACTCCTCGGAATCCCGGTGCCCGGCTTCGCCTCCGCCCTGTCGTACTACGACGGACTGCGCGCCGAACGTCTGCCCGCCGCGCTGACGCAGGGTCTGCGCGACTTCTTCGGAGCGCACACTTACGAGCGCATCGACGCCGACGGCAAGTTCCACACCCTGTGGAGCGAGGACCGGTCCGAGATCGAGGCCTGACCTCCGCCGTGAGTTCGTCCGTGCTCGCGGTCGGGCTCTCGCTCGTCGCGGCATTTCTCTTCGCCTGCGCCGCCGTCGCTCAGCAGACGGCGGCGTCGGCGGTCGCGGACGGCGACTCGTTGATCTCGGGTCTCGTGCGCAGCCCGCGGTGGTGGGCCGGGGTGGTCGGCGACCTGGGCGGATACCTGGTGCAGGTGGCGGCCCTGGCCGTCGGGTCGGTGTCCGTGGTGCAGCCGTTGCTCGTCAGCATGCTCCTGTTCGCGCTTCCCCTCGCCGCGAAGTACTCCGGTCTGCGGATGCGGCGCGCCACCTGGATCTCGGCCGTGGGTCTCACGGTCGCGTTGGTGGCGTTCGTCGCGGTCGGCGACCCCACCGAGGGCACCGCCGACGCGCCGCTGTCGGTGTGGGCACTGCCGTTGGCCGCCGTGGTGGCGGTGGCATTGGTCGGCGCCGTCGCCGGTGTGCTCACTCGCGAGCCCGGTCGTGCGGCGCTGCTGCTCGGGGTCGGCGGTGGGCTGCTGTTCGGCGTCGCCGTCGCGTTCACCAAGTACGTCACCGACCTGGTGGAGTTCGATCTGCTCGGCGCCCTCACCGCGTGGCAGACGTACGCGTTGATCGCCGCGGGAGTCTCGGGCTTCTACCTGCAGCAGCGAGCGTTCCAGGCCGGTCCGCTCACGGCGTCGCTGCCGGCGGTGACCGTGTGCGAGCCGCTGGCGGCGGTGTTCCTCGGCATCGTGGTGCTCGACGAACGGCTCCGCCTCGACGGACTGCGCGGCGTGGTCGTCGCCTCCGCCGTGATCGTCATGATCGTGACCACCGTGGTTCTCTCGCGGGAGCAGGGGCGTGCGGACGACGCCGTCCCGGTTGTCTGACCCACCCTCGACGTCGCCGCCGCAAGATATATCCGTCGGTCGCGTACGCTGGCGTCCCGTGCATTTCCTTCGCGACCAGCGCCCGCCCTACGACCTGACGTACGACGACGTGTTCCTCGTCCCGAACCACACGACGGTCACGTCCCGTTTCGACGTCGATCTGGCGAGTGTCGACGGCTCCGGGACCACCATTCCCATCGTCGTCGCCAACATGACCGCCGTGGCCGGCCGCCGGATGGCGGAGACGGTCGCGCGACGCGGCGGCATCGTCGTCATCCCGCAGGACCTGCCGACCGCGGCCGTCGCCGAGACGGTCTCCTTCGTCAAGAGCCGGAACCTGGTGGCGGACACCCCGGTCGTGTTGACGGCGGAGGACTCGGTCTCCGACGCTCTCGCCCTCATGCCCAAGCGTGCCCACGGCGTCGTCGTGGTCGTGGACGGTGACACGGCCGTGGGCATCGTCTCCGAGGCGGCGTGCACGGACGTCGATCGCTTCGCGCGCCTCTCGACGGTGATGGACAAGGACTTCGTGACGGCCTCCGTGGACACGAGTCCCCGCGAGATCTTCGAGCAGCTCGAGGCCCGGCACGAGAACCTCGCCGTGCTGACCGGACCGGACGGCGCACTCGCGGGAGTGCTCACCCGCACCGGTGCGCTCCGCGCCGGCATCTACAGGCCCGCCACCGACGCCGACGGACGCCTGCGCATCGCCGCCGCCGTCGGCATCAATGGTGACGTGGGCGCGAAGGCCGCCGCCCTGGTCGAGGCCGGGGCCGACGTCCTGGTGCTCGACACCGCCCACGGCCACCAGCAGAAGATGCTCGATGCGCTGGCCGTCGTCGCAGCGCTCGATCTGGGCGTGCCCCTGGTCGCCGGCAACGTCGTGTCCGCAGCGGGTACCCGTGACCTGATCGAGGCCGGCGCGGACATCGTCAAGGTCGGGGTGGGCCCCGGCGCCATGTGCACCACCCGCATGATGACCGGCGTGGGCCGCCCGCAGTTCTCGGCCGTCGAGGAGTGCGCCGCCGCGGCGCGCGAGCTGGGCAAGCACGTGTGGGCCGACGGCGGGGTCCGACATCCCCGCGACGTCGCGCTCGCCGTCGCTGCGGGTGCCTCCAACGTCATGATCGGGTCCTGGTTCGCCGGCACCCACGAGTCGCCCGGAGATCTCCGCGTCGACGCCGCCGGGGTGGCCTACAAGGAGAGCTTCGGCATGGCGTCGAAGCGAGCCGTGGCCGCACGCACCGCGGCGGACAGTGCGTTCGACCAGGCGCGCAAGGGCCTGTTCGAGGAAGGCATCTCCAGCTCGCGGATGCGCCTCGATCCGGAGCGGCCCGGTGTCGAGGACCTCATCGATCACATCTGCGCGGGTGTGCGCAGCACCTGCACGTACGCCGGTGCGCGCTCGCTCGAGGAGCTGCATCGGGATGCCGTGCTCGGCATCCAGTCTGCGGCGGGCTTCGCCGAGGGGCGGCCCCTCCCGTCCGGCTGGTGATCTCGGCCGCACTCGTGGTCACGCCGCCGACTCGGTGATTCCGGGTCGGCGACGATACGATGTGTGCGATAGCGGCGCCCCCGAGCGGGTACTGCTGTGACACGCGCCGATTCTGCGGCGCAGGCGTCGCCTCCACGCGAACGCCACACGACAGGAAGGACACCGGTGCCCGAGGCACCCACGACGACGTCGACCCCCGGGTCCGGCACTCCGTCCCCGGACCGACCGTCCCGAGACCGCCCCTCCCCCGACGGGGAGTCGTCCGGCGGTCTCTCTCCGGAGGGCTCCTCTAGGTCGCCGGGCTCACCCGGCGCTTTCCCGACGACCACCTCGAGTCGCAGCGAGGTGTGTCCCTCGTGACCGTTCTCGTTCCGATCCTGTCCCTCGTGGGCTTCGTCGCGCTGACGGCGGGAACGGCGATCTTCGTCGCCGCGGAGTTCTCCCTCACCGCACTCGAACGCAGCACCGTCGACGCGGCGGCCCGCGACGGTGACATGCGCTCCCGCCAGGTCCAGCACGCGCACAGGACGCTGTCGTTCCAGCTCTCCGGTGCGCAGCTCGGCATCACCATCACCACGCTGATCACCGGCTACATCGCCGAACCGGTGCTGGCACGGTTCATCACCCCCGCCGCCACGGCGCTCGGTGCGTCCGACTCGCTCGCCGGCGCCGTGTCACTGGTGCTGGCGCTCGTCATCGCCACGTCGGCGTCCATGGTGTTCGGCGAGCTGGTGCCCAAGAACATGGCCATCTCCAATCCGATGAAGGTGGCGCGGGCGACGGCCGGCCTGCAGGCAGGGTTCTCCCTCGTCTTCCGCTGGGCCATCAACGGTCTCAACGGTTCCGCGAACTGGGTGGTCCGCCGCCTCGGCGTCGAGCCCGCGGAGGAACTGCGTTCGGCACGCTCGCCCCAGGAACTCGGGTCGCTGGTGCGCTCCTCCGCGGAACACGGCTCCATCGACCAGCGCACCGCTCTCCTCGTCGACCGCTCGCTGCAGTTCGGCGAGCGCACGGCGGAGGAGTTGATGACCCCCCGCGTGAAGATCGAGACCCTCGCCGCGGACGACACGGTCGCCGACCTCATCGACACCGCGGCCCGCACCGGTTTCTCCCGTTTCCCCGTCGTCAACGGCGACCTCGACGACACCGTGGGCGTCGTCCACATCAAGCACGCGTTCACCGTGCCCGCCGAGCGCCGCGCCGGAACGACGGTCAGCTCCCTCGCGCAGCGTGTTCCCAACGTCCCCTCGAGCCTGGACGGCGACACCGTCATGGAACGGGTGCGCGCCGACGGCATGCAGGTCGCCATCGTGGTGGACGAGTACGGCGGCACCGCGGGCATCGTCACCATGGAGGACCTCATCGAGGAGATCGTCGGCGACGTCCGCGACGAGCACGACACCCGCGAGGTCGACGTCCAACGCGTCGCCGACGGGTGGCTCTGCTCCGGACTACTGCGCATCGACGAGGTCACCGAGTTCACCGGGTACGCGGCACCCGAGGGCGAGTACGACACCCTCGGTGGCCTGGTGCTGACACAGTTCGAACGCATCCCCGACGCCGGCGACCAGGTCATCCTGCCGCCCCCGAGCGGAGACCTCGAGTCCGACGAGGGCGGCTGGGTCGCGCGCGTGGACGCGATGGACGGGCGCCGGATCGACCGGATCCTCGTACGCCCGGCCGCGGAGGACGAGATCACCCGGCTGCGCGCCGAGACCGTCCGCGAGCACGACCGGGAGGCCCTCGATGGGTGACCTTCTCGCCGTCGGCCTCGCGGTCGTCCTCCTGCTCCTCAACGCCTTCTTCGTCGGTGCCGAGTTCTCTCTGATCTCGGCACGCCGCGACCGCCTCGAGAGTCTGGTGGTGCAGGGCAAGAAACGGGCTCAGACGGTCATCGAGGCCGGTCAGAACCTGTCGATGATGCTCGCGGCCGCGCAGCTCGGCATCACCATCTGCTCGATCCTGCTCGGGCGCGTGGCGGAACCCGCCGTGGCCCACCTGATCGAGCGTCCGTTCGAGCTGCTCGGCGTACCCGACTCCCTGCTGCACCCCATCGGGTTCGCCCTCGCCCTGGGCATCGTGGTGATCCTGCACATCCTCATCGGCGAGATGGTGCCGAAGAACATCGCGATCGCCGGACCGGAAGCGACGGCGATGTTGCTGGTGCCCGTGCATCTGTGGTGGTTACGTGTCGCGAAGCCGCTGATCTCGTTCTACAACCTGTGCGCCAACGGTACACTGCGGTTGTTGCGCGTCGAGCCGAAGGACGAGCTGGACTCGTCGGTGTCGGCGGACCAGCTCTCCGACATGATCGGCGAGTCCCGCTCGGAGGGACTCATCGACGAGGAGGAGCACCGCCGGCTGACGCAGGCTCTCGAGACGTCGGGTCGCACCGTGCGGGAGGTCCTCATCCCGCTGGACAAGGCCCGCACGGTGGTCTGCGGACCCAAGGGACCCACGCTGGGTGCGATCGAGGAGGCCGTCCGCGAGACCGGTTTCTCGCGGTACCCGGTCCGCGACGAGACCGACGGCATGATCGGGTATCTCCACATCAAGGACGTCCTCGATCTGATGGCGGACCCGCTGGCCGACTCGGAGACCATCATCCCGCGCTCGGACGTCCGCCTTCTGCCGATCATCGACGCACGCACCCCTCTCGACGAGGCGTTGGCCGGTCTCCGCCGCCGACGCAGTCACCTCGGCGCCGTGGTGGAGACGGGCAAGGGCACCATCGGCATCGTCGCTCTCGAGGACCTCGTCGAGGAGTTCGTCGGCACGGTGCGCGACGGCACCCACCTCGTGGAGGACGTCGTCCCCGGGCCCGACGCGCCGTGACGTCCGTCGTGTCGGACACCGATCTCGTCGTTCTCGGAGCGGACGCGTGGCATCCTCGGCGGCACGCTCACGGCGAGCGGGTGGACGAGATGATCGGTGCCTATCTGGAGCGGCGCGCGGTCGGCGAGCCGCATCCGGTGCTCGACTTCCTCTTCACCTACTACAGCCTCAAGCCGGGCCATCTGCGCCGGTGGCACCCCGGTCACGGCTCGGTACTGACCGGGGCGGGCATCGAGGACTACCGCGGACGCTCCGGGTACGTGGACGTCGCCGTGGGCGGGCGACCCGGCGTCACGGTGTCGTCCGAGTTCCTCGACCGGCGGTCGTCCGCGATCGAGTTCGTGAGCACCCTGATCGGCCGGACGGCCACCCGCCCCGCGCAGCTGGGCTGCTTCGGTCTGCACGAGTGGGCGATGGTCTACCGCGGCGGGGACGAGGCTCTGCGTCACGACGTGCCGCTGCGCCTCGGTCACGACGGCACCGACGCGGTGGTGGACTCGATGCCGTTGCGCTGCACCCACTACGACGCGTTCCGTTTCTTCACCCCGGACGCGGTCCCGCGGAACGCGCTCGAGCTGACCCCGGAGCACCGGCTCCTGACGGAACAGCCGGGCTGCCTGCACGCCTCGATGGATCTGTACAAGTGGGTGGCGAAGCTCGGACCGCTGCTGCCGTCCGAACTGCTGCTCGACTGCTTCGCGCTGTCGATGACGGCGCGTGAACTGGACATGCGGGCGAGCCCGTACGACCTCACGGCGTACGGCTACTCCCCCGTGCGTGTCGAGACTCCGACCGGGCGCGCCGAGTACGTGCGCGCCCAGTCGGCGATCGCGGAACGAGGCGCCGCTCTGCGAGTCGCGATCGGCGGCCTGCTCGCCGATCTGCGCTGACCGTTCGGGTCAGACGCCCACGGCCGAGAGTTCGGCGAACTCCTCGTCGCTGAGCTCGATGCTCGCGGCGGCGACGTTGTCCTCGAGGTGGGACACCGACGACGTTCCGGGAATCGGCAGCATCACCGGGGATCGACGCAACAGCCACGCGAGGGCGAGCTGCGACGCGGAGACGCCGTGCCGCTGGGCCAGCTCCGTCAGCGGGCTGCCCTCGCCGGTGAGCTTTCCGGTGGCGAGCGGGAACCACGGAATGAAGCCGATGTTCTGCTCGGCCGACCAGTCGAGGAGCTCCTCGGAGGAGCGGTCCGTGAGGTTGAAGAGGTTCTGGACGGACACGATCGGAGCGATCCTCTGTGCTTGTGTCACCTCCTCGACGGACACCTGGCTGAGGCCGATGTGCCGGATCTTGCCCTCGTCCTGCAGCGCCTTCAGTTCGCCGACCTGATCTTCGAGCGCGACGTCCGGGTCGATGCGGTGCAGCTGGAACAGGTCGATGCGGTCCACACCGAGACGGCGCAGCGACAACTCGGCTTGCTGGCGGAGGTATGGGGGACGACCGACCGGGGTCCAGTGCCCGGGGCCTTGCCGGGTGAGCCCGGCCTTGGTCGCGATCACGATGTCGTCGGCGTAGGGACGCAGCGCCTCGGCGAGCAGGTCCTCGGCCACCTCCGGGCCGTAGCTGTCTGCGGTGTCGAAGAAGGTCACGCCCAGCTCCACCGATCGCCGCAGCACGCGGATCGCCTCGTCGCGGTCACGCGGCGGCCCCCAGACGCCTTCTCCGGGCAGCTGCATGGTGCCGTAACCGAGCCGGGTGATCTCGAGGTCTCCACCGAGCAGGAAGGTGCCGCTCGCGTCGGCGGGGCGGGAAGTCGTCGATGTCGTCATGGCGAGTACGACGCCGTGGGGGTCGCAGGTATTCCTGCTCGTGATCGTCCCGCGCGCCACCACCGGTGGGCTCCGCACTACCACTGGGTAACATCGGGGCGATCCAGCGCGGCACGACGCCGCGACAGGCGAGAGTCAAGTGAGGGGCTGTGATGACGGAACGCGTCCAGGTCGGCGATCTGCAGGTGGCGGCAGTGCTGCACGAGTTCGTGGAGAAGCAGGCTCTGCCCGGCACGGGTGTGGATCAGGATGCGTTCTGGGCGGGTGTGCAGTCCCTCCTCGAGGATCTCGCGCCCCGTAACCGGGCGCTCCTCGAGGCCCGCGACGAGATCCAGGGCAAGCTCGACGCCTGGCACTCCGAGCACCCCGGAGCCGGCTACGACCGCGCGCAGTACAAGGCGTTCCTGAAGGAGATCGGGTACCTGCAGGACGAGCCTGCCGCGTTCGCGATCACGACCGAGGGCGTCGACACCGAGATCACCACGACGGCCGGCCCGCAGCTGGTCGTCCCCGTCCTCAACGCACGCTTCGCCATCAACGCCTCCAACGCCCGGTGGGGCTCGCTGTACGACGCGCTCTACGGCACCGACGCCATCTCCGAGGACGGCGGCGCGGAGAAGGGCACCAGCTACAACAAGGTGCGCGGCGACAAGGTCATCGCGTGGGCTCGCACGTTCCTCGACGACGCGGTGCCGCTGACGTCCGGCTCGCACGCGGACGCCACGTCGTACGTCGTCGACGGGTCCGCCCTGGCGGTCACCCTGTCCTCCGGCGACACCGTCGGTCTCGCGTCACCGGACTCGCTGCTCGGCTACACGGGTGAGCCGTCCGCACCGACCGGCATCCTGTTCGTCCACAACGGCTTGCACTTCGAACTGCAGATCGACGCCGAGAGTCCCATCGGCAGCACCGATGCCGCGGGCGTGAAGGACGTGCTGCTCGAGTCCGCGGTCACCGCGATCATGGACTTCGAGGACTCCGTCGCCGCCGTGGACGCCGACGACAAGGTGCTCGGCTACCACAACTGGCTCGGTCTGATGCGCGGCGATCTCGCCGAGGAGGTGTCGAAGAACGGGAAGACCTTCACCCGCACCATGAATCCGGATCGCGTCTACACCGCTCTGGACGGCTCCGAACTCGTGCTGCACGGCCGGTCGCTTCTGTTCGTCCGCAACGTCGGGCACCTGATGACCACCGATGCGATCCTCGACAAGGACGGCAACGAGATCCCCGAGGGCATTCTCGATGCCGTCATGACGTCCGTGACGGGTAAGCACAGCCTGCGAGACGACGTCGCGCTGAGCAACAGCCGCACCGGCTCGCTCTACATCGTGAAGCCCAAGATGCACGGTCCCGACGAGGTCGCCTTCACGAACGAGCTGTTCGCGCGGGTCGAGGACGTCGTGGGCCTCCCCCGCAACACCCTCAAGGTCGGCATCATGGACGAGGAGCGTCGCACGACGGTCAACCTCGCGGCCTGCATCCTCGCGGCGAAGGAACGCGTCGTGTTCATCAACACCGGCTTCCTCGACCGGACCGGCGACGAGATCCACACCTCCATGGAGGCCGGAGCCGTCGTGCGCAAGGCCGAGATGAAGAAGCAGAAGTGGATCGCCGCCTACGAGGACTGGAACGTCGACACCGGTCTCGCGGCGGGCCTCGAGGGCAAGGCGCAGATCGGCAAGGGAATGTGGGCGATGCCCGATCTCATGCACGACATGCTCGAGCAGAAGATCGGTCACCCGCGCGCGGGTGCGAACACCGCGTGGGTCCCGTCGCCCACCGCGGCCACGCTGCACGCCACCCATTACCACCAGGTCGACGTCTTCGCCCGCCAGGAGGAGATCGCGAAGGCTCGCCGCGCCACGGTCGACGACATCCTCGAGATCCCACTGGCCGCCGACACCTCCTGGAGCGACGAGGACAAGCAGCGTGAGCTCGACAACAACTGCCAGTCGATCCTGGGATACGTCGTCCGGTGGATCGACCACGGCGTCGGCTGCTCCAAGGTTCCGGACATCGAGGACGTCGCGCTCATGGAGGACCGTGCGACGCTGCGCATCTCGAGCCAGTTGCTGGCCAACTGGGTCCGTCACGGCATCGTGACCGAGCAGGACGTCGTCGCCTCGCTGACGCGCATGGCGCCGGTGGTCGATCGGCAGAACGCCGGCGACCCGACCTACCGACCGCTCGCCGAGAACTCGGATTCCAACATCGCCTTCAACGCCGCCAAGGACCTCATCCTCGAGGGAACCCGGCAGCCGAACGGGTACACGGAGCCGATCCTCCACGCGCGCCGTCGCGAGTACAAGGCAGCGAACCAGGCATCCTGACGGGGAGGCCGGGAGCAGCACGAGAGAGGACGGGTCCCGAGGGTGGGAGAGCATCGTCGCACCGCGTCCACGTCGGGTGTTCGTCGCGGTGTGAGCCGCGGACCCGTCGTGGTCGTCGTCGTTCTCGTGCTGCTCGTCGCGGCCGTCCTGGGCTGGTTCGCCCTGCGCGATCGCATCACCGACGAGGGTGAGCAGGCCGCGAAGGCCTGTGTGGAGGGTGACGCCGTGCTGGCCGTCACGGCCGATCCCGACATCGCCGACGCCGTGCGTACGGTCGCCGCGGCGTGGGACGCCACGGCGCCGGTGGTGCGCGATCACTGCGTCACCACGACGGTGACCGAGACGGCGTCGGACGTCGCGGCAGCGGCCCTCGCGGCCGATCCGTCCGACGCGGCGGCCGGTCCTCGTCCGTCGCTGTGGATCCCGGCGACTTCGGCGGACGCGGCGCCGCTGATCGACGCGCGGCGGGTCGACAGCACCCCCCGGTCTCTCGCCACCAGTCCCGTCGTCCTCGGCGTCGCGCCGACGCTCGCCGACACCCTGGGAGCGGCGGCCGTGGGGTGGGCCGACCTGCCTCGTCTCGCCGCCACCCCCGGGTCGCTCGACGCCATCGGCGCCGTGGGCTGGGGATCCCTGCGACCGGCACTGCCGGCGGGGTCGACCACCACCGCGGCTCTGGTGTCGGTGGCTGCGGCGGTCGTCGATCCCACCGCCTCCACCGCGTCGCTGACCGCCGATCAGGCTGCGTCCGCGCCCGTCGTGTCGGCGGTCTCCGCGCTCTCCCGCGCGGCGACGGACGCGTCTCCCACACCGCCCGCCGATGCTGCGGCCGCTCTCGATGCGATGGTGCAGGGCGGCGACCCCGCGGCCGCCCCGGTCCACGCCGTCCCGGTCACCGAACAGCAGTTGTACAACCGGATCACGGAGGGCCAGCAGCTGGCCGCCTTCCGCCCGGCCGGTTCGACGCCGAGTGCCGACCATCCTGCAGTGGTGCTCTCGGACGGTGATGCGACCGGACGCGCGGCTGCGGCCGCGTTCGCGGAGTTCGCCCGCGGAGCCGATCAGCAGCAGGCGTTCCTGCGACAGGGATTCCGCGTTCCCACCGCCGACGGAACCACCGAGGCGACACCTCCGTCGGTGGCGGGACTGACGTTCCCGGCGATCGGTCAGCCCGCCGCATCGCCCGAGCCGGCGGCGCGCACGGCGGTGCTCGACACCCTCGCGTCACCCACCCGCCCGTCGAGCACCACCGTCCTGCTCGACGTGTCGGGATCGATGGAGTCGATCGACGGGTCCGCCACGCGCCTGACCAACGTGACGTCCGCCCTGCGTCAGGTGATCGGCGCGGTTCCCGACACCAGCCGAATCGGCCTGTGGACGTACAGCCGGGCACTGGACGGATCACGGCCGTACCGGGTGGAGGTTCCGCTCACGGAGGCGAACTCCGAGTCCCGCGCCGCACTGGACAGCTCTCTCGCCGGTCTGTCTCCCGCCACCGCCACCTCGACCTACGCCTCCGCGCAGGCCGCCTACGAATCGGCGGTGCAGAACTGGTCGGGCGACGGGACCAACTCGGTTCTTCTCGTCACCGACGGCCCGAACGACGACACCTCGATCTCCGCCGCGTCCTTCCTCCAGTCGATCGCCGCCGCGTCGGACCCTGCGCGTCCGGTCCGCATCGACGTGGTGTCTCTGACCCAGAACTCGGACATCGCGACGCTGCGCAGCCTCGCGGGCCAGACCGGAGGCGACCTCGTCGAGGTGTCCTCCTCCGACCCCTCACTCACCGCCTCGCTCGACCGATTGTCCTCCGACCGGTGACGATCTCCACCGAATGCCGAAGGGCTTCCCCGTGATTCGCATGCTGACGTTCGCCGTGCTCCTGGCGATCGTGACGTTCGTCCTGCACCGCCGTCTGGTGGTGGCCACCGGACTCACCGGCGCCGCGCGCCTCGCCGCAGATGCCGTTCTCGTGGCGTTCTGGGCCGCCGCGGTGGTCGGGATCGGCAGCGGTGAGGTACTGGATCCCTCGTGGGCCCGCTACGTCGCGTACCCGGGTCTGACCTGGCTCGCCGCACTCCTGTACCTCTGCCTCGGTTCCCTGCTGATCGCCGTGGGCGCCCTGGTGGTGCGGATCGGAGCGCGTGTCGCCCACCGCGACGGGGTGTCCGCACGGCGCACCTTCGTGCGTCCCGCCACCGCCGTTCTCGTCCTCGGCACCGTGGTGGCCGTCGCGTACGGAGTCGTCGCGGCCGCCACCCCGAAGGTGACCCGGACGACAGTCGAACTCGCAGCACTGCCCGCGTCGTTCGACGGTGTGCGGGTGGGACTGGTGTCCGACCTGCACGTCGGCCCGGCGCGCGGCGAGGCGTTCGTGCAGGGGGTCGTCGACACCCTCATGGCGGAGAAGCCAGATCTCGTCATCATCGCCGGGGACCTCGTCGACGGAACCGTGGACCTCGTGGGCCCGGCACTGGCTCCGCTGAGCGAACTGTCGGCGCCCCTGGGTGTCGTGGTCACCAGCGGCAACCACGAGTTCTATGCGGGCGACGGCGGCGCGTGGCTCGACCTGTACGACTCGCTGGGACTGCGGGTCCTGCGCAACGAGACGGTCCCGCTCACCCGCGGCGTCGACACGATCGACCTGGTCGGCATCGAGGACCTCACGGCGCCGGAACCGTACGAGCCGGATCTGGCGGCAGCCCTCGAGGGCACCGACCCGGCCCGTTTCCAGCTGCTCTCGGCGCACCAGCCCAAGCAGGCGACGCAGGCGTCCGATCTCGGTGTGGACATGCAGGTCTCCGGCCACACTCACGGCGGACAGATCTGGCCGATCGTGTATCTCGTACCGCTGCAACAGCCCTCGGTCCAGGGCCTCGACACCATCGGCGACACCACGCTCTACACCACCCGCGGCGCCGGCGCCTGGGGTCCCCCGGTACGCATCGGCGCGCCGCCCGAGATCTCTCTGCTGGAGCTCCGGACGGCGCGCTGATCACATCGCGTCAGTGTCAGTAGGTCAGGCGAAGGCCTCGATCGGCG
The DNA here is from genome assembly GCF_019836205.1 of Rhodococcus sp. BP-160. NCBI lineage: Bacteria > Bacillati > Actinomycetota > Actinomycetes > Mycobacteriales > Nocardiaceae > Rhodococcus > Rhodococcus sp. BP-160. Next base: position 1,167,964 of record NZ_JABUEK010000002.1, read on the forward strand.
GGCAGGAGCACACGAGGTTGCGATCGCCGTGTGCGCCGTCGATCCGCCGCACCGACGGCCACACCTTGGCGCGCGAGGTGCCGGCCGGGTAGACGGCCTCCTCGCGCGAGTACGGGTGCGTCCAGTCCGTGACGAGGCAGTGCGCCGTGTGCGGCGCGCCCCGGAGCGGGTTGTCGTCCACGGTCCACTCCCCCGACGCCACTCGTTCGATCTCCGCGCGGATGGCGATCATGGCGTCGACGAAGGCGTCGATCTCGTCGAGATTCTCGCTCTCGGTCGGCTCGATCATGAGGGTGCCCGACACCGGGAAGCTCATCGTCGGTGCGTGGAAACCGTAGTCCGCCAACCGCTTCGCGACATCGTCGACCGTCACCCCGGTGCGCTTGGTGATGGGCCGCAGATCGAGGATGCACTCGTGCGCGACCATCGAGCGATCGCCGGTGTAGAGCACCGGGAAGTACTCGTCTAGTCGGCGGGCGATGTAGTTCGCCGACGCGATCGCGGTGAGGGTCGCGCGCCGTAGACCGGCGGCACCCATCATGCGGATGTAGGCCCACGTGATCGGCAGGATGGACGCCGAACCGTACGGTGCGGCCGAGATCGCACCGGTCTCACCGAGACCCTCCACGAACGGGTGTCCGGGCAGGAACTGCGCGAGGTGGGAGCGGACGCCGATCGGACCGACGCCGGGGCCGCCGCCGCCGTGCGGGATGCAGAACGTCTTGTGCAGGTTCAGGTGGCTGACGTCGCCGCCGAAGCGACCGGGGCGCGCCACGCCGACCAGAGCGTTGAGGTTCGCGCCGTCGACGTACACCTGGCCACCCGCGTCGTGCACCGCGGCGCAGATGTCGCCGATCTCGTGTTCGTAGACGCCGTGGGTCGAGGGGTAGGTGATCATGATGGCGGCCAGCGACTCGGCGTGCTCGGCCACCTTGGCGCGCAGGTCGTCGACGTCCACGTCACCGTTGGTACGGCACGCCACCACCACGACCTTCATCCCGGCCATCACGGCGGACGCCGCGTTGGTGCCGTGGGCGCTGGACGGGATGAGGCAGATGGTGCGTGCGTCGTCCCCGCGGCTGCGGTGATAGTTGCGGATCGCCAGCAGGCCTGCGTACTCGCCCTGGCTGCCCGCGTTCGGCTGGAGGGACACCGCGTCGTAGCCGGTGACCGCGACGAGCCACTCCTCGAGGTCGCTGATGATGCGCGCCATGCCGGGAGCATCGTCCGCGGGCGCGAAGGGGTGCAGGGCGTTGAAGCCCGGCCACGTGATGGGCTCCATCTCCGCGGTGGCGTTGAGCTTCATGGTGCACGAGCCCAACGGGATCATGCTGCGGTCGAGGGCGATGTCCTTGTCGGACAGCGCGCGGAGGTACCGGAGCATGGCGGTCTCGGTGCGGTACCGCGTGAACGCCGGGTGCGTCAGGAACTCCGACGTACGGGAGAGGGCGTCGGGAACGGCGATCGGCGCGGAGCCGGAGGCCGGCTCGACACCGAAGGCCTGCAGCACGGCCTCCACATGAGCGTCGATCGTGGCCTCGTCGCAGGAGATGCCGACGTGGTCGTCGTCGACGAAGCGGAGGTTGATCGCGGCGGTCGTCTTCGCGGCGGCGACCACCTCGGCCGCGCGGCCGGGTACGCGGGCGAGGACGGTGTCGAAGTAGTTCTCGTGCACCACGGTGACGCCACCGGCGCGCAGCGCGGCACCCAGCGAGGCCGCGTGGCCGGCGACGCGCCGCGCGATGGCGGTGAGCCCGTCGGCACCGTGGTAGCTCGCGTACATCGCGGCGACGACGGCGAGGAGCACCTGCGCGGTGCAGATGTTGGACGTCGCCTTCTCGCGGCGGATGTGCTGCTCACGTGTCTGCAGAGCCAGGCGGTAGGCGGGCGATCCGTCGGCGTCGACGGAGACGCCGACGAGGCGGCCCGGCAACTGACGAGCGTGGGAGGTGCGCACGGCCAGGTATCCCGCATGGGGTCCACCGAAGCCCATCGGGACGCCGAACCGCTGCGACGTGCCGAAGCACGCGTCGGCCCCCTGCTCGCCGGGCGAGGTGACGAGAGTGGCGGCGAGGAGGTCCGCGCCGACGGCCACGAGGGCGCCCCGATCGTGCGCCTCGGCGATCACCGACGTGAGGTCGACGATGCGGCCCGATGCTCCCGGCGTCTGCGACACGACACCGAAGAACTCGCCCTCGGGCAGGCCCGCCGCGAGGTCGGCGTCGACGAGCTCGATGCCGAGCGGCTCCGCGCGCGTCGCGATGACGGCGCGGGTCTGCGGGAACAGGTCGGTGTCGAGGACCAGGCGGGCCGACTTCGACTTGCCGGCACGGCGCAGCAGCGTCATGGCCTCCGCCGCGGCGGTGCCCTCGTCGAGCATCGAGGAGTTGGCGATGTCCATACCCGTCAGGTCGGACACCATGGTCTGGAAGTTGAGCAGTGCCTCGAGCCGGCCCTGGCTGATCTCGGGCTGGTACGGCGTGTACGCGGTGTACCAGGCCGGGTTCTCGAGGATGTTGCGCACCAGGACGGGCGGGGTGAGCGTGGCGCTGTAACCCTGGCCGATCATGGACGTCGCGACGGTGTTGCTCGCGGCCAGCGCGGCCAGTTCGGCGAGTGCCTCGTGCTCGGAGACCGGCGCGGGCAGAGCGTCCAGACCGTCCGCGATGCCGTCGACGGCCGCGTCGAGTATGTCGGCGGGAACCGCGGCGGCAGCGAGATCGTCCAGGCTCGCCACACCGATGACGTCGAGAAGTCGCGCGGTCTGCTCCGCGTCGGGCCCGATGTGGCGGTCGACGAAGGTACGGAGTCCGGAGGTCGAGCGGGGTTCGGCGGTCACGTGATCTCCCGTGGTGGTGGCGAGGTGCACGCCCCACACGCAGGGAGGGACGCCCCTCTCCCTCTGTCGTGATGCCCGAGACCACCGGGCGCCTGAGAGATTCGGCCGCCGCGTACGGCGCCTTTCCCCGTGGGCGGGTGGACGATTCCACCACTTTCCAGAGGCGTCGGAGCCCGCACGGTCCCGGGTGCCTGAGAGATTGACGGAGAGGTGCTGCTCCTTCGGCGCTCGTCGGGCTCGGTCCTGTGACGGACCGCGTCCCGGCGAAGCTCTCCCGTGCGGCGTCGACGCTTACTCAGTATATGGGAGTGCGCGCCGGCAGGTCAGCCGGTCTTGCGGCTCGCGCGATTCTTGCGGCGGGAGGCGAGCTCGTCCTCGGGCGTCGGCTGGCTCTCGCCGCCGTCGGCACGCTCGGCGGGGAAGTCGGCGATGGCGCCGGTCAGTTCACGCATGGCTCCGCTGACCGCGATCCCGAAGACGCCCTGTCCGCCCTGCAGCAGGTCGACGACCTCTTCGGCGGACGTGCACTCGTAGACGGTGGTGCCGTCCGAGAACAGCGTGATGCGGGCCAGATCCGCCACGCCACGACGACGGAGGTGGTCGACGGCGACGCGGATGTTCTGGAGCGAGATGCCGGTGTCGAGCAGTCGCTTGACGATCTTGAGGACCAGGATGTCCTTGAAGGAGTACAGCCGCTGGCTGCCGGATCCTGCCGCGCCGCGGATGGACGGCACCACGAGGCCGGTGCGGGCCCAGTAGTCCAGCTGCCGATAGGTGATGCCGGCGATCTGGCACGCACTGGGGACGCGGTAGCCGACCAACTCGTCCGGAACCGAATCGTCGGGGAAGAGACCGGGTTGCACCTCGTCCACGTCGTTCGATGCCAGCAGGCTCATCTGCTCCGGCTCCTGCGGCTGATCTGCCACGTGTTTCTCTCCCTCTCGGATGGTCCGCCTGGAGTCCTCGTCCGCGGACCTGTGCGGTACGCGGTGAGAACGACGATGACATCCGTGACGCTCGGCGAGGTCGAGAATACGCCCTCACCGCGGTGAGCGGCACGTCCTTCATCGACCCGAACGCTATGGACCGCGGAGCCGTGAGGCAACGCGCCACGCGGTGAGCCTCAACCTCAACTCAAGGGTGAGACTCGATCGTTATCTAACCGTCGGTCGCCTTGAAGTCGTCCGGCGAGATGGTGTCCAGGAATTCCTTGAACTTCTCCACCTCGTCCTCGCGCTCGTCGGGCATGACCAGACCGGCTTCGGCCAGAACGGGCTCCTCCGCGAAGATCGGCACGCCGGCTCGCAGGGCGATGGCGACCGAGTCCGACGGGCGTGCCGAGACACGCACGTCCTGGTCGAAGACCAGGTCGGCGTAGAAAGTGCCCTCCTGGAGATCGACGATGCGGACTTCCTTCAGGGATCGCCCGAGGGCCGTGACGATGTCACCGATGAGATCGTGGGTCAGCGGACGCGGCGGTTGCACGCCCTGCTGCTCCAGTGCGATCGCCGTGGCTTCCGTCTGGCCGATCCAGATCGGCAGGTACCGTTCGCCGTCCGACTCCCGCAACAGCAGAACAGGTTGATTCTGTGGCTGCTCCACCCGGATACCGATCACGCGCATCTCGCCCATCGCGCCGCCTCCCAGCTGCTGTGACTCGTCGCCCGCGCACTCGACGGGGCGGACGTGCTCTCCAGTGTATTGACCCTCGGCGCCGACGACCGGCCGTGCGAGCGGCCGACGCACGCCCTCGGGACTACTTGTCCAGTATCCCGTGCACCGCGGACTTGACCAACGACGTGTGCAGCGACAGCGACAACGCGGCCAGCTCTCGGACGAGCTCCTCGGCGCGGTCTCGCGCGCCCGCGTCACGGCCCAGGGCCACCGGCCCGGCGACCTGAGCCAGCAGGTTCGCCTCGCGGTCCGCGGCGAGCTTGAATGCGCGTAGATGCCGCACCTCGAGTCCGTACTGCGCCATCGCCCACGCGGTGCGCACGAGCACCACGGCTTCCTCGTCGTAGAAGCCGGCCGGACCCGCCGAGACGAGGCCGCTCTTCTGCAGTTCGAGCAGGAACGGCTCGTCCACGCCCGCACGCTCGAGCAGGTCGGCACGACTCATCCGGACGCGCCGCTCCCCGAGAAACTCGGTGGGCGAGACACTTCCGGGCGCCAGAGCCAGGACACGAGGCCCCTTGGGCGCCGCGGCGACACCGTCGGGACCCACGGAACGGATGCCGTTGTCCAGCGCGTCCAGCTGCTCCTTGATGACCTTCAGCGGAAGGTAGTGATCACGCTGCGCCGTGAGGACGTAGCGCAGGCGCTCGCAGTCCTCGACGGAGAATCTCCGGTAACCCGACGCCGTTCGTTCCGGGGAGATCAGTCCCTCGGCCTCGAGAAAACGGATCTTCGAAATGGTGACGTCGGGGAAGTCCGGGCGCAGTCGATCGAGTACGGACCCGATCGACATGCCGCCACCGGACTGCTGCCCGACTGCCGTCATCAGCTACCTGCGCCGGCAGACGTCTCGCCGAGCTGACCGCCTGCGGACTGGCCCTTCGGACCGGTCAGGAACACGAGGCGGAATTTGCCGATCTGCACCTCGTCGCCGTTCGCCAGAACGGCGGAGTCCACGGGCTCACGGTTGACGTAGGTGCCGTTGAGGCTGCCGACGTCGACGACCTGGAAGTCCTCGTCGTCCTGACGGAACTCCGCGTGGCGACGGCTCACGGTGACGTCGTCGAGGAAGATGTCGCTGTCCGGGTGGCGTCCCGCGGACGTCGTGGGCTGGTCCAGCAGGAAGCGCGAGCCCGCGTTGGGGCCCCGCTTGACGACGAGCAGGGCGGAACCGACGGGCAGACCCTCGACCCCGGAGACCGGTGCGTCGGAGGAGCCCTGGGGCGCCGCTGCGGAATCGATCTCGTTCAGGAAGTCCGCTCGGAAGACCGAGGTGGTCTCCGCGGGGGACTCTCCGTAGACGCCGTCGTTGCCGTTATCGCTCACGTTTCTCCTCCTCGATCTGATCGCCCCTCACCCACGAGGCGATTCAGCACATTCTCTTGTCACGCTTGTCTGACGGTTCCGCGGTTCCCCGACCGGGGTGCCGCCGAACCACGTGAGGACCTTACCGACCGTACCTTGCACACACCGTCGCCCGGGCGTGCTTGCCCGCCCGCCGGGCACGGCTGTTACGTGGTCGTGATCGACGCGTACCCCTCGGCGTCCATCATCGCCTCGAGGGCGTCGTCGAGATCGCTCTCGGAGTCGACGGACAGGTCCACGAGCCAGCCGGCGCCGTACGGATCGCTGTTCACCAGTTCGGGGTCGCCGTCCAGTTCACCGTTCACCGCAACCACTTTGGCCGACAGCGGGGCGTAGATGTCGGAGACGCTCTTGGTGGACTCCACCTCGCCGAGCGACTCACCGGCCGACACCGCATCGTCCTCGGTGGGCAGCTGAACGAAGACGACGTCGCCGAGCTGCGACTGTGCGTAGTCGGTGACGCCCACGCGCACGGTGGTGGGGCCGGTCCGCTGGACCCATTCGTGCTCGGCCGTGTACCGCAACTCGGTGGGGATATCGGTCTGGCTCACGTGAACCGGGTCCTTTCGCAGGCGTTGTCGCGGTGCGGACGAGGAGAACCGCACTCGCGCTGAGCGTATTGGCGAGCTTTCCGCCTCCGCAAGGCGGGCGCTCCCCGGCTCATCGTGCGGTGAGCGGGAGGCGTCGGACCGGACCGAGCGCCAGGCCGAGGTACAGCGCGCCCGTGTAGAGGTACAGCGCGGTCCCCCACACCAGCAGGGCCTGCGCGGGAACCGCGATCACGTCGGCGCCGACCCAGTCCACCCGCGCGGCGAGGAGGAACGGCAGGGCGCTCATCAGGACGAACGTCGCGGCCTTGCCGAGGTAGATCACCTCGGGTGGAGCGAGTCCCCGCCGCCGGTAGAGCAGCAGGGTGAGTGCGAGGATGCCGTCCCGCGCGATCAGGACCACGGCCACCCACCACGGGAGGATGCCCGCGAGGGCGAACCCCACCAGTGTGGTGACGACGTACAGGCGATCGACGAACGGATCCAGCAGAGCGCCCAGGGCCGACGACTGGTCGAGCAGCCGGGCGAGCTTGCCGTCCAACCAGTCCGTGGCCCCGCTGAGCAGGAGCAGCAGCAGCGCCCAGCCGTACGCCTGCTCCCCCAGCAACAACCACAGGAACACCGGCACCCCGAGCAGACGAACGACACTCAGAGCATTGGGCACCGTCAGGATGCGATCGCCGACGACACCGGCGACCACGTCGCGAGGGCTGTCGGACGCCGGATCGGTCATCCCCCGAGCTTTCCACACGGGCGCGCCGTCCGGACCCGACGAGCCGCTACCGCCAGGCGAAGACCGGCTGCTCGTAGTCGTGCACGCGGGTGTGCCGCCCACCGAGCACCACCTCGCGGAACTGGTGCACCACCGCGCCCGTGGGCGCGTGCACCAGGCTCGAGCGGAAAGGCCACTGCACCACCGGTCGCGGCGACTCGGCGATCGACACGAACCGGGCGTCGACGTCGAGCTCGTCCGCGGTGACGCGGTACAGGAACTCCACCTCGTCAGGATTGGGCACCGCGTCCCCGGTCCAGTCCGCGATCCACACCACGAACGGACGGATGACGTAGCCGGAGCGGGTCCGATAGTCGTCGAGCGTCCCGAGCACGGAGTCCGGGCCGACTCGGATGCCGACCTCCTCGTCGAGTTCGCGCAGGGCGGCATCGACCGGTGTCTCGCCGTCGTCGACACGCCCGCCGGGCAACGCGAACTGACCCGGATGCGCGCGCATCCGGGAGGGCCGCTTCGTCAGCAGCACGTGCCGATCGCCGGGCTCCCCGCCGACGGCCACCACGACCGATGCCCGCCGTTCGTCACCGCCCTCGATGAGCCGACTCTCGAAACCGTTCAGCGTCCGCACGATCTCTGCACGTTCGAGGCGCGTGTCCATCAGGCGACACTAGCCAGGCTCACCGGGCCGGTGCGCGCAGCGCACGGCCGGCGCCGCCGAGTACGGCAGGATGCGCGAGCGATCCGCCGGAAGGGCCAGCTCCACGACAGCGGACTCGTCGATCCGGTACGGCTGCGCGAGCACCACGCCGGCGAAGGCCTTGCGCAGCCGTGACATCTCGGCCCGGACCGTGATGGCACGGCCGTTGTCGCCGAACAGTTCCGTCGCGAGTTCTGCCGCGGTGCGCCCGTCCCTCCTTGCGGCGAGCAGGAAGAGGATCTCCGCGTGCCGAGGTGTCGGCTCGTGGGACCAGGTTCCGAAGGGACTCGACACCTCGACCACGGTGCGCGAGGGGTCGGACACGTCGATGCGGATGTTCGTCGGCGTCGACTCCCCGTCGACCACTCCGTCGCGTTGCGAGGACGCCGGTCGCACCATCCAGCCACCGGGCAGCGGCTCCAGATCGCACACGCCGAGCGTCGGTACCCACAGTCGGCCCGGCGCCACCTCATCGGGGAGCAGCACCCGATTGCGCACCGGGACCGACGCCACCGCCGCCACCCACCCGTGCCCGTCGACGGCCAGCGCGGGCGTCTCCGACCGAGCCAGCATCGGCGCCGCCACCGAGCGCAGGTTGTCGAGCGTGCGTCGATGCTGTTCACGCAGTTGAGCTTCGGCGAGTCGAGACACGGCATCGATCAGCGCCAGCGTGGTCGGGTGCACCGAACTCGCGGGTCCGCTGACGTCGACGAGGCCCAGCACCCGGCCGGTACGCGGATCCTTGATGGGACTGCTCGCGCAGGTCCACGCGTGGTGAGTGCGCACGAAGTGCTCGGCGGAGAAGATCTGCACCGCCGAGCGCGAGACCAGTGCCGTGCCGATGGCGTTGGTCCCCACACTGTCCTCGGCCCAGTCGGCCCCCTCGACGAAGCCGAGCCGATCGGCGCGGTCGAGCACCGAGGGTGCCCCGCTGCGCCACAGCACCCGCCCGAGCCGGTCCGCGACCACCAGTAGGTTGTCGGAGTCCTGCAGAACCGAACGCAGGCTCCCGGTCAACTCCGGCAGGATCTCCACGAGCCCCGAGTCCCGACGCATCTGCTCGAGTGCCGCGGCGTCGACAGCATCGGCGGGTCCGCGGTTCTCCGGATCGACACCCAGGTTCATCACGCGCTGCCACGAGTCACCGATGACGTCGCGGGGGCGAGCGGGCGCGCGGGCACCCGACATGGTCGCGTCGTACACGGCGGACAGCAGCTGCGCGTACCGACGTGGGTCCTCACCTGCCGCGACGGCGGGCTCGGGTTCGGAGGTTCGAGTCATCGACACCGATTGTGCTCCACATCACAGTGCGCGTCATGCCCGGGTCTGTCCCGATCGGTCATCGGTAGACGAGTCCGCCGTCGATGAGACCGGCCTGACCGGTCATGTACGCCGCGTCGGGCCCGGCGAGGTAGGACACGTATCCCGCGACGTCGTCGGGAGTCTCGGCTCGGCCCAACGCGATACCGCCCACGAACTTCTCGTAGGTCGCGCCCTCCTCCGCGCCGGTCAGTTCGGCGAACCGCTTGTCGATGGTGACCCACATGTCCGTGCCGACCACACCCGGGCAGTAGGCGTTCACGGTGATACCGGCGGAGGCGTACTCCTTGGCGGCGGCCTGCGTGAGACCGCGCACGGCGAACTTGGTGGCGCTGTACACACCGAGCATCTCGAACCCGTCGTGCCCTGCGATGGACGACGCGTTGATGATGCGGCCGGGCCGACCGAGTTCGATGAACGTCGCGGCGGCCGCCTGGATACCCCACAGCACACCTTCGACGTTGATCGACAGGATGCGGCCGACCTCCTCCGGCGTGGCCTCGGACAGCGGGCCGACGAGTGCGATCCCGGCATTGTTGACCATGATGTCGAGACCTCCCAGCTCGGCGGCGGCCCGGTTCACGGCGTCGAACACCTGGCGGCGATCGCTGACGTCGGCGACGATCGTCGTGGCTGCGCGACCGAGCTCCCGCACCTCGTCGGCGACCTGGCCGATGCCGTCGGGGTGCACGTCGACGAGCGCGATGTCCGCGCCGTCCCGCGCGAGTCGGAGGGCGATTCCCCTCCCGATTCCCTGTCCTGCGCCGGTGACGAGTGCGACCTGTCCGTCGATGCTCATGCGTGTCTCCTTCATGTGATGGTGGATGTCCGGGACGGAGGTCAGAGCGACGGATCGACGAGAACCTTCATCTTCGTGCCGGCATGCAGTGCCTCGAAGCCGTCGTCGATCACCGCGTCCATTCCGATGCGCGACACCCACCCGGTGGGGTCGTACACGCCGTCGGCCATCAGAGCGATGACGGCGTCGTAGTCGGCGGAGGTGTAGCAGAGCGACCCCTGGATGCGGGCCTCCTTCATCACCAGATCGAGAAGCGGTGTGGTGAGCGGCTTCTCGTAGATCGCCACGCTGACCATCGGCTTGCGGGACCCGACGCACGCCAGCGCGGTCGCCACCGCCGGCGCGACACCGGCCGCGTCGTACACGGCGTCGGCGCCGCGCCCGTCGGTCTCGTCGGCCACCACAGCGGGGACGTCGACGGACGTGGGGTCGAGAGTGCGTGCACCGAGCGCCTCGATCGCTGCCCGCCGGGTCGCGGACGGCTCCACCACGAGGATGTCGTCGAGCCCCTTGCCGCGCAGCGCGAACCAGAGTCCGATGCCGATCGGTCCCGCCCCGAACACCATCGCGGTGTCGCCTTCGCGCACCTCACCCAGAGTCGCCGCGTGGTAGGCCACCGACATCGGCTCCACCAGCGCACCCAGATCGAGGGACACGGAGTCCGGCAGCGCGTGCATCATGTCGGTCGGCACCACCGTGTACTCGGCCATACCGCCGTCGGACATCAGTCCGTGGAAGCCGATCGACTGGCACACGTTGTAGTTGCCGGCTCGACACGGACCACAGTGCCCGCAGCGGTACAGCGGTTCGATGGCGACACGGTCGCCGATCGACCATCCCGTCACTCCCGCGCCGAGCTCGGTGATGGTGCCGGAGAACTCGTGTCCGAGAATCAGCGGCATCTGCTGACCGGTCAGGGCGTGCGGCTCAGTGGGAATGAAGATCGGACCGGCGTAGTACTCGTGCAGGTCGGTACCGCAGATGCCGTTGGCACCGACGGCGATCCTCACCTGATCCGGTCCCGGGTCGGGCTCCGGGACATCGGCGATCTCGACCTTGCCGGGCCCGTGGTACACCGCTGCGCGCATCGTTCGACTCCTCACCGGCCGTCCCAGCGACGGCCGTGATCACCGTTCTATGTGACACGCGGCACAGCACGACAGGGTTGCAGTCGGTTGCACCTGCGACTGCAACCCGCTGCAACTCTTCCTCGGACCGCGTCCACGGCGTGTGCTGTGCATCACACGAGCACGACCACGGAACGACGAAGACGGAGTTGCCATGACCCAGACCCTCGAGCCACCCACGCAGAGCATCTCGCCGCAGCAGCGGGTCGACGCATGGTTGGCCGATTTCGAAGCGGGGCTCGCTGCGCGGGACATCGATCGAGTCGTCGCGATGTTCGCCGTCGACAGCTTCTGGCGCGACCTGGTGACGTTCACCTGGAACCTCAAGACGGTGGAGGGACGCGACGGTATCGCCGACATGCTGACGGCACGGCTCGCCGACGTCGCTCCGCAGGGTTTTCGCACGACCGAGACACCCGACGAGGCCGACGGCGTCACCTCCGCATGGATCGAGTTCGAGACCGCGACGGCACGCGGCAAGGGACATCTGCGGCTGCGCACCGACGCGGAGTCCGGTGAGTCGCTCGCCTGGACCTTGCTGACGACGATGCAGGAACTGAAGGGGTACGAGGAGCCGCGCGGGCACGCGCGACCGATGGGGGCCGTGCACGGCTCGAACAAGGAGACGAAGACCTGGGCCGAGCGACGCGAGGCGGAGGAGAAGGAACTGGGATACGGCGTCCAGCCCTACGCCCTCGTCGTCGGCGGCGGTCAGGGTGGCATCGCTCTGGGCGCTCGCCTGCGTCAGATGGGCGTCCCGGCCATCGTCGTCGATCGCGGCGAGCGCCCCGGTGATCAGTGGCGAGGACGCTACAAGTCGCTGTGCCTCCACGATCCGGTCTGGTACGACCACCTCCCCTACCTGCCGTTCCCGGACAACTGGCCGGTGTTCGCCCCGAAGGACAAGATCGGCGACTGGCTGGAGATGTACACGAAGGTCATGGAGGTGCCGTACTGGTCGAAGACGACGGCCCTGTCGGCGACCTTCGACGAGGCGGCCGGGGAATGGACCGTGGTGGTCGATCGCGACGGCGAGGAGGTGACGCTGCGACCGAAGCAGCTGGTGATGGCGACGGGCATGTCCGGCAAGGCCTCCATCCCCGACTTCCCGGGAATGGACGTCTTCGGAGGCGAGCAGCATCACTCGAGTCAGCATCCCGGTCCGGACGCCTACGTCGGCAAGAAGGTCGTGGTGGTGGGCTCGAACAACTCGGCGCACGACATCTGCAAGGCGCTGTTCGAGACGGGCGCCGACGTCACGATGCTCCAGCGATCGTCCACTCACATCGTCAAGTCCGACTCGTTGTGCGAGATCGCGCTGGGCGACCTGTACTCCGAGCGCGCCGTCGAATCCGGAATGACCACGCAGAAAGCGGATCTCACCTTCGCCTCACTGCCGTACCGCATCATGCACGAGTTCCAGATCCCGGTGTACCAGCAGATCGCCGAGAAGGACAGGGACTTCTACGACCGCCTCGAGAAGGCCGGCTTCCAGCACGACTTCGGAGACGACGGCTCCGGACTCTTCATGAAGTACCTGCGGCGCGGCTCCGGCTACTACATCGATGTCGGCGCCTCGGAGCTGGTGGCGGACGGCAGCATCCACCTCGTCGGCGGCCAGGTCGACCACCTGACGGAGAACGCGGTGGTGCTGTCCGACGGGACGGAACTCGAGGCCGATCTCGTCGTGTACGCGACGGGCTACGGATCGATGAACGGCTGGGTGGCCGACCTGGTGGACCAGGAGACGGCCGACAAGGTGGGCAAGTGCTGGGGTCTCGGTTCCGACACCACCAAGGACCCCGGCCCGTGGGAGGGCGAGCAGCGCAACATGTGGAAGCCGACGCAGCAGGACAACCTGTGGTTCCACGGCGGCAACCTGCACCAGTCGCGGCACTACTCGCTCTACCTCGGCCTACAGCTGAAGGCTCGGTACGAAGGCCTGGACACCCCCGTGTACGGGCTGCAGGAGGTCCATCACCTGCGCTGACAGACGTGTGCGCCGTGTGCGTGTCCCTCGACACGCACACGGCGGTCGTCGGAGCGAGAGAACGTCACTTCACGGTCGGTGTGAGGCCGGTCGTCACTGACCGAGCCAGAGCCGCTTCCGGCACACGGCGAGCATGGGCTCGACCAGCGCGCGGTCGGTGACCCGAACGCCGTTCTCCAGCAACACCTTCACACGACCGAAGAACTCGTGGGGCGTGAGTCCGAACTCCACCAGGATGTCCTCGGCGCGGCCGCCGCCGTAGACGTACCACCGCCGCAGGAAGGCGACCATCGCGAGGTCGGTCTCCGACGGATCCGTCGGATCGGTGGACAGGGGTGCTGCGCCGGGCGTCGTCGACCGGGAGGCTGCGGGGAAGGGTGTGCGTGTCACGACGCGAGTATTGCCCATCGATCCGACACTGCGGTGACGGATCGGTGAACATGCCGACGAGTCACAGCAATTTCTCAGCGGCTGTTCACTCCGGGACAGCGTGATCACCGGGCCGCGCGGGTATGTGATCCCCACCACGCCACCGCGGCGTCGTCCACCGTTCCGGTAGAGGAGGCAATAGATTCGACGGTGTTCGTCGTTCGTCGGCGGCACTACCGCCAGAGGGGCAGCACGATGAACGTTCGACACAGACGACCGGCCACGTGGTTCGCGACCGCCGCAGTGGGCGTCGCACTGGTCACCGCCCTCGCGGCCCCCGCGAGCGCCGCGCCCGCACCGGGCGACTTCTCCGGCGTCCCGGAGCGGACCTCCCTGTCGTACACCTCGCTCTCCACGGGCGTCCACGTCGGCACTGCCAACGAGAACGAGGCACGGCCGGGACTCTCCACGGTCAAGCTCTACCTCGCGGATCACGTTCTCCGACACGGTGATTTGTCCGCGGAGGACCGCGACCTCGCCGCTCGCATGATCCAGGTGAGCGACGACTGGGCCGCCTCGCTGCTCGACAGCAAATACCCCGGCGCCATCGACGCCGCGGCGCGCGAGTACGGACTGACCGCGACCTCGCGAGGCAGCTTCTGGGGCGACTCCTACACCAGCACGGCCGACACCGTGCGCTTCCTCGACACCAAGAAGCGCACCGATCCCGGCAGCCCCGTCCTCACGTGGATGACCACGGCGCTACCGGTCGCGGCCGACGGCACGGTCCAGGACTGGGGCACCGGTCGACTCGCCGCCGCCACCGGAACGAAGTGGGGCTGGGCGGACGACGGGTCCAGCGTCGTCGCCTCGGCCTCCATCGGCGACGACTTCACGGTCGCTGCCAACACCTACGGCGGCCCGGCGACCCAGAGCGACGACGTACTCACCGCGCTCGGGGCGTTCGATCTGGCGACCCCGACGATCGTGACCGCGCCGAGTGTTCCGTCGCTGCTGGACGCCATCCTCGGCATTCGCTGACGCAGGCTCAGCAGTCACCGGCCGCCGTCGTCGGCACCACCCGCACAATCGTCGATCTGAGTCGACCAGTGCCCTACGGGGCGAGATCTCGGCGCATGACCACCTCGTGACGACTGTCCGGCAGCGGGTGTCCCCGCGTCTCCGACGCGGTGAAGCCCATTCGTTCATAAGCTCGGCGCGCGGCGTCGTTGTCCGGCATCACCGAGAGTTCGAGTCTCAGAGCGCCCGACGCAACGGCCCACTCCGCGATCGCGGTGATCAGCGACCGCGCAACGCCCTGTCCCCGAGCGGCCGCGTCGACCCACATCGAGATGAGTTCGGCGCTGTCGGGGTCGTCGGCATTGGGGACGCCGCTCGCGAGACCCACCGGTACCGCGTCACTGAAGGCGATCACGTCGAGCGCTCCCGGGATCGACAGGCGGGTCCGCCATCGGTGCTCGGGCGCGTCCTGCCAGTCGGCGAAGGTAGAGCCGAAAACGTCGGGATCCGCCGCGAGCGCCGCCAGGCGGACCGATCGCCAGGACTTCCAGTCGTCGGCAGTCACGCTGTGTATCTCGATCGTCACACGGTGACGCTACCGACGATGCTGACATCGACCGGCCTCACGCCGACTTCTTGCGACTCCGATTACCGGATCGAGCGGAGACCGCACCACCGAGCAGGATCATGCGCATGGTCCGTTCGGCGGCGTCGGTGAGCAACCGCTCGCCGTTCGCGACCGCCTCGGACAACGGCATCGGCACCGTGATGATGGACGCGATGGCGGCGATGCCCACGTCGTGCACCGCCGGCGCTCCGCGACCGAGTGATCCCGCCAACGCGATCACCGGCACGCCGAACTGCTGGCAGCGCCGCGCCACCTCCGCCGGGACCTTGCCACGCGGGGTCTGGAAGTCGATGGACCCTTCGGCAGTGATGACGAGGTCCGCCTTGCGGATTCGGAGGTCGAGGTCGATTCCCGACAGGCCCGAGTCCAGCAACGCATCGAAGCGGGACCGCAACTGCGCCCCGACCCCGGCCGCGAGTCCTGCACCCAGTCCGCCCGACGCTCCCGTGCCCGCTCCGGTCGCCACATCGCCGGTGGCCACACCGTCCCGCTCGAGGACGCGCGCCCAGTTGTCCAGGGCGGCGGCG
The DNA here is from genome assembly GCF_019836205.1 of Rhodococcus sp. BP-160. NCBI lineage: Bacteria > Bacillati > Actinomycetota > Actinomycetes > Mycobacteriales > Nocardiaceae > Rhodococcus > Rhodococcus sp. BP-160. The sequence goes on from NZ_JABUEK010000002.1 coordinate 1,183,597, forward strand.
AGTTCGTCCACCTGATCCGGGGACGCCCCCTTTTGCGGTCCGAACACGCGGGCGACACCGCTGGGTCCGCACAGTACGTTGTGCGGATTGCACGCGAGCACGACGTCGACCTCGGCGAGACGGGGATGCAGCGCCGTCAGATCGAGGTGGTGCGCCCGGATCAGTTCTCGACCGCCGCGGCCGATCTCACGGCCCTGCACGTCGAGGATCCTGGCGCCGAGCGCCTGCAGTGCCCCGGCTCCCCCGTCGCAGGTGCCGGAATCGCCGCAACCCACCAGGATCGTGTCCGCGCCCGCGTCGAGCGCCGCGGCCATGAGCTGGCCGACACCGTAGGTGGTGGTCGCGCCGGGATCGCGCCGATCGTGCGGTACGAGGGAGAGCCCCGCCGCAGCCGCCATCTCCACCACGGCGACGGAGCGCTCGGAGCCACCGAGTCGGGCCCAGTGCGAGGGCACCGGCTCCCCCACCGGTCCGACGACCGTCGTCTCGTGGAGGGTGCCGCGCGTCGCGGCCGCCAGTGTGCGTGCCGTTCCCTCACCGCCGTCGGCGATGGGCGCGGTGTCGACCCGAACTCCGGGGAGTGCGCGCCGCACCCCCGATGCGATGGCGGACGCGACGGACTCGGCGCAGAGGCTCTCCTTGAAGCCGCTGGGGGCGACGAGGATGCGCTGGGGAACTCGTGTGGACATGGTTCTCCTGAGATAGGGGTGGGAGCAGTCAGGGCAGGTACAGCGGAAGACCGAGGGCAGGCCACAGCCATACCGAGCAGACGAGAACGAGAGCGACGGACACCGGGGCGACCGCGGCGGACAGGCGGAGCAGGTGGCCTGCCGAGAACCCCGGGACGGAGTCGCTCGCGGCGAACATCGCCACCGGTTTGGCCGAACTGGTGAGGGTGAGGCAGAAGCCGGCGGCAGCGGTGGAAGCGAACGCCGCGGCGGCAGGATCGATGCCGAGCACCGGCGCAGTGGCGACGACGACGGGGACGAGCACCGCGGAGCGGGCGGACCGTGACTGGACCACGAGGTGGGACAGCAGCGACACCAGCACCAGTACGACCACGAACACGGTCGCGGCGGACGACCCGAGCGCGCTGATGGGCCCGAAGACCAGGTCGGCGAACCACTCGGCGGCACCCGTCGTGGTCAGCGCCATTCCGAGACACAGTGTTCCGGCCATGAAGAGCAGCAGGCTCCACGGGATGGTGCGAACGGCGGCAGGCAGCGTGGTGGCCCCGACGAACGGTGCCGACGCGAGCAGTGCGCCGATCATCGCGACGATGGCCGGTTCGACACCGTGCACCGGCTCGGTGCACCACAGGGTCACGACGGCGACCAGAACGAGCAGGACACGCTTCTGCGGGACGGTGAATGGCCCGGTGGACCCGACGAACGCGTCGCGTGTCACCGAGAGCGGTCGGCGTCGCTCCGCTCGATCGGTGAACAGGGACAGCGCGATCTCCGCCGCGAGATGCGACCACACGATCGCGAGCGGCAGTCCGAGAATCGCCCACTGCAGGAACCCGATGCCCGATCCGGTCGTCGTGCGCACGATCTCGCTGGTGATGAGGTGCGCGCCGGCCCCCAGCAGCGACCCGACCGCGGAGCAGAGGATCACCGCGGGGAAGACCAGGGACAGCGTCAGCACCACTCGGGGCCGTTCACGCAGAACGGTCGCCAGAGCGAGGAACACCGGCAGCGCCAGCGCAGCCCGGCCCGACGTCGACGGGATCGCGAAGGTCGTCAGGAGCAGCACGAGGGTGACCAGATGGACGAGCTGCCGCGGTGACCGGGCAGCCGACAGCACGCGTGCCGCAACCCGAGCGGACAGGCCGCTGGCCGTCACCGCCGCGGCGATGACGAACGACCCGACCAACAGCCAGATCACGGTGTCACCCAGTGTGCGCGTGAAGGTCTCGGTGGACACGGGACCCAGGATCACCAACGTCAGAGCGGCGCCCAGAGCGACGTGGGTGTCGTCGAGGGGCGAGAAGATCCACATCCACACCGCGACGAGGAAGACCAGCACCGTGATGGTCCCGTGTGCGGTCAGATCGCCGGCCACTCCTGCCAGGACGACACCGACGGCGAGCACCGCGAGAATTACGGCACTGACAAGGGTCCGCGGCGACGGCGTCGGAACTCGCCGCGGCGTCCGGGTCGGGACAGGACTGGTGGGAGTACGTCGCCCGGGCGGCGTCGTCGCGAACTCGGTGACGGTCATCGGACGCGGTATCCCATCCCGCGCACGGTCTCCACGCGCTCGGCGCCGATCTTCGCGCGCAGCGCACGCACGTAGACGTCGACCACGTTCGAGGCCGGATCGAAGTCGTATCCCCACACCTGCCCGAGGATCTGCTCACGGGAGAGCACCTGGTCGGGGTGGCGCAGGAACGTCTCGAGCAGAGCGAACTCGCGCGCCGTCAGATCGACGACCGACTCCCCCACGTGCACACGGCGTGACCGCAGATCGAGACGAAGGTCCCCCGAGGTCAGCGAGTTGTCCGCCGAACCTGCGGTGTCGTCCTGCAACCGCAGACGTACCCGTGCGAGGAGTTCGGCGAACTGGAAGGGCTTGGTCATGTAGTCGTTGGCGCCGCCCTCGAGCCCGGCAACGGTGTCGCGCACGCTGTCCCGAGCGGTCAGGACCACCACGGGTGTCGACACACCCTCGCCGCGCAACTGTCGGAGCACCGTGAACCCGTCCATCGCCGGCAGGCCGATGTCGAGAACCACCATGTCGAAGCCACCGCCACGCGCCATCATGAGCGCGGTCTCGCCGTCGGCGACGTGCTCGGTGGTGTACCCGGCGGCCCGCAGACCCTTGCCGACGAAGGAGGCGATGTGGATGTCGTCCTCCGCGATCAGGATTCGGCTCATCGGATCTCCTTCGTGAGTGCATCGTCTGTCGTGGGCGTCGGGCCGGTCTCGGACCGCGGGCTGTGGCCCGGAGCCGGGAGGTCGAGGCCGAACGTCGCCCCCTCGCCGTGCACACTGCGCACCCAGGCGGAGCCGCCGTGGGCGTCGGCGATGGCACGGACGATGGCGAGTCCGAGGCCGGCTCCCGACCGCGCTGCCGGTGACGTCCGGTCGGCGGGCGATCCGCGTTGGAAACGGTCGAAGATGACGGGCGCGTCCTCGGGGCGGACGCCGGGCCCGTCGTCGGCGATCCACAGCGACAACCGCCGAGCGTCCCCGTCGTCGTGGAAGGTCGATCCGAGCCGGATGCGGCTCCCGTCCTCGGTGTGTCCGACGGCGTTGGCCGCGAGCTGGACCATGGCCTGCGTGACGCGCTGGGCGTCCAGAACACACGAGCCCTCCGCGACCTGCATCAGCAACCACTGCCGATCGCCGAGCGTCTGCACCTTCGACTCGATGTCGAGGACGAGTTGCGCCGCATCGACGGGGGCGGGCACGACGAAATCGGGCTGCTCGGCCTTGGCCAACATGAGCAGATCGCTGACGATCCGCCCCATGCGGGCGAGCTCGCTGTCGACGAGCGCCAACGTACGCCGCCGCTCCTCCGGGTCCTCCGACATGAGCTCGAGATGCCCCCGGACGATCGTGATCGGCGTGCGCAGTTCGTGTCCGGCATCGTCGACGAACTGTCGCTGGGTGGTGTACGCCTGCTCCAGCCGGTCGAGCATCGCATTGAACGTCTCGGCGAGATCGGAGATGTCGTCGCGCCCGTGGACCGGGACGCGCGCGGTCAGATCCGTCTCCCCGATCTCGGCCGCGACCGTGCGCACCGTGCGGACGGGAGCGAGAATGCGACCGGCGACGAGATACGCAATTCCTGTCGTCAGCAGCAGTCCGACAGCGCCGACCACTGCCATGGTTCGCATGGTCCGATCGACGAGATCACGGTTCGCACCGGTGAACGCCGTGACGACGAACGTGCCGGCGCGGCCGGTCGCGTCGTCGATGACGACGTGCCCCCACCGCATCTCGCCGTTGTCGGTGTCCAGCACTCCGGCGGGTTCGGCCGACTGCACGATCGTCGTCAGGATCGGTGACCCCGGTGCGAGCACGGTCGGCACATCGACGCCGGGCTGAGTCAGTACCGAGTCGCCCACGACGCCGAACATCACTTCACCCGTGCCGGCCGACTGCCGGGCGAGGTACACCTCGAGAAGCCGCTCCACCGAGACGAACGGCTGCGTCGTCGTGGGATCGACCCCCTCGGACGCGAAGGTCCGGAACTCCTCGGCTTCCTGCGCGACGTCCCCGTTGGCGCGCACGTCGACGTCGCGCAACAGCAGATTGCGGGCGGTCACCAGCACGACCACCAACAGAAGAAGGGTCGTCAACATGATCCAGGCGGTGATCTTCCACCGTGCCGGAAGAGCCGATCCGCGGCGAGCCGAGACACCGGCGGCGTCACTCATCGTCGTCACCGCCGTCGACGTCGTCGACGCCGTCATCGTCGTCGTCCGCGTCGTCGTCGGAGAAGTCGACGATCGGCGGTGCCTGCACTGGGGCCTGAACTGGCGGCGGTGTGATCGGAGCGGGAGCGGCCGGCGCGGGCGCCGGCGCGGGCGCGGGAGAGGCGGGCGGGACATCAGGTGTGGGAGCGATCACCTCGGGCGTCGGCTCCGGCGCCACACTCACCACGACGGGCGAGGGGTCGAGGCGTGGCGCCGGTGATCGCGTCACCAGGACCCCGGCGACGAGAACGCACGCGATGGCCACCAGGACGGCGGCCGCGGCGAGTGGGCGGGAGGAGCGCATGACAGCAACTATGCCGGGGGTCCATGACCGTCCCATGAGACGACGATGAAGGTTTCTTCATGTTCGACACGCCGTGAGTGGCGTCAACGGCCGAGCAAGACACCGATCTGCATCTCGATCTCTGCCGCCACGTCCGCGACACTCTTGGTCGCGTTCGCCGTCAGAGCCATGCTGAGAAACAGGATGGCGGAGATGATGTGGGCCTGCACCTGCCGGTCCGGGTGGTGCGTCGCGTCGTCGTCGTCGCGGCCGAGGATCTCCGCGACGACCGCCTCGGTCCGCGCGGCGAGTGACAACGCTTCACGACGATGAGGTTCCGTGTCGTCACCGAACACGACCTCTCGCTGATAGGTCCGGCCGTTCTCGATCTGCTTGCGGTTGCACTCGACGACCGGCATGAGGACGGCCATGACGGCCTCGACCGGGTCCACGACGTGGGCGGCCGCGGCGATGCCCCGCTCGAGCGCGCTTGCGTAGTCCGAGTTCTGCACCAGAAGAAGCAGTTCACCCTTGTTCTTCGCGTACAGGAAGACCGTTCCGGTTCCCACGTCGGCGCGGTCGGCGACCTGTTGTGTGGTCACCTCACTCACGCCGTACTCGGCGAAGAGGTCGCGTGCCGCCGTGGTGATGCGGTCGAGCTTGTCCTGCTTGTTCCGTTCTCGACGACTCATCGCCGGGGAGGAAGACACCGCCGCTGCCCTCCTTCGCGCTCTCCTGACGGGTGATGTACTCCCGTCATTCTCCCATGACAGGCTCTCTCAGCTGCCGAGGAAGTCGACGACCACGGGCGCGGCCTCCGCGACGTGCGGTGCGCCGCCACAACGGACGCGAACATGAAAAATGGCCCCGGACAACGGTCCGGAGCCATTTCTGTGTCGGGCTGACAGGATTTGAACCTGCGACCACCTGACCCCCAGTCAGGTGCGCTACCAAGCTGCGCCACAGCCCGCGATCCCTCGAGAGGGATCGTGTGTGCCCCGAAGGGAACGAGCAAACACTACCCCAGTGGCGACGCTGGACGCCAATCGCCTCAGCAGCACCACCGGGGCAGTCGCCTACTTCTTCTTGCGGTCCCGCTTCTCCCGGATACGCACCGAGATCCGCACCGGACTGCCGTCGAAGTTGAACTCCTCACGCAGTCGGCGCTCGAGAAACCGGCGGTACCCGGCCTCGAGGAAACCGGTGGTGAACAGCACGAACGTCGGCGGGCGCGTGCTCGCCTGCGTGGCGAACATGACGCGCGGCAGTCGACCACCACGCATCGGCGGCGGCGTCGCGGCCACGACCTCCTTGAGCCAGGAGTTCAGCTGACCGGTCGAGATGCGCTTGTCCCACGACGCGAGCGACGTCTCCAGAGCGGGCACGAGCTTCTGCACCGCACGACCGGTCTTGGCCGAGACGTTGACGCGCTGCGCCCACGGCACGCGCATCAGGTCCCGGTCGATCTCCTTCTCGAGCTGGCCACGACGGTCGTCGTCGACGAGGTCCCACTTGTTGAACGCGATGACCAGCGCGCGGCCGGCGTCGGCGACCATCGAGAGCACCCGCAGGTCCTGCTCGGAGATGACCTCGGACGCGTCGAGCAGCAGGATCGCGACCTCGGCCGCGTCGATGGCGCCCTTGGTGCGGAGCGAGGCGTAGAACTCGGCGCCGCTGGCGTGACTGACGCGCTTGCGCAACCCCGCGGTGTCGACGAAACGCCACACCTTGCCGCCCAGTTCCACCAGTGAGTCCACCGGGTCGACGGTGGTGCCGGCGACGTCGTGCACGACAGATCGCTCGTCACCGGTGAGCTTGTTCAGCAGGCTGGACTTGCCCACGTTCGGCTTGCCGACCAGGGCGACACGACGAGGGCCGGCGACACCGGTTCCCTCGCGGGGCGTCTCGGGCAGGACGGCCAGGACGTCGTCGAGCAGATCGCCCGTACCGCGGCCGTGCGTCGCACTGACCGGACGGGGCTCACCGAGACCCAGCGACCACAGCAGTGCCGCTTCGGATTCCGTGCGCTCGTCGTCGACCTTGTTCGCCACCAGGATGACCGGCGTCTTCGACCGACGCAGGACCCGTGCCACGGCCTCGTCCGTCGCCGTCGCACCGACGACGGCGTCGACGACGAGCAGGATGGCGTCCGCCGTCTGCATCGCCATCTCGGCCTGCCGGGCGATCGACTGCTGCATCCCCTTGGCGTCGGGCTCCCAGCCACCGGTGTCCTGCACCATGAATCGGCGTCCGGACCAGTTGGCCTCGTACGAGACACGGTCGCGGGTGACGCCGGGAACGTCCTCCACCACGGCCTCGCGGCGGCCGATGATGCGGTTGACGAGCGTGGACTTGCCCACGTTGGGCCGACCGACGACGGCGAGGGTGGGAACGGCGACCTCGGCCTCGGCCTCGCCGTCACCCTCGAAGTCGATGTCCTCCCAGTCCGACTCCTCGGACCAGATGCCGTCCGAGGCGTAGACCTCGGTCGCGTCGAGCGTGTCGAATGTGTTGTCGCTCATGAGCGTGCTCCTTCCGGGGCATGAGTCGGACGCCCGATGTCCAGACGCTCGGTGACCAGACGCATCAATTCGTCGATCACCGCGTCCTTGTCGAGGTCGCTGGTGTCCACGGTGACCGCGTCGTCTGCGGGTCGCAGCGGGGACGTGGCACGTGTGGAGTCCGCGTGGTCCCGACGCTGGACGTCGGCGAGCACGGCGTCGTAGTCGTCCCCGCGGCCCTCGGCGATGTTCTGGTCGTTACGACGCGTGGCGCGCGTCTCCGCGGACGCGGTCAGATAGATCTTGATGTGTGCGTCGGTGAGGACGACGGTGCCGATGTCGCGACCCTCCACGACGATCCGACCGGCAGAGTCCGCGATCTCTCGTTGCAGCGCAACGAGTTTCTCGCGCACAGCGGGCACGGCGGACACCGCGGAGACGGCCGCCGTCACGGCGGACCCGCGGATCGGACCGGTGACGTCCTCGCCCGACACCTCGACCCGCTCCCCCGTGGGATCGGTGCCGATGGAGAGGTCGATGGACTCGATGAGCGCAGCGACGGCGTCGGCGTCTCCGGGATCGACGTCGTTCGTCAGCACCCATGCCGTCGCCGCGCGGTACATCGCACCGGTGTCGAGGTAGGACGCACCGAGCCGGGTCGCCAACAGGCGGGAGACGGACGACTTGCCGGTACCGGACGGGCCGTCCATCGCGACGATCAGTCGATCCTCCGACGCGGTCACAGGCCGACCGCCCCGTACAGGCTGCCGACCTCGCCGCGACCGAGCACCCGCAGCGTGCCGGGTCGCTGGTCGCCGAGAGCGACGGCCCCGATGTCGGTGCGCACCAGGCGTTTCACCGGGAACCCGACCGAGTCGAACAGTCGGCGCACGATGTGCTTGCGACCCTCGTGCAGCACGACCTTCACGAGCGTCTTGCCCTCGTTCACGTCGAGCACCGCGTAGGAGTCCACCTTCGCCGGTCCGTCGTCGAGTTCGACTCCGGAACGCAGCTTCTTGCCCGCGTCGCGGTCCAGGACACCCTGCACCGTGGCGAGGTACGTCTTGGACACCTCGAAGGAGGGATGCATCAGCCGGTGGGCCAGATCGCCGTCGTTGGTGAGCAGGATCAAGCCTTCGGTGTCGGCATCGAGTCGGCCGACGTGGAAGAGCCGCTGTCCTGCCTGGACCCGCTCCGAGACGATGTCGCCGATGCAGGGCCGACCGAGGTCGTCCGACATCGTGGACTGCCATCCGCGCGGCTTGTTCAGCGCGATGTGGACCAGATCGGCCTTGATGACGACACGGGTGCCGTCCACCCGCACGACCGCGACCTCGGGGTCGACGCGGACACCCTGCTCGGTGACGATGCGGCCGTCGACCTCGACGCGTCCCTCGTCGATGAGCTGCTCGGCGGCGCGACGCGACGCGACACCTGCCTGGGCGAGCACCTTCTGCAAGCGCACACCGTCCTCAGGAGCCACGTGCGGCCGCGGGCCGTCGGTGTGCTGGTGGCGGGCGGGCTTGGCGTTGCTGATGGTCGGAGCAGCCGTCGTCTTGCGCTCCGGCTTCGGCGACTTGCCGGGCTTTAAGCCGCTGTTCTTGGGAGCCACCCGGGGGTACCCGGACTTGCCGCCGGGCTTACGGCTCTCGGTGCGCTTGCTGTACGCAGCAGCGGCGACCTTCTTGTTGGGGCGCTTCTTCTGTCGTTCGGGAGTGGAGGCGTCGGATGCGCCGTCCCGGTCCGGTGTGCCATCACGGCGAGCGGAGTCGTTCACGTTTCTTACCTATTCGTCTGTGGTGTCGGTGCCGAACTCGGTGGTCGAGTTCGACTCGGTGTTCTCTCGTCGACGCTCGGCACGCAGGACCCGCGGATCGGAGTCCATGCTGTCGCTGATGTCGTCGATCATGTCCACGCCCGGAAGCAGCGGAGCAAGTTCGGGGAGGTCGGACAGTGACGCCAACCCCAACCGTTCGAGGAACATTTCCGTGGTGACGTACTGCGTCGCCGCAGAGTCCGGGTCGGGACCCGCCTCGGCGATGAGACCTCTCGCGAGGAGAGTGCGCATCACGCCGTCCACGTTCACTCCGCGCACAGCACTGACTCGTGCGCGGGTAACCGGTTGACGATAGGCGATCACAGCGAGGGTTTCCAGTGCCGCTCGGGTGAGCTTGGACCGCGCACCGTCGAGGAGCAGCCGTTCGACATAGGGCGCGTACTCGGTGCGGGTGTAGAAACGCCACCCGTCGCCGGCGAACCGCAGGTCGATGCCACTGCCGCGGGCGGTGAGGTCGGCGGCCATGGCGGTCAGCGCCTGCCGGATGCGCGTTTCGTCACAGTCCAGGGCGGAGGCGAGCTGCGGGACGGATGCCGGGGTGTCGACGACGAGCAGCACCGACTCGAGCGCGGCGCGCACCTCGGCGTCCGACAGGGCGTCGGGAGCGTCCTCGCTCGCTGTCATCCGTAGTCCTCCATCCTCGAGACGTCCATCCGGTCGATGTCGGCAGCGTCGTCGTCGCCGGTCCAGGTGACCGCGAGATCGCCCAGCGCCTCGGGTTGGTCGAACGCGACGACCTTCTCGCGATACAGCTCGAGCAGCGCGAGGAACCGTGCGACCACCTCGACGGTGACCTCGCAGTCGCGGACCAGGTCGGCGAACGTCGCCCACTCACCCACTCCGCGGTCGCGCAGCATCGCCAGGATCGCCCGCGCGTGTTCCGGGACCGACACCGCCGACGCGTGGAGATGGCCGAGACCGACCGTCGGCACCTCGCGCGGGGTGAACGCCGCCGCGGCGATCTCGGCGAAGCGGCGCGGATCCACACCGAGCAACACCTCCGGCAGCAGCGACGCGAACGAGTCCTCGAGCGAGACCGATCGCGGATAGCGCCGCAGCGCGGCGTTCTCCAGTTCGCCGAACAACTGAGCCGCCTGTTTGTAGGCCCGATACTGCAGCAGCCGGGCGAACAGCAGGTCCCGCACCTCGAGCAGCGCCAGGTCCTCGGCGTCGTCCACCTCGCCCGACGGCAGGAGGCGGGCGGCCTTGAGGTCCAGCAGGGTCGCCGCGACCACCAGGAACTCGGTGGTCTGGTCGAGACCCATCTCCGCGCCCATCGCGCGGGTGTACGCGATGAAGTCGTCGGTGACGGTGTGCAGTGCGACCTCGGTGACGTCGAGTCGGTGCTGCCCGATCAGGGTCAGCAACAGGTCGAACGGGCCTTCGAAGTTGGTGAGCCGCACCTGGAATCCGGTGGGCGTCGGCGCGTCCCCGACCGTCGTGTCCGTCACGACCGTCCCGTCGGTCAAGACTGGGGTGCGGTGTCCCGGTGGATGACCTCGCGGGCCAACGACCGGTACGCGTCTGCACCCGCGGACTTCGGCGCCCACGTGGTGATCGGCTCGCCGGCGACGCTCGTCTCCGGGAAACGCACGGTGCGCGTGATGACGGTGTCGAAGACGACGTCGCCGAACACCTCGACCACGCGATTCATGACCTCTCGCGAGTGCAGCGTGCGGGCGTCGAACATCGTGACCACGATGCCCTCGAGCTTCAGCCGCGGATTGAGACGATCGCGCACCTTGTCGACGGTGTCGTTGAGCAACGCGAGTCCGCGCAGACTGAAGTACTCGCACTCCATCGGGATGAGCACGGAATCGGCGCACGCGAGGGCATTGACCGTCAACAGGCCGAGCGACGGCTGGCAGTCGATGAGGACGTAGTCGTAGCGATCGAGAATCGGGTGCAGCACGCGTCCCAAAGTCTGTTCGCGGCCGACCTCGGTGACCAGTTGGATCTCGGCCGCGGAGAGATCGATGTTGCTGGGGAGCAGGTCCATCCCGTCCACCCGCGTACGCATGAGGACGTCGTCGATCGCTACCCGCGGCTCCACCAGCAGGTTGTGCACCGTGAGGTCCAACTCGTGGTGTGGCACACCGAGACCCGCGGAGAGCGCGCCCTGCGGATCGAGGTCGACCAGCAGGACTCGGCGTCCGTACTCGGCCAGCGACGCACCCAGATTGATGGTCGACGTGGTCTTGCCGACGCCGCCCTTCTGGTTGCACATCGCGATGACCGTCGCCGGTCCGTGCGAGGACAGCGGCTGCGGATCCGGGATGTCGCGATACGGGCGCCCCGTCGGACCCATGCCCGACGGGTGGGCCAGGGTCGGATGTTCCGGTTCGGGCTGACGAGTGCGGAACAGTGCTCCGTCGTCGTGCGCCGCTGACACCACCGGACCTCCATCCTCACCTCGTGCTGCAGTTCCCCTGAACGCTACCGCGTGTCGGGTGCAGCTTCGTGCGGACACGCTACCGTGCGCGCGGATGCGCTTCGGCCCACACTTCGCGCAACGTCGTGACGGTGACCAGTGTGTAGATCTGCGTGGTGGTCACCGAGGCGTGACCCAGAAGTTCCTGCACCACACGTACGTCCGCGCCGCCGTCGAGCAGGTGGGTCGCGAAGGAGTGCCGCAACGTGTGCGGGGAGACGCTGGCTCCGATCCCGGCGCGCTCCGCCGCGGTCTGCAGGACCTGCCACGCGCTCTGGCGTGACAACCGGCCGCCCCGCACGTTCAGCAGAAGCGCGGGCGTGCCCTGTGACACCAGTGCGGGTCGACCACGGACGAGGTACGCGTCGACGGCGTCGAGTGCGGGACGGCCGATGGGCACGATGCGCTCCTTGCCGCCCTTGCCGTGCAGGACCACGGACCGCGAGTCGGAGTCGATGTCGTCGACGTCGAGTCCCACGGCCTCGGAGATGCGCGCACCGGTGGAGTAGAGGAGCTCGAGCAGCGCCCGGTCGCGAAGACCGCGCGGGGTGTCCGCGGCCTCCCCGGCGACGGCATCGAGGAGCGCGAACACCTGCTCGACGGAGAGCGACTTCGGGAGCCGGCGGCCCGGCGCCGGCGGTTTGACCCCGGCAGCGACGTCGACGTCGACGATGCCCTCGGCCAGCGCAAAGCGGTGGACTCCGCGAACCGCGATGACCGTGCGCGCGGCGCTGCTCGCCGCGAGCGGCGGGAACAGCTCGTTGCCGGACCGGAGGGCCGTCACGAACTCCGCGACGTCCACCTCGGTGACGTCGCGGAGACTGTTCCGGTCGAGTTCACCCAGATGGCTGGCGTAGCGCGAGAGGTCGCGGCGGTACGAGGTGATGGTGTTGCGAGCTGACCCGCGCTCGACGGCGAGGTGATCGAGATAGGTCGCGATCACCTCGCCCGGCGAGTCAGCTGCCATGCGCGCCCTTGCGCTTCTCGAACGCGGTGGGTCGATCACGCCAGGGTGCATCGCTCGGCCGCAACGGAACCGAGCGTGACCGCACCGCCGCCAGCGCCAGGATTCCCGCCACCGCCGACGCGTTCACGATCTCGCCGCTGAACACGCGCGACACCGCCTCGTCCACCGGGACGCGGACGAGCTCGATGTCGGCTTCCTCGTCGTGAGCCTCCGGTCGATCGACCTCGGTCACCTCGTCGGCCAGGTAGATCCGCACGGTCTCGTCCGTGAACCCGGGTGACGCCGCCACGTCGACCAGCAACGACAAGGACGCCGCGGCGAGCCCCGTCTCCTCGGTCAGCTCACGCTTCGCGGCCTCGACGGGACCCTCCCCCGGCTCGTCCAACAGACCCGCGGGAAGCTCGAGCAGGCGACGCCCCAGAGGATGCCGGTACTGGCTGATCAGCACGATGCGCTCGTCGTCGTCCAGCGCGACCACGGCGACCGCACCGTGATGCTCGACGACCTCACGTTCGGCCCGACGACCGCCGGGCATCGTCACCTGGTCGAGCCGGAGCGCGAGAATCGCACCCTGGTACTCGACGGACGATTCGAGGATCTCGAACTCGTGACGATCGGCCATGGTCAGGCCTTCGTCGCGGCGGGTTCGGCCGGCTGCGCCGTGACGGACTCGTCACCGTGGACGTCGACGGGCAGCCGCTCCTCGGACTTGTACGAGAGCGCAGCGGAGATCAGCGACGCGAAGAGCGGGTGCGGCCGCGTCGGCCGGCTCTTGAGTTCGGGATGCGCCTGCGTGCCGACGAAGAACGGATGCGCGCTCCGCGGCAGTTCGACGAACTCGACCAGGTGGCCGTCCGGGGACGTGCCGCTGAACTGCAGTCCACTCTCCGCGATGCGGTCGCGGTAGCTGTTGTTGACCTCGTAGCGATGGCGGTGACGCTCGGAGACGGACTCGCTGCCGTAGGCCTGCGACACCACCGACCCCTTGGTGAGCGTGGCGGGGTAGGCCCCGAGGCGCATCGTGCCGCCCAGGTCCGCCTCGCCGGCGACCGCCTGCTCCTGGTCCGCCATCGTCGAGATGACCGGCTGTGTCGTCTCGGGCTCGAACTCGGCCGAGTTCGCATCGGTGAGACCGACGGACCGCGCCGCCTCGATGACCATGCACTGCAGACCCAGGCAGAGCCCGAGCGTCGGGATCTTGTGCGTCCGGGCGTGGGTGATCGCGCCGAGCTTGCCCTCGATACCGCGGATGCCGAAGCCGCCGGGAATCACCACGGCGTCGATGTCGGCGAGCGCCAGCTTGGCGCCGGCCGCGGTGTCGCAGTCGTCGGACTGCACCCACACGAGTTCGACCTTCGCGCGGTTGGCGAAACCGCCGGCCCGCAGCGCCTCGGTCACCGACAGGTAGGCGTCGGGCAGATCGACGTACTTGCCGACCAGGGCGACGCGCACCGTCTCGCGAGGCTGGTGCACTCGCTCGAGGAGGGTTCCCCACACGGTCCAGTCGACGTCCCGGAACGGCAGTCCGAGCTGCCGCACGACATACGCGTCGAGACCCTCGCCGTGCAGCACGCGCGGGATGTCGTAGATGGAGGGCGCGTCGGGGGTGGAGATGCACCCGTCGACGTCCACGTCGCACATGAGCGCGATCTTCGCCTTGAGGGCCTGCGGCACGTCGCGGTCGGATCGCAGGATCAGCGCGTCGGGCTGAATACCGATGCTGCGCAACGCCGCCACCGAGTGCTGCGTCGGCTTGGTCTTGAGCTCACCCGAGGGCGCGAGGAACGGAACGAGCGAGACGTGGAGGAAGAAGACGTTCTCCCGGCCCACGTCGTGGCGGACCTGACGCGCCGCTTCGAGGAAGGGCTGCGACTCGATGTCGCCGACGGTGCCACCGATCTCGGTGATGACGACGTCGGGCTCCTGGCCCTGCAGATCCGGTCCGCGCATCGCGAGGATGCGGGCCTTGATCTCGTCGGTGATGTGCGGGATGACCTGGACGGTGTCGCCGAGGTACTCGCCGCGACGCTCCTTGGCGATCACCGTGGAGTACACCTGGCCGGTGGTCACGTTGGCGTATCCGGAGAGATCCCGATCGAGGAACCGCTCGTAGTGGCCGACGTCGAGGTCGGTCTCCGCGCCGTCCTCGGTGACGAAGACCTCGCCGTGCTGGAACGGGTTCATCGTTCCGGGATCGACGTTGAGGTAGGGATCGAGCTTCTGCATCGTGACGCGAAGGCCACGTGAGGTGAGAAGCTGACCGAGGCTCGAGGCCGTGAGCCCCTTGCCGAGCGACGACGCGACGCCGCCGCTGACGAAGATGTGCTTGATGTCGGCCCGCGTGTGAATGCGTGACTGCAAAGAGACTCCCGTGACGGTGCGACCCGATGGTGACAGCGAGCGAATCGCTCAACATCGAGTGGTTCGGAACCTGGCCGACCCACGGGACTTCACGGTAACACCTTCACGCGAGTTCGGTCGACACCACGCGGGCGACGACGGCTTGAGTACCTAGCTCGGGGTCGCCCCGACCGTCACGGCCGTCGCGGCAGGACCCGTTCCGTACCGACCCGTACCACCGGCGAGCTGCTCACCGAGTGCCAAGGCGACGGTGATGCGCCCCGACGTGCGATCGACGTCGTCGACGGTGCTGGTCCCGGCTGCGAGGGCGGAATCCGACCGCACCACCGCGATGGGACCGCTGCCCTCGGCCGAACCGGCACGGCCCGCGAGCACGGTTCCGGCTCCGCGTCCGTCCAGAGCGCCGGCGAAGCGAGCCACGATCGCGCCGCGGTTGCCGTCCTCACCCGAGTCGGCGGCCTGTCCGGAGACCACCACAGCGAGCTGTGCCGGTGCCACGGCACCGTCGTCGTACGTGATGAAGCCGCCGCCGCGCAGGGTGTCGAGGGCCAGGCCCAGTTCCTCCGGCGTGCTCTGCGGTTCGGCGGTCTGTGCGTTCAGCAACAGCACCGTACCGAGCAGATCGCCGGCGAGGCTGCCCTGATCCACCGACCCCGTACGCAGTTGCGCGCCTGCGGGAACCACGTTGGTGAGGCGCGTGCGGAGATCGTCGCCGCTGGCGGCGGACACGAACGCCTCGGTGAGCCCCACTCGTCCGGTCACCGACCCGCCCGCGTCGGCGATGGTGCGCTGCACACCCTCCACGTCGGCGGGGTCTGCGTCGGGCGTGGTGACCAGCACGACGGTGCGGTCGGCCAGCGCTCCCGCGACCACCCGGGTCGCGACGGCCGCGTCGAAACCGTCGGCGGCGTTGAGTTGCTCACCGAGTGCGTTGTTCGCCGACTGCAGGTCGTTCACCTCGGTCTGCAGATCGTCCCGGTCGTCGCGCAGTCCGGACAGCACTCGACCGGACAGCAGGCCGGAGCCGAGGACGACTCCGACCGCGAGCGCCAGGAACACCGCGATCAACGAGATGGTGTGCTGACGAAGCGAAATCACTGAAGCAGCCCCTGCACCCACAGGGCGAAGCTGTTCCAGGTCTCGATCGCCCAGTCCAGAGTCGCACCGCTGCCGTTGGTCACGACGAGCGCCGCGATGACGGCGATGAGGGCTGCGAGGACGAGCAGCGCCACCGCGCCACCGGAGACCCGGCTGCGGTACAACGTCGCCATGGCCTTGGCGTCCACCAGTTTCGGACCGACCTTGAGTCGGGTCATGAACGTCGACGGTGTGTCCGCGCGCTTGCTGGCGTCGAAGAACTCGTCGAGCGACGCGGCACATCCGACCGTGACGATGAGTGAGGCGCCGTGGTGGTCGGCGAGCAGAAGCGCGAGGTCCGCCGGGGTGCCCGTGGCCGGGAACGTCATGGCTCCGATGCCCAGGTCCTGGATGCGCTCGAGGCCTTTGGCGTGGCCGTCGGAATCGGCGGGGAGCACCACCTCGGCGCCGGACTTCAGCGTGCGGCTGCTCACGTCGTCCGGGTCGCCGACGATCAGGTCGGGGCGATATCCCGCCTCCGACAGCGTGTCGGCGCCGGCGCCGACACCGATGAGGATCGGCGAATACTCCTTGATGAACGGCTTGAGCGACTTGAGATCGGCCACGTGGTCGGTGCCCTCGGCGACGACCACGACGTGACGACCGTTCATGTCGACGTCCACCTCGGGCACTCCGACGCCGTCGATCAGGAGCGGCGACTCGGTGCGGATGAACTCGATCGTGTTGCCCGAGAACGCTTCCAGGTGATCGATCAGACCAGACTTGGCCTCGATCATGCGGTCGGAGATGTCGGCCTCGGACTGCTCGGTGCCGGTGGCGAGACGGCGCTCCCCGGCGTACACGTTGCCGTCGTGCAGGCGGATCTTCGAACCGTCCTTGACCTTCTTGAAGACGTCGGAGCCCACCTCGTCGATGAGCTCGATGCCGTTGGCGACGAGCACCTCCGGACCGAGATTGGGGTAGCGCCCCGAGATCGAGGCGGAGGCGTTGACCACGGCCGTCACGCCGGCCTGTACCAGCAGGTCGGCGGTGATCCGGTCGAGGTCGAGTTCGTCGAGAACGACGATGTCTCCGGGACCGACACGGCGCAGGAGCTTGGCCGTGGAGCGATCGACCCGAGCGATTCCCGTGACTCCGGGAAGTGAGTCATGACTACGCGAGAGCAGAGCCGGCATCTTCATGCACACGATGATGGACAACAACACGGCAGCATCGGCGGAGGCGCGCCGTAACAACTACCACATCATTCACATGAGTCACACCAGCACATCGCTCTCAGGCGGTCGCGGACTCCCGTTCCGCCGTCGCGGTGCGCAACAGTTCCTCGGCATGTGCCCGGCCGGTCTCGGTGTCGTCGAGCCCGGCGAGCATGCGCGCGAGTTCCACGACACGCTCGGAATCCGTCAGAGTGCGCACACCACTGTTGGGGCCGCCGCGTTTTCCGTCGGTCTTGTTCACCACCAGGTGCGTGTCGGCGAACGCCGCGACCTGCGGGAGGTGCGTCACGACGATGACCTGGTGCGTCCTGGCGAGGCGTGCCAGCCGCTTGCCGATCTCCACTGCGGCGCGACCACCCACGCCGGCATCGACCTCGTCGAAGACCATGGTCGCTCCGGCATCCGATCGCGCGAGGACCACCTCGAGCGCCAACATCACGCGGGAGAGCTCACCGCCGGACGCGCTCTTGTTGAGCGGCAGCGACTGCGCACCGCTGTGCGCGGACAGACGGAACTCGATCTCGTCGGTGCCGGTCGACCCGGCGTGCAGCGCGGTTCCGTCGACGGACAGCGCCGACCGATCGTCCGCACCCGCAGCGCGGGGGCGCACCTCGACGTCCAGCTTGGCCTTGCCCATCGCCAGGCCGGCGAGTTCGGCGCTGACCGCCTTGGACAGTTTCGCCGCAGCCTTCACCCGCGCGGCCGACAGCTTGCGTGCGACCTCGGCGGTCGCTGCACCGGTGGTGGAGACGCGCTCGGTCAGCGCTGCCACGGCGTCGGCGGAGACGTCCAGTCCCGTCAGGCGGGTTCGTGCGTCCTCCGCCCACGCGAGCACTCCGTCCACGTCGGCGGCGTACTTGCGAGTCAGACTCTTGAGCTCCGCTTGACGCGAGAGCAGCGTGTCCAGTGACTCCGGATCGGCGGGCAGATCCTCGAGGTACGAGGTGAGCTCGGCTCCGACGTCGGTCACCACCGCGATAGCCTCGGCGAGACGTGGGCCGACGGCCGAGAGAATCTCGTCGTCGGTCGAGGCGAGTCGATCGCGGGCCTCGCCCAACAGCGCCATGACGGACACGTCGCCGGGGTCGTCGCCACCGGTGAGCGCCGTGTGCGCGGCGGACGCCGCATCGCGGAGCGAGTCGAGATCGCTGAGCCGCCGGACGGTCGCCGCGATGTCGGTGTCCTCGTGCGGTGCCGGTGCCACCGCGTCGATTTCGTTCAGGGCGAACGTGAGCTGGTCCGCCTCGCGCGCGAGTTCGCGAGCCTTCTCCGTCCGCTCCCGCAGTTCGGTCACCGCAGCGACCCACTGCGAGCGGCGAGTGCGGTACGTCTCGAGCAGCGGCCCGATGGCGTCCGCAGCGAAGCGGTCCAGAGCGGCCAACTGCTGATCGCTGCGTTGCAGACGCAGTTGATCGTTCTGTCCGTGCACCGTGAGCAACGATCCGGTGAACTCCGACAGGACGCCTGCGGGCACACTGCGGCCGCCGAGATGAGCACGTGATCGACCGTCGCTCCCGACCATCCGGAGGGCGATGATGCTGTCGTCCTCGTCGCGCCGACCGCCGGTGGACTCGAGCAACTGCTCCACGTCGCCGCGGACCTGGTCGGTGACGTGGTCGGTGGTGAAGCGACCCTCGACCACCGCGCGGTCGGCGCCGACACGGACACGCCCGGCGTCGGCGCGCGCGCCGGAGAGCAGATGCAGGCTGGTGACGACCATCGTCTTGCCGGCACCGGTCTCACCGGTGAGCACCGTCAGACCCTCCGAGAACGACGCCGTCGCCTCGGCGATGACTCCCAGGCCGTCGATACGAATTTCGGACAACACGTCGGTTACGTCACCCTCCCCCGCCAGCCGGTGACCGGCAAGGCGAACTTGTGTACGAGTCGATCGGCGAACGGCGCGGAGTCGAGCCGGATCCACTTGATCGGCTCACATCCTCGCACCACCTCGACGCGAGCACCGGCGGGCAGGCGCAGGGTGCGCCTGCCGTCGCAGAACACCACCGCGTCGTGTCCGCCGTCGAAGGTCTCGATGGCGATGTGTGACTCGGGACTTGTCACCAGCGGCCGCGCGAACAGCGCGTGGGCGTTACTGGGGATGACGAGGATCGCCTCGAGCTCCGGCCACACGACCGGGCCACCGGCCGAGAACGCATAGGCGGTGGACCCGGTGGGGGTCGACAGCAGAACACCGTCGCATCCGAACGAGGACACCGGACGGTCGTCCACCTCGAGCACCACCTCGAGCACCCCGAGCCGCGACCCGTTCTCGATACTGGCCTCGTTCAGCGCCCACCCACGTTCGATGATCTCGCCGTCGACGTGCACGGTGATGTCCAGCGTCATCCGCGGTTCGATGCGGTACTCGCGGCGCACCACGATGGCCAGGGTCTCCTCGAGATCGTCGGCCTCCGCCTCGGCGAGGAATCCGATGCGTCCCAGGTTCACGCCGAGCACCGGGATGGACGCCACCCGCGCGAGTTCCGCAGCGCGCAGGAAGGTTCCGTCGCCGCCGAGGACCAGGACGAGCTCGCAGCCCACCGCCGCCGACGGACCGAACTCCACGACGGAGACGTCGGACTGCGGTGTGGAGAGCGCATCGATCCCCGACGTCGACTCCAACCGCGACGTGTCGTGCTCGTCGACGAGCACGCGCAGGGCGATCCCGTGATCGTGGAACACCTTCGCCGCGCGCAGAGCCGTCTGCTCGATGTCCGGGCGACCCGGATGCGCGACGAGCAGGATGGTGCGCTCGGGCACGGTCGACTCGCTCACTGAGGCCCCTTCTCCACGGCGTCGGACACCAGTTGCTCGACGGACGTCGACTGGGCTGTGCTCGGATCGTCGTCCGGACCCGGAACGGTGAGCCACAGGAAGTACTCGACGTTCCCGGACGGACCGGGCAGTGGGCTCGGCTCCACACCGGACGTGACCAGGCCCAGGTCGGCCGCGGCGCGCGCGACTCCCAGCACCGCATCTGCGCGCAGGGCGGGATCGCGGACCACTCCCCCTGCACCGACGCGATCCTTGCCGACCTCGAACTGGGGCTTGACCATCGGGAGGATGCTGGCACCCGGACGGGCACACGCGGCGAACGCCGGGAGTACGAGAGCCAACGAGATGAAGGACAGGTCGGCGACCACGAGGTCGACCGGCCCGCCGATGGCCTCGGCATCGATGCCGCGGACGTTCGTACGGTCGAGGACTCGCACCCGCTCGTCGGTCCGTAGCCGCCACACCAACTGTCCGTAGCCGACGTCGACCGCCACGACCTCGCGTGCACCCTTGGACAACAGCACGTCGGTGAACCCACCGGTGGACGCACCCGCGTCGAGACACCGCGCGCCCTCCACCGTGACACCGCGTGGCTCGAAGGCGGCGAGCGCGCCCAGTAGCTTGTGTGCACCTCGAGAGGCCCACGACACCTCGTCGGAGACCTCGGTGACCCGTAGCGCCGTGCCGGGCTCGACCGCGGTGGCGGGCTTCGTGGCCACGGTGCCGGCGATCAGCACTCGACCGTCCGAGATGAGTTCCGAGGCGTGATCCCGAGAGCGGGCCAGACCGCGGCGGACGAGTTCGGCGTCCACCCGAGCGCGACGAGCCATGTCAGTTCTTGTCCACGGACGCGAGCGCGTCGACGAGTACCTCGTGCGCGCGGTCGAGGATGCGGGCCTGCCGCGTCAGCGTGACCAGGCCGTGCGGGTCGTCCGTACCCTCGCCGAACGGCGCCGACGCCGCAACGTCCGCCTCGGCGACCAGCGCGTCGACAGCCGAGACGACGGCGTCGGGATCGACGGACGTGCCCTCGACATCGGAGTGCGACGGCAAGTGCTGACCGGGGCGGGGAACGGGCGTGCTCATCGCGGACAACGCTAGCCGATACCCCCGACTACGTCGGTCGGCGGTGGTGACCGTCAGTGTCAGGCGGTCCACCGCGCGACGACATCCGCAGCCGCACCGGAGGCGCCCTCGACGGTGTCGAAGCCGCCGAGCGCCCAGACCGCGGGGAGAACTTCGCGCAGTGCCTCGATCCAGAGGTCGGCGTCGGCGTCGCCGTCGCCCGTGGTCTCGACTCGCAGCACGGAACCGGACAGCGACACCGACCAGGTGTCGGAAGGCTCGGAGGGAACGAGAGACGCGGCCGGCTCCTCGAGCAGAGCCGACAGGGACGACGCGAGGTACGTGGGGCGCTCGTGCGGTACGGCAGTGAGCACATCGTGCACGGTGCTCACTCCGGTGAGCACGAGGAGTGACGGCACACCCACCTCGTTGGCCCCCGCGATGTCCGTGTCCAGACGGTCACCCACCACCAGCGGCGTGGTCGACCCGCTGCGCTCGAGCGCGTCCTTCATGAGAGGTGCCTCGGGCTTGCCCGCCACGATCGGGGTGGCCCCCGTCGCTGCGGCGACCGCCGCGACCATGGCACCGTTTCCCGGCCCGAGACCGCGAGGAGTCGGCAGGCTGGTGTCGGCATTCGTGGCCACCCAGCGTGCGCCGGCACGGACCGCGTAGGTCGCCTCGGCGATGTTCGCCCACCCCGTCTCGGGGGAATGTCCCTGGACGACCGCGGCCGGAGTGGGGTCCGCTGTACGAACCGGCACCAGGCCGGCGGCGGACACCTCTGCCTCGAGGGCCTCGGTTCCGACGACCAGCACGGACGCACCTGCGGGCAGGAGACCAGCGAGAAGCCGCCCCGCCGCCTGGGAACTCGTCACCACCGACTCGTCGGGCGCACGGAAACCGAGATCGCGTAGGTGCTCGGCCACCTGAGCGGGAGACCGACTGGCGTTGTTGGTGACGTAGCAGAGCTGAGAGGAGCACTCGCGGAGAATGTCGACGGCACCGTCGATCGGATCGGGACCCCGGTACAGAGTCCCGTCGAGATCGAGCAGCAGAGCGTCGTGAGCGTCGGTCAGACGCGTCACTGACCGGTCAGTTCGTCGACTCGGTCCTCGGCGTCCGTCTCACCCTCGACGTCGGCGGCGGCGGCACGGAGGAACCACTGCACCCCGTCGTCCGCTCGACCGGCGGCCACGAGAGCGTCGGCGTAGGCGTAGTACAACCGCGCTGCAGCCGACCCCGTGCGATCCCCCTCGAGATCTGGAGTCTGCAGCGTCACCACCGCCTGGTCGTACTGCCCCATGTCCATGCGGGCACCCGCGACGACGATGCGCAGTTCGGACGCGTCGTCACCCGTCAGTTGGCGAGCCTCGTCGCTGCGTCCGAGCTCGATGGCGCGCTCCGGCCGACCGAGGCCCCGCTCACAATCAGCCATGACGGACAGCAGGCCCGGTCCACCGGCCATACGGCGGGCGGCGCGGAGCTCGGACAGAGCCTCCGCCCACTCCCCTGCGTGATACGCGGCGATGCCGGCCGTCTCTCGGACCACGGCGATGCGGCCGGCACGCTGCCGCGCCGCTCGCGCGTGCAGCAGTGCTGCGGCGGGATCGTCTCCGATCAGCTGACTGACCATGACCATATGTCGTGCAACAGCTTCCGCGTTGCTCTTGTCGAGGCTCAACAGGTCTCGACGGACCCCGGGTTCGAGATCTTTCGCGTCGACGTCGTCCGGCAGATCGGGCTCGACCGGACGTGGAGCGCGAGAATCAGGTCCTCGCCCACCGCCCGCGCGCGGACCCGCGCTCCCTTCACCGCCGCGACGACGGGGAGGTGCACCCTGTCCTCGAGTGCGGTCGGGTGCCTGGCCCCTGCCGGAACCCTGCCGACGGTCGCCGGACGTCGATCGATCCCCGGAGCGCCCACGGTCGCCGGTGTGGCGACGTTCGTCCTGGCTCCCGGAACGGTCACCGGAGCGAGGGGCCGATGATCGGAACGACCCGCGGTCCCCCGCGCTGTCGCGGCGAGGTGCCCGGTTGTCGCGCGCGGGCGGCCGGCGGTCCGAATCGGACGTACGACCTTCCGATGACGGCTCTTCCGGCACGGTGGTTCCTTTCGATCGATCGGCGACCGAGCTCTCCCGCTCGTCACCGGTGGTGTCATCATGCCGCACTCACGATCGGAGTGCAGAAACACGAAAGGGGACCCATGTGAATGGGTCCCCTTTCGGAACGGATTGTTCGGCGGTGTCCTACTCTCCCACACCCTGTCGGGTGCAGTACCATCGGCGCTGGAGGGCTTAGCTTCCGGGTTCGGAATGGGTCCGGGCGTTTCCCCTCCGCTATGGCCACCGAAACTCTGTG